>NZ_CP073586.1:0-1200000 GCF_022267555.1 Proteiniphilum propionicum
ATTCTATGCAAAATACGATTAAGGCGAAGTTATCCGCCATGATGTTCTTCCAGTTCTTTATTCAAGGTTCTTGGTACGTGACCATGGGAACCTATTTAGGAAGGACCCTCAACTTTTCCGGAGTTCAAATCGGCCTGGCATACAGCACCGCTGCTATTGCCGCAATTATATCTCCTGTCATTGTGGGAATGATTGCCGATAGGTTCTTTTCGGCTAACAGAGTTTTAGCATTTCTGAATGTGTTAGGGGCTTTTCTATTGTTTTGGCTTACGAAGGTTCAAACTTTTTCTTTATTTTTCCCAATTCTGCTTTTCTACAGCATTTGCTTCATGCCGACCATGTCATTGACCAATTCAATATCATTTGCAAACCTGATTGACCCTGCGAAAGAATTTTCAAGAATCCGCCTGTTCGGATCCTTCGGCTGGATAGGAGCAGGATTACTAATAAGTGCATTAGATCTTGAGATTTATTCAACTCCGTTTCTAATAGGTGCAGGGGTATCATTGCTGGCAGGTTTATTTGCGTTGATATTGCCTTATCGTGCGCCTGTTCAAGCAACACAGAAGATAACAATCGGACAAATGCTAGGGTTCAACGCGTTTAAGCTTATAAAAGATAGATCGTTTTTAGTACTCTTGGCCTTTTCCGCACTGACTTGTATTCCACTTGCTTTCTATGATTCTTTCACCAATCTTTTTATTGTCAATGTTGGTATCAGTAATGCAGCGGCAGCCATGAGCCTGGGACAGGTTGCAGAAGTGGTTTTTCTTTTTGCTTTCCCGCTGATTTTTATCAAGTTGCGTTACAAGGGAAGTATTATAGCTGCTATTGTAGCTTGGATGTTGATGTACGGATCATTTGCGCTGGGTGCGCATACGGGTAAAACCGGATTTATCTATGCCGTATTACCCCTTCACGGATTTTGTTTTACCTTTTTCTTTGTTGCAGGCCAACTCTATGTAGATGAAAAAGCTCCGTCATCACTGAGGAATGCAGCACAGGGACTGATTGCCTTTGCAACCTACGGGGTAGGAAAATATCTTGGAACGTTGGTCGCCGGAAATGTAGTGGATCAGTATACCACTCAAGGGGTGCATGATTGGGTATCTGTCTGGACTGTTCCTTTTGTGATGGCTGTCATTATTCTTGTTGGATTCGTTTCTTTATTTCGCGAAAATCTTAATACAGGGAGTGAAACGGGGAATACGTAGCCTTAGGGAATATAGGAAATGGCATATTTGTAATATGCGGGGACTTTTTTGTTGAACTGTTGGAGTTGATAAGTTGTCAAATAATTTAAATTCAGAAATATTATGAAACGAAAGAAATTAAAAATGGGTATGGTTGGCGGAGGAAGTGATGCCTTTATAGGAGCCATACACCGCCGCGCAGCCTTTATGGACAACTATATTGAGCTGGTCTGTGGCTGTTTTAGTGTTAATCCTGAAATCTCCAGAAGTTCAGGCAGGGAATATTTTCTCCCGGATCATCGGATTTACGATTCCTACCAGGAGATGTTCGAGAAAGAAATGGAACTGCCTGTCGAGGAGCGGATGGATTTTGTAACCATAGTCACACCGAACAAGTGGCATTTTGAGCCTGCAATGATGGCATTGGAAAGAGGGTTTCACGTGGTTATAGACAAACCGATGACCTTTTCACTGGAAGAAGCCCTCAAGCTGAAAGAGAAGGTTGAGGAGACAGGACTGGTCCTGGCATTGACCCATGTCTACTCAGGATACCCGGCAGTCAAGGAGGCTAAAGCAAGGATTGCCGGCGGAGAACTGGGTAAGTTGCGTAAAGTATACGTGGAGTATACCCAGGGGTGGCTTTCGCAACGCATAGAGTTGCAGGGAGGGAATAATGCCGGCTGGAGGACAAATCCAAAGACCACGGGCAAGGCCGGTTGCATGGGCGACATAGGAACGCATGCCTGGCATCTGGCTGAATACGTTACCGGCCTGAAAGTGCTGGAGGTGTGCGCCGATCTGCAAACGTACGTGGAGGGACGCCTGGTGGACGACGACGGGGCATCCCTGCTGCGAATGGAAAAGGGAGTTACCGGAGTATTGATGGCTACCCAGATCGCCACCGGCGAAGCGAACAATATCCGTCTTCGTGTGTATGGCGATAAAGGCGGATTGGAGTGGAGACAGATGGATTCGAACAGGTTGACCCTGAGGTGGGGGGATAAGCCCGCTGAAGAGCTGTATATGGGTAATAATGAATTTATAAGCAAACTGGCTAAATGGAATACCCGCACGCCTGCCGGCCATCCCGAAGGTTTCATTGAAGCCTTTGCCAATATTTACCGCAATTTTGCCCTGGCCGTCATGGCCGCAGAAAGCGGAGACAATCCGGATGAACTGATTACCGACTTCCCTAACGTCTATGACGGGGTAAGGGGAATGCAATTCGTAGAAATGATGGTACAATCAGGGAGCGATAATAATACAAAATGGCAGAAATGGATTGAATAGCTAGTATTCAGGATTGTTATTTCAAAATTTAACGTGGTTAAATAAATGATACATACCAAACAATAATTAAAAATGAAAAAAGAGGATAATGTAACTAGAAGATCATTTCTGAAAGCTTCTGCAGTAGCAGGAGCCGTAGGGGTAATCGGCACAGGATCGGCAGGATTTCTAACATCCTGTAGTGGAGGAACTGAAAAAAGCAAAGGTGGCAGTGTTCCTTTAAAAGAACCAGGGAGCTATTATATTCCCGATCTGCCTGATCTGGCCGCTGATGGTAAAGAGCTTAAAGCCGGTGTTGTAGGTTGTGGAGGACGAGGTTCCGGAGCAGCAATGAACTTTTTGAATGCTGCCAACGGTTTAACTATTGTGGCATTAGGTGATGTTTTTCAGGACAGGGTGGACGGACTGGCAGAAAAGCTTAAGAACGAGAAAAATATTGATATACCTTCCGATAAACGATTTGTCGGCCTTGATGCATATAAACAGGTTATAGACAGCGATATTGATGTGCTTATCGACTGTACGCCTCCATTTTTTCGTGCAGAGCATTTCAAATATGCAGTAGAGAAAAGCAAACATTGCTTTCTCGAGAAGCCAATATGTGTAGATTCTGTTGGCTATCGTACAATAGTGGCAGCGGCTAAACAGGCGAGGGCAAAGAACCTTAGGGTTGTTACCGGAACTCAGCGGCACCACCAGCGCAGTTATGTTGAGTCATTCAAACAAATCATGAACGGCGCCATAGGAGAAATTACCGGTGGTGTTGTATATTGGAACCAGAACATGTTGTGGTATCGCGACCGCCAGCCCGGCTGGAGCGATTTTGAATATATGGTGCGCGACTGGGTTAACTGGAAATGGTTGTCTGGCGATCATATTGTGGAACAGCATGTACATAACATCGACGTGTTTACCTGGTTCTCCGGCCTGAAACCTGTCAGTGCAGTCGGTTTCGGATCGCGTCAACGCCGTATAACGGGAGACCAGTACGATAACTTCAGCATCGACTTCACAATGGAGAACGGGGTGCACCTGCACAGTATGTGCCGCCAGATCGATGGCTGTGCCAACAATGTTAGCGAGTTTATCCAGGGAACTAAAGGTTCGTGGTCAAGTGACGGCGGTCATGTTATCAAAGACCTCGAGGGGAACGTTATCTGGCAATACGACGGTGAAGCTGAGAAAGCCGAGTTCCAGCAGACCGATCCATATACACTAGAACATGTGAACCTGATAAACTGCATACGTGGGAACAATCCCATTGAGCAGGCATCAGAGACAGCCATATCGAATATGGCGGCAATCATGGGTCGCGAGTCGGCATATACAGGGCAGATGGTTACCTGGGATGCCATGACTGCGGCACCGCTCGATTATACCCCTGCCGACCTGAATATCGGTAAAATGGAAATGAAGGGGTTCTCGGTTCCTGTACCGGGAAGTGATCAGAGGAAATAATAACCTCATTGATAATTATTGGCTGTTTGCAGTTGAAAATGTAATTATAGATCAATAAATGTTAAGTACCCAATTAATTCGAAGTAAATTCAATAAAATAATTACTTAAAATAACTAAAATTGACATAGATAGAAGAACTTTCATAAAGGTCAAGTTCGCTTTCAAACGACGGCAATTTTAAACTCAGAGGTAAACGATCTAAAACACATATTCATATTCAATGTAATATAAGTAATCGTATTTGATATTTTGATTTTTACGGAGCAGACTGATTAATAAAAGCAGTATAACTTACAAATCACGCCGTGCCAGTTAATAATAACTTTACATATTATTTACCACCGTACACATCAAAAGTATATTTTTTTCGCTTTTTTATTAAGATTGCTTTGAATTATGGAGTAGAAACATTATTTTCGTGCTGCATAATTATTCTTTGATATGAAATTTGTAAACAGAATAGAAGAACAAGAGCGGCTCTCGGCATCTATAAACAGTCAATCTCCATCCTTTGTGGTAGTATATGGAAGACGGCGCATCGGAAAGTCAACGTTGATAAAAAAAGTGCTTTCCCCTGCCGACGTCTATTACATGGCAGATCAAACAGAGCGGGCGCACCAAATTGAATTGTTGGCGAAAGAAATCGGCATGCGGTTTGAAGGTTTTGACCGAGCTATATACCCGGATTGGGAAGCGTTGTTCGATGGATTAAATCATCGGGCAACAAATCGATTTACATTGTGCTTGGATGAATTTCCATATTTAGCAAAAAGTTCGCCCGAACTGCCCTCGCTGCTCCAAAAAATAATTGATGCAAAAACGCTCAAATACAATATTATTATTTGTGGTTCATCACAACAGTTAATGCAAGGATTGGCACTTGACAGCACATCGCCTCTTTATGGGCGTGCCAATCAAGTTCTAAAGATCTTACCCATCGGTATTACATATCTTCATGAGTTATTGGATGGTACGCCCATTGGAACTGTTGAAGAATATTCCGTGTGGGGCGGCGTACCAAGATATTGGGAAATCCGCTTACAAAGCAACTCGTTGCAGGAATCAATAAGGTATAATCTGCTCAATGCGCAAGGCACGTTATATGAGGAGCCTTACCGGTTATTTATCGACGATATGCGCGATATTGTACAAGCATCTACACTGCTGTCACTTATCGGAAACGGCGCAAACCGGATTTCAGAAATTGCCGCAAGGGCAAATAAGCCTGCCACAAGCCTTTCCGGGCCGTTAGACAGGTTGATTACACTGGGCTATATTGAACGTGAAATACCACACGGAGACAATCCCAAAAAAAGCAAAAAAGGACTCTACAAAGTAGCTGACCCATTTATGAATTTTTATTTCCGATTTGTTGTTCCCAACCGTTCGTTAATTGAATTGGGACGTACCGATGTCGTGATGGAAGAGATTTCGGCACGTTTTAACAGTTATGTATCTTGGCATTGGGAAAACCTTTGCCGTAAAGCAATCAGCGGACAAGTATTCAAAGGAAAACGCTACGGATTGGCATCACGATGGTGGGGAAGCATTTCACGCGATGAACAAATGGAATTTGACGTAGTTTCCGAATCAACCGATGGCAAAAGTCTGCTCGTGGGAGAATGCAAGTGGTCGGACAATGAGAATACCGAATATCTGTTTAAAACCATCAAAGAGAAAGTACAGAAAACCCATTTAGTCAAAAATAAAGAGGTTATTCCTGTGCTTTTCCTGAAAAGCAACAAAAAATCAGGTGAGAATATTTTCACACCCGAGCAGATTTTTGAATTGCTTAAATGATGTAAATTCATTCTATTGTTAGAGCCTTCGTCTCGACTTTTTATCCGTCAAAAGCCGGATAGTAATTTTCTTACAACAACCGGTTAATGTCGGATGCCTTATAAAGAATTTTTCCGTCTAGTTTGATAACCTGAAATCCCGTTCTTTTGTAACCATATTGTTCGAGAAAAACAAGGGTTTGACAATTTTTCACTATATATCAACAGAATAGATATATTTTCAAATTATCTGGTTAGAAAATGCAGGAATTTCGGCATTAAAAATCCAATAAAATTAAAGAGGGTGAAATCACTTTGTATGCGATTCACCCTCTTTTCATGATCTTTATATTAATAGTATTGATATGTTTTATACTACACCCTGTGATAACATGGCATCGGCCACTTTCATAAAACCGGCAATATTAGCACCTTTCACATAGTTTATATATTTCCCGTTTTTCCCGTGGAATATGCACTGTTCATGGATATCGCTCATTATCTGGTGTAACCATCGGTCCACCTCCTCGTTGCTCCATGAGATATGCATGGCATTCTGAGTCATCTCAAGCCCCGAACATGCCACACCACCCGCATTAACTGCTTTCCCGGGTGCAAAAAGCATTTGATTCTCAAGAAAGAATTCTACCGCCTCGGCAGTACAACCCATATTCGAGACCTCTGCAACAATAGTAACACCATTATCTTTCAAACGTTTTGCATCTTCCAGATTCAACTCGTTCTGAATAGCACAAGGCAGAGCGATATCTACTTTACGTTCCCATGGCTTTTTGCCGGGATAGAATGTTGCACCGGAAAACTCATCGGCATATGGAGCCACAATATCATTTCCTGAATTGCGTAGCTCAAGCATGAATTCAATCTTCGCAGGTGTATTAACTCCATCTCTATCGTAGATATAACCGTCTGGGCCGGAGATAGCCACGACTTTGGCACCCAGCTCAGTTGCCTTTTTCACGGCACCCCATGCTACATTTCCAAAGCCTGACACTGCAACGGTCTTCCCTTTCAAGCTGATGTTGTGGGTAGCACACATCTTCTCTACAAAATAGAGAGCCCCATATCCCGTAGCTTCCGGACGTAATCGCGAACCACCAAACGACATCCCCTTTCCGGTAAAGGTGCCGGTATGTTCCCTTGCCAGCTTTTTATACATGCCATACATGTAGCCCACTTCACGCGCTCCAACGCCGATATCTCCCGCAGGGACATCGGTGTCAGGGCCGATATTGCGCCACAACTCCATCACAAAAGACTGGCAAAAACGCATGATCTCAGATTGTGAACGCCCTTTTGGAGAAAAGTCCGCCCCACCCTTGCCGCCGCCCATTGGTAACGTGGTAAGTGCATTCTTGAAGGTCTGTTCAAATCCCAAAAATTTCAGTGAAGAAAGTGTAACTGAGGGGTGAAAACGAATACCACCCTTATACGGGCCTATGGCTCCGTTAAACTGTACACGATATCCGATATTAACATGAACTTTACCGTTATCGTCCACCCAGGGCACACTGAATGTAAACACCCTGTCGGGTTCCACGATACGTTCAATAATGCCCGCTTTTTCAAATTCAGGATGCTGGTTATACACATCCTCAATAGATATCAATACTTCTCTCACGGCTTGAAGGTACTCTGACTCGCCCGGATGTTTCGCCTCAAGTTTTGTCATTATGTCATTTACTTTCATATTATAGAGGTTTTTATTAGGTATTGCTTAGCAAAGGTATAGATTAAATTGGAATATTGATATTTTATTGCAACTTTTTTATAGAAAAAAAACTTTCTGTTTTTAACATATAAATGCTACTTTTGTGGTGCACTATTTGCGTTAAGTCAAATAAACATTGTTCAAGCAAACATGAACGATGTCTTTATGAGCAAATATCCAATTTTAGGGAACTATTGCGATAAGCTAAATAAGCATAGTCAAAGTAAACTTGGCTTACGCCCTAAAGAGCAACTTTTTCATTAAGCGACATACAGAAGACGAATTCATTCGGGTTGTGGTGTTGCAGAAAAACAATTAATGCAATTGAACTTTTGAATTTAAACAGTTTGAATGGCAAAAAATAAACTGGCCAAATTTGCAGACATGGCCACTTATAGTAATGTATTTCAATACCCCTTCGAGGTGTTGAGAGATGAAGGTTTCCCCCTTAAGGGAGAGTGGTACACCTACTTTGGCAACAAAAATCCAATAGTCCTTGAGCTGGGCTGTGGCAAAGGTGAATATACAGTAGAGCTGGCACGTAAGTTCGCGGCAAGGAACTTTATCGGGATCGATATCAAAGGTGCCAGAATGTGGAAAGGTGCTACTTGTGCTCTGGAAGAAAACCTCACAAATGCGGCTTTTATCCGTACCCATATTGAGTTGATAAGTTACTTTTTCAGCGAGAACGAGGTCTCGGAGATATGGATCACTTTTCCCGACCCTCAGATGAAAAAGGTTAACAAACGACTTACCTCAACCCGATTTATGAAGGAATACAGCAGTGTATTAAATGAAGGCGGTATTATTCACCTGAAGACGGACAGCAATTTTTTATACACCTATACCAAGGCGATGATTAAAGAGAACGGTCTTGAACTTCTTTTCGAAACGGACGATCTGTACCATTCAGGCCTAAACAATGATATTCTGGAAATTCAGACTTTCTATGAACAACAATGGCTATCGCGCGGTTTAAACATCAAATATATCAGGTTCGAATGCCCTAAAGACCGGGAATGGAGTGAACCTGATGTTGAAATTGAAAAAGATGAGTATCGCAGTTTCGGCCGCAACGCCCGATTATAATTATAAAAATAGCCTCAAAAGGCAAATTGAATTATGACAATATATCCTCAACTCATTATTGATGCACTGAAAAATGTGCGTTACCCGGGCACGGGACAGGACATTGTTTCTGCCGGGATGGTGGAAGACAACATCCGCATTGAAGGCATGAAAGTGAGCTTCTCGCTCATCACAGAGAAAGCACACGACCCATTTATTAAATCGGTAGTAAAAATGGCTGAACAAGCCATCCTTACATATGCCGGCAAAGACATCGACATAAAGGGAAACATATCCGTGAAATCAAAGCAGCCACCACGTCCGGACTTGCCTGACTTGTTGCCGGGCGTGAAAAATATTATTGCAGTCGCCTCAGGTAAAGGAGGAGTCGGAAAAAGTACGGTATGCACAAACCTTGCAGTGGCTCTGGCTCAGAAAGGATATAAGGTAGGACTGCTTGATGCCGATATTTTTGGGCCCTCAGTACCAAAGATGTTCGGAGTGGAGGATGCCGGTCCCATGCTGGAGAAAAGGGATGGGCGCGATTTGATTGTCCCCGTTGAAAATTACGGAGTTAAGATGCTTTCTATCGGATTCTTTGTAAATAAGGGAGATGCGGTTGTATGGCGCGGAGCGATGGCAAGCAATGCGCTTAAGCAGCTCATTGGTGATGCGGACTGGGGAGAGCTGGACTATTTTCTAATAGATTTTCCTCCAGGAACAAGCGATATACATCTCACCCTCGTACAAACGGTACCTATTACAGGTGCTGTTATTGTGAGTACACCGCAAGAGGTGGCACTGGCCGATGCCCGCAAGGGTATCAGCATGTTCACCGGCGACAAGGTGAACGTGCCAATTCTTGGGTTAGTGGAAAATATGTCATGGTTCACTCCGGCAGAACTACCGGAAAACCGCTATTATATTTTCGGGAAAGAGGGCTGTAAACGGCTGGCCGAAGAGCAGGGTTATGCACTGTTAGGCCAGATCCCCATCGTCCAGAGCATAAGAGAGGGAGGCGATGATGGCCAACCAGTAGCATTGCACAGCGACAGTATCACAGGGATTGCTTTCTCCGAACTGGCTGACAATCTGGTGCAAGCTGTAGAGAAGAGAAACAGGGAGCTCCCTAAAACAGGGATAGTAGAGATAACGCGAAAATAAGATCAATATGCCGGGAAACCGGAACCTCCAATATGGAATTTCCGTTATATTCCTATTAGCACATTACCATATAATTATTCATGAAACATCCACTTGAGCAATTCCGGTTTTGTCCCAGGTGCGGTTCAAAACGGTTTATCGAAAACAATGAAAAGTCGAAGAAGTGCTTCGATTGCTGTTTTGTATATTATTTCAACTCATCGGCAGCAGTGGTGGCGGTTATAGAAAATAAGCAGGACGAAATACTGGTAGCACGCAGGGCAAAAGATCCGGCTAAAGGAACGCTTGACCTCCCCGGAGGTTTCATCGATATGCATGAAACGGCAGAAGAGGCTATTGCCCGTGAAGTGAACGAAGAGACCGGCCTATTTGTTACTTCTCAACAATACCTTTTTTCCATTCCGAATATTTACGTATATTCGGACTTTGAAGTGCAAACCGTAGACCTCTTTTTTAGATGTAACATGAAAGATTTCAACGGATTAAAAGCACAGGATGATGTTTCGGAACTACTGTTCATAAAGTTAAAAGATTTAGAACCCGCTGATTTTGGGCTCCTGTCTATTCGAAAAGGAGTTGAAAAATTGCGGTCAGAAAGGAAAAGAGGTACATCTGACAATGTACAGCATAGCATATCACGGTAAAAAAATTTGAATATATGAAAAAAATCATCTTACTATTCACCCTTGCACTTGTCACTCAGTTTTCAATGGCACAAAAAACAGTGTACCACACGCATCCGGAAGTACTGTTCAACCAGGGTAAAGAGATGTTTCTCGAGGGTAATTGGGTAGGCGCGCAAGAGCTGCTGACCGGGTTTGCCACATTAAGCAACGATTCATACCTGAAAGAAGAAGCAGCATATATGGTTGCCATATCGTCGTTCCACCGCGGAAACAAAACCAGCGGAAACATACTGAAAGAATTTCTAACGAAATACCCTGAAACCATACATCGACATCAGGTAAATTTTCTTATCGGATCGTATTATTACGATAAGAGAGATTGGGAAACAGCCGGAATATGGTTCGGACTTACCGATCTTGATTATCTGACTCTCACGGAACAGGAAGATTACAGCTTCCGTTCCGGATACACACAGTTGCAGTCGGGAAACAAAGAAGAGGCCAGGCGATATTTCGGATTGCTGTCACAAAACAGCAACAAATATAGGGATGCAGCCAATTTTTATCTCGGTTATATCGAATATATCAACAGAGACTATTCAGGAGCTTTGCGCCGTTTTGAGCGATTAAAAAATAATCCGGAATATCAGGAAGAGGTGGCCTTCTATACTGCTCAGGCTACCTTTTTCGATGGTGAGATTAACGATGCCATCAAGCTGTCGGAAGCTTTTGTTAGCAGATATCCGTCAAGTGAACATGTTTCTGAGATGTACCGTGTATTAGGCAATAGTTATTACAGACAGGGACAGCCATCCAGAGCCATTACTTTTTACGAGAAGTATATTGCCGGCAACAACAGACCACTCAGGGGCGATGCCTATTTTATGGGATTATCCTATTCCGATACCGGTAAATACAACGATGCGGTAAATATGTTCCAGCAAGCTGTAGGTGAGCCAGACGCTCTTTCACAAAATGCGCAGCTTCAACTTGGACACACTTATCTAAAAATGAATCAGAAACAGCAGGCCCAGATGGCTTTCGAGGCAGCTACACGCGACAATTATGACCCTCAGGTGCGTGAGACGGCTCTCTTCAACTATGCCCTGCTGGCACATGAAACCAACTTTTCGGTATTCAGCGAATCCATCACTCTGTTCGAGAATTTCCTCAGCGAATACCCCAACTCACAGTATATCAGCCAGGTGAATAATATACTTGCAGAAACATTTCTCACAACAAAGGACTACACGGCAGCCATTAACGCCATCAACCGCATCAAGAACCCCGGGCGCCGTATCATGGAAGCGAAACAGATGGTTCTCTTCCAGCTGGGAGCACAAGAGTTTATCAACGGAAATATGAACCAGGCAGTACAGCATTTCAACAACAGCATTAGCTTAGGCAACTACGATGTTAAAGCGCGTAACAGCGCATATTACTGGCGCGGAGAAGCATATTACCGGATAGGAAATTACAGCAACGCGGTAAACGACTTCCGGCAATTTACGCAGAATGCAATATCATCAGACGAGAACTATGCTTTAGGGTGGTACGGTATGGGTTATGCTCTCTTCAAACAACAACAGTACATTCAGGCGGCAAATGCTTTTATGCAATATATCTCTGCCGAAAACAACCGCAACAGGCCAGAGTATGCCGACGCAATGAATCGTGTGGGTGACAGTCACTATTTTAACCGCAATTTCAGTGAAGCAGAACGCTATTACGGACAGGCTGCAACTGCAAACCCCGATATTGCTGATTATGCTTCATATCAGCGTGCTTTTGTAATGGGACTGCAACGCAACTACCAGGGAAAAATTGAAGCTCTGGACAACCTTATACGCCGCTATCCCAACTCACAGTATTACGATGATGCGCTATATGAAAAAAGTCGCGCCCTTACCATGCTTAACAGGGAGAACGAAGCCATAACTGTATTACATAAACTGGTTACCGATTACCCAAAAAGCCCGATCGCCGGACAAGGAGGGGTGCAACTGGGGCAACTGTATTACAATAGCGGCAATTATCAGCAAAGCATAGCCGCCTACAAAAATGTGATATCTAATTTCCCGGGTTCAGATGATGCACGTAATGCACTGGTCTCACTGGAGACGGTCTATCGTGAAATAAACGATATTGACTCATACGTAAGATATGCGAACTCGCTTCCGGGTGGAATGCGTATCACTCCCTCACGCCAGGATTCCCTCACCTACCTCGCTGCCGAAAATGTATATATGCGGGGCAACCGTACAGATGCAGAACTGGCAATGACCCGGTATCTGCAGTCTTATCCTAACGGAGCATACAGCAGCGATGCCAATTATTACCTCGGGGTGATTGCCGACGAAAAGGGGGACAAGCAACAGGCATTGACTCATTTCCGAAAAGTAATTGATGCAAGCAATGTGAAATTTCTCGACAATGCACTTATTTACACATCTCAGACAGAGTATAAGAACGGCAATTTACGTCAGGCGCTTGCAGACTATTCAAGGTTAGCTAATTCAGCCAGGAATGCTACAAACAAACAAATTGGGCAAATGGGCGTTATACGCGCTCAATCGCAACTGGGAGGCTATCACGAAGCAGTTCGTGCAGCAACAGAATTGCTTGCCGGAAATAATCTCTCAGCAGAAACGGTTACCGAAGCAAGATATCTGCGGGGAAAAGCATATCAGCAGATAAATGAAACAGACAATGCAATGGCCGACTTCCAGTTCATTGCAAAGGATACGCGCAGTATCTATGGCGCCGAAGCTCAGTTTATCATTGCAGACACTTATTACCGCTGGAAGTCGTATGACCGGGCAGAAGCACAGGTGAAAAAGTTTATGCAGAAAAGCACTCCGCATCAATACTGGATGGCCCGTGCTCTTATTGTTCTGTCGGACACCTATATGGCCAAAGGAGATAGGTTCCAGGCACTTCAGTACCTTGAGAGCTTAAGAACCAATTATAAGGGTGGTGAGGCTGATATCAGTCAAATGATAGATGAGAGACTTAAATAAAAACCGGGATTAAAAAAATAATGCAGATCTGCTAACTTTTCAGATTGACCGGATTATATATGTCCAAAAGTCAGAAACTTAATGAAAATAAAAAAAACAGATAGTATGAGAAAAATATATTTCACAATAATAATTTTGTCATTATCTTCAGGAATATTTGCACAAACACAGGATTCTCTACTTAGGCGACAGATGGAACTGGAGCGAGACTTCACACCCTCACTGTTTGATGCGGACAAAATAAATTCGCTGCCTGCCTTGCATGAACCTGCCGTTCAAAAGGCCAACACCAACTATTCCACCTGGGCAGGGCGCACCACTCCTCCCCTGGAGATTGCACTACCTGCACCTGGAAACATAATGACGGCGATACCCTACAACATGAAAAAAGGATTTATCAGATTCAACGCAGGCAATTACGCCAATATGGACGGAGTTTTTGGGTACCGCCTGGTAGAAGACGAGAAAAATGATTTCTCTTTCACTTTTCATCATAACTCCACCAATGGTGATATCAACTATCTGCAGGATGTAAATCCGGCCGGTAGCAATGCCTATTTCATGGATAACCGGGGTTGGCTTGGATTCAGACATATAGCTGATGCTCTCACATTTAATATGCAGCTTTCATACTTGAACTCCACATTCAACTATTATGGAAATACATTCGGTGATACCCGCTTTTACAATAATGAAAATCAGCGACTGGGCATTTTGAATGCAATAATTGGAATCAAATCGCATGAATCAGACATACTAAATTATAGAGGTGAGATAGATTTCAAAAATTTCTCCACCAGATTCGCTGAAACCGTCGACACGAAAGGAATAAAAGGGACACAGTTAAACGCGATTGCCGGTTTCGACAAACCTTTCAGAGGCGCTGGAAGCAAAGTGGGTGTGGATGGGAAGTTATTCACCACCTTTTATAATGGCAATTTAGACGACTTCACCCTTGTCAACGCGGCCCCATACATCACCTTTGCCGGCATTAACAGCAGTGCAAGACTGGGAGCCGATGTGCTTTTTCAAATATCAGGCAGTACAAAGATACGCGTTGTGCCAAACGTGAAACTGCACTGGGGGGTAACTGATCACTCTTCACTCTACGCAACTGTTCACGGAGGAATCAGAAGCAACACATTCCCCGGTATGATAAGCGAATCGAGATACATCCAACCATATGACAATGTAATACCATCATTCACCCTTATCGACTTTAACGCAGGAGCAAAAATAGGTGAAGTGAGCGGGTTTCGTTTCGATATTTTCGCAGGATACAAAAAAACTGACGATGAACATTTTCTGCTATTGAACGGACAGGATATTGTTGACGGAATGGCAACATCCCCATATAAAGAGGTGCTTAAGCCTGTGTATGGGAGTTTGTCAAATTCTCACTTCGGTGGAATAATACAAGGCAACATATGGTCACCTCTGGATTTTTCATTGCGGCTGAAAAAAAACTTCTATGAAGTAAACGATTTAACGGTTAACGATGTACTGATAAATGATGCCAGAGCCTACAATATGCCAGGTTTTGAAGTTGATATTCGTGCATCGCTTGATCTGCTGAGCAACCTGAACCTTACACTTAACTATTACCTGGCCGGAGACAGATGGTCCTATTTCGACGGTGCAAATCTAAAAATGGATAATATCAATGATCTTAATGTGGGAGCCGTTTACGATATCACCGATGCCTTTTCCGTTAATGCAAGGGTAAACAACCTCTTGTCGCAAAAGTTCGATATCTGGTATGGGCACCCGGCACAGAGCATTAATGCATCGGGCGGTTTCACGTTTAAATTTTGATCTTTTGAATCCCGTACGAAAAGCCTATCTCATTGCGACAGGGCCATATTATATATTGTTTATCTGCACATTATAAATATTTTTTCGATATTAATGGCTTTTGGGGCAGACTCATCTTTTTCAACAAACAATTCTTAATCGAAGCAAATCACTTTGCAGATATGCTGTTGTATTGTTGCATAAACACTGGGGGGTTAAACGTCGCACAAAACTATTTTTAATACTTCTTCCTTCTTGTTTACAATGCTTTTATGTACTTTTGCGGCGAACATTGGTTGTCCACAAACTTCATGAAGAGATCCGAAAGTTATGGGTAAGAAAAAAAAAGCTCAGAAAAGAGCATCGAAAACAAAAAAAGTAACAGGGAAATATGACATCGTAAAAGCCATGTGGAGCCTGTTCGGCCTGATGGTGGCAGGTGCTGCGCTCTTTTTCCTGCTCGTGTCGGCAGGGCTTGTTGGTTACCTGCCAGAGATTAATGAGCTGGAGAATCCGATTGATAAATACGCATCACAGGTTATCTCTTCCGATAACGAACTGCTTTTCACCTATTCACAAAGCGATGATAATAGAATTTTTGTGGATTATTCAGACCTGTCCCCATATCTTATCGATGCATTAATTTCGACCGAAGATGTGAGATATTATTCCCACTCCGGTATAGATATTATAGGCTTGGGAAGAGCTGTATTTAAAACACTTATCCTCAATAAAGGAGAGAGCGGCGGCGGGAGTACCATCACTCAACAGCTGGCAAAGCTTCTCTACTCTCCACGGGCAAACAACAAACTTCAGCGTGTTTTTCAAAAACCTGTTGAGTGGGTAATTGCTGCGAAGCTGGAGCGCTTTTATTCTAAAGATGAGATCATCAACCTCTACTTGAACAAATATGACTTCAACTATAATGCCGTGGGGATTGAGTCTGCCGCACGTACTTATTTCAATAAAACCCCCGACGAATTGAGCGTAGATGAGTCAGCCATGCTTATTGGAATGCTTAAAAACTCATCCCTTTATAATCCGGTACGACGCCCGGAGGTTACAAAAGAGCGTCGGAACGTTGTACTTTCTCAGATGCAGAAGGCTGGGCACCTTAAGAAGCAACAGGCCGATTCCCTAAAACAACTTCCAATTGAACTGGATTTTAACCGTTCCGGTCACATTGATATTGCCGCTCCTTATTACCGTCAGCATCTGGCAAAAATGATGATGGCCGTGAAGCCACAGAGAAAGAATTACGCCTCGTGGAAAAAACAACAGTTTACGGAAGACTCACTCTCGTGGGAGGAAGATCCACTTTACGGATGGTGTAATAAAAATAAAAAACCTGACGGATCGAACTACAATATCTACACAGACGGACTTAAGATTTACTCAACAATCGATTCCCGTATGCAACGCTACGCGGAAGCTGCTGTGAAAGAACATTTGGGCGGATATCTCCAAAAACAGTTTTTCAGTGAAAAGGCCGGCAGGAAATACGCTCCGTACTCTGTTGAAGTAAGCAATCAGGTTGATGATCTGATGACGGCAGCAATGAAACAGACGGAACGTTACCGTGTTCTTAAAAAAGGAGGACTCAGTGAAGCTGAAATAATTAAAAACTTTAAGGAGGTACCTGTCGAAATGAAGGTTTTCTCATGGGAGCATCGGGAAATAGACACACTGATGACACCCTGGGATTCAATCCGCTATCATAAAAACTTCCTTCGTGCGGGATTCATGGCAATGGATCCTTTAACGGGACATGTAAAAGCCTATGTAGGAGGGCCTGATTTCAAATTCTTCAAATATGATATGGTTTCCACCGGCAAACGGCAGATAGGTTCTACAATCAAGCCTTATCTCTACACTCTTGCAATGGAGGAGGGGATGACTCCTTGCGACGGAATGATTCACGGCCCGGTAACACTTATGCCCGAAGTAGGGGAGCCATGGGAACCACGCAATACGCGTAAAGCTTCCGGAGAGTTTGTATCCATCAAATGGGGCCTTCAGAACTCCGACAACTGGGTGACTGCCTGGCTGATGAAGCAATTCTCGCCCTACACATTTGCCCGTATGCTCCAATCATTCGGGTTGAAGACTCCGGCCGATCCGGTAGTTTCACTTGCGCTGGGACCTAATGACGCATCAGTTTATGAGATGGTAGGAGCCTATTCTTCTTTCATCAACAGAGGCATCCGCGTGGAGCCGGTATTGGTGACCCGAATTGAAGACCAGTTCGGCAACGAAGTGTACTCATCCGTCCCCAGAATGAAAGAGATCTTCAGTGAATCTACCTCCTATAAGATGCTCGATATGCTGAAGGCTGTCATCGATGGCGGTTCGGGAGGCAGGCTGAGACGGTTATATAACCTGAAAGGGCAAATGGGCGGAAAAACGGGTACGACAAATAATAATTCCGACGGATGGTTTATGTCGTTTACCCCCAATCTGGTCGCAGGCTGCTGGGTGGGCGGTGAAGACCCATCCATACATTTCGACCGGATGGCTTACGGACAGGGAGCCAGCATGGCGTTACCCATTCACGGGTTGTTTTATCAAAAGATTTATGCCGATCGCGAACTAAAATACAGTGACGACGGTGTTTTTGATATCCCAGCCGAATTCGACCCGTGTCATGATTCAAAGCGCTACTCTCCCGACTTCTACCGGAATGATGATCCGATGGTGGAGAGCGAAGGTATCGACGACATATTCAATTGATATTATTCGACAACTGCCACACCGGACAACAGGAATAATAAGCTGAAAAACAAGTATAAGCATCGGCTTTAAATAGAGATCAAAGGAGGATTCAAAATTGAATACCTCCCTTGATGTTGATATAATTATCAACAAGGAGAATAGTTGATAACTATCTTGGATCTTTTATTTCAGGCGTCTTTTTAACTCCGTATCCCACTACTACAATATCACTGACAACAGAACTGCTACCACTGTTTGATAATTCCTCGTCTTGTAACCTGAAATATACTGTAAGATCGACTTTTGAATTGGCTCTTCCTCCTTCCTTTTCCAGGACAATATCTGACGGGATCATTTTCAACACTCTTAATACTTCTGAATCAAGAGAAGGATCAACTCCTTCCGCAATTTTAAGATTTGTAATCTCTCCCTTATCACTGACACTGTAACTGGTTTTTACCAACCCCGTAATACCATTTTCCTGCGCAATAACAGGATATTTAATATTTTGAGCTATAAACTTAACAAAGGCCTGCTCCTGCGAACTATCAGCTTTAACACATACGGCCTTCAAATCAGAACTTTCATTTCTACTCAGCCGAAAAACTACCGGTATGGTAAATCGTACATTTACAGCTTGTCCGCGCTGTTTGCCCGGCTCCCATTCAGGCATCGACTCAAGAACCCGAACCGCCTCGGCATCCAACAGCGGGTCAATTCCACGTACTACATTCACATCGGCTATGCTACCATCTTTCATCACTATAAAATTACAAATTACCCTTCCCTCAATACCTTTCGTTTTAGCCTCTTCCGGATATCTGATATTGTCAATCAGAAACCTCATCATTGCTTCTGTTCCACCGGGGAATTCGGGCTGAATCTCTACTACTACAAAAACTTCATCAGTGGCTGATATTCTCTTTTGAGGTTCGGCTTGTTGAGCATAGACGCTGTTAGCGGTAATCAGCAAAAGCGCCAAGGGTAAACTGGCAATATATTTTGCCAGCTTTACCATAGGCGACTTAGTTTTATTCATCATCATAATTCGTTGTTTTAATTGTGATACATTAAAGTTATTTACTATCTGAACTGCAGTTTCATGATAAGTCAATCGTAAAAGATGGAATTGATATTCGCGGCTGTCGACCCCTTCACGAAGGACACCGTTATCAGCAAGATATTCCAGATTCATAGCCATTTCCCGCTTCATTAGCCACACACAAGGATTCCACCAGGAAAAAAGAAAAAAAATCTCGATAAGTATAATATCCAGCGAATGCCACTGTCGTACATGCGTGTGCTCATGTAGAAGAATCTGCGCAATCTCCGTTTCAGAATGCTTTTCAGTATGTATAAATATCAATTTGAAAAAAGAGAAAGGGGGCATATCATACTTCAACTGGTAAACAGCAATTCCGGAGATCATACTTTTTTCACAATTAAGACGAATTCGCATGATAGAGATGAGCTGCCAGAAAAACCGCAACACAAAAAATAGTGTTCCTACACCAAAGATGGCAGTCAGGACCTGCTCCCAGGATATCGCAAAGGAGGGAAGGGATGTAGGTTCTTCTGTAGCTAATACCATGGCAGGCTTTTCAAAAATAACAGTAGAATTAACTTTCTCCAATGAATTGGAGCGAAAGTTCCACATCTCACCAAATGCAGGAATAACAAAAAGAGGGTAAAGCAAAGAAAATAGAATTGCCGACAGGAAAAAGATACGTCTCACCAATAAAAATGTATCCCGTTTTAATACTGTAATATACAGAAGATAAAACAAAACTATGGCAATGTTAACTTGTACAAGATATATAAGAAAAGAGTACATGATCAGTATAAGTTAAATGTCCAACAAATGGGCTACTCCCGGTTTTTCTCAATCAGGTGAACAATCTCATTCAGCTCCTCAGCACTGATCTTTTGTTCTTTAGCAAAGAAAGATACTAGCTCCTTATAGGAGTTATCGAAATAACTCTGCACCACTCCAGACAAAAAGTGACGTTTATAGGCAGACTCAGATATTTTCGGTTTATAAACCTTTACATTTCCAAATCTCCTTTTTATCAGATATCCTTTGTTCTCAAGATTGTTGAAGATAGATGCCACTGTGGTATACGGAGGTTTAGGCTCTTCCATTTTATCCACCACATCTTTTATAGCACATTCGTTGAGTTGCCACACATGCAACATCACAATTTCTTCCTGGGGTGTTAATCTATCCATAATTCATATCAATTTTTAAAAACATATAGCTAATGAACCTACTTGGGAAAGTCATTTTTTATAATATCTTGAATTTACGCTTCGTTAAAACCTCATTTATAATACTGACAGCTAATAAGTTATGCTGGATTCCCAAAAGTACCATACTCTACTGATATTCAGTGAATTATAAGAATTGTTTTAAAGTAATCGTCGAAGTATTTTTGTATCTCTGCTATTTAAATATTCAAAAAACTAAACTCAGACATTTTAAAAGGCACACGACTATTTAAACAATACAAATTTACGAATTTTTCGTAATGTAGAAACTTTCTCGTACTATTTTATAGTTAAATAAATAAAAAAGAGAGTGCATCACAGTGTGACTTCACCCTCTCTTACTCATCTCCTCTTCTAAAAGAGAACAATAACTAACTCAAGTTTCGCATATATAAATTAAAACATATGCAGCTAAATATGAGACCTATCAAATGTTTAGCGGAAACCCATTCGATAAAACAGATGTGATCTGACAAGCTATTTGAGCGAAGCGCGTTTCTTACAGCTGCTTCTCAAAATCTTGCATACACTGCACCAATGCCTCTACGGCTTCTTTAGGACAGGCATTGTATATGGATGCACGAAAGCCTCCAACTGAACGATGCCCCTTAATCCCAACCATTCCCTTCTCTTTTGCAAACTCAAGGAAAGCAGCCTCTTTGTCTTTATACTCTTCACTCATCACAAAACAAACATTCATGATGGAGCGGTCTTCTTTGGCTGCGGTTCCAACAAAGAGTTTATTCCGGTCTATCTCGTCGTAGAGAAGCGCAGCTTTCTCCTTGTTGAGCTTGTGCATTGCCTCAACACCTCCCAGCTCCTTTACCCATTTCAGGGTTTCATGCATCACGAATATAGAAAATACAGGAGGAGTGTTGAACATGGAGCGGTCTTTCTCTGCTGCGCCTATATGTGTGCGATAATCCACCATGGTCTGCAGCGGGCGGCCCGTTTTTCCAAGAATATCTTCGCGTACAATTACAAAAGCCACACCGGCAGGTCCAACATTCTTCTGCGCCCCGCCATATATTATTCCATATTTAGATATATCTACCGGGCGGCTCATAATGTCAGACGACATATCGGCTACCAATGGCACCGGACTTTCAATATCTTCATGAATCTCCGTACCGTAAATAGTATTGTTGGAGGTGATATGGAAATAATCGGCATCGACGGGAATGGTGTATCCTTTGGGAATATAGGAGTAGTTTTTATCTTCGGAAGAAGCCACAACTTCAACCTCGCCGTAGAATTTTGCCTCTTTAATTGCTTTTTTGGCCCACACACCAGTCTGCAAATATGCAGCCTTCTTTTTCATAAGATTAGCCGGAACATCAAAAAACTGAGTGCTGGCACCGCCTCCGAGCAATAAGACCTTATAATTGTCGGGAATGTTGAGAAGCTCCTTCCAGAGGTCTGCTGTCTCTTTCATGATACGTTCCCATCCAGGTGTACGGTGTGATATCTCCAGAATACCTATTCCGGTGTTGTCAAAATCGCGAATTGCTTCAATTGCGGACTCTATTGCAGGCCTTGGAAGTACACACGGGCCAGCGTTGAAATTGTATTTTTTCATTTTATTGGTATATTTATTATTTTCTATTCACTCTAAACTTGTCATCTCCATCCTTAAAAAAAGAAACAATCTGTCTGGCTGCGGCAAGCCCGGCATTTAAATTGGCTTCTGCTGTCTGAGCTCCCGATTTTCTTGGTGTGGAGAAGTAGCGCTTTGGGAATTTTGCAAGAAACTCTTCATGCTTGTCCGGCTTAATATCGGTAACAAACTGAAATAGAGGCCGCTCTTCCATAATTCGTAAAAGATCATCCTCTACTATAAGTTCTTTACGCGCCGTATTAATAAGAAGACCATCCTGAGGCATATGTGACAGAAGGCTATAATTTACACAGTTACGAGTTTCACCCAGCAAAGGCATATGTAAAGAAACTATATCACTGTTTTCAAACAACTCTATGTTGCTATATGCAGCAATAACACCGTATTCACCCTCTTTGCGCAAGTCATCGTGAGTAAGAGTCGGGGAATAGGCATAAACCGGCATGTCGAAACCTCTGGCAATCCTGGCCACCATCTTCGCTACATTTCCGAAAGCATACAATCCAAGTCGTCTGTCTTTGAGCTCACGGCCTACCGAACCGTCAAACTGATTGCGTTGCATATAAATGGCCATGCCAAAAACAAGTTCAGCTACGGCATTTGCGTTCTGGCCGGGAGTGTTCATTACACAAATTCCTTGTTGAGTGGCAGCATCAAGGTCCACGTTATCGTAACCAGCCCCGGCTCTTACAATCACTTTCAGGTTTGGAGCAGCAAATATTACCTCACCATCTACAATATCACTTCTGACTATTATAGCTTCTACATCTTTCACGGCATCAAGCATTTGAGACTTGTCTGTATATTTCTCCAATATGACAAGTGTGTGCCCCGCAGACTCAACAATTTCTTGTATCCTTTTTACTGCCTGTAGAGCAAACGGTTTACTTGTCGCCAAAAGTACTCTCATATCTTTTATCTTTTTAATATAACTTACAGAAATTACATTTTTGACGGGTATGAGATTTCCCATTACAAAAACATATAATGTTACAACCTAAAATAAATTTCTGTTTTTGAAAATATAATCTTTACAAAATATGCTTCACTATTTTTTTAAAAAAACAGTGTCTGCTGTATGGAATCTTACCTCCAAATAAAGTTACAAATTTACAAACTTATGCGTAACAAAAAACGAAATCCGAATAAAAAAATCTCAATTGTTCATTATTTATCTCTCTTAAAAGATATTTGTCCGATAAATCGATTAATCGTATCTTTGTGTCAGCGCACGAAATATACAACGCGATGAACAGTCCCTATCCATCAACTCTGCTCGAAAATGCGGTCAACGAATTTGCCAAACTACCGGGTATTGGAAGAAAATCGGCACTCCGGCTGGTACTTCACCTGTTGCGGCAGGATAAAGAGAAGGTTGCAAACTTTGCGAACACAATAATTAAGCTGAAAAATGAAGTAAAATACTGCTCATCATGCCATAATATCTCCGATACGGAAATGTGTGGTATCTGTGCCGACAGATCACGCGACCACTCTCTTGTATGCGTAGTGGAAAACGTTAAAGAGGTTATGGCGATTGAGAAAACCATTCAGTTCAGGGGAGTGTACCACGTGTTGGGTGGAATCATCTCTCCTATCGACGGCATCGGCCCTTCTGACCTGGAGATTGCAAGCCTGGAAGAGAGAGTGAGTGACGGCAATATAAAAGAGGTTATTCTGGCACTGAGTGCAACGATGGAAGGCGACACCACAAATTTTTATATTTTCAGAAGATTGCAACCATACGGCGTAAAAGTAAGCATTATTGCCAGAGGTGTCTCCATTGGTGATGAAATAGAGTATGCCGATGAAGTGACACTTGGACGTTCTATTATTAACCGCACACCCTTCGATGAATCGTATAAACTCCTGTCGAAATGAGAGAAGAAAATAAAATTGACAAGGCCATCCGGCTTCTGAAAGCCCATTATTACGTAAATATAATTTTTCTGGCATCTCTTTTTTTACTTTTTCTGTTTCGTCTGCTTCCCTTTTTTCATGAGAAAAAGACGATCAGTGTCACTTTGGAAACATTCACCTTGATAATTTCCATAGTTGCTGTTCCGGGAGCATTGAAATATTTCGCCATCGGCATGAAAAAGATTCATAGTCCCTTAGAGGCCTGCGCAGCAATAAAGAAATACAAATGGCTATCATTCACACGTATATACATATTAAGCATTGCAGCGCTAACAAATATTATTCTGTACGGGTATTCAGGGAATATGAACTTTTTCTGGTTTACTGTAGTATTTTTTATCACCTTTTTATTTTGCAGGCCATCGTACCCCGAACTGGCAGCACTGACTGAAGTGAAGGGTGAAAAAAACGAACCTCTGCAGGATGTTAAAACAATACCCGGAAATGAAGATATACCTGGAGAATAGAAATATCAGGTTACGCGCACCTGAACCGGAAGACCTTGATGTACTCTACGTATGGGAGAATGACACTGAGATGTGGGAAAGCGGCTCATCAATCCACCCCTTTTCCCGGTTCACACTAAAGCAGTACCTTATTGATTCACGACACGATATATATGTGGACAAACAGCTCCGTTTGATTGTAGAGCTGAAGGAATCAGCCGAGCCGGCAGGCGCTGTCGACCTGTATGATTTTGACCCGTTTAACCGTAGGGCGGGTGTGGGCATCCTGATAGATAAAAAATTCCGGAAACAGGGGCTGGGCCTGCAAACGCTGATACTCCTTGAAGAGTATGCTTTTGGTTTTCTAAAATTAAGGCAACTTTACGCTTTTGTACCTGTAAAAAACAAGGAGAGTACCTCGTTGTTTACGAAAGCCTTCTATCTTCCGGTAGGGATATTGAAAGAATGGCTTTCAGGTGAAGAGAGTTTCGAGGATGTACAGGTGATGCAAAAAATTAACCCGGAAAAATAAATTGTTACGGGTCACGATAAATGAATTTCAACAGGAAACAATATGCAGGACGACATAAAAAAAGCTTGTGATGTATTAATGAAGGGAGGAATCATCCTCTATCCTACCGACACCATATGGGGTATCGGTTGCGATGCTACAAATGAAGACGCGGTTAAACGCATTTATAAGCTGAAACAGCGAGACGACAGCAAGTCGATGCTCATTCTTATGGACAATCCGGCCAGGCTGAATTCCTATGTACAAGAAGTGCCTGATATCGCACTGGACCTTATAGAGTTAACCACCAATCCGCTCACCATAATCTACGACGGAGCCAAAAACCTTGCTTCCAATCTTATTTCACCCGACGGGTCAATTGGTATACGCATTACAGAAGAAGCATTTTCAAGAGAACTGTGTAAACAGTTCCGCAAGCCCATTGTATCCACATCGGCAAATTTGAGTGGCGATCCCTCTCCAACCCGGTTTTCACAAATAAAAGCGATCATAAAAGACGGAGTTGACTATATTGTCACATATCGGCAAAAAGAACAAGCCCAATCCAGGCCATCATCAATTGTGAAATTAAGTAGAGACGGCACAATACAAATTATCAGAAAATAAACAATTTTGCTATCTTTGTCCTTAAGATGAACATAAGGAACCTTATTCCAAATATGCAATTTAAAGAGATACACAATAAGTTTTTGCTATGGCGCGATTCTCATATAAAAGAGCGTCATTTTTTGCTATTTGTGTGCTTCCTTGTTGGAATACTCACTGCTACAGCTGCTTATATTTTAAAGTCGGCCATACATTTTTTTCAGTTTTTCCTGACCGAGAATTTCAGTCGCGATAATTTTAACTTTTCCTACCTCCTATTCCCTATTGTGGGAATCCTTATTGCCGGATTATATGTAAAATACGTAGTTAAGGACGATATAAGCCATGGCGTCACAAAAATTCTTTTTGCCATATCTCAGCGCAAAAGCAGGATAAAACCACATAACATGTACTCGTCGATTATAGCCAGCTCCGTAACCATAGGCCTTGGAGGATCCGTAGGAGCCGAGGCACCGATAGTACTCACAGGATCAGCCATTGGGTCTAATCTGGGAAGATTCTTCAAACTGGAACAACGCAGCCTGATGATTCTCGTAGGATGCGGTGCCGCCGGAGCTATAGCCGGAATCTTCAAAGCGCCCGTTGCCGGTATCCTTTTCGTGATTGAGGTGTTGCTGCTCGACCTTACCATGTCTTCAATACTACCTCTTCTTGTTACAGCAGTAACCGCAACCACCGTTTCATACCTTCTCACAGGCATGGACGCCATGTTTGCCTTTACTCTGGTTGAACCTTTTATACTCGATCGAATACCGTATGTGATTATTCTGGGTATTCTCTGTGGTTTTGTCTCGCTCTATGTTATTCGCACAATGGGCTGGCTGGAAGATATCTTCCACAATTTACCCAGCTGGAAAAGATTTCTGCTTGGAGGAGTTTTGCTCAGCATACTGATATTCTTTTTTCCTCCTCTGTATGGTGAAGGGTACAACACTATCAACACACTGCTGGCAGGAGGCGACTCTTTTCTTTCTCTTATGAACGAAAGTTTTTTTCACAACATTGCAAGCAGGTGGGCAATAGTAGGTTTTCTTGTTCCGGTAATTATCTTTAAAGTATTTGCCACTAGTGCCACCAACGGTGGAGGAGGAACAGGAGGGGTATTTGCACCTACATTGTTTCTGGGTTGCATCGCAGGTTTTGTTTTTTCATATACACTCAATCGGTTAGGATATACTACCTATCTGCCGCAGGAGAATTTCGCACTTATGGGTATGGCGGGAGTGATGGCCGGTGTGATGCATGCACCGCTTACCGGTAGCTTCCTTATCGCAGAGCTTACAGGCGGATATCATCTGTTCCTTCCTCTCATGATTGTTTCTCTGGTTTCATATGGAACAATTTTGATGTTCGAAAGGCACAGCATCTACGCCATGCGCCTTGCCAAGAGTGGGGAACTGATCACGCATCACAAGGATAAGGCAGTTCTTACTTTCCTGAAGGTAGAGGATCTGCTTGAGAAAGATGTGCCTACGGTAACTCCCGAAATGACACTAGGTGATATGGTTAAGGTTATATCTGCATCTGAAAGAAATATTTTCCCCGTTGTTACTGATAGTGGTGTTCTGTTAGGACTTGTTTTGATGAACGATATCCGCAATATCATGTTCCGTCCGGAGCTTTACGACAGGTTCACAGTTGAGAAATTTATGGTGGGTTCGCCATCAAAAATTGATATTCACACAAGTATGGAAGAGGTGATGGAAATATTCGAAAATACAAAAGCATGGAATCTACCGGTAGTAGATTCCGGAGGAGTATATCAGGGGCTACTGTCACAATCTTCAGTGTTTAACTCATACAGGGAAGTTCTGGTAGAAAATTACTCCGAAACTGATGAATAACAGAATCAAGATGGATAGTACGATCAATATTAAGAAAGAAGAGGCACGAATTTTGTTCATGGGGACACCCGAATTTGCTGTTGAATCACTAAAAGCGCTGGTTGAGAACGGATATAATGTAGTGGGAGTAGTAACCATGCCCGACAAACCGGCAGGAAGGGGCTATTCACTCCGGCCATCACCCGTGAAACAGTATGCATTGCAGCAAGGGTTACCAGTGTTACAGCCGGAGAAGCTGAAGGATGAGGTGTTTCTGAATGAACTGAGAAAACTGAAAGCCGATCTGCAGGTTGTGGTGGCATTCCGCATGCTGCCTGAGGTAGTTTGGAGTATGCCACCCAAAGGCACCATAAACCTGCACTCATCACTGCTTCCACAATACCGTGGTGCTGCCCCCATCAATTGGGCTATCATCAACGGAGAAAAGGAGACAGGTGTAACCACTTTTTTTATAACTCACGAAATAGATACCGGGGCGATCATTTTTCAGGAAAAGACACCTATCAGTAAACAAGATAATGCAGGATCAGTTCACGACAGGCTAATGGCGATGGGAGCATCCCTTGTATTAAAAACGGTGGATACAGTCCTTAGCGGTAAGGCAGATACGGTTCTGCAGGACAAAATGTTCGCAAAAGAGCTGGAACTGAAGCCAGCACCCAAAATATTCAAGGACACCTGCCGTATCGACTGGGGAAAAACTGCTTCTGAGATATTTAATTTTATACGTGGCTTATCGCCCTACCCCGCCGCATGGACAGAATTAAACCAGCACGGCAGCAATGAGGCAGAGCGACTCAAAGTGTTTGCCTCGGAAGTAGCTGAAAGGTGCAATCACTCCTTACCCTTGGGAACAATTGAAACAGATCACAAAACCTTTGTAAAAGTAGCAGTCAGGGACGGGTTCGTTCACATTAACGAACTTCAGTTGCCGGGAAAGAAAAGGATGAATATCACCGATTTCCTCAACGGTTACACTTTTAGTGAAAACGCGTTATTTATATAATCTACCACTTATAATTTAATCCGAAGCTGAGTGTCTGGTTGTACTGCCAATATTTTAGCTTCGAATCGGGTGGCACCCCGTCATCAAACCTGACATTCAAATATATGCGGGTTGAGAGTGCATTACTCAATGCCATATTAAGTGAGTTTTCGAATTCCGATACCACCTTCTCATAGCTTGTAAAATATGTAAGACGTGAATCCCATGCTATGTAGCGTGTAATATCATATTTAAAGATCGATGTAATGGTGCTACCGATATCCATTAGAGATTTTTTTCCTTCAGGGATACCGAACCGTTTCACATTAATTGAGGAGTTCCCTACATATTTATAGTTTATTGAAATAGGAGCTATCGCCAGGTCCAGCTTCACACGACGATGACGCACCTTATCTGATTTTTTGTCCAGATTATATTTCAAACCCACACCTGCATTAACATATAAAGGAGCTAGAAAAGCGGATCGCAGATCGTTAGAGTTTGTGGGATAAGCATTAAACAGTTGCGTTTTTGCCTCCAGGTTCATTGAGTATGACCATTTGCTCGTAAATGCATTAACTCCAAAGTCGCCGTAATAACGAACAAGGTCATTTCCTATACGGTATCTCCTAAGTGTATCATCAGGTGCATTAAAAACAGATAGCCTCCACTCTAATGTGTTGTTGAACCTCACCTTGTCTTTATTGTAATTTGCAGTAAACTTTTGATAACTGTTGAAGTTCAGATTATTTGTACCTCCCCTGTGCCAGTTATCGGAAAAATAGTTCTGAGCAAACTGAAAAGAGTGTTCTCCATTGCGTATCCAATATCTCCGGTTAATGGTTGCGACCTCCACACCCGGTGCATCGAGGGAATATGTAGTTTCTGTTTTTATAAGCTCACGAAATGGATTAAAAGTCTCTTTCACCACATCATCCGCCCCAGACATACGCGGCAGGGTGTCGAAAATTTCAACAGTATATTTTACTTTATCAGGGTAGGTCTTATAATAGTTCATCCTTACATCCTGTACAAAATCGTAGTGCCTTAGCTTTGGAGCGAAAGTTTTCTCCAGCGGTATAAGCAATCCTTTATCTTTGTCCTCATCCATGGGGTAAAATGACAATTCTCGCGGAAGAATTTCACCTGTGAAAATCATGGGAAGGAACAGAGGGCTGTAGAAAAGTGTATCCCTGAATGTCAATCCATCCATTGCATTATTATCATAATATCTTAAGGGCAGCTCCAATGTCCCATTCTCTTTCCTTGAATAGAGTGAATCGAGATGGTTAATCATTAAATAATGTTTAACATTGGGAACAGGGGGTTCAGTTGATGTGAATACTCTGCGTTGAGGTGCTGGATACATATTAACATTAATCCGTGGTATTGCAACCGGCTCAACATTAATAATCTGTACTTCTGGCTGTTCAGGAGAAACTGTCTGTGTGTTTTCCGGTTGGTTTGTATGACGTTCTATTTGCCTGCTTATATCTGTTATATTACGAAACAAATCCGTACTATCCTGCACTTGTACCGGATCTTTTATAACATAAGACGTGACGTCAATCACAGAAGCCACTGCCCCGAATGAAAAAAGAGATAAAATCAAAGGAAAAACGATTCGTTTCATACCTAAATTTATATTGTATTAATATGCTTATTTCCTGTTATTTAGCAAATTTTATTATTCCGATTTTATTTTATTACAAATAGCAAAGATATAAAAAATGTTTTACTTAAAAACGATATGCTTTGAAAACCACTCTCACATTTCGACTGCTTGTTATTTAACTTTGCATGTTTTACGATAACAGCTGAAAATTTAATATTCTGATGTTTCCGGGAACTCTTTTAAAACCGGTGTTCGAACAAATAGTCTCATTTTTCATCTTATGAAGATGTTTCCGGGAACTCTATTGAAACCGAAAAGAAAGAAAAAGTTGAACATATTCCAAATATCAGACTTCAAATCAAAACAAAACAGCAACAAAATAGCTGAAAAAATGGGATCTAATCCAAATAGCTGACTTCAGTCAACACTAAAACTATAACATAACGGATAGCTGAATATGAAACATTAAAAATTTGCTTATACGATGATTGCGTAAAATCGTTTGACAATAGTTATATTTGCATAAGATATAGAAATAACAATTGAGCCCCGTCCAAAATGTCTTTTTCATTGCAATCGAATAAAAAAATATATACTGTGCTGAGAGCGAATCAAACTTGTCTTGAGTCACAGGGAGAACTGACCGCAGCAGAAGACCAGATTTCATTTTAAAGTAACATTCTTGGTAATAAAATCAGTATAACTGCACAGAAATAGTAACTCACTTAACTTTCGCATCTATCCAAACGATGCGTATATAAAAATAAGCTGTTTAGCTATTTTCGGGTGAGATGCCGGGGAAAGCTGATAATATGGGAAATAGACTGATCACAATACTTGGCCCTACGGCATGTGGCAAAACCACATTTGCCACACATCTGGCTTATGAGCTGGATGGTGAAATTCTGAGTGCCGATTCACGGCAGGTATACAAGCAGATGGATATCGGTACAGGCAAGGACCTCTCTGATTACATTGTTGACGGCACCCTAATACCCTATCATCTCATCGATATTCGCTATCCGGGCGACAAGTATACGCTCTACGACTATCAGCACGATTTTCATGTTGCATACCTTGATATTATATCGCGCGGTAAAAGGCCCATACTTTGCGGCGGCACCGGGCTCTATATTGAGTCTGTTCTAAAGGGATATAACCTGCCAGACGTGCCCGCCGATTCCGAATTGAGAAGATCTCTTGAAGAGAAATCGCTGAAAGAACTGGCCAGAATACTGCGAAGCTATGGCCCACTTCACAACATCACCGATACAGACACAAAAAAACGGGCTATCCGGGCGATAGAAATTGCCGATTTCAAGTCTAAACAGACAGCTTCGGCTTCCGAATTCCCGTCTGTTGATAGCATCATACTAGGACTTCATATCGACAGGAATTTGCGTCGGAAAAAAATTAGCGACCGCCTGCAGGTAAGATTACGTGAAGGCATGGTAGATGAGGTGAAAAAAATCATAAATTCAGGTGTCTCACCGGAAGATCTTATCTACTACGGGCTGGAATATAAATTTGTAACCCTATACGTGACAGGGGTTATCAGTTATGAAGAGATGTCAGGACAGCTGGAAACAGCTATTCATCAGTTTGCCAAACGGCAAATGACCTGGTTCAGGGGAATGGAACGCCGCGGATTAACTATTCACTGGATTGACGCTTCTCTTCCAATGAAAGAAAAACTATTACAAGCACATTCTTTCATTGGGAAATAAGCTTAATTGAGTTTTTCATCCCATTCATTTATTGAGTACCCCTGCTAAAAGTCTCCTTCACTGCAAAAAAAATAAATTGTATGAAAATCGCCGGAATTATCGTAATTTTGCTGTCCTGATAACAAGAGCTCCTGCTGCTTCAAAAGCAACAGGATCTGCTTTTCACCAAATATACGTTTAAACAGATGATAAAAGGAGCATTTCCAGTTGAGAAATTCAAGAAACTTGACACGCCTTTCTATTATTACGATATGGAGCTGTTGAGAAACACTCTTGAGACAATAAAGAAAGAGACCGAAAATAGGCCGTTTCACATACACTACGCGGTAAAGGCGAATGCAAACCCGCGCATTATGGAAGAGATAGCTTCTTTCGGGTTTGGTGTGGACTGTGTAAGCGGAAATGAAATACTAAAGGCACTGGAGTGTGGTTTTTCTCCCGGTAAAATTGTTTTTGCCGGCGTTGGAAAGAGCGACAGGGAGATAGAGATCGGGCTCAAGCATGATATATTCTGCTTTAACGTTGAATCTATACCTGAGCTTGAGGTGCTCAATTCCCTTTCTGAAGGAAAAGGAAAAACTGCTCGTGTGGCTCTTCGCATTAACCCTAACGTTGATGCGCATACCCACAAATATATTACCACCGGTTTAGAAGAAAACAAGTTCGGCATCAACGAAAGGGATCTTCCGGAAGTGCTGAAGCTTATAAACTCCTCTCCGAATATTGAGCTCATCGGGATGCATTTCCATATAGGTTCTCAGATTACCGACCTCTCTTCGTTCGAGGATCTATGCGTTAAAGTTGAGGAGTTGCAGGAATGGTTTAACAAAAGGGGTGTAAGGCTTTCGATAATAAATGTGGGTGGAGGACTTGGAATAAATTATCATCATCCCAACCATTTCCCGATGGCTGATTTTGAGTCCTATTTCAGGTTGTTCGTAAAAAACCTGAAGCTACAAAAAGGCCAGAATCTGCACTTCGAACTGGGCCGTTCGGTAGTAGCTCCATGCGGTTCACTTATTACCCGCGTTCTTTACGTGAAGAAAGGTATTCAGAAGAAATTTCTGATAGTTGATGCCGGCATGACCGATTTAATCCGGCCAGCCTTGTATCAGGCATTTCATCATATTGAAAATATCAGCTCAGACAATGAATACACACCCTACGACGTTGTAGGCCCTATCTGTGAATCTAGTGACGTGTTCGCTGAACAGTTAATGTTGAACTGGGCAGAAAGGGGTGATCTCTTAGCCATTCGTTCTACCGGAGCATACGGAGAAACAATGGCATCACAATACAACTGCCGCGATCTTCCTGAATCCTGTTTTTCTGATACTCTTTAATTAAATTCAATGCTATAATGGATAGTATCTTTTCAGCTTTACCACATTTTTCCATGATTGAATGGATTTTGACAGGCTCACTGTTTCTTTTCTTTCTGATTCAACTCTTTTTTTATCTTTCAGTTTACAGAAAACCTTATTTATACGAGAAAAAGAGAAAAAGGAGTATCGTCCCCGACGAAGAACTGCCTGGAATCTCAGTAATAATCTCCTCAAAAAATAATTCGGAAGAGCTGGAGAAGAACCTGCCCTTTTTTTTTGAACAGGATTATCCCAATTTCGAGGTTATTGTAATAAACAGCGGCTCATCAGATGAAACTGACATGGTATTGAAAGCCGCTGAACTAAGATATCCACGCCTCTACCACACCTATGTACCTGCAGAAGCCGATGAGATAAACGAAAAAAAACTGGCGCTCACACTGGGTATCAAAGCAGCAAAAAACGACATACTCCTCTTTACGGAATCATATTGCAGGCCATGCTCCAGACTATGGATTAAGGAGTATGGGAAAGAATTCTTAGATGGAAAAGAGATTGTACTTGGATATAGCAAGCTGTTGATCCGGAAAAATGTTCACATGCGAAATTTTATAATATTCGACAACCTCATCCATCATCTGAAGTTTTTATCCATGGCCATTGCACACAGGCCATTCATGGGAATTGGCCGGAATATGGCCTATAAAAAAGAGCTTTTTTTCAAGAATAAAGGCTTTTCGCAGGTGTTGAGTATTGACGGTGGTGAGGATGATTTGTATATCAACAGGATTGCACGCAGAAGCATTACCGGTGTGGTTATTTCTCCAGAAAGCATAACTGAAACAGACAGTGTTGACAACTTTTCCACATGGAGAGCGTTAAAGTCAAAGTATTTATACACAAAACAGTTTTATGAAGGTTTCCCTTCCAGGGTATTCGGTTGTGAGACCTTCTCCAAATATGTGTTTTACACAGTATTCATAGCTGCTACGGCATTAGGTATTGTCTGGCATAACTACTTGCTTTTGCTGTTCACCTTCCTGCTCTTTGTAATCCGCTATTTAGTCCAGCTTGCAGTAATCAACAAAAATAGCCATCTCTTTCGAGCCGGAAGATATCATATAAATCTGATCTTTTTTGATATTTTTCAACCTTTCAATAATTTGCAATTCAGAAAATATGCCAACAGGAGAAACGGATTACGACGATAAACCGATCATAAAAAAGGGTCAAGCGCCATTTTGTCAGTTGAAAATTCCTTTTGATTATGGCGGATGGGGTTAAATGCGGTTAATCAATTATTGATTCAGTTAAAAGTGTTAAAAAGATAATCTTACTGATGAAAATCTGCACATTATTTGTCTTATATTTGTTGTTCTGTGATAAAAAATAAATTCAATATTACTAATATGAATACAAGTAACACTAAAAACGTAATTGCAATCGTACTGGTTGCTATTTTGAGCTCAGTAGTTACTTTACTGGGTTACAATATTATCGGCAAAAACAACAGTAGTCGTGCCGATGCATCAGGAAATGTGACATCAAAAGAAATTGGAACCTATTCAAACTCATTTAACCAAGACAAAAATGTTGTACTCACCAATCTTACAACATCAGAAGGGTATCCCGATTTCACAGAAGCTGCTTCCAGGTCGGTAAACGGTGTAGTACACGTAAAAACTACGACAATAAGCCAGCAGCAGTATATCAATCCGTTCGACTATTTCTTCGGATTTGGCGACCGCATACCTCAGCAGCGTGAACAGGTCGGTTTCGGCTCCGGCGTTATAATTTCAAAGGATGGATATATAATAACAAATAATCATGTGGTGGAGAATGCCACTGAGGTATCTGTATCTTTAAACGACAATCGTGAATTTACAGCCAAAGTGATTGGCACAGATCCGCAGAGCGACATTGCTCTGCTTAAGATAGAAGGTGAAGATTTTCCATATCTTACATTCGGCAACTCCGACGCTCTTGAGGTAGGAGAATGGGTTCTGGCCGTGGGCAACCCGTTTAACTTGACTTCTACCGTTACTGCCGGTATAGTAAGTGCTAAAAACAGAAGCAACGTTATGGGAGGAGGCAGCCTTAACATTCAATCGTTCATTCAAATTGATGCAGCCGTCAATCCAGGGAACAGCGGGGGCGCCCTTGTAAACACCAGAGGTGAGCTGGTAGGCATAAATACTGCTATTTTTTCCCAAACAGGAAATTTTGCAGGTTACGCTTTTGCCGTTCCCATCTCAATAGCTGGAAAGGTTGCAGCCGATCTTAAAGAGTATGGCACTGTACAGCGTGCGGTTTTAGGCATACAGGTTCCGAATATAGAAAACATAAGACGTCAGGACCCAGATAAAGCACGTGAGCTGTCGCAGATAAAAGGTGTTCTTGTGGAAGATTTCAGTGACCGCAGTGCCGCGAGGGCTGCAGGCATACAGAAGGGAGACGTGCTTACCGCCATCAACAATGTGCCTATCCGCAATTTTGCAGAATTACAGAGCCAGTTGAACAGATACAGGCCCGGTGACAAGATCAGTGTGACAGTCGACCGCAATGGCAAAAGCCATAGTTTTAACATAGAACTTAAAAATGATGAAGGCAGCACAGAAATTACCCGCAGTTCCGATTCAATCAGCACATTGGGCGCTACTTTCAAACCGATCCCCGATGAAAGGAAAAAACAACTGGGCATATCAAGCGGTATAGAGGTTGTAAGTGTTACAAACAGCGGGCTTTTCAGAAAAGAGGGCATCAACAAAGGGTTCATCATTATGAGAATAAACAATACTCCGGTTAACAGTGAAAGCGATATAGCCAAAATTATTGCTTCCACGAGCAACCGTCAGGATAAAGTACTGCTTGTAGCAGGTTTTTATCCGAATGGAAGAACCCAATATATTGCCATTGATCTGACTGGTAATAAATGACATAGCGTTAACGAAGGTTAATTACTGCCTTTTCAGTAACAAAACAGAGTTATTTGTGTTTTTATAGCAAAGGAGTCGGTTAAATACCATATTCCTTTGCTATATGTTTGGAATATGGTTTATATCGTAAATTAATAACAAAAATATTTTGTAACTTTGCGCTCCCTCCTTAGTTCCAATTAAAAAAATCAGACTAATAAAGATAAATGAGACAATTAAAAATTACAAAATCGATCACCAATCGCGAAAGTGCTTCTCTGGACAAATATCTTCAGGAAATAGGCCGTGAAGATCTTATAACCGTAGAAGAAGAGGTGGAATTAGCCCAGGCTATCAAGAAAGGCGATCGTCAGGCTCTTGAAAAACTCACAAAAGCCAACCTCCGTTTCGTAGTATCAGTAGCCAAGCAATACCAAAACCAGGGACTAAGCTTACCAGACCTTATAAATGAAGGCAACCTTGGCTTGATAAAAGCTGCCGAAAAATTTGACGAGACCAGGGGATTTAAGTTCATCAGTTATGCTGTATGGTGGATTCGTCAATCCATCCTGCAGGCACTGGCCGAACAATCCAGAATAGTGAGGTTACCATTGAACCAGGTGGGCTCGCTTAACAAAATAAGCAAAGCTTTTCAAAAATTTGAACAGGAAAATGAGCGCAGGCCTTCAGCAGAAGAGCTTGCTCAGGAGTTGGACCTTTCGGTTGAGAAGGTCACAGATTCCCTGAAGGTTTCGGGTCGCCATATATCCATGGATGCACCTTTTGTTGAGGGTGAAGATAACAGCTTGCTTGATGTGTTGGTTAACGATGATGCACCCATCGCTGACCGGACCCTAATCAACGAATCACTGCAAAAGGAGATAGACAGGGCTCTTTCTACTCTTACTGAGAGAGAAAGCGATATCATTAAGATGTTTTTCGGCATAGGCTGCCAGGAGATGACACTTGAAGAGATCGGTGATAAATTCCAGTTGACTCGTGAGCGCGTTCGCCAGATAAAGGAAAAAGCAATACGAAGACTAAGGCAGGACTCCAGAAGTAAACTATTGAAAAGTTACCTGGGATAAATCCTGTCTAGTGTAAAGCTCCAATAGAAAAAATAGTAAAAAAATCTATATGTAGGCTTAAATTGGTGATTTTTTACACAAAAAGGAGATTATGTGAAAATTAAGTTTTATATTTGCATTCCAAAGTTTGCCTAAGAAAGCGCAATTGTACAAGCTTTTGCTTCCATAATTGTATATTTTATGGCAAATTGTCGAACATTTTTTTAATGTGAACGTTAAACATAAACCTGATAAGGTAGTACTGAATACGGTACTGTAAATAACATACAACAAAAAATATCGAGTTATTGTAATAAAAAATGTTTAATTAGAATTTAAATTTATGAAAAAGTTTAGTTTACTTTTATTTTCTGCTCTTCTTGCTTTCAGCATAAGTGCACAAGAAGTACAAAACGTTTCTCATGGTACTGTGTATCTGAAAAACAAATCTAGTGACAATTGGTATATTGGTCTTGGAGGCGGAACTAACCTCTATAATACGAAAGCAGAACGTGATGCGGATTCAGATTTCTCAGACCGTCTTGGATGGATGGGTCAAATCGAATTCGGACGCTGGAATTCTCCTAACTGGGGTGCTCGTCTTGTTATTGATGGAGGAAACATTAAACATGAAGCTGATAATGCTCCTTTTGCTAAAAACAACTGGCTTGGCGGACATGTGGATTTAATGTACAATGTTATTAACGCTTGGGGTTCATATAATCCAGAAAGAGTTTACAGCCTGGTTCCATACTTGGGAATGGGTTATATGTACGGATTAGATGATGATTGGAAAAAGCCGAATCCTGACGGAAGCACTTTCAAGCATCAAAACCAGACATTTACTTTTAATGCTGGGTTGATCAACAATTTCCAATTGTCAAGAAATGTAGCTCTTTTCCTGGAACTTGGTTGGAGAGTTGTTCAAGACTCGTTCGACGGAATCAATAGCGAAGACTATGAATGGGACAACATGTTTACAGGAACAGCAGGTATTAAATTCGGCCTTGGCGGAAAACAGAACTTCACTCCTGCCGAATTGATGGACTACAACCTGATTAACGACCTGAACAGCCAGATCAACAGACTGCGCGCTGAAAACGAAGAACTCAGACTCAGACCAGAATCTTGTCCAGAATGTCCTGAAGTACAGCCAACAGTTATTTCAGAAGGAGTTTATGTTCCCAACGTTGTGTTCTTCCGTATCAACTCTTCCAAGATTGATAAGGGACAGCAGGTGAGCGTTTACAATACTGCTGAATATCTAAAAGCAAACGAAAATGCAAAGGTTAACATAGTTGCATACGCTGACAAACAAACAGGTACTCCTGAATACAACTTCGCACTTTCTGAAAGACGTGCAAGAGCGGTTGCCGATGCGTTAACCAACGAATACGGAATCGACAGCGATCGCATCTCTATTGACTGGAAGGGTGATACCCAACAGCCATATGCAGAAAACGACTGGAACCGTGTTGCAATTTTCTTTGTTGAGTAATTCAACAGCAACATAATAAATAAAAAAGCATCTCGTCCGAGATGCTTTTTTTGTTACCTGAAACAGGTTATACTATTTAACCATGACGTTATCAGCTTGAAATGCTATTATTTTTTTATTGTTACCTGGAATGAGTTATGCTTCCCTGAATGAATGTATATAATTACTCCTTTATATAAACTCGCTTAACACGCGGAGAGATAGAGGTAAGAATCTCATAAGGAATGGTACCAATGCTTTCTGCAAGTTCAACAACGCCAAGCCCCTCACCAAACAATACAACTTCATCTCCCTCGTTGGCAGGTATATCTGTTACATCAACCATACACAGGTCCATGCACACATTTCCTACAATAGGTGCAAAATGGCCGTTTATAAGAACTTTTCCCTTACGGTTACCGAACTGTCTGTCTAGCCCGTCAGCATAACCGAAGCGTATGGTGGCAATACGTGCATCTTTGTCTAGTTTCTCCTTTCTTCCATAACCGATAGTCTCATTTGAAGGAATCTGTTTTATCTGAAGTATGGTTGTCTTAAGGGTACTTACATTTCTAAGTCCGTCAAGCCCGCTTGCGCTTACCCCGTACAATCCTATTCCTAGCCGGGCCATTTCCCAATTGTTTGCAGGAAAACGTTCCATCCCTGCAGAGTTAAGAATATGTTTGTAAAAATGATGGCCTAGTGCCTTTTCAATCTCTTCTGCAGCATTGTCGAATGTTGCCATCTGCTGATGTGTAAAATCATCGAAAACCCAACTTTCGCTGGCAGACAAATGAGAGAATACTGAGTTTACTTTCAGCCCTTTCTGGGCCTTGATGATAGCAGTCAGTTGAGGTATCTCCTCTGGGAGAAATCCCAAACGGTGCATACCTGTATCAATTTTAAGGTGTACCGGATAACCGGTGATCCCTCTTCGCTCAGACTCTCTGATAAAAGCTTCAAGAATGCGAAAATTATATATTTCCGGCTCGAGGTCATTAGAAAAGAGTTCCTCAAAACCGTTCACTTCGGGATTAAGCACTATGACAGGCAATGAAATTCCTTCGCTTCTGAGCAAAATACCCTCTTCGGCTACAGCTACCGCAAGATAGTCGCAACGGTGATACTGAAGTGTTTTGGCTATCTCCACTGCTCCTGCCCCATATCCGTTTGCCTTAACCATGCATACAAGCTTGATGCCGGGTTGCAATCGCGATTTGTAGAAATTGAAATTATGAACAACTGCATCAAGATTCACCTCCAGCATTGTTTCATGGATACGTTCCTCAATAAGCAAACTTATCTCTTCGAAATGGTATTTACGGGCACCTTTAAGAAGAATAAGCTCCTGATGAAAATCCCTCCATTCACCGGAAAGAATAAACTTTTCGGTTGTGGTATAGAACGATTTTTCGGGTATCGCAAAAAGATCGTGATTAGCATAAAGATCCTGTCCTATTCCTATTATTTTATGAACGCCGCTCTGTTCTACCATTTCAGCCACTTTTTTATATAGCGTTCTTGGCGGAACCCCGGTCTGTAGAATATCCGAAAGAATCACTGTCTTTTTCAAAGGACGGTCCATCTTTCGCTGCTGCTGAAAATCTAGAGCAATCTTGATAGAATTAATATCAGAGTTATATGCATCATTGATTACAAGGCACTCTTTCTTGCCTTTCCTAACATCAAGGCGCATGGCAACCGGCTCAAGAGTAAGCATCCTTGAGGATATTTCAATTGGTGATACATGCAGGTACAAGGCTACGGCAAGGCAATTGATGGCATTCTCTATTGATGCTTCATCTGTGAACGGGATAACAAATGATTCGTCTAAATCAAGAAATGAATAGTTGATTGCAGTTGTTTCATCTTTTTTCTTAATATCAGAAATATACAGATGCGCGTCCCTGTTTTTTCTGGACCAAGAAAAAGCCTTCTGAGAGAGCACCATCAGGTCTACGCAACGCGACACCAATTCATTGTCTTCATCATAAATAAACACATCGCAATTGGTAAAAAGCTCAAGCTTCTCCATACATTTGTGCTGTAGAGAAGTAAAATTTTCCTGATGCGCTTCTCCTATCTTTGTCAACACACCTATAGTAGGCTTGATAACCGGTTCCAGCAGTTCCATCTCATCAGGCATAGATATCCCGGCTTCAAAAATGCCAAGTCCAGCCTCTTTATCCAGTTGCCAAACAGATAATGGCACACCTACTTGTGAGTTGTAGCTCCTTGGTGAGCGTACAATATTGTAATTTTTTTCCAACAGTTGATAAAGCCACTCTTTCACTATAGTTTTTCCGTTACTTCCTGTAATACCTATAACAGGTATGTCGAACCGGGATCTGTGATACGCTGCAATCTTCTGTAGTGCCCGTAAGCTGTTTTTCACCTGCAGAAAATTTGCATCAGTAAAATTGTCCCATTCATCCAGATGTTTTGAAACGACAAAATTACGTACACCTGAATCATACAGCTCCCTGACGAAAGCATGAGCATCATTGTTTTTAGTTACAAGTGCAAAAAAAAGTGTTTCAGAAGGATGTGTCAGTTTTCTGCTATCGGTAAGAAGTACTGAAATTCCGGCTGGATGCAACTTATCGTGCGACACGTTCAGTATAGAAGCTATTTGTTGAATTTTATAAGTCATGATCTGTATAATTTTTCTTTTAATAGAGCCCTCTCTTCTTCGCATTCGATCTCAGGATGACGATCTGAAAAAAGCTCCAGTTTTTGTAATGTCTGTTCTAAAAACATCTTATATGATCTGGCAGTGGGATGCAAGGGCCGATGGAAAATTGCCTTTCTTATCTGCTCCCACTCTCTGTTCACTTCGCGTGTCTCGCAAGAGAAAAAAGCCTCAGCAAAAAGATGCCAGATATAGTCTATCGCAAAAGGTGACGGATGGATCATGTCATCTTCATAAAACCTATAATCCCGTAGTTCATCTATCATCACCTCATAAGCTGGAAAATAGTACACACTACCAGCGAAGCCATTCCTAAGAGAGTCAACAGCCAAATGCAAAATGGATTTGCTGACCTGGTTCTCATGTGCACCATCTTTCCAGTGTCGCACGGGGCTAACGGTAAAAATAAATTTTGAATCGGGATTGATGGATAAAATTTGAGTAATAACTTCGTTCCACTCTTCCACAATCTCCTCTACCTGAAGGCGGGACCTCTGAAATCTGCACGCAGGAAATTTATGGCAGTTACTCACGAGCATACCATTATCTTTCCATTTGTATATATAGGCAGTTCCAAAAGTGATCAGGAAGAGCCCTGCATTACGAATAATGCCTGCTGCTCTCTCAAATCGCTCCATGATTTTTTCAAGGCACACTTGTTTATCCGTATCTGAAAAATGGCCGTGATGCATGAAGCTGTGATACATGCCATTATAGCAAACAAGGTCTCTCTCAGAAAAATGTTCACCCGAGATCAATCTTTTTATCGAATTGGAAACAGAAAACGGATTATACAAAATACCGAACGGATTTACATCTGCCTTAAACTTATTCTGTAAAAGCTTAATGCCGATATTTTCAGAAAAACAGGATCCGAAAAGCATCAATTCTGTAGAATGCTTTATGAAGATATCCGGTTCCGTGATCTGTATGCGTGTTCTAAAATCCATATTGGAGCATTTTCAGTACAAAATTAACAATAAACCGGTCAATCAGATCAATCTAACAGTTTATAATTTGTAAAAAAGGTAAGGAGAAGTGTATTAAAAAGGAATGGTTGTCTCACGACAACCAATCTTCATTGTTAACCTTAAATCTAATACCATGAAAAACACGATGCAAATGTAAGCCTTTTTGTGTTATAAAACATACTTTACAGGGGAAAAAAAATTACATTTTGCACATTTTAACCAAAAAGGAGCGTTTTATTTAGTTTTAAAACGGATTTTTAGTTTATTATTCAATCCAAAGTACAATTATTTCAACTTTGCGGTCATCTACAAATGGTGCTCTCACGCTCTAAAGACTGCCATTCGTACCATTTAATCTACCGTTTGTACCAACAAAACCTGACAATGACACCATATAACGCACCATTTCTAACACCCAACCTGACATTGGTGCTCACAAATTCATAATTTGACATTGGTACCATTTAATCTACCTGAAGGACCAATCCTTTCAGATACTCTCCTTCGGGATGATATATATTTATGGGATGGTCTGCTGGCTGGGTAAGTTGATGCAGGATACGCACTTTCCGTCCAGATATAGCTGCAGCGGAGAACACAGCCAGGCGGAACTGCTCTTTCGTAATTACCTGCGAGCAGGAGAATGTAAAAACAATTCCTCCGGGGGCTATTTTCTCCAGTGCAGAAAGATTCAGCTTTTTATATCCCTGCAAAGCGTTATTTACAGCTCCCCGATGTTTTGCAAAAGCTGGAGGATCCAGCACAATAAGGTCGTATTCGCCATTCTTAATTTGTTTCAGATACTTAAAGGCATCGGCAGCACATGAGTTATGACGCCTATCATCACCAAAATTTAAAGAGACATTCTTGCCGGTAAGCGATACCGCTTTTGAAGAGCTGTCCACGGAGTCAACTTTTACTGCCCCTCCCCTTAAAGCGTAAACCGAGAAGCCCCCTGTATAGCAGAACATGTTTAACAGGGTCCTGTTTTTTGAGTACTGCTCCAGTAGATTCCGGTTTTCGCGCTGATCAATGAAAAAACCGGTTTTCTGTCCTTTGAGCCAGTCTATATGAAATTTCAATCCATTCTCCATTGCAGTATCGCTTACATCCTCACCTCCTGACAAATACCTGTCCTCCGGATATAATCCGGCTTTGTAAGGCAGTGTCCCTTCTGACTTGTAGAATATATTTTTCAGCGTACCTGAAGGCATAACCTGATTTAAAGCATCCGTGATGAGGCCAATATCTCTGTGTATCCCTACAGAATGTGCCTGAACTACTGCAGTATTGCCATAAATATCTATTATAAGCCCGGGGAGGTGGTCACCCTCTCCATGCACCAGCCTGAAAGTGTTGTTATCAGACCTTATCAGGTTCAATTCTCTTCTAATCATGAAAGCATTTTCCAGCCTGCCCATGTAAAACTGCTCATTTATCTGCTCATCATTAAATGATAACATGCGCACTGCAATACTGCCTATCTGATAATGCCCCACTCCCATGCTGCTTCCATCTGATGCCAATACCCGAACCACCTCTCCTTCTTCCAGTCCGATTGGCTTACTGCCAATTGCTCCTGAAAAGATCCATGGGTGAAAGCGTTTTAGCGACTCCTCCTTACCTGGACGCAGAACAATTTCCTTGTAACTATTCATTGATATATGCCGGTTAAATGTTTATAAATCCTGAGGCATGCCCAGGAATCTAAAGCAGCATATGACTGCTGGGCAGGTTTAAGTATTGAAGCTTCCCAGTTCGATAAGCGCTGGTTTTTGGAGATTTTTTTACCAAATAATATCGCGTATATCTTCTGCAGGCTGTTATCTTCAATCCCGAATTTATCCACGAAAACCTGCAGGTCAATAAAATTCACAGGTTTACGTACTGAACGTTTACGAATTGCGGCAAAGTCGTCACGCAACGAAAGGCCTATCTTTTTGATCCCCGGATCGCTCATTATCGACACAAGCTCATCGGGATAGCCTATTTTGTTAAGACGAAATAGGAAACACTCCTCTTCAGTTGCAAGTTGCATCAGCGCCACATTATTCACCTGTCCACGTCTGAACGACGGCTTGGTTTCAGTATCAAACCCAAGCTCATTCATTTTGGAGAGATACTCACAAGCTTTCTTCGAATCCCCTTCATTATCGATAACGAATATTTTTCCCTCGAACTTCTCTATCGGTAATTCAGCCAACTGTTCCTTTGATATAGTCAATCCCACAACTCTTCCCCCATTAAATTCCCTTCTTCACCCGGCAACTCCATTTCCTTTATTTTCAGCGCATGCAGCGGCCTCAACACATTAACCAGCTTTTGACCCCAAAAAATATTAAAGTTCTCCCTGCATAAATACAACGCACTATACATCTGTTCCGTAAGCTCAAGCTGATATACAGATACAAAATTCCTTATGTCCTGGTAAATATCAGCAACATTTTCTGAGATAAAAGCTGAAACAGGTGTGTCACTATACTTCATATCATCCACAAAAACATCCAGGTAAACATTTTCCTCACCCATTATATTCGCCACCGAGCTTGCCACTCTGTTATAATCCTCTTCACGTACGAATGTGGCCGGGAGGTCTTCATCAGAAGATATTACATCTGGCAACAATAACGCTTTCACATATAGAATTGGCAGAATCTTAAGCATCCGATCCACCCACTTGCTGCGAGGCATCTTCTCTTCATTCTCAAGAAAAGCACAGAATTCCACGGCAACAGTAACGAAGTCGATAACACTCCTGTCAAAAACAATTTTACCTCTGTCAGGACTCTCCATAATTTCATCTTTCATACACAATTCTTGTCCTTTTAACGGACAAAAGTACACAATATTTTCGATAATGATATGCCTGATTTTCGATAATGATAGGTATTATCTTCGATAATAACAACCGGGATTTTCTGATACGAGATGCTTGGGCGTCGTCCTTAACAGGGTCAACAATCTGGTCGGAAATCAAAAATGATGCTATAATCTTGTCTTTTTCAAAAGATTCCGTTATCTTGCACTCCATAAAAAATGTTTTAAGCCGTACAAAACATCAATCAGGCAAAGGTCGATATTGAATATCTGCTCAAAAGGGGCTTTTATGCTTAAAGTGACATATCTCAGAGGTAATATTATGGAATTGAGGATTTAATAGCCCTTCGATGCTTTATAGGTACGAAGCAGTACGGAAGTGATAGCAGAAGCAGTGGATTAAACAACTAACTTCACAAAACTATGAAAAAGAACGAACAGCCATTAAAAATGAAACATGCAATTCATCTGTTACCTTTGTCATTAATTGTTACAGGTATTATAACATGCTTTCTGAGCGCTACAATCTCGCTAACCTATTGGGATTTTCTGGGACTGATAATCATTGTAGCCCTTGCATCACTGATAACAGGAGCTGTTTTGGGTTTTATCTTCGGGATACCCCGTCTCAACAGGGACTACAACCCTGGGGAAAATTACGGCAGAGACACCAAATACAACCCGAACACCAATCTCGAAGATGTATCTGACTGGCTAACCAAGATTATCTTGGGGGTCACTCTCACCCAACTGGGCAAGATACCGGGTTATCTTCAAAGTATTGCAGACTATATACTGGTGAATGCCGACTGCGAAAACCTAAATTGTGATTTTGCAAGGCCCATAATGATTGCGGTTCTTATCTATTTTTTTGTTGCCGGATTTATTTCAGGATACTTTTACACAAGACTTTACCTCCCAAGCCTTTTCTCCATCATGGAAGATAACAGACTACAAAAGGCTGAGATTGCCATATGGAGAGAGGGAGCAAATAATGAGATTTCTCAAAAATCGGAAACCGATGCAAGGCTGAAAATCGAATTATTAAGTAAGGATGAAATACTGATACTGAAAAAAATTAAAGGTGAAGGGAACAGGTTCAATACTCATCAGCGTATGAACATTCGTGAGAGGGCTGCACTAAATGTATTGCTGGCAAAGGGAATAGTTGAAGCAGACAATAAGGGTTCGTTAGATAAAGCTGGAACTGTTAATTTAAGAATAGTTGACGAAGATTTCATTAAAGAAATGGATTGATTTGAACAGCATTCCAACGAAATTGTTATTATTTTTGGGGGAGTTTAACTCACACGTTTATCGATGCGATACGTAGATAGCTATTTGAGATGTTATGGCGTTTCGCTGGTCAGCGGCCACGCGTGAAAATTAATTTTACCTTTTCAATGAACTATTCTTCTGTAAATATTACCTGCTGATCAATCAAGCGACAACACATTAATATGAACTATTCTACCACAAAAGTTACAGATGTAAAAGTTGAATAAAGAGTTCTATGATTATAAATTATCGTCTTTATGAAACTAATAGGATTCGGGTTGACATATAAGAGCCTATATGAAGTCTTTGAAAAAAATAGCTTTAATCGTATGAAACCTCCAAAATTAGGGAAACAGTCATTATTGCAGGATAATCATAACCGGGAGACCTCTTTTAGTAAGTTTCCAGAAGAGATTTATGACAAGCAGGGTGATGATAATCCCATGTACACGGGCAGGCACCTGTTAATTCTCAAAGAGGGAGCTAAAAGTATAGCGAGAGTCACTAGCTTCTTAAAGTCAGAGTGGGCCCTTTCAGTTGCAAATACCGCAGACTTCGTAACTAAGCCCCCTAACGAAAGTAATATAAAAGATGCGGATGCTCTGGTTTTTAATGATTTAGGCATAGCCCTTCTGGGGATTGAAGATGACCGGATTAAACGGCTTCAGGTAGCCAAAGCATCGGCAGATTATATTATTGAACAGGAAAAAGTGGTCTATCTGCCCGACGATATTACTGTTGACACAGATATTATATCGGCATGGGGTGTAGAGGCTATTGAAGCACTTAAATCACAGTACAGCGGGGAGGGCATAAAGATTGCGGTACTGGATACCGGCTTTGATACAGGCCATCCCGATTTTGAAGGTAGGAGTATCACTGCCAGCTCTTTTGTCCCCGATGAGTCAATTAACGACTTTCACGGACATGGGACTCACTGTATTGGGACAGCATGCGGATCTGTAGATCAGAACGGATTGCGATACGGGGTAGCCACAAAATCGCATATCTATGCGGGAAAAGTATTGAGTAATCAAGGGAGCGGTGCCCAGTCGTGGGTCCTTAACGGAATGACATGGGCAGCCAACGGTGGATGCAAGGTGATATCCATGTCGCTGGGATCGAAGGTAGACCCCGGTCAGGCATACGACATAGCGTATGAGAGAGCTGCCCTTTTTGCTCAATCAAAAGGTGCAATTGTAGTTGCTGCTGCAGGCAATGAGAGCAGACGTTCAAAAAACAAGTTCAGCCCTGTGGGAAGTCCGGCCGATTGTCCCTCCATCCTCGCAATTGCCGCTTTGGATTCGAAGTTGAATGTTGCCGATTTTTCAAACAGGGCTATCAATCCAACCGGATTGGTTGATATTGCAGCTCCCGGTGTGGCAATCTATTCTTCATGGCGAATGCCTGTAAGGTATCGCACTATCTCTGGAACCAGCATGGCCACTCCTCATGTTGCAGGAATCATGGCTCTTCTATTTGAGAAATATCCAGGCGCAACGGCTCAGAATATCGAGAATGAATTCAGGAAATTGGCCAGAAGCCTTCCTTTATCATCGGAGGATGTGGGTGATGGGTTATCCATTGCACCTTAAGGCCAGATAAATTTATTAAAATGAGGCATATCGTAATTACAATATCTGAATATTATTTAGACCGGCTTAACTCATTGGCCGAGAGCTTGCGTGAAGAAGGCTTAACCATCACCCGGTTATATGAGTTCGGTGTAATAATAGGTTTTGCCGAGGATGAGTCGATCATGAGAATTCGCAATCATGAAGGGATAGTCTCATTAACAGAAGAAAAACAGATAGATATTCCACCACCTGATTCTGATATTCAATGACAGCTGACACGGTAAGGTACTCCCAGGAATAATTATAAATTTATGAACTTTCGCATGCATCCATGCTAAGTATATATAGATATATGATATCACGGTATTTTTCGGGGTGCCCGTTGCATGCTTCCCCGATTCTTCTCTCTCATTGGCCACGCCTTTAACGGTCGCGTACAGGTATGAGCTGTAAAACACAACTTTTAAAAGTGAACTGGAGCATTTAAGAATACAAACTGTATGAAAGTATGTACCATAAAACATCGCCTTTAAAAATATTTAGCTATAAACGCAACATGGCTGTGAGTCTAATTAATTTGAGCCAATCCTGATATTTCCGACATGTTTGTTTGACAGATAACAAAATCTATTCACGAGCAAAAAAACAACTAAACATTTTGTGAATCCGTTTGAAAATAATATCTTTGCACACGTAAAGGACGAGGGAAGCAGGAAACACCGCTTCCTTTTTTGTTCATGAAAGGGATATGATTGAAAAAAAGGTGATAATCGGCCTCACCGGAGAGTATTTGAAGAATTCAGCAAATTATCTGGTGGATGTAATAGTGGGCGCAGACAATTCCATCACAGTTGAGATTGACAACGATCTGGGTGTGGATATTGATGACTGCGCTGATCTAAGCAGACACCTTGAGTCGAGGCTCAATCGCGATACAGAAGATTATGAGCTGACTGTAACATCGGCCGGACTCACCTCACCCTTCAAAATACTGCGTCAGTACAAAAAGTTTGAAGGGAAAGAGATTGAGGTCCTAAGCAAAAAAGGGCAAAAGCTTACGGGAGTGCTCAAATCGTCTGATGATGACGGCTTCACGCTATCGATCATTAAAAAGATTAAGCCCGAAGGCGCCAAACGTAAAATTGAAGTGGAAGAAGATATCCGCTTCGCATTCAATGAAGTAAAATATTCAAAATATCTTATACGATTCAAATAATATATGGGTAAGAAGAAAGAAACCATCAGTCTCATCGATACTTTTTCAGAATTCAACGAATTGAAAAATATCGATAAAGCCACACTGATAAGTGTACTGGAAGAGTCGTTCCGCAATGTGATCTCCAAAAGCAGCGGTACTGATGAGAACTACGATATCATCATTAACCCCGACAAAGGCGACCTCGAGATATGGCGCAACCGTGTGATAGTGGAAGACGATGAACTGGAGGATCCCAACCGTGAGATTACCCTTTCGGAAGCATTGAAGATAGACGAAGATTTTGAAGTGGGAGAAGAGGTTACAGATGAGGTGTCTCTCGATCATTTTGGACGCCGCACCATTCTCAACCTTCGACAGACACTTGCCTCCAAAATACTGGAACTGGAAAAAGACAATCTCTATAATAAGTATAAAGAAAAGGTGGGCGAAATTGTCTCAGGTGAAGTTTATCAGGTATGGAAAAAGGAGTTATTGCTTCTGGATGATGAGCACAACGAACTTATCATGCCCAAAACCGAACAGATACCAAGTGATTTCTTCCGAAAGGGAGAGCATGCCCGTGCTGTGGTTGCACGTGTAGAGAATAAGAACAACAATCCCAGGATTATTCTCTCACGCATATCACCTGTGTTTTTGGAACGTCTGTTCGAACAGGAGATACCTGAGATAGCTGACGGCCTTATAACTATAAAAGGTATTGCCCGCATCCCCGGAGAACGTGCTAAAGTAGCTGTTGAGGCTTACGACGACCGCATCGATCCTGTCGGGGCCTGCGTGGGAATGAAAGGATTCCGTATTCACGGTATCGTACGTGAGCTTCGCAACGAGAATATCGATGTGATCAACTTTACAAACAATACCACGCTATACATTCAAAGAGCGTTAAGCCCTGCAAGGATCAACTCTATTACCATTAAAGAAGAAGAGCGCCGTGCCGAAGTTTTCCTCAACCCTGAGGAGGTATCTCTGGCAATTGGAAAAGGAGGTGCCAACATTAAACTGGCATCAATGCTTACTGGTTATAATATAGAGGTATTCCGTGATATAGAGGGAGTGGACGAAGAAGACATCTATCTTGATGAATTCCGTGACGAAATTGATGGCTGGGTTATAGATCAGCTGAAAAAGATAGGATGTTCCACTGCCAAGAATGTACTTGCAATGAATCGTGAAAAGCTCATCAAGGAAGCCGATCTGGAAGAGAGTACAGTTGATGAAATACTAGCTATCTTGCGCTATGAGTTTGAAGATGAAGATGATTTGGATGCTCCGGATACAAACGATGAACCGGATACAAACGATGAACCGGATACAAACGATGAACCGGATACAAACAAATCGCCTGATGAGACTGAATAATGTGCGTACCTGATAAATAGTACGAGTAATAAAAAAACAATACTGTTCACAATATAAAAAGAGAGTAAAGGTTAGAAGAGATATATGCCTATAAGACTAATAAAAGTATCGAAAAATTTGAATGTGGGGATCAACAGCCTGGTTGAATTTCTCCATAAGAAAGGTATTGAAATAGAAGCAAATCCTAACGTTAAAATAGAGGATGAACAGTATGAAATACTGATTGCAGAATTCGGAAAAGACAAAAATATTCGCAGGGAAGCCAATGAGACACGGGAGAAGATGCACCGCCGCGATGAAAAACGTGAAACTGTTGCAATAGAAGGATACGAACTCCCCGAAGAACAGACTCCCAGAAAAAAAGTGGAAAAAGAGATTATAGAAACAGAGATCCCAAAAGAGATGAAGCCCCATTTCAATGTTGTAGGCAGCATCGACCTGGACAGCCTCAACAAAAAGAAAGTTGAGCCGATTAAAGAGGTGCCGGTAAGTGAAAAAGCGGCGGAAACTGATAAAACAACTCTCCCCCATGAGCCGGAAATTGTTCCCCAACCTTCAGTTGAACCTGAAATCAAACAGGATCAGCCTGAAGTAACTATAGAGGAAAAACCTGCACAGGTAAAAGAAGAGGAGATTAAGAGTGCAGAGCCCGTGGAAAAGAAACCACATATTTCAGAAAAGGAAAAGGCTGAGACCAAGGAAACCGAAACCTCAGTCCCCGAAAAAGCTCAGGTGAAACCTGTGGAAGGGGTAAAACAGAAGAGTAAACTTTTTACGGATGAGGCTATACAAAAAAGCGGACCAGCAGCAGAAGAGGTGAAACAAAAAAAAGAACCCGCAGATGACGAGGCTAAACAAAAAAGCGAGCCCGTAGCTGAAGATGCGAAAAAAGCTGAAGGGACAAGGAGCGATAAGGTTTTCCGCATCCACAAAAATAAACTGGAGCCGAACATAGTGGTTAAAGGGTCAATCGACCTCGACTCCATAAACGATCGCACACGCCCCCCCAGGAAATCTAGGGCACAGCGAAAGAAAGAGCGTCTGGAACGGGAGCAGAAAGCCCTTGACAGTAAAAAGCTGAAAGAAGAAAAGGTGAAACAGCTGAAGAAAGAAGCTATTGATGAAAAGAAAAAACACACTGTCTCACCCGAACGCGACGAAGAGAGCAAGAAGAAAAAACGTAAGCGTATCCGCACGAGTAAAGTCAATATCGATAAACCCGGTACATACAACCAGGCTTCAGGAAACGACAGAAGAATGTCGCTCAGGAAACCGATAAAGGCGGAGGTGAGTGAAGAGGATGTTCAGAAGCAGATAAAAGAAACCCTTGCCCGCCTAACCGAAAAAAGAGGGAAAAAAGGCGGTGCAAAATACCGCCGTGAAAAACGAGAAGCAAGCGCCCAGAGATATCAGGAAGAGCTCAAGCAACAGGAGAAAGAAAGCCGTATATTACAGCTCACAGAGTTTGTAACTGCCAATGACTTGGCCAACATGATGAATATTCCCGTAACAAACGTCATCTCCACCTGTATGAGCCTCGGCGTTATGGTAGCCATAAACCAGCGTCTCGATGCAGAGACCATCAACATTGTAGCTGAAGAGTACGGCTTCAAAACCCAGTATGTAAGTGCCGATGTGATAGAAGCTATTGCCGAAGAGAAGGATGATCCTGAAGACCTGATTCCCCGTCCCCCCATTGTAACGGTAATGGGCCATGTGGACCACGGGAAAACATCGTTGCTTGACAGTATTCGCAGTACCAATGTAATCGCCGGTGAAGCCGGAGGGATCACACAGCATATAGGTGCATACAATGTGACATTGGGAGAGGGTGGAAAGATTACCTTCCTCGACACACCCGGTCACGAAGCGTTTACCGCCATGCGCGCTCGCGGAGCAAAGGTGACAGACGTAGCCATTATAATTGTTGCAGCCGACGATAACGTGATGCCCCAAACAGTTGAAGCAATCAACCATGCTGGTGCAGCTGGTGTGCCCATTGTTTTTGCGATCAACAAAATAGATAAACCAGGGGCAAACCCCGAAAAGATAAAAGAGAAACTGGCCGAGATGAATTATCTTGTTGAAGACTGGGGAGGAAAATACCAGTCGCAGGATATTTCGGCAAAAAAAGGTACCGGTATCCGCGAGCTGCTAGAGAAAGTGCTTCTCGAAGCCGATCTTCTGGAACTTAAAGCCAATCCTAATCGCAGAGCTTCTGGCTCCATCATTGAATCATCACTTGACAAAGGAAGGGGTTACGTGGCAACCGTACTCGTGGAGAACGGCACACTGTGTCAGGGCGATATAGTGCTAGCAGGATCATATTTCGGCCGTGTGAAAGCCATGTTCAACGAACGTAACCAGCGTATTGAAAAGGCTGCTCCGTCGGAACCGGCATTGATACTTGGGCTTAACGGAGCACCTCAGGCAGGCGACACTTTCAATGTAATGGAGACCGAACAGGAGGCCCGTTCAATATCCAACCGCCGCGAACAACTGCAACGTGAACAGTCGCTACGCACTCAGAAAATGCTTACCCTTGACGATATAGGCCGCCGCATTGCAATTGGCAACTTCCAACAGTTGAACATTATTGTGAAAGGCGATGTGGACGGATCGGTAGAAGCTCTCTCCGACTCACTCATTCGCCTCTCAACTGAAGAAATTCAGGTGAACGTGATTCACAAGGCTGTAGGCCAGATTTCGGAATCGGACGTAACGCTCGCCGCTGCCTCCGATGCTGTTATCATCGGGTTCCAGGTACGTCCTTCCCTCGGCGCACGCAAGGAGGCTGAAAAAGAGGGTGTCGACATCCGTCTCTATTCAATTATTTATGATGCCATAGAAGAGGTGACTGCAGCAATGGAAGGCATGCTCTCTCCAGAAATAAAGGAAGAGATAACCGGGAATGTGGAAGTGCTGGATGTATTTAAGATATCAAAGGTAGGTACCGTTGCCGGCTGTATGGTTCGCGACGGAAAGATAAAACGCTCCAGCCGTATTCGTCTGATTCGCGAGGGTATAGTTATCTTTACAGGCGAGCTTGATTCACTCAAACGTTTCAAGGACGATGTAAAAGAGGTTACATACGGTTATGAATGCGGAATCACCATTCGTAATTTCAATGACATAAAAGTTGGTGATATTATTGAATCTTACGAAGAAACGGAGATAAAGAAGACTTTGTAAATGAATGAATGAATAATTAATTATTCAACAAAAAATAGATTATTATGACAAAAAAAGTTTTTTTCAGTCTTAGTGTATTTATTTTATTGACAAGTGGAACACTCTTTTCTCAGCAGGTAGTACCACAAGTTTTCATAGCTTATGTGAACACTACGGAGATACTGGATATGATACCAGATAAAGTGCAGGCTACGAAGGACTTGATTGCCTTAAGTGACAACTACAAGAAAGAGTTGGAGTTAATGCAGAACGAATACAATAAAAAATATTCCGATTACATTACATACCAAGCGTCACTGGCAGAAAACATCAAGCTGCGCAGAATGCAAGAGTTGACCGAACTTGAAAACAAGATGGAGCAATTCATGGAACTGGCTCAGCAAGATATTGAAAGTCAAGAAAAGGCAATGCTTAAACCGTTAAAAGAAAAGATCATCAATGCTATCAAGGCAGTGGGTATTGAACGTAACTTCACTGTTATCTACGATCTAGCCAATCCGGGTATTGCATTCGTTTCACCCGACGCAGTTGATGCAAATCCATTTGTAAAAGAAAAACTGGGTATCCGTTAAATAATACCAACTATTGTGAAGGAGCAGTTTTCTGCAAAAGCGGGTGCCATCGGTATATTCGATTCCGGGTATGGCGGACTCACGGTTTTGTCCGGGATAAGGGCCATCATGCCTGGGTACGACTATATTTACCTGGGCGATAATGCACGTGCTCCTTATGGTAACCGCTCCTTTGAGAGGGTTTACGAATTCACACTTGAAGCGGTAAAATGGTTTTTTTCACAAGGCTGTCATTTGGTAATCCTGGCATGTAACACAGCCTCGGCAAAAGCACTGAGAACCATCCAGCAAGCCAATCTGCCGGCAATAGATCCACAGAGAAGGGTACTGGGCGTTATCCGTCCAACAGCAGAGTCTGTTGAAGGCTTATCGAATACTGGTCATATTGGTGTGCTAGGAACAGAGGGAACAATACAATCGCGATCTTATGAGATTGAAATTAAAAAACTTCATCCACATCTTACTGTAACAGGCGAAGCATGTCCCATGTGGGTGCCTTTAGTGGAGAACAGGGAGTATGATAAGCCGGGGGCCGATTATTTTGTAAAACAACATATCAAACGCCTCCTTGAGAGAGATCCGCTAATAGACACTATAATACTGGGATGTACACACTATCCTCTGCTGATGCAGAAGATTAATCAGTACCTGCCTGAGAATGTAAAAGCCATTGCTCAGGCAAGATATATAGCCGAAAGCCTGAACGATTATCTGAAAAGGCATCCCGAGATGGATAAAAAATGTACAAAAAACGGCACTGTAAAATATTTTACTACGGAATCGCCCGGGAAATTCAAACAACTGGCATCACTCTTTCTCAATGAACAGATTGATGCCGGGCAAACAACACTTTAACTGAAATAATGAATTGGTTCGATCTGACCATAGGTATTATTCTGCTTGTAGCTTTCATCAACGGATACCGCAAGGGATTCGTAATGCAGGTTATAGGTTTTGCAACAGTAGTGCTAGCAGCTATTTTCGGAGGAAGGATCGCGGAGAAAATTTTACCGGAAGTAATCAATATAAGTAATCTCTCAACCGATGCTGCAAAGGTTTTATCCTTTATCCTTGCTTTTGCATTAATTGCCATAGTACTCTCACTGATAGGCCGCCTTTTGCAGCGATTTATCGATATGGTTTTTCTTAGTATCATAAACCGATTGCTGGGTGCCGTTATTGCAGCGGGTACCATGATGCTTTTTCTGAGCATTATACTTAATATGATACTTATGCTCGATAAAAACGAGTTGATAATAAAGAAAAACATAAAGGAAGAGTCGTTCTTCTTTGAGCGTGTTGAGGTGGTTTTGCCTGCCATTGTTCCTTATATTGATAAAGAATTCAGTGATGGATATGTACCTGAAAAGTATCGTAAGGAAATAGAAAAAAAGTCGGACAGCATTTTTCAAACCAAGCCTAACTCAAACGCTATTGATTCAACTTTTCAAAAACGTCATTTCGAAACCAATTAAAAAGCATGAAGATAAGGATACACAAAGAGGGTAAAATTGCGCTGGTAAAAATTTTTGCAGCTCTTCTAATGATTAATGCAGCTATCTTCTACTTTTTTCCAAACACTCTCTTTTCGGTAGTTATATTGGCGGTGTCGTTAATTTTGTTTGCAATGGCACTTAACTTTTACAAAAAACCCGACCGGGTCTATAAGGGAGACCTTCACGGGTTGGTGAGCGCACCTGCCGACGGCAGGGTTGTTGTTATAGAAAAGGTGTTTGAGAAAATGTTTTTCAAAGAAGAATGTATACAGATCTCCATTTTCATGTCGTTTTTTAACGCACACTCTAACTGGGTACCGGTGAGTGGAAAAATCATCCACATGTCTCACCTGGAGGGAAATTTTCATGCTGCATACCTGCCAAAATCGAGTCACGAGAATGAGCATACAAACATTCTGATTGAGACTCCCGATCATGGTAAAGTCCTAACAAAGCAGATTGCCGGTGCTGTTGCACGAAGGATTGTCACCTACGTAAATGAAGGCGATGAGGTACATATAGGTTCACCGTTAGGTTTTATAAAACTGGGCTCCAGAATGGATGTTTTTCTGCCGCTCGGAAGTGAAATCCTTGTTGACCTTGGCGAAGAGGTGCGTTCCAACGCAACCTTTCTTGCACGTCTGCCCCAAAAAGATAAATAGTTATGCGGAAACAGATACCAAATATTTTAACATTACTTAATCTCTTTTCAGGATGTATAGCTATCACTATGGCCTTTCAGGGAAACTTCACGGCTGTGGCAATATGGGTCGCTGTTGCTGCACTTTTCGATTTTTTGGATGGGATGGCTGCACGTATATTGAAAGCATACTCTGCCATTGGGAAAGAACTGGACTCACTTGCCGATGTAGTCAGTTTCGGGGTTGCCCCGGCATCAGCAGTGTTTATTCTGCTGCGTGACCACTCCCTCTTTCCCGGCTATCTGGATACCGGCAGCTTATTTATCCCATATCTGGCATTCCTTATTCCTGTTTTTTCCGCACTCAGGCTTGCCCGGTTCAATATCGATGATAGAGAAACTACTACATTCATGGGACTCCCGACACCCGCTAACGGGCTCTTCTGGGTAAGCTACTGCTGCGGATTGCATGTCTTGACCAGTGAAAAAGAATATCTTTTTTATATTACTGCCGGTGCAATATTTCTGATGTCTCTTCTAATGGTCTCAGGAATACCGATGTTTTCACTTAAAATAAAACAGATCAGATTAAAAGGCAATGAGAGACAATTGCTTTTAATATTGCTGATGATAGCTTTTATTGCCATTTGGGGTATAATTGGTGTTGCCTTTGGAATAGTATCATATATTGTTCTTTCAATTGTACTTTCAAGCAAATTTTTTGCATCTGAATCCGAAGAATAGTCGCATCTGCCGTCATTTAAGTCATGCCTGGCATCAATCCATCCTGCATTTTGCAGAATATATGGCGCCTTCTTTCACTTCAGTCAGCGCCCGGGTCAACAAGTAGCAATTCGTTAAATAATACAAACATAATCAATCTATTGTCCGATTCATTGTATCTTTACTTTATTATTAAATATTTTTCATTCACCATATGGGATTTCTGATTAAATTTTTTTTAGTATTCATGGCTGTTTATTTCCTGATGAAATCATTCGGAAGATGGCTATTGGGAAAACGTACAAGACATTCTTCAAATTACGGCCGGCAACAGTCCAGACAGAATAAACAACCGGAATCACAGGAAAATCGTATCATCGAATATCAAAAAAAAAGATTTGAATCAAGTGAAGCGGAAGATGTGGATTTTGTGGAAATAAAAGATCATAACAGATAATATTTTATTGTAAACAATAGATCAATATATCAATGATGGGGCTGTTCCAAAAGGGCAGCCCCTTTTTTAAAAAAGCAGGCGGCATCTTGTTAACATTCATATACACTTTTCGCAAAAAATAAAAGATATTTTTCTGAGATGATGAAAAGCTAAGAAGTAACCGCTTAAACACAATTTTTCCATCGCTTTTCAGTTATATAGTTGATGGGAAAACGAAGGTTTCTGTGTTTACTGTTTCTGTCAGCCTGCTGTCTACTACATATGCAGGCTCAGTGGAATGCTCCTTTCAGTCACTACTGGATGGCAAAAGGTTACTATAATCCTTCATTTGCGGGCGAGGGTAGCCAGATAAGAGCAACTGTACTGTACCGATATCAGTGGACAGGTATAAAAAACGCCCCGCAAAGAATGCTCATTACAGGCGATATGCCTTTCTTGTTCCATAACAGGCTGCATGCCGCCGGTGTGGTTGCATACTACGATGTTAGCGGGACATTTCGCAACTCACTGCTGGCAGCTCAGTACTGCCTCAGGCAGCCTGCAGGCAAAGGATTTCTAAACATAGGTTTACAGGCAGGGGTATACAACCTTGCCTTCGATCCGGGAAGCATCAGTATTACCGGCGATCACACCCAACAGGATATGAGGGGCACAGTGGAAGTTTATCGTGCCTCCGGAAAAGTGTTCGACCTAAATGCAGGTATCTCCTGGATAGGGGATAACAGCTTCGCAGGCATATCAGCCATGCACACCGGTCGTCCACGGTTTTCCGTTTTCAGCGACTCCATCACCGGCAATACTCCCATTGCCTCAAATACAGCTAGTATAACCGACGCATCCCCAGGCAACACTAACTACAATGACCTGCAACCCAATTCTAATGACTCTTTTGTTCCGCGCTCCTATATTTTTATTGCCGGATGCAATATAAGACTGTTTTATCCGTTAGAAATAAAACCTATAGTGTTGCTTGAAACCGAACCCGGCGATACACAGGTGCTGACAACAATTCGTCTGGAATATGATAAAAAATACTCCGGCGGAATCTCGTGGCGGAAAGGCGACGGGTATGCCATTTTTACAGGGGCCAACCTTGAAGATCTGGAGTTTGGTTATGCCTGCTCCTTTCATTCTAAGGGAATGGGAAAAGACAGCCGGGGCAGCCACGAATTGTATCTGCGGTACAACATCTCATCCTGCATTTTTAAGTCGGCCCGTCAGCCACATAAAAGCATCAGGCTTTTGTAGAGAAGTGATTTGGCGTAAAGCAAAATCGTTTACTACCCGAATGATACTTCAGATTTGTTGCATAAAAGTGATGTGATGTAAAGAACGTGAAAATAAGGTGAAAACCAGGGTAGCACCGATTTGAGAAGAAACAAAAAGATCTATAAAGGAATTTATAATTGATTTTTAAAAAGATATTGCATGAGAAGATCCATCTTATTATTACTGCTATTCACCACGGTCATTTCCTGTGGAAGGCGCTGGACCTGGAGCAGCACGGGGGGAGAGCTCACAGGCGTACCCGTGGGAAAGGTGTGGAATGAACCCACTCCCTACAACATGGTGCTGGTATCTCGCGGTGCATACAACATGGGCCCGGGTGAGATCGATTCGCTATGGGGGATCACCATTTCCACCAGGGGTGTTTCGGTAGATAACTTCTGGATGGACGAAACCGAAATCACCAATTCACAATACAAGCAGTTTGTTTATTGGGTGCGCGATTCCATTATACGTGAACGGCTGGCCGATCCGGCATGGGCGGGTGATGATTTCTACAAGATTAGCGAAGATGAATATGGAGACCCTGTCACACCCCGCCTCAACTGGTCACTCCCCATTCCATGGACAAGAAATACTGAAGAGGAAGAAGCAGCCATAAACAGCATTTACAAAATACACCCCATCACCGGAAAACGAATGCTCGATGCCAGTCAGCTGAACTTCCGTTATGAGTGGTTCGATGAGGCAGAAGCGGCCAAGCGTGAGCATCGTCTGAATCCGGCTGAAAGGACACTCAACACCGATATTTCAATTAACCCTGATGAGGTGGTATTGATCTCGAAAGATACGGCATACATAGCACCCGACGGACGCATAGTGAATGAGACCATCACTCGTCCGCTGAGCAGCCTCTACGATTTTGTTCACACTCGCATCGTAAATATCTATCCCGACACCACCTGTTGGGTTAACGATTTTCCAAATGCCAAAAACGATTACTATATGCGCAACTACTTTGCCAGCCCTGCATATGCACACCATCCCGTGGTAGGAGTTTCATGGGAACAGGCAACCGCCTTTTGTGAGTGGCGTACTATGTTTTTGAGGAGAAGTATAAACCGGGAAGACATTAAGATTGAAAAATACCGTCTCCCCACCGAAGCAGAATGGGAGATGGCTGCAAGGAATGCCAATTCCGGGAACAGTTATCCTTGGGAAAGCGACGGCACAACAAGCGAAAGCGGCTGCTACCAGGCTAACTTCAAGCCAGGTGACGGAGCTTATGCTGCCGATAATCACCTTATACCGGCAAAGGTAAGAAGTTTTAGCCCAAACAATCTGGGTTTATATGATATGGCGGGAAATGTAGCCGAATGGACATCTACTGCTTATACTGGTTCAGGAAATGAACTGATGGGCGACCTGAATCCCGAATACAGCTACAATGCCACTACAGAAGACCCTTACATGATGAAACAAAAAGTGGTAAAGGGAGGCTCCTGGAAGGATATATCCACCTTTATCCGCTCCGATATGCGCGACAGTGAGTTCCAGAACCGCGGGCGCTCTTTTATAGGATTCCGTTGTGTCAGAACACAGGTGGGAGGAAGCAGATAAAACAGAACATCAACAAAAAAAAGATATGATCGCATACAAAAAATATAAAAACAGGCTAGAAAAGTTCCTTCAAGGTGAACAGGGAAAACGGTTCATCAATTTCGCCTACAGCTTTGGCGCAGCTATCGTTATACTGGGAGCGATGTTCAATCTGCTGCACTTCCCTTTCGGCAACGAGATTTTCTTTTTTGGTATGATCACCGAAGTGGTTGTCTTTATCCTTTCGGCATTCGACACCCCGGTACGCGACTACCGCTGGGAGCAGGTGTTCCCTGCCCTCTCTAATCATAAACCGGAAAAGTATCCCGGCCTTTCTTCACAAACAACAGGCCTTAACGATTCAACAACTGCACCATCACAAACTGGAGTATCAAATCCCCTTGGGTACACCACTAAAGCCAGTGTCCGTCAGAATAAAGATGATGGCAGCGGCATGACTCCCCGAGAACCTGTTTCACAACCTTTTACCCGGGATGCCGAAACAGAGATAACACAAAATCTATCCCTGCATGCCCGTGAGTACAGTAATCAGATAGAAAACCTCAACCGTACCCTGTCGGGGCTAAACTCCATCTATGAGATCCATTTAAGGAGCATCAGCGGGCAAATCGATACCATTGAGCAGATCAATAGAGGGTTGGCCCGTATCAAAACAATGTACAACGATACTATACCCGATGGGTCTGTTATCAGTGAGGAGACAGAAAAAATGGCCGGCAGGCTCAAAGAACTGAACGAAGTATATGCCAGGATGCTGAATGCCATAACCCTAAACAGGAGCAATAACACTGCAAACAACAATCCATAATAACCAACTCCATGGCAGTAAACAGTCCCAATTCCCCTCGCCAGAAGATGATCAACCTGATGTACCTGGTTTTTATAGCCATGCTTGCCCTCAACGTCTCTGTTGAAGTACTTGACGGGTTTAAGCTGGTGGATAACAGCCTTAAAAACTCCTCTGCCACAATGCTAGAGCGGAACCAGCTTATTATGAACAAGTTGTCAGTTTACAATCAGCAAAACCCGGAAAAGGCGGGAGAGTGGTACCGGAAAGGAGTACAGGTGCGTACAATGAGCGACTCACTCACAAGCTATATCAATGAGCTAAAATACCGTATGGTAAGGAAGGCCGATGGAAAGAGAGCAGATATCAGTAATATCAAACACAAAGAAGATCAGGAAGCTGCATCAGTAGTGATGCTGTCCCCTGTTAACGGAGAAGGGAAAAAACTTAGGAGAGCCATCGACAGCTATCGTGAAACGATCGCACTTTTAGTTCCGGACCCCGGCTACAAAGCGATTATCAAAAAAAACCTCAGCACACAATACAAAACTGGGAACAAAAGCTGGGAGGCCTCCCTTTTTGAGCATATGCCCCTGACAGCGGCAATAACCATGTTAACGAAGATTGAGAATGACATCCGCTCATCTGAAGGGGAAGCCCTCACCAACATCCTTAATAGTGTGGATGTAGGTGACATCGGTGTAAATCGGCTAAACGCATATATAATTCCCGAGTCCGGCATAGTGATACGTGGCAGCGCCTACAACGCCAGAGTCATCCTTTCCGCTGAAGATTCTACCAGGCATCCGCGCGTTTTTGTGAACGGCAAGCTGCTGGATGATGCAGATAAAGGATTTGTTTCCATCCCGGCAAACAACGCCGGCACCTTTCCAGTGGAAGGATACCTGGAGATAACCGGTGGCAACGGTCACGTTATTCGCCGCAATTTTTCGGGAAGTTACACTGTGGTCGAACCGTCCGCCACCATTGCCCCTGCAATGATGAACGTTTTGTACGCAGGTATCGGCAACGAGATAGATATCTCCGTTCCTGGAATCGCACCTCAGGATGTAAGCGCTACAATGACCAACGGAACGCTTGCGCGGCGGGGGAACAGCTGGATTGCACATCCAGCGGCAGCAGGACAAAACACCGCCATCACCGTCTCCGCACGTACTGCTGGCGGAGAGCATCGCCGGGTGGCTACCCGGGAGTTCAGGGTACGCACTCTCCCCGACCCCTCCCCATATATCGAGCAGAGCGATGCCAAAGGGAATCTGATAATGTTTAAAGGAGGGAACCTGCCTAAAGCATCCCTGATGAAGGCCGATGGCATAAAAGCTGCTATAGACGATGGCATTCTTTCCGTACCCTTTCAGGTGAGAACCTTCCGTACTGTTTTTTTCGACTCCATGGGCAACGCCATACCCGAGGTCTCCAACGGAAGCCTATTTTCGGAAAGACAGAAAGAGCAGATACGGCGTCTCTCACGTGGAAGCTACTTCTATATATCCGGTGTGAAAGCTACCGGCCCCGACGGTACCGAACGAGAGATAGCGGTAATGGAAGTGAGAGTACAATAAAAAAATGGAGAGTAAATAGAATGACTACAAAGCGTTAGAATAGAATCATATGAGAACAATAACCATTATACTGATCATGCTGCTGGTAGGGGGAATAGAAGCAATATACCCTCAGGAAACGGCAAGGGAGAGGATAGAGCGGAAACAGCAGAGTGAGTCACTGATACAGAGTTCCGCCACAAGTATCCGCATGGAACAGATGAACCGAGGGCAGGATAAAGAGATTGAAAATGCAAAATGGTCGCGTGTCATTTACCGCTATCTCGACCTCTCCCACGAGGCCAACGCACCGCTCTATTATACGGGAGCACATTCAGAAGGCAGAATAGACCTTTTCTCCATGATCTTCCGCCTGCTGCAAGCACAACGTATCCAGGCCTATGAATACCTCGATGGCCGTGAGGAGTTCACGGAGGAGTACCTGACCGATTTTTCGGAACTATTAAGACGGTTCGATATATATCACGATACAGTCAATGGTACAATTGTGGTAAACGATGCCGATGTGCCCTCCAAAGAGGTGCTGGGCTACTATCTGAAGGAGGCATACTACTTCGACAATACAACATCCACACTACGGGTGAAGCCCCTCGCCCTCTGCCCCATCCTTTTCCGGCATGAAGAAGTTGCATCCTCCGCTACCCGCTACCCCCTGTTCTGGATACCATACAGTGAACTTGAACCCTACACCCGCCGTATACCCGTGATGTCTTCAGCCTTCAATAATAGTATAAGCGGCACCATTGACGATTTTTTCAGAAAACGAAGCTACTATGGTGAGATTTACAAGACCATGAACCCCCGTAACCTGGCCATCTCGCAATACACTTCCACGCCAGAAGAGATGAAAGCCGAACAGGAAAGGATAGAAAAAGAGCTGATAGATTTTGAAAAACTCATCCGCAGTGAAGAAAAGGCTGTTACCCTGCCCCGCCAAACAAGCCGCCGCGGCAGCAAGCGTATCTCTGCCGGCACTCCAAGCTCCTCGGGAAACAAACACTCCATGCGCGGCCATAGGTACTGACAAAATCCTTAAGTACATGCTACAAGTCCTGACCGTATCCATGAGACGGAATGACAGCTGCCTCATTAGTTTATTTTCATTTGATTTCAATACCCTGTAGTTTCCTGGAAAATTCCTTATATACAAGATTGGTTCAAGTGAGATACCATCATAAAGTCTCTTGTAATATCTTTGTAGGCAACAGATCAACAGAAAATCGACTGTCCAGTGCGATACCAATGTTCATTGAGGCGGATTTAATCAAATTTCCTGATCTTACTGAAAACGGAAACATTCTAAACCGGATAAAGATAAATATCTCAATATTAATAACTATTTTTGCTGGAATAGTAAATGTATCAGCATGAAACCTTATATTTTTCTAATTGTTATCAATTTTTTTGTTGTACTACATTTAAGTTCTGCTCCAAATGTTTTTGTAAATGACGAAGTGGAAAAGTTGATCGATAAATCAAAGGAGATACTTTTTACAAACCCCGAACAGGCTGTTCTGTATGCGGCAAAAGCAATTAAGCTTGGAGCATCGTACGAAAAAGAGGGGCAAAATAACGACCAAAAGGTTGAGGCGATGCTGGCTTATAGCCTGGCAGAGAAATTATTGGGGAATTTTGATTCAAGCATAAGAATGCTATATGATGCCCTGGAATCAGTTACACCATCCAATAGTACACTGCAGGGTAGAATATATGCACTTATGGGGGGACTCTATTGCAGTCTGACTGATTACAATAAGGCAATTGAATTCAACGACAAAGCTACTTCAATTTTTAAAACTACAGGTGACTCCGCCTCAATTGCATTGTGCTATAATAACCGTGGAATAATACACTACAACCTGGATGAATTTAATATTGCCGAGCAGTTTTTTTTACAAGCATTAAGCATTAACCGCTCGCTAAAGCTTATGAAAGAAGTTGCAGGGAATCTTAACAACCTGACTTTATATAAGGGTGATAATGAAAAGAAAATTGAATATATCAAAGAGGCTATCGTCATCAATAAAAATCTGAACGCTCAATGGTCGTTAGGAGAAAACTACAATAACCTGGGAAAGCAATATTTTTATGCTAATCAATACGATAATGCGTTAAAAGCATTGTCGAAAGCCTTTGAAATTGCCACATCAATTGGAGCAAAAGAACTTATTTGCGACAACTACGAATATTCCTCATGGGTGTATGCTGCCATGGGGGATTATAAAACAGCTTATCAATCGTTCGAAAAACTATACTTGTTAAGTAATGAACTGCAAAGTAGCAACAAACTGCGAAGTGTGGAGCAGGATATTTCAAACAAACGATATTTGAATCAAAAAAGAGCTGCGGAAAATAAAGAGCAAAACTATAAAATAGAATTACTTAAGCGCAATATTTTTATTTTGATAGTACTGATTATTTTGCTGGTAACAATAAGTTTATTTTTCTCAAAATGGTATAAACGAAAGAAATTCATTGAGTTGATGGAGGCACGTTATATGCTGGAGCAATCTAATCGTCAGCTTGCAGAATTGAAATTGAGACAACAGAAAACAGAACTGGAGAATGCTCAAAAATCTCTAAATAACACAAGAAAAGAACTTACAACATTTGCAGTCTTCCTCCAGAGCAAGAATGATCTTTTAGTAAAGTTACGCAATATGATCAGGCAAGGATACAAAATGACCGGCGATGAACTAAGCAATCATTTAAAAAGCCTCAATCTTTTCATTGCCCAATACCAAAGCATGGACAAAGAGAGAAACAATATTTTAATGAACGTAGAGGAGAAAAACATGGAGTTTCTGCAACGGTTAACAAAGCTTCATCCCGACCTAACACAAGGAGAAAAGGACCTGGCATTGTTGCTTTTTATAAATCTATCAACCAAAGAAATTGCATTACTTACCGGGAAAATACCAAAAACCATCAACATGAATCGTTATCGTTTAAGAAAATCTCTTAACTTATCTTCAAGTGACAATATAACCGAATACCTTCAAAACTTGTAAAGTTGTTTTTTGATTATTTCATATTACCAGTTGTAGACATCTGTATTCTCTCATTACACTATATTACAGCCATATATCTTCACTTGATGTAGACAAGTTAATTGGTCTACAAGTCTGGTCTGTAGTTAATTTGTAGTGTTTGATTATTTGCCGACGGTTTTCATCTTTGTTAATTTTACTCAGTGTAAATTTTATATATTTCTAAAAAATTAATTTATATGGGTAAAAAATACTGTTTTTGGAGTTGGACTATGCAGATTATTTTCTTCATACTGTTTATTACTCCTTTTAGTGGAATGGCGCAGAATATTCAACTAAGCGGCTCTGTTTTTGACACAAACAATGAGCCTGTAGTTGCGGCCAGTGTAATAGAAAAAGGAACTGCAAAGGGAGTGGTTACGGATTTTGACGGTAATTTCAGTCTAAATGTTTCGCCAAATGCTACTATTGTAATTTCTTATGTTGGATACATCACTCAAGAAATTAAACTGAATGGAAGAGAAACACTGTATATTATCCTGGAAGAAGATGTTGAGATGTTGGAAGAATTGGTTGTTGTGGGTTATGGATCACTAAAAAAGAGTGATATGACCGGAGCAATTTCATCTGTTAATGTTGAAGAACTTTCAAAACGCACCACGACCAATCCTGCAGAAGCTTTACAAGGAAAAATTGCAGGTGTCAACATTATGAAGTCCGGTGGAAATGCAGGTGCAGGTGTGGAAGTGAAAATACGTGGTGTAAAAACTTTTGGGAACAACCAGCCTTTATATATTATTGACGGGTTTCCCGGTGATATTGAGAATGTTAATCCCCAGGATATTGAGTCGATGGAAGTTTTAAAAGATGGTGCTGCTGCAGCAATTTATGGATCGGTTGCGGCCAATGGTGTAATTATTATAACTACCAAGAATGGTAAAAAAGGGGAAACAAAAATTGATTTCAGCACATATGTAAGTATGGTTGATATCTCAAAACAACTAAAGTTGCTGAATGCTGAGGAATATAAATCCAAACACAAAGAGATGTATGAAAACTGGAACAACCATGTTGAAAATCACCAGGATATTTATGATCCCCAGGGCAATGGATCTTGGAGAAACAGATTGGCAAACCTTCCTGATTATGTGACTAAAAATACAGGAATTGACACAGACTGGCAAGATGCTGTATTGCGCACAGGTTTATCACAAAACTACATGCTGAGCGTTAGAGGTGGGGGAGATGGGTCCTTATATTCAATTTCATACAACCGTGCCAATGATAAGGGGATTTTCCTGGGTAACAAATTCCGTCAAGATAATGCACGTATGAAAATAGAAGCCAAAAAGAACATATTTGATATTGATGCTAATCTTTCTTTTAAATTTACAGATAGCAAACAGCCTGAATATCAGATAAAGGAGATGTATATGATATCACCATTGGTACCAGTTTATAACGAAAATGAAGAATATGGATTTGGCCTTACTAATTTTGATGGATTGCCTAACAACAGGAATATAGTTGCTGACCAGCATTACGAAAAGTCGACAAGTAAACAGTATTATACATCGGGTAATGTGTCTGTCGGGGTTAATTTCACCAATTGGCTCAGTTTTAAAACGGCCTATTCGTATCGTGGTGTAAACGAACGTCAAACGTATCATACTCCCCCTTATATTGCTGATGAAAAATCGAAACGTGATTATACTTTCTATAACGAAACAACTGCTTATTGGGAAGAGAATGTCTGGGATAATGTATTGAATTTCAATAAAGAGTTCAAAGCGCATAGTATTAATGCTATGGCAGGTACATCGATGACTGCACGCAAATATACTTGGAACACAGTAGCTGCAGAAGGTAAAACAACACTATACAAAGTAGAAAATGGCAGCCTGGTCGTTAATGAAATACCAGGCGGATTTCTAGATCCCAATTTTTCAACAATAGGTGCAGGAACAGGAGGGACCTATAGTGGTGATGGATCGAAGTGGGAATACAATCGTGCTTCATTTTTCAGCCGATTGAATTATAACTATGACAACCGTTATTTATTGCAAGCAACTGTCAGGCGTGACGGGTCTTCAAAGTTCGGAGCTGACAGCCGCTGGGGCTATTTCCCATCTGTTGCCCTGGGTTGGAGGATAACCGAAGAGTCTTTTTTCCCTAAGAACGAAATCATTGACAATTTAAAATTAAGAGCCAGCTGGGGGCGACTTGGTAATGAAAATGCTTTGGGCTATTATGATTTTCAGGCTTTAATCAGCACATATAACACTATGTATCAGGGATATGTAAAAGGCAACGGTGATAACGCCTGGGCAGGGAGCATTGCGCGCGGGCTGGAAAACCGTTCGCTGAAATGGGAGACCACCGATACAAAAAATATTGGACTGGATTATGGTTTACTAAATAACAGGCTGTCAGGTTCTTTAAATTATTACTACAATCAGACAGAAGATTTGTTAATCATCAAAGCACTCCCGCCATCGGCAGGATTGACAAACCCTATACTCAATGTTGGCAAAATGCGTAATATGGGGGTAGAATTTGAAGCTAACTGGAGAGAACAAAAAGGGGAGTTCAACTATAACATAGGGTTGAACTTCAGCACGACGAACAATAAAGTTATTTCATTGGCAGACGAAGGTCAAGTGCTCTATGGGGAAGGATTGAAATATGGTACCGAGCACTTCCCTACTCAGACACGGGAAGGTAAACCAATCGGCGCTTTTTATCTCTACAAAACCGATGGTCTTTTCCAAAGTGATGCTGAGGCACGTTCTTATGTAAATGCAGACGGCGAAAAGTACCAGCCATATGCTGATGCAGGCGATATAAAATTTGTAGATACAAATGAAGATGGCACAATTAATGATGATGATAAAATATATTGCGGTTCGGGAATTCCTACCTTTGAAGTAAACCTAAATCTTTCTCTTGATTACAATAGATTCGATCTTTCGGCAGTACTTGGAAGCGCCTGGGGACATAAAATCTATAACGGCAACAAATATTTCTATGAAGGGATGAACTCAGGATCAAACTTTTTATCTTCTTCCCTTCAGTCCTGGAGGCCTGACAATACTAATACTGATGTGCCCCGTGCTATCTATAACGACCCGAACGGCAACCTAAAAGAATCGGACAGATTTATAGAAAAAGGTGATTTTATCCGTCTCCGCCTGTTGCAATTGGGATATTCTTTTCCAAAGAAAACTGTAAATTATTTACATCTTAGCAACTTGCGTTTTTTTGTAAGTGGTGAAAATATATTTACTATTACAGGTTATAAAGGGATTGATCCTGAATTCTCACGCTCAAGCGTTTTAAATGCAGGGATCGATAAATTAATTTTCCCTTTTACCCGCCAATTTTCAGTTGGTGCTCAACTTTCATTCTAAATAAAAAAACATAATATGAAGAAATATATTTATATATCCGCACTCATACTCATGTCGCACATGCTAAGCTCATGTGAAGACTTTTTAACGGTAGAGTCTCCCGATCAATTAACTTCAAGTAGCTTCTGGAGAGGTGAAGATGATGCAGAAGCCGGTATAGCAGCAGCTTATTCTCAACTGGAATATTACATCGATGTATGGGAGTTTGCCGAGGTAAAATGGCCGGTTGAAGCCTATCGCGAAGATATAATTCTTATGGGTAATGACGCACGAAACTATCCTAACTGGGTAGATCTTTATAATTTCACCAACACAAACGGTAATTCACAGGTTAGTAGCTATTGGTGGAATAATTATAAGGGTATAAGCTTTTCAAATCAGGTAATTGAAAAAGTATCACTTATCCCTGATGATAAAATAAATACAGGTGTTCGAGAACAGATAGTGAACGAAGCACACTTCTTGCGGGCTTACTATCATCTGAAACTAATCCTTAACTGGAAAGAGATAATTATTCGTGACAAGTATATTACCAATCAGGAAGATTTAAATAAAGGACTTTCATCACGTTCAGACGCATGGGATTTTATTATATCAGACTTGAAAAAAGCCACTGCCCTTCCGGCCTCTTACAATGCCGATAATCTGGGACGGGCAACCAGGGGTGCTGCCTATGCTTACCTGGGATTTGCCTACCTTACACGTGCATATGAAGAGGAGAGCAATAAAACTGACTTTTTGAAAGAAGCACTTAATGCATTTAACAAAGTGGAGGGTTATGAACTTGAGAAAAATTTCTCAAGTATGTTTGATGGGAGTAATAAAAACTGCAAAGAGTCTGTTTTCGAGCTGCAAACATCAATGAGTACCGCAAATGGAGCTAGCTACCGCACTCAGTTACATCGCTGGATAGGTGTTGAAGAGCTATGGGGATGGGACGAAATACTTCCCTCCAATAAACTTATGGAAACCTACTTTAAGGAGGGGGAGATTGCAACAACCGGTCGCTATGATTCGCGTTTATATGAAACAATTTTCTTTCAATGTGACTATTACAATGATGGAACCGGTCGTGTCTATGGCTATAACTACGACGACTGGTTCAGCGATAGCGATGGAAATGCATATAACCGCCCGGCTTTCAGAAAATTCATGCCTGTTGATATGGACGCTCTTTCAAAAAGCAGATGTGCAATCAACATTCCTCTCATGCGCTATTCCAACGTACTGCTTATGAAAGCTGAAGTATTGAATGAACAGGGAAAACCCACAGAAGCCATTCCCTTGATCAATCAGGTTAGAAGTGTTCACGGCGATATGCCTGGAATGTCGGGCACATCGCAGGAAGATGTACGCAATCAGATAGAACATGAACGAATTGTTGAATTCCCACTGGAGAACTGGCGATGGTATGATCTGCGCCGATGGGGTAAATTAAAAGAAGCAATGACAGCAGTTGGGAGAACGTTCGATACAGAGAAAAACTCATTCTACCCTGTTCCTCTCACAGAGATAAATGCCAACGATCAAATCGACTAACAACTGAACTTTCGTATGAAACAGATGAGTCTCCTCCGATAAGTCTTTTTTCTTGAAAATTTCACAAGATGAACATTGATTTTCAATAAGTTGCAAACCGATAAAATTGGGTTTTGAGGTTTTCGGAGAGAACTCAACAGATATATCTCTAAACAAATAGAGATCTAATGTTTAGCTAATTGCCTTTTAATTAATGGATGCGAAAGTTAAACTAATTACGATTAATTTAAATAGATAGGTCAAGGCGGCATAAATTTTAATAAGTGCCGCCTTGTATATAATCTGAATTATTTGTCAATTCTAAAGCGAAACAACTATGTTTTTAATTATTACACTGATGCTCTCTGGCATTCTCTTTGGGTATATGTTTAGGAAGAAGAGGATAACATGCACAAGCAGAGTGATAACAGTCTTTATATGGATATTGCTCTTTCTGCTTGGAATAGACGTAGGGAGCGACCAGGCTATAATGAACGGGCTTCACACTATTGGGCTGGAAGCACTCGTAATTACTATTGGTGCTGTTTTGGGCAGCGTTGTGGGAGCTCGCTATTTATGGAAATGGATTAATAGGGACACAAAAGGGGAGGCTCATCAATGAAAGGGAGCTTAGTAATAGTGGCTTTCTTTATCTTAGGCACTCTTACAGGGGTGTTCAAACTTATTCCTTACGATTTTGCCCAGAGCAAACTGAGTTATTATGCTCTGGCAGCACTTATGTTTTTTGTTGGCTTTAGTATAGGTAATGATTCCAAAACATTAAAAAGCTTTCGTTCGCTAAATCCCCGTCTGGTGATGTTACCGGTAACTACTATCCTGGGCACTCTAACAGGCAGCGCATTAACAAGTCTTATGCTGCCACATCGTACTCTAACAGATTGTTTAGCTGTTGGGGCAGGATTCGGCTATTATTCGTTATCAAGTATCTTCATAACCGAGTATAAAGGTGCTGAGTTGGGAACAATTGCATTGCTTTCAAATATTTCACGTGAAATAATCACCCTGCTTTTTGCACCGCTACTAGTGAAATACTTTGGCAAATTAGCTCCAATATCGGCAGGTGGTGCAACAACTATGGATACTACTTTGCCTATAATTGCCCGCTTCTCGGGACAAAGCTTTGTCATTGTTTCAATTTTTCATGGTTTTACAGTAGATTTAAGTGTACCCTTCCTAGTAGTCCTTTTCTGTTCAATATAAATATTTCAATTAATTATGAAACTCTCCAATTATATCTTATTTATTTTCATTATCGTCTCTTTTTTGTCAAAAGCCGATAATGTACCCTGGCAAAATCCACTTATCAATGAAATAAATCGCGAGCCAGCTCATGCACATTTTGTACCATACATAAATGAGGCAAATGCATTATTTCAACAATCACTGCATGCATCAAAGCGGTTTGAAATAAACAAAAAGGGAGAACGGAGAGTTTCATTAAATGGCATCTGGAAGTTCTTTTATTCAAAAAACAACGATACCGCACCGACAGATTTCTATAAACCCGAATATAACACAAAAGAATGGGATAATATAAAAGTTCCGGGAAGTTGGGAATTACAGGGATTTGACGCACCGATCTATACCGATGTCGATTATCCTTTCCCCGCAAATCCTCCATATGTACCGGAAGATTATAATCCCGTGGGTGCGTATGTTCGTGAATTTACTATACCCCAAGGATGGAAAGGAATGAATATATTTCTTGACTTCGAAGGAGTGGAATCTGCATTTTACTGCTGGGTAAACGGTGAACTGGCAGGTTATAGCGAAGATAGTCGTCTGCCTGCACGTTTCAATATAACAAAGCTTCTAAAAAAGGGCACCAACAAGCTCGCTATCAAAGTCTTCAGGTATAGTGATGGATCTTACCTCGAGGACCAGGACTATTGGAAATATAGTGGCATTGAGCGTGATGTATATTTGTATGCACGCCCATCAATTCGCGTAAAAGACTTCATATTGACTGCAGGATTGGTAAACAGATATAAAGATGGAGAGTTCAACCTGGATATCAAGTTAAATCAACCTAAAGCGGGAGCGACAGTAGAAGTAAAGGTGATGGATAAAGATAAAGTAATTTATCAACACACCAAGAGAATTAAATCTTCATCAGACACGACTCTGAATGCCCGAAATCTCTTTCCTGCCGTTCACCCCTGGAGTGCAGAAACACCTTATTTATACAAATTGGTTGTTAATACTTTTGATACCAATGGTGAGGCATTGGAATCATTTGTTCATCCGTTTGGCTTCAGATCTGTTGAGATGAAAAATGGCATGCAGTTAATAAATGGTGTATCTATTTTATTTAAAGGGGTCAACCGTCACGAACATGATAAAAACAACGGACGTTCAATCACCGTTGAAAGCATAATAGAAGATATTAGGCTGATGAAGCAATTCAATATCAATGCGGTAAGGACAAGTCATTATCCAAACCGCTATGAATGGTACTCTCTGTGTGATGAGTTTGGATTATACCTTATAGATGAAGCCAACATCGAAAGTCATGGTATGATGAACCACAAAGACAAAACCCTGGCAAACAATCCTGACTGGGAAATGCCGTTTATGCAACGTATGAGTCGAATGGTTCTTCGCGATCGAAATTTTACATCAATAGTTACCTGGTCACTTGGGAATGAATCGGGTTACGGCAAACATTTAGAAACAATTTATGACTGGACCAAAGCCACTGATCCATCCAGGCCTGTGCAATACGAAGGTGGGGGGTATGATTCAAAATCTGACATCTACTGCCCAATGTATGCCCGTATTTGGGCACTGCAACGACATGTAAACCAGCGCGACAGCCGGCCGTTGATATTGTGTGAATATGCACACGCCATGGGTAACAGCGTTGGAAATCTTAAGGACTACTGGGACCTGATCTATAAATACGACCAGCTGCAGGGCGGATTTATATGGGATTGGGTGGATGCTACTTTTGCCATTAAAGATGAGAAAGAAAATAGTATATGGGGCTACGGAGGAGATATGGGCTTTGTGGAAGTACCTAACGATTCAAACTTCTGCGCCAACGGCCTGGTTGCAGCAGACCGTTCACTGCATCCCCACATCCATGAAGTAAAGAAGGTGTATCAATATATTCATTTTGAACCTTCCCCTTTTACATCAGATAAAATAAAAATAACAAACAGACACGACTTTATAAATTTAGACAACTATGTGCTGAGATGGAATATTGAAGCTGATGGTATATGCATAGAAAACGGAGAGATGGAATTTCCTGATATCGCACCACGTTCTTTTGGACTGATATCTTTGCCGATTAAATCAACTCAGATTAATGGGAGAGAGTATTTTCTTAAATTAGAAGCCTATACAAAAGAGGCATCACTGCTTATTCCCAAAAATTACTTATCAGCAATGGAGCAGTGGGCAATGCCTATAATTAATACGGAGGTCCCTGTAAAGGAGGTAAAAGGAGTGCTTAACTCAGAGACTACAACAGATAATTTCATTTTAAACGGGTTAGATTTTCGTATTGTATTTTCTAAAAGTACAGGAGAGATGACAGAGTTGACTTATAATAATAAAAACATCATTAAGGAAGGACTCAGGCCTAACTTCTGGCGCCCTCTAACCGATAATGATGTGGCAAATGGACATTTAAACCGCTGCGCAACCTGGAGACATGCAGCCAGGGACATGCAGCTTAAAGAGATAAATTGTACTGTAGACAGAGACAAAAAGCTTGCAACAATAACAGTTAACTATAAAATGCCTGAACAGGAATCAACCTTTCAGACCACTTATCTGGTCCGTTCTGATGGAGCTGTCAAAGTGTTACTTCACTTTACACCAGGTAGCAAGGAATTACCGGAGATGCCACGTTTAGGAATGAGGATGATACTCAATTCTGAGTATGATATTATGACCTGGTTTGGGCGGGGCCCTCATGAGAACTATGCTGATCGTAAAACAAGTTCTTTGATAGGGCTTTACACAGCTTCAGTCTGGGATCAATTTCATCCTTATGTCAGGGCACAGGAGACAGCAAATAAAACAGATGTACGCTGGGTCGCTCTTCGCAATAATAATGGCGAGGGTGTGCTAATAAGAGGTACCGAGCCTCTGAACGTAAGCGCATGGAATTTTCCGCAAGAGGATATTGATTATGTTCCTTTTAATGTGGAACGGCGCCATGGGGGTAGCATTGAAAAGAAAGATATGGTTTGGTTGAATATCGACCACCGGTTGATGGGAGTAGGAGGCGACAATACCTGGGGAGCTCAGGTACATCCAGAATATACTATTACACCCAAAGAGTGGAAATATAGTTTCACGCTTCAGCCATTAAATGCAAAAGACGATGCAGTACAAGAGGCAAATAATAGTTGGTTTAAATAATAACATTCATCAAGCTACAATAATTCAGAGATATGTTCAATAATAACTTTCTATCTTTTCTTTTTCCAATTTTAATTGCTTGTTTTATAACTTGCAAACCTTGCTCTCACAGGGCTGAAGAGAGGAAAAGATATCAATTCGAAAATATTTTCGATATTGCCTATACCCCTGATTCACTGAAGAATGCTATTGGCTGGTTCACCGATGCCGGCTCCTGGATGGGCTTTACCATTCCCGAGGACAAAAAGTGGGTCAATGGTTTTTGTGGACCTTTCAGCCTCGATATGAATCGACGTCAGTGGCTCGCAAAATCAGCCGTTAAGGTCAGTTTTGCAGACTTTGAAAACGACGTGTTCACTCCAGATTCAACGAATTATTATCCCGGTGAAATCTATTTGTCGGCACTCTCAGCAAATGGCAGAATCAGTCAGACACTACATTTTATAGATGCATCAAATGCACTGTTGACCATTGTTACTGATAAAGACAGGACACTGGCGTTCAGTGGTGATGAGTGGAACGATGAGATGGAAATAGAAACAAACAAGAACTTTGTCGTGGCGCGTCATCACTCAGGCGAAATTGTTTTGCTCACTTTCGGACCAGATATCCTTATCAAAAAAAGTGAAAACAACTACAAGGCTGTCTGCAACGATGCTAACAAGGAAGCACAGGTTGTTATCTCATTTTTTACTTCCGATAAAGAGTTGGCTGTAGGGCTACAGAAGAGTTTGAAAATTTTGAACGATAAGCATATCTGTTTGCTTGAAAATGAGAAAAGATGGAACAGATATCTTACAAAGGTTCTTAGAACCGATATGAAACCGGAATATGATCGCATTGCTGTAAAATCGATTGTTACACTTATATCAAATTGGCGGACTCATCGTGGAGGTTTGTTGCATGAAGGAGTTGTACCAAGTCACGCAGTTGGTTACTTTGTAGGATTTTGGGCATGGGACTCATGGCGCTTTGCTGCAGCACTGGCTAAGTTCAATCCTGAGTTGGCCAGGAATAACATACGGGCTATGTTTGATTATCAACTACCGGATGGAATGATTATTGATTGTATCTATACCAATCCTTCTGAAAATAATGGAAGGAATAGCAAACCACCTCTTGCTTGCTGGGCTGTTGATGAAATTTTCACGAATACAAATGACACTGCTTTTGTCAGGGAGATGTTTCCGCAGCTTATGGCATATTATAACTGGTGGTACGTTAAACGCGACCATGATAATAACGGTATATGCGAATATGGTTCCTCAGACGGTACTCTGGAGGCTGCAGCATGGGAGAGCGGAATGGACAATGCCATCCGATTTGATGATACTGCAATGCTGAAAAATATTCCTTTCGATGATGCATGGAGTATGGATCAGGAAAGTGTAGATCTGAATGCATTCCTTGCTCTGGAATCAAAATTATTAAAGAAATTTGCAATTATTCTGGGTATTCCTTTCGAAGGAGAGATATGCTCAGATAATGTTGCAAACTATTTTTTCGACAAAAGGAATAAGTTTTTCTTTGATCGTCGCCTGCCCGATGGAGAATTCATTGAAGAGTATGGATGTGAGGCTTATGCGACTTTATGGACAAAAGTGGCAACTAAGGATCAGGTGGCTCAAATGCTGCCATTGCTGGAAGACTCAACTAAGTTCTCAACTTATATTCCATTTCCAACAGTTGCAGCCGATAATCCAAAATATAATTCTGAAGGATATTGGCGAGGGCCCGTATGGCTCGATCAGACCTACTTTGCTATTCGTGGTTTGCGTAATTACGGCTACAGCAAAAAGGCAGATGAATATACATTACAGGTATTCGACCGATTGGAGGGCCTAAAAGATAATGCTCCTATTCACGAAAACTATGGTACTAATAACGGTGAAAGATTAAAAGCCCCTCATTTCAGTTGGAGTGCCTCACACTTATTGATGCTGTATGACGACTATGGGAGGGTGCTGAATGAGGATTTTTTTTATCCTCATTTAACAGACTTTCTAAAAAAGGAATGATTGTTTTTTGAAAAACATAACCCATTACTGTGTCTGATTCAATACTTCGGTAATTTTTTTAAAACAGTTCTTATAATTTACTGAATATCAATCGAGTATGACGCTTTTTAAGGATGTGACATAAATTATTGACTGTCAGTATTATAAATGAAGTTTTAACGAAGCATTAATTGAAAAAGCCTCAAAATAAAAGATATGACGTAATAATCACCTGAAAATATAATATCATTTTTTCATAAAAGACTTTTTAAAGTGGACTCATTACTAAATTGTATCTAATGATTATCCGCATCTGTTCCTATTAAAAATTTTTGACTTGAAATAGAGGGTATAGTTTACAGCAGCTATCAATAGCCTATGCCCCCCCTTTGGCCTTTTTTTGACTCCAGCGGCCGCTTTTTAACAGTTTATCTAAGTCCTCAAGGGATATTACGGTGGAAAAGAACGCGTTGTCCAACTCACTGGACACTTCAAGCTTGTACTCATCGTCGCGTTTGCCCATAACGTCGCGCAATTTATTGTCAATTTTCCATATGCTCTGTAATGTATCGTTAATTATATTTATCAAAGCGTAAATTAATTCTTAATAGGTAGTATGTAAGAAAAATATCTTATATTTGTTACAAAACAAAATTTAAAAAGCTGATCAGTCAAATTAAATTTATCAGTAAATCAGAACAATTAAACAGTCGCCATCAAAGGAGGTGGATTTTGTAGAAAAACGGAGGCATTATCTTCAAACGTATTATAAAATGTAGTGGGATTTGTCCAATAACCGAGGTGTTGACTATTTTTATTCTCATTTGTCTTGCATTTTCTGATACTGAAAGGATTTCAAGGAAAGTAAACTACAAACTAATTACCCTTTAACACTACATGACTCTGCTGCTTTTATTCACATAATGTAAAGTTATGTATTACAGGTAAATCCATAAAGCACATTTCCATCTCCAAAGGAGTTGAATTTTTAAATTAGATGAGTCCCCTCCGATAAGTCTTTTTTGCTGAAAATCCCATAAAAAACACCATCGATTTTCAGCGAGTTGCGACCTCTTGAAATCGGGTTTTGGGGTTTTCGGAGCAGACTCAATTAGATTAAATACTAGAAACAATGAAAAAATTATTTTTATTAGAATTAGTGTTAGTAGGGATTTTATTTGCTTCATGCAATAATAATTTAGAAGAAATACAAATTCCCAATCAGGATGTAGAACAAGCAATTATCGGACTTGACAAGGGAATTCTCTCATTCGAAAATGAAACTGCTTTCCAGGAAGCTGTTGAAAAAGTACGTAACAATCAAATACCCTTGACATCCTTAACTCGTTCAGCCGACGGTAGTGGCTTCGAATCTTTGTATGCAGAATTTGTGCAGGCAATGAAAGAAGCCGAATCATATTATGATCGTATTGAAGGATATGAAGAATTTAAAGTGAAATTTCCTGATCTATATTATCCGGAACATGGCGATGACTACTCAGCATACTTGCCAGTTAGTGATGAAGCAATTGCTAAACTTACAAATAGAGAAGGAAAAGTTATTATAGCCGGAGAAGTGAGAGATATGCGTGATGTTTTTACGTATGAAAAATTGGTAGAGCTAAATCTAACTTTAAATGATGGTGATTTTGAAGTAGTATATTTAGATGAATTACCTCAAACTCGTAAAGCAGATTTTGAAGGTGCGATACCAATTCGGGTAACTCCAGGAGTAAGCTATGTAATGAATAAACGAAAGATAAAAGCAGTTACAGGCCGTAATCTGGGTTATAAAGATCAGTATTCTCCATTAACAGGGGAAGTTCACTTGGTTTTCAGAAAAAGAGGAGCACTGAATATTTGGTATAACCATTGGGCATTAACTCGAATTAGAATTTATGCTGGCATTTATAATACACTGTTGCATTCTGGCACCAAGGATGGATATTCTTCTCATAATCATCTATTCGAAGTTCCATATGGTTTTCTCTCTGTTGATCAGGTGAATCCTAACCTATGGCGTAAATGGATAATTACACAAGTCCATTTTACTTATGATGCCATGGATGGATATGTGTTCCTTGTAGATTTAGAACATTTTATGCTTCAAGGTTGGGCATAATGAATTCATATTACATAAATAACTCCTTTTGTACAAATAACTAATTTAAATTAGATGCATAATTTATCAATACAGGAAATGAATACAAAGAATTATTTAACAGTTTTATCAGTGTTATTATTGTTATTATCTAACTACCCTTCCGTTGTAAATGCACAGGGGAACAAAGACTTAAACCTACATTTGGAAACAGGTTATGGAATAAAGTTAGATAAAGGTGATTACAATTCATTTCAAATTTATCTCTCACCTTCATACGGTATTAACAATGTTGTTAATGCAGGAGTCGGTACCGGACTCGTTTTTATGCATAGAAATATATATCATGAAAAAGCGAGGAAGTTGACTTTTGTTCCCGTGTATTTACATGCTAACGTCTCGTTAAACAAACGGAACACTATTACTCCATACGCCGGAGTAAAACTGGGCTATGGAATTTCTTCTAAAAAGTTTAGCGGGCCCTCCGAACAGTCTTCTGCGTGGAATGGAGAGGACATCAATTCTGAAATAAAAGGCGGTGCATTCTTTTCTGTATCATTGGGTATTTTACACACATTGTCAAACAGACATGACTTGTCTTTTTCTCTTGCATATGATTTGCAACGTTCCCATTTGAAAATGGGAAGAGACAATCGAATTCACGAACAGACTTATAATTTGACAGCATTAGCTTTTAAAGTTGGGTACGTTTTTTAGTTCTTTATTTACAGGTTTGCTCCTTTTTTACTTCTACTAAACTTAGTGATGTTGGAGTAAATATTTGGATCAAAGTTTTAAAAAAAATATTTCTTTCTATTATAAGTTTGTCTGATTCTTTCTAATGTAATAAATCAGACAAATTTTTTAAATACCTCAACTAATAACTGTATGAAAAGTATAAATCATAGGGTAAGAATTTCGTTTTAAAACGAGTTTTCAACCTGTAAGAATTGTAGGAACCGAAGATACCAATACCATTTTCAATATTCGTGTACACTCTAAATGGTTCAAAAAAAGGCATATCCTCATTAACCAATGCTTTGTTGACTGAGATTAGATAGTGGTACAGTTCTACCGATATTTCTCCAATCTCTATGATATATTCTATACTCATATCATCATCCAATTCATCGCCGTTAACAGATGTAATAGAGCCTATTATGTCAGATAAGTGAAAATCAAAGAGAATATTTTCACCATCAATTAAGAGATCTGAAAAAAGGTTGGCTGATCTGTTTTTATCCAAATCATTCCCAATAATCTCATTAAAAATGTCCTCATCAATCACATTATTTTTCAATACACTACTGAGATCTAAAGAAATAGGCAATGATAACAAAAGTTTATCTTCCCAATAGTAATTTCGCGCCCCTTTAATGTAATAGTAATTTTCTTCGTTAAATATATCATTCAATTTTAATTGTAACTTTAAAGTTCTGTAGACTGTTTCATTGGCAACAACAGTTCGTGTAGAAACAGTTGAATCAGTCACAGTGATAATGGGTTTATGGGGGATAACGGTTTGGGAGAATATCCGGTTATAACCATCTACTATCACTTCGACTTTAATTTCATCTTTTGGTACTGGGGAATATTCACCCATATAAATACCATCAGACTGGTGGATAAGTTTCTCTTTCATTTCACCATTTACGAAAAGAGTGACATCAGCATCCCTGACAGTGGGGAACGGTTTAAATTCCCCTAGAACGAATTGGCTTTGGGTAAGTTGAATAGAAACTATGGAGTCTGGAGTAAGTGTAGCATTCAGCACCAGCAATGGGTCTGATATGGTTCCTTTGAAATCGATATCCTTTTCGCAGGACATTAAAAATATTGTTACGATGAACAATGGATATATTTTTCGTTTCATTTCATTTAAAATTTAATGGAATAACTTACTGAAGGAATAATGGGAAAAAGAGTAGACTGCCTCAGGAGGTTTATTGTTTTCTGTTCTCCTGTTTCCGGATTTACGGTAGTTTCATCCCAAACATACACATAGAACGGGTTCATTCGGCTGTACGCATTGAAAATACTGATATTCCAGGTGCGCAGGTTCCCACGTTTGGTCTTTTTGTGAAAATTCACGCCAAGATCAAGCCGGTGGTAGTTGCCGTAACGAAAATTGTTTCGTCCTTCAACATGGGGAATCGACTCTGTATAATAACTGTAATTCAGATAAGTTGGGAAACTAGCCGGAGACTCAGCAGGCGCATACCGATGAAGGGCAAAAGTAGCAGCGTTCCCGGTAGCAAATACCCATGAAGCGGATACGTCTATTTTCTCAGAGAGCCTGTGAGAGACGGTAAGACTCACGTCGTGCCTGCGGTCATATTTGGAAGGAAACATTTTTCCGTTATTGACGATATTACCGGACTTATTGAATATCCTGTTGGATTTAGACCAAGTATAACCCAACCATCCGGTTGTATTGCCGAATGATCGCTGGGCAAGGAATTCAATGCCATAGGCAAAGCCTCGCCCCATACTCACCTTCTTTTCCCACTCAGTAGACACACCCGTAAATGAAGCTCCGTCTTTGTATTCAAGCAGGTTATCCATCGTCTTGTAGTAGCCTTCAACGGAAAAGTCTGCTATATTATCGATCGAATAGAAAACTCCAGCAGCATACTGCCAGGACTTCATCGGTTGGATGCTGCCGGTACTTGGAACCCATAAATCTGTCGGCAGGTTGATCGCATTGCTCGACAGCATATGAATATACTGGCTCATGGAGGCGAAACCCGCTTTTACCGAAAAATTATCTTTGAGCAGTAAGCTCAATCCGATACGGGGCTGTAACGAAGTATAGTGTTTGTTTTGGACATGGAACATTGAAAAATGCATTCCAAGGTTGGCCTTAAGTCGTTTTCCAATGGATACATTGTCTTCAATGTATACACTGGCATCGTGTGCGTATACTTTCGGGCTGCCCATGATCGTATCGATATTTTGATCGAATTGTTGAGAATCGGCGATTTTTATCGATTTTACATCAGGACTGAATATATGATACACATAGCCAACCCCAAATTTTACATCGTTATACACATTTGATGTGAAATCGAAATCCGCTTTCAACGTCCAGTCCTGTATGCCAGAACTATAATTCATTCGTGATTCGTCTGATGTTTGTCTATGTTCCTGTTCGGTAAAATCTGAGGTCAATCTTTCATAGACGTTACTTAAATTAGAACGATAACGTGTAAATGTAGCGGTTGTATTCAAAAATAATTTATTATTTAAGATACGGCTCCAACGGAGTGCGGCAATAGCATTACCCCAATTCCAGTCCAGTCTGGAGTAATCCTTTGTCATAAAATTATTTCCATATGTGCGACCATCATCCATTTTATTATATATGGCATCATCACCGATATAGGCGCTTAAATACAGTTTATCCTTATCCGATATTTTATGCGTTAATTTAGTGTTTACATCATAAAAGTAATATCCTGCATTCGCACCATCATCACCTAGTTCTTTAATGAGAGGCTTCGCAATAATATCCAGATAGGTACGTCGTAACGACATGTTTAATGTCGTCTTTTCCTGGATGATAGGGCCTTCCAGTTGAATTTTTGAAGCGATCAGCCCAATGCTTGCTGTTCCATGTATCTTCCTGTCGTCGCCATCCTTCATACGCACATCTACCACCGAAGAGAGGCGGCCGCCAAACCGTGCCGGGAAACTACCCTTATACAGGGTTAAATTCTTGATAGCATCACTATTGAACACTGAAAAGAAACCGAACATATGATTCACATTATATATCGGGACACCATCCAGCAAAAGGAGGTTTTCGTCCGGTCCACCTCCGCGTACATACAATCCGGCTGAGCCTTCTGTCCCTGACTGTATTCCGGGCAATAGTTGCAACGCCTTGATAAGGTCATTCTCACCGAATAAGGTAGGAACATTTTTTATCTGGTTGACAGGAATTTCAATAGCACTCATTTGTGAACTCTTGACTCCCATTCTCGAGAAATCACCGGTAACTGTAACCTCCTGCAAAACAGCATCTTGGAAGAGGCGAATGTTCAACGCCGTATCGGACTGCAAATAAAACGTTTGTTCCGATGTACTATAGCCTACATAAGAATACTTGAGCGATATTTGCCCTGCGGGAATCGTTAGCGAATAGTAACCGAAATTATTCGTTACCGTTCCTTTGGACGAACCGATTTCGAAAATGGATGAAGAAATCAGCGACTCCCCGTTTTCTCCGTCTGTAACATAGCCGCTGATCGTATAATGTTGTGCAGTAAGTTGAAATGATACAATAAAAAACAGCAGCATCAAAAAAGGGAATGTTTGCATTCTCATATAACACGGAAGAATTTGATGTTTACAGTTATTTTTCATAATATGATTATCCGCATCTGTTCCTATTAAAAATTTTTGACTTGAAATAGAGGGTATAGTTTACAGCAGCTATCAATAGCCTATGCCCCCCTTTGGCCTTTTTTGACTCCAGCGGCCGCTTTTTAACAGTTTATCTCAGTCCTCAAGGGATATTACGGTGGAAAAGAACGCGTTGTCCAACTCACTGGACACTTCAAGCTTGTACTCATCGTCGCGTTTGCCCATAACGTCGCGCAATTTATTGTCCATTTTCCATATGGATTGATATCGCTTGTATCCTTCCCATTTGGCCCCTTAGTTCTTTGAGTTTTTTTCTACAGGCTTCCACATCGGGGTAATTTATATCAAAATCCAGGGTATTTAGTGTTTTTGTTGACTTATTTCTGCCCTATACCACTGTAAATAAATCCGAAGGAAGAGAGCTCCTCTCTGTTGTAGATGTTTCTACCGTCTATCACGACATGGTTGTTCATGATTTTCTTCAGTATATCCCAGTTGGGCATGCGAAACTCTTTCCATTCGGTGGGCACAATCAGCGCATCTGTTCCGTTGGCAGCATCGTATATATCCGTGGCGTAATAGACCGATTCGTTAAGATATTGACGTGCCTCCTGCATAGCAGCAGGGTCGTAGGCACGTACAAACACACCTGCATCAATCAGGCTCCTTATGAGTGTGAGCGATGGAGCATCGCGCATATCATCGGTTTCGGGTTTGAATGATAATCCCCATACTGCAACAGTTTTCCCCTTCATATCGCCATTGTAGTGAAGTCTGAACTTCTCAAACAGAATATTTTTTTGCCTGTTATTCACCGCTTCTACGGCTTTCAGTACACCCATTTCATATCCCGCATCTTCTGCCACCTTGATGATTGCGCGTATATCCTTGGGAAAACAACTTCCCCCGTAACCACAGCCGGGATAAAGAAAGCTTCTGCCTATGCGGGAATCGCTTCCCATACCGCGGCGCACCATGTTCACATCGGCCCCTACCCGTTCACACAGGTTCGCAATATCATTCATAAAGCTGATTCGTGTTGCGAGCATTGCGTTGGAGGCATATTTGGTCATCTCCGACGAGAGAATATCCATAAAGATAACACGGAAGTTGTTCAACAGGAAAGGTCGATACAGCCTGGTCATCAACTCCTTCGCCTCTTCGCTCTCAACGCCCACGATAACCCTGTCGGGGCTCATAAAATCGTTCACAGCAGCGCCCTCTTTCAGAAATTCGGGATTGGAGGCCACATGAAACTTCAAATCCTTCAGCCCGCGTTCATCAAGCCGCTTCCTCACCAGATCGCTTACACGATGAGAAGTTCCTACGGGAACAGTACTTTTGGTGACAATCAGCAACGGTTTAACCATATTATCAGCAATGGTGTTTGCTACAGTCATCACATATGAAAGGTCGGCATTCCCGTCTTCATCTGAGGGAGTACCTACGGCAATAAAAACAATCTGCATATCGTTCAGCACCGAAGGAAGATCGGTAGTGAAATGAAGTCGCTCGGCCTCGTAATTTCGTATTACAATACTTCTCAATCCTGGCTCGTAGATGGGTATAGATCCCTTTTTAAGCCCTTCAATCTTTGCACTGTCAATATCTACACAAGTAACATCAACACCCATCTCTGCAAAACAAGCTCCAGAGACCAGCCCCACATAACCTGTTCCTACAATGGCTATCTTCATATAAATGATTTTTTTAATTTGAATTTGAATTGAGTTTATCTTTCAAGCTGTTTACCGGATAAAGCACTGTCAGCAATCCTATAGCACCTACAACAGTAAAAACAACCAATATATCGGCAGGTTGTACAATCACAGGATAGGCATCTATAATGTAAGCACCGGGTATATCACTCAGTCGCAGCAGGCCGAAGTGCTGTTGCAACAGGCATAAAATCAAACCAGTCACAATACCTGCAACAATCCCGATAAAAGTAATGAGCCACCCTTCATACAAAAAGATGCGGGAAATCATCCTGTCGGAGGCCCCCATATTCCTGAGGCTTCTGATATCTTCGAGTTTCTCTACGATAAGCATAGACAAAGAGCCTACCACGTTAAACACAGCTATGAGCAAGATAAATGCCAGAATAAGGAATGTTACCCATTTCTCTATTTGCAGCATTCTGTACGACTCTTTCTGTTGCTCAAATCGATCCTCAACAAGAAAGTCATCTCCCAGTATATGTTCTATCTCCCGCTTTATTCTTTTCACCTGGGTGTTGGGAAGAAGATTCACTTCGAGTGATGTCACCTCGTTTTCGTAGTCGAAAAGGGTTCGTGCAAGCTCAATAGGAATGATGGCCATCTGTTCATCATATTCCGGTGAGTTAAGGCTGAAAACGCCGCCTATCTGCGCATACCCGGAGGTGAATGCTGCAGTAGGATTTGCCAGATTCACCCTTACATTGCGCTTTGGAGAATAGATCTCTATGGGGTTGATAAAACCAGGGCGGGCACCTAACGTCACAGCCAGCCCAGCTCCCAACGTAGCGTAATCCACCACATCCTCACGAAGCTTAAATGAGCCGTCCACTATGAGTTTCTCCATGCCGGCCATCAGTTTAAAGTCTTCCGAAACCCCTTTCACAAGTACGGGCACTTGCCGCCCTTCGAAAACAAAAAGCGCATTCTCTTCCAGAGACTCTGATACTGTCCTCACCCCTTTTATTTCAAGGGCTTTACTAAACTTAGTTGTATGCCAGTCAAAAACCTTTCCCTCCTTTACAGTGATCTTCAGATCGGGATCAAATGCGTTGAACATACCCTCCACTATTCCTCCAAAACCGTTGAAAACCGAGAGCACACATACCATAGCCATAGTGGCTATGGCAATACCGCACACCGATATAAAGGAAATAACGTTGATGGCGTTATGCGACTTCTTGGAAAAGAGATACCTGCGTGCTATGTAAAATGATATGTTCAACGGAGATAGTTTTTTTACAGGTCTTTCAACAATCTATCGATATTCTCTATATAATCGAGTGAATCGTCCACATGAAACATCAGTTCAGGAATGACCCGAAGCTGATTTCTCAAACGCTTACCTAATTCATAGCGGACAGATTTCACATTATCACCGATATTTGTAACCAGTTCCTTAGCCCTTTCTGACGGGAAAACACTTAAATAGATATGTGCTAGCCCCAAATCGGGCGATACGCGAACGGTTGTCACCGAGATCAATACGCCGTTCATCTTCCTGGTTTCGACTAAAAATATTTCACTGAGTTCTTTCTGTATAAGTCGATTTACCTTCTGTTGTCTGTTTGAGTCCATATTCTTCTATTTTTTTCTTATGAGTGTTAGCCCGTCGCGGACAGGCAAAATCACTTTCTCTACTCTCTGGTCTGATGAAAGCCTTTCATTAAAGTTCAAAACACCTTTGGTCGACCAATCGTTGCTTTTCACTTTTTCCACCACTTTACCGTACCATAGCGTGTTATCAGCAAGGATAAAACCACCCTTTCTGATTTTTGGAACAATTGCCTCAAAATAGTCCCAATATAGTTTCTTATCAGCATCAATAAAAGCCATATCGAAGCTTTCATCTTCGAAGCCGGGAATTATCACCATGGCATCGCCAATGTAGAGCTTTATCTTGTGACCGTGCTCTGAAAGTGCAAAATTCTGACGGATATAGTCCTCCAGTTCGTCATCTATTTCGATGGTATGCAGTTCACCTATCTCACCAAGCCCCTCGGCAAAGCACAATGCCGAGTACCCGACAAAGGTCCCGATTTCGAGGATCCGCTGCGGCTGGATCATCTGAGTAATCATTTTCAATAGCCTCCCCTGCAAATGCCCGGCGTTCATATTCGTCTGCAGCATCTTCACATGCGTGTCGCGGTCGATATTTTTAAGCAGGTCCGGTTCTGCATCTATATGGGATAGAATATATTCCTCTAACTTGTTATTCATTGTAACCCTTTGTCTTTATGTTGACGTTCATTGCACAATAGAATCATCACATTGTATAGTCAGGCAAAATATATTTCTCTTTCGCTTCCAGAATTTTCCAAGCCTCGCTTATCTCAAGATATGTTGTACCGCCTGTTTCGCCGAAACTACCTCCCAGGTAAGCAACCCGGTCTTTTGATTCTATCATTTTCTTATCTATCAGCTTACGGATAGCATCAGTAAAATAGGCTCTACGGCTCTCTTTGGTATTACCGTCTCCTTTACCCTGCTGGTACTCTGCCCAAATGCCATATGACAGTGCCAGCTCACGTGCAAGCCTTTTACTTGTGGCAATGGCATAGATGGGACTTCTTCCACGGAAGGCGGCCAGCACTCTGGCTGTTCTGCCAGTATGGCTGTCAGTTACAATAGCTTTAACATTAAGCCGAGCTGAAGATTTCACTGCCTGTTTTGCCAGGAATTCAGTCACTTCACGGTCGTCATCAGTATTGTATGGGACACGTATATCGTTTTCCTCCAGTTTTGTCAACTCCGCTTCATATGCCGTTTTCGCCATAGTACTGACAGCTTCAACAGGATATTTCCCGTAAGCGGTCTCTCCGCTGAGCATCACTGCATCGGTACGATAGTATATGGCGTTTGCTATATCTGTTATCTCGGCACGTGTGGGACGCGGGTGATCAATCATAGAGTGCAACATCTGCGTTGCTACTATCACCGGCTTCTTGTGGTGAATAGCTTGTCTGATAAGTACACGCTGAATGCCTGGAATCTTCTCCTGTGCCACCTCTATACCCAGATCGCCGCGAGCCACCATGATACCATAGGCAACCTCCAATATCTCGTCGGCGTTATCCACACCCTCCTGATTCTCTATCTTGGCTATGATCTTGATAGGGCTCTTCAGCTCATCAAGTATATCCTGCACTGCCAGCACATCCTCCCTGTTTCTGACAAAAGAGTGTGCAATAAAGTCCACCTCGTGCTTCTCTGCCAGTGCAATAAATTTCCTGTCCCTATCAGTAATGGCCGGCAGGTTAATTCTCACACCCGGGATATTTACGCTTTTACGGCTGCCGATGATACCGTCATTCATCACTCGACAGAGGAGATGATCGGTTTTCACCTCAAGAACTTGAAGGTCTATTTCACCGTCATCAATCAGTATATCATCGCCCTCCCGCATTTCTCCGGCTATATTATTATATGTTATACAGATAGAATCGTTAGTAGATACACCGGCGGAATTTCCAACTATTTTTATTTTATCGCCAGTTTTTAGTTTGATTGGATTTTCAGCCACCGTAGTCCTTATCTCAGGCCCTTTTGTGTCGACCAATATAGCAATCCGCTCAGATACTTCCCTTACGTTTCGGATAATCTTTAAAAAACCATCTTCGTCAAGATGAGCCGAGTTAAGCCGAACCACATTCATTCCGGCTTTGAATAGTTGTTCCAGGAAAGCCACATCGCACCTTTTATCGGATATGGTAGCTATAATTTTAGTATGTTTATGCATATTTTTGGCCGTAAGCTTAGTATGTATTATTTAACGTTTATATCTATTTATTGTTTGCCAAAATAATTGCATCAACAGCCAACCGGTAAGAATCGGTTCCAAATCCGGCAATCACCCCTAAACAAACGGGCGAAAGCATTGAATGGTGGCGGAACTCCTCCCGTGCATAAACATTGGAGATATGCACTTCAACCACCGGCGCAACAACCGATTTTATAGCATCACGTATTGCCACCGATGTGTGTGTATAGCCTCCTGCATTAAGAATAATACCTTGGCAAACAAAGCCTGCCTCATGTATCTTATCGATAATTTCGCCTTCGATATTCGACTGGAAATAGTCAATTTCTATCTCAGGATACTCTTCTTCCAGTTCGCTGAGGAAGTCGTCAAACGTTTTGTTGCCATATATACTGGGTTCACGGGACCCAAGCAGATTGAGATTTGGCCCGTTAATGATTTGAATCTTCATACGATCACTATGTTTTGAAAAACAAAGATACAACTATTTATTTTACCATATAGAGAGATGAAACCTCTTTGTGGATCAATGAAGAGAGGGTACCACATAATGTGGCACCCTCAAAAAAAATATAAAAACAATTGATTTTTAATTTTCTCCACCTGCCGGTTCTTCTTCCGCTTCACTTCCTGCGGTAGTATCTGCGAAAGATGCTGCAGCCATACGTTTATAAGAGCGATAGCGCCACTGTGCATTTTCTTTTGCGGCATCGAACAACTCTCCTGCTTGCTGTGGGAAAGATTTTGTCAACTGCGTATATCGCACTTCGCCCATAAGGAAGTCTTTGAATTTGCTCCAGTCAGGCTCCTTGCTGTCGAGCTGGAACGGGTTCTTACCCTCTTTTTCCAGACGGGGATCATATCGCCACAGATGCCAGTAACCACATTCAACAGCAGCTTTCTGTTCGGCCTGAGAAAATCCCATACCCCTTCTCAACCCATGACTGATACAGGGTGAATAGGCAATAACGATTGAAGGGCCGTTGTACGACTCTGCCTCTTTAAAAGCTTTCAGTGTTTGCGACTGGTTGGCTCCCATAGCTACCTGCGCTACATATACATATCCGTAAGTAGTTGCAATCATGCCGAGATCTTTCTTGCGGATACGCTTTCCTGCTGCAGCAAACTTAGCCACTGCCGCAATGGGCGTGGACTTTGACGACTGTCCCCCGGTATTGGAATATACCTCGGTATCAAGCACAAGCACGTTGATATCCTGTCCGCTTGCCAGCACATGGTCGAGTCCGCCGAAACCTATGTCGTATGCCCATCCGTCGCCTCCAAACACCCAGATGGATTTTTTGGCAAGATACTTTTCAAGAGAGAGTATCTCTAGAGCAATCTTTTCAGTAGAACCAGACAGTGATGCCTTTATCTCTTCTGACACTTTTTTCGATTCATCTGTATCATTTTTAAATTCAATCCACCGACCGAACAAACCCTTCTGCTCATCCGTGAATGCATCAGACTGTAGTGCTTTCTGCATAAGGTCCTGGATATGATTACGCATACTTGTGTGAGCAATCACAAACCCGTAACCGAACTCTGCATTATCTTCAAAAAGTGAGTTTGCCCATGCCGGCCCTTTACCTTCTTCATTTTTGGTGTAAGGCGTAGCAGGAGCCGATGCTCCATATATAGACGAACAGCCGGTAGCATTGGCGATCATCATTCTATCGCCGTAAAGCTGTGTAATCAGCTTTATATAGGGTGTTTCACCGCAACCAGAGCATGCGCCTGAGAATTCAAACAGAGGCTTCGCGAACTGCGAGTTTTTCACGTTAAGCTTAACGTCAACCAAGTGTGCTTTACTGGAAACGTTATTAACCATATAATCCCAGTTTTTCTGGTTCTCATATTGCGTTAAAATGGGCACCATCTCGAGAGCTTTCTCTCCCTTTTTACCGGGACATACATCAGCGCAGTTGCCGCAGCCCAGACAGTCGAGCACGTCCACCTGGACACGGAATCCCATTCCTGCAAACTGTTTACCCTGTGCCTTAAGAATATCCACATCTTCGTCCAAACCTTTCTGCTCATCCTCATCCAGGACAAACGGGCGAATAGTTGCGTGCGGGCATACATATGCACACTGGTTACACTGAATACATGATTCGGGCTTCCAAACTGGTACATTCACGGCAACGCCGCGCTTTTCATATTTGGTTGTACCCTGTTCCCATGTACCGTCTTCACGACCACTGAAAGCAGATACGGGAAGGCTGTAGCCTCGCTGAGCATTTACCGTGCGCACCACTTTCCTGATGAATTCCGGTGCATCATCCGGCGTTTCTGCAACAACCTGAATATCGGCCCATTCTTTTGGTATTTCTACCTCTTCCACATCGCCTCCGCGATCGACGGCTGAGTAGTTCATCTTCACCACATCCTCACCCTTCCGGCCGTATGACTTCACTATGAATTTCTTCATCTGATCAACAGCCTGGTCGTAAGGTATTACATTGGATATCTTAAAGAATGCAGATTGCAGTATGGTGTTTGTACGATTGCCCAGTCCAATCTCCTCAGCAATTTCAGTAGCGTTGATAATATATAGCCTGATGTTATTTTTAGCAAAATACTTTTTCACATTATCAGGCAAGTGATTGGGCACCTCTTCCTTAGTCCACAGTGAGTTAAGCAGGAATGTTCCATTTTTCTTAAGTCCTGCGGTCACATCATACAGGTGCAGGTATGCCGGAACGTGACATGCTACAAAGTTGGGCGTATTTACCAGATAGGTTGAACGTATTGGGTTATCGCCGAATCGAAGGTGTGAGCAGGTGAATCCACCGGATTTTTTGGAATCGTAGGCGAAATATGCCTGCACATATTTATCTGTATTATCTCCGATAATCTTTATTGAGTTTTTGTTGGCCCCGACCGTACCGTCTGATCCCAGCCCGTAGAATTTGGCTTCGTAGGTTGTCTCATCCATAGACACCTCCTCTTTAACAGGGAGTGACTTGAATGTAACATCATCCACGATACCGATAGTGAAATCATTTTTCGGCAGCTTCATTGAAAGGTTTTCGAATACCGAGATAATCTGTGACGGAGTGGTGTCTTTAGAAGAGAGCCCATAAATACCTCCAACAATCTCAGGAGCATTCTCTTTGCCATAAAAACTGTCTTTCACATCGAGGTAGAGAGGTTGTCCGGGAGCACCCGGTTCTTTGGTCTTATCCAGTACTCCAATCCGTTTAACCGTTTCAGGAATAACCGACAGGAAAGCATCAGCCTTGAAAGGACGATAGAGATGAACAGCCACCATTCCCACTTTTTCACCGTTGGCATTCAGGTGATCTACAACCTCACGTATGGTTTCGGTTACCGACCCCATAGCAATAATTACTCTTTCGGCCTTCGGATCTCCGTAATAGTTGAACAAACCATATTTACGGCCAGTCACGCCAGCCAGTTTCTCAAGATATTTTTCAACCACCTCAGGAACGGCATCATAAAAGGGGTTGGAAGCTTCACGTGCCTGGAAATAGATATCATCGTTCTGAGCCGTTCCTCTTGTAACAGGATTGTCAGGATTCAAAGCCCTGTCACGGAAAGCCTTCAATGCATCCATGTTGATAAGCGGAGCCAGATCATCGTTTGATAATGCCTCTATCTTCTGGATTTCGTGTGATGTACGGAATCCGTCGAAGAAATGCATAAATGGAACCCTGGATTCAATAGCTGCCAGATGTGCTACTGCAGCTAGATCCATTACCTCCTGTACCGACCCTGTTGCAAAAAGGGCAACACCCGTAGGCCTTGCAGCCATCACGTCCTGTTGATCGCCAAAAATTGACAATGCATGTGATGCGAGTGCCCGTGCCGACACGTGAAATACCCCCGGTAGCAATTCGCCCGCCATTTTATACATATTGGGCAGCATCAGCAACAATCCTTGTGATGCTGTAAATGTTGAAGTAAGTGCCCCTGCCTGAAGCGAGCCGTGCATGGCACCGGCAGCACCGGCTTCCGACTGCATCTCCTGCACCAGTACAGGTTGTCCGAAGATGTTCTTTCTTCCTGCAGCCGCCCACTCATCCACATATTCAGCCATCGTTGATGATGGTGTGATCGGGTAGATAGCGGCCACCTCGCTAAACATATAGGCGATGTGCGCTGCTGCCTGATTACCGTCGCAGGTTAAATAGTTTTTTTGTTTTGCCATAATAATTATATGATTGCTAAAAATTTGAAATTTTAGTTAAGAAATTCCCTGTACAGACTCTTTGAGACCACGAAATTACTACAAAAAAGTGGAAGCTACAAACGATAACCTCTTTTTGTTCACTAACATCAAATTTGGCAAAACAGCAATTGTGAAAATATATTAAACACTAATCTTTCATTTGATTATGACGTTATAGGTATATGTTACGTCAGCAGACAGTTCCTTTTAAACATATCAATTATAAAATTGAATACAGTGTTTATTTCACTTAAAAAGGAATGTCCATAAAAAAATAATAAATGAAAATAATAATCATTGCCAACAGACTACCGGTTAAAATTGAGAGAAAAGAGAAAGAATTCTGTATTACCAGAAGTGAGGGAGGTTTGGCTACCGGCCTCGGTTCACTTGAGACAGAGTCGGAATTATACTGGGTTGGCTGGCCTGGGATTCATACTGAAGATGAAAATGAGAAGCTGGAGATAAGGGAAAAATTGCATGAACTAAACTTCCATCCTGTTTTTTTATCTTCCGAACAAATAGAAAACTATTATGAAGGTTACAGCAACGGCACAATATGGCCGCTGTGTCATTACTTTTTCTCGTTTATTGAATACAGAGGGGAGTACTGGGAGACATATCGCGAAGTGAATGCTCTGTTCTGTAGCGAGGTAATGCCATTCATCGAAAAAGATGATATAATCTGGGTACAGGATTACCAGTTGATGCTTTTGCCTAAAATGATTCGAGACGAAAAGCCAAAAGCCAGCATCGGTTACTTCCACCATATTCCGTTTCCATCATACGAGCTTTTCAGGGTTCTCCCTGAACGTGAAGAGGTACTGGAAGGTTTACTGGGCGCCGACCTTATAGGTTTCCATACACATGAGTACATGAGACATTTTATCAGCGCCATTTACCGGGTACTCGATCTGAATTGCAACCTCGATGAAATAAACCTGCAAGACAGGATTGTTCACGTTGATGCTTTCCCCATGGGCATAAATTATGAACAGTACCACAATGCACCCACACTGCCTGAGGTAAAGGAGAAATCGGAGATGTTAAGGAAGGAGTTAGGCAACAATACCGTAATTCTTTCAGTTGACCGGCTGGATTACAGTAAGGGCATTCTGCACCGTCTTCAGGGGTTTTCCAAGTTCTTGCAACACCATCCCGAATTCCACGAAAAGGTGTCACTAACAATGATAGTGGTCCCTTCCCGCGACACTGTTGATATATATGCAGACCTGAAGACAAAGATAGATCAGGCTATTGGTGAGATAAACGGCAAATACTCAAGGCTGGGTTGGACTCCCATATACTACTTTTACCGCAGCTTTTCGTTTGAAGAGCTTATTGCAATGTATGATATTGCAGGGATTGCCCTAGTTACACCGCTTCGCGACGGAATGAACCTTGTAGCAAAGGAGTACCTTGCTACCAAACGCGAGAAGGCTGGAGTACTCATTCTCAGTGAAATGGCAGGCGCCTCCATTGAGCTGCAGGATGCTATAACAATAAATCCCAATGACACGGTTGAGATTGAGGAGGCCATCTTGGAGGCTTTGAGTATGCCTGAAAATGAGAAAATAGACAGGCTGCAAAATATGCAAAAACGTATCTCAACAGAGACGGTAAAAAAATGGGCAAACGACTTTGTTAAAGAGCTGCGGTCTATCAAAACACAGAACAGAGAGATTTTGCAGAAGATAGTAGGGAAAAGGCAACTCAACCAGATAAAGAGCGCTTATGATGACGCATCTTCCCGTTTAATACTTCTAGATTACGATGGCACACTCGCTCCATTCGTAAAAAACCCCGATGATGCCCAACCTTCGTCCATGCTAATAGATCTATTAAGTAAGATGACTGCCGACAGAAAGAACAAGGTGGTAATAAACAGTGGCAGAAACAGGAGGGTTCTCGACAACTGGTTTAAGCTATCGCATCTCGATTTTGCTGCTGAACACGGCATGTTCTATAAAGAAAACGGAAAGTGGCACAACAACTTGCTTGAAAAAGTGATTTGGGATGATGAGATAATTGATATCATACGGCACACAATTGAAAAGACTCCAAGATCATATATGGAGGAGAAAGATGCAGCCCTTGTGTGGCACTACCGCAATGTTGACATATGGCTTGCCGAACTTCGTGCCCAGCAGCTAATCAACGCCCTTATGGGACCCTGTACAAGATTGAACCTGCAGATAGTGCCTGGTAACAAAGTAGTTGAGGTAAAGCCACCTGATTTCAACAAGGGGAGTGAAGTAGTTCGCAGGCTGGAACAGGACAGCTACGATTTTATAATGGCTATAGGCGATGACACTACCGATGAGGATATGTTCCGGGCACTGCCACCGAGCGGCATCAGCATTAAGGTAGGCAACTTCTCTCCGGCAGCCAAGTACCGCATCCCACTACAATCGTCTGTTATTCCTTTCCTCATCAAACTAATCCAATAAAATCCGAGAAAAATGACATTTATCGATCATCTTCTTTCACCGGAGAACCCCCTCCGACACCCCTTTATTGCGCTGCTGTTCCTGGCACTGTTCGGCATTCTCACAGCCGTATACCGTCAAATCATCAGGCGGTGGCGCAGTCGAGCCCGCAAAAGCAGAAGCCGGATAGACGATTTCATGGTGCGGCTCTTCACCCTGCCAGGCATCTGGTTTATCTTCGCCCTGCTGCTCAACCTGTTCAGCGGCCTGCTCAGTGAAGATAAACAGGTCTACGGTGTATTGCGCAAGATCAGCCAGATCATGCTGATCCTCACTGTCGGCTGGATCGTGGTACAGGTGGTCAGGGCGCTCTTCCACCACTGGCAAAAACAGCTCGACATCCAAAATCCCGACAACCTGGAAGCTAGGAAACGGCTCACGCAGATGAGCATGATCGAGCGCATCACAGTGATTGCCATCATTTTCATCTTCACGGCCATCGCACTGATGACCATTGAGCAGGTGCGCCAGCTGGGGATGAGCCTGCTGGCATCGGCCGGCGTGGCAGGGATTATCATCGGTTTTGCCGCACAACGCAGCTTCGGTCAGATCTTCTCAGGCATACAGATCGCCTTCACCCAACCCATACGGCTGGATGACGTGGTGGTGATCGAGGGGGAGTGGGGACGCATCGAAGAGATACATATCACCTATGCAGTGGTGAAGATATGGGATGAGCGACGGCTGATCGTGCCCATCGACTACTTTCTCAACAACCCGATACAGAACTGGACACGCAGCAGCTCGCAAATACTGGGCACCCTCTTTCTCCCTGTCTCCTACGACCTGCCACTGGAACCGTTGCGCGAGGAGCTGACCCGCATTGTGCAAGGGGATCCCAACTGGGACGGACGGGTGCAGAACATACAGGTGACCGACAGCAGGGAGTGGTATAAGCAACTGCGGGTGCTGGTGAGCAGTGCCGACTCCTCCCGCAACTGGGACCTGCGGGTCTCGGTACGGGAGAAGCTGATTGACTTTATCAATACAAACTATCCCGGCTCATTTGCGAAGATCAACACTTTCGGGACTGCCCTACCGAACACAAACATCCGGAGGAAACAGGGCAATCAGTAAAGAAAGAGGTTTGCAGAAACACAAACTCTCCCCCGGTAACCCTGCCATCCATCCTCCTGCCACAGGTTTTAGGGACGGATAAATTTGGAAAGCTGTTTTTCTTCGGAAAATAGCACTGCCGTATTGATAAATGCCAGGTGGGAATAAGCCTGTGGAAAATTACCCAGCTGCCGCTTGGTCTTAAAATCCAGATCTTCACTGTAGAGCCCCACATGATTGGAGTATGATATCATTTTCTCAAAAATTGCACGTGCCTCTTTCTTTTCACCAATCATAAAAAGTGCTTCTATCAGCCAAAAGGTGCATATGGTGAAAGAGGAGGAAGGCAGTCCGAAATCATCCTCAGACTTATAGCGGTACATCAGCCCCTCGTGATAGAGGTTCTCCTTGATTGCCTTTACTGTTTTCACGTAACGTTCGTTTCCTGGTTCAATAAAATCGTAGAACTGCATCAGGAGTAAAGATGAGTCGTAATCGGTGTTATCATAAGCCTGGGTGAAACATTGCAGTTCTTGGTTCCACCCTTTTTCATGTACTTCGGACTTAATCAGATCGGCCTCGTGGCGCCATTTCGCAGCATAGCTGTCTCTCTGCAGAAGGTTGGCAATAAGAGAAGCTCTATCTAAAGCCACCCAGCTCATCACTTTTGAAAACACAAAATGTTTCTCCCTGGTACGGAACTCCCAAATACTTCTGTCCGGCTTGCGCCAGGAGGCCATTACCGACCGGACAAGGTTCTTTATTATCTCCCATATCTCTTCCACTTCATCAAGAGTACCCGGGAAATAGAGGTAGTATTTATATATCACATCTAGCAGATAGCCTATAGAGTCGTTCTGTTCCTGATAATAAGCGGCATTTCCAATACGTACCGGGCGGGAGTTTTCATAACCACTCAAATGATCCAGTGTCTCCTCAGTCAGCTCTCTTTCGCCCCGAATGCCATACATGATCTGAATTTTCTCTTCACGTGACTTCATAATATGCTTCACAAAGCCGATAAAACGCTCCGCCGCGGTCTTCTGCTTCATAAAGAGCAAGGTATCTATAGACATGGATGCATCGCGGAGCCAGCAAAACCGGTAATCCCAGTTCCGTGTTTCACCGATGCTCTCCGGCAGGCTTGTGGTTACTGCAGCCAGCATTGCTCCCGAGCTCTGATATGATAAAAGCTTTAATACCAGTAGGCTGCGCTTAATCATCGCATCATATTGCAGATAATCTCTGGAACGATTCACAAAATTAAACCAATAAACTTTCGTACGCTCATATTCCAGGAGGATACGGTTGGTATCTACCGTAATAAGCTTCTGGTTATATGACAACAGGAAAAAATGGTGTTCCGTAAGCTCTATCTCCTCTCGGTTGAGCACTTTTTCGAAATCCATGCTGGAATAAAGGTATATCTTATCTTCAGAGTCTTCTGCAGAATAGGTCTTGATGTAGTTCCCTGAAATTTCGTGCTTCACCTCCTCGCGGGCATAATTGATTTTCGGGTCGTAAATTACCCTTACCACAGGTTTTCCCTTTATTACGCGAATATACCTGTGAATCTCAGGCGGCATGTAATGACGCAGTTCAGATGTTCTGTAGCGGGGCATATAGTCAAAAACTATGAATCCGTTTTCCGGCGACTCAAACCTTGTAAGGAGAATATTGGTGTTGCCGTGATACTCTTGCCTTATTGAGTACTCATCCGAAACCTCGAAATGGAAGCTGCCACCCTTTTCTTTATCAAGCAACTTTGCAAAAATGGAAGGAGAGTCGAAATCGGGCAAACACAACCAATCGATGCTCCCCCCTTTAGAAACCAATGCTGCGGTACGGCAATTCCCTATTATCCCGTAATCTAAGTTCTTCATATAAAATCAATCTTATAGATTCCCTGCAATGCCACTATAAAATACAATTAGTACAGGCCAATTATCCAAGGAGACCGTTATTAACGATCCTCTTTTCAGAGCAACAACAAGACATCTATTCTGACTGGTATTTTGAATCAGTTATCAATCAGATGACGCTTCTTCCTGTGACGCCTGCATCGAAATCTACAGTTCTTCTTGTGTGTATAAACAAATATAAGAATTACAGCCCAGAAAAAGAAAAAAAGCAAAGCAATAACGGTAAGATTACGAAAAAAGTATTAGTTTCATAGAATTTAGATTTCAAAAATTGACGGTACAAACATAATATTTCTTTGCCGGTTTACTCCTCTTCACCTTCACCGCTCTCTTCCATGTTGTGGAAAACATTTTGCACGTCCTCATCCTCTTCAAATTTTTCGAGTAATTTTTCAATCTGCCCCCGTTGTTCTTCATCGAGGATTTTTGTATCGTGCGGTATGCGCTCAAACTCGGCAGAGTGGATCTCAAAGCCATTCTCTTCGAGGTATGACTGAATTTCGGCATAAGATTTAAAGTCACCATACAGGATGATATCTTCTTCGTCAACTTCCACTTCATCAACACCGTAGTCTATTAGCTCCAGCTCAAGATCCTCAAGAGCGACACCTTCTTTCTCCGCAATTTTGAACACACATTTATGATCGAACATAAATTCAAGGCTACCGGTAATACCTAGCGATCCGCCATGCTTGTTGAAATAACTCCTGACATTTGCCACGGTGCGCGTAGGGTTGTCTGTGGCGGTTTCCACTACTATTGCAATTCCGTGAGGCCCATATCCTTCATAAACAACCTCTTTGTAGTCTGATGCTTCTTTGTCTGTCGCTTTCTTTATTGCTCGTTCCACATTTTCTTTCGGCATATTCTCTTTTTTTGCCTGCTGTATAAGTACCCTCAAACGTGGATTTGTGGCTGGATCGGGGCCTCCCGACTTAGTGGCTATGGTAATCTCTTTCCCCAGCTTTGTGAAAACGCGGGCCATGTTTCCCCAGCGTTTAAATTTTCGTGCTTTGCGATATTCAAATGCTCTTCCCATAATATATAATTTGGCTTGTTTTTTGATACATGTTATAACCGGTAACAAATTAATCGGTTACCTTAGTTGTGCGCCCAGCTCTTTTTCAAGATTCTGCCGGATCTTCTGCATCACCGAATCAATCTGTTTGTCGTTGAGCGTCTTTTCTTTGTCTTGTAGCAGAAAGTTCACCGCATAAGACTTTTTGCCCTCAGGCAGGTTTTTACCTTCGTATACATCGAAAAGTGAAACCTGTTTCAGCAGCTTTTTCTCTGAGTCAAGAGCTATCTGTCGTATCTGGGCAAAGGTTATGTTTTTATCGATCAACAGTGCAAGATCCCTGCTTACAGCTGGAAATCTGGGAATCTCCGAAAAACTTACCGACTGTTTTTCTGTCTCTTTTATCAGCATATCCCAGTTCATCTCCGCAAAAAACAGACCGGTCTCTATATCAAACGTTTTCAAAATAGCCGGCGAAACAATTCCAAAGCTGCCAATTTGTTGTTTCTTCGTCTTTATGCCCATTCCAGTGGAGAAAATATCGTTCTGCAGCGGTTCATACTGCACCTTATTTAAATTGACCCCCAGTCGCTTCAAAATATTTTCAAGATGCGCCTTCAGTTCAAAAACAGAACTCCGTTCTTCGGCCGCAGCCCAGTTTTTATGGTTGCGCATGCCGCAAATCCATAATCCCAGATGTGTCTCCTCGGAATACTCTGCGAGTATTTCGCCTTCTCTCTTTTTTGTTTTATCAAAGAAATAGCAGTTGCCGAATTCGTAAAAACGTATATCGCCATATTTACGGTTACGGTTATAGGCGATGCTTTCAAGTCCCCCAAAAAGAAGTGTCTGCCGCATTACGCCCAGATCGTTACTAAGTGGGTTCAGCAGCGCTACACAGTTGTTTGCCGGAAAGCTCTCAAGCTTTTCGTAATAGTTTTTCTTTGTGAGCGAATTGTTCATTATCTCATTGAAACCGTTAGCCGAAAGCTGTTCGGATAATAGTGTCTGCAACTTATGCTTGCGGTCAGCAGGTGTCTGGTTCGATAAGCTCGATTGCAGCGAATCGCTTATCTCCACGTTATTATATCCGTAAATACGGAGAATATCTTCAATCACATCCACATCTCGTGTAACATCAACCCTGTAAGTAGGAATACGCAGCGTGAGTTCAATCTCCGTTTCATCTTCAATTTCAATCTCCAGGCTGTGAAGAATTTTTTTTATGGTCTCTTCGGGAATCTCTTTTCCTGTAAGGGAATATATTTTTTTGTATGGCAATACCACCCGTGGCTTTTCCACAGGGTCAGGATAGATATCTCTTATCTCACCTTCAATCTCGCCACCAGCCAGCTCCTTTACAAGCATTGCTGCACGTTTCAACACATACACAGTATTGTTGGGATCGGTACCCCTTTCAAATCGGAACGAAGAATCAGTGTTAAGTCCGTGGCGGCGGGCCGTTTTCCTCACCCATGTGGGGTGGAAACAGGCAGACTCCAGAAAAATATCTTTTGTCTCCTCTGTTACACCTGAAACAAGCCCCCCGAAAACCCCGGCAATACACATACCCTCTTCAGCATTACAGATCATAAGGTCTTTTTCATTCAGTTCATGTTCCTGTCCGTCAAGTGTTACAAATCTGGTTTTTTCGGGCAAAGTGCGTACCACCACCTCATTACCTTTTATGTATGACACATCGAAAGCATGCATTGGGTGCCCCGTCTCATACATTACAAAGTTGGTGATATCCACAATATTGTTGATTGGACGGAGCCCGATAAGCTGAAGTTTGTTCTTAAGCCACCCCGGACTCTCCTTCACTGTTACACCGTGTATTGTCAGCCCTGAGTACCTGGGACAGGCCTCCCTGTTCTCCACTATCACTTCTACGCCGCCTTCTTTTTTATCAACGGTAAATTCCTCAACAGATGGTTTTGTAAGCTTGTATGGTTTTCCTGCATGTTTGAGCCATGCAGCGAGGTCTCTGGCTACACCAAAATGCGATGCTGCATCAACGCGGTTGGGAGTGATATCTATCTCCAGCACGTAATCGCTTTTAACGTTGTAATACTCACTGGCTGGTGTACCCTCCAAAACTTCGTCTGGCAAGACAATAATTCCGTCATGTGATGTGCCTATCCCTATTTCATCTTCGGCACAAATCATCCCGAATGATTCTTCTCCGCGTATTTTGGTGCGTTTTATTGTGATCTCATCTTCGTCGAAATAAAGCTTAGTACCTACTGTAGCAACAACCACTTTTTGACCTGCTGCCACGTTGGGTGCACCACAAACAATCCTCAGTGGTTCTCCGCCATTGCCTATGTCAACAGTTGTCAGGTTCAGATGGTCAGAATTTGGATGGTGAACAGAGGTAAGTACCTTACCTATAACCAATCCTTCCAATCCGCCCTTTATGGTTTGAATCTCTTCCACGCTTCCGGTTTCCAGGCCAATGGATGTGAGCGCATCGGCGGTCTCCTGTGGTGATAAATCGAATTGCAGATACTCTTTTAGCCAGTTGTACGAAATATTCATTCTGCCAAGATTGATGTATATTGAGACAGACCGAATTTACACTAATTCTTTTTCTGTCAAAATATTAAATTTGTTTTTAAATAAAGCCTCAAAATTACAAAAAAATGGTGAGAATACATAGATTGGGCTGAGTAATGTTTTTTGCTGTTGTAGTTTTCTACCTGATAACTCACTCTCTGAATTATATGTATGGATGGATTTATTTGAATGAAGGGAGCACCGGAAGGCGTAAAAAGGTAAAGTCAAATTTAAAAAATTGAGGATGATATCACATTGTGATTCACCCTCATAATCCCATTCCGCTAATAAGTTACAAGAAATCAATAACCGCGGATTGCCTTGATACCAGGAAGAACTTTTCCTTCAATCATTTCAAGCAGTGCTCCACCTCCAGTTGAAACATATGACACATTTCCGGCCTGTCCGAATTTGTTAACACATGCCACAGAGTCGCCTCCTCCCACTAGAGAGAATGCCCCTCTACGTGTTGCTTCCACAATTGCATCTGATACGGCACGTGACCCTTTGTCGAAGTTGTCGAACTCGAATACCCCAACAGGACCGTTCCAAAGGATGGTCTTTGAGTTCCTGATTACCTCGGCGAAAGCTTTTTCAGACTCGGGGCCGATATCGAGGCCTTCCCATCCGTCGGGTATTTCATCCACTGGAGCAAAATCGGTTTTTGCGTCGTTGCTGAAGCTGTCAGCAATTTTGGCATCAGTTGCCAGTACCAGGTTCACCCCTTTCTCTTTTGCCAGCTCCACAAGTTCCTTAGCAAGCTCCAGCTTATCTTCTTCAACTATAGAATTACCAATTTTGCCGCCGAAAGCCTTGGCAAATGTGAATGTCATACCCCCGGCAAGGATCAGGTTGTCAACCTTGTCAAGCAGATTTTTGATAATATCAATTTTCGTGGATACCTTTGATCCGCCCATGATAGCCGTGAAAGGACGTTCCGTTTCGTTCATCACTTTTTCCACTGCAATAATCTCATTCTGCAGAAGATAACCGAAAAGTTTGTGATCAGCATCAAAATAGTCAGCAATAAGAGCTGTAGATGCATGTGCACGGTGTGCCGTTCCAAAAGCATCGTTCACATATACATCGGCATAAGATGCCAGTTTACCTGTAAACTCTTTCTGCGATGCTTTTATCTCTTTCCTAGCTTTGTCTGTCTGCTCCTCAGAAGCATCAGCAGCCAGACTGCGAGGTTTCCCCTCTTCTTCGGCATAGAAGCGGAGATTCTCGAGCAACAATGCTTCACCAGGGCGCAGTGCAGCTGCCTTGGCTTCGGTCTCTTCACCTATGCAGTCGTTGGCGAATTGCACATCAGTACCCAGCAGTTCAGAAACGCGAGGGAGAATGTGTTTGAGTGAATATTTACCTGTCGGTCCTTTCGGCCGGCCCAGGTGTGATCCTATGATAACACTTCCACCATCTTTCAAAATCTTTTTCAAAGTAGGTATAGCTGCACGAATACGAGTATCGTCAGTGATATTAAAATTATCATCAAGCGGGACATTGAAATCCACACGAACGAATGCCTTTTTATCGGCAAAATTAAAAGAGTCCATTGTTTGCATAGTTCTTTATATTTTTATGAATATTGTCCAATGAAGTTCTATTGATAAACCTGCTGCAAAGTTATTAAAAATATGGAAATTTTTCCGTAATGATGCAGGAAAGTTTACAAATCCTTCAAAACGACATCATACGTTACAGGGACTCCTTTTTTGTACATTGCCAATACGCCGCAATATTTGTCGAACGAAAGCTGACAGGCGCGTTCAAGTTTATCTTTAGGCAAGTTATCTCCTTCAAACTCATAAATAACCTTCATTGAAGTGTATTGTTTGGGGTGCTCTTCCGTCATTTCAGCATCTATTCGAATACCAAAATTTTGCAGATCGATATGCATTTTACGGGCAATAGACACAACATCCAGGCCCGTACAGCCTGCAGCAGCAACCAGCAACAGCTTCTTTGGCACGGGGCCTGCATCATTTCCGCCCGCACTTTCCGGCAGGTCAATTGTCACGGTATGCCCGTCGAGCTCCGTATCAAAAATATTATTCTCTCTCCAAACCGTTTTGATTGAATGTGTCGTCATATTTGTATCATTAATTGTTTATTTTGTATCATTCTAAACAAATTATTGTCAATTTGGTTCGATGAATGGGAAAAGTATAATAGTCAAAGAAAAGAAGACAAATGAGACACAAGAAATATTGTATCTAATGGATAGTATATGATTACATTTTGCTACATTTGCATAAAAAATATGCAGTATGATAGATAGTAATGCAAAAGTGCTTTTAATATATACCGGTGGGACCATCGGGATGGTTGAGAATATTGAAACGGGTGCTCTGGAGCCTTTCAACTTCAGTCACCTCCGCTCAAATGTTCCAGAAATAAAACGTCTTAACTTCAATGTTGACACCTTCCTATTCGATCCTCCAATAGATTCGTCAGATGTGTCGCTCCCTATCTGGCAACAGATGATCCAAGTAATTCAAGATCATTATGACAAATACGATGGATTTGTTATTCTTCACGGTACAGACACAATGGCATATACAGCATCGGCACTTAGCCTTATGCTGGAGAATCTCAACAAGCCCGTTATCCTGACCGGCTCACAGCTGCCTATCGGCAAACTAAGAACAGATGGCAAGGAGAACCTTATCACGGCACTTGAGATCGCAGCCGACAAAGATGCTTACGGCAATCCTGCTGTCCCTGAATTGTGTATCTACATGCAGAACTTGCTGATGCGCGGAAACCGCACCACCAAAGTCAACTCCGAACATTTCAGCGCATTCAACAGTCCCAATTATCCATACCTTGCCGAGGCCGGTCTGGATATTCGCTATAACGACCGGTTCATCCTGAAGCCCGATTATTCTGTGCCTGTTCTTTTCAATTACGACATGGATCACCATGTAATAATATTGAAACTGTTTCCTGGTATCACGGAAGAGGTTGTGAAAGCACATCTCACAATTCCGGGACTGAAAGGTGTGGTTCTGGAAGCCTATGGAACGGGGAACTCACCAATCTATCCATGGTTTACCGATCTGCTTCGCGATGCCATGGAAAAAGGAATTGTAATCGTCAATGTCACTCAGTGCCTCTACGGGTCTGTTGAGATGCATCGCTACGAAAATGGGCAAAGGCTGGAGAAGCTGGGCGTTGTGAGCGGTTATGATATTACTACCGAGGCAGCTCTCGCCAAACTGATGATACTGTTCGGCCAGGGCAAGACACCTACCGAGGTAAGCCGGCTCATGTCTGTTTCACTCCGCGGCGAACTGACGGTAAGAAGTTAGGTGTATCAGTTCCATGAAATTGTCATAATCTGATAAGCTATTTGAACATAGCAAACAGTTATAGCGATTCAAAAAGTCAAATTCAAGGACCATATTACACTATTATTTTAAAAGGTAAGTCCCATCCCCAGTTGGGTAACCACTCTCTTTGCTTCACCTTCAGTTGGTCTGTAATAATCGGCTGATAGCCTTAGGAACAGACCGCTGCTCTTTTGGAGACCAACAGCAGAAAAGTAGCTGACACTACCTCCCACCTTGTAATAATCTTGTTTCAAATATACCACATCTGGATTCATAAATTCCGTGATAACAGCAGATTCGGAATCGGCTCCTCCATAGAGGTAGCCACCTTCACGGTTCGCCTTCCGAACAATATTGGCTCCAAGCACCCAGCGGGAGCTGCGTCCTGAGGGAAGATTTACCTTTGCATTGGCACCAAGGTAGAGATCCCTGATCTTCATGTATGACGCCGGCATAATATAGTTGTCGTCCGTCACCGTGTAAAGCGCATGGAGGCCCGCTTTCCAGCTGTACTCCTGCCCCACATTGCGGTAAAAATCGTACGACAGGCGGTAGGTATCGCGCCGGTATGTGGAGCGGACGCTGCTGTAAATATCGACCCATTGCTGCACCTCATAGGTGTTGTCCAGCACCTGTACAAACTCTATACCATCCGTTCGACTGCTGCGGTAGGAGAGGACCACCCGGTTCAGGTTCACTCCTTCATGCAGCAGTGCCGCATGTCCATAGAGTTCCTGCTGGCGGACAGTTCCCTCTTTCCGGGGTTTGGTGATGTCCCTGACCGCCTCTTCCACGCGGAAGCTGTATCCCCCTTCTGCGAAAAAACGAAGAGCTTGTTGTTGCCAGCCGTACTGCAGGCCGGCACCCTCTTTGTTGGCATCGTAAACAAAACTGCCCAAAGACTGCAGGCCTCCGATCACAGCTGTATAGTGGTTGCCCAGCCCCCGCATCACAAAAACATCCTGATTAACCTGGTCATCGCTGTTGCTATGGCCCCGCGTCTCCTGGATCATATTCTCATACTCCAGGTTCAGTCCCACACGATGGGATCCGAATATCGCAATAATGCCCGGCTTCACATTGATTGAATAGAGGTAAAGTTCCGAACGTGGATCTACCTGCTTGGCTCCCGTTTCGGCTGTATAGTCAGCCCGGATACCCAGAAGGTAACGATCGAATAACGGTTTCGATGACACCCTCATCTGCAAGTTGTAATTCTGCTTCTTCCAGTCACTCAGGTTGGGATCTACCGGATAATAGGGCACTCCCCGGTAGGGATCAAGCATCGCCGTGTTGAATCGTGTATCGCGAAGGGTCTCGTTGTGATAGGAAAAGCGACCCCAGGCATAAGCATTGCCAAGCTGTTGTCCACCCTCTGTCTCCACACTGAGCTGGCGCTCCTTTTCGCCCTGCTGTACCCTTTTGAATTCACCGTCGGTCATCTGATATCCGGCCTCGAGAGAGCCATAACTCCTCAGGCTGTCCAGACCTATTCCGGCACCGTTGTTGCTCTCAAACCAGTTGGCACGTGCCTTCCTCATCTCAATAGTGAGGGGGGATGAAAATGTTCTCTGCTCCTGTGCCGTGGTGTAGGTCATCAACTGAAGGGCTACAGCCGTCAGCAAAAGCCCTTTGATAGATTGTTTATATACGCTGTTCATAATCGTTCCTCTTTTTTGCTATTTCCAGGTGTTCCAGGAGGGAGCCTGCGCATCGTATCTCCTGATCTGCGGGAGATCCATCACCTCAAAATCTTCGGTACTGTTGTTGGTATCCTGCAGGATGACCCTTCCATCGGGACGTGTCTCCTTCACCTTCCTGGCCACACTCTTGGCCACATAGGTCCCATTCACCGTGGCAGCACCGGCATCCAGTACAGCCGGCATCCGCTTCAGCTCCATCTGGTTGGTATTCCCCACGTTCTCCAGGGCATCCACCACCGATTCGATGGGGATTCGGTAGCTCTGTACGGTTGAACCCACAGGACTCACCACCTCGCTGGGACTGTTGGGATCAATCGGTTCAGTGGGGATAAAAAGGACAAATGCCCCTCCGAAAACAGTGGTTAGCCACTGATTAGTAGGTTTTGGCCAAAAAGCCATTTTCATGTTGATGGCAGGGTTGTCCTGTATAAGAGAGGTTGTCTTGACTAATGTTTCAAACTCGGCACTCAGCAGGTTGACCGGTGCTGTGGGGTTGAGGTTGGCTTTTGTATGGTCATCGGCCATCTGGGCGATGATGATCGACTCACCCGGTTGCAAGGGAAAATCGGTCGTGTCGGGTACCTGCCAGATATGCAAGGCATAGACATACTGGTCGGCATCCTCTCCCGGCCAAACAGGCAGATTGGCTGTAGCAGTCTGAGGGTTGATAAGGGCAATGGCGAGTCCCCGTATGTTCTGCTCGAGGTCGCTGTTGTTGTAGATCTCATAGAACTGATCGCGGAAGTAGGTACCTCCGGTGGGGGTTCGTGATCCGCAGTAATAGACCTCCTTGAAGAGGAGCGCTCCCGCTTTGGCTGCACCCACATCGATGGTGATCGTCTCCTGATTGTCTACGATCCCCACATTTACCACGTTGCCATTGTAGTTGTAGGTAAACCCATCCTCGCTCTTCTCCGCACTCACCGTGATGGTGTAGATGCCGGGGATGATGTTCTCTACCGTGACCGGCTGATTGGGCGTCATGGTGGCGGTCAGCTCATAGCGCTCGGCAAAATTGACCAGCTTCACCTGCAGCTGATCGGGCAGTGGCGCCGTACCCAGATTGAGATTCACCTTGATGGTGGCACTCAGGGGAACCATCTCTTCCGTACCGGAGACACTCCGGAACTGCTCACAGGAGAGCAGTGCCAGCATCAACGGAAGGAGAAGGATGTATATTCTTATTTTCTGATTCATATGATTTCTTGTTGTTGATCTAACGAAATAAATGGTATGTATCTATTGAGCACTGCTTTCTATTTCAATTGCAGGGCCAGCTCAAAACCAAAATACATGGGGATGTTGAGTCGTGTAAATGAACCGGGGGTTCGCTTGCTCTCATAGAGCGGCCTGCTGTTGAACATGTTGTTTGCATAGAACGATGCTTTCAGATTCTCACCGATCTCCTTGGTCAGGTGGAAATTGATCAGCAGCACCGGAAAGTAGGATTCCGCGATAAAACGGGTGGGACTCCTTGTTTCGAAGAGATAGGCAAACTCGGGATCATCTCTCTTGGAGTCATCGAAAGGCTTCACCGATCCGTCCTTCCGTGAGATATAGGCGACAAAGGTGGTGTCGTTACCGTAGTTGGTCCAGTACTTGTTCATCCAGCTCACCTGTGCAGTTGTTGTTAGCACAAATCCGATAGATGGAATGTTATGGGTAGCCCGTATGGTGGTTGTTAGACGCTCTCTTTCATATTTCTCTTTACCTTTCTCATAGATGCCGATATTTCTCTCCAGCTCATTCAGATTCTTCTTGTTGCTGAAGCTGTGGCCATCATTCCAGTCGGTGGAGCGCATATAGGCCCCATTCAGCACGAAGGAGGTGCGGATGGCATGGATCCTGCCGAAGTCAAAATCGAACTCTACCCCCCTGTTGTGCGACCGTCCGTCGTTGGTGGGGGTAGCATGGGAGACGAAGATATTGTGTCGTTCCTTCTCCCGCAGAGTGGGTATTGTGCCGAGGTTCTGTACGGCCTCCTCGTAAATGATGTAATTCAGCAAATGGTAGGAATCGATGGTGGTAGCCAGGTTGTATCCGTTCTTGAGCTGCTCGTTGTAGGCCGTCACGGAAAAACGCATCCTGTTAACCATCAGGTCAAGCCCGATTTCCGCCTTCTGGTTGGCAGCCATTTTCAGCTCCCTGTTCCGGGTGTTGAACACCCGTGTTGTGGAAAGGAACAACTGCTCATTTTCCGGCACCGATGAGGAGTTGAGGCTGTTGAAGTGAACCAGGTCGAAGTAGGCATTTTCCGGGTAGAGATAGAGTGTTGTCGGCGCTTTGGCTGTCACCCCGAAGCCACCCCTCAGCCACAGCTTGCGGGGCAAGATATCGAACGAGAGATTGGTGCGGGGGGTGACGATGCTCTTGCTGTTTACCAGGTCGTAGCGGAGACCTGCCTGTGCCAGCAACTCCCTCTCACCCATGCTCCATGTGAGGTTCTCCTCTCCATAGAGCGACAACTGGTTGATAAACGGAATGGAAGAATACTTTCTGGGGCGCGGCGACGAGTTCTCCGCGCTCTGGCTGCGATTCGGAGGGTTATAGGGATCATACACCTTCCCGTCGCCCAGGTTGCCGTCGCTTCTGAAGTTGGTACCCAGCAGGATCCGGTTGTTCACCGCTCCCAACGTCTTTGAAAAGGAGGCATTCAGGTTGGCGAAGAGATTTACCTCCTTGCCGTAGATATCGTACCGGCTGAAGTACTCATTAGGAAGATAGGTGGCGATCAGGCTGGCCTCACCGGCGGGGATATTGGTCAGTTCACGTCCCTCGTTGTCATACACCTTCTGACCGGGGCGGTTGCTCAGTACGGCTCCGTCGGTATTTGACATGGAATAGGCGGCAAAAGCATTGCCCAGCAGCTTCTTCTGATAGGAGTGCTTGTCGCGGTAACTACCCGAAAGCGTATACTTCACGTTGCTCAGCCATCCCTTGCGGATGTTCCAGGTGCCGTTGGTGTTGAACCGCAGGCCAATGTCGCGTGCACCCGTTTCGAGCTGACTGCGTTCATCATCGGGGTTTCTCTCCCGTGTATCTTTGCCCAGCGAGAAATCGAAGGAGGTGTTGCTGGATAGTTTGTTGAAACGATTGGAATACATTGCCCGAGCCGTTGCGCGCTGATAATAGGCATACGACTCCTTGGCATCCTTTATGCTGTAGGCGTAATCACCGCTTACATTCAGGTTTCCCCTCTCTTTACCCAGGCTCACGCCCTTGCTCACAGAGGCCTGGTAGATGCTGGGGTCTGTCTTCAGACGGATGGTGAGTGGTTCCCTGCCCGCTTTCGATTTGATGATCACCGCACCGGAGGTGAGGTCGCCATGTTCAACCGAGGGGATGCCGCGGATCACCTCCACCGACTCAATGTTATCGGTTGAGATGGAGCGGATGTCGAGACCCGAGTTGGGTGATGAACCACCTCCTATAGAACCGCCACCACCGCTGATGGCCGGTGAGAGCGTCTGCAGGTTGGCATTGTTCGACAGGGGAGCACCGTCGATCACGATGGCGGTCCCCATGCTGTTCATATTGGCAGCATCGGCCGGTACCGGTATCCCCTGGTTGAGCGGGTTGGCTCCCAGGCTGCGGATATTGAAGGTCTTGGCCGATGAGAGACCACTTTCATAAGAAGTGATACCACCGGGTAGTAACTGCATGATATCGCTCAGCGAGCTGGTCTGCAGGTGATCCATCGCCTGGCGGGAGACAAGGGAGGCGGTGGCTCTGCCGGCCTTGCTCTCCTGTGCCACCACGGTGATCTCTGTCAACCGGAAGGTGCTCTCCTGCATCTGAAAGGAGATCTCCAGATGCTTTCCGGCACCAAGGGTAAAAGCGGTATCGATCGGTTCCATCCCCAGAAATTCGATCTTCAGGTTGATACGCCCCGGCGAGAGACGATCGAAGAAAAACTCACCTTTGTTGTTGGTGGTGGTGGCTGACCCTTGCGGGAGCACCTGCACCGTGGCAAATTCAACCGGCACAGAGGGATCATTCTGCTCTACCACCCTTCCTCTCACGGAAGAGAGGAGTTCTTGCGCGGAGAGTTGTTCCGCACCAAGGATAAACAGCCCCAATATGGAAAGGATGGACAAAAGCAGTCTCCTTGGTGATATAATTGGATTAAGTATAAGATTTTTTATCATACTGTATGCTCCTTAATAGAAAAATCAGGTTACATAATTAGTCCGTCAAGCGTTTTACGGTACGCAACAGTTCATTTTTAACAACTTCGTCTGTCTCAACCGAAGCCTGTCTTTTACAAAAATCGACAATCTCGCACTTTTTCCAGGAACGGGTATACCAGCCAAATGCTTCGGCCAACAGTAGTCTAAGGCTTTGATCATCTGATTCCTTCATAAACTGGAAAAGTGAATCAAGATAAGCTGTTTGGTTGGAGTTTCGCAGAGCAGTGATGTTAAATCGCTTGCTACGTTGCTCCACCTTTGGATCGAGCAGTTCCATCATATTCTTCTCGTTTCCAGCAAGAACTCTCTCCAAGTTGGCTTTCTCCTCCCTCTTCTGTTCATACCAGACACCACGCCTACCTTCCAGCTGCTTGTCATAGGCAACTAGTGCTGCTTCTACGGGATATAGCTCGGCAGCTCGCCTGATCTGAAAATCAACTCGCTTGGTGATGCCTGGAGAAACCCGCAACAGCATGATATCATCAAGAAGAGCAGGCGATTGATTCTTGGAAGCATCGATTCCAGCAAAACGGCGTAAAAGTTCATAATTGTCATACAATCCGGCTTTGATGGAGGGAACTATCATATCACTACCACTTTGCTGTATGAGTTGATAAGCCATCAGTCTTACGGTAGGACGAGCATCGCTGGTCTGTATCACATACAATTGATCAGGGTTCATTACACCCTTTTGGAAAAGGATTTTCATGGAGAGTGCTTTGATTTCTGGATGCTCCTCCTTTGCCATTTTCTTCCAAAAGCGGACTTCATCTCTCCGGTGTGCAATGGCATAGTTGAAGTCATGCCCCTTTTTCCGGCTACTTACATACCGGAAGGTGGGATCACCAATCAGGTGTGATTCAAGAGTGAACTGTTCCTTAGCCCAGTTTCCCACACTCACACCAAGCTCCAACAAACCGATCAACTGGTTGGACCAGATATCCTGCAGGGTATTTACCGAATTAGCTTTGACCACTACAGTATGTCCCGGATTGAATATGTAATGACCACTGATATAATCTTCCAGATGAAAGGATCCATTGAAGCATGCATCCAGCATAATAAAGCGGGCTCCTGGTGTAAAACCTTCAAGATCTGCAATATGAATATCCATTGCGGCGTCGATCAGGCTGTCCTGTTTCATCCTTTCAGGATCGAATGCGTCAGCCACCCATGATTCCGGCACATTGTAGTTCTCAATATAGTACTGTTTGGAGGCAATTGTATCCCTTGCACTCCGGATCTTTCCCCGGAAAAACTTACGCGCCATATCCAGCCATCGGTCCGCCATGCTTGCATACGGGCTGGCATTCAGATACTGCGTATCCTCGGCACCATGATGATGCAGAATAGCCAGATCAAGATCCTCTCTTGAGAGCTCTGCCATAAGGCGCCATTTAACCGATTCATCGAATGTATGATCGATATAGTTGAGATGGCCTTTTCCTTGGGCCAATACGGGAAATTGGTCTATTAACGAAATTCTTTCATCAGCCCGTGCTACCATGCTATTGGAGTTGTATCCTTGTCCAGCAAAATAAGTGATACGGCTAATCTCCCGTACTGATTCTTTCTCTCTTACCACCTTCTCCAGATAGGCATCAATAAGCTCAAAGCGTGTTTTACCCTTGTATTTGGGTGGTTTAATCCGTGCGCTGTAGATGTTGCTATTCACCGATTGAGCTCCTTCGGATGACAAACTGTAATAGTAATACAAATGGTTAACCGAATCTCTTTTGAGGTAATCGAACTTCAAATTAAAATCATCATAGAATCTGTCAGAAGGGACTGAAGAGTACTCCCAAGGACGTTGCTGATTCATCTTAAATGCAGTTGTCAGATGCTGCCCGTCTCTGATCATGGGTACAGGAATATTTCCTATAAATACAGCTCCCTCTAAACCATCAGTCTTATATAGAGTATACAATACCGTTCTGATGGAATCAGGGATATTCCATCTGTCAACAATAATATGTGTTTTAAGTCCATCTGCTTCTACTGAAGCAGCATACTTTTCTAAAGCACTCTTACAGTTATCCATCACCTCCTGATCAACAATAACGGCGAAAGAGGGTTCATTTTTTCTCGCAAATGTGTCGATGTACACAAATGCTAACAACGACACCGTTAAAACAAAACAACGATATTTCATTTTTCCTTAATATTATATTTCAAATTATTCAAATTCGCGGTAAAAATAATACATTATAACACTAATTCCTAATTTTAAAGAATGAACAGCTCTTTTAATGAATACAAAGGTCTCTAACAATTACTAAGTAACAAATATAATTTAGTAAGGATTATTTGATGATTCGCTCATTATTTAGAGATATGCATAGTTTATTTTAAGGCATGTTGAGCTTATGGTGAGTTTACCTTTAAGAATAATTTATTTTCCGGAGAGACCTACAGAAAAAAGCTGTAAAGAACAACTAAAAAAGTTAGATGTATGGATGTATGAAAGTTATAATTAGAACAAACGTATGATGGTATTAAGTTTCGAAAGTAGCGCACAGCGGAATCGAACCGCTATTCATTGCCTGAGAAACAATTTTCCTAACCGTTAGAAGAGTGCGCCTTCTTGTATGGTGTTGCAAAATTAAGTAAAAAAGTTGTACCGTTGTACATAATCAGTGAAATTTTTTTATTTTTTCCGCTGATAATACCTGTCAAGCGCCTCCTTGGCTGCCACAAATGAGCTTTTACGGTCGCAAAGCACCTCTTTTTCAAGGTCAGATAACAATTTTGCAATCTCCGGATCACGATAGAAACCGTTTCTTAGCTGCTCGTTAATGCTTTCAAACATCCAGAACTTAGCCTGCTCCTTTCTTTTGCGGTCGAAATATCCGTTCAGCTTCACAAAATCAACATACCGGTGCACCATATCCCAAACCTCATCTATCCCAATATCATAAAATCCCGAATAGGTAAGCACTTCGGGTATCCATCCCGATTCAGGAACCGGGTAGAGATGCAGTGCGTTTTTCAGTTGCCGCTGTGCCATCTTTGCCTTATCGATATTATCTCCATCGGCTTTATTTATTACAATACCATCAGCCATCTCCATAATTCCCCGTTTAATACCCTGCAGCTCATCACCTGTGCCGGCTAACTGAATCAGCAGAAAAAAATCTACCATGGAATGGACTGCAGTCTCCGACTGGCCTACTCCCACAGTCTCCACAAAAAGGTAATCGAATCCGGCTGCTTCACAAAGGATAATCGACTCCCTTGTTTTGCGTGCTACGCCCCCCAGAGATCCAGCCGAGGGAGAGGGGCGTATAAAGGCATCATGCTCGCGGGAGAGCTTTTCCATCCTGGTTTTGTCTCCTAGAATACTCCCTTTCGAACGTTCACTTGAAGGATCAATGGCAAGCACTGCCAGTTTATGCCCGTTCTTAAGTAGATGTATCCCGAAAGCATCGATGGATGTGCTTTTCCCAGCTCCGGGAACACCTGTGATGCCCACACGGATAGAATTCCCGGCATATGGCAGGCATTTCTCGATAATAGCCTGTGCCATATCCTGATGTTCCGGGCGTGAACTCTCCACAAGTGTTACAGCCCTGCTCAGTATCACTCTGTCACCAGACAAGATGCCTTCCACGTATTCAGTGACCGAAAGCGTGCTGCTCCTCAATGGTTTCTTCATATAAGGATTTACACTTGGTGGTCGAGAGATACCTTTATTTACCATAAGTCCGCTATATTTGGGGTCGTTTTCGGGGTGTTCCATTGTTGCTTTATCAAAAATTGAAAAAACCGGATGAACTCTTTATACAAAGATAATTCATTCGGCTTGTATAGACAATCAGAAAGTCTATTTTATCTTTTTGGAGTCACATTACCCTTGATTGTGAGTATGTAAACTGTGTCGGGTACATTTGTATAAACGGTTATAGTCTTGTTAAATGTGCCAGGACGACGTACTGTGGAATACTGCGCGGAAATTACTCCTTTTTTACCGGGCAAAACCGGCTCTCGTGTATATCCGGGCGTAGTGCACCCGCATGATGTTGTCACCCTATGTATGACAAGGGGGCTATTACCTTTGTTGGTAAACTCAAATTGAGTGGTTACTGCACCTATCTCCTCTTTGATAGTACCAAAATTATGCTCAGTCTTCTTAAATTCCATATCAGCCTTCGACTGTGAAAAGACTGCTCCGCTAATCAGAACGGTAAATACGAATATTAAACTCAACTTTTTCATTTGAATATTTCTTTTCGTTTCCAATAATTTTTTCAGACACGATAATAACAAAATAGTTTAACCCTTGTTTACTATTTAACAATTATTCGGCTTCCCCCGGTATGAGAGATAAATTCAGGTGCATACATGCTTTGAATTGTAGTGATGCCGCTGGAATAGCTGCCGGTACGGTTTATATAAACCGCATATTCAAACAACCAGGTACCACGCGGCAATAAGTTGAAATAAAAATTGGAAGAAGCATCTTTACTGGTTTGATAGTAGGGTATCCCGTTTTGCCAACTCATACCGGAGACCTGATTGGCAGGTTCAAAAGCGGCTGCACGCATATCCTTCAGATTTACAAATTCCATGTCGCGGTCCGTCCTGACAGTGATACGCACAACAACTTTATCACCAACATTCAGTGGAGTCTCTTTCGTGATACGAACCAGTTCCGCTCCCGACGGCCCTGACTGTTCTACAAAAAGGAGTTTTTCAACATCAAGAGAGGCGTCTGTTTTGGTAATCTTATCCATATCTTCATAGTACTGCCAGTATAGTGCTCCCCAGGCAGGGGCATTACCCTTATGCTCGACTGTTACTTTTCCCATTTCGGGATTTATCTCTGAGATACTCCAGGATTGACTGAAATATCCAGTTCCAAACTCACTGCTATCCGGCTTAACACGCCGCTTGCCAATAGTTACAACAGTTTCTCCCTGTGAAGAGATCCAGTCGCTCCCCGTACTAAGCAAAGCATATACAGCATCGGCAGTAGCGTTAGTAGTTTCCCATATCTGTGTCTGTTTTTGCTTGAGCAACCATCGCTTCATCTTATCCATCTCTGTTTCTGATGCACCTCCAGCACGAAATGCCTCCATGATAAAGGTATGGGCCGAAATGGCTGATTGCGACATAAACACATGACCGCGATTATTAGCCCAGTACATTCCCTCTTCCTCTGATACGGTTGCATGTTCCCTTAAGGAGTCCAGTATCTCCGCTAAAATGCTAAAATTATTCTCACGCTTCATCAGCAGAGCGATAAGAGACTGCTCGTATAAGCTATAGAAGGTCCGGTTTTTTTGTATCACTGAGAGATAGAAATCGGTCATCTTACGCACCTCAGAGTCCATAATAAAGTCGCTGTATTCCGAACGTACATAGAGGTATTCAAGATCTGTTACCGAGATAGTTTTCATCTTTCGCCAATCTTTATGGTATTTTTTAACTGATTCAAAACGGCGTCTGGCTTCTTCATCTATAAATTCGATTGCTTTCGACTGCATTACAAGGATATCTGGCGTAAACTCCACAGCATTAAGCTTCCTGAGTTGCTGAAAACCATACAGGATATATTGCGTGATGCTTACACTCGGACTGAAACCCTTGAACCAGCTCCAGCCACCCTGGTTGGTTTGCAGTTCCCGTAATTTATCCAACGCAGAGCTTGTAAGGTTCATACTCCGGTTAAGGTCGAACAACAACCATAACTTTTCCTTCTGCTCCGATTCATTCTTTGCTTTCATCACCCAGGGAGTTTCCTCAAGCAATACATTTTTCAACTCCTGATTTTTTTCAAGGTTTGAAAGGAAAGTCTCCTTGGTCCCACCCTCCATCTTCCAGGCTGAAACCATAGCCGTCACTTTAGGATATAACTTTCCTATATGAGCGCCCAGGGTATTAGCATAATAAGAAGAAAACCACGAAACTGCATTGTCACTTCCAGGGTTACTCAACACGGGGAGCGCCTGAACAGCGTACCACGCAGGATTAGACGCAAACTCGAGCGAGAGGCGGTAACTTTGCGCGGTTGCAGATATCTCTTTCGTCAACCGCTCCATGAAAAATGATTTTGTCTCGTTACCATTCACATCCATTCGCATACTCTCGGTCACCAACATCCGATTGGGAAGCACCGCAAGGGCATGTTGTTCTCCATCCGAGAAATCTTCAGCTTGTGCGATAATGCGGATACCTATCACGTCGTGATCATACGGCACATCAAAAATCCACGAAGCATCGGAAGAAGAGCCACTTGAAAGCTGGAACGACTGGGAGGCATTTGAAACCGAAATACCGGAAAAGAGTTGTTCCGTTAATGGGTCAAAAAGTTCTATCTTCACCATTCCATCAATGTCATGCTCCGACAGGTTGGAAATCTTTGCAGAGATACTTACCCTGTCGCCCTGACGCAGAAACCGGGGCATATTAGGCGTCACCATAAGCTCTTTTTGCGAGACAGTATAAGCTTCCGCCTTCCCGCTATTCAGTTTCTTATCGTGAGCCAACACACGAAAACGCCAACGGGTATTGCTCCCGGGTACGGTGAAAGCAATTTGTGTCTCTCCCTTATCGTTGGTTCTTAGCTGCGGATAAAAAAAAGCGGTTTCATTAAAATTACGACGGATCTGAGGTACAACATCCATGCAGGTATCTTCTGCCATTATAGGGGATTGTGGCGCATACGGGGAACGACGGGCACTATCTCTCTCATTCTCCACGTCCACACCCTTCAAAGCACTCTCACGTACAACCATATCTTCGTTTACCATAACCTGTTCTGAAGATGCTTCATAATTCTCAGTCTGTATACCTCCCGCCTTGGCACTCCGAAACATTACCCTGCCTGAATACAACAACGAGTATCCATACCAGTTAAAACGATCGAACTGGAAAGAGATAACCTCTTTGAACGGTCGGCTAAAATAGCCACTGCCAAACCCGGGGTTAAAAGAGAGGTCTCCCTGATACTTTGGGCTATAGCCTTGTGAAAGGAGCGAAAAATAGTGGTCCCCCCATCCCTGGTTAGGATATATTTTATCGAGCGACACGTCATACATTGATGCAAGGACCTCAGCTACAACAGGTTTCCCAACAGCATCTAATACTGACAGACGCCACTCCTCCCCCGATCCGGGGCGGATTCTGTCGCGAAACACATCTAACTTAACCACCAGTTCCCTAACCTCTTTTTTCGGAGTTAGCGCTACACGATGCGCATGAAACTGCTCGTTTTTTACGTAGGTAAGCATCAGCTCTACTCCCTCTTTGTACTCCGGTTTATAAGGCAAAGAAAACAACCGGGTTTCATTGTTCAGCTTAATCCATTTTCTTTCCAACACTGTTTCATCATGCCATAGCTCATACAGCACATTTACATAATCGGAAGCACCAAGTATCACTTCAGCCGGCTCTCCATCGGCGAATGTTTTGTTTTTTTCGATCAGCCAATCGTTGGTTTTCACAGGGGGCCGCTTATCTCTATATGAAAAAAGTATAAAGTCTTTTTCCGTTTCAACCGGGTTATTCCGTTCATCTTCAGTAAGCAGTTTCAACCGATATTTACCAGAAGAGAGCAGGGCAAGCTGTTTTTTCAACGTTTCCTGTTTTCCGGTCACAAAAGTACCCATCAACACTTTATCTGCAATGGAATCGTTTTCAGAAACTGTGTACAACGAATAAACACCTGATGCCATAATTTCCTGTCCATCCAGGTTTTTCGCAGAGAACAGAGGTTCTTCAGGGTTGTTTCTCTCCCATCGGTCATTCATGTCGATATGCAACAACATCGATATATCTCCTACAGTAACACTATATACACCTGCTTGTGTCTCTCCATTGCTATCGGTTACAGTTGCTTCCACATTAAACGTGTAAATACGTTTGCGACCCTTTTCGCCATCAGGTTTCCGGGGCGTGAATGTAATGGCGAATCTCCCATCATCACCTGTAGTTGCACTACCGGCAGTGAAATATTCAGGCAAGCTGGCCCATCTCCACCAATAAGTGTGTTGTCTAGTGATTCGGTAGGTTACCGTAGCATTTTGCAGTTTTATCCCGGAAAAGTTTTCCGCCTTTCCTTTGAGCGTGATCTCTTCACCAAATTGATAGGTTCCCTCTATCTTATCGAAAGATACCCCAAAAGTAGGACGTTTATACTCTTCAACCTGAAAATTAACTGTCCCGTTTTGAGAGGTGATCGCAAAATTTCCAGAAAGAATGCCGTGAGGCAATACAAACTCACCCGCCACAGAGCCAAACTCATTGGTTGTAAGGGTCTGCTTGGAGATCTCTCTGTAATTGGCATCTCTCAGCACAAGTTCGATAGTCTCCCCTGCTATAACGGACTGCTCCTTAATACCTGTACGAACCTGTATTGCCTTAAAGAAAACGGTTTGTCCGGGCCTGTACAAACTGCGATCGGTAAAGATACTTGTCGTTTTCCGCGGTTCACTTTTTAGGTCGGAAAAATCATAATAATCCAAAGGCAGCGGACTCAACATCGAGCCGTTGTCATTTTTTAAAACAGCGTGATAAAATACATCGTTGTTCGGAATCTTTTTATCATACACTGCCAGTCCCAAATTGTTGGAAGTAATGGACTGATCAAGAGCAAGCTGCGAATTACTCCAGTTACCTGGCAGCTTATAAATATTTATTTCTGCTCTGGGTACTGGTGTACCGGTGGTTCTGTCCACAACAAAAAACTCATACCTGTTATCGGATGCTTCACGGGCAAAAATCGCCAGATCGGAAACTGCGAAATAATATTCCGATTCTCCGCTATAATCTGTTTCTGGTGAAGTACTGAAAGTCAACATATAGGTTCCGGGGGCTCCGGCGTTCAGCACGAACGATGTTTCCCCTTTCCAATATTCAACCGTTTCGGGGATACATATACTGAATTCTCTTAAAAACTCACGTTTGTCTGCTATTTGGCTTCTGATTTTTGACCTCTCTGTCAGCACATCAAGGGGTGAATGGATTCTATAGAGTTTTGCTGTTAGTGAGCGGATGTTCCGAAAGTCAACTTTCAGCCTTTTTTCTCCTTCTATAGGAAAAGTACTCGCTCCTGAGATTGTGAAAAACGGCTGTGTAAGTTGCGACAACCTGTTTTCAAGTATGGAAATACGTTCATACTTTGGAAAAATGGAAATTGTATTTTTCAGCAATTCATACAGCTCCCCGGTCTTCTCTTTTGCCTGGATAGAATCTGCTGGATCCATCAAATCTATCTCTTGCTGATAAAGCTGGGAAAGCTTGTCGATGACCTCAACACTAATATCGTTCCCTTCCCATTTTTCCAGGAGATTCTCCAGCGCGGGCCTTGCCGCAGAAGTGTGGGCTGAGGAGAGTTTTCTCAGGTAATCAAACATTTCTAACTCCGTCAGTAGAAGAGACTCGTCCATGCTTCGTTGTTTCAGTGAACCCAGTAGCTTTCTATAACTTTCCAAAGCCCAGAGATTGTACTCTCTGAGTTCGGGATTGAATGGCAGTTTTACAAAATCCTCAACTGGAGAGAAGAGAGACTCCTGTGTGATATTCCGTTTTGCCAGAGTATAACTCAAGTCCTCACCGGTATCAACCTGCCCAAAAAACTCAATAGCTCGACGAGCCAGAAAATCGTACAACGAAGGGAAAAACCGTCTCGAATCATTTCCCAGCTCTACTACGTCAGTATAGGATTCAACTTTTGCATTTATCAGTTCCCCCTCTGGAGCAATAGAAGCATTCAGATGCTCTATTACCTTATCATAGAAAATATTACGTGTCCACTCCTTTATATCGGTCGGTACAAAGTCCCCCAATCCAGTCCTTTGATTAATATTCCACGAGTCTTTCCGATAATATTGCAAATAGAGTTCTCCCAACATAGAGTGCAATACGGCGCGCTCCACCATATCATTACTTTTGAGGAGCATTTGTCGCAAATTGCGGAATATAAGTGAATCATTTTGTGCATCAACCGCCAGATCATATTTTCCCAGATGTATCACTGCTTTAATAGCCTGGGGGCTATTTTCTTCTTCAATTGCCTTACTCAATATCTCATCCACCACTTTCGCCGCTGATTGGGGAAGCGACTTCTTTTCGAATTCGGCAACCCGTATCCAATCTTTTACATAGTGCTTATTATTAACAGTTTGACTGTTCTGTGTATATATTCCGAAAACATGAACAAGAAACAACAGCGTCAGGAAAATTTTTTTCATATGATTAATTATTTTGTAGTTAAACTCACCTGCATCAGAAACACATTGCTTTATGATAATCGAACTGATAAGAGTGTTAACACAAATGCAACTTCGGCGTATCGATCGAGCATTGACTTATGATAATCAGGGCTTTGGGCAGGATTGATTGATTTACTCTTCACATGAGGGCTATATTAATGAGGTGACGTATTAACTATCTACTAAACAGTTTTATGGACTTTTTGTTTTGATTAAAAACTCTAATAGTATGATATGAAATCTCAAGTATACATTGCAATAGACGAATGGAAATCTCAAACGCTGCATCAATACGATTTATTTAATCATTATTAATAATAATAAACTATTTAACCGGAACAGTTCCTTTAAAAAAAACAAATAAAAAATATCCCGGTAAAGGGTTGCTTTACCAGGTAAACAGTGTGTTTTTAATGATTAAAAATGTCATAGAACTGGTTTCATGACCACTCCGATCCTTTTTTTTCCATTGATCTTGATGACAAGAGGTTTCTCAAATTGCACATGACGTATATATTCGGTTTCGTGAATAGCAGGCTGTTGATTCAAAAACATTTCATCGAAGTAACCGTCATTTTCCAAGAATGGATTCACTGTAAAGTATCCCACACCGAAAGATGTAAGGTTCTGGAAGAAATGTGTGCCCTGACTCGGTTCTATGCGGTAATTCTCCATACCCGACTCCACTATCAAGCGTGCCTGACATATATGGGGCCATTTAACCGGGATACCCAACCAAGGATCGGAAGAGCCCCATCTACCCGGGCCGACAAGCACATAATTTGTCCCGGTTTCTGCAAACATGCTGTTCAGGGACTCAATTTCACGGGCTATCTGAGGATTTTTGGATGCAGAGAAAGACTCAGTCTTCACATATACCACATCGAATACATCGTTTGATATTCCATTTCCAAGTGCATTTTTTGACATTAACACTGAATCTTTTACATTTATATTTTCCAGATCTTCATACACCACCTCTCTGTTGTCGACAATCGGCCGAATTTGCAGTACATAAAATGTAGCAAACTTATGATCTCTTATATCCACGGCAAACTCTATCTCCACAGGCCGTCCCATCTCTTTTTGCCCTACCTTCAACAGCTTGTCGAGGATCTCTGACAACGGGAACATACCATGCTGAAGGATATTTGCGAAAGATACAATCTTGCGCCCTCCCTCATAGAAACCATCACGAATAACCTGATCTTGAGGATCGTATGTAGAGGCGACATATCTGAGCGGCCCATCTTTTTCAGCCTCTTTAAGCCTAATGCTCAATAGATTGAACCCATCATCAACTGTAAAATCTTTTGATACCGAATCGAGATCGAGAGCGTAAAACCTTGTTTGTGTATCCCTTAGCGCCAGATCGAGAGTGCTCAGTTGCAGAATCCCGGATGCATGCAGTGGTGAGAAACGAAGTCCGAGATTCCCGTCGATAATATACTTTCCCAATCCCAAAGCCATATCAACAATACCATCCTCAGTAGATTCGTTTCCAATAGGATAGTAGTTAATTGAACGCGCAACGCCCGATATAGCAGGATAAAACAACTTACCATACTGTGAACCAGCCATCTCCTGAAGAACTATCGCCATCTTCTCCTGATCAATCAGATTCTGCGTGGCAGCCATATAAGCTTTGCTATCTTTATAAAAAACCGATGCATAAACTGCTTTGATTGCGTTGCTAAGAAGGCGTACCATCTCATATTTGTCTTTCACATAAGGAATCATATATGTAGAGTATATTCCGGCAAAAGGCTGATATTGTGAATCTTCCAGCATACTCGATGAACGGATGGCAATTGGTCCTTCGATAGCTTCCAAAAAAACAAAAAAGTCGCTAACCAGCCTTTTAGGCAGCTTGGCAGCAAGAAAATGCTTCAGGATATCCTCATCTTTCCTGTCAGAAAGTGCCACTATGTAGAGATTGTTAGCTTCTATAAATTCATCGAAAATATCGGTACACAGTACCACCGTTTTAGGTGTTGTAACGGGAAAGTTGGGATTTTTATTCAGCTCCATATGCGTTTTCACCATATATCCAATAAATGCAAGCCCCCTTCCTTTCCCTCCCAGCGACCCCTCGCCAATACGGGCAAAATTTGAGTATTGGTCGAATCGGTCTTTCTCGAACACAGCCACTACACCTGTATTTTTCATCAGTCGGTACTGCACAATTGTGGCGTAAATTAGTTCGCGTGCATCATCCATGCTCGCATACTCGGAAACATCAATTTTTTTCAGCATCTCTGCCACCGGGAACATGGCACGTGAATAGAAAAAGCGTGAGAAATGATTACGTGAAAGGTGATAATAGAGGGCATCATCAGGAATATTACGGATATTCATCTGCAACTCCTTAAGATTCTTGATGCGGAAAATCTCCTCTTTTTTGTTTGGAGATGTAATAATAAAATCTCCGAAACCCAGGTTCTCTTTGATAGCCTTGCGGAGATCCTGCGGAAAAGTTTTGGAGTTTTTATCGATAAACACCGCATCTGCTTCACAAGCATATTTAATGTTTTCCGATTCGGAAGATGTGTAGATAATTGGAATATAACTATCTTTTGTTCTGATCCACTCAGCCAGGCGTTTACCTCCCAACCTGTCTTTCTCTCCCCCCACGCTGAAACTCATATCGGTAATAACACCCAGCATATTGTCACCATATTTCTTGTAGTAAGATACCGCCTCTTCGTAGTTTCGTGCAAGTAGTATTTTTGGGCGCCCACGCATTCTAAGCATTCGCAGGTGATCGTTTAGCGCCTCCTTTGAGAACTCTTTCGATTCGTAAAGAACAAACTTATATAGCAACGGAAGTACCGAGGAGTAGAAACGGACTGAGTCTTCAACCAGCATTATTGTTTGCACTCCCACTGTCTTCACATCGTGCTCAACATTCATATAGTCCTCAATAATCTTTATGATTGCCAGCAAAAGGTCAGTGTCACCCAACCAGCTAAAAACATAATCTATCCCGCTCAGATCCTCCTTACGCAACGATTGGGTCACCGCTTTGGAAAAAGGGGTGAGAAGCACAATCGGTATTTCGGGATAACGTGATTTTATCTGTTTTGCAAGTTCAAATGTATCACTGTTGTCCATGTTAGGCATGCAGATAATCAGCTCATAGTGATTCTGTTTTAGTTCAGCCAGTGCCTCTCTGCTGTTACTTACCTGATTAAAGCGGGGTGGATAACGCAGATTAAGGGATGTGTACTCGTTGAATATCTGCTCATCCACACGTCCATCGTCCTCAAGTATAAACATGTCGTATCTAGATGCAACCATTAGGATGTTGTAAATGCGTTTGTTCATAAGCTTCACGAACGGCGTATCGCGAAACCTGAGCTGACTGATATCGTGAGCTTTTACTACCGATCTGGGAGTTTTCATTTCAAATAATTTAATTAATGAACAAAGAGTCAATTCAGCTGATATTAAGTTGAAACTTGTGCAAAAGTTTTGCACACAACACTAAGTGATATCCTGAAGGCAACGAGCAATGTTCAATGTGAAAATAACAGCATAACTTTATTACGTGCGCAATGTAAATATCTATAAGAAAATCAATACACAACGCAACTACAAATTTAAATATATTTGATGATATGCAGAAATAGTCTTTTTGTTTTCACTGCTTAATTCGGATAATTATATATTGTGGCGAAATATATGTTTATTTTAATATATTTTCATACTTGGGATTTTTTTTATTTAAAAAATCTGATTTAATTTGAATTATTTTTAATAACGTATGTAAAGCAAACAACGGTTTGCTAAAAAAGTTTCAATGTAAAGCACAATCCATTAATTATAAATAGACTAGAAACCGCTGGAACTTTATAGCGCTTCTTTGTGATTGTCAGCTATTTAAATGATTATTTGCCTAATTATTACAAGAAGGGGGGTGTGTACAAAAATATACAAAATAATGAATTCTGGATTTAATTATGCTCACTTCGAAAGTTCGGTATTTTTTCTAGGTGATTATTCATAATTAATTAACTATTAGCAATGAATACACTTTAAAAAAACCAGTATAATCATGAGACATTTTTAATATTAAGTAAAAAAATCGCCGAACTATACTTATTTATGATTCCACATTTAAAGTTATTGAAATTTCGCATGTGTCAATACAACTCAAATATAATTAAATAGATGATGCTTCGCATGACACGCGTTGTACACCAAAAGCATTCTGTTTTTTAACGATCAGGACCAGAACTGGCCGTAAAACTTTACCTCTTAAAAAAAGTTTTAGCTGTAATCGAATCAAATGCGAAAGTTGAATTTATTATTCCATACCCAGTGACCAGATAAAAAGTAAAAAAAAATAATAAATCCGATGACTTTTTTTAAAGCTTAAAATTACCGCATTTTTAAAAAAAACATTTTTTAAAATTAAAAAGCTTAATCAAATAACAATTAATTAATGATGAAAAACAAAAAAACAAAAAATGGCAAATCAATAGAAAAGGCGTCATTTGCTTCTTTTTTATTGTTCGGGCAGTTTAAAGCAATCCTGCTTTTTGTATTTGTAACCTGTTCTTTGACTGTTTTACCTGAAACAGCTGATCAACAGCAGAAAAAACATTTATCCGGGACGGTAAGTGATGCGTCAGGTGCACCAATTATTGGCGCAAATATTGTAGAAACAGGTACTACAAACGGAGCTATAACTGATGTGGATGGCAATTTTTACATCGAGGTGGCGTCTAATGCAATTATCAGGATATCATATATTGGATATCTGGAACAGAATATTAACACTACCGGATTAATAAAAATCAACATTACGCTGATTGAAGATACAAAATCGCTTGAAGAAGTTGTGGTAGTAGGATATGGAGTGCAAAAGAAAGTTAACCTGACCGGTGCTGTTGAACAGATAACCAGTGAAGTTTTCGATAATAGGCCAATGTCAAACGTTACTCAAGGATTACAAGGAGTAATTCCAAACCTAAATATCTCACTGGCTGACGGAAAACCAGATCGGAGTGCCTCTTATCAGGTAAGGGGGATTTCTTCAATCGGGCAGGGCGGAAGCGCCTTAGTCCTTATTGATGGCGTAGAAGGCGATCCTACCATGCTGAATCCCAATGATATTGCAAGCGTTTCCGTTTTAAAAGATGCTGCATCGGCCGCAATATATGGAGCACGCGGAACTTTTGGTGTTGTATTGATTACAACCAAAAATCCAAGCAAGGAAAAGACATCGGTTACATACAGCAGTAATTTCATGATGAAATCCCCAACTATAGTACCTGATATGGTGACTGATTCATATATTTATGCCAATATGTTTGTTGAAGCCTATTCATCATACTATGATTACGCGCGTTCTCCCTCTACATTCCATAAATCGGTCCCTTACACACAGGATTGGCACAACGAGATGGCAAAAAGAAGGCCGGGATCGGGAAAACCTGAAGTGGAAACAGATTCTAACGGAAACTATTTCTACTACGCTAACACAGACTGGTACGATTTATTGTATAAAGATCGCACATACGGTACCGATCACAATCTCTCCGTACAGGGAGGTACAGAGAGGGCTGATTTTTTTGTTTCAGGACGTTTCTACCAACAGGATGGAATTTTTAATTACAATAGTGATGATTATTCAATTTACAATGTTCGGGCAAAAGGATCAGCAAAAATATCTGATTGGCTGAGGGTTGAAAATAATATGGGATTGTCTCAAAAGGATTATTTTAATCCTCTTACGGTTGCAGACGGTAACGTCTGGTATGGATTAGAGAGCGAAGCTGAACCGATGAGCCCGATGTTTAATCCTGATGGAACATTGACCATGGCAGCTGCTTATAGTGTGGGTGATCTCTGGTATGGTAAAAGCGGATCAAAATCCAAGAAACGATCGATAAGCAACACAACATCTTTATTTGCTTCGTTTTTGAACAATTCACTCCGAGTCATTGGCGACATAACTTATCGCAATACCGACAACAGAGAAGTTACTCGCCGTGTACCTGTGCCTTATAGTCCCCGGGAAGGTGTCATCGCATATCTGGGTTCTTCAACCAACGATTATGCAGAACGCAATTCAACAACTAATTATATTGCAACCAATCTTTATGCTGAATATGAAAAAACCTTTAATGGTACCCACTATTTTAAAGGTATGCTGGGTAACAACTATGAACAATCAACATATAATACTATAAATACAAGAAGAAACGGACTTATTTTTGAAGATGCCGACGATATAAATATGACAAACGGAAATGGAATAACGATAAGCAGTAATTATGAAAAATGGCGTATCGCAGGAGGTTTTTTTAGGTTTAACTACGGGTTTAAAGATAGATACTTACTGGAAGTAAACGGACGATTGGATGGATCAACAAAATTTCCTGTCGATAAGCAATGGGGCTTTTTCCCATCAGTTTCAGGCGCTTGGCGTGTTTCGGAAGAACCTTTCTGGCAATTGAACAATAAAGCAATTTCCGATTTAAAAATACGCTTGTCTTATGGTTCGCTAGGAAATGGGAATATTGCCTCATATGCATATCGCGAGCTATTTAATATAAGCCAGATGAGCCGACTGATAAATGGTACATTAAATCAGAAAACCTCTGTACCGGGAGTCATTCCCGATGGATTAACATGGGAAACAGCCACAACATCTAACATAGGAATCGATATGGGACTTCTTTATGGTAAAATGCGTTTTACAGGAGATGCTTACATACGTAAAACCAAAGATATGTTTACAGTCGGGATTGACTTGCCGGCAGTTTTTGGAGCAACTCCTCCAAAAGGCAACTATGCTGATATGACCACAAAAGGTTGGGAACTAAGCTTGAGCTGGCAGGACAAATTCAACATTGCAAGCAAGCCTTTCCAATACAACATACGCGTTACAATGGCCGATTATCTCTCTAAACTTGATAAATACAATAATCCTGAAAAAGACCTGGGAGGATATCTTGATGCAAGGGTAAATTATTATGAAGGAATGACCCTTGGCGAAATTTGGGGTTATGTAACCGAAGGGTTTTTTACCTCTCTGGATGATGTAAACAATCACGCATCACAAAGACTTTATTTTGCTTCCAACTCGGGAACATGGCTTCCTGGTGATATAAAATTCAAAGATTTGAATAACGACAAGGTTATCGATTACGGAACAAATAAAGTAGGGGATCCAGGAGATAGGAAAGTGATCGGAAATACTACTCCACGCTACACTTACAGCATTAACTTGGGAGCTGAATGGAACGGAATTTTCTTGTCCGCCTTTTTCCAGGGAGTGGGGAAACAAGATTGGTGGCCGGGTACGGATAATGCACTGTTTTGGGGACAATATAATCGTCCTTACAATAATATCCCTTCATCAATGATAGGCAATATATGGTCAGAAGAAAAACCAGATACCTATTTCCCAAGGTATCGCGGTTATGTAGCCCTGCAAAGCACACGCGAATTATCGGTTGTACAAACTAGATATTTACAAAATGTAGCTTATATAAGATTGAAGAACATGCAGTTAGGGTACAATTTCCCAAGAAAAACATTGTTGCCACTAAAGATGGAGGTAGCCCGTCTATATCTTACTGCAGAAAATCTCTGGTGTTGGTCTCCGCTTTACAAGCATACAAAGAATTTTGATGTTGGTAATATTTACGGAGAAGATATTGAGGCAAAATCAGCTGCAGGCAGCGGTGGCACTAATTCAATTATAGGTAATGGAGGTAATTCTTATAATTATCCGATACTTAAGAGTATTAGTGCCGGATTGTCTATTACATTTTAATTGATCTTTCGTTTTATAACATTTCGAAAAATAAAGTTCAAACTATCTCCTGTGATTGAGTCCACAATAAAAATCAATAGAAATAGAGTCCGTTTTTTAAACACTGATTACTGATTCAAGTTTTCATCTGTTTTTCAATAAAAAGACTTTTCACATCCAGAATTATAATTTATTAAATAAAAAAATATGAAAAAAATAATATTCTTTATACTAGCACTTTCATTATTTTATGCCTGTGATATGGAAGAACTACCAAAAGCTCAGGTATCAAAAAAGCCGGTTTTTGGCAGTGAGACAGGGTTAAAAATGTATACTAACTCTTTTTATGAAGTATTTCCTGGTGCAACCACCATATATTCAAATTCATATTATATTGCTCTAAATCAGGTAATCAAATATTTTACTGAAAACGGATTTAGCCCTGAAGAAAGCAGTGGGTGGAGTTGGGGAACTCTCAGAAACATAAACTACTTTATTGTTAATTGCTCCGATGAGTCAGTTCCATTGGATATTCGCAATAACTATATTGGAATTGCCAAATTCTTCCGGGCCTATTTTTATTTTGAGATGATGAAGCGATTCGGAGACCTTCCGTGGATTGATCATCCACTGGGAGTTGATGATCCATTGTTGTATGCGAGCCGCGACAAACGTTCAGTGATTGTTGAAAAAATAAAAGAGGACCTCGATTTCGCCATTGATAACATCAAGACTAAACGGGATCAGTCATGCTCTACAATAACTTCATCCGTTGCTGCCGCCCTGAAATCCCGAATTTGTCTTTGGGAGGGTACTTATCGTAAATATCACACTTCAGCAGGTTTACAATCCAGCGCTGACCAATGGCTGCAGGAAGCAATAAATGCTGCACAATATGTGATGAATTCCGGATATTCTATCTATACGGATGCAGGTATAGACAAATCGTATCGCCAATTGTTCGTCAGCAAGGTACCCATTTCAAGTGAAGTACTATATGCAGTTACTTTTAATGGTTCTTTGGGTATTGTTCATTCTGGCAACAGAAGATGGACATCAGTAACATTAGGATCTTGTCCTTCGTTGACACGTTCTTTCGTCAACACATATCTGATGAAAGATGGTACAGCATTTACAGATAAGGTTGATTATGCGGCGATGCCTTTTACGGAGGAGTGCAAAAACAGAGACACGCGGCTTTCCCAAACAATAATAACTCCTGGATATACGCGCATCTCGGGAGGGAGAACCATACAAACTCCACCGAATTATGCTTATGCCATAACGGGATACCATACCTGCAAGTTTACCCTGGATGACACTCAGTACGACAATGTTGACATCTGTGATAACAATGTAATATTGTTCCGTTACGCGGAGGTATTGCTGAATTATGCCGAGGCAAAAGCAGAGATGGGAACATTAACTGACGACGACTGGAGCAAAACAATTGGTAAACTTCGTTCACGTGCTGGTATAACGGGTGGACTGAATCAAAAACCGACAAAGGTTGATCAATATTTAAAGAACCGTTTTTTTTCAAATATCAGTAATCCGGAAATCCTGGAAATTCGTCGTGAGCGTGCCATTGAACTTTCTTTTGAGGGATTCTCATGGTCTGATATTTGCCGATGGAAAGTTGGAGAGCTGGTTACCAATGTTTGGGATGGAATTTACGTTCCTGAACTTGATGTTCCCTATGACATGAATGGAGATGGTACGTTAGACGTTTGTTTTACAAAAAATTTAACTCCTAATAAAATACCTGGCGTATATTATCTGTATGTTGGTGAAAAACTGGCTAACGGAGCAATCAATAACGCTCAACTTGATAGCGACGGGCATACATTGGTGTTTATGAAGGACCAAAAGCGAACCTGGAATGATAAATTATATTTCTATCCAATTCCAGCCGTTGATCTTGTTAAAAATCCAAATCTCGGTCAAAATACGGGATGGTAAATAAGTCATTTGGTTTTCGCTTGTATAATTCAGTAAAAAAAACCCCTTACACTGCAAGCTAACCAAAATTTGTATAATATAACATGCGAATGTTTAATTGAATATTAACCTGCTCTGTAAAAGAAGCTGAGAAAAGAGAAACCTTCATGTGCAAATGACGGTTTGGATAAAAGTTTGGCTCTTCTATCTATTTCGTCATTTGCAAAAGGTTAAGTAATGCAAAATTAACAATATTGCCAAGCAGGTAATTTCGTTATTAATTCACTATAAAGCACGAGAATTGTACTTTATATTTGTCATATTAAAATATTCAGAACCCATCTATTAAGATTGACGGATTTCCATATTTATCATATTGTAGATTTTTCCGAAAAATATTATCTTTGTTCAAATCAATAGATGTTCCGGCAAGTTAATTGCCAGATATATATTTTAAGAACCGGCAAAGCTGCAATAGAATGAAAAAATCGACGTTAGTAATCTCTTTTTTAATATTAATAACAGGACTTGGTGCTCTTGTACTCTCTTTTTTGTCTGTAAACGATATCAACAGGACCAAAGCGGAAAGACCGCTGGTATTATCTATGACCGCATCGGTAGATGTTCCTGAAAACATGGAGTTCGCTGGAGAGAAGATCTCCTTCGACCGTTACGATAGACGGGAAAGGATGGACAGGGAGCTAAACAGTTTTACCTATTTTCATTCCACCACCCTCTTACTTTTCAAGCGTGCAAATAGAATTTTCCCTGTTATTGAACCAATTCTTAAAAAAGAGGGAATACCGGATGACTTGAAGTATCTGGCAGTAATTGAAAGCAGCCTCGACTACAGAGCTGTTTCACCGGCTCGGGCAGCAGGATTATGGCAGTTCATTCAAAGTACAGGCAAACAGTACGGACTGGAGGTAACATCAGATGTGGATGAACGGTATCACGTGGAAAAATCTACTGCTGCCGCCAGCCGCTACCTTAAGGATGCATATCGCAAATATGGTTCATGGAGCGGTGCGGCGCTATCTTATAACGGCGGACAGGCACGCATTACAGGCGAGCTGGACAAACAGGGGGTGGACAACCCGCTCGACCTTTGGCTGGTGGAGGAGACTACGCGATACTACTACCGAATGCTGGCTATCAAGCTTATTTTTGAAAATCCCCAGAAATATGGATTTGTAATAAAGCCCGAGCATCTCTATAAGCCGGTAAAATTCAAGGAGGTGAAAGTATCATCATCGATACCTGACCTGCCAGATTTTGCCAAACAGCACAGCATAACCTATGCGCAGCTGAAAGATTTCAATTCGTGGCTGAGAAGTACCAGGCTGAGTAATGCTTCAGGAAAAACCTACACCATACTCATTCCTGACCGTGAAAGTCTATATTACAGGAAAGGAGAAAAACCGAAAGTACATGATCCTGCATGGATTGTTCAGTAAACTTTTTTGGTTATCACTTGTTTAAAAAAATTATGACTCCTGAAAATGAACAGATACATGTGTACGGCGCACGCGTGCACAATCTAAAGAATATTGACGTAACCATTCCGCGCGATTCTCTTACGGTAATCACGGGACTTAGCGGAAGCGGTAAATCGTCTCTTGCTTTCGACACCATCTTCGCCGAAGGACAACGCCGCTATATTGAAACATTTTCGGCATATGCCCGCGGATTTCTTGGTAAGATGGAACGACCCGATGTGGACAAGATCACCGGATTGAGCCCCGTTATCTCTATCGAACAAAAAACCACCAACAAAAACCCGCGTTCTACCGTGGGTACCACTACAGAAGTGTATGACTTCCTTCGCCTGCTATATGCACGTGCAGGAGAGGCATACTCCTACATAACAGGTGAGAAGATGGTGAAATATACCGAAGAGCAAATACTTGAACTGATCCTGGAAAAGTATATCGGGAAAAAAATATATATCCTTGCCCCGGTAGTTAGAAACAGGAAAGGGCATTACAAGGAGCTTTTTGAACAGATCCGCAAAAAAGGTTTTCTCAACGTGAGGGTCGACGGGGAGACCAGGGAGATTATTCCCGGCATGCGTGTGGACCGTTACAAAAACCACAATATAGAGATCCTTATAGACAAACTGGTTGTCTCCAACAAGTTCGCAGACAAGCTTAAATCGAGCGTACGCACTGCAATGAAGCAGGGATCGGGACTAATACTCATACAGGATGTAGACGCTGGCGATGTACGCCATTACAGCCGTAGCCTTATGTGCCCTACTACGGGATTGTCATACAATGAGCCGGCACCCCATAACTTTTCATTTAACTCTCCACAGGGAGCTTGTCCCAGGTGCAAAGGTATGGGGACAGTTGATCAGATTGACCTGGAAAAAATTATTCCCAACCCGGGACTGAGCATCGGCGCAGGCGGAATTGTCCCTCTTGGGAAGGAGCGTCCCAGCATGCTCTTTTGGCAGATAGCTGCCATATGCGAAAAATATGGTGTCACGCTGAAAACGCCCATTAAGGATATTCCACAGGAGGCAATTGAAGAAATCATGTACGGTACCGCTGAGCGACTTAAAATAAAAAACGAATCGCTGGGGAATTCAAATTACATGGTTTCCTACGAAGGGGTTGTCAAATATATTGAGATGCAGCAGGATGAAGATGCATCGGCAACAGCTCAGAAATGGGCCGGGCAGTTTATCACCACCTCGGTATGCCCCGAGTGCAACGGCCAACGTTTGAACAGAGAGGCGCTTCATTTCATGATTAACGGAAAAAATATTGCGGATCTGTCTGAAATGGATATCCGGGAACTTTACGACTGGTTCAAGGGCTTTCAGGCTAAGGTGTCTGACAAACAGCGACTCATTTCCGAAGAGATAAGAAAAGAGATCCTCACACGCCTGCAGTTTCTGCTGGATGTGGGGCTGGGCTACCTTTCGCTATCGCGAGCATCGGCATCCCTTTCGGGAGGAGAAAGTCAGCGCATACGCCTGGCCACGCAAATTGGCTCGCAGCTGGTGAATGTGCTTTATATCCTTGATGAACCGAGCATCGGCTTGCATCAGCGAGACAATCACCGACTTATAGATTCATTGAAAAAACTGCGCGATTTAGGCAACTCGGTCGTAGTGGTGGAGCACGACAAGGAGATGATGCTCGCATCCGACTACATAGTTGATATGGGCCCCTTCGCGGGTCAGAAAGGCGGCGATGTGGTATTTGAGGGCCTTCCATCGGAAATGCTTAAAAGAAACACGCTAACCTCTAACTACCTTAACGGAAGGCTTGAAATTGCCGTCCCCAAAAAAAGGCGTGAGGGAAACGGAAAAAAATTCATAATCGCAGGTGCAACAGGCAACAACCTTAAAAGTGTGACAGCGGTTTTTCCGCTTGGTACATTAATATGTGTGACAGGCGTTTCTGGAAGTGGAAAATCGACATTGATAAATGAGACACTGCAACCAATCCTAAGCCGTAAATTTTACCGGTCACTTAAAGAACCTCTTCCCTACAGTTCCGTAAAAGGTATAGAGCATCTTGATAAAGTAGTAAGTGTGGACCAGTCGCCAATAGGCCGTACCCCCCGCTCCAATCCGGCCACCTATACAGGTGTTTTTTCCGATATCCGTTCTCTTTTCGCCGGAATGCCGGAAGCCAAGATACGTGCATACAAACCTGGACGGTTTTCGTTTAATGTGAAAGGAGGCCGGTGTGAAAAATGCAATGGCAACGGTTACAAAACCATTGAAATGAATTTCCTGCCCGATGTGATGGTACCATGCGAGGTTTGTCACGGGAAACGCTACAACCGTGAAACGCTCGAGGTGCGCTTCAAAGGAAAATCTATTGCAGATGTGCTGGATATGACCATTAACCAGGCGGTTGAATTCTTTGAAAATGTACCCAACATTCTGCACAAGATAAGGGTTTTACAGGAGGTTGGATTGGGCTATATAAAGCTTGGGCAATCCTCCACTACACTATCGGGAGGGGAAAGTCAGCGAGTAAAGCTGGCAACAGAGCTGGCGCGAATAGATACTGGCAATACGCTATATGTACTTGATGAGCCTACCACGGGACTCCATTTCGAAGATATCAGGGTACTGCTGGGGGTACTTAACAAGCTTGTTGACAAAGGCAATACGGTGATAGTGATTGAACACAACCTCGACATAATCAAATGTGCCGATCATATTATCGACATGGGACCCGAAGGGGGCGAAAAGGGTGGCGAGATACTCTTTTCGGGAACACCTGAAGAGATCATAAGCAGTAAAAAGAGCTACACAGCATCTTATCTAAGAAGTGAACTGCATCAGGCTGCTGTTGAAATTGTAGAAAGTTAAAAACAAATTCACCATGAACATTTAGTTAGAGTCTTTGTTTACTATCAGAGAGAGAGGAAGGTACAATATAGAAAAAAAGTATTTTATTATTAATAATTATTTTAAATTATAAATATATATGGCAAATATCACATTTAAAGGCAACCCCGTTCATACTACAGGTGATATGCCCGCAATAGGGATATCAGCTCCGGGCTTCACACTAGTAAAAAGCGACCTTACAGAGGCTAAGTTATCGGATTTTAGAGGAAAGAATGTTGTACTCAATATCTTCCCGAGTCTTGATACCGGTGTATGCGCAGCCTCGGTACGCCGTTTTAACAAAGAAGCCGCGTCGCTCGATAATACGGTGGTGCTTGGTATTTCTGCCGACCTGCCTTTTGCAGCAGGAAGATTCTGTTCTGCAGAAGGCATAGAAAATGTTGTTACACTTTCCGCTTTCCGTGATACTGCGTTTGGCAGTGATTACGGATTACTGATGACCGATGGACCTTTGAAAGGCCTTTTAGCACGCGCTGTGGTTGTGGTAGATCCAAACGGAAAAGTAGTATATACGGAACTGGTTTCTGAGATTGCACAGGAGCCGGATTATCATTCTGCAATCAACTCGATAGTGTAGTTTGTTTCATGAAGATTGTGTTAACAAGAGAGGTCTGCGAAGTGATTCGCGGACCTTTCACTATTTAGATCCCTGGCATCTGTAAAGGTATAAAATAATCGTCCACAAAATGTTAAAGCTACGTTTCTTTTTATTACTTTTGCAGTAAACGTGATAATTATATCAACCATTCAAATTGCTATTATAACAGGTTGATCGAAGTCGGCATGGCAAAGCGCGAAAAAAATTAAACATGGCTAAAAAGAAGAAAAGGACTTTAAGAAAAAAAACGACATCCTCCCAAAAACAGGAAAATGAGTTTATTACATTTTTGAAAAGTGAACGCTTACGATTCATTATGGGGGTAGTTGTCGCTTTCATCGGCATTTTTATGCTGCTGGCGATAATTTCGTTTTTCTTCACGGGTGCCGCCGACCAGAGCAAGGTGCTCAATAAATCATTTATGCAGCTTATACGTTCAAATGTTCCGGAGGTGGACAACTGGACAGGTGCAGGCGGAGCCTATATTGCCGAGATTCTTGTAAACGATTGGTTTGGTATTTTCTCGACGCTTATTCCAATATTCCTTATTTATATTGGATTGCGTATGATGAAGGTATCAGATTTATCTTTCCTGAAAGCACTCTTCATTACCACGTTTGGCGTTATTTCAGGTTCCATAGCCAGCGCTTTTATCCTGGACCGCATCTTCCCCGGGACACACATTAAATGGGGCGGAACGCATGGTATCCAGATTGAACAGATTCTTGACAGCAGTGTAGGATGGCCTGGTATTGTTTTGATTATACTCCTGTTTATTGTGATTGTAGCAGTGCTCATCCGCAAAAGCTCCATGTACAAGATCCAGCAAAAGCTTGTAAACAGCAAACCTTCATTTACCATGCTAAATGATGAAGAGCAAACTTCCACAGACGAATGCGAAATTCCTGAATCAGATGAAGAAAAAAAAGCTGGATTGATTAAACGGTTCTTTGCTTTTTTGAAAAAGTCAAAACGGAGAGAAGTTGAATCGGCAGAAGATGAAAATGAGGGGTTAGATATTGCGGCCCCGGCTGCAACGGCCTCTGCATCCAGGTCGAAGACGCATACAGGAAAAGACCAGCACATAATGAGTGATGAATTCGAAGTGATTGTCCCTGGCGATAATGAAGCAGCTGTAGCCTTCCATCCGGAAAATGATAAAGAGCCCTCTGAATACCTTGAAGATGATAAGAATGAACCTCTTGAGGAATACGATCCGAAAAGGGATCTCTCATCTTTCAAATTCCCCACACTTAACCTTCTTAAGGTTTACAATACAGGTGACAGGGGCGTGGATATGAAAGAACAGAATGAGAACAAGGATAAAATCATTAATACACTACGCAATTATGGAATCGAGATAACCTCCATAAAAGCGACGGTAGGACCCACCATCACTCTCTACGAGATTGTTCCTCAAGCAGGAGTCCGCATCTCAAAGATTCGAAATCTGGAAGATGATATCGCGCTAAGCCTTTCGGCATTGGGTATTCGCATTATTGCGCCCATGCCAGGAAAAGGGACCATCGGTATTGAGGTTCCCAATAAGGAACCACAGATAGTTTCCATGCAATCGGTCATCTCCTCCAAAAGATTTCAGGAGTGTAGTTATGACCTACCGGTGGCATTGGGTAAAACCATCACAAATGAGGTGTTTATCTTCGACCTCACCAAAATGCCGCACCTGCTGGTAGCCGGCGCAACTGGTCAGGGAAAGTCGGTAGGATTAAATGCTATAATCACCTCACTACTATACAAGAAGCATCCTTCTGAGATGAAGATGGTGCTTATTGACCCCAAAATGGTGGAATTCAACATATATTCTACCATAGAAAAACACTATCTGGCAAAGCTCCCCGATGAAGAAAAGGCTATCATTACCGATGTGACAAAGGTGACGCAGACATTGAATTCACTGACCAAGGAGATGGACGACCGCTATGAGTTGCTTATGAAAGCACATGTTCGCACGGTAAAAGAGTATAACGATAAGTTTGTCAAAAGAAGGCTAAATCCGGAAAAAGGGCACAGATACATGCCATATATTGTGGTGGTGATTGATGAGTTTGGCGACCTGATAATGACTGCCGGCAAAGAGATTGAAATGCCCATCGCACGAATTGCCCAGAAGGCGCGAGCCGTGGGTATACACATGGTGATTGCAACACAACGCCCCACCACCAACATCATAACCGGAACCATAAAAGCTAATTTTCCGGCGAGGATGGCTTTCCGTGTAACATCACAGATCGACTCGCGAACCATTCTGGATATGAGCGGTGCCAACCAGCTCATCGGACGCGGTGATATGCTATTTTCACAAGGCAGTAACCTTATCCGTATTCAATGCGCATTTGTAGATACTCCCGAGGTAGAAGAGATTGCACAATATATTGGCAAACAGCAGGGTTATGATAAGGCATTTCCTCTGCCAGAAGTTCTCACAGATGCTGAAACGGTTCCAGGGGCGGTTGACCTAAACGACAGAGATGTACTCTTCGAAGAGGCAGCAAGGCTTATTGTAGTCCAGCAGCAAGGCTCCACATCACTTATTCAAAGAAAATTCTCCATAGGGTACAATCGCGCGGGAAGGCTGATGGATCAACTGGAAGCTGCCGGCATAGTTGGAGCCGTTCAGGGCAGTAAGCCTCGTGAGGTGTTTATCCAGGACGAATATTCATTGGAGAAGCTTCTTGATTCGCTACGTTGAACTGCATTTGAAGGAGGGTTCATTTAAAAATTAAACCACAGCTTCGCTTTTTTGTCTACCTTTATAACATCGGTTAAACGTTCTATTAAATAACCGCTCATGATTGTATTAATTACTATAGTTTAGCGTGATGAATGATTTCGACTAAACTGTCAAGCTGCCGGTGTTTGGCTACCCGTTCCGGCACACGTCCAACTAAAGTTAGATATTTAAATGTTGTATAACAATTGACTTGAATTTTCATATAAAAACAGAAAAGATAATGAAAAAAAACATCCTAACAGTTGCTGTTTTCTTTTTTGCTCTCACTGCCTACCCCCAAAACTCAGGAGAAGCAAAAGCTATTCTGGACAGAGCATTTGCCGCCTTTGAGGCATCAGCCGGCATTAAGTTATCGTTCAAGTCGGCTACCGTAGACAAAGACGGAGCAGAGTATGAAACACAGTCGGGTGAAGCCATTATAAAAGGAAACCGGTTCAAAATACAGACGGATGCAGCGGATATATGGTTCGATGGTGAAACTCAGTGGATTTTGATAAAAGAGGTGAATGAAGTAAACATAATCAACCCCACAGGGCAGGAGTTGGCATCAATCAGCCCTTTGGCACTGCTTGGAATGTACAGAAACGGGTACAAGTTGAAAGCACCTGTATCGAAAACAGTGAACGGTAAAAAAGTTAATCAGATAGATATGGTACCTGTAACCGGGAACAACGATTTCAAAGCTGTTTCCATAGCTGTTGACATGGCCTCAAACAACATTGTTCAGATAATTCTCACCATGGGTAACGGGATGAAAAACAGGATAGAAATCTCTGAGTGCAACTCAAATTATAAATTCATTGATTCGGAGTTCAGGTTCGATAAAAACAAGCACCCCGGAGTTGAAATTGTTGATCTAAGGTAAGGTGATATTTTCCATCTAACTCAGATAGATAATGGTAATATCAGTTTCAAGAATAGAAGAATAGTTGTATCTTTGAACCAATAATTAACCCTTAAGCCTCTTCTCTTTTTAACATTGAGAGGGGCTTTTTAAACATAAACATATTATATGAGAGATAAAGTTCGCTGTCTGATCATCGGGTCGGGACCTGCTGGGTATACGGCTGCTATTTACGCTTCACGTGCAAACCTGGAACCTGTTATTTACGAAGGAATGGAGCCGGGAGGACAACTAACAACCACCACCGAAGTGGAAAATTTCCCAGGCTATCCCGAAGGAATTACCGGTCCGGAGATGATGGAAGACCTAAAGAAACAGGCACAGAGATTTGGCACTGAAATATTCCCGGGAAGGGCAACAGCGGTAGATTTCTCTGTACGCCCCTTTAAGGTGACTATCGATAATGAACATGTGATAGAGTCTGATACTGTCATAATAGCCACCGGTGCTACCGCAAAGTACCTCGGGCTTGACGATGAAAAGAAGTATGCAGGGCAAGGCGTATCGGCCTGTGCAACCTGCGACGGGTTTTTCTATCGCAAGAAAAAAGTAGCTGTTGTGGGTGGAGGCGATACTGCCTGTGAAGAAGCCAGCTATCTATCGGGCCTGGCCGACAAAGTATATATGATTGTACGCAAACCCTATCTGCGTGCATCAAAAATTATGCAGGACCGGGTGATGAACAATCCAAAAATTGAGATCCTTTTCGAACACAACACTATTGGCCTCTTCGGTGAAAGAGGGGTGGAAGGAGCTCATCTGATCAAGCGGATGGGTGAACCCGGGGAGGAAAAAGTTGATATTGCCATTGACGGTTTTTTCCTTGCCATTGGACATACTCCAAACACCAAAATTTTTAAAGATTATCTTGAACTTGATAATGCAGGATATATCAAGATAGACAATCCATCATCGAAAACCAATATCGAAGGTGTTTTTGCCGCAGGAGACGTTGCCGACCCGCACTACCGTCAGGCAGTTACTGCTGCCGGCATGGGTTGTCGTGCTGCTATCGATGCTGAACGGTATCTGGCCGAAAAGGGATTATAATATCACTTCTATTGCCGACACAAAAAATTTATATTACATTTGCCTGCAAATAGTGCTTTTCCGGGTCATGAAAAAATTTATACCATTTACATATATGTTGTTATGGGGCGTTTCTCTCTTTGCCCAGCAACTGGAAGGAACGTTTAAAAACGGATTGGATTCTCTCACGTTCGATGGTGAGAATATAGTGTTCCGGATAAGTGGATTCGGCGGGTTATCTTCAGCTCAGGTGGGTGAAGGCTCTTATGAGTACAACGACGATTACCTCTTTATTCACACAAGAGATTTTTCAGGGGAAAGATCTGTTTTTCAGGAGCTGGAAGGTTCCAGAACAGATACCTGTGTGGTAAAAGTGGTAAGCTTGTACAATTACCCGATTGAAAATATTTTAGTTGAGTCACTCAACAAATCCGATAAAAATATTGAGGCAAAAGTGACCGGTGACGACGGGAAAATTATTTTGACTCAGAACAACAAGATATCTTCAATAGCCGCCTCATCGATAGGTTACAACTCAATCTCATTCAATTACACACAGGGAAAAGATTACCTGGTAAGGCTCGCGGAACATGAAATAGTTGAGAATAGAACAGTTATTTTCAAAATTCAGCCCATTGATGATGAAACTATATCCGTTCTGTTGTTAACGGATAATTTTGATGAAGGAAAGAACAGGGACAAGGAACTGAAAAAGCTGGAGAAAAAAGCCATGAAAAACAACATGCTTGATAAAAGGCTGAAAAAGGTATATATACCCCATAGAATGATTCATTAGCTACGACAATATTTTTTTCACCATCTCTGAAATGGCCCTGCCCTCTGCCCTCCCTGCTAACTGTCTGGATGCCACACTCATCACCTTGCCCATCTCCTTTAAGGAAGTTGCGCCGGTTGCTGAGATAATTTCCTTCACGGCTGCCTCCAGTTCTTCCAAAGAGAGCTGGGCAGGAAGAAACTCACGGATCACATTCATCTGAGCAATCTCGCTTTCTGCAAGATCAGCCCTGTTTTGTGAAGAATATATGCTGGCACTATCGTTTCGCTGTTTCACCATCTTTTGTAAAATTGATAATTCGGTTTCGCTGGTTAGTTCACCTGTTGCGCCTTTAGCTGTTTTAGCTTCCAGCAATTCTTTCTTTATTCCTCTCAATGCTTCAAGCCTGATCTTATCTTTTGCCAGCATCGCTTTCTTTATCTCTTCGCTAATAGTTTCAAAAAGTGACATATTTCTCTGTTTTTTAATAAAATTGATATCCAGTTATTATGGTTTTGTATTCTCAGGTGAGTCAATCGAAAAGCGAGGATGACTGTTGATACGCGTCAGATTGAAATACACGTGGATTGAAGCCTGGCTCGCGTTTAAATACCGGGGTTTTCTCAAGCGCTTCCAGCACCTTGTCATCATCCAGCTCATCAATGGTAAGAACAAAAGGATCGAGTTTGGATTTAACTGCTGTAAGCGCTTTCAGGCCGGTCTTCCCATAATATTTTTCAATAAGCTCCTTGTCTTTCTTCTCCTGAGCCAGTTTTGCATCCCTTTCAATCTGCAGGCGTATCACCTCCGATCTGGACTGTTCTTCCTGCTGCTCTTCAATACCCGGGACATTTGCTATCGAGAAACCGGTAGCAAGCAGAGTAACCTTTACCTCTTCAATAAGCGACCCGTCAACGGCTGCCCCCCAGATAACCTCTATCTCCCTACTGAACTTCGACATAAAGTCGTGCAGCGAGTTCATCTCTTCCATCATCAGCGGACATTCCTCACCAAACGAAAGATTAATCAGTATTTTCTTGGCACTGAATACATCGTTATTATTGAGCAGCGGAGAGTGCAATGCATTCTTTATAGCATCGTTTACCCTGTCACCACCCTTACCTAGGCCACTACTCATTATGGCTACTCCTCCATCTTTCAAAGTTGTATTCACATCGGCAAAGTCGAGGTTCACATGACCGTGAACAGTAATGATCTCAGCTATACTTTTCGCTGCTGTTGCCAGAGTATCATCAGCTTTGGCAAAAGCGTTCAGCATCGTCAGGTCGCTGTAGATATCACGCAGGCGCTCATTGTTTATAACCAGCAGTGCATCCACATTTTTTGCCATCTCTTCTACTCCCTTCAATGCCTGCACAATTTTTCTCGGGCCTTCAAACATAAAGGGAATGGTAACTATACCCACCGTAAGAATACCCATATCTTTTGCTACATGTGCAACCACGGGTGCAGCACCTGTTCCGGTACCTCCTCCCATTCCGGCGGTGATAAAAACCATCCGAGTGCCATCATGAAGCAGTTCCTCGATAAGATTAATACTCTCTTCGGCAGCTTTTTTTGCAATTTCAGGTTTATTACCTGCGCCCAGCCCACCAGTAGTGTTTCCCCCCAGCTGAACCTTTACAGGGACAGGGGACTCCATCAGTGCCTGATTATCGGTGTTGCACAATGCGAAAGAGACATCATGTATGCCTTCCTGAAACATATGATTCACCGCGTTACCTCCGCCACCTCCCACACCTATAACCTTTATGATAGCATCAGTGCGGTTCTCTATCTGAAAATCCAATATATCGTCATTCATCTCTTACTGTAAAACGCTGTTATTCATCATCCTCTTCAGTAAAAATACCTCCGAAAACATCTTCCATCATTGAAAGGAATCTTCCCTCCTGCTTTGTCTTTTTATCCTTCTTCTCGTTTTTTTGCTTTTTCTTTTTCCCTCCAAACCAACCGGAAGATCCGGTCTCGTCATCTTCCAGTTCTCCTTTTTCAGGTGAAACAGATACATTAAGCTCACAATCTTCATCACCAAATATAAGCATACCAAGCGCCTGTGTGAAAGACGGGTCACTGACAAGATCGGGCGAGTTATTGATAAATGTCTTCCTAGCTGTACCATTACGTACCGGCATTTTTAATTTTTCCGCAAGATAAAGATCAAGATTCTTAAGTTGCGATGCCCCGCCAGTAATAATCACACCTGACCCAAGCCTGCCTTCATAACCCGACAACGATACCTGTTCCCTTATATTAGCGGTTATCTCATCGAGACGCATCACAATAACTTTGTTCAGTTCGGCGAGGTCGATATCAGGTTTAGCTGTTGAAGAAAAGGGAGATGCTAAAACTGTTCCTTCTTGTTTCTCCATCGCTTTGCCGAATTTTTTCTTCAACTGTTCTGCATCATTTTCAGTAAAGTTAAGTGCACAGATATCTTTTGTGATGGTTCTTCCCCCAAAGGGAATTACCACCATCCTGCGCAATATTCCGTCTTTATATACTGACAACGTGGTTGTTCCCGCGCCGAAATCCAGAAAAACGCAACCCAGCTCTTTTTCTTCATCGCTTAACACGATAGAGGCTGAAGCAATTGTACCTACAATATAGTCAGCTATCTCCAGCTCGGTCTTTGATGCGATACTCTTCTCAATATTTGAAAGAAGATTGGGACGCCCTATAATCAGTTCAAACCCGGCCTCAATCTGTGAGCCGGTTACCCCAACAGGATTGCGTTCCGGTTTATCGTCTATATAATATTCTACATCGGCAACACTGTAGTTGCGTTTTAGTTCAGGTTGAAATTTTTCAGCTGCTTTGCGCAACTGTGCCACAATCACTTCAGTTACCATACCTGAAGAGAGGTTCAACATTTCATTGAATTCAAGCGTATGCAATGATTGTCCCGCAAGAGAGACATACACCTTGCCTATTTTTCGCCCCATACTGTTCTCCAGCATCATAACCAGCTTCTGCAGATTAGCACCTGCCTGTTCAATATTGTACACCATGCCTCTGCGTATGGAATTGTCGGAGTCTATTGAGCCACTTGCTAAAATGGAGATGACCCCATTATCATTTCTGCGCCCCACAACTCCCTTTATTCTGGAGGTTCCAAAATCAATTACAGCTATAAATCCTGATTGCGTCATATTTTCGATCGATAATCCTTATGGTTATATCATTGTTTAACAAACATTCCAGCTTTATCTTTTGTTTGCATTTTAACATCATTTGCAAAGATAAACTCAATAATTCCTACATATAAAGAAAGGTCCGAAACCGGTGTTGATATTTTTTCAAATATACACTCAATAATTGCTACCCCGCAATAAACACCGAGGCATGAATTCATACTACTTCCTTGTGCAAACTACCTGGTTGTCATATTTCAAATTAATTTCAGAGTAACGGTTCCATCCCAATACGTTTAGACCGCCATCCACAAAACGTGAAAATTTAGCCAGTTTTGCAGGATAATCGTCCAGGCTGCCCATTATTATCCTGAAATCTCCTGCACGGGGGATCAACTCAACATCTCCGTTCTGCCGTACCACTATCTGGTCTACCCATGCATTCCAATAGCGATTGGCATTAAGAAACATCGCAAAATCATACAGGTCGTTTTGTGCAAATTCCTCATCAATAGCTCCAGTAGCGACAGGCACATAAACTGCAAAGTTGACAGATACCGGCATTATCTGCCTGTCGTCATCAACATAGTAGCTTCCGTTCACATCTGATATAACCCTCAACACCGGTTCACGTTGATATATTGCAGCCACAATGAAACCTCTTGACGTGGTAAACACCTCTGCCGACTCCACCAGCTTGTTGGTAAGTATTGTATCGCGGATTGACAGGGTGTTTATCTCCCTGAATGTTCTTCCTACTGGATACAGATCGTATCTTTTTACCAGGTTCACGATATCCTGCTTACGCACGAACTGTGTTTCGGAACTGTCTTTAATGATCACTTCAAAACCCTCACACAACTTGTTACGCGATGAAACCCTGAAATAAGAAACTGAAAAAATCAGGTAACCTATTACCACCACGGCTGCAAGAATGAGAAGAAATTTTTTCATTGATCACATTTTAAGAGTTTATATCTTTTTATATGTTTGATGCCAATTATACTTCTGTAAATATTTATTTAACTCCCAGCAAACATAGATTAACAGTGTAAAGTCTCCATAAGTCATAATACACATATAATTAGCAGATTACATATATTATTGCAACTTCTTTTCCATACTGTTGAATAAACTCAATAAATATCAAGCTCCAATCAAAAACCTCTTTTTCAGCAACCTGTCTATATCAGGAAGCAACCTGTCAATATCTCCCGCCCCAAAGGTAACCAGTACCTCAAGAGGCTTATTACCCAACAACCCAAGAAGCTCTGACTTTTTGCAAAGCACCTTCTCCGGAGAGCTTATTTTATCGTAGATTATCTGCGATGAAACTCCATCAATTGGCTCTTCTCGTGCAGGGTATATATCAAGTAGTATAACATCATCAAGCAACGATAAACTTTTTCCGAAATCATCGGCAAAGTCGCGAGTACGTGAATATAGGTGAGGTTGAAAAACGGCTGTCACCTTCTTTCCCGGATAGAGTGCCTTGATTGACTGAATTGCTGAAGACAACTCCTTGGGATGATGAGCATAATCGTCTATGAATACAATACTTTGCGTCTTAATCCGAAAATCGAACCGTCTTTTTGTACCATCAAAAGAGGAGATTGCTGCACGAATCTCTTCGGGTTTAACTCCACACAGTTCAGCAGCGGCGATAGCTGCCACGCTGTTCTCAATATTTACCATTACCGGCACACCAAGTGAGATATCTCTGATTGTCCCAAAAGGGGACGTATAATCGAACAATATCTCTCCGTTCGCTGAACGAATATTCCCAGCGTGGAAGTCTCCTTCCGATCCGGAGTAGCTCCAGACCTTCACTGTGTCGCCGGTACGGGGAGTCACCAGGGCATCTTTTTTCAAAATCAGGTGCCCGTTCGGACGTATCAGCGATGTAAATTTCTCAAAGCTCTCTCTGTATGCCAGTTCCGTACCATATATATCGAGATGGTCGGGGTCGGCTGAAGTAACAATAGCTATCCATGGATTCAGCCAGTGGAACGAGCGGTCATACTCATCGGCCTCAACAACAGTAATATTGCTCTTGCCGGAGAGCAGCAGATTATTATTGTAGTTTTTCATAATCCCGCCAGTGAAAGCACTACAATCCACATGCGACTGCCTCAACAGATGGGCTGTCATTGCCGACACGGTTGTCTTACCATGAGTCCCGGCTACACATACAGCATCACTCGATGAAGTGATCAATCCCAATAGTTGTGCACGTTTCATAACGTTATATCCATTTTCCCTGAAATAGAGCAGTTCCTTGTGGGAAGCAGGTACAGCAGGTGTATAGACTACAAGAGTTTTCTCTTTACAGGTAAACTCTTTGGGAATATCATCCACATTCTCCTCATAATGCACAAAAGCGCCCTCCTCACGAAGTGAAGCTGTAAGCACAGTCTCTGTGCGGTCATAACCTCCCACTCTCTTCCCTCCAGAAAGAAAATAACGGGCAAGGTTACTCATGCCAATGCCTCCGATACCTATAAAATATATTGATTCATAACTCATACTACTTCGCTTAATTCGACTCTTTATGATTGTTGGTTTACAGCGTTCATGCTGATTACGGAAGATTGTTCTGAATGTTTACTCTGAATGTTTATTGTGACCCAATCTGTCCCGAAAAACTATCTTCTCTATTTCGTCAACGATGCGTTCAGCCGAATCGTGCTGAGCCAGCTTTAAGATATTATCTCTCAGGCTTTTCAACTGCCTGTCGTCTCTGACAAGGGAAATTGCCACACCGAACAGTAGATCTGTAGCCTTGTTATCCGGCACCATTACTGCGGCATCTTTGTCTACCAGAGCCTTGGCATTTTTTGTTTGATGGTCTTCAGCTACATTGGGCGAAGGCACCAAGACAACAGCTTTGCCAAGCAGGCTGAACTCCGACACCGATCCTGCACCGGCACGTGATATCACCAGGTCTGCCACTGAATAGGCCAATTCCATCCTGGAGATAAAATCCATAAGATGCACGTTAGGTGGGATTTTCCCTTCAGCCTGCAGTATCTGCATCTCTTTATAGTAATACTTCCCGCATTGCCAAATCACCTGCAGATCATCTACTTCAGCCAGTTCAGGCAAAGCACCTGCAATGCTTTGGTTCAGTGTGCGTGCACCCAGGCTACCGCCAACCATCAGAATGGTTCTCTTACCGGGATCGAGACGGAAAAACTTATATCCCTCTTCTCGGTTCTCTTCCGTAGTCACCAAATCCTGACGGCAGGGATTTCCGGTAAGCACAATCTTTTCTTCCGGGAAAAACCTCTCCATACCCTCATAAGCAACGCAAATAGTAGCTGCATGTTTTGCCAGTATTCTATTGGTTACGCCGGCATATGAGTTCTGTTCCTGCAGCAATGTGGGTACTCCTTTCCCCGAGGCTGCCTTCAGTATGGGACCACTGGCATATCCTCCAACACCAACAGCAATATCGGGTTTAAAGTCATAAATGATACGGCGGGCCCTGTTCATACTTTTTAGCAGTTTTAATGCGACGGGAATATTCTTTAGTGGGTTTTTACGGTTAAAACCCGAAACAGGCAATCCAATAATTTTGTATCCGGCCTCCGGAACCCGCTCCATCTCCATACGGTCAACAGCGCCCACAAAAAGTATTTCACTGCCAGGCCATCGTTTCTTTACAGCGTTTGCTACAGATATTGCCGGAAAAACGTGCCCTCCAGTGCCGCCTCCGCTCACTATTACCCTGGGTGCCGGTTGAAAGTTCTCCGGAACAGCGTCTGAATCAGGTTTCGACCTGTATGAATTGCTCATTAAGATTTCTTTTTAAGAAAAGGATGTACAAAGTTACGAAAAAAGTAGTAATCCCTTGTCCTATTATTCCGCCCATCACACCTGAATAATTTCAAACTCGACCTTATCTTCCAGTTTATCAATCGATTCGTTCATCTTATCAGATATCGGGTTGTCATACCCCTCATCATCATCTGACTGTCCGTAATCTGTTTTGTTTTTGTCAGCTCCTAGCTCTCCATCTTCCTTTTTTCCAATTCCAAAACGGTCGGCACTCAAAATAAGCCCAAAGTACGCACATGTAATGAGTGTAGAGGTCCCCCCCCTGCTCACTAAAGGCAATGGCTGCCCTGTTACCGGGATTAGGTTCACGGCTACCGCCATATTAATAAAAGCCTGAACCGAAAGCATCAGCGCCGATCCAAGAACAAGATACTTTGGGAAAAGCTTCTCCGTTTTCCTTGCAATCATACCTGCCCTGATAAGGATAACCACATATAGAAGCAGTACAAAGATCCCCCCCAGCAGCCCCATCTCCTCAATAATAATTGCATAGATAAAATCGGAATAAGCCTGCGGCAGGAAATCGCGCTCGGTGCTGTTACCTGGGAAAACACCCAGTAAACCTCCGTTAGCAATTGCAATCTTGGCGTGTGCTACCTGGTAATTATCGTCGGTAATAATATAATATTCCTCATCCTCCGGATTTTTATCCGCGCCAAAACCGGATATTCTGTTCTGCCATGTCCCGAGACGGCTTAAAGGGCCAGAATCGGTCCAGCTCGCTGGAATAATGTTCAGGAACAACACGAACAGCAGCACTGCAGCTATACCTGTCCCTGCCACCTTAAGCAATCGCAGTAGCTTCACATTACCTATGAACATAAGCAGATAACATACTCCAAAAAGCAGTACTGCCGTTGACAGGTTATCCATGGCAATAATTACACACACAACAACCATCAGTCCTATCATCCACTTGAAAAGGATCCCGTCGTTTGTCCCGTTCTGCTTACTGAGCAGAAAGGCGATTGTTCCCATCAGTGATATCTTTGCTATTTCAGAAGGTTGTATTGTAAACCCCATAATGGATATCCAGCGATCGGCATTATTTATGCTTTTACCTATAAACGGTGTCAGTATAAGCAGAACGATTGCTCCCATCAGGACAAATATCAATAATGAAAAAAAACGGTAAGGGATGTTGTGAATGAGTAAAATAACCCCCACTCCACCAATCAAGAACATAGCGTGGCGCAAAATCGGATCCCATTGGTTTTGTTGACGGTATACAATGGTGCTGGTAGCACTAAAGATCTCTATCAGTGAGATCATCCAAAGAATAATAAACACAACCCAGATCACTTTATCTCCCTTGAAGATCTTACTCACAAAATCTTTTAGAGTAGATCCCGTTTCGGCAATCTCTTCAAAAGATTGTACAGGGTCAGTAAAATTGTTGGTTTCGTTGAGCATAATTCTTCTCATTTATTATTTATTATCCTATCCGGAAAATGTGATCAATAACATTTTGAAATCAGTTAAATCGTGATATTGCGGGTCCGCTCTGGCAAACCGTGCATATTTTTTGCTTCTATTTGTTATACTTAATCCATAAACTCATAGACTAAAGTCTTCTTACGCACTCCTTAAACTGATCTCCACGGTCTTCGTAATTTTTAAACAGGTCGAAACTGGCACAACAAGGTGACAGCAGAACCGTATCTCCCTTTTCAGCAAGTTTATAAGCGATATCTACAGCCTCCTTCATTGAGCCTGCATTACGTATAATATTAATTTTTCCGTCGAAGAAGGCATGAAGCTTACTGTTATCTTTCCCCAGAAATATCAATGCCCGCACTTTTGATAGCACCACCTCTTCTATCTCGCTATAATCATTTCCTTTGTCAGTACCTCCAAGAATCAACACTGTTTTCGAGCGCATGCTCTGAAGTGCGTACCAGCAAGAATTCACATTTGTAGCTTTAGAGTCATTCACATACAAAACGCCACGAACGGAAGCCACCTTTTCGAGTCTGTGCGGAACACCTTTGAAATCGGACAGCGACCTGCGCAATTGTTCATCACTGATATCCATTAATTTTGCAACAATCCCTGATGCCATTGAATTATACACATTATGAATGCCCTCCAGGGCCAGTAGTTCCAATTCCATATTGAACAGATGTTCTTTAGCGTGAATATATAACCTGCCGTTCTCTGTATAGGCAGCAACATTTTCTCTTTTTACTTCACCAAACGGATAGCGTGTTGCTTCCGGTTTCAGCCTCTCTATCTCTTTAGTAACAATAGGGTCGTCAATCCAGTAAATAAACGCGTCATCAATTTTCTGATTCCTAACGATCCGCATTTTCGCATTCACATAGCTCTGCAGGTTATGATCATAGCGATCAAGATGATCTGGTGTGATATTCAGAAGTACAGCAATATCTGCCTTGAAATTATTTACTCCCTCCAGTTGAAAGCTGCTTAATTCCAGAACATAATAGTCGTAATTCTCTTCGGCCACCTGTCGTGCAAAGCTCTGCCCTATATTACCACCCAGTCCGACGTTCAATCCGGCAGATTTTAAAATATGATATATCAGGCTAGCTGTGGTGGTCTTTCCGTTACTTCCGGTGATACAGATCAATTTTGCGTTTGTGTACCTGCCTGCAAATTCAATTTCCGAGATAACGCGAATACCTTTAGACAAAATTTTCTGTATCAGGGGCGCCGTGTCGGGAATACCAGGACTTTTAATTATTTCGTTTGCCTGAAAAACTCTCTCTTCGGTATGTCCTCCCTCTTCGTAATCAATTCCATATGCTATTAATGTCTCTCTGTTTTCGTCTGTCAACGTGCCGTTGTCAGATAGAAACACATTAAATCCTTTTTTTTGAGCAAGTATTGCGGAGCCCACCCCGCTTTCGCCACCACCCAGAACACATACAAGTGTTGTTGTCATAACTATCTCATTTTAAGCGTTGCCAATGCAAGTACAACCAGGATCATCCCTACCAGCCAGAAGCGGGTTACTATCTTGGGCTCGGCAAGTGGTACCAGCGGCCTTTGAATAATTGCGTTGATACTTCCATTGCCGGGCTTCTGATAATGGTGATGCAAGGGAGTCATCTTGAAGATACGCCTGCCTTCACCAAATTTTTTCTTCGTAAATTTAAAATATGTTACCTGTGCTATCACAGAAAGTGCTTCCGCGAAAAATACGCCGCAAAGGATAGGAAGTAGCATTTCCTTATGTATCAACACTGCAAAAACGCCAATTATACCCCCCAGGGTTAAACTTCCCGTGTCGCCCATAAAGACCTGTGCCGGGTATGCATTATACCATAGGAACCCCACGCACGCACCCACAAAGGCAGAAGCATACACCATAAGCTCATCGCCACCGGGTATATACATGATATTCAGGTAGGATGCAAAATCGACACGTCCCGATACATAGGCAAGGACTCCAAGCGCCACACCTATTACAGCCGAAGATCCGGAGGTCAGCCCATCAAGTCCATCCGTTAGGTTTGCACTGTTTGATACTGCAGTCACAATAAGTATCACCATAAGAATAAATACAATCCATACCGCTTCGTCGGCATATTGCCCCATCCAGCCTACAAGCCACTTATAATCGAAGTTATTATTTTTTACGAAAGGAATAGTCGTACTGGTAGTCTTTACATCTTCATTTTTATAAGTCACCTCTTCGATTATATTATTCACTCGTATCTCGGTATTTTCACGCACAACAATTTCCGGGCTGAAATAGATGGTAAGTCCTACAATAAGTCCCAATCCCACCTGAGCAATAATCTTGAATTTTCCTTTCAATCCATCTTTATCCTTCTTGAACACCTTTATAAAGTCATCGGCAAAGCCGAGTGTCCCCAACCATATTGTACTAACAAGCATTAGTATGATGTAAATATTTTCAAGCTTTCCAAATAGGAGAGTCGATACAAGTATGGATATAATTATTATTATCCCTCCCATGGTAGGTGTTCCCCTCTTACTGTATTGCCCTTCAAGTCCAAGGTTGCGGATTGTTTCACCTATCTGTCTCTTTTGCAGCCTAAATATAATTCGTTTACCGGCAAAAATACTTATCAGCAACGACGTCACTGCAGCCATTGCAGAGCGGAACATCACAAACTGGAACATACCTGCTCCTGGAAAATCGAGTTTATCTAAATAATCAAAAAGATAATATAACATACAATTAGAAATTTGCTTTACAGTTTAGGCTATTTAGCCGGGAAGAATAATTTCTCCACCTCTTCCTTATCATCAAAATGGTGCTTTACACCCTTTATTTCCTGATAATCCTCATGCCCCTTTCCTGCAATAAGAACCACATCTCCCGGCTGTGCCAGGGCACAGGCAGTTTTTATTGCCTCTCTCCGGTCCACTATAGTAATTACACCATTTTTTTCCTCTTCAGAAAGTCCGTCGAGCATATCCTGAAGTATTGCTTCAGGTTCTTCAAACCTTGGGTTATCGGAGGTAAATATAGCTCTATCGCTGAGCTTTAGCGCCTCACGGGCCATAAGAGGCCGCTTGGTCCTATCGCGGTTTCCGCCGCAACCAACCACTGTGATTACCCGTCCCTTTTTGTCGAGCACTCCATGTATTGCATCCAATACATTAGAAAGTGCATCAGGTGTATGGGCATAGTCAACAATTGCTGTAATTTTTTGGGGTGAGCTGATTGTCTGGAATCGCCCTGCCACCGACTTAAGTAAAGAGAGTACGCGCAGCACATCGTCGGGATATAGTCCCAGGAGGATGCCTGCACCATACACTGCCAGGAGGTTATAAACATTAAAAACGCCAACAAACTGCACTGTAAGCTCCTTGCCGTTTATCTCAATATCAGTACCCTCGAAATGCTTCTCGAAAATACGTGCTTTGAAATCAGCCATATTCTTAACCGAATAGGTATATTTGGCAGCAGAAGTATTCTGCAGCATCACCTGCCCGTTCTTGTCGTCAATATTGGTTAACGCGAAAGCTTCAGCTGGAAGGCTGTCGAAAAATGCTTTTTTCACGTTGCGGTAATCAAGCATATTTTTATGGTAGTCCAGATGGTCCTGTGTCAGGTTTGTAAAGATGCCACCTGCAAAATTAAGTGCATGCACCCTTTTCTGGTGAATTGCGTGAGAGCTTACCTCCATAAAGGCATATTCACAACCTGCTTCCACCATCTTCTTCAGGAAGGCATTCAGAGTAATCGGTTCGAGTGTGGTGTGAGTAGTTGCATACTGCTCATCATTCACATAGTTGGCAACTGTTGAGAGCAACCCTGCGGGATAACCAAGTTTGCGGAACAACTTATACAACAGTGTCGCGATGGTTGTCTTCCCGTTGGTGCCTGTTACACCCACCAGTTTAAGCTGTTGTGATGGGTTCCCGTACCATTCCGATGCTATCTGTGCCAGTGCCTCGGCACTGTTTTCTACCTGCACGTAGGTAACACGTGAGAAGAACTCCTCTATCATCGGCTTATCATAAACCACAACCGCAGCTTCCTGTTCTATTGCTTTACCTATGTAGGAGTGTCCATCGGTACAAATTCCCTCAACCGCGATAAACAAAGAACCCTGTTTCACTTTACGGGAGTCGGATGTAATGGAATCGACTTCCGTCCCGGCATTGCCGCGAATGGCAATAACATTGCATTTATCGATCAACTTATTCAGTCTCATACTTCATAAAAATTTTTACCGCAATATAATAGTAATTGTTGTTCCTTTAACCAGTCTCTGTCCTGGCGGGAACGACTGCGACACTACTTTCCCCGAGCCGCTCAGGTGGACCCTCAGTCCCGATTTTTCAAGCAGGTAAACTGCATCTCGGGCACCCATCCCATGTACGTCAGGGATTAAAGAACCTTTTAAAGCAAGCGGTTGCGGTTCATATACTTTATTATTCTGTTTCATCTTTACCCAACCAGCTGCTTCGGAAAGATCACCTGCGGGTAACTTCAATGCATCCAGCAGGGCCAGGTTAAAATCCCAGTTGCCGTTTTTCAGCACCGGATTCTTTATCAGTGCAGAATCCACATCACAATCATTTACTGTCAGCTTCACTTTCCTCAGGTAGGTCTGCTCAGCAATATTTTTAAATACCATACCTGCCATACCTCCACCCGACGGCACCCCCTTTGGCTTTCTGAGTCCGACGAAAATTGTGTAAAGGGGTTGTTCGGCAGGAAAATATCCGCAAAAGGAGACATAATAATCGCTATACCTGCCACCGGAAGCGATCTGTGCCGTTCCAGTCTTCCCGGCAATATTAAAGTAGTCTGAAGCCACAACTCTTGCGGTTCCCTCATCAACCACTCCTCTCAACATCCGGTGTATTTGCTCAAGGGTTGTCTCTTTGCACATCTTCTGATTCACCACTTCCGCCTCAATATTCTCTATCACTTTTCCGTCTTCAATAAACTGTTTAGCAATAAAGGGCTTTATCATCTTCCCGCCATTTGCAATACCATTATAAAACATAAGCATATAGATAGGAGGAACTTGCGTTTCATACCCGAAGGACATCCATGGAAGTGTTGTCTTTGACCAGTAATTACTTTTATCATCAGGAAAGCGAATGGATGAAGTGCCCTCTATTCCGCTAAGCGGCACATCCCAGGCAAGCTGCTTCCTGAGTCCTATCCTGTCTATTCCCTCTACAAATTTAGCAGGATTATTTTCATATCCCTTCAAAATCATTTTACTCATCACAATGTTTGATGAGACTGCCAACCCTTCTTCAACCGTTAGATAACCGCGGTCACGTCCACGTCGCCAGTAATGGTCTCTAACCCATCTTTTGTTATATTGAAAAAGGCCTGTTCCCACATAGAACGAGTCGATGGGTGTTACAACACCATCATCAAGGGCAACCATTGCCGATACCGTTTTGAAAGTAGAGCCTGGTTCGTTCATATATGAGAACGCGTTTGGATTTCCTTCGGCGTAACTACCGCCACCCATTCTGTCTAAGTTTACAATTCCTTTAATCTCTCCGCTCTTCACCTCCATTATGATTGCAGTACCCGATTCAGCTTCGGTTTCAATAAGTTTATCGCGAAGTGAACGCTCGGTGATATCCTGAATGGTAGCATCAATGGTTGTAACGATATCCCATCCCTCTTTGGCCGGTTTTTCCACCACATCAATCCACTTACCATGAATCTTCTGACGAAACTTTACTCCGGGAACGCCCTTAAGCAACGAATCGTACTTCAACTCCAAACCGCTTGCACCTCCTTTTTCCAGGTCCTTATAGACACTTCCAACAGTACGTGTGGCAAGATTACCGAATGGTTTTTTTCGTGCATTGCGTTCTTCAGCTATAAGTCCGCTTTTGTTGGAGCGTTTATTCCAGAAAGGATAAGTGCGAATTTCCTTAAGGTCGACGTAAGATATATCTTTGCGCAATATTTTCACATAACGAGAGCGTAGAGAAACCTTCCTGTCAATCCCTTTCGCCTCATTATCACGTATTTGGCGCTCCTCCTTTTCGCGCATATTCCATCCATTCATGATCAGGCCCTTATATTGCGCAGCAGACCTATCCGGAAACTTCCCTGCAAGGGCTGCCGACAGGGGACCCACATATTTCAATAGTGTATCCTTTTCAATACCATCGGCCCAGAAATCCATATATATACTGTAGAGCGGCTCGGTAGAAGCCAGCAGTTTTCCGTCGCAAGTATATATATTACCACGTTTAGGCAGTATCACACGATCCCTTATTACTGTCTCTTTCTCACCTACTTCACGCCACCTTTTCCCTTCTGTGGTAAACGCTATTTTTGCAGCTGAGAATATGACCATAAAAGCAAACAGCATAAGTACAGTCACAATTAGCCCGTACCTTGCAAGAATACCTTTTTTGTTTTTCTGTTTTTGTTCTTTCATTTTCCGAATGAACAGATGAATTATTTACCTATGTGATAGACAGGTTCATTAATCACCTTAAGATCCAGCCCCTCCTCCTCAACCCGCCGTTCAATCTCTCCCTGCCTGCTTGCTTCAGTAAGGCTCGATGAGATTGTCAGCGACTCATATTTCACATCGGTCAGCACCTTCTGCAACCGTTCTATTTCAGACATTCTCTGCAGTACCGTATAACGGTGACTTATGAACAGAAACATTATTAGTACGATAATGAGAATAAATCTCATGTTTTTGAGGAAGAGATCTTCAGTGAGAACGCTTCCTCCAAAAACATGGACAAACGATTTGCGTATGTTATCGAACTTTATTTTCATTTCATTTTAAACTGATCTTTATACGATCTCCATCTGATCTTTATACGATTTTTTAATTTCAGTCTTCGCTCCAATTAAATCATTTACCACACCTCTTGCTCTATTACCACTCCTCTTGCTCTATTATTATGGATGCCTTACTCTTAACAGTCATTTTTATTTCCGGGCGGGAGTCACATTTGCTTATACCTGTTTTTTCTCTGCAATACGCAGCTTTGCACTTCTTGAGCGGGGGTTTTGATGCTGTTCTTCTTCCGATGGGACTATCACCTTCCTGTTGATCAATTCAAAGGGAGTGTCGGGATTGCCATAAAAGTCTTTGACCTGCACCCCTTCAAAATTACCTGTCCTGAAAAAGTTCTTCACCAGACGATCCTCCAGCGAGTGGTATGATATCACGCTAAGACGTCCCCCTGGCTTAAGGACCTGCAGAGACTGCATCAACATTTCGGTAAGCGCTTCCATTTCGCCGTTCACCTCAATACGAAGAGCCTGGAAAGCTTTTGCAAGAATCTTTTTTTCTTTTTCACGAAATGTGAACGGCTCAATGATTGTAAGCAGGTCTTCCACCTTTTCTATCTTTTTTGCAAGTCGGTATTCCACCACAGACGAGGCTATCCTGCGTGCGTTCTTTAACTCCCCATATTTAAAAAAAATATCCGAAAGGTGCTCTTCCGAATACTCATTAAGGATATCAGCAGCCTTCTTCGGGGCATTGCGGTTCATCCGCATATCCAGGCCACCTTTAAACCTGAACGAGAACCCTCGCTCTGAATCATCAAAGTGATGCGACGACACACCCAGATCGGCCAGTATACCATCAACCTGCTCCACATTGTAATAGCGAAGGAAATTCTTTAAAAAACGGAAATTGCTTCTTACAAACGTGAAGCGACGGTCATCAATAATGTTTTTTGCAGCATCTTCATCTTGGTCAAAGGCAATAAGCCGCCCATTCTTCCCAAGCCTATCAAGTATTTCTCTGGAATGGCCGCCCCCGCCAAAGGTGACATCAACATATACTCCGGAAGGACAGATATTCAATCCCTCTAAGCTTTCGTTAAGCAATGCCGGTATATGATAAGCTGTCATCTTTACTTTGTATTACGCGGTCAGTAATTTCGCTCCATAAGCTGCTGTAGTTTCGAAGAGAACTCTTCCGGCTCAATAAGCGGCTTATCCAATTTGTCTTTTGCCCAAATCTCAATGGTCTCATCAACTCCAAGGAAACGTATATCGCTTTCGATAGAGGCCATCTGCAAGTAACGTTTGGGTATAAGCACCCTACCGCTTGCATCCATTTCAAGCCTTTCGGCATCAAGTACGAACTGGCGAAAAATCTGCTGTTGCTCCCTGTTCCACTTGTTTAACCTGCCACGAAGCATCTCGATCTCTTTTTCCCAAACGCTCCCGGGATAGAGCACAAGGCACTCCTGGAAAATATCTTTACGAAGCACAAGAAACTCCTCGCCCTCGCTCTGTAAGCGTTTACGAAAAATGGCAGGTACAAAAATTCGCCCCTTTGCATCTGCTTTTGCTTCGATATTTCCTAGAAACTGTAGCATGTTTGTTACAAATTCAAGCAATCTTTGTTATTTCAACGACGTAAAAGTACAAAATAAACCACTTTTCCCCACATTTCTACACCATTTTTTCTTAAAAAGTTATCAACAGGTGCCTAAAATATATTAAGCTATTGATTATCTGCCTTTTCGTAAAAAGAGCAAGTCGGAAGGTTTTTCTCAAATATTATTGAAAATAAGATTTTTGTATTGTTTGCAATCTTTTACCTACTATTTTTGTATTTTTGCGTCAAATAAAAAGTAGAGAACAATGGAATGAGTCATAATAATGCATTTAGAATAGACATTGACAGCATTTTAAAAGACAAAGCGCGCAAATATTACAGTAAAATTCCAAAATTTCTTATAAACTATCTTAAGCGTACGGTTCACCAGGATGACATCAACGGTATTCTTGAACGGAACCAGGGTCTGGAAGGGGTAGAATTCATGCGTGCCCTTGTTGATAATGAGTTCAATCTGGACTTGCACACCAAAGGGGAAGAGAATATTCCTGAGACAGGCAGATTTATTTTTGCATCGAACCACCCTCTGGGCGGTCTCGACGGTATTTGCCTCTCTGCGTTATTAGGCGAAAGATATAATGGGAAGATCAAGTATCTGGTAAACGATGTTTTATATTATATTGAACCTCTGAAGCCCATTTTTATTCCAATCAACAAGTACGGTTCACAGGCAAAAGATTCAGCAAAAGCAATAAACGAAGCCTATGCGTCGGACAATCAAATCATAACCTTTCCTGCCGGATTGTGTTCAAGAAAACAAAAGGGAAAGATTAGAGACCTGGAATGGATGAAAAATTTCATTGTAAAAGCGGTGGAGTATGAAAGAGATGTTATTCCCGTTCACTTTGCCGGAAAAAATTCCAATTTCTTTTACAATTTCGCGAATCTGCGTAAATTTTCCGGCATGAAATTCAATATAGAGTTGATCTACCTGCCTGACGAGATGTATAAAAACAGTAAACAAACGTTCACAATTACGTTTGGCAAACCTATCCCCCGGCAGATGTTTGACAAGTCCAAAACACCTGCTGAGTGGGCACAATATGTAAAGGATGCGGTTTACTCCATGGAGTGACAAAAACCATTTTATAATAAATATGGAAAAGATAATAGACCCGGTAGACAAAAATCTGATAAAAAGTGAACTGACCGTTCAAAAACGAATAAGGGCCACCAACAAGGCCAACAACGAAATATACGTTTTCACGGCTCACGACTCACCAAACCTTATGAAGGAAGTTGGGCGGCTACGTGAGATTGCCTTTCGTCACTACGGTGGCGGAACAGGGTTAGAGGCCGACATAGACAGATACGACACAATGGATGTGCCTTACAGGCAGCTGATCGTATGGGATCCCGAAAATGAAGAGATACTGGGTGGTTACCGTTTTATCTATGGTTCTGATGTCGAATTCGATGAGAACGGCAAACCTATGCTCGCTACTGCTCACCTCTACAATTTCTCAGAACAGTTTATAAAAGAGTTCCTTCCAAGCACAGTTGAACTTGGACGTTCGTTTGTCTCGCTGGAGTATCAATCAACACTACTGGGCAGAAAAGGCATTTTTGCACTCGACAACCTGTGGGACGGACTGGGTGCTCTGACAGTCATAGATCCTGGAATCAAATATTTCTTCGGTAAGGTAACCATGTACGGCACATACAATAAAGATGCCCGCAACATGATACTCTATTTCCTTAACAAACATTTTCCTGATGAACAGAAACTTGTAACACCAATAGAGCCTCTTAAAACGGATACTAACATGATAAGGATGAGTAATCTTTTCCATGGAAAAAAATTCAGCGAAGATTACAGAATCCTAAATAAAGAGGTGCGTTTGCTCGGTTACAATATTCCTCCGCTTATCAATGCCTATATGAGCCTCTCGCCAACCATGCGTTTCTTCGGTACGGCCGTGAACGATGAATTTGGCGATGTAGAAGAATCAGGAATCCTTATCGAAATAGAGCAGATTCTGGAAGAGAAGCGCGCACGTCACATCGAATCGTACCTTAAAAGCAATCCCAGTAAGCGTTTCCTTTTGAAGTTAAGAAGACGAATAACTTCCAATTCCACAAAAAGGAAGGTGATAATGCCAAAATCAAAAGCAGAAGGGAAACCGACAGAACCCTAAAAAGGTAGAAAAATAAAAAGAACATCAGTTTCTGGAAAATTCTTTACTGAATTAATCCGGTTACCCCAAAAATCACCCTTATTTCACCTTGTTCATTAACAAGGTAAATAACTGATATTTTAACCCATATACCTGAAAATGCAATCGTTTGCACACCCATGAGTAGTTAATTAAGCTCTTTTCAGTAGTATTACATATATGTTGATCTATATTTGTATTAGTAGTTCGGTAAAAAAGTATCGAAACTCCATGTAATACATTAATTTTCAGCAGAATAGACTTTGCCGAAGCTCTGAGATCTTTCTTTCTGATTGTCAGGTGTTTAAATAAACATTTACCGAAATATTGTTTGTAGCAGAAGTAAAAATGAAAAATATTGAAAAAGTTTCATCAACATTACATTTTTTACTAATCTTTTCCGTAGTTATATGTAAGTGATTATTATTCAGTTAATCTTATAATGTTAGCAATATGTATGTAAATTTCAAAAAAACTATTAAAGTGTTCCTGACAACAATGTTATCAGGCATGCTAATGATTTTATCGGCTAACGCCCAAACAGGTGCGACAATAAATGTGCGTGGAACGATAAAAGATGTTACCGGCGAACCTATTGTTGGCGCCAGTATTCTTTTGCAAGGAACAACATCGGGTGTGGTAACGGATTACAATGGAAACTTCTCCATTCAGGCTCCGGGTAACGGAACCCTTGTAATCTCTTATGTGGGTTATTTAACACAAACAATTTCCATTAATAACAGAAACATCATAAGCATAATCATGCAAGAAGATACTGAACTATTAGAGGAGGTTGTCGTGATTGGCTATGGAACAGCCCGAAAAACCGACTTGACTGGTTCTATAGCGACAATTGCTGAAAAAGACTTTCAGAAAGGGATGATTACTGACCCAGCATCATTGATTTCAGGGAAGGTTGCCGGCGTACAAATTACCTCCAACGGCGGACGTGCAGGGGGCGGCGCTACAATTCGCATCCGCGGCGGTGCATCGCTGAATGCCAGCAACGATCCGCTGATCGTAATCGATGGAATGCCTGTGGAGACAGGAGTTATTTCAGGATCGAGCAACGCTTTATCGATGATCAACCCCAACGACATCGAGACGATGAACATCTTGAAAGATGCCTCAGCAACCGCTATTTATGGTTCCCGTGCCTCCAACGGGGTCATCATCATCACCACCAAGAAAGGACGATCGGGGAAAGTGAATATCGGGATCAATTCCCAAAACTCGCTAGGCACGGTAGCCAAACGTATCGAGGTACTGACAGGAGACGAATTCCGGGAGTTGGTAACAAACAATCCGTATGCCGATAAAAAATATACCGATATGCTGGGCACGGCCAATACCGATTGGCAGAAAGAGATTTACCGCACGGCCTTTACTACGGACAACAACCTGAACATAAGCGGCACCGCGGGAAAATCATTCCCTTACCGCGTTTCGGTCGGCTTCCTGAGCCAGGACGGCACCTTGAAAACCGACAATGTGAAACGTACCACGGCAGGATTAAATCTTAATCCTTCGTTACTTGACGATCACCTGAAAGTCAACCTGAACCTGAAAGGCACATACTCGCACTCCCGCTTTGCTGACGGGGGTGCCATTGGAAACGCCTTGCGCATGGATCCCACCAAACCCGTTACGGCCGACGGATTTAACGAGCTCAACGGATACTGGGCATGGATGTATCCGTCGGGAGATTTAAATACGATGGCCACCCGAAACCCGGTGGCTTTGCTATATGGGAAAGACGATCAAGGCGATGTGGTTCGCAGCCTGGGAAACATTCAATTGGATTACAAGCTGCACTTCCTTCCCGATTTACATGTCAATGTGAACATGGGTTATGATATTTCCAGAGGTAAAGGAGATGTGATTACACAGCCATGGTCACCCGCCTTCTATACGAAAGGGCAGCCAAGCGGCGAGCGTTCAAAGTATAAGCAGGAAAACAGGAATTTACTGTTTGAAGCTTATCTCAACTACGCCAAGCAACTAAATTTCGCCAACCGGCTGGAACTTATGGGCGGATACAGTTATCAGGACTGGCTGACAACCAACCACAACTATCCGGTCTATTACTTCGACGGGACGACCGAAAAAACAAGACCCACCTTTGAAACGGACAAACCGCAGCATACGCTGATTTCGTTTTATGCCCGCGCCAACTATAACCTGCTGGACAAATATATGCTTACCGCAACAGTCCGAAGAGACGGCTCTTCCAGGTTCAGTAAAGATAATCGCTGGGGAACGTTCCCATCACTAGCATTTGCCTGGAGAATTAATGAGGAAGGATTCTTGAGAGATGTGGATACACTCTCCAACCTGAAACTTCGTTTGGGATGGGGGCTTACCGGGCAGCAAGAGATCGGGAATTACGAATATCTGGCAAAATACAGCTATTCCGAAAATACCGCACGTGTTCAGTTAGGGGACAAGTTTTACAACATGTACCGCCCCGACGGTTACGATTCAAAACGCCGCTGGGAGTCGACAACCACTTCCAATATTGGGTTGGATTTCGGATTCATCAACAACCGCATCAACGGAAGCATCGACTTTTACAATAAGAACACCAAAGACCTGTTGAACGACACGCCGCTGGCCATGGGAGGTAATTTTATCAACAGCATCGTACAGAACATAGGAAAAATGAACAACAAAGGGGTGGAAACGAACATCAACTTCGTGGCCGTTGACAACCGGGAGATACGTTGGGATTTAGGACTCAATTTTACTTATAACAAATCCGAAATTACACAGTTGACGCTGAATGATGAAAATCCCGATTACGTAGGTGCCATTTTCGGAGATCTTTCGGGAGGTTCCGGAAATCAGGCAATGATACACTCCGTGGGATACAGGCCGAGCATGTTTTATGTTTACAAACAGCTTTATACCCCTGAAGGGAAACCTATTGATTACGGGTATGCCGACCTCAACGGCGACGGTGTGATCAACGACAAGGACCGGTATCACTTCCACTCCTCCTCGCCCGATTACTATATGGGTTTCAACACCTCGTTCACCTATAAACAATGGACGGCGGCCACTTCGCTTCGCGCCAGCGTGGGAAACTATATTTTTAACAACACGAACTTCGACTTGGGAACGTTAGGGCAGGTATTAAACCCCAACAGTTTCTTGATGAACAGCTCCACCGACCTTAAAAATACTTTGTTCCATATACAACAAATGGTGTCGGACTATTTTGTGGAAAATGCCTCTTTCTTAAAGATGGATTATATCCAGCTGGGGTATGATTTCGGAAAAATTGCCAACGGCGTCGGATTACGCTTGAACGGTACGGTACAGAATGTATTTACCTGGACAAAATATACCGGTATCGACCCGGAAATTCAGGGAGGCATCGACAACAACTTTTATCCCAACGCCAGGACATTCACGCTGGGTTTGAATCTTAACTTTTAATGGACTAAATAGTATGAAAAAGAATATTATATATATTATAACGGTTGTTGCCATAGCGCTAACATCCTGCTTCGACGACCTGGACAGGTTCCCGGCAAATGACACAACCTCCGAGGTGGTCTATTCCACTTTCGACGGCACCAAAGAAGCCCTCGCCAAAATATATGGCGCTTATACTTTGTCGGGTCAGGTAGGGCCGGGCGGGAAACCCGACATCGTAGGCCTGCGGGAAGACCAGAATGCCGATTTCCTGCGTAACTGGTTCAACCATCAGGAAACGCCCACCGATGAAGCGCATTGCCGCTGGAATGATGCGGGTATCCCTGAACTGAACTATATCAAATTCACCCCCACCGCCTCGTTCACAATCGGTTTATACGACAAGTGCATCTTACAAGTGATGTACGCCAACGATTTTCTTCGAAACACCGATGGAAGAGACTACGGCGCACAACAGGACGAAGTCAACTACTTCCGCGGAGAAGCCCGTTTCTTGAGGGCATTTGCCTATTGGGTATTGATAGACAACTTCGGCAATCCTCCCTTTGTGACCGAGAAAGATGATTTAGGCATTTTGCCCGATCAGATACAGCGTGCCGACCTCTTTAAGTATATCGAGGACGAGCTGTTGGACTTGGCCAATAATCAAGGAGTAAAAGAGGCACGCGCCAACGAATACGGACGAGCCGACATGGGCGCCGTCTGGGCGCTCCTGGCCCGCATCTACCTCAACGCCGAGGTTTATACCGGCACGGCCCGGTGGACGGAAGCCATCACCTACAGCAAAAAAGTGATTGACGCCGGATATGACCTGCATAAGAACTACGAACATCTGTTCCTGGCCGATAACAACGTGAACAATCCCGAAATGATTCTTCCCATTGCCTACGACGGTCAAAGCAGCCGGGTAAATGGGGGTGTCACGTTCCTGATCAATGGCGGATCAAGAGACGAATATCAAGTCAAATATGCTGACAAACTCATCCATTACGGGATATTTAGCAACGCCAACTGGAACGGATACATGGTTCGCAAGCAGTTTATCGATAAATTCGATGAGGGAGACAAGCGTTTTCTCTTTGTGGGAGAGAATCCCTCGTTGGGTAGCGATCCGAGTGACAAGGACAACGGATTACAAACCTACAAATACCGGAACATTACTTCGGCATCGACGAAAGACAAACCAGTTTACGGATCGGACATCACATTCGCCGACAATGATTTCCCGCTTTTCCGTCTGGCAGAGCAATACCTGATTTACGCCGAAGCGGTGGTCCGCGGCGGAACGGGCGGCTCGATGGATTTAGCGGTAGAATATTTCAACAAACTGCGCGAACGGGCTTTCGGCAACCAAAGCAAAAATGTGGCAAACCTGACGGCGCAGGACATACTGGACGAACGTGCCCGCGAACTTTACTGGGAATGTTTCCGTCGTACAGACCTGATCCGATACAACCAGTTTACCTCCTCGGCGTACATCTGGGAATGGAAAGGAGGCGTGAAAGAAGGACGTGCCGTGAGCGACCACTACAACCTGTTCCCGCTGCCGTCGCAAGACCTGCTGGCCAATCCCAAGCTGAAACAAAACGACAAATACTAATAAGGAGACAATATAATGAAAAAATTAAATTTATTTATAATTCTCATTGTAACGGTACTACTCTTCTCCTGTGAAAAGGAACAGGATATGTATCGGGTGCTGCCCGCGGAACAAGCTGGAAAACCGGTGCTGGCGGCGCATGATGACATCGTCATCAAGTTGGATAACCTGGAGAGCACAACCACATTTAAATGGAAAAAAGCCGATTTAGGCGTACCTGCTGCACCTGAATACACGCTCTATGTGAAAACAGGGGAAGATAAAGATGCTCAAAGGGTTTCTTCCGCATTTGCCGACTCGCTTGACGTTAAATTGGAAGATTTGAACAAACTGCTGATTGCCGCGGGCTTGGAGCCGGGCAAAGCCGCAGATGTCAATTTTTTCGTGGAGGCCTCTCTTTATTCAGAATATAAAGTAACTTCCGAGCTCATTAAGTTAAAAGTAACTCCATTCAAACCTGTCTATCCCGATGCTGTATATATGATCGGTCAGGCTTTTGGTGGATGGGACTGGGGCAATCCGAAGATAGTAGAAATGACACCGGTAAACGGTCATGCGGGTAAATTCTGGGCGGTACGGCATTTCGCCAACCCTGGTGACGGTTTCAAGTGGAACACAAAGAAAGACTGGGGAGGAGACTTCTTCTCATTGGGTAAAGATGTCGGCTTTACAACTGAAGGAGGCAATGCGTTTGTTTCAGAAGCAGGATTCTATATTGTGCTCATCGATTACACTATCAACACCATTACCATCGAACCGGCGCAGGTTTACGGTATGGGCGATTGCTTTGGCGGATGGAATACGGGCAAATATCCGTTTACTGCCGATGGCAATGAAATGAAAATTACAACCGCTAATAGCGGCGATTTGAGAATATATGCTAATTCTTCGGCGGCAGGTGTAGGTGGCGATTGGTGGCGTATGGAGTTCATCCTACGCGATGGGAAAATCGAATACCGCGGCAACGGCGACGACCAGGAACCGCGCGTGAACGTGGGTGCCGGGAAAACGGTAACACTCGATTTCAATAGCGGAACGGGAACCGTCAATTAAATTTAACCGCATCAAGGTCGGGGTAAAATGAGATATTCGGATTATCCCGACCTCTTTGATTCTCCCAAAATACAAACAATAAAACTAATTCTATGAAGTATTTAAAAGTAAAACGCATATTCCTGTTCTCTTTATTTTTCAGTATTCTGTTCATATCTTCAAACGCCTGTTCTGACGATAAGATCATATCCGATGGATTTGACAAGGCAAACATGGGGACAAGTGAAATACGTTCAACGCAGAACTCCACCCTCAACGATGTCCTGATGCAAGCCTTCTATTGGGACGTACCGGTTGATGAAATAAACAAGAACGGGAATTGGTGGAATACGCTCAAAAACCAGGCAAACGATCTGAAAAACAGTGGGATTTCCGGAATATGGGTTCCAAGTCCCTCAAAAGGAAATTGGGGAATTATAGATAACGGCTACGGCATTTACGACCATTACGATTTGGGGAACTACTACCAAAGGGAAACCACAGAAACCCGTTTCGGCAGCCGTTCGGAACTGGAGCAGATGATTGCCGCGATGCATGAGGGCCCTAAAATTGAGGTGTATGCGGATGTCGTATTAAACCATATATATTCGAACGACACCAATGAGGAAGTAAATCCCGCCGTTAAAGCCTATGTTTTTGGAGAAGCGCACGAAGAACAACACAAGCCCTATCCCGCCGACGAAATCCGCTGGGTTATCCCCGACGCAACGCCCGGAGATTATTATATCCAAATAAAAGGATACGGCTTACCGTGGAACTCTTCCGTTACTGAAAGGGGATATGACGTCATGATCAGATGGGACAACAGCCCTGTAACGGAAAGCAATCAATGGGAAAACGAACCGAACAACGGAAACGGCAGCTACAATATTTTTCCCGGTTCGGGTAAAATAGTAAGGGCACATATAGGACATTCGTCCGATATTGACGAATATAAAATAACCGTCCCTTCTGCACACGAAATCGAAATTCGTTTGACGGCCAAAAGGGAAACAGGAAATCCGATGCAATGGGTAAATGCCGGTTCCATGTCAGGATACTATCCTGCGGCTGTTTGGCATAATGGAAATAACCTCGCCTCCTCAACTCTTCAAGCAAAAACCAACACACACATATCCTATGTAAACCATACGGGCACTGGAGAACCAAATTATGCCTGGCATTACAATCATTTTCATCCGGCAGATGCAAATGACTGGCTGGGAGGTTACGGCTCCGATGAGATTATTACCAACACCAAATTCTTCGGAAACGACTTGAATACATTTGACCCGGTTGTTGCATCCCGATTAAAGGATTGGGGGGTATGGCTGGTCAATACGGTGGGGTTCGACGGATTCCGATTGGATTTTGTCCGCGGATTTCAGGAATCTTTTGTCGCGGATTGGGTGAACAACCTCCCCGCGGTAAACGGCAAGCAGCCTTTTATTGTCGGAGAATATTGGGGAGCCGATTACAGGATAAAGGACTGGGTAAACACCGTAGCCGGTTTAGGTGCGGATGTCGACGCTTTTGATTTCCCCTTGAAAAATACATTAACGGCAATGTGCAATGGCGACGGCTCCTTCGACATGGCAAACCTAAATCATGCTGGGATGGTCAGGAATAATAACGGAAACTCCTTACCGGGCACCTCGGTCGTCACATTTTTAGACAATCATGACACGGGAAAAGAGCATGACAAATGGGTCACGAAAGACTTTCATTTAGGATACGCCTATATCCTTACGCATGAAGGAAAACCCTGCGTCTTTTATCCTCACTTTTACGCTATCACACAACAGGATGCGCATGGAAACAGCGCCACCGTAACCGCACCCCAATGGCTGAAAAACAGCATACGGCAATTGATCCAGATCCGTAAAAATTATCTGGGAGGTGTTATTACCGTATTGAGCCAATCGGGCAACCCCTATCCCCCCGCACATACGGGAAATGTATATATTGCCCGCAGACAGGGGAACGGAGTAAAAGACGGAGCAATCATCGTGCTGAACAATCATGCCGGTGAGACCAAATCCATGTGGGTTTCGGTCAATGCACAGGGTTTTTCCGACTGGACAGGACAACGGTTAGTAAACGTGCTGGATACAACGGAAAAAATTACGGTACAGGCGGACGGGAGAGCTGAATTTTCCGCTCCGGCAAGAGGTTACAGCATTTGGGTTAAAGAGACGGATTTAATACAATAGACACTATGAAACGGACAACACTTTTCTCCCTGCTCCTGTCGCTGACCTGTGCGCTGCAAGCCCAACAGGTAAAGGTCGAACCCGCTTTCTGGTGGAGCGGCATGCAGGAAACCGAGCTGCAGCTGATGGTCTCCGGCAAGGACATCGCATCGTATAAGGCCGCGGTCACGGCAAAAGGGGTGTACTTGAAAGAGACGGTTACGCTGGAAAGCCCCAACTACCGGATTTTGTACTTGGATATTTCCGACAGTGCTCCGCAAAAGTTCGAAATCGTTTTTACCAACGGAAAGCGGGAAATTACCCATAACTACGAACTCAAACCGCGAGACCCGGAACGGCTGAACATACAAAGTTTCAACTCGTCCGACGTGCTCTACCTGATCATGCCGGACCGGTTTGCCAACGGCAATCCCGATAACGACCAAATTGCTATGCGGATGCCCTACAAGGTGGACCGCAACGACCCCAATGCCCGCCACGGCGGCGACCTGAAAGGTATTTCCGACCGTTTGGATTACCTTGCCGACCTGGGCGTAACCGCCATCTGGCTCAACCCGGTGCTGGAGAACGACATGGAGGGCGGTTCGTACCACGGATACGCCACCACCGATTACTACCGCGTGGATCCCCGGTTCGGCACCAACGAGGAGTACCGTCAACTGATAAGCGACGCTCATGACAAAGGGATGAAGGTGGTGATGGACATGATTTTCAACCATTGCGGCAGCGATCACCCTTGGATGAAAGACGTGCCCTCACACGATTGGTTCAACAACATGGGTGAATATGTGCAGACTTCGCACATGAAAGAGATGTATTTCGATCCCTACGCCTCGGAATACGATAAAAAGAAAATGACCGACGGCTGGTTCGTGCCCACCATGCCCGACCTGAACCAGCGCAACCGGCACGTGGCGAAATACCTCATCCAGAACAGTATCTGGTGGATCGAATATGCCGGGGTGGACGGCATCCGGCAGGATACCTACCCCTACGCCGATTACGATATGATGGCCGACTGGTGCAATGCTGTCTATAAAGAATATCCATCATTCAATATCGTGGGAGAAGCGTGGTTGAACAATACCATAGGAACAGCTTTCTGGCAGAAAGACAGCCCCCTCAACCCAAATAACACCCACCTCAAATCGGTGATGGACTTCCGTTTCATGGGACTGTCACACACAGCCTTCTTCGAAGAAACTACCGAGTGGAACGGGGGGCTGCACAATATCTACGATCACATGACCTACGACTTCATCTATCCCGATATCTGCAACGTTCTCCGTTTCTTAGATAACCATGATACAGACCGCATCCTGAAAGAGTATCCTTTAGATCTCTCAGCCTGGAAGCAGGCGATCACCTTCCTGCTTACCATGACTGGCACCCCACAGATCTACTACGGCACCGAATTACTGATGCACGGCAATAAAAGCCGCAGCGACGGGGACATCCGGCACGATATGCCAGGTGGCTGGCCCAGTGATACGACAAATCATTTCACCCGTGAAGGACGCGATGACATCCAGAACGAAGCTTTCGACTTTCTAAAAAAAGTTTTGCACTGGCGACAAGGGAAAAAGGTAATATCCAGCGGTGGTATGAAACATTACGTGCTCCAAAAAGGTGTCTATGTCTATGAACGGTTTTTGAATGATGAGAAAGTGTTGGTAGTGATGAACGGCACGTCAGGAGAGGTCACAATAGACCTTGGCCGTTATGCTGAGTCTATACAAGGCAAAAGCAGTTGGAAGGAGCTCCTTTCTGGAAAAACAGTCACTTTTGGTGAAACGCTGACACTCGCCCCGAAAGATGTGCTTATACTAGAATAACCAAGCAATGGTTTCTAAAGGTGTGTGAACCCAATCTACCACACTGAAAATATTAATTTTTAAAAAAAACGACAATGCAGATATCTTCAAAAGTAATTTATTTGCTATTTTTCCTGCTCCTTGCCCTCTCATGTGGGAAGGACCCTGTGGTACCACCGGAACCACCGGAACCACCAGTCACCATCAAAGAGGGGCTTTCATGGAGCATTGCAACACCAGATGCTGACAAGGAGCTGACTATCTGGTTCAAGGCTTCTGCAGGCTCACCTCTCTACAACTATACAGGTGATGTTTATATACATACCGGCGTGGTGAGTGAAGGAACCTGGCGATATGTCCCTGCAGAATGGAATGAAAATATCGCGAAATGCAAGATGACCAGTGTTGCAAACGAAAAATTCACCTGGAGCATCAAGCTGGGGCCAACCATCCGTGAATGGTTCAGCTCAGGAAATACCCCTGTAAATAAGATAGGGATTGTAATACGAAATTCCGATGGGACAAAGAAGGGATTCCAGGAAGATAAGTTCATAGAAAATATTACCGACAACAAATTCAAAACGTTTCAGCCTGGTGCCGTAAAAAACGGGACTATGCCTGCAGACATGGAGTATGGCATCAACATAGTGGATAACTCAACAGTCACTCTGGTACTGTATGATAAAGACAAAAACGGGGCACGCAAAGATTATGCACATGTGACTGGTGATTTCAACAACTGGACACTTAGTAACGACGAAAAATCACAGATGTTCCGCGATGAGGCGGCTGGGTGCTGGTGGATAACTCTCACCGGCCTGGATCAGGAGAAAGAGTATGGATTCCAGTATTACATTGGGGACAGGGAAAGAGAACCGATTCGTGTAGCCGATCCTTATACCCGCAAAGTGCTGGATCCTGATAACGACCACTATATACCCTACTCTACATACCCGGAAAACAAGATCTACCCTGAAGGAGCTAACGGCATAGTATCTGTTTTTAAAATCCGACAGGATAACTACAACTGGCAGGTGCCCGATTTCAAAACGCCCGCTACCGACAATCTGACAATTTACGAACTGCATTTCCGCGACTTTACAGCCTCCGGCGATATCAACGGCGCCATGGAGAAACTGGATTACCTGCAATCGCTCGGCGTAAACGCCATCGAACTGATGCCCGTGCAGGAATTCGACGGGAACGACAGCTGGGGTTACAATCCCTGCTTCTATTTCGCGATGGACAAAGCCTACGGCACCGACCGGATGTACAAGCAGTTTATCGACGCGTGTCACAAACGGGGTATGGCCGTCATTTTCGACGTGGTCTATAACCACGCCACCGGTGCCCATCCGTTTGCCCGGATGTGGTGGGATGCCGAAAACAACAAGACCGCCGCCAACAATCCCTACTTCAATACGGATGCTCCCCACCCCTACTCCGTTTTTCACGACTTCAACCACGAATCGCCCCTGGCGCGCGCCTTCGTGAAACGAAACCTCCGGTTCCTGCTGGAGGAATACCGCATCGACGGCTTCCGTTTCGATTTGACCAAAGGATTTACTCAAAACCGAAGCACCGAGGCCACAGCCGGCAACTACGACGCTTCGCGCGTGGCCATCATCAAGGATTACAACAGCGCCATCAAGGAGGTCAAAGCGGATGCGCTCGTGATTCTCGAACATTTTTGCGATAATATGGAAGAGACCGAACTGGGCGACGCCGGCATGATGGTTTGGCGCAATATGAATTGGGCTTATTGCCAATCGGCAATGGGATATCCGAGCGAGTCGGGATTCGACGGGACCTATTACAAAACCTCATCCCGCCCGGCAAACAGTCTGGTAAGCTACATGGAAAGCCATGATGAAGAACGAGCGGCTTACAAACAGAGTCAATGGGGGAATGGTATTATTAAAACCGACCTGGCCGCACGGATGAACCAGCTGGCAGCCAACGCCGCCTTCTTCTTCACCGTGCCCGGTCCAAAGATGGTGTGGCAGTTCGGAGAGATGGGTTACGACGTAAGCATTGATTATAACGGCCGTACCGGCAAGAAGCCGGTCAAATGGGACTACCTGAATAATGCCGAACGGAAGCAGTTGCACGATGTGTACACCCGGCTGATCAGACTGCGCAATACCCATCCCGAACTGTTCAATGCCACCGCCACGCTGGAGTGGAAAGTAACGCCGTCGTTCTGGGACAACGGCCGCTTCCTGACGCTCTCCTCATTCGGAAACGCCAAGCAAATAGTGGTCACGGGCAATTTCACCAATGCCCCCGTCAACACCACCACCTCATTTCCGAAAACCGGCACCTGGTACAACTATCTGAACGGATCGGAAACGCTGAATGTGACGGAAACGACAATGAACATCACCGTCCCTGCCAACAGTTTCAGAATATTCTCCACATTCACGGAATAACATCAGACAAGATACTCCCCATTAAAACCCGTTCGCCGTGAGAGTGGTATTTCCCTAACTATGTAGTAGGAATTATATTATGTTTAAAATTACAATTCATGTTGTATAATCAGGAACGGGACGATGCAAGGATCAGCGAGTCTCCTTTCAATGCTAAAACCTGTTGTGCGCTTTGCAGGCTGTCCAGTTGAAGCATCACCCGTTGCTGAACAACCCGGAAGCTATCCATCAGCTCCTGTTTCACAGGTCGACTGGGTGGTGACTCTATTGTGAGAGGGTTCACCGGACGGTTGTGCTTATGTACACGAAAGTCGAGATGAGGCCCTGTTGACAATCCGCTTGATCCTACATAACCTATAACCTCTCCCTGCTTCACGGAACTACCCCTGCCGATTCCTGAGGCAAATCGGCTCAGGTGCATGTAGGTGGTAGTATAGGTTGAATTATGGCGTATCTTTAAATAGTTCCCTGCCCCACCGGACTGATACCCTTTTTCTATAACCAGTCCATCGCCTATTGTTTTGACGGGTGTACCCCTGGGCGCAGCATAGTCCACCCCATGATGAGGCCGGTACCGCTTGAGTACCGGATGATAACGTGAATTGGAAAAACGGGACGAAATACGAAAAAAATCGAGTGGCGCTTTCAGAAATTCTTTCCGCAAGCTGTTTCCACTCACATCAAAATACTCCCTTGTGGAATCCTGTTCGAACGGAATCGCCGGGAACATCTCACCCCTATGCGTGAAGACAGCACCCTCTATTGATGATATTTCCACCATTGTGGTATCATCGATGTATGCTACATCGTACATCAAACGGAACGAATCGCCCTTCTTAATATCAAAAAAATCGATCTGCCAGGCGTACAAATCAGAAAGCGCCAGCGCGAGCAATGCCGAAGCACCGGAATCTACTATGGCGTTCCACATGGAGGAGGTGATCACCCCTTCGGTATATTCCCGCCTGAGAGTCACCGGTTTTGTATCTTCATAGGCTACAATATCACTGGAACTGAGATCCACGACTGCATAAGCTGTCCGCGATTTTTCAAACACAAGGTACTGAATAGTTGCCAGAGAGTCCCGTGTGGTAATGGTTGCGTACTTGTTCCCTATTTGTAATTTTGAAAGAGGCAGAAAGGGTGAAACTACCTGTGTTATCTCCTCACTTTCTTTACCCGTAAATCCTAAATTTACGAGTATAGTGGAGAGCAATTCTCCTTTTTGAATGGTAAAATGGTTTACTTCCAGGGAATCCAAGCAGATCCCGTATTCGGATACCAAACATGTTTCTTCCGGAGTTTCTGTCTCCTGTTGTCCCTTGTCCCGTGGAACACAAGCACCTAAAGCCGCAACCAACCATATAAACGCAACCCAAACCGATGTTTTTCTTCTTCTCTGAAACATTATATTATTGCTTTTACCAAATTCCCGACTTTCAACTGGAATCAACTAATAATAAATGAGATACGATAAAATACATACCCCAAAAATCGGGAATAAAAATGACTTAAAACAAATCATTCTTGTTTAGAAATAGAAAATAACAAGTTCAAAGATGCAAAAAATTATCCGAAAAAGAGACAAAAAAACATTTTTTTCATTTCTGCGACTTTTGTTATATGTTAAAAAAACCTCCACTCTCTTTTTTTACCTCGAACGGACCTCTTTCCTCATGAACGAAATATATGCCAGTTTGAAAAAGAGAAGCGTTATTGCAAGCAAGCCAGTCAGCTGCGGCTACACCAACTGAAGGCTTTGATCCACAGAAGGCTTTGATCCAAGGGAAGCGGACAATCTGGCCAGGCATTGCCATGGGCTATGGCCCCAACAATTTTCCTGCCACGTTGAGATTGTAAGCCATAACATTCTACTTGGAGTAGATTCGGTATCCCCATGGCACTAACTCCATTTCATCAACTGATACCGCCTGACAGGCATCGGGAAAAGATGAGAATCCTTCTCCCGGAATTTTTTCGTTGAACTTTACTGTAACCGACTTGTTGCTGAAATTGAAAACGCATACCACCTCGTTTCCGTTGTTTACACGGCGGAACGACCAGACATGTATGGGACAATCGTTGGTTATCTCCAACATTTCACCATCATGCTCGGGCGCCATCAACGCATTGTTATCCTTTTTAAATGCGTTTAATCGCTTGTAAAAAGAGGTAAATCCCCCGGTATCGGCCCAATCGATTGAATCTTTCTCAAAGAACTGTAACCGGCGGTTCAAGCCCACCTCTTGTCCGCTGTATATCAACGGCATACCCGGAAGCATATAGGTTAGCACGGCAAATGTTTCTGCAGCATCGTCGCCCATACGCTCAAACTCAGTACCGTTCCAGGAATTCTCATCGTGATTAGAGGTGAAAAACATCGGGACAGCATCGGGTGAAAAACGGTTGTTCATTCTCAAAAGAGATAATCGCAGTGAGTCTGCATTCTCCTTGCCCTGTGCCACCATATTCATCTTATGATGAAAGTCCCATGCATAATAGGCATCAAAAACGGTCTCATTTAGTTCCGGCTTTTCGGCCTCAGCCAACAGAAAAATATCAGGATTCAGAGAGAGTAATGAATCTTTGGCCTCCTCCCAGAAGCCAGTAGGTACTTCGCCTGCCACATCGCAGCGGAACCCATCGATACCGGTTTCACGAACCCAGAACATCATCGCCTCTATCATTGCTTTTCGCATCTCATGTTGACTATAATCCAGCTGAGCAATATCGGTCCAGTCGTACATGATACTCAAGTCCCCCAGGCTGTCTCTCAAGTACCAGCCAGGGTTAGCCTCAACCCACACGGCATCGCGCGATGTGTGGTTTGCAACCCAATCGAGAATCACCTTCATTCCCATCTCCTGCGCCTGCCTTACAACCGACTTAAAATCATCAAATGTGCCAAACTCGCTGTTTATCTGAGTATAATCCCTGACAGAGTAATAACTGCCGAGAGTACCTTTTCGGTCTTTTTCCCCAATACTCTGTACCGGCATAAACCACAAGATATCAGCGCCCAGCTCCTTTAACCTTTGCAGTTGCCCAGAGAAAGCGCTGAATGTACCTTCCGGTGTAAACTGACGGATATTAACTTCATAAATGACTGCATTGTAAACCCATTCGGGATGCGCATTATTTATGGTTATTTCATTCTCCGCTTTATTTTTATTTCCACACGAAAGCAATAGTGAAAGCGTGAGAAGTGATAGAAATAATTTCTTCATATGATAATTCATTTTTCCTTTTTTTCTATTATTATTAGCCATGTATGGCCAGATTAACTTTTCTTTAACCTGTATACATCATCCCTATCCTGTACAAAAAAGATGCTAAATGCACCAAGGATAAGAGAAAAGCCCGCCAGAACCATCGTCTTTATAACTTGTCCCTCGAAAATCTCACTGGTAATATATCCAAGGATACTCGCCGCCAGGATTTGGGGAATTACAATAAAAAAATTGAAAATACCCATATATGTCCCCATCTTATCGGAAGGGAGAGAGCCGGTAAGTATGGCATAAGGCATAGATAGGATGCTGCCCCAGGCAAATCCTACGCCTATCATCGGTATAAGGAGCATGGTTGGGTCTTTGATAAAAAAGAGAGAGATAAAAGAGATTCCGCCTGAAGCAAGAGCTATTGAATGGGTAGACTTTCTGCCGATCTGTTTTGCAATAACCGGAAGCAGAAAGGCACTAACGGCAGAGACTGCATTATAAACAGCGAACAGTACCCCCACCCAGTTAGCTCCCTGATTATACAATTCTGATGAAGAATCGGTTGTTCCATACACATGTTGCGTTATCGCCGGAGTGGTATAGATCCACATTGCATAAAATGCCAGCCAGGAAAAAAATTGAACTATAGCAAGTTGCCCCATGGTACCTGGCATGTGAAGCAGGTCGTTCATTATACCTACCATACCTTTCGGTTCGGGCGATTTTTTAGTTATAAGTCCCGACAACAGCAAGATAATTCCAAAAACAAGAAGCAGGCCGCCAACAATGTAGAGTTGTTTATTCTGATCTGCTAATCCCGAAAACATAATAAGCAATGTGGCAGCAAGTCCCACAACCGTCCATATAAGCCCCTTTCTAAAAAACTGAGGAGATGTAACCGGTGGCTTCACTACAGCTTTAACACCAGTGGCCTCCTCTTTTTCTTTCTCAAATGCTGCCAGTTCTTCGGGGGAGTACTCTTTAGAGGTTAGTACAGTGTACAACACCGAAGCAAAAAGCACCACGCCACCAATATAGAATGACAGCTTGACCGATTGTGGGATAACCCCTTCCCCGGCAGTATTTGAAACACCAAACCAGTTTGTGAGAATGTAGGGCAAAGCGGAAGCAATTACGGCACCGGTACCAATAAAGAAACTCTGCATTGCAAACCCCATTGTTCTCTGCCCGGACGGAAGATTGTCACCTACAAAAGCCCTGAAAGGTTCCATAGAAATGTTGATTGATGCATCCATGATCCACAGCATACCTGCAGCGATCCAAAGATGTGGAGAGTTGGGCATAACAAACAGCGCCATCGTGGTAAAGATTGCTCCTATCATGAAATAAGGCCGGCGCCGGCCAAAACGGTTCCAGGTTTTATCACTAAAATGGCCGATAATTGGTTGAACTATGAGTCCTGTAATAGGTGCGGCAATCCAAAGGATAGGTATGTCTTCCACCCTTGCACCCAGGGTCTCAAAAATACGGCTTACATTTGCGTTTTGCAGAGCAAAACCGAATTGAATGCCAAGAAATCCGAAACTCATATTCCAGATTTCCCAAAAGGAAAGATGTCTCTTCTTCATATTAGAATATTTGGAACAAATATAGCGAGCATTCTACACTAAAACCATAATAACAGATATCAATAGCTTATTTTCCCACTGCAATCGAGTGCATTATCTGACGGCTGCCTGGTAGAGTCTTTAACCACCAGTTCGGTTTTAATCAGACGGCTGACAACACCTTGTTTTGTTTCTTTTCCTTCAATACGGTTGATAAGAAGGCGGGCAGCTGCCTTACCCATTGCAAAGCCATGCTGGTCAACTGTGGTAATCGTGGGATCAGTTACTTCAGTTATATAGCTATTGGTAAAACCGCAAACCGATATTTCTTCAGGGATAATGAATCCGGCAGACTTTACAATCTGCATGCAATAGGCAGCCACCTCATCATTTATGCAAAAAAAAGCATCGGGCACGGGATCAAGCCTCAGTAACTCCGGTATTATCTCCTTCGCCAGCTCAACAGTATCACACACCCTGCTTATGTTTTTATCTACAGGCAGTTTATGCTTAAGCAGTGCATCCTCATATCCCATACGCCGGTTGTTTGCAATAGGCAATGAATGTGTTGATCCCAAGAAGGCTATGCGCCTGCATCCTGTCATTATTAGATGCTCCACAGCATTAAATGCGCCCGCGTAATCATCAACCACCACTTTATCGGTATTGATCCCAGTACATATACGATCAAAGAAAACAAGATGGATATTATTATCAATAATTTCCTGAAAATGGTCGAACTTGTTGGTGGTTTTCGATTGCGATGCCAGAATACCGCACACACGGGCATCAAGTAATGTCTCAACACTTCTCACCTCTCGCTCATAATCCTCATTGGAGTGACAGAACAGAAGATTGTAACCTTCACTTTCCGCCTCGTACTGAATACCGGAAAGCACAGTAGAAAAGAAATAATGCACTATCTCCGGCACTATTACACCAATAGTGTTATTCCGGTTGGTGCGCAACAGCATGGCCAGAGTGTTGGGCTTGTATCTATGTTTCTTGGCATAATCTTGCACCAGCTTTCTTGTTTTCACGCTGATTGCAGGATTGTTTTTCATAGCCCGCGATACAGTGGACGGTGAAAGCTTAAGCGCATTAGCGATATCTTTTAAGGTAATCTGGGCCATTTTAAATTTCTTTTCTCAAAAATATAAAAAAATTGAGAAATAAACAATATTTAAGTAAAATTTTTACCGAATTGCTGTTAACTGTTTTCCCCAAAAAATGTTTCATGTAAAACAAACATTTTTACGAAGATATTTCCTACATTTGTCCCTATTAGTATCATTGAAATATTATGTCTGAAAACAAAAAATTAACCCTTAACATCCAATCGGAGATTGGTAAGCTTGATGCCGTATTGATTCATTATCCCGGTACTGAAGTAGAGAATATGACTCCCCGCAATGCTCAAAGGGCACTATACAGCGACATCCTGAATTTATCCATAGCCAGAAAAGAGTTCGACCAGCTTCAGGGTGTTTTACATAAAACCTCTGTTGTGTATGAAGTATCGGATCTGTTGACGAAAATTCTGGAACATGAAAATATGAAAGAGGGCCTTCTGCGAAAAATATGCGATATGGAACAGGTATCCGGCTATTTTAACTACCTGATGGAGCTCCCTGTATCCACTCTTGCAAAAATTTTGATTGAGGGGCTCCCTATGCGAATTAATACTCTGACCGATTTTCTGAGAGATGAGTATTATGCTTTGAAACCTCTCTATAATTTCTATTTTACACGTGATTCGTCGGCGATCATCGGTAACAGCACAGTGGTATGCAAGATGGCCAACACCGTCAGGATGAGGGAATCACTGATAATGGATGCCATTTTCAGAAGTGGACTCTTTTTCAACACAAACGTATTGAATGTATATGAATTATCACAAAACGACCCTTTGGTTAGGATTGAAGGAGGCGATGTGCTGGTGGTACGTGACGATATACTACTTATTGGAAACGGGACAAGGAGCAGTACACAAGGGATAGATCTGCTGGTTAAGGAGTTCTGCAATTCAGGCACAGGGAGAAAGCATGTTATAATACAAGAGTTGCCTGAATCGCCTGAATCGTTTATTCACCTCGATATGGTTTTCACACTGCTCGACACCAACAAGGTTATGATTTATAAACCCCTCATAATGAACAATACTCCATATCAGACAGTTCACATGCAGATTGATAACGGAAAAGTGGTCAAAATATCATCTGCCGGAGGAATACTGGGCCTGTTAAGAAAGCTGGGGCTCGATCTGGAACCGGTTATCTGTGGTGGAAAAGCTGACGACTGGGATCAGGAAAGGGAACAGTGGCACAGTGGCGCCAACTTTTTAGCTATTGCACCGGGAAAGGTACTATCGTATGCACGAAATATCCACACACTTGAAGAATTGGACAAGAACGGGTTTGAAGTGGTCACGGCCCGGGATGTAATCAACAACAGGTACGACCTGAATTCATCGAAAAACTGCGTTATCACACTCGAAGGATCTGAACTGCCACGGGGTGGCGGGGGGCCCAGATGTATGACAATGCCGTTGAGCAGGGCTATAATATAGCCTTTATCTCTTCGAGAGAATATACCGTAAAGGTTGGTTCAAATTCAAGTGCATTTTTTCTCATTGGATTGAACCATATCTGATCAATGCAGCTGTTGTATGCACCCACTATATCGGCCTCCCAGCTGTCACCAATCATCACTGTCTGGTCGCGTCTCGAATTGGTATTTGTCAACGCATGGGTAAACATACCGACGTGCGGTTTGTTAATACCGGCGTCCTCAGAAAGAATGATCTTATCAAAATAGGGCCTTAATCCTGAGTTTTCAATTTTTTTGTACTGCACCTCTCTGAATCCGTTGGATAGGATATGCATACGGTACCTTGGTTTCAGATACTCCAGCAGATCTATTGTGCCATCAATAAGCCGCGTTTTGCGTGTAGTCCTCTCCAGAAAATCGTCGCTCACTCTTTTTGCATATTCCGGATCATCAATTCCAAACTCTCTAAGCGGTACAAGGAACCGCTCTACAATAAGTTGATCTTTTTTTATATTACCCTTACGATACATTGACCAGAGATGATTATTGGAGGGCATATACACATCGTAATACTCATTAAATGTTAAGTAAAACCTGTTGTATCCATAATCATGATAGATCTCCTCAAGACACTCCTTCCCGTTGATATGTATATCCCAGAGCGTATCGTCGAGATCAATAAAAAGATTTTTGTATGCCATAATAAAAAATCACGGAGTGACTCTGAAACCACTCCGTAACTTATTTTTCCGGTTAAATAAACTCAGCTCACTTCAATAATCAGATACTTAGTCAGACTCCAGAAACGCTGTGTGTCAGTAATCTGAAAGGTTAGATTGCCATCGCCCCCCCTCACAAACTCATAGGTTCCTTCAGGATGGGTTGACCACAACTTCCCTTTTTTCGCATACAGAGGAATTTCAGTCACTTCTCTGATATCGATCTTTAGAAAATAATCTTTATTGAAGGTATCCTTCAACACACGTGTAGGTTGCAAAAATCCGCCGGATAGAATCTTCTGATCCTTCAGCTCATTTCCAGTCCCGAAAACATAGTATGCGGTATGCAGAGACCTATCTTGTTCCTTAATAGTTACCGACTGCTGTTCGGCTTCCTGTGCCAAAGAGGTAATATCCTGAGAAAGCTGAACAATCTGCTCATCCCTGAGTGCAAGCTGTTCCTGTAAGACAGTCAACCTGGAAGCACTCTCCTTCATTTCATTGTTTAACCGGTTAATGGTGTTTTTTAACGATGCAATCTCCTTGTTACTGCTACTGAATTTTTTATTCAGTTCATTCAATTGAGACTTGTTACGCTGAAGGATCTCATTGATCATCTTAAAATTCTCATTAACACGGTCCTTGGTAACCTGACTCATTTCTCCACCTTGTGCCGACTGTGTTGAGATATAGTTCTCAGCCTCTCTTATCTTGGCAAAATTTGCCTCCACCTCACTAATCACGGCCATCATTTCAACAGCCTCTGCCTCTGCGCCTGCCGATTGCATAAGCAAGGAATCACGCTGAGCCTGAAGCTCTTTATACTCTTTCGATTCCTTTACATTTGTACATGAAACGATAAGTCCCATTACAAAAAACGGTATTAACACTTTTTTAATTTTCATAACGATTGTTGTATTTTTTCTTTATATTGCATCTAACTTTTGCATTAAACGATATCACAGTAAAACTATTTACTTTAAAGGGTGCAGAAAAGTTTACCCCGAATTAATTATCATTGATAATCTTTTATTGTTCTAATCATTATCATACTCGTTTCATACGATTGATTACACTTGAGCCCACTTTAATGAATCGTTTTGTGAAAAATGATTCTTTATTTTCAAGTGATTATGATGTCTAATCTTCTAATTTGAGACTTTTTCAAGCAGACTCACACTTTAATTATTAAACGATTGAGAATATTAAATAGTTTGATCGTAAGCAATTTAATCATTTTCCACTTACTACAATTACAAATTCGCCCCTCGGCTCATTCTCTGTAAAATAGGATACCAGCTCAGAGAGCGTCCCTCTTACTGTCTCTGCATACATTTTTGAAATCTCCCTCGATACCGATGCTGCACGGTCACTCCCAAGATTTTCCGCCAGCTGGGAAAGTGTTTTCACAACCCGATATGGCGATTCATAAAAAATCATGGTCCTTTTCTCTTCCTCAAGCTGCTTAAGCCTGGTCTGCCTTCCTTTTTTATGCGGAAGGAATCCTTCGAAGCAAAAGCGTTCGGCTGGCAATCCCGATTCCATCAATGCCGGGACAAAAGCTGTAGCACCGGGAAGGCACTCCACATCTAAATCTTCCTGTATGCAAGCCCGTACAAGCAAAAAACCGGGATCGGATATGCCAGGTGTGCCAGCATCAGAGATAAGCGCAATGTTTTCACCTGTTTTCAGCCTTTCAACAACATGTGCAGCAGAATGATGTTCATTAAACTTATGGTGCGACTGCATATGTGTATCAATACCATAGTGCTTCAACAAAAATCCGCTCGTGCGTGTATCTTCAGCCAGAATAAGATCACACTCCTTCAGGACTTTTAGCGCTCTTAACGTTATATCCTCTAAATTGCCTACGGGTGTGGGTACTACATAAAGTTTTCCCATCGCTGCAATATTTTGTTACTCAAACACTATTTTTATAACTCTTAGAAACTCCTTCACGGTTTTATCCTCAAAATTCCATTTACAATTCTCCATCAAATACTTTTCGGCATCTTTGTAGTTTTTAAATTCATTCAGGGAGTTCATTATATCATTCATCTCATCACGGTTGTTGTTGAAAAGTTCTCTCTGGAACAAGAAACGATCGTTAAGGCTGATGCTCCGCTTCAGATCCAGAACAGTAGGTGGTGCCTTAATAACATCATTCAGGGAAAGAGGTGTCATCTTTTCATCAGATACTTTTTCTGAAGAAGATGGTTTTGGATCCTCAAAGGACTGTGTTGCACCAGAGGTGCGTGGATTTTTATACTCCGGAAAAACAATACCCTTTGCAAATTTATTACCTTCGCAAGGTTTGCTTTTCTCATTTGTTTCAAAAAAGTTTTTTCTGCTATCACCAGACTGGACTGCAGACTTATCCGAAGATATTTCTTCAGCAACAGTGCTATCCTTTAAAGAGTTTTCAAGCTTCTGTGCATCATCGCCGTTCTTTAACCCGCTAGCTGCATTTTTACTGCTTTCAGTTTCTGAGAGGAACAGCACCAGCCGCTCCATCTGGCTCTTCATCTCATCAATCTGCAAGAGCTCCAGCTCATGAATCATTCGTGACATCTTCTCCATCCTATTGAAAGATTCACTAAAAAAAGAAAAAGGCAGCGAATTACTGTCTCTGATGGACAGTACACTCTCCTCCAAAGCTCTCAGTTCGTTCAGAAGCCTCTCTGTATATTCTTTCCTTTTTTCCAACATTCGAAATTAATTTATCGAGAATTACCACTGAGAGTCAACTATTAGTGACTACCTCTGTTTATGATACATACAAAAGTAATCAATATTTAGAATGCTCAACAAAATCATCAGGTAAATTCACAAGATATAACTTTTGAGAACTCCGGGTTATGGAGGTGTAAAGCCATCGATAGAAGTTATCGCCCATATACGATTCCTGAATGTAACCCAGATCGAGAAAAACATTTTTCCACTCACCACCCTGTGCCTTGTGGCAGGTAACAGCATATCCGTACTTTGCCTGCAAAGCATTGAAGTAGGGATTTGATTTTACTTTCTTATATCTTAAACGCTTTTGCGGGATATCGGCATAGTCTTCAATTACACTTGAAAACAGCTGATCGCTCTGCTCGCGGGTAAGTCCCGGGACTTCAGTATGAAGTGCATCAAGTATTATCTTTGCCTCAAACTCCATATCGTAGTCGCGGTGATATAATAATGCATTGCAAAACCTAAGTCCATACATATCCTCCTCTCCCCTCACACGCACTACCTCAACAAACTCTCCGTTAGCTATAAAATCGAGGTTCTCGAAATTCTCTACCCAGTAATAGTTATTTCTTGTAATCATCAGAATATCTCCTGAAGATAGTTCGTTTTCACGGAAAAGGACTCTGCTCCTTATGCCATTATTATAAGCGTTTACTCTTTTATTTGAGCGGGAAATAATAATGGTCTCCTCAATTCCGTCTATACGATATGCATTTGATATCTCATCAATCAGTTCCATTCCTGTTATTCGCTTCACATCGGAAAAACCATCCACCCTTAGTTTTGGATATTCATCGGTGAGATGAAACCTCAATGCATTTCTCAACGCCGTGGCATTGCACAGTATACCCGACTCCTCCGTCTGCCGCACAATCTCAGTGAGTGTTGCCTCGGTGACCTGCAGCGAATAAGACTGCAACACATCTTTTTCAAGTGCGGGACTGTACTCCTGCTTTACCGGTGGCAGCTGTGCATTGTCACCTATAAGCAGCATCCGGCACCCTTCGGCTGAATAAACGTACTCAATAAGATCGTCCAATAACCGCCCTGTTCCGAATATCGAAAAATCAAAAGATTCATTATTAATCATTGATGCCTCATCAACAATAAAAAGCGTATGTTTGTGCAGATTATCCGTCAATGAGAAAAGAGGTGTTCCTTCAGCAAATTTCTGCTGGCGATAAATCTTCTTGTGAATGGTATATGTCTGCTGTTCTGAATAGTTAGAGAAAACCTTTGCTGCACGTCCTGTAGGTGCCAGCAGTACGGTTTTTTGCCCAAATTCCGACATTGTCTTCACAAGGCTGCCTATCAGGGACGATTTTCCCGTTCCTGCGTAGCCTGAAAGCAAAAATATTTGATCACCAATTTCAGAAAAAAGAAAATCTACAATCTTTTCCAAAGCATTCTGTTGGTCATTTGTGAAACTGAATGGGAAATATCCGCTGATTTTCTCAATAAAAAACCGTTTTATCATTTTTTTTGGTATTTTTTCCCGTAAAAGTAGCACAATTATCATTCTTTTTCTAAATTTGTAGTCTAAAATCAGATAATCAAAATTAAAACAGTATAAATATTAAAAAGAAAAGTCCATGAAAGTTGTGATGAAAGTGCTTCTAGCACTAGCCATTGTTCTTTTAGCGTACGTTAGCTGGAGGAGTATCCAGGGTCCTATTGAATTCAATGCCGAAGTTGCAAAACGTGACAGGGCCGTTATCCAGCGTCTAGTGGATATCCGCACTGCACAGGTTGCCTTACGTTCTCAGACAGGTTCTTACACCGGCAGTTTTGAAACACTTATTGATTTCGTAAAAGGAGGCAAAATAGCAACACTTGTGAAATCGGGCGATCTTACCGAGGCTCAGCTGGAAGCTGGCATGACAGAAGAAAAAGCCATGAAGATTATCAATTCAGGCAATGAAAAAGCAATCAAGGATGCAGGCCTTTGGGACGACGCAAAGAGTGGACCTCAATTAACAAGGGATTCAATTTTTTCTCCTGCAGTTGAAGTGTTGTATCCTAATCGCACTAGCTTCAGTGCCGACTCTTTGGCATTTGTTCCCTACGGAGAGGGGACAAAATTTGAAATGGGTGTTGATTCACTTATTACTGCATCGGGATATCACATTCAGGTGTTCGAGGCAAAAGCACCTTACACCGTTTATTTGGGCGACCTTGACAAGAAGCTGCTGAATCAGAAAATACAGGAAGTACTTGATCGCCCCGGGAAAAAATATCCAGGAATGCAGGTTGGCTCACTCGAAGTTGCTAATAATAATGCCGGTAACTGGGAATAATTGACTGTCCCTTCCAATAATTATGTTTTTACCGGAAAATATCGATTTAGCTCACTCCGAAAATTATAATTTATCCATTCGGTTAACGCCGGATGGATTTTCTTTTTCTATATACAACCCTTCCGACCCCTCAATCTTTTACTTTCAGGAGACAGGCCTGAGCTGTAAATTATCATTCATTGATAATATAAAAAAAGTAATCTTCGATCTAGGTTTTTTCAGTCAGGCATTCAATAAAACCACTGTAACCATGGTTACAAGGGACTATACAATTGTTCCTACACCATTCTTCGACAAAAAACAGGCAAAAGAAATATTCGATTTTAATTTCTACAACAGAGATGGTGCCATACTCACTGATACCTGCTCAAATGAAGAATATCATATTGTTTTTCAGGCCGACCGGGATGTTTATTCATTCCTGTATCGTAATTTGTGGAATCCGCATTTCCGTCATCACTGCTCTCCACTGTTGTCATTGTTCGAAAACTACCGGGACAAAGACAACAAAAGTTGCTGTTTTGTGAATTTTCACGATAGCTACGAAACCATAATATGTTACTCTGAAAATGGGCTTCTATCGGCAAACACTTTTCCTGCCGTTAACCATCACGACTCCACTTATTGCATCGCAAGTGTATGGGAGAGATTGGGATTGAATCAAACAACCGACAAGCTCTATCTCTCAGGAGATGCCGATTCTCAAAAAACAGTCACCGATATTCTAAAAAAGCTAATCCGGCACGTTGGCACTATTGAGTTGAATCCTGTTACAGTGCTAACCGAAGAGCAGAGAAGAACAATACCTACCGATATGATTGCAGACCTATGCGTATAATAAGCGGGAAATATAAATCAAGAAGGATTCAGGTGCCGCCCAATTTGAAGGCTCGTCCTACGACCGATTTTGCCAGAGAGAGTCTTTTCAATATTCTGAATAACAGGGTATACTGGGAAGAGACCTCTGCACTTGATCTTTTTTCCGGCACAGGAAGTATTGCCCTTGAACTGGTTTCCAGAGGATGCCCTTATGTTGTGAGTGTGGAACAGAATCAAAACCATTTCAACTTCATTTGCCGTACCCAGGAGATGCTTGGAGCAAAGGAGCTGTATCCAGTAAAAGCAGACGCTTTTAAATATTTACAGTCACTCGGGCAACAGTTTGATTTTATTTTCGCCGATCCGCCTTATGAACTTCCGGGTATCGACTCACTGCCTGCCATCATCTTTGAAAAAAAACTCCTTAAGCCGGGTGGCCTTTTTGTGCTGGAACATTCCAAAAAATTCAATTTTTCACTTCTACCTCATTTTAGTGAAGAGAGGGTGTACGGCAATGTACATTTTTCATTTTTTACATTTTAATCCTGCAATAATTTATCTTATTTTTGCAGCGCATTTGATAACAATTCGGTAAAAAATTAGAAAAACCTCATAATCGATCAGCTATATACAAAATAAACCTAGCAAAAAAGCTGCAGCTATTTTTGCTGATTGTAAAGGTGTTTAAAATATTTACCGAAATACTTATTTAATAAAAAATGAATTTATTATGGACAAAAAACAATTGAACGTAGCGAAGGTATTTCGTTTTAAGCGATTCGCCCGCAAGTCTTACAGCGTTTTCAACAGTCTCCACAAAACCGTTACAATCGGTGTTTTGTCGGGTTGCACTTTGATGAGCGCCCATGCAGTATCGGTGGAACCCATGGAACAGATTTATGTGGAAATGTCAACAGACTCCATTCCCCCGACTGAACTTGATGAAGTTGTGGTTACCGCATCAAAGGTTAATCTACCATTGAGCCTGGCAGCCAAGCAGGTAACAATTATATCAAGACAGGAAATTGAGCGGGCACCCGTTCGCAGTATAGAAGACCTTCTGAATTACGTAGCAGGCGTAGATATCCTGCAGCGCGGGCCGCACGGCGTACAGGCGGACATCTCTCTTCGTGGCGGATCATTCGATCAGACGGCCATCCTCCTAAACGGTGTAAACCTCACCAACCCCCAAACAGGACATTACAGTTTTAACATTCCGGTCAATCTGTCCGATATCGAACGTATCGAGATCGTGCATGGGCCATCATCCCTTGTGTATGGTGCCGGTGCATTTTCCGGCGGAGTGAATATCATCACCAAAAAAGATTCCAGATCTAACGGGATTGCAAAACTGGAAGGCGGAATGCATGGACTCTTCGGTGCAGAAGCTCGGGGTGCACATAAAACAAACAGTTCCTTCCATTCTTTATCGGCTGGGTACAAACATTCGGACGGATATATTAGAAACAGTGATTATAACATATTGAATCTTCTCTGGCAAAGCCGATTCAATATCAACGGCTCTCACCTTGATTTTCAAGCCGGGCTGAACGATAAGAAGCAGGGAGCCAACACCTTTTATAGTGCCGCATATCCCAACCAGTTTGACGACACAAGGGGTGTTTTCATATCGGTCAGGGGAGAGACGGCCGGAAAGCTGAAAATTATCCCACACCTTTACTGGAGTCGTCATTTTGATGAATTTCAACTAATACGTGAAGGTACTCCCGACATACCGGACTGGTATAAAGATCACAATTATCACAGGAGCGACGTTTTTGGTATGAACATAAATATGCAGTATGCCTCTCGTTGGGGTATCACAGGCTTCGGAGGAGAGTTCCGCAATGAAGGTATCATGAGCAGTGTGCTGGGAAGACCTATGGAAGAAAAGAACGGAAAATATACAAAATCGGATAACCGCAGCAACATCAGCTTTTTTCTGGAACACAATTTTATCTTCAACAAGCTCACCTTCTCGATAGGTGGTTTACTTAATCATAATACTGCTGTTATCAATAAATTCGACCTCTATCCGGCGCTGAACGCGTCATACAGGCCTTTTGAGCTGTTAAAGTTTTATGCCTCGTGGAATAAAGCTTCGCGTATGCCCACCTTCACCGATCTTTATTATACAACTAAAACACACATCGGCAACAGCAACCTTGCATCCGAACAGTCCGAAGCATTTGAAACCGGTGCAAAATACACACATCCTGTGGTAAAAGGGAGCCTTGCAGTTTTCTACCTGAAGGGGAGAAATATGATCGACTGGGTAAAACCTTCTCCCGATGCTTTATGGGAGTCCAGAAATCACACCAAACTAAACACAAAGGGTTTTGAAGCCAACCTTGGTCTGGATCTTAAGGAATTGTTAGGTGCTGATCAGCCATTTAGGTCCATCAATACCGGATATATGTATCTTTACCAGAATAAGGTTGAAGATGAATTGATATCCAACTACACGCTGAATCATCTCCGCCACAAATTCACTGCAACCCTTCATCACGAAGTGGTGAGGAACATCACCTTGTCGTGGAATTTCCGCTGGCAAGAGCGTGCCGGGTCTTATGTAAAATATGTTGCCCTTCAGCCGGGAGAACGGGTGGAGTTCACTCCATTCGCTTTATTGGATGTAAAGGCAAATTACACTCTCCGCAAATTTGATCTATTTGTCAACGCAAACAACATCTTCCACACCACTCATGTCGATTTCGGCAATATTCCCCAACCGGGATTCTGGTTGTCTGGCGGGGCAAGTGTTCAATTTTAAAATCAGCGTCTTTAAATATAATGCTTCGTTAAAACTTCATTTATAATACTGACAGTCAATAATTTATGCCAAATCTTCAGAAAGCGCCATAGTCTATTGATATTCAGTGTAATAGAAGAACTGTTTTAAAAAAATTACCGAAGTATTGATAATAAGAATTTAATGCTGTTACAGACTTATTGCCCCCGTGTTAAGGCAGGCAATCTGTGCTGTAGCAGCTTTTTTTTGATAAAACCTTAAAAGGACAAGAGTTGCCCAAACGCAATACCGTAAATTGCCTTTGGTAGAATAAGATCAAAATCGTATATTTGATCTTTGAGTCCTCTCCGAAAACCTCAAAACTCATTTTTATTGGTTTGCAACTTATTGAAAATCAATGTTCATATTGTGAAATTTTCAAGAAAAAAGACTTATCGGAGGAGACTCATCTTTCATCAATAAAAATCCAAACAGTACCGATATGTTTCAAAAACTAGTTGCGATAGAGCCTGTCAGTTTAATTCCTTCTGCAGAAAAAAAACTGCATTCATTCGCAAAAGAGGTTATCCTCTACCCCGATATTCCAAAAGATGATCATGAGATTGCAGCACGAATAGGAGATGCCGACGCAGTATTGCTTAGCTATACCTCCCAACTTGGGAAGGCCTCCCTTGAGCAATGTTCCAATGTGAAATATATAGGCATGTGCAACTCTCTTTACTCTCCCAAGAGCGCCAACGTGGATATCACTTATGCTAATAGCCGGAATATAACTGTTACCGGCATCCGGGATTATGGCGATGAGGGCGTGGTGGAGTATGTAATCAGTGAGTTGATACGATGCCTGCACGGTTTTGGCCAAACACCATGGGATGGTGTGGCAAGGGAGATTACCGGTCTGAAAGCCGGAATTGTGGGACTGGGTAAGTCGGGGGGCATGATTGCTGATGCTCTTCACTTCTTCGGTGCAGAGATATCATATTTTGCCAGGAGTGAGAAGGCTACAGCCAGAACAAAAGGGTATCGTTTTCTTCCATTAGATGAACTGCTTGAAGAGAGCGAATCGGTTTTTTGCTGTCTCAACAAAAATACAGTTTTATTACACGAGGCCCAGTTTGAAAAGCTGGGTAATAAGAAGATTCTATTCAACACGGGACTCTCCCCTGCATGGGATGAAACATCTTTTTTGAAATGGCTCGAAGGCGATAATATATGTTTTTGCGACACAGTAGGTGCCTTGGGAGGCGAACATCTAATCGACCACCCGAAAGTGCGCTGCATGCGGGTATCTACCGGACGTACCCGGCAGGCTTTCGACCGGTTAAGCAAAAAGGTATTGCAGAACCTTTCCGTCTATACCGGAATAGAGTTGCTATAAACGCCGGTCAAACGGATAGAAGCCTTTAATAAAAAAGCGACTGGCCGCTTCTCATCAACCTGTTCAAAATCAAAATACAATGGGAGAAGCAATGTTTTGCAAGGTGCTTACCACCGACCAGGCGGCAATTTCGGGAGTGGCACTAAATACATCAACCACAGCGTGCACCTGATCGTTCTTTATCTCCACCCGCTGCCTGTCGCCCGTGAAATCTGGAGTCGACTTCATAGTCACCTGTAAGTTCTCCGGCCCAACGGTCGCCAGTGAGGCAGCTACGGCCACATTCAAACCGGTGGGAAAAGTTTCAATTGCTTCACGGGTTGTACCGGAAAAAATAACCTTATTGCTTGTTTCCATATCAGGAGTGTAGAAGGAAGACTCTCTAAGTGCCTTCACCCCTTTCACATTCAGGAATCCGGCAGCTGCATTACCCATGAGGGTGGCTGTTCTGAGCACATCAAATCCTCCCGTAGCACCGGAGGCAATATAAACACGCGCACCGTAGTCTTTTGCAGTTCTCTTTACCTCCTCGCAAAAATGAGTATCAGCCAAAGCCCCGATAGATAGTGTAACGATAGACGTACCGTTTTTAAGTGTCGGCAATGCAAGCTCCTTCATTGCTGCTGGAGATGCAGCCTCCACCAGAAAATCTGGTTTTAAAGTGAGCAGCTTTTCCAGCGATTTGCATGCTTTGCACTTATACCCATGCTTCTCCATCTTTGCGGCAAGTCGATCTGCCTTTGCCGCCGTTCTCGAATAAACACCAATCAAAACATAGCCGGGCAACAAGCCCTTCAATAGCGCATCAGCCACAATATCCGCCAGATAACCGCATCCAACAATCACTAATTTTTTCATAGCTGCAAAGTTAGTGTCTTTTAGCTGAATGCCCAAACACCCTTCATGAGCAATCTACACATTGCCTGTCCATAAATATACAATATCACATTCTTTTTCAGTATTACAGCATACAAATTAAAATTTTTTATTCGAATCATTTTTGCTTAATTTGCATTTATATTTATTTTAAATACATTTTATAAATTTGGTGAAAATAGAGAATGATATTGCTTTAGTTTACAATCTCTATGTGGATGATCTGTTCACATACGGAACCTACCTCGGTTTTAATGGAGAGGTTGTAAAAGATGCAATACACGATATTTTTGTGAAAATAACTATTGATAGAGATATCCTGAACGACGTATCAAATATAAAGTTCTATCTTCTCAGATCACTAAAAAATAGGCTAATAGACATATACAAACGCCAGAAAGGACAGATTCCCCTTGAAGAGATTGATGCAGCGGTGGAAGTCCCATTCAACATACATGTAAACGTTGAGGACCTTATAATTGAAAGAGAGGAGAAGATACAGATAAAAGCTGATATAGAACAAATGCTCAATGCTCTCACCGACCGGCAGCGCGAAATTATTTATCTCCGCTATGTACAAGAGTATGACTATCTGCAAATTGCCGAACTTCTGCAAATCAGTGTTCACGGCTGCCGCAAACTTGTATCGAAAGCTATCCTCAGCCTCCGTGAAAAATTTGGATCCCTCACCCTGCTTTTGGCTCTCTTATCGTAATCTCATTTGGACATGACTTATATTTATTCTTTTGCCTTCATTCTGTAACTGCTCTGCTAATGATCCTTTCTTATTTTATCACCACACATCATAATATCAAGGAATTTGTTCTTCTTCTCGGATTTCATCATTTCCCAGCTACTTTTACCTGTCATTTTTAATCTTCGAATGTTAAATTTACAAGATTTTTCAAATACAAGGGGATAAATTTTTCCCGTAGTCGTCTATTTAATAAACGCGCTTCTAACTGGTATAAGCCGCATGAAATGAATTTACGATGCCAACTTATATACGATATACCGATTTTCTAAAAGACAAGCAGTTTATCCGGTGGCAACTAGCCCCGAATAGGGAGCTAGAAGCGCATTGGGAAGATTTTATCAAAAAAAATCAACACCTGAACTATGAACTTCAACAAGCGATTGATTACCTTAAAACAAACGGACTGAACAAAAGCACCTTAAACGAGGATGAACGGTTACGCTTGTTGAATGAAATTAAATCCACCGTCGAACGGTCGTTGAAAAAAACAAAACACCGCCGGCTTATCCAACTCTCCGTTGCTTCGTGCGCTGCTATAGCCCTACTTATTATTGGATTAAACCACTTTGTTTTTCAAGAAAAAGAAACCCGATTTTCACCGGAACAAGAACTCATAGTTGGAAATCTATTAAACAATGAAGATATTCAACTGATTACGGACGAAGATTCGTTGTCTTTTCAAAACGATGTACAGGTAGAATTCTATGAAAGCGGAAAAGTAAAAATCACACATGGTAACAATGAAGAAAAAACCGCAGAATTAACTGGAAGTAAACAAAATACACTAATCGTTCCGTACGGAAAACGCTCCACACTTACCCTTTCCGACGGTAGTAAAGTATGGCTTAACTCCGGATCCGTTCTCGAATTTCCAGCACAATTCGGCAGCAAAAAAAGAGAAATACGTCTTACATCCGGAGAGATGTACATCGAAGTGATACCCGACAGTCAAAAACCGTTTCACGTGCATACCTCCGATTTTAACGTAAAGGTGTACGGCACCAAATTCAACGTCTCGGCATACGCCGACTCCCCTCGATCGGTTGTGCTGGTGGAAGGCCGGGTGAGTTTGCAACCCGTGAATAAAAAGGAAACCTTTTTGTCACCCAGCGAACAGGCTGTTTATTCAGACAACGGAACCTTCAACACGCAAAAAGTAGACGTGACTCAGTTTATCAGCTGGAAAAACGGTTACCTGGAATTCGATAAAACCCCCATGACGGAAGTACTGAAACAGATCGGAAGATATTACAACCTCTCTTTTGACTTCGACAACGATGTGAATCTACAGAAACGCACCTGTACCGGAAAGATCTTCCTTTCAGAAAACCTGGATAACGTAATGACCACGGTAGGACTTCTTTCCTCAACCAAATACATAAAGGACAACAATCAAGTATTTATAATTAATGAACCCTAATTAAACTTTAAGCCTATGCACAAAGATAGATGATAATAAAAAAACAAAAAGCCGAACGATACCGTGAATATCGTCCGGCCAGATTGAATTTAATTACCTTGATTATTAATAATTAAAATCATACAAAGATATGAATAAACATTGTATTGAGGGGAGAGAACCCCTCAATAATTTAATACGCGTTCTAAAAATCATGAGAATAACCCTGTCCTTCTTGTTTTTTTGCATACTGTTTTCATCAGCGTCAAACAGTTATTCGCAAAAACTCACTTTTAAGCTAAGATCAACCTCAATAAAGGAGTTATGCAATGAGATTGAGAAAAAGAGTAATTATATCTTCGTTTTTTCCGATAATAGCGAAGAAGCATTGGAAAAAAAAGTAAACGTTGAAGCCAACTCAAAGAACGTAAGGGAAATTCTGGACGCAGTATTATCCGAGACTGGACTTACGTATAAGATTTTAGACAAACAAATCGTTATTTACGAATCTACAAAAGTTGCATCATCCAAAACTGTTAATGAAGCGAATGTCGTCACCCTGCAACAACCAGCTAAAAAACAAATAACCGGTAAAGTGGTGGATATACAAGGAGAAGCCATAATTGGAGCAAATATTTTTGAAACCGGGACAACCAATGGAACCGTTACCGATATAGATGGAAAATTTTCGCTAAGTGTGGAAGATAATGCTAAAATTCGTATTTCGTATATCGGATATTTAGGGCAGAGTATTAATACCGATGAAAGAACGAGTTTTAATATTGTACTGTTAGAAGATACACAGGCATTGGATGAGCTTGTGGTTGTAGGTTACGGGACACAGCGGAAAATTCATATGACGGGAGCTGTTTCCCAAATTACGAATAATGATTTAATGAAAGCGCCGATGCAAAATGTGTCAAATATGCTTACAGGTAAAATCCCCGGATTAACAAGTATCCAGCGCTCAGGCAAGCCAGGAGAAGATGGTGCCACTCTTTATATACGAGGTCTTAACTCGTTCACCGGGAACAATGGCCCAATGATTATAGTGGATGGCGTTCCCCGTCCGTTGGATTATATCAACCCCAACGATATTGAGTCGGTTTCAGTTTTAAAGGATGCCTCCGCAGCTATATATGGCGTTCAGGGAGCGAATGGAGTGATTGTAGTTACTACCAAATCGGGTGGAGAAGGACCTGCAACAATTGCATATGATGGCTCTGTCACATTTACACAAAACACAGCGATGCCCGAAATGTTGAATGCTGCGGATTATATGTACTGGCACAATAAAGCCCGGTCAATGGATGGCCTTACGCCAATCTGGACTGCTGATATTCAGAACAAAGTGATGAGGAATGATCCAAACAGTGTTTGGGGTGAGACTGACTGGTTAGACAAAATATTCAGACTCGGCGTCATGAATCAGCATAATTTATCTGCAACAGGAGGAACGGAAAGAACGAAATACTATGCAAGTCTTGGAATCATGAATCAAGAAGGTACAATGATCAATACAGATTTTACTCGTTATAATATCCGCACCAACCTGGATGTGAAAGTCGCAAAAAATATGAAAATGACAGCCAGTATCGCTGGTTATCGTTCCGACCGTAATTGGCCCGGGACTGCCATTAGCATTCAGGGGGAATTCAATCCGGTTAAACAGACTATCCATTCCGTTCCGGTATTAAAATCTGATTTTAATGGTTATCCGGTAGCATGGAACGGTTCAACCTATCTGGTCAACGGTTATGCTGCGCTAACAGAGTCAGGATATAAACGACAAAACCGATGGAATATTGATTCAAATGTAAAACTTGAATATGATTTCTCGGATCTGGCAGCTGCCTTAAAAGGATTAAGAGTATCCATATTTGGAACCTATAATTACCAGAATACCGTTGATTCTAATTATGACCGTTATTATGAACTCTATTACGTGAACCAAAAGTTTGATGAGGGTGTCGGTGGTGCCAGTGGATTTCTTCCTGGCAATGGATATGCCAAGTCTGCGTCGTGGGGTGACACCTGGCTTGTTCGACCACGACTGGACTATTCTCGTGACTTCGATCAACATTTTGTAGGAGCTATGATCTCATATGAAGCCAAAAAGAGCTATTCAAATACCATGACCGGTATAAAAAGAGGTTACTATAGTGATAATCCGGTTGATTTGTCTCTGGGTACAATACTACCGGAAACACCTATTACCGGTTCACATGCTTTTTCAGGCGGTCAACTCTCCTGGCTGGGTCGTTTCAACTATGCATACAGTGCAAAATATCTGGCAGAAATGGCATTCCGTTATGACGGATCTTACATTTTTGCACCGGAAAACCGATGGGGGTTCTTTCCTTCGATTTCATTGGGTTGGGTTATTTCAGAAGAAGATTTTTTCAAGAGTTCACTACCAATGATAGATTATCTGAAAATAAGAAGTAGCTACGGAAGAAGCGGAAATAATAGTGTTTCACCTTTCCAGCATTTTTCGCTCTATGCCCTGGCCAACAACAGCATGGTCCTGGGGAACCAGGCAATCTCTCAATTTTATTCCACCAACCCCTATGTATACCATGATCTTACCTGGGCCACAACCAACAATTACAACGTGGGCATTGACTTCGATATGTGGAACCAAAAGTTAGGTATGGAGTTGAACCTGTTTTATAAACTGACCAAAGATATTCTGGAAGAACAAAGCGGCAACTTCCCTTCTTCACTGGGAGGCTTCTATCCGAGATTCAAAAATTCCGGGAAAGTGGAAAACAAAGGTTTTGAACTCACACTCAAACATCACAATCGGATAAACTCCGATTGGAACTACTCTGTAAGAGCTGACTTTGCTTATGCGCGCAACAAGGTGCTTTCCCGCATCATCAGTGACAACAGGCCAAATTACAGAGCTATCGTCGGCGAATCAATCGGAGTCAGATACGGTTACAAAGCTCTGGGACTCTTTCAGGATTACGAGGAGATTGAGAATTATCCCTCAGCCCCGTCCGGATTTCTCAGACCCGGAGATTTAAAATATTTGGATGTGAACGGCGACGGAATCATCAACGCTCAATATGATTACATCAAAACCGGTTATGGTCCCATACCTGAAATAAACTTTGCTCTGAACATGGAGATAAACTACAGAAACTTTTATGCGACTATGTTATGGCAAGGAGTCACTCACACCGACTATGAGCTATCCGGTGTATATGATACAGGGGTGACATCATCCACGGTTTATACCGCGCCTTTCAGCGCAAACGGGAACTCCCCCTACTATCTTGTCGTGGATGCTTGGACTCCCGAAAACAGAAATGCTAAATACCCGCGTCTTAGCACCGTGAGCAACGGAAACAATGCGTGGCAATCAACATGGTGGGTAGTGAATGGAGAATATTTACGACTAAAAAATGCCAATATCGGGTACAACATTCCTAAGACATTGTTGAAAAATACTCCTTTTAGTCGCATCAATATTTATTTAGCCGGCACTAATCTGCTCACATTTAGTCATTTTAAATATGTTGACCCGGAAAGTCCATCTGTTAGTAACGGATACTATCCGCAACAAAAAACATATGCAATGGGGATTAATATAACATTTTAAAGGAAGGAGAAAAAAATGAAAAACAGATCAATTATACTTATCATCACTATTGCCATCCTGGGATTTTATCTCTCTTCCTGCGTCGAAGACGTACTGGACATCGATGACACAAAAAACCTTTCAGATCTGGCAATATGGAGCACCGAGGGTGCAGCTGAAATGTATATCACAGCTGCATACAAAACATTTACAGACGTTTCTCAAGTTGCAAATAGCCGCCATCAATTTTTTGACAGCTATTCAGACATCATGAAATCCACCTCTTGGGATATCTACGGCCACCCCTACAACAAATCATTGTTACAGGCAAGTGCCTTTACAACTGGCAGTGCCGGGGCCTTTGAATGCTGGAGTCATGTTTATAATGACCGGATTCGCCGTGCAAACGTTCTTTTGACAGAGATCAAACGATATGGCGTTGAGAAATTTGGAGAAGAATGGAGCAATGTAAGAATGGCTGAGGTTCGTTTTGCACGCGCTTTCTCTTATTACCGACTGATCCGGGTTTATGGGGGAATCATTTTGCGTACTGATATATCGGGTACCAACGGGGGGGTAGATGATGGAGCTTATCAGGAAGATATTCATCGTGCCCGAGCAACAGAATCAGAAAGCTGGGATTTTGTGATCAAAGAACTGCTCTGGGCTGCCGAACACCTTCCGGAACAGTGGCCAGACAAATGGGACGGACGAGCCACAAAAAAAGCAGCATATGGCTTACTATCGCGCATGGCTTTACATGCTGGGGAATGGGAGACAGCTATCGATGTTGCACAAAAGGTGAAAGAACTGGGTGGTGCACTGGCACCGGACTATGCCAAAGTATTTCAGGTGGATGGTGGACAAGATAACACTTCCGAAATATTGTTCTCTTTGAACTTCTTAAGTGGAAGCGTTACACATCATTTTGACAGTTATAACCGACCATTTGGAGACAGAGCTGTACACAACACTTCAGCGATCTATGCGGAACATGTCCCAACAGGCGATCTGGCTGATCTTTACGAATTTTCCGACGGGACGCCTTTTTCTTGGGAATCCTACCAAGATCAATATGCTGACCCATATACTAATCGTGAACCTCGTTTTCACGCTACCATCCTCTACAATGGCAGTCAATGGGAAGGACGGGAAATTCAAACATATATTGGAGGCAGTGATGGTTTTGTTGCTTTCGAACAATCAGTATCAACGGGTGCTCATACATGCACAGGATATTATTTACGAAAATATCTGCAGGAAGGGAATACAGATTTTGTCACCAAGGGCAGTTACCAGTATGATGCCGTTTTACGCTACGCAGAAGTGTTACTGAACAAAGCGGAAGCGTATGCACAGCTTGACTATGCAACCTACCAGTCAGAAGCTCTCTCCGCGTTGAATGAGGTAAGAGCAAGAGTAGGGCTACCCCCAATAAAAGCAACAGATGCACCAAATAAAGACGCATTTATGGCATTTCTACGCAAGGAGCGATGCGTAGAGTTGGCAGGAGAAGGTTTTCGCTATTGGGACCTGCGTCGTTGGAAACTGGCAGAAAATGTAATAAACGATAAAAACGCACACGGTGTGAAAATCACAAAAAACGAAGACAATACGCTTACTTACGAAAAAGTAACTGTTGACGGAGGATCCAAACGCATTTTCCTTGAGAAATATTATTATTTTTCTCTACCCACTTCTGAAACAGCCAACAACAATCTTTGTGAAAACAATCCTTATTGGTGATCATAACAATAAAAAGAGATATGATGAAAATTATTGATAAAATAGGAATATTGATTATTCCTTTTGCATTGGCACTTTCATTGTGGAGTTGTGCCGAAGTGAATGACGAATATGTATTTATTCATGATACAAATACCATCTCACAGATGGTATGCAGAGCTTCTCACTCATCAGGTGAATACAGAGGCGAGATCACTGAATTTGACAAAGATGACAACATTGTTGAAGGTCCATTCAATCAGGAAGATATTGAGGGCGGATATGGCCTAATATTGTTTAAAATTCCCAAAACACTGGAGAAAGATGTGGATCTGACAAATGTTTACCTTATTGCAACGGTGACATATGATGTATTCATCACACCGTCACTAACCGGAAAACATGATATTACCAGTGATGGAATAATCATCACAGTGAAGTCAGGTGTCGGAACCACTCGTCAATACCGGGTAAGAGGGTATTATGAATAGAAAATTCATTGAATCGTTACTGGTTCATATTACAAACAATAAAATTTTCTTCGTAATGAAAAAAAATAAGATAAAATTACATAGTATATTACTCATTCTTGTTTTGGGACTTCTGAGTGCCTGTGACCAGGAAAAACTGTGCAACGAAGCAGCAATTATTCACTCATTTTCAGTAGTGGGCAAAGATAACACATATTACAAGGCACTTATTAACGATGACAACACGATCACCGTGAAAGTATCTCCATATGTCGATGCATCTGTTGCATTAGACTCAGCTAAGGCCACGTTTTATCTTTCTAAGGGTGCCACGGTATCTCCTGACCCATCTATTCCGCAGAATTTCGCACAAGAGGGAGGAATTAAATACACAGTCACTTCAGAAGATAAGAAAAACAGTCAAGATTATGTCATTTCGTGGGATATTTCAGATCACCTACCCTCGGGAGCAGGATTTAGTTATGCAGAAATTGGCCCCAGAAAATATTTCGATGAACTGGGCTACCCGGGAAAAGTGAGAAATTTCGGTTTTGCAGACTCTAAAATGTATGGTGACTTAAAAATGTACCACGCCTATTGCGGTGACTTTATTGTAATGCTGTCACGTGCATATATTGAAGCTGACCCGAACTCCCCCTATGGAATAAAGGTGCTAGATAAGAACAGTTTAAACGAAGCCGGATCTCTGAATCTCGGTTCAATAGCGATGATTGACTTAAAGGTGATTACCTCGGACTACAAGGGAAATATGGTAGGGATGGTAACAAAAGATGGGGAAACAGAACTTTTCTACTGGTCCACGCCCACCGATGCACCTATATCCATTGGTAAAATCGCCATAAACATGGCATCCACCAGTGACGGATCAAGCAATTTCCAGGTAGCAGGAGATGTCACATCAAACGCATGGATTACCGCAATGGCACCGCGTAATGTGAAGGGAGAGCATTATCGCGCAAAAATTTCTGCCGGAAAGTTGTCATCCAACTATTCAATTGTGGAAACTGGTTATCGGAGCGATGATTGTACTGGTTTTCAGATGATCTCACCTCTTGACAATTCTGACGAACCAAGTTTTGTTGTGGGTGACAGTGAGGGTACGGCAAATGCCGCAAATTCTAACCACGCTTACATAAATACATACGCTGGCTCAACAGTATCAGTTATGCCGGGACTTTGGCAGAATATTCTTCGATCCTGGTGGGTTGGCACCGGCTTTTCCACAGCACGCATGGGTGGCCGTTCACCGGTTGTATCTGCATTGGTCATCAACGGGAAAAGCTACGTGGTGGTTACAAGTGGAACAGCATGGTGGCACGCAGCCGCTGTGCTATCGCCTGACCTACAGACATTGGCACATGAAAATCTCAATATTGCTGACAGCGTTAGCCGTGGTTGGAGTTTGGGAGCCTGGGTCGATTGGTACTGGAATGAGGAAGACAAAGAAGCCTATCTGGCCGTTTGGTTTGAAAGGCTAGGTTTATATACGTACAAGCTGACCTGTTTTGAATAAATTTCTTTATAAATGGAGAGATGTATTACAGCCTCTCTCCATTTAAGGAATCTGAGCCGATCAATTGTTTATAGCTTTAACAATGAATACATTGAATATGCCATCAAGAGAGCAAATCGATATATTGGCGATGAATGCTCGGTTATTGGTACCATATATGGAGAAAATAATGAGTTCAATAAAGAGGATGCCGTATATGTATGCCTTACTGAAAACGATTTTAGAAAAAACCATCCATAATAAAATTTCTTTTACAACAACAATAAAAAATGAAGAAATACATATTTTTGCTAATAATACTGGCAGCTACCATCTTTACCGGCTTTACCGATTGTAAAAAAGATGAAGTGAGTAACTGTGAGAATAAACATGAGATTCCAATCGATATTGAGAAGCCCGATATAGTGATGAAACCCATACAAATGTGGATTGATGCACATGCAAATCTGAGTCGTTTTTCCCAAAAATCCAGTATTACCTCCTACCTGAAGAAAATGAAAGAAACCGGATTCAACGAGGTCTATGTCGATGTAAAACCGGGAATCGGATATGCGCTCTACAATAGTGATATACTCCCCCCACTCACAAAATGGGGCGATGTAACTGTTGAACGTGATTGGGATTACCTGGCTTACTGGATTGAAGAGGCCGAACGACTCGATATGAAGGTAATTGCAAGCTTATCGGTATTGGGATATGGTTATACCAAAACCAAAGAAGGGCTGGTTTATGAAGATGACAGGTGGAATGGAAAAACCCAAGAGGAAATGCCGGATAGCAGCAAACCTGATTTGCTCGTGGATATGCGTGACCAAACGAATGTGGACGCTGTAATGCTAAATCCGGCCATTCCCGAAGTACAAGTCTTTATCATCTCAATCATTGAAGAGATTGCTACCAAATATCCGAAACTGAAAGGAATCTGTCTCGATTATTGTCGCTGGTATGGCGGAAGGTATGGCTTTGGAGATGCAACCATTGCTGCATTTGAAGCCTACAGTGGAGTTAAAGTTAACGATAACAACCAAATTATCACCAGTAATGGAGGTGTCGGCCCGCTATACAAACATTGGATTGAATTCCGCTCCATGACAATAACCAATTTCATCACAAACATCAGTTCGAAAGTAAAGGGTGTTAATCCAGATCTAGAACTTCATCTTTGGGCATCGGCTGATTGGAGATCGCGATACATTGTGGGACAAAATTGGGCCAGCAAAAAATACAAACCAGCCGGCAGTAGTAGTATATATACAGATTCGTATAGCAAAACAGGTTTTGCCGATCAGATTGATGTCTTCTCGTTGGGAGCTTATACAAAGAAAATTTGGATCAAAGAAGATCCCAATTCCGTCTGGACCGTTGAAAACTTTGTGACCACCTATTCTGACTTTACCAGGGGTGACTGTGATGTACATGGTTCATTCGCTTCATACGCCTACGGAAACGATCAGGAGAAGATATCGGATGTAGTCTATCTCTGTCTGAAAAACACCGATGGTCTGATGGTATTTGAGATATCGCATGTTATCAACAACAATCAATGGGGTGCGATCGAAGATGGCATTAACCGTGTTTATAAAAAATAGAAAAATAAAATTAACCTTCCATTTATTGCTCAAATAACCAATCCAATTGACAATAAACTATTTCAAAACAATACAAAGATCGTTGAGATTGACATGGAATCAAAATCTACAGTGCTATTGCGAATTGATCCTCTTTAATTCATATATTAAAATTAATGCTTAGTTAAAACTTCATTTATAATACTGACAGTCAATAATTTATGCCATGCCCCTAAAAAACGTCATACTCAATTGATATTCAGCGAATTATAAGAACTATTTTAAAAAAATTACCGAAGTATTGTAAAATTAGAAAAATGAAAAAAAAATATAACTTTATCTTAATAACAATTTTCACTTTTTTTACTATTACTCTATTTTATCAATGCAAGAGTAGTAACTCAGACAATATTGTTTTTATTGAAAATGGAAAAATTAAATTGGGGTTCGAAAAAAAGACCGGTAAATTTTTAGTTTTTAACGACTTGATCACCGGGTATGAATTTATTGATCAAACCTTGGTTCGCAAGTTACCATGGGAAATAAACACTCAATCATCGGCAGACAATTCTTCTACAGTAAAAGAATTTTCACCTGCAAAATTCTCTTTTTCAAAGGTTGATCCATTTACTCTCATTTTGAAATGGGAAAAATTTGAAAATATGAACAATTTAAATGTAAAGGCCGAGATATCACTAGACAAAAATGATTCTTTTTCCTATTGGAATATTTCTGTGAACGGATTTGACAATGCTATAATCTCAAATGTGGTTTTCCCCAGAATTGAAGGAATAAAAGACATGGAGAATGAAGAATTGGTTATTCCTACATGGATGGGGAGCCTGATGAAAGATCCGAGAGCAGTTCTCTCAGGTGGAAATGGCAGAATGGAATGGCGTTATCCTGGCTCTTTGTCAAGTCAAGTCATCGCAGTTTATAATGCAGATAAAAATGGTTTCTACGCATCTTGTAATGACTCTCTATCATATGCTAAAAATTTTTCATTAAATCTCGACACATTAAATACGCTAGTATATGAAATGATAAATTATCCGTCCTCTTCCAATCCCAAATCAGACACGTATACTCCAAATTACAAAGGGGTAATAGGTTCTTTTGAGGGTGACTGGATTGACGTTGCAAACATATACAGCAAATTTGCTTTAAACCAAAAATGGGCAAAAGAAAGTAGGTTTAAAAATGGGTTAACCCCTTCTTGGCTTGAAAAAACAGCTTTATGGGTTTGGAACAGAGGGAAATCCGCTAACGTTCTTGAACCTGCTATTGAACTAAAACAGGCCCTGGGGCTACCCGTAAATGTTCTCTGGCATTGGTGGCACAATTGCTCATATGACGATAACTTTCCTGAATATCTACCTCCAAGGGAAGGCAAACAGCCATTTATTCATGCAGTTAGATCAGCACAAGATGCAGGTGTAAATTCAATTGTTTATATGAACGCAATTCAATGGGGAGAAGCAACCGAAGGATGGAAATCAGGCGAAGTTAAGCCCTACACAGTAAAAGATATAAATGGAAATGAACGTTCACATGTTTTTAATATATTCTCCGGTAAAGCCCTGATAAACATGTGTATCGGTACAAAATTCTGGAGAGATCATTATTCTTCATTATGTGATAGTGTTGTCAACATCTATGAAACGAATGGGGTCTATATGGACCAAACTTGTTTGAGTGTGATGTGTTACGATAAGAGCCATAATCACGATATTGGAGGAGGAAACTACTGGGTGGAAAATTCAGGAAAACTCATTAACCAAATTCGTTCCAAGGATTTCGGGGTAAAAAAACCCATTTTCACCGGAGAGGGATCCTCTGAAAATTGGCTTCCACATCTTGATGCTTTTCTAACCTTACAGGCAAGCAAGGAAAGATATGCAGGTATTGGCAATACTGAAACAATTCCTTTTTTTCAGGCCGTTTTTCATCAATATGGAATTACTTTTGGTAGCTATTCGTCCTTAGTTACTCCTCCTTATGATGAATTATGGCCAAAAAAATATGCTCCAAGCAACACAGAACAGCCATTAGATGAAATGTTTAATAAACAATTTTTAATGGAACAAGCAAAGTCTTTTGTATGGGGTATGCAGCCTACAATTGCAAATTACCATAGTTTTCTTGCATCAGAGAGAAGAGAAGAAATTGATTATTTAACAGAAATAGTCAAAACAAGATACAATGCCTTAGATTACTTGTTGTATGGTGAGTTTTGCAGAAATCCTGATTTGAAAATTCCCAGAGAAAATATAAAAATTTCCAAGCTTTCCATATATGCTGGTAAGACCGAGGAAAGTGTAACTACCTTTGAAAAAAATGTTCCATCACTATATGTTGGAACATGGAAAGCTAAAAATGGAAATATCGCCGTTGCTTTAGCAAGTATCAGTGATGAAGTTATTCCTGTAGATTTCACAATTGATCCTGAGAAATACAATATCTCTGCAGAAGGGGATGTCAACATAATTAAGGCAAGCGGGAAAATGCACTTGGAAACGTATTTAAATAATATTCACATTGAGATGAAATTGAATCCTAAAGATATAACCATAATTGAGATTGTGCCACAATAAGAACCATTTTAAATCAATATTTAAAAAATATCAAAGTCAACAATCCTGATAATTGTATATCTAATAAATATTTTAGTAATAATACGATTATCAGGTATTGTATACTATTTATAAAAAGATCATGCAGTCGGCATTTATATTGATAGTAATAGCAGTGTACTTCTCTGTACTGATGCTTATCTCTTATTTTACCAGCAGGAAAGGGTCGGGTAATGATGAGTTCTTCCGTGCAAACAAATCATCGAAGTGGTATGTGGTAGCAGTAGCGATGATAGGGACATCGATCTCGGGAGTGACCTTTGTATCTGTCCCCGGGATGGTGAGGAACCTTGATATGACCTATATGCAGATGGTGTTCGGGTTCTTTTTCGGGTATCTGGTTATCGCCTTTGTGTTGCTGCCTCTTTATTATCGGTTGAACCTGACTACCATTTATGGCTACCTGGATCAACGATATGGACCGAAATCGTACAAGACGGGAGCATGGTTTTTCCTTATATCAAAGATTGTGGGAGCTGCAGCAAGGCTTTACCTGGTCGCTTTTATACTGCAGTCACTGGTGTTCGACTCGTGGGGAGTGCCTTTCGTGGTGACGGTGACAGGTATAATATTGGTGATATGGCTCTATAGCCACAGGAGCGGGATTAAGACTATTATATGGACGGATTGGCTGCAGACGATACTTTTTATTACTGCACTTGTACTTATAGTGTGGCAGGTGGGCATGAGGATGGACCTTAATGTGGCGGGGATGGTGAAGACCATAAGGGAGAGCAGCCACTCCCGGATTTTTGTGTTCGACGACTGGGCATCGACGCAGAATTTCTTTAAACAGTTCTTCAGCGGGATGTTTATTACTATTGTGATGACGGGGCTGGATCAGGACCAGATGCAGAAGAACCTGACAATCCGCACGCTGAGGGATGCTCAGAAGAATGTGGTGTCGTATGGGCTTGCATTTATGCCGATAAACTTTCTGTTTCTTTGCCTTGGGGTGCTGATGATTATTTTCGCCGGCCAAACCGGTATTGAGCTGCCGGAGGTGTCGGACAATATACTGCCGGTGATAGCGAGCGAGCATCTGGGGCCGGTGGTGTTGGGTATTTTTGTATTGGGAATTGTGGCTGCTGCTTTTTCGAGCGCGGACTCGGCGTTGACGGCACTCACCACCTCGTTCTGCGTAGATATTCTGAATATGAAGGCTGTAAGGCAGTCCGAAGTGCAGGCGGAGAGGGATGTGAAAATACGGCGGAGAGTGCATGTAGGAATAAGTGCAGTGTTTGTGCTTATAATCCTGTTGATAAAGGCGATCGGCTCTGACAGCATAATAACTGCAATATATAAGCTTGCATCATACACCTATGGACCGCTGTTGGGACTATATTTCTTTGGGCTCTACTCAAGGGTGAAGCCTGAGGACAGATATGTGCCTTATGTGGCTTTCTCAGCCCCGGTGCTATGCTTTGTTATTGAGACGCTGATGATGCACTTTTTCAATTACAGGGTGGGGTATGAGCTTCTGCTTATGAACGGGCTGCTGACTGGGATTGGGCTCTGGCTTATTAATAAGGGTAAGAGACAGCTAAAAAAATGTATAAGAAAATGAAACAGAAATAATCAAAATTATTTCAGCCCTTTGTTCTGAAAATCAAATAAGAATAAAAAAAACATGCCAAATTCAAGCAGAATTTTTTTAAAATAGCTGCAATTACAACATCTGGTATCACAATTGCACCCAATTCCATATTGGGTAAATCACACGGTCACCTATCGCAAAGCGATAAATTAAACATCGCAGGTACCGGTTATACGGATTAGAAACTATTGAGTCGGATGAAATGCCGGCATTACATACACCCATCACTGGTGATGTCGGATGTTACATCAGGACCGGCAAACATGATGTGACGGAGTACGACTGGGAACGCCATCTGGATTCTGCCGACAAATGTTTCAAAAACTAATTTGTTTTGCTTATTTTCGCTGGTGAATCCATTTTTGGCAGATATGAAAGGGAGCTCATTCTTTATCTAATATTGGAAACATGAGGTTTTCCAGACTGTCAAATTAAACAAAATTGAATTTTGAAATTTCAGCAAAAAAAATGAAATTAATTTATCCGATTACTTTTTTGTCGATCGTTTTATTCGGTTGCACAGGTACAGCAGAGAAAAAACTCACTGACTATGTAAACCCTTTCTTAGGTACAGCCACCCTATGGGAACCCGAAGATCTGGGATATGTACGTACCTGGAAAAATCGCACCTGGGGAGCCGAGGTCTTTCCAGGCGCTTCACTACCCAATGCAATGGTGCAGCTAAGCCCGGTAACACAGTTCAGAAGCGGTGCCGGTTATCAGTACGAAGACACGGTAATCTACGGATTTGCCCACACCAACAAAGGTCACTGGAACCTGTTGCATATTCCCCTGCTGCCAGTCACGGGAGAGGTCACGCCTGGAAATTATGCTTCCGCTTTCAGTCATGATAACGAATCGGCTCATCCGGGATACTACCGGGTATTTCTCGAAACATACGGTATCGACGCGGAACTGACCTCCACACTGCGTTGCGGGTTTCATCAATATACTTATCCAAAGGGAGCAAAAAAGAAGTTGATTGCCGATATGGCACGTTCCAACAACCGGGTGAAGGATTGGAAGATTGAGAAGGTGGGCAAGTACGTCTTTTCCGGTTTCCAGGATGCTGAAGGGAAAATGTATTTCTACGCGATCTCCAATTATCCCATAGAGGATATTCGAACTCTGAAAGACAAACGGCATGAGGTCTCGTTGGTGGAGTTTGAAGAGAATGAAAACTTTGTTGTGTCGGGTGGAAATAATAAGAACAAAGGGAGAGGAAAAGATAAACCGCTGGAACTAAAAATAGGATTTTCCTTTGTGAGCGTGGAAAATGCAAAGATGAACCTGGAGAAGGAGATGATCGACAAGAGCTTTACGCAGGTAGCGAAGGAGGCTGATAAAACATGGGAGGAATTATTATCACATATTAAGGTTACAGGAGGAACAGCACGTGAAAAAGGGATTTTTTATTCTACCCTTTACCGTTCATTCCTATGGCCTGCACTACGCAGTGATGTAAACGGTGACTTCACCGACGAACGGGGAAACGTGGTAAATGAAGGGTTCCGCTATTATACCAATCCCTCGTTTTGGGACGACTACCGGAACAAGCTTGTGCTGCTGGGAATGATCTCTCCGGATGTCACGACGGACATCATCAAATCAATCACCGATAAGGGTGAGAAAAGAGGAGGCTATATGCCCATCTTCTTCCATGGCGACCATGCTTCGTTGTTTGTAGCCGGAAGCTGGTTACGCGGCATTACAGGGTTTGATCTGGAGCGTGCTTATAAATTGCTGCTCAAAAATGCAACTGTTCCCGGTCAGGGTGGAAGGCCCTATCTCGATGAATATCTGAAGCGGGGATGGATTGCAGAAAAAGATACTACCCACGTCCCCACCTGGGACGAGTACAAGGCGGCCGTCACCAAAACAGTGGAATATGCTTATGACGACTATGCGACAGCATTGATTGCCAAGGAGCTTGGGGATCAGGAGAATCATAACCTGCTGATGCGTCACTCCGGAAATTACAAAAACCTGTTCGACCCATCAACCGGCTTCTGGCGTGGCAAGATAGAGGATGGCACCTGGATAGCCGATTTCGATCCCTACTACCCCTATTTCGCCTATATGTACCGGGAAGCCAACGCCTGGAACTCACTCTTCTTTGCTCCCCACGATCCGGAAGGGATGATTGCTCTCTATCCTGATCACAAGGCGGTGGAGCAGAAGCTCGACTCACTCTTCACCGAACCATGGCGGGGTTATGAAGCGCACAACATGACCGGCTTTATCGGTAACTACTGTCATGGCAACCAACCCTCCCACTCGATTCCATACACCTACTACTTCATCGGGAAACAGGAGAAGGCGCAATGCGTATTGGACAGCATCATGGACCGATTCTATGATATGGGAGAGGAGAAGCTGGCTTACGCCGGCATGGACGATGCGGGAGAGATGTCAGCCTGGTATGTCCTCAATGCGATCGGATTATATACCTACTCACCTGCTAACCCGGAATACATCGTGTCGGTGCCGCTTTTCGACAGGGTGACATTCACCCTGGGTGACAATACCACTTTCACCATCCTGAAAGAAGGAAATGGAAAGAAGATCAGACAAATCAGATATGATGGTGATGTAATAAACGGGTGGTTTGTCACGCATGATCAACTCAAAAAAGGCCGGAAGTTGGTGATCACAACCACCGAATAGGGTTTTCTCAACTGATCCGGCTCCAGTCGTAACGGTTTCCGCTCAAGCGGCTTAACTGCTGTTTCAGGACCAGGTGCCCCGGCTGTTCCAGCTTTGGATCGTCACCAATGACACTTTCAGCTATCTCACGGGCGCGATAGAGGATGGCATTGTCGCGCACCAAGTCGGCAATACGCAGGTTGAAGGGGATACCACTCTGCTGTGTACCCTCGAGGTCTCCCGGGCCACGAAGCTTCAGGTCAGCCTCAGCTATCACAAAACCGTCATTGCTTTCAGTCATTATCTCAATCCGCTTACGAGTATCGGTAGATAGTTCGTAGGGAGTGATAAGTACGCAGAAAGACTGATCAGCCCCACGCCCTACCCTGCCCCGTAGCTGATGAAGCTGTGAGAGTCCAAAACGCTGTGCACTCTCAATCACCATCACACTCGCGTTTGGCACATTAACCCCTACCTCGATAACAGTGGTGGAAACCATAATCTGCGCATCGTTGCTCACGAACTGCTGCATAACCTCATCTTTCTCGGCGGGCTTCATTCGTCCATGCATCTTACAGACGCAAAATTCTGGAAATATCTCTTTTACGTGCAGATATCCCTCTTCCAGATTTTTCAGATCGAGTTTTTCACTCTCTTCAATCAACGGATAAACGATATATGCCTGCCGGCCTTCATTTATCTGATCACGGATAAACTGATAAAGAGCGCCACGTTTATTATCGTAACGGTGCAATGTATGTACAGGCTTTCTGCCAGGCGGCAGCTCGTCTATAACCGAAACATCAAGATCGCCATACACCGTCATAGCCAGCGTACGGGGGATAGGAGTGGCAGTCATTACCAGCACATGCGGGGGCCTGCAGCTTTTGGTCCACAATTTTGCACGCTGCGCCACACCAAAGCGATGCTGCTCATCAATCACCACAAATCCCAGTTTACTGAACTGAACCACATCCTCAATAAGAGCATGTGTGCCAATTAGTATATCAATCACTCCCGATTGCAGTTCTTTATGCATCACCTCGCGCTCTTTTTTCTTAGTAGAACCTGTAAGAAGAGCCACCTTCACCTTCATTCCTGAAAGCATTTTCGTAAAAGTCTCGAAGTGTTGTGATGCAAGAATCTCGGTAGGCGCCATCAGGCATGATTGAAACCCGTTATCCAGGGCTATCAGCATACACATAATAGCCACCAGTGTTTTGCCGCTTCCCACATCTCCCTGTAACAAGCGGTTCATCTGCTTCCCTGAAGCCGTGTCTTTCCTGATCTCTTTAATCACACGCTTCTGTGCACCTGTCAACGGGAACGGGAGCTTATACTTATAGAATGAATTGAGATGGTTTCCCACTTTACGGAAGACAAAACCGTTAAGTTTCATTTTCCTGTCGGAAGCATACCGCACAATACTGAGCTGTATATAGAAGAGTTCCTCAAACTTGAGGCGAAATTCAGCATCACGAAGGAGTGCCTGCGTTTTTGGAAAATGAATATTCTCAACCGCATCATGAAACGCCATCAGCTTTGCTGTCCTCACAACATCAGATGAAAGTGATTCTGGCAGCCTCTCCCTGATCATACCGAAAGCACTGCCTATTATCTTTTGCATTGCCTTAGAGTTAAGATAATGGTTTTTCATCTTCTCCGTGGTGTTATACATCGCCATCAGCCCCTCGGGGCGGGCAGAATCGTCCATGAAAGGGTCTATATCAGGATGGGCGATATTCCACCTTCCGTTGAAAAGGCTTGGCTTTCCAAAGACAATATACTCGGTGTTCAGCTTATATTTGCTTTCAATAAAGCGAATTCCCTGAAACCATACCAAATCAACAAAACCGGTTCCATCGGTAAAATGTGCTACTAAACGCCTTCTTCTTCCTTCGCCAAAGGTCTCAAACGCAGTGATACGTCCTTTCAACTGGATGAATGCCACAGAGTTATCGATCTCGTGCACATAATATATGCGTGATCTGTCCACATACCGGTAAGGGTACCAACGCAGAAGATCACCAAGCGTGAACACATCGATCTCCTTGTTGAGGATCTCGGCTCTTTTGGGTCCCACGCCGGGAATAAACTTTATGTCTGTCTGAAGTATATTCATTATACAATACTTGGCACTCGTTCCGGATAGCGAGTCTTGTGCAAAAATATAAAAAAATGAGGAACAGGTCAACCATTCCTCATTACATAAATCAAACACATCCCCGTAACCCTAATCACGGGATATCCATGGGTGAAAGCAGTTGCTTACCACGCGAAAAGCGGATATTGCTTCATGGTTGCATTCACCTTTCCCCGGACTGATGAAATTATTTTATCATCATCGGGATTAGAAAGCACCGTATCTATAAATTCCACAATTTCGCCCATAAGCTTCTCCTTGGCTCCACGAGTGGTGATAGCAGGCGTGCCGAATCGCAGGCCCGATGTTTGAAATGGAGAGCGGCTATCAAAAGGTACCATATTTTTATTGGCCGTGATATCGGCTTCTACAAGTACTTTTTCGCCCACTTTGCCAGTCAAGGCAGGGAATTTGGTGCGTAAATCTACTAGAACAATATGATTGTCAGTGCCTCCGGAAACAACTTTATAGCCTTTATCAATAAAGGCCTGTGCCATCACAGCTGCATTTTTCCTCACCTGTACCTGATAGGTTTTGTAGTCAGGCTGCAGAGCTTCATAAAAGGATACTGCCTTAGAGGCTATCACATGCTCCAGCGGCCCTCCCTGCATTCCCGGGAATACTGCTGAATCGAGCACCGCCGACATCATTTTCACTTCTCCTTTCGGTGTTGTCAGCCCCCACGGATTTTCAAAATCTTTACCCATCAAAATGATACCTCCCCTAGGGCCTCGCAACGTTTTATGGGTAGTAGATGTAACAATATGCGCATATTTAAGTGGATTCTCAAGCAATCCGGCGGCGATCAATCCTGCAGGATGCGCCATATCAACCATAAAAATAGCTCCTATCTCATCGGCTACCCTGCGGATACGTGCATAGTCCCACTCACGGGAATAGGCAGAAGCCCCGCCAATTATCAGTTTAGGCCTCTCTCTGCGGGCAACCTCATCAAGCTGATCATAATCTACCCGTTGATCATCCTCATGCACATTATATTCCAACGGCTGAAACATTATACCGGAAAAATTTACCGGAGAACCGTGTGAAAGATGGCCTCCGTGCGAAAGATTCAATCCAAGGAACTTATCTCCAGCCTTAAGGCATGCAAGAAACACTGCTGCATTGGCTTGTGCTCCGGAGTGCGGTTGCACGTTTACCCACTCTGCTCCGAACAATTCCTTTAACCTGTCGATGGCGAGCTGTTCGCTCATATCAACCACCTCACAACCTCCGTAATAACGTCTGCCAGGATAGCCTTCGGCATATTTATTAGTCAGCACAGACCCCATAGCCTGCATTACCTGTTCACTTACAAAATTCTCAGAAGCAATCAGCTCAATACCCTTCAGCTGCCGATCCCTCTCTTTTGCGATAATCTCAAAGATTTGTGTATCTTGATTCATTCAAACTGTAAATTTATTTTTAAAACAGAATGCAAATGTAAGAAGATTAAGCCAAAAAACAGTGCATTTTCACTAACCAATGTGATAAGAAAACGAAAATTGGAAAAAAAATTCATAAGCATAAAAATATCTCTCAATTTCTATGAGGAAACATAAATTTTATATACATTTGTAAAGGGAAAACCATCAAAATGATATTACTATGAGCCTAAACAAATACCCGGCGGAACCTTTCCGCATCAAATCGGTAGAAACCGTAAAGATGATCTCTCGCGAAGAACGTGAAAAAGTAATTAAAGAAGCAGGATATAACACATTCCTGATTAAAAGTGACGATGTTTATATTGACCTGTTGACTGACAGCGGGACCAACGCGATGAGCGACCGCCAATGGGCAGGAATGATGATTGGCGATGAGTCGTATGCCGGCAGCATCAACTTCAGGCATCTTGAAGAAACTGTACAGGATATATTCGGCTTTAAACATATTGTCCCCACACATCAGGGAAGGGGTGCCGAAAACCTGCTTTCACAGATTGCCATTAAACAGGGGCAATATGTTCCAGGGAACATGTATTTCACTACCACACGCTATCATCAGGAAAGAAACGGTGGCATCTTTGTGGATATTATCCGGGATGAAGCTCACGAAGCATGGATGAATATCCCTTTCAAAGGAGATATCGACCTGAATAAGCTGCAGAAGCTGATTGATGAAAAAGGGGCAGAAAACATCGCCTATGTGTGTCTTGCCGTCACTGTAAACCTTGCCGGCGGACAACCAGTCTCAATGAAAAACATGAAGGAGGTACGCGAACTGACACGCAGGCATGGCATCAGGGTATTTTATGATGCCACCCGGTGTGTTGAGAACGCCTATTTCATTAAGGAGCAGGAGGAGGGTTACACTGGCAAAACCATCCGGGAGATTGTACATGAAATGTTCAGCTATGCTGACGGATGCACTATGAGCGGAAAGAAGGATTGCCTGGTAAATATCGGCGGATTTTTATGCATGAATGACGATGATCTTTTTGCAGAGGCTAAGGAGCTGGTGGTAGCTTATGAAGGTATGCCGTCGTACGGTGGCATGGCTGGCCGTGATATGGAGGCTATGGCAATAGGGTTGAAGGAGTCTCTTCAATTTGAATATATAGAACACCGTGTGAAGCAGGTGCGTTATCTTGGCGACCTTCTTCTTAAAGCGGGAATACCCATTATAGAACCCACCGGCGGCCATGCTATATTTCTGGATGCCAGGCGATTTTGCCCGCACCTACAGCAGGACCGTTTTCCAGCCCAAAGCCTGGCAGCAAATCTTTATCTTGAATCGGGAGTGAGAAGTATGGAGCGTGGTATAGTTTCAGCGGGACGAAACAAATACACAGGGGATCATCACCGGCCTAAACTGGAGACGGTGAGACTAACCATTCCACGCCGTGTTTATACATACCGTCACATGGATCTGGTTGCCGAAGCAGTTATTTCACTGTATAAAAGAAGGGAGTCCATAAAAGGACTTCGTTTCGTGTATGAGCCGAAACAGTTACGCTTCTTCACAGCCAGGTTCGAAGAGACAGATTAAAAAAACATGTAATGTTTCCGAAAACAACAATTACATTTTATACATCTCCCGGTAATAATTTTGATACTCACCACTGGTAACGCTATCCAGCCAATCCTGATGATCGATGTACCACCGGACGGTCTTTTCAATCCCCTCTTCAAACTGGAGGGAGGGTTGCCATCCAAGTTCATCCTTTATCTTCGATGCATCGATGGCGTAACGTAAATCATGTCCGGCCCGGTCGGCTACATAGGTGATTAGTTTCTCCGACACACCCTCTTCCCTTCCGAGTAAACGGTCTGTAGTTTTAACAAGAAGGCGAATCAGATCGATATTTTTCCATTCGTTAAAGCCACCTATATTGTATGTATCGCCTTTTCGCCCATTATGAAAGACCAGGCATATAGCTCGGGCATGGTCCTCAACATAAAGCCAGTCGCGTACATTTACTCCTTCTCCATAAACAGGCAACGGCTTATTCCGGCGAATATTATTGATGAAAAGCGGAATCAGCTTCTCCGGGAACTGGTAAGGCCCGTAATTATTTGAGCAGTTGGTAATAACAACCGGAAGGCCGTAGGTATCGTGATAAGCTCTGACAAAATGATCGGAAGATGCCTTGGAAGCGGAGTATGGACTATGGGGATCGTAACGTGTCTCTTCAGTAAATAGTGTATTATCAAATTCCAATGCTCCATAAACTTCATCTGTGGAGACATGATAGAAAAGTTTATTCTCGAAGTTATCCTTCCAGCACTCCCTTGCAGCCTGTAACAGGTTAAGGGTGCCCATGACATTGGTTTCGGCAAAAGAAAATGGATCTGTAATTGATCGGTCCACATGACTTTCGGCAGCAAGGTGAATGACATTATCGATCTTGAATGTTTTGAAAACCTCTTTTATCTTATCAAAATCGCAGATATCGGCTTTCACAAAAGTGTAGTTAGGCTTATCCTCTACATCCTTCAGGTTAGCCAGATTCCCCGCATAGGTAAGTTTATCAAGATTTATGATATGATATTCCGGATAACTGTTCACGAACAGCCGTACAACATGTGAGCCTATAAAACCGGCTCCTCCGGTAATAAGGACATTTTTTTTCATAACAACTATTTTACTTTGATTAACAGACATTTATCAGAACATGAAAGCAGAATTGCCGGATATTTACAAACTGGATAAACAGGGATTTTTCTTATCTTTTTCCGACAGAATGATATCGTTAAACGGCAGCCCCCAATCGATATTCAGCTGCGGATCATTCCAGATTATAGCCCCTTCATAACCAGGCGCATAGTAATTGTCACATTTATACTGAAAGATGGCTTCCTCACTCAGTACAGAATATCCGTGCGCGAATCCGCGGGGAATAAAAAGCTGTTGTTTGTTTTCATCTGACAATTCTGTTGAAACATATTTCCCGAATGTTGGGGAGTCTTTTCTAATATCTACCGCCACATCAAGGACGCAGCCTTTTACAACACGCACCAGCTTAGCCTGCTCAAAAGGGGGCTTTTGAAAATGCAGACCCCGCAACACTCCATAACATGATTTACTCTCGTTATCCTGTACAAAAAGAGTCCTGCTCACCTTCTCTTCGAACAGCCTATGGGAAAATGATTCAAAAAAGTATCCACGTTTATCAACAAACACTTTAGGTTCAATTATCACAACTCCCTTAATATCGGTTTCAATAATATTCATATCACATATAAAATTTCAGTCCATCAGCTTAAGAAGATATTGTCCGTAAGGATTATTCTTCATCGACTCTCCGATCCTCTTCAGATCATCATCAGAGATCCAGCCGTTACGCCATGCTATCTCTTCAAGACAGGAGATTTTGAGTCCCTGCCGTTTCTCCAGCACTTCTATAAAGGTAGATGCTTCCGAAAGTGAGTCGTGCGTACCGGTATCGAGCCATGCAAACCCCCTGCCAAACAGTTTTACCTGGAGCTGTTTCTCTTTTAAAAAAGCCTGGTTAATTGAAGTAATCTCTAACTCACCACGTGCAGAGGGCCTTATTTGCTTCGCGATCTCCACAACACTGTTAGGGTAGAAATAGAGTCCTGTTACAGCCCAGTTCGATCTCGGGTTTACAGGCTTCTCTTCTATACTGATCACCCGTCCGGCGTCATCGAATTCAGCAACACCATACCTCTCTGGATTATTCACGTAATATCCGAACACTGTAGCCAGCATATTTTCTTCCGCACTTTCCAGAGCTTCCCTTAATAGTGCAGGAAACCCGTTTCCATAGAAAATATTGTCGCCCAGGACAAGGCAGACAGCATCGTTACCAATAAACTCTTCACCAATAATGAACGCTTGCGCCAAACCGTCGGGAGAAGGTTGTACTGCATAACTGAAACTCACGCCATAGTCGGACCCATCACCAAGTAAACGCTGAAAACCAGGCAGATCTGCTGGTGTGGAGATAATAAGAATATCTCTTATCCCTGCAAGCATTAAAGCGGAAATTGGATAATATACCATTGGTTTATCAAAAATGGGGAGTAGCTGCTTTGATATACCTTTAGTGATAGGATACAGCCGCGTTCCTGAGCCTCCGGCTAAAACAATTCCCTTCATATGATTAATCTATAATTTTTCAATTCAAAACTTACAATAACAATCCAGTTGTGCAGAATAAACTTATATACTACTTATGCACGATTCGTTATTTCACAAAAATATACAAATTTCCGCAAAGGCAACCTGTTATTCTGTTAAATCGGGCCTTAGCCGTTTTGTTCTTTCAATAGACTGCTCCAGTCGCCACTCCTGTATTTTTCGTTCATGCCCCGACAACAGTATATCGGGTACTTTCCACCCTTTGTATTCGGCGGGACGGGTATAAACTGGCGGTGCCAGCAGTCCATCCTGAAACGTATCGGAAAGTGCAGACTGTTCATCGCCTATAGCCCCTGGAATAACTCGCACAATAGCGTCTGCAATCATTGCAGCCACAAGCTCTCCGCCTGTAAGCACAAAATCGCCGATGGAGATCTCCCGAGTGATAAGATGTTCTCTTACACGGTAATCAACACCTTTGTAGTGGCCACACAATATAATAATATTTTGTTTAAGAGATAGCTCGTTGGCAGTAGCCTGAGTGAACTGTTCCCCATCTGGAGAGGTGAAAATCACCTCATCATACCGGCGCTGCGATTTCAAATAAGAGATAGCTCTGTCAATCGGTTCAATCTGCAACACCATTCCTGCTTCCCCGCCAAAAGGGTAATCATCTACCCGTCTATGCCTGTCGAGGCTGTAATCACGTAGGTTATGAAGGCCTATCTCTACAAGCCCCTTCTCCTGTGCCCGCTTCAGTATGCTCGTATAAAACGCACCTTCGATAATCTCTGGAAGCACTGTTATTACATCTATTCTCATTTTATCCGTAGGTAAAAGCCTTTCTGTTATTGTTTAGTTTCTATAATGATTATGCGCAAAAGATCAAAGATATTGTAATCGTCTCTCTACTATTGTTTAGTTTCCCCCTGCAGGAGGTGTAGTTGTATTTTGCTGCGATCCTTCACCTTGCATTAGATCTTCGTTAGAGATAGTCCTTTGTACCTTTTTCATAGATGCTTTCAGCTCACCGAAGCGATATGACACACTCAGGCGGATGCTCCGCATCGGGTAATGAAAAATATTTTCCTGCCAGAATCCTTCACCTGTTGTAGTTGAGGATATCTTCCGGTTTTTCGATAATACATCCTGCAGGTTGAGAGAAAGATCAAGTTTCTTGTTAAGGAAGCTCTTCATTAGGCTGAAAGAGTAGAAATAGAAGGGAGACTGCTTTGTCTGAAGCTGAATACGATTAAGAAACAAGCCGCCATTTGCACCAACTCTGAAATCACCGGGAAATGTAAAGGTAAGCCCTCCAAATGCTCGCCCGGAAAAACCGCTGTTCCGCAGCTCACTTTTTTCGGTACTCCGGATATCGGTATAATTTATACCACCATTCAGATATGTACGAACAACTTGGGTAGGCGTCCAGCTCACATACAGGTTTGTTCCCACCGTCTGATTTTTCCCTATATTGGCATAAGTATTGTGTGTAACGCCATTTTCAATAAAGCTGTACCCTGTCACCGCATTTCTGGCAAAAGCATAACTGAGCGTAACGTTGAAATTGAGTTTCTGCGAAAAGGCCCCGTAGTTAATATTGAAGTTATGCTGCTTTTCTGCGTCGAGATTGGGGTTCCCATAACTGATATTGTTAGGATCTACATCGTTCACATACGGATTCAGGTACCATATACCTGGACGGGAAATACGCATGTTGTAGCCGCCACGCAATGTACGGGTCATTCCCAGCTGATAGGAAAGTGTAACCGAGGGAACAAGATCAAAAAAATTGGTCTGCACTATCGTATCCAGCTGGCTACCCATAAAGTGGATCTCCTGTTGAGTATATTCGCCTCTAAATCCCAGCTTCACCCCTGTTTTTCCCGATTTAAACCCGTAGCCGGCATATCCTGAAGTAATATTTTGCGTATGATCGAGATCATTTTTACGGCTTACATCTGGTTTCCATACACCCTCCTCCGTATCGAAGAATGTGTGGTCGGCGCGACTGGTATTATCGCGGAATATATATTTTAATCCAGTCTCGATGCTGTGTTTTCCGTTCAGCGGATTAACATAGTCCAACTGTCCCGTATGCTCTTTTCCTCCTGCATTATTAACACTTCTCAGTTTATAACCGTCAGTGTAATAAAATACTCCTGTAACATTCTCATACTCGCTGTCGTACTCGCTATCATTCGGATTATCCTCAAACCGGTATGAGATGGTAAGCATCTCACCCTTCCGTTTAAAACTTCTCTGATAATCTGCCGACAGGCTCATTCCGCCATATTCAACAGTACTATTGGAACGAGTGTTGTAACTGTATGGTCTTGCTCCTGAGGATAGCGCATCCTGCATAGAGTGTGATTTGAATTTTCCGCCATATCTTGAACCCGACAGGTTGAACAGATTCAGTGTATCGGGTTCAAAGCTGAGTGCACCGCTAAGGAACAGCCCGCCTCCATCGCTCTTATTTTTACCATTTAGGGTCAGTAAATTCTGCGGGCTGAACTCTTCCCTGGTAAAACCCGATTCCGACTCGGGCCGTTCATGATGGAAGTATCCTGCGTTACCGGTAAAACCAAACTTGCCGTATTTTGTAGCCAGATAAGCATTCCCTCCGTAGCCTCCGAAATTATCGCCGTTAGCTCCAACAGATCCGGAATAGCCGTCATCGACACGCTTATCGGTAACAATGTTGATAATGCCTCCAACCCCTTCTGCATCATACTTAACACCTGGATCCGTAATCACTTCTATATCCTTTACGCTGTTGGCAGGCATACTCTTCAGTACCTGCGATGGGTTACCTGAAATCATATTTGATGGTTTTCCGTTCAGATATATTTTAAAGTTGCTTGAACCTTTCAACTGAATTTCATCTTCACCGTCCACTGTAACAAGCGGTACTTTACGTAACAGGTCTAGTACGTTTGAGGTTGATGATTCAGGATCGTCCTTTGCACTGTAGGTCAGCTTATCTATCTCAACCTTCACCAAAGGCTTTTGAGCGGTCACGCTCACCTCTTCGAGTTCAATTGAGCTCTCGTCCATTGCAATCTCTCCCAGGTCTAGCGGATTCTGAGAAGTGGATACTTCAACAAGTTTCTTCAGGCCGTTCATCCCAACAAAATGGAAAATAAATATGTATTTTCCGGGGGTTAGCGCAGTGGAGAAGGTACCGTTCTCTTGTGTTGCCAGCCTTTTTACTGTATTGGCCGGATTAGACTCACGTGCAACCGAGATGGTAACATATGGCAGTCCGGCCTTGTCATCAGCCGAAACCAGTTTACCTTTTACGGTGACATTTTGAGCAGTCATACTCATTGATATGACACAGAATAGAACTAAAATCTGAAATAGTTTCATTTAGTTTTTATGATTATGTGAAATTTAAAAAATTACAAAAGATGAGAGCCATTATAAAGATTCTAATTGGATGCCTTATTTGTACTTGTTATTGCTTTGTATCTTCATGCACAAACTATACAGAGCAAATTCCCGAAAACCAAGATACTATAACGGCAGTGAAAACCCGCGCTACACAAATATTATGGATTGCGGCAAATAATAGCAGTACAGCCGACAAGGTATCAGCCAACTATGTATGCGACGGAGTCAATGACAATCAGGAAATTCAAACTGCACTTGACGCCCTGTCATCAGGTGGAATTGTCCACCTGTTCAATGGTACATATAATTGTACTGGGATCATCAAACCCAAGGCAAGTACAACTCTTGAAGGAGGAGGTGAATCGGGAACCTCTCTAAAATTCACAAATGATGGACGTATCAACGTTGACCATGAGTACGTGACTCTGGATGGCTTTAACATACAGGGGAGTGGGTACAGTATTGGAGTCAAATGGTTGGGAGTGATAACCATCCGTGCAAGTCATGCAAAGATCCACAACATTAAGGGTACGGCGGATGCTAGCATCCAAGCTGTATTCCTCCTTCTCCATGATCCTGCGGTGTATAACCCTGTCCTCGAAGACGTAGAGTTCATAAATTGTAAAGCCATTGATACCGGAACCTATGGATTTATACATAATGCGTGGGGTACAACAAATAAAGAGATTAATAATATCCGGTACGAAAACTGCCAGGCTATCAATTGCGGCAGGTTTGGAGCATTTAACCCTTGGGTAACCGGATTTGACTTCGCAGAACTCAATGACATCAAAGGGCTCCGGGTAAAAAATTGTCTTGCCGAAGGCACACTTGAATCCGGATTTCATTTCGAGTTTGATCCAAAGAAAGTGGATTGTATACTTGAAGACTGCATTAGTCGTAACAACGGAAAGAAACCTTATCCGACGAAACCTTACAACCCAAGTGATATGTCAACCCACTACTTCGGATGTGGTTACTACGCACCAAACGCCGACGTGAAGTTTATCCGCTGCACTGCTGAAGGCAACTCCATGAATGGGTTTCTATCAACCAACGGGGGTAAGCTCTACAACTGTATTGAGAAAACGACCGGTGCCGGAAAGACAAATTATGACTACAGAAAGCCGGCAGGATACTATGCCCTCCCATGTCGGACAACCAATCCATCCTTGGTGATGGAAAATTGCACAAGTATTGATTCCTATGCTTACGGAATATGGATCAACAATGCATCAAATATGCAGATCCTTAATTTTCATCTGGTAAACCCGGCAGGGGTCAACGGGAAAGGAACTTGTCTGGGCGGCGAACAGTTCGACAATGCCACGATAAGCATCTACGCCTCAGGAGAACGTGCGGAAACACTGATCTGGGCTAAAAACCAAAAAAACACTGTCTTTTCAGGCCAGATAGTCTCAGATTGTGCAAAACCCTTCCTGATCGAGGGCACACGTACTTCCAACATGCTCGTTAAAAACATGGAAATTGTTTCAAATACCCTGCCTCCCGGTCCGGGTGGCGTTACTGTTGCAAGCGATGTTACAGCCGGTCAAGTAACACTCCAGAACGTTTATGTAACTCCCCCATCGGTACCTACAGACAAGCCTGATCTGGTGATTACCGATATCTCCTGGGAACCGGCAAGTCCGGAAAACGGAAATGCAGTAATCCTGAGGGCAACAATCAAAAATCAAGGTAGTGTATCCACACCTGCGGGGGTGATACATGGCGTGCTTTTTACGTTCGATGACGGAGCAGCCGGGCCGGGAGTCTGGTCAGACACCCATACCGGTCCACTCGCACCCGGTGCATCAGTTACACTGACTGCCAACGGCGGTTCGGCCGGAGCAACATGGACGGCAGTCGATGGCACCCACACGGTGAAAGCTAACGTAGATGATATTAACCGGATAACGGAGAGTGATGAAACAAACAATATCATGAACAAACAAATTGTTGTCAGTCCTGGAAAGCCTGATCTGGTGGTTACCGACATCTCATGGGACCCTGCGAGCCCCGCAAGTGGTTATGCGGTGACCATGAGGGCAACAATCAAAAATCAGGGCAGTGTATCCACACCTGCGGGAGTGATACATGGCGTGCTTTTTACGTTCGATGACGGAGCAGCCGGGCCGGGAGTCTGGTCAGACACCCATACCGGTCCACTCGCACCCGGTGCATCGGTTACGCTGACTGCCAACGGCGGTTCGGCCGGAGCAACATGGACGGCAGTAGCCGGCACCCACACGGTGAAGGCTAACATAGACGATGCCAACCGGATAACGGAAAGCAATGAGACAAACAATATCGTGAGTAAACAGATTGTCGTTGGCTCCGGAAAGCCTGATCTGGTAGTTACCGATATTTCCTGGGAACCGGCAAGTCCGACAAACGGAAATGCAGTAACCATGAGGGCAACAATCAAAAATCAGGGCAGTGTATCCACACCTGCGGGAGTGATACATGGCGTGCTTTTTACGTTCGATGACGGGGCAGCCGGGCCGGGAGTCTGGTCAGACACCCATACCGGTTCGCTCGCACCCGGCGCATCGGTTACGCTGACTGCCAACGGCGGTTCGGCCGGATCAAAATGGACGGCAGTAGCCGGCACCCACACGGTGAAGGCTAACGTAGATGATATTAACCGGATAACGGAAAGCAATGAGACAAACAATATTATGAGCAAACAGATTGTCGTCGAAAACTAGGAATTATCGCCTAAGGAGAAATGACAAAAATACAACAACAATAATTATCGTTGTATTATCATGATCCCGTTGAACTGACACATAAACAGTGAACATATCAATTATTTTTAATTACTAAAAAAAGATGAAAAATATGTCATCAATCCTTTTTGTTATTCTCTTCATTTTTACATTATGTTCAGAAAATGGTATCACGGAAAGACCTCCTGTAAACAGTGAGCCTGATGAACCTAAAAAACCGCCAGTGTCCAATGTGTTATGGGTAGCGGCCAGTAACAGCAGCGCGGCAGATAAGGCACAGGCTGACTACATATGTGACGGGAGTAATGATCAACAGGAGATACAATCAGCGCTAAATAAGTTACCGCCATCAGGAGGTGTGATCAACCTGCACAGTGGTACGTACCACTGTGCAGGGATCATCACCCCTAAAACAGGATCAACTCTGAAAGGAAAGGGTGAATCTGAAACTTATCTGAAGTTCACCAATGATGGACGTATCAACGTGGATAACGAGAATGTTACTCTGGATGGCCTCAATCTTCATGGGAGTAACTATAGTGTAGGTGTTAAATGGCTGGGCGTATTAACCATACGTGCGAGCCATGCGAAAATTCACAACATTACAGGAACGGCAGACGCAAGCATTCAGGCAGTATTTCTTCTGATTCACGATCCTTCGATTTACTCTCCTACTCTCGAAGATGTAGAGTTCATTCATTGTAAGGCAACAGATACAGGGACTTATGGATTCCTTCATAATGCCTGGGGAACGGAGAATAAGGTGATGAAGAACATCCGCTACGAAGACTGCCAAGCAGTCAACTGCGGTAGATTTGGGGCATTCAACCCCTGGGTGACCGGGTTTAATTTTGCTGAGCTCAACAGCATTGAGGGGCTCCGTGTAAAAAATTGCGTTGCTGAAGGTACTCTTGAATCCGGATTTCATTTCGAGTTTGATCCCGCAAAAAAAGACTGCATTCTTGAAAATTGTGTGAGTCGTAATAACGGCAATAAACCTTACCCGTCTAAACCTTACGACAATAGCGATATGTCAACCCACTACTTCGGATGTGGTTACTATGCACCAAATGCCGATGTAACATTCATTAATTGCACGGCAGAAGCCAACTCTATGAACGGATTTTATACGACGAATGGCGGTAAGCTATACAACTGTGCGGAGAAAGAGACCGGGGTCGGGAGAACTGATTTTTCTTATCGGGTACCTGCCGGTTTCTATAGTCTTCCTACCCGTTCGGTAAATCCCTCTCTTGTGATGGATCACTGCAAGAGCATAAATTCGAATGGCTACGGAATTCAGGTAGATCTCGCGAATAACGTGAAAATTATAGACTTTCAACTGACTAATCCTTCCGGGCATAATGGAAAAGGTTCAAGCTTTGGCGGCACGCATAATGTGTTTGACAATTCAGAGGTAAATATTTATGCATCGGGTGATCGGGCGGAGACATTGATATGGGCAAAAAATAATATAAACACCGTTTTCTCCGGAAAGATCATCTCCAATAGCACTAAGCCTTTTCTAATCGAAGGTGCTCGTACTTCCAATGTCCTTGTTAAGGATATGGAAATTATTTCAGATGTGCTCCCGCCCGGCCCGGGAGGTATCACTGTTGAAAATAGTGTTCCGCCAGATCAGGTGAATCTCCAAAATGTGTATGTAACACCTCCTTCTGCTCCTTAAGAGATGTTAGACTTCCTGATATGGACATTTCCCCAGGAGAATTTATATAAAATTAAACGTGGCAATGCTATGCAGTTATCAAAAAATAATTCAGAGACTATTATATATTTCCTCTTTTTGAGTTTGTTCCCTGTTTTACAACCTTTAACGTTAAAATCCCAGTCTTTAAATAGTAACCGGGTTATTAAACTTTCATCTAACGGGACATTGGAGATCAAGAATATTGATGTGAATTCAAACCGGATTGGCCTGTATGAAAAGTTTGAAATTACGCTCGATTTTGACGATGGTACCCCTTTCTTTGGAGTAGGCATGGATCGGGAGCAAGGCAACACCTATCCCAATGAACAGATTTATTGCTGTTTTGCAAACACGGGTGGAAACTTTAACCGCCTGTTTCTGACAAACGGGACGCTTAACCTGGGAGAGATCAACCCAAACAATCCACAGCCCGACCGTGGAATAGGGAAAATAAACCTTGAGGGTACATGGCACCTCGATCAGGTAATGGAGGCAGGAGAAAGACAGGGAATATACCATATGCTATCATTGACCAACCAATGGACCTTTAACCAGAGATGGAAAAATCACTTTACTGAAGATCGGGAAAAAATGCAATTCAGGATGATGGAAAAAAACAAGAGCTACTATTATTGATAAAAATCATCTAATGTATAAATTTAAAAAAGTTAAACATGAAAAAAATAATTATTGCTGTGTTATTATTCATAGGGATATACTGTTATGGGCAAAAGTATGAAGGATTGGCGTTAACTCCTCCTATGGGGTGGAACTCCTGGAACATATTCAGGTGTGATATTAGTGAAGATTTAATTAAGGATATTGCCGATAAGTTTGTTGAATCGGGAATGAAAGATGCCGGTTACGAGTACATCGTGATTGATGACTGCTGGCAAATAAACAGAGATGAAAAAGGAAAGATAGTACCCGACCCGGAACGATTTCCTTCGGGTATAAAGGCTCTGGCAGATTATGTCCACTCAAAGGGACTGAAATTTGGAATTTATTCGTGTGCCGGAACAAAAACGTGTCAAAATCGGCCCGGGAGCAATGGGTATGAGATAATTGATGCCAATACCTATGCTGAATGGGGCGTTGATTATTTAAAGTATGATTGGTGCAATTCCGAAGGTATCGACCCACATAAAGCATATATCGATATGAGTAAAGCCCTTGCAGATACAGGCAGGCCAATAGTTTTCAGCATGTGTGAATGGGGCAACAGCCGTCCCTGGAGTTGGGCGCAAAATGTGGGTCATTTATGGCGTACAACAAACGATATTTTGGATTGCTGGGATTGCAGGCGAGAATGGGGAGGTATGGGCTGGACAATCATCCTTGACTCACAGGTAGGTTTGGAAAAATATGCCGGCCCGGGACATTGGAATGATCCTGATATGCTTGAAGTGGGAAACGGGAAAATGAGCTATAATGAATATGTAGCACACTTCAGCTTTTGGTGTTTGCTTGCTGCACCCTTAATGGCAGGAAATGATCTTCGCAAAATGGATGCTAATATAAAAGAGATTCTTCTGAATAAAGATGCCATTGCCATCAATCAGGATACTGCAGGGATTCAGGGGAAAAAAGTATATGATGAAGGAGACTTTGAAATATGGCAAAAAGAACTCGATAACGATGATATTGCCGTGATATATTTTAACAGGAATCAACGCTCCTTCACCTTTCCCACTCTCTGGGAAGAGATTGGCATTGCTGGTGATATGAGCGTATATGATATTTGGAAACATGAGAATATCGGTGAGGTTAATCAGTTAAAGAATCTTGAGATAGAGGGACACTCCGTTAAATTCTTTCGGTTATCCGGTTCGGCAAAATGATGAATCTCTTAATATAATAAACTCGATAACAGAGATATGATTCTATGAAGATACAATACATATGTCTCATCCTGATTATGCTTATTGGTTTATCAGACCTGGGTTTTTTACAGGGACAAAACACAATAATTCAGGAACAAAACTTAACGGGAGAAGAATATTTAAAAGATACCAAGCCTCTGGAACTGGAAAGTATCGAAGTGCTCCGTTCCGAAATGATTGGAGGGATGTTCAGCTATTTTTCCAAGGTGTTAGAATCGGGCAGTCTGAATAAAAATCAATATTGGAACCAAAATTATTCTTCTACACATGAGTATGAAGCATCAATTGCCTCCAACAGGGAAAGGTTTAAAAAAATTACCAGGATAGTAGATGGGCGTTTACCATTTGACGGGTTAGTTCTATTGGAAAGCACAGCTCATAAAGCACTGGTAGCACAAACAGACAACTATTCGGTTTATCGCGTAAAATGGCCAGTCTTGGAGGGTGTTACAGGTACAGGTTTGTGGATTGAACCTCACAAAAACGTTCAGGCACAGATAGTGGTTATACCTGATGCAGATCAGTCGCCCGAAATGTTGATGGGGTTAAATCCCGGAATCCCGGATGAATCCTTGCTTGCACCGCGACTGGCGAATGCCGGTTGCAGACTGATTATACCGCTGATAATCGACAGGGACGATACTTGGTCGGGAAACCCTGAGGTAGTCATGACAAACCAGCCTCACAGGGAGTTTATTTATCGGCGTGCTTATCAGGTAGGAAGGCATATCATCGGATATGAAGTTCAGAAAGTGCTGGCGGCTGTTGATTGGTTCAAACAGCAGGCACCCGAACTACCCGTAGGCGTAGCCGGATATGGTGAAGGAGGGCTATTGGCATTTTACAGTGGCGCCGCAGACACCCGTATTGACGGTGTGTTGGTAAGCGGTTATTTTCAAGAGCGAGAAAAAGTATGGGAAGAACCTTTATACAGAAATGTGTGGGGTTTACTGGAAGAATTCGGAGATGCGGAAATTGCCGGCCTGATAGCTCCCAGGTTATTGGTGGTAGAGGCCTGTCAAGGTCCTGAAGTGAAAGGCCCTCCCAACGCCGTCGGCGGTCGAAAAGAGGTTGCAGCTCCGGGTCGTTTAACCACACCTCCATTAAACTCGGTACTTAATGAAGCTCACCAGGCAGAAGAACTATTTCGCAAATTGGGAATACCTTCAAAATTTCAATTGATAGTAAATGATAAAGGAAGGGGAATTCCTGGCTCAATGGCTGCTACAGAAAAATTATTTACCGGCCTCGGAGTCAATGCAGAGATATCAACCGGACCGAATCAACGCCCTATTCGTTTAACCACAGGTTTCAATTTCGATACTCGAATGCAGCAACAATTTTATGAGTTGATGAATCACATTGAATTGCTTGTAAAGAAGAGTCCAAAACAGCGGGAAAAATTCTGGAGCAAGGCAGACCCTTCGTCAGTGGAAAAATGGGAAGAATCAACTGAGTTTTACAGAGATTATTTCTGGAAAGAAATTATCGGAAAAATGCCTTCACCTGATCAGCCATTTAACCCCCAATCTAAACTGATATACGAAAATTCCAAGTGGAAAGGCTACCTGATAAAGCTGGATGTTTGGGAAGGGATACCCGCGGGTGGAATCATGTTGATCCCGAATAACCTGAAACAGGGAGAACAGTATCCTCTCGTGGTACTTCAGCATGGTCTGGGTGGACGTGCCGAATCTTATGTAAATTCTGAAAGGGACTCATTCGGATCTAAATTGATCGATATGGGCTACATTGTATATGCCCCACAGAATCCTTACGGTTTGGAAAATTTCAGAATATTTCAGCGAATGGCCAATCCTTTGAAACAATCGATCTTTTCAGTCACTATCGGTCAACACGACCAGACGTTACAATGGTTAAAAACGTTGCCTTTCGTAGACGAAGATCGTATCGGGTTTTATGGATTATCTTATGGAGGAAAAAGCGCCGTCCGGATACCGGCTGTTCTAAAAGATTATAAAGTAGTAGTTTGCTCAGGAGATTTTAATGAATGGGTATGGAAGACTACCTCATTGGATTTTCCTGCCAGCTATATGTTCGTGGGGGAATATGAGGTGTTTGAGTTTAACCTTGGGAACAGGGTAAATTACGCGGAAATGGCAGGGTTGATTGCCCCAAGAGCGTTTATGGTTGAACGGGGGCACTGGGACCCGGTTGCACCCGATGAGTGGGTTGCTTACGAATATGCCAAAGTCAGAAGGCTGTATACACAATTAGGTATCGGGGAGTGTACTGATATCGAATTCTTCGACGGAGGACACAAGATTAACGGAGTGAAAACCTTAGAGTTCCTTGAAAAACACCTTAAGAAAATAGCAGAATAAATGATTATCATTACTTCCGCACACAAAAATAGAAAAAATGAGGAAAAGAATAATTTTAAAAAAAACGGCAGTGCCGGTTATACTTATAGCGCTTATCTTGAGCGCAGTAGGATGCACTAACAACAGTAGAGCAGAGGATAACGACATAGTTATTGAAAATAGTGAGTTAAAACTCATTTTAAGCAGTAACGGAACCGCGAAAAGCCTTATTCATAAACCAACCCAACAGGAATGCTTATTAAGAGGGGCTAATCTGCCGGTCTTCTCAATCAGGCAGGAAAGGCCCTATGATAATGAGCATCAGCTGGCTTATCCGGCTATCAGCAAAGAGTTCTCTTCAGATACGATATACCAGGTGGATGATCAACTTGTCGTCGGTTTCGAGTTGATAGATTATCAAGCATATATTGATCTGAAAATAACGGATCACTATATTGGTTTTGCTCTTGAGAAGCTGGAATATCACATGGACGATATCGGCATAAAACGAAAGACTGAAATAGATGAATTCACACTCCTGCAAATTCCATTGAAAGAGAGAAGCAATTTTGGGGAGTGGCTGAACGTGATGTGGGACGAAAATGTGGCAGTAAATTTACTGGCTGCCAATCCCACAACTAAAATTGAATCAAAAACAAGAGACGGTTGTAAAGTTGTCCGTGCAGGAGGTGTTGCAGAAGTACAGATTGAAGGGATAGAAGCTGTACTGATTGCCACGGAAACTGCTGCACTTCTCGACCGTATCGACAGGGTCGAACGTGACTACGGCCTCCCTTTGGGGGTTGAAAGCAGGCGCTGCAAAGAATATAAAAATTCATATTATGAACTCAGAAATGTCACCACGCAAAATATAGATGAGCACATATCCTTTGCAAAGCAGGGAGGATTCAAGCAGATGGTGATTTATTATACTGATTTTGCTGCATCTATGGGGCATTTTCCGTGGAAATTCCAATATCCGGGAGGGATGAAGGATTTACAGGAAATTGTGAAAAAGATTGAGGATGCCGGCATGATCGCCGGACTCCATCTTCATTATAATAAAGCAGGGATAAACGATTCCTATGTTACTCCTATCCCGGATTCCCGGTTAAACGTACGGAACGTTTTCACACTGTCGAAAAATGTTAATAGGAGTGATACTGTTATCACTGTAGAAGAAAACCCGGACGGGACTACTTTGGAGGATGGAAGGCGTTATCTGAAGATTGGAAATGAATTGGTCAGTTATAAAGGCTACACGACTTCTCCACCCTATCAATTTACAGGATGTCAACGGGGTGCATTGCACACATCTCCCAACAATTTAGATGCCGGTTACATGCTTGGAATATTGGATGTAGACACATGGCCGGTTTTTGTACGGTTTAATCAGAGAACCGGCATTCAGGAAGAGGTAGCGGAAAGGCTTGCGAATATCTATGATCAGGCAGGATTTAAGTTCATATATTTCGATGGGGCAGAAGATGTTCCACCTCCCTATTGGTATAATGTCTCGAAAGCTCAACTGGACGTATATAAAGCGTTTAAAAATAAGCCCCTCTTTTCGGAAGGGGCATGTAAATCGCACTTCAGCTGGCATATTCTGACCCGTGGGAATGCTTTTGACATATTTCGTCCCGAAGTAATCAAAGAAGCCACACGGATTCATCCTGTAGCAGAAGCGAGACTGGTTTCAAATGATTTCACCGGTATTGATTTCGGTTGGGTCGGCTATGTGGCCCCGGATAAAAGTACGATAGGTATCCAACCTGACATGCTCGAGTATATCACCAGCCGTGCAGCCGGGTGGAACTCGATTATTTCACTTATTGGAAATCTTGATCAGTTGAAAGCTCACCCCAGAACGGGAGATAATCTGGAAGTGATCAGAAGGTGGGAGGAAGTACGAGAAAAAGATATCCTGACAGCCGAGCAAAAGAGAGAGCTCCGGGAGTCTGGGCAAGAACATATACTGCTGGTAAATGAAAATGGGGATTATGAACTTGTACCATACCAGCAAATAACTGATCTTGCTGATGGAAGTCAGGAAATTCGGGCATTTATATTTGAACGGAACAGTAAAATATGGGTCGTTTACTGGCATATCTCAGGAGAATCAAACATCCTGTTGCCGGTAAATTATGAGAACATAAAACTTTTTGAAGAATTAGGAAAAGAGATCCCGGTCGAAGAAAATGGCAACGGAATTAATTTACCCGTTGGAAACCGAAAATACGCGCAATTTGATCTGCCAAGGGAAAAAGTAATCGAGATATTCTCACAAGCAGTTTTACAATAAAAAATAATGAGAATTTATCAAACACTATTAAGAAGTTGAATTAATTAAAACAAAAAATTATGATTAAGGTAACATGTGGATTCACGATTCCGATAACCTTATATGGTTTGCCTCCAAGTGTAAATAATCTTTTAAAAGTGATGGGAGAGATAAGCGAAGCCGGGTTTGACACCATCGAAATGGAAATAGATGCCGGTGAGTGCCAAACTTATGCCGATAAATGGCAAACGATAATAGATCGTTCAAAGAGCCTGAAACTGGATGTTGTAAGTATCATGGCTGTTACCTACGAACTTTTTTCCTTTGATGAGGAAAAACGGCGAAATTCGTTGGAACGATTTTCCCAAATTTGTGAAATGACGGCTGCCATAGGAGCAAAAATGGTGACCAACTGCTTCTATCTCCCACCGGAAATGGTTCCCAAGGAAAGAACATCCCTCTATCACGGCGGGCCTGCCGATGCCGTTGCTATACCTGAAGGGTTTGTATGGGAAGAACTCAGGAATAATGTCATCGCCCAATTAAGAAAAGCATCAGGTATTGCCGAAAAGAATGGGCTGCAGTTTGCGATGGAGATGAGGGCGGGCGATTTTATTTCATCCGTCGATGGTGTTATCTCTATATTTAAAGATGTAGGCGTGGAGAATATCGGCATGGTATACGATGTTGCCCATGCAAACGCTATAGGAGAATATCTGGATTTAGGCATATATAAACTGAACAATTACCTCAAACTGGTTCATCTCTCCGATAACGATGGTACTAGACCGTACCACTACCAGCCTGGCAGGGGAAATATTAATTTCAGGAATATCATTCACACTTTAAAGAAGGTTAAATATGAAGGGTATGTAGTGGTTGATATCAGTGGAATTGATAACATCATGCAGGAGGCTGTAAAAATGAAAGAAATGTTGGAAAAACTGATAGCAGAGTGAGATCTTATGTTCAATAATGAAAAATCAATCGTATGAAGTTAAGTGTATCATCTAAACTATATCAGAATTACAGGTTGGAGGAAACTATTAAACGGATTGCCAAACTCGGCTACGACGGCATAGAGATTTGGGGTGGACGTCCGCATGCATATTACCGGGATATCAACCAGACGACTGTTTCATCTATGAGAGATATAATCGAAAAGGCCGGACTTGAAATATCCGGCTTTATCCCAGCGCAGTTTGGTTACCCGACAAGTTTATGCAGCCCAATCCCATCTATCCGGAAAGATAGCGTGGAATACATCAAAAATAGTATCGACACATCCCTTTTACTGGGATGCAGGAAAGTAAGTCTTTGTCCTGGCCGCACCCTGTACGGGCAGGGCTATAACAGTGGAATGGCCGAATTAACAAGTAGTCTCGATGAGCTGGTGGACTATGCAGTTGCGAAAGAGGTGCTTCTGTTATTGGAACCGGCCCATATGATGGAAAGTGATCTGGTTCTCACGGTGGAAGACGGGGTAAGGCTCATCGAAGATCAAAAATACCCAAATATGGGCATCGCTCTAGACACCGGTCATTGTCACGTGAACAAGGAATCATTGGTAGACTCTCTGTTACTTTTGAAGAGAAAAAACATTCCACTGCATGTTCACTTGGATGATAACAACGGGCTGGCCGATCAGCATAAGATTCCGGGGGAGGGAACAATCTGTTTTGCACCATTTTTTCAAACCTTGCTTGAAACCGGATATAAAGGATTTTTGACCGTGGAATTGGGTTTCGATTATACTTCCAGTCCGGATGAAGCTGCCCACCAAAGCAGAGAATTTGTCCTGTCAGTTCTGAAAGATACCCATATTCGTATCAAAAAAGGGCAATAATAATGAAAAAATAATCCAATGACTTTAAAGGAGAAGATTGCAGGCAGAAAAAGGAGAAATGCTAAAATCATCCTTCTTTTATTCATTTCTCTCTTTTTCAGCCATTATGAAGTAATGGCACAGATAAAAGCCGGAACAGGAAAAAGCAATATAACGACAGATTCGGGAAATATCAACGACTCCCTGTATGTGAAAACCCTGGTTCTGGAGAACGGAGAGTTAAAGATAGCTATCATTACCATGGATGTAGTTGCCATTGGAACCATAGGGAATATTCCGGATGATTTTTTACATGATGTTAGAAATGAAATTGAAGAGAAGTTCGGTATTGATAGAGATCATGTTTTGGTAAGTGCTTCACATAATCATCATGACGGATTTTTAACCGGTGAAAACAGCTTGCGCGACGATATCCGGGAGAGGACTGTCTCGGCTTTAGGGAGAGCAATTTTAAACCTTGAACCGGTAAAAATTGGAGTGGGAACAAGCTTTGAAGATCGTTTCGCGATGAATCGCCGTATCAATCTCAAAAACGGCAAGGTTTTTACGATTCGGCATGCGAATCCAAATATGCCGGATGAAGAAATTACCGGTTTGGGAGAGATTGACCCCGAAATAGGAATTCTGAAAATAGACCGGTTAGACGGTACTCCCAAAGCCGTACTTTATAATTATGGCTGTCATCCTTACACGGGAGTTCCGAATAAAGGAGTAACCGCCGAATACCCCGGATTTGCCTCCCGTTTAATTGAGGAACAACTCGGGCAGGGAGCTTTGGCTTTTTTTCTACAGGGTGCAGCAGGAGATATAACAGAAATAATGTATAAGGATGTAAACCATCCGAGAGATAGTGAACCTTTTGGTCAAATGCTCGGACTAAATGTACTAAACAGGACAAGAGAAATAGCCACCTGCGAAACTAAACGGTTATCTGTGGTTAACAAGGTCATCTATCTTCCACTTCGTTCGGATTTTGCTTCGAATCTGAATGCTTTGGAAATGGAAACTCAGATACTTTTGGACTCTCTCAGATCAACAAGTTTGAACTTAAAAACATTTCTTCCTTTATACTTGAAATACAAAATTTCCGAATCCTATCCTTCCTATTATAAATATCTATATCTGGATGAAGAGAAAAAAGGAACAGAAGATTTCAAGAAACTGGATGAATCAAATAGGAGAGATATCGATAAATATATCCGCAATATCCATATAATGGAGAGGCTATCTCATATTCGTGAAGATATCTATTGGTTAAAACTTAGAAAGGAGTTGGCCAACAAAACTGGAGGAACGAGTATTCCTGTAGAGATTTTGGGAATCCGCATCGGAGACTTTATACTTGTTTCTTTTCCGGGAGAAGCATTTGCAGCTGTAGGACTTAGCATCAAGAAAATGTCGCCATATCCTTTTACTTTTCTTTCAGCTTATTCCAACGGTTACATACATTATGCTCCCGACAAAGAGGCCTTTCAAAAAGGCGGATATGAAGTGACAAATTGCATTCTTGCACCCGAATGGCAGGAGACTTATGAAAAAGAGATACTGAGAGTGATAAAGCAATTATAATTAAATCTATAAAACGAATTAAATCATTAATTAATAGATATTCACACATCAAACGATTTGCATATGAAAAAGGAACATACAAAAGAGAAAACCGTAAAGGTTATTCCTGTTCATTTCGGAGAAAAACTCATCGAACTGCGAATTCCTGAAAAAAATCTTTGTTTCAGTCTACAAAGAAATGAGTTTAGTCCACCTGAAAATCCCGGTGATGAAATAAAAAGAGCCTTACAGAATCCAATAGGGACAAAAAGATTAAGAGAGATAGTTTCAAAGAATTCGTCCGTGGTTATCTTGGCAGATGACAGGACAAGAGTTACACCCCAGAAAGTAATTATTCCGTTAATTCTTGATGAATTGCATGAAGCGGGAATTGGCAACGAACAGATCAAGCTGGTTATAGCCTACGGCACTCACAGGCCTATGACAGATAAAGAGATACTGGAACGGTTCGGGCAGGACATTATTGATCAAATTGAAATAAAACATCACGATTGCCAGGGGAATCTGGTAAACAGAGGAATAACCAAGAGAGGAACAAGAATAGTTGTCAACAAAGATGTTCTCAATGCCGACATACGTATTGGAGTTGGTGGAGTGCTACCGCATCATCCTGTCGGCTGGAGCGGTGGTGCCAAAATCCTGCTCCCCGGAGTGGCAGGAACTGAAACAGTTCATGCCATGCACCTGCTGGGAGCAACTGAACAACAACTAGGCAAAGTGTTGACTCCCTGTCGGGAAGAAATGGAAGATTTTGCAAGAGACGTAGGGCTTCATTTTATCGTGAATGTTATACAGACTGATAAAGGAGAGCTGCTGAAAGCTGTGGCAGGTCACTTTATTGAAGCACATCGTGAAGCTGTAAGGTGGGGAATGAAAATTTTCGGTTCAAGATTCACTGAAGCAGCCGATATCACCATCAGTAGCGCTTATCCGTCCGATTTTGATTTCACACAAGCCGATAAAGGGTTGTTCTCGGCAGAGATTGCCACCAAACCCAAGGGTGAAATTATCCTTCTGTCACCTTGTTATGAAGGAATTGCACCTACTCATGGAGAAGAGATTGCCCGCCTTGCCAAATATGATGATACCACGCTTTTCAAAATGCTGGATGACAATGCAATAGAGGATCGGTTTGGAGCTTCGGAGTGTATGTACCTGAACCATATTAAGCGGAATTTCAAAGCAACTTTAACAATGGATCCTATACTGACCAATCTGCTTGGATTTCATTATTTGAGAATAGATGATCTACAAGAGTATTTGAGTGAACGCATCAATCTGGAAAAAGATATTCAAATTGGAATAGTACATAATAGCAGTGAGGTCTTACCGGTTCAGGAATAAACTGAAAGTATAACCATTCACATATAAAAATAAATCAACAATTGAAAAACAGAAAATTTCATGTCTGAAATAAAGTCAGTTTTGAAGCGATCCGGGAATTCTCTGAGATCCGTAGGACCCGGTCTATTCCTTGTAGGATATAGCATCGGCACAGGAAGTGTGGTTGCAATGGCCTCAGCAGGATCCCGTTATGGAATGTCTATGCTTTGGGCTTTAGCCCTTTCCTGCATATTCAGTTTTTTCTTATTGGAAGCTTATGGACGGTATACCATTGTAACGGGAGAAGGAGCACTGTATGGTTATAAGAAACATTTCAAATCTCTGGGTAAACTGGCAGCTTTGATAACTTTGGTTGGATTGGTTTTTGTCGAGATTCTGGCACTTATTGGTATAATGGGGATTGCTTCCGACCTTATGAGACAAATATCCATCCGTCTGTTTGGGGAGCCGGGATGGAATCCGGTTTATATTGCATTTGGAGTAATTATTTTTTTATATCTATTCCTGCTGACAGGAAAATATTCCTCTTTTGAGAAATTAATGATAGTTTTCGTCTCCATCATGGGTATCAGTTTTATTATCTCCATGTTTGTTGTTTTTCCTGATCCTAATACTGTAATAGAAGGACTTATCCCCAACATACCGGACGAAAAAAATGCTCCGATGATCATTGCGGCGTTAGTAGGGACTACGTTAACGGCACCGACCTTTGTAGTAAGGAGCATGTTGATGAAAGAGAAAAAATGGACAACGAAACACTCGAAACTTCAAACAAAAGATGCCTTTGTGGCAGCGTTGTTGATGTTTATCATAAGCGGTTCTATTATGGCATGTGCCGCAGGTACTTTATATATTGCCGACAAACCGGTTGAAGATATACTCACGATGGTAAGTATGCTGGAGCCGTTCCTGGGACATCTGGCTTTATCTGTTTTTATCATGGGAATATTTGGCGCAGCCCTCTCTTCTGTTTTTCCAATCGTGATGCTTGCACCTTTATTGATCAGTGACTACGAAAACAGACCTGTTATATATAAAGGATTCCGTTTTCGATTAATGACCGGCATTGCGCTTCTTTTTGGGTTAATTGTTCCCGCATTTGGATTTAAGTCGGTCTATGCCATGTTGATCAGCCAATTGTTTCAAATATTTGTATTGCCGATTGTAGTTATTGCCATTATATATCTGTTAAACAGAAAAAGTATAATGGGAAAATATAAGGCGGGATTCTGGTTTAATCTTGGACTTTTGCTAACACTCCTTTTTTCCTTATATATTTCTTATCAATCCATTGTAGGCTTTATAGAATCATCCCATACAATTTTCTAAAGAGACAAATTTTTTATTTACTCCTAATAATAAAACCGGTAAAACTCTATTTATACAATCAGAACCAACTTATCATCCTTGTCGATGAAATGACGATTATTCTTATGGCAGTTAAAACAAATCGTGGAAAATTTAAATGATTTATATTTATGTGAAACGAAAAAATGAAACAAAGGAGATGAATTTTATAAAATATGGCATAATATACACGGCTGTGTCTTTATTTATTATATTCGCCAACGTGAGATCGCAAGTAAATTTAAATGATATTCCAATGATTGGTGCAGAAATATTCATAGAACCCGGGCAGTCGGATGAAAATGTAGAGAACTGGTTTAAAATTCTCAGGAAAAACAATATGAAGGTTACACGTATCCGCATGTTCGAAAATTATATGAAGGATGTAAATGGCGACTGGGATTTCAGCTTATTTGACAAGGCATTCTCTTATGCGGAAAAATATCATATTAAAGTCTATGCCAATCTTTTCCCGGCTACAGATTTTACAGATGTAGGAGGATTTAAATTTCCGTATAACGAAGAACATCTTAACCGTATAGCCGATTATATAAAAAATGTAGTTCTTCATTTTAAACAACACTCATCTCTCTATGGTTGGATTCCCATTAACGAACTAGGGGGAGGGAACATAAATGACCCTTTGGCAAGGACAATCTACAAAAAATGGCGAGATAACTATGAAGACACCCAGCAGATCTATAAACTCACTGCTTACAACCAGCTGTCATTTGATAATGAGAAGTTCTTGTTGCATTATAACACATGGTATTTAAAATGGTTGTCGGATGAAATACGCAAATATGACAAAGAAAAGCCCATCCACGTAAATAACCATCAGATTTTTACACTGGCCGCACAGTATGATTTCCCAAGTTGGAGAACTTTTCTGTCCAGCTTAGGAGGTTCAGCCCATGCCAGTTGGCATTTTGGTTTTTTCCCCAGAAACAGGTATGCCATAGCCATGTCTGCAAATAGCGAGATTCTTCGTTCGGGCGCCGGTAACATTCCCTGGCTGATGACTGAATTACAGGGAGGAAATAATATTTACAGCGGTACCAACCCAATGTGTCCTACAAAGGAGGAAATAGGTCAGTGGTTTTGGATAACTATAGGTTCAGGGAGTAAAGGAGCAATCTACTGGTGTTTAAACCCAAGAGCATCCGGTGCTGAATTTTGAGAATCAACCTACAGGCTGATAAAACATGGGAGGAATTATTATCGCATATCAAGGTTACAGGAGGAACAACACGTGAAAAAGGAATTTTTTATTCTACCCTATACCGTTCATTCCTATGGCCTGCACTACGCAGTGATGTAAACGGCGACTTCACCGACGAACGGGGAAACGTGGTAAATGAAGGGTTCCGCTATTATACCAATCCCTCGTTTTGGGACGACTACCGGAACAAGCTTGTGCTGCTGGGAATGATCTCTCCGGATGTCACGACGGACATCATCAAATCAATCACCGATAAGGGTGAGAAAAGAGGAGGCTATATGCCCACCTTCTTCCATGGCGACCATGCTTCGGTGTTTGTAGCCGGAAGCTGGTTACGCGGTATTACAGGGTTTGATCTGGAGCGTGCTTATAAATTGCTGCTCAAAAATGCAACCGTTCCCGGTCAGGGTGGAAGGCCCTATCTCGATGAATATCTGAAGCGGGGATGGATTGCAGAAAAAGATACTACCCACGTCCCCACCTGGGACGAGTACAAGGCGGCCGTCACCAAAACAGTGGAATATGCCTACGACGACTATGCGACAGCATTGATTGCCAAGGAGCTTGGGGATCAGGAGAATCACGACCTGCTGATGCGTCACTCCGGAAATTACAAAAACCTGTTCGACCCTTCTACCGGCTTCTTTCGCGGAAAGATTGAAACAGGAAGCTGGATAGCCGATTTCGATCCCTACTACCCCTATTTCGCCTATATGTACCGGGAAGCCAACGCCTGGAACTCACTCTTCTTTGCTCCCCACGATCCGGAAGGAATGATTGCTCTCTATCCTGATCACAAGGCGGTGGAGCAGAAGCTCGACTCACTCTTCACCGAACCATGGCGGGGTTATGAGGCACACAACATGACCGGCTTTATCGGTAACTACTGCCATGGCAACCAGCCCTCCCACTCGATTCCATACACCTACTACTTCATCGGGAAACAGGAGAAGGCGCAATGCGTACTGGACAGCATCATGGGCCGATTCTATGATATGGGAGAGGAGAAGCTGGCTTACGCCGGCATGGACGATGCGGGAGAGATGTCAGCCTGGTATGTCCTCAATGCGATCGGATTATATACCTACTCACCTGCCGATCCGGAATACATCGTGTCGGTGCCGCTTTTCGACAAGGTGACATTCACCCTGGGTGACAATACCACTTTCACCATCCTGAAAGAAGTAAATGGAAAGAAGATCAGACAAATCAGATATGATGGTGATGTAATAAACGGGTGGTTTGTCACGCATGATCAACTCAAAAAAGGCCGGGAATTGGTGATCACAACCGCCGAATAGGATTTTCTCAGCTGATCCGGCTCCAGTCGTACCGGTTACCGCCAAGGCGGCTGAGCTGCTGCTTCAGCACCTGGTGCTCCGGCTGCTCCAGCGCCGGATCTTTTTCAATCACCCGCTCCGCAATCTCGCGGGCATTATAGAGGATGGCGTTGTCGCGTACCAGGTCCGCAATGCGCAGGTTAAAAGGGATGCCGCTCTGCTGCGTTCCCTCCAGGTCGCCCGGGCCGCGCAGCTTCAGGTCGGCTTCGGCGATCACGAAGCCGTCGTTACTTTCGGTCATGATCTCCATCCGACGGCGAGTATCAGCAGAGAGTTCGTAGGGCGTAATCAGTATGCAGTAAGACTGATCAGCGCCCCTTCCCACCCTGCCTCTCAGCTGATGTAGCTGCGAAAGGCCAAACCGCTGGGCACTTTCGATCACCATCACGCTGGCATTCGGCACATTCACTCCTACTTCGATCACGGTAGTGGATACCATGATCTGCACCTCACCCGAGACAAACCGCCGCATCACCTCCTCCTTTTCGGCAGGTTTCATCCGCCCGTGCATCTTGCAGACGGTGAATTCCGGAAAGGCCGCTTTGACATGCTCGTATCCCTCCTCCAGGTTCTTCAGATCGAGTGTCTCGCTCTCCTCGATCAGCGGGTAGACCATGTAGGCCTGTCGCCCGGCACCAATCTGATCGCGGATAAACTGATAGAGGGCACCCCTTTTCTTGTCGTAACGGTGCAGCGTCTGCACCGGCTTACGGCCTGGAGGAAGTTCGTCGATCACCGAGACATCGAGGTCGCCATAGACCGTCATGGCCAGTGTGCGGGGAATGGGTGTGGCGGTCATCACAAGCATGTGGGGCGGATGGCTGCTTTTCTCCCACAGCCTGGCGCGCTGCACCACGCCAAATCGGTGCTGCTCATCGATCACCACGAAGCCCAGGTTGCGAAACTGTACTATATCCTCAATCAAAGCGTGGGTGCCAATCAGGATATTTACTTTCCCGGAGAGCAGCCCTGCGTGGATCTCCTCCCGCTCTTTCTTTCTCGTGGAGCCAGTCAGCAATGCTACCCCCACATTCATGCCGGAGAGCATCTGCGTGAATGTATCATAATGCTGTGCCGCCAGGATCTCCGTGGGTGCCATCAGGCAGGACTGAAATCCATTGTCGAGGGCAATCAGCATGCACATAATCGCCACCATGGTCTTGCCGCTTCCCACGTCACCCTGCAACAGGCGGTTCATCTGCCTCCCGGAGGCGGTATCCTTCCGGATCTCCCGGATTACTCTCTTCTGGGCATTTGTCAACGGAAAGGGTAGTTTCTTTTTGTAAAATGAATTGAGATAATCTCCAACCTTGGGGAAAAGGATCCCTTTCAGCTTTGCTTTCCGGTCGGATGAGTAACGCACGATGCTTAGCTGGATATAGAACAGCTCTTCAAACTTCAGCCGGAACTCGGCATCGCGCAGCTGCGCCGGCGACTTGGGAAAGTGAATATTTTCCACCGCATCGTGAAAAGACATCAACCGGGCCTCCTTTACCACATCGGGTGAAAGTGATTCCGGCAGCGGCTCCTTAATCAGCCCGAATGCATTTTCCATGATCTTCTGCATCGCCCTGGAGTTGAGGTAATGGTTCTTCATCTTTTCCGTGGTATTGTACATCGCCATCAACCCTTCCGGCCGGTCCGATTCATCCATGAAAGGATCGATCTCGGGATGCGGAATATTCCACTTGCCGTTGAAGAGATTGGGTTTTCCGAAGATGATGTACTCCTGGTTGAGCTTGTACTTGCTTTCGATGAAACGGACACCCTGAAACCAGACCAGGTCGACGAAGCCGGTACCGTCGGTAAAATGCGCCACCAGCCTCCTTTTCCTTCCTTCTCCAAAGGCTTCAAAGGCGGTGATCTTCCCCTTCAACTGGATGTAGGCCTGCGACTGGTCAATCTCGTGCACGTAGTACATCCGCGTCCGGTCGATATATCGATAGGGGTACCACCGAAGCAGGTCTCCCAGCGTAAAGACATCGAGCTCCTTCTGCAGGATATCGGCTCTTTTGGGTCCCACGCCGGGAACATATTTTATTTCGGTCTGAAGAATATGCATTGCTTATCGCGAGTTTCATGCAAATGTAAATAAAAAATGGGGAATGGCTAAGCCACTCCCCATCTCTTTATCAGTTATCCGGGCATCCTACCAGGCGAAAAGCGGATATTGCTTCATGGTCACGTTCACTTTTTCGCGCACCGATGCGATGGTCTTCGGGTCGTCCACGCGAGAGAGCACGGTGTCGATCAATTCCACGATCTCTCCCATCAGTTCTTCTTTTGCTCCGCGGGTGGTGATGGCCGGCGTACCGAAACGGAGGCCCGATGTCTGGAATGGCGAGCGGCTGTCGAAAGGCACCATGTTCTTGTTGGTGGTGATATCGGCCTCCACAAGTACCTTCTCCGCTACCTTACCGGTCAGATCAGGGAACTTGGTGCGCAGGTCTACCAGCACGATGTGGTTATCGGTACCGCCCGAGACGACATTATATCCCTTGTCGGCGAAGGCCTGCGCCATTACGGCCGCATTCTTTTTCACCTGTGTCTGATAGGTCTTGTATTCCGGCTGGAGTGCCTCGTAAAAAGAAACCGCTTTCGAGGCAATCACATGTTCAAGGGGACCGCCTTGCATGCCAGGAAAAACAGCTGAATCCAGCAGTGCCGACATCATCTTAACCTCTCCCTTGGGTGTGGTGAGGCCCCAGGGGTTTTCAAAATCCTTACCCATCAGGATCACGCCTCCACGGGGACCACGCAGTGTCTTATGGGTGGTAGAGGTCACGATGTGTGCGTGTTTAAGCGGATTTTCGAGCAGTCCGGCCGCAATCAGGCCGGCGGGGTGCGCCATATCCACCATGAAGATGGCACCGATCTCGTCGGCTATTTTGCGGATACGAGCATAATCCCATTCACGTGAATAGGCCGAGGCACCGGCAATAATGAGTTTGGGTCTTTCAGAGCGTGCCAGTGATTCCAGCTGGTCGTAATCCACTCGCTGATCCTCTTCACGCACATTGTATGCTACAGGTTCAAACATCAGACCGGAGAAGTTGACGGGTGAACCGTGTGAAAGATGGCCACCGTGAGACAGGTTCAGTCCAAGGAATTTATCCCCTGCCTTCAGGCATGCCAGGAAAACAGCAGCGTTTGCCTGCGCTCCCGAGTGTGGTTGCACGTTGGCCCATTCGGCGCCAAAAATCTCTTTTAACCGGTCAATGGCAAGCTGTTCGCCCAGGTCAACCACCTCACAACCGCCATAATACCTTCTTCCGGGATATCCTTCGGCATACTTGTTTGTCAGCACAGAGCCCATGGCCTGCATCACCTGTTCACTAACAAAGTTCTCGGAAGCAATAAGCTCAATACCTTTAAGTTGCCGTTCCTGTTCTTTTCGAATTATCGCGAAGATTTCTCTATCTTGTGTCATAGCGTCATATGTTGCAAAAAAATATCTGCAAAGGTAAGGAACATTTTCGTAAGCAATGTAAGCAAAGGACAAATTTATTTGGGTTTGCTATTGCGAGAATTGAAAATCGAGGAGCGAAAGCGACTCAAAATGTCTAACTTTAGTGAACATTTTCGTATCATCCGACTTTTTGTTATTACCGGGAAGAGGGCGGGAACAGTTTATTTGTAAAACCTAGAAGAAGTATTCCTGAATATAAAAAATTCGTGTCAGCTAAGAATGCGAAGCTTCTATCTTATCAAGTGCTTCTTTAACGCTTCCGTACTTAAAAAGTAACTTTTTTGCTTCTTCGTAGTCAGTAATCATCGCTTTTTCCATTAAGATTTTTATCGCTCTGTCGGTAATTTTATTGTTGATTAACTGCACATTCCACATACTATTATCCAAAACTCTTCCCATCTGTATCATCACGGTAGTGCTTATCATATCGAAAATCATTTTTTGGGAAGTACCTGCTTTCATTCTTGTGCTGCCGGTTACAAATTCAGGGCCGGTGATGACTTCTACCGGATAGTCGGATTGTTCCGCGATGGGCGAGTCGGGATTATTCACAACGCAGCACGTGGCGATACCATTTTCTCTACATTTTTTCAAGCCTTGTAAAACAAACGGCGTGGTACCGCTTGCAGATATTCCCACGACGATGTCCTTTTCAGATATGTCTTTTTCTTGTAGCGATTTCCACGCTTCTTCCGTATCGTCCTCTTTTTCTTCCAACGCCAAAACCAACTTATCCACTCCTCCGGCCAAAACTACGTCAATCATCCCGTTTTCCATCCCATAGGTTGTGGGTAACTCAAGAACATCCAATACCGAAAGTCGCCCTCCCGTGCCTGCTCCTAAATAAATCATTCTACCACCGGTTTGTATTTTTTGAACCACGGCAGTGATAAGTTTATCCAATTGAGGTTTTGCTTTTTCCACTGCCAAAGCAATGGTTTTATACTCCGTGATTAACTCACCTGTTAACTCTTTAACTGTTTGAGTTTCTAAATGCCTGTAACGGGAAGGCTGTTCAGTTATTTTGTTCATATAAAAATTCTATGTTATTGATTGAAATAAATATTTAATTATTTTGCAAGTGTTCACATATTGTTATTGGCCGTTCTGTTCAACATACGAAACGATGATTCCGCCCACAGTATCGGGAAGTGTGCTTGGCATTCCGTACCAGTAGAATGAGTCGGGGCCTTCGTAATTTCCTTTGTGAATATTTTGACAACTCCTGGTCTGCGATATTCATGATTTACCGGATGGGCGTTCTCACGTCCAGTGCGAGAGAGCGCCATACATTCAAAATGTATCAGATCTTAGAGATTTCTCGCGACTGCCTGGCTATTTTCCGAATACCTTCCGCGATTTGTTCCATATCCGTTTTAGTACCTAAAAGCATGGTTTGAGCGAACCATACAGCTTCTTCATTGCACAATTTATCATTCTGAGGACATGAGAGGCTTTCCAGCCATTCTTTCATTCTTTTTTCACCATAAATGGAAAGATAATGTTTATTATGAGCTAAGTTTGTAACATACTTTTCCTTAGGCATGGAAGTGTATCCAACGGAACATGGGACTCCTTCTGCATTCAACGCATTAATAAATTGTGCTCTTGACATTCCTGAAAATCTTTTTTTATCATATCTGAACATATATAGATGATAAGCACTCTTAGTGGTACCAGCATAAAGTTTTGCCGGAGCTATTCCCGGTATTTCTTTTAGCATTTTAGTTAAATATTGAGCATTTTCCCATCTACGCTTCACTTGCTCCGAAAGTCTTGTCATTTGAGCAAGTAAAATGGCTGCCTGAAATTCAGTTAAACGGAAATTAGATCCTCTGCTCCCGGATCCAGGTACAAGACTTGCCGCATCCGCACCTTGACCCTGATGATGAAAACTATAGCAATCTTGGTAAAAAGCATCGTTATTTGTAATGATAGCACCGCCCTCTCCCGAACTGAGATTTTTTGATTCTTGGAAACTGAATGCGCCTCCCAGACCCCAGTTACCAACACATTTTCCTTTCCATTCTGCCAAATGAGCTTGACATGCATCTTCAATTAAGGGTATGTTGTAATTTTTTGAAACTTCGAGAACTTTATCCACATCGAAAGGTGAGCCTGCGATATGTACGGGCATTAAGACTTTTGTATTCTTAGTAATGGCTGATTCTATTTTTTTTGCATCAACCTGGAAACTCTCAATATCCACATCAGCAAAAACAGGTAAAGCATAATTCTGAACAATGACGTTGTAAGTGGCAATAAAAGTATAGGGTGGAATGATAACCTCATCGCCCGGGCCAACTTCCAAAGCTCCCAACATTGTTAGGAGGGCTGTCGTGCCGCTCGACACTCCTAAAGTTCTCTTGGCACCCACAAGATTTTGATATTCAGTCTCAAATCGAGGTGTAGTTTTATTCCCCAGCCGGCACCATCCTCCACTGTTCAATACCTGAATCAATTCATCCCGTTCTGTCTGTCCAATAATTGGCCATCGGGACCAGTTTCCTGTAAATGCTTTCGGCCCACCCAATATCGCTGCTTTTTTAGCTTGTATATTCCCGGCATAGGTGAGGTGCGGTAATCCCATCGCCAAACCCATTCCTGCAAAGGAGGTTTGACGAATAAAATCTCTACGTTTGATTTTTTTATTTTTCATACGATTAAAATATTTCTTACATTATGGCGTATGGAATTGAGCGAAGCGAAATCGCCGACTTCTATTGAAAATCATAGCGGGAGGCAACCTTTCGCTTTTAATCATCTACTTGGGCGTAATGATGTACATGCTCGTTTCATATGATTAAAACTTTTATTTTCATTCCATTAGACTTTTCCTATGTTCAACATAGTCAAAACAAGTTTTGTCTTTGTATTCACTTATCGAAAAACTTCAAAAGTCATTTTCCCCATTCTTTGATCACATTCCACCCATCCGCGGGTATCGTTTCGTATCTAAACACCACTACCCCATCGGCGCCACCGGAGATAGAGAACTGTATCTGTTCATTCAACTGATCGGCCGTAACGCCATCATATCCCTGGATACCCGTGAATATATCACACTGGTTTCCAACCAACGTTTTTGCCGTTTCCGTAATCGCTTTTAACCAACTGGTGGGTTTTCCGTACGCTTTAAAATAGGCCATCGGACTAATTACATCCAGGACGGATGCATTAAGCGCATAATTCTGGGCATAAAATACATCCGCGTATTTGGGATCGGTTATTCCGTCGGGCATAAAAGAAGCACTCAGGGTAAGTCCCGACTTCTCTTTATCCATTACTCCTTTGATGGCCACAATGTATTCATTGATTACTTTTTTTCGCATCTCCACCCATTTGACCACATCCTGGTCGTTATTTTTATAAAGATCCACAAAGCCGTTGTCTGTGGCGTACTTTTTGTAATCGGCTGCTGTTTGGAAAAAAGCCAATAGACGGGTCGTATTGCAACCCAGGGAGGAGGCTCTTTCAAGGGATTGCGGATCAAATGAATAAACAAAATGTCCATATCGTACATAGTCAAGATGCACCCCGTCACAATCAAAATCCTTCACAAAACTCCGGATGTTGTCCAAAACATACTCTTTGTAACCCGGGTAAAGAAGATTTACCCGCTGATCGTTCATGGGATATGGCTCCAGGTCAACACCGGGTTTCGGACAGTGATAAATGGAAGCATTCGGATTTGCAGCCATGTATACACCGTCTTCATTGACGATATACCAAAAGTGGACTTTTATTTTTTTCTCATGGGCTTTTGCAATGAAGTCGGTGAGCCTGTTCGCTGCCGTTTTGGTTCCGGCGGTTCCCTTTACCAGCAGGTAGACCTCGTCAACATGGTTGCTTGCCAGCTTGTCGACAATCTCCCGGTTGTCGTCAGACAGCGTGTTTCCCCATATCCAGACCCCCATAGGTGTACCGCTGCTTGCTTTCAGGTATGATGACGAGAGTTTGGCAGGAAGGCTGCCGTTAACCTTGTAGTATGCCAGCGCCCTGGTCAGGACAACCGCACTCCTGTTAAACGAGAACTGCCCATTGTATTTTTCACCTCCCGGCCCCACAAAGTTTTGCGGGTAAGAAACAAAGTTCGCGAACACGTTATTGTTCGCCGCATAATTCAATTGCCGCGTCGTCTGATTAAAGAGCAGCTCAATGGGTATTTCCTTCTCAATAAAACTATCGGCGTCGGGTGAAGCGGGCAGGGGATATCCCGTCAGAGTGATCGGGTCATCCACTCCTTTCTGAATTTGAAGCAACACCCTGCAGGCAGCTTCATAATAGGCAGATTTCTTGAGGGTTGCCCCGCTTACTTTGACTTCATCGGGTAGTTCGCCTGTAGCCTCAAACTGTGCGTACACGGTAGCCAATGCATTAATGATCGCGGACTGCGAGTAAGCAGACTGCTCAGCAATAAATGTGAAGATCTCATCTGAGTAGAGCCCATGGATGGTGATCGCGTGAAACTTGATCTGCATTTTTTGAACGGTAATGGGAACTGTAAACTCCTTTTCAAAAACATAGAGTGCAGGGTCAGAGAAAGAGGTGATCGTTTCAATCACTTCATCAGGTTCCTCTTTTCCGGGAAATATTTTTTCAATCTTCACCTCTTTCAGTGCTTGATCCGAGGTAATGGATGCCGACACTGTATAGGTGCTCTCCATCGTTTCCACTATGCCGTCTTTAAAGGTAATCAGTGGCCGGGTAAGGATTTCTTCTTCCGCCTCATCACTGCATCCCACGAACAGGAAGGATGCGGTCAGGCATACGAATAATAAAAAATTTATTGTTTTCATAGACTAAAATATTTTTTACACTATGGGTACATGAAACATTCGCGTAAAGCTAAAACAAATGATTATGCGAGTGTAATATCAAGATTGTCTGATCTTTGCAATAGCGAACAATGACTATTTATTTTTGGCTAACCCCACTTTATGCCCCGCTAACGCGTAATAAAGAATATAGAGATAACAAGGGATAAATATCCAGTAAGCCATTTGAAAATCATCGGGTAGAGGTGAAGCCTCGCCCCCTCTCACCGCATCCAGAATAAAACCGAAGAGCAACGGAAGAATAGCCCCACCCACGATAGCGGTAACCAATAGGGAGGCTCCTGATTTGGTCTTTTTCCCCAACTTGTCAATAGCGAGCGCCCAGATAGCCCCCCACATCAACGAGTGGGAAAAACCCAGCACGCCCAGACAATAGATGGCCTGTCGGGCAGGGAGCAGGATGAGACAGAAAGAAGCTGACAGGGCGATGAGTATGAAGAGGATCAGGGCGTTATTCTGGCGCATCACCTGCAACAGGAAGATGCTGAGGATATAGCCGATGACCAGCCCGATAGATACTATCCCCGAGTATTGGGCCGGATTATCCAACCCGATGGCATTGGCAAAGTCAATAGCCGATGCCATAGGCAGTGTCTCCACACCTACATAGATAAATAGGGCTATTGCGCCCAGAATCAGATGGGGATACTGCCACAAGCTTATTTTTTCACCGGATGCGGGAACCTCGGCGTTTCCGCTATCGGGATGCTGCGCTTCCTCTTCTTCCCCTGCTGCCTTCACTTCGGGCAGGGAGATGAAATAGATCAGTACTGCTAGCAATGTAATTACTCCTGCCGCAATACCAAAGGGGATATATGCCTGGTCTAATACCGGATTTGTGACATCAATAAAGAGACTGAGGAAGATGGGTCCAAGGTACCAGGCCGACTTGTTCATGATTCCCATGACACACATGCGTTGGGCCGCTTTTTCTATCGGGCCGCAGATGGTGACGTACGGATTGACGGCTGCTTGCAGCAGCGTGTTTCCCATCCCTCCTACGAATGAGGCCGCGAGGAACAGGTAAAAACCCTGCATCGATGTGCCCATCTTCGCGGAAGGAATAAACAAGAGCATTCCCAACGACATGATAATCAAGGCAATTACCATGGATCGTTTATATCCTATCCGCTGTATCACTATTCCGGAAGGTCTTCCAAAAATCAAGAAAGCCGAAAAAGTGGCCGTGAGAACCAAATACGACATGCTTTTACTCAGTGAAAAAGCTCTTTCCAGAATGGGTACCATGATGCCATTTATCCCCACACCAAAGCCGATAATAAAGAATGCAACTCCGATGATGAGGAGAGGAAAGAGATGATTGGATTGTTTCTTGTTCATTGCATTACTCTCTTGATGGATAAAACTTTTGTATAAATGAATGAAGGAGGCAGTGGGGGAAATCACCCTCTGTCATAGCTGATGATATGCAATAAGGCCTTCCATCGGTGCACGTATAATTTTTCCTTCCTCCATCCCAAATTCTTTTGCTACGGAAACCAGGGCCTCCTTAAACACCCATCCGATGCTTCCTACACAATTAAAGCGGTAAGTGGAATAGTCGGGGTAATGGACTACGATATTCTTGAAGAAATCACGAAAACAATCCTGCTTCACATGCTCCGCGTACTCGCTTCCGGCCTGTTCACCGCTCAAGAACCGGGCAAATGACGCGCAGTATCGGTTAGGCATTGGGTCGCTGTAAACGCGATCGACCAACTCGTCCGGCGATAACCGGTAGGAGTGATAAAAGCTTTCACGTATATCGACCGGCATATGTCCCCGGATAAAGTCTTTTAATAGCCGCTTGCCTATATAGGCACCGCTTCCCTCGTCACCCAACAAAAAACCCATTGAATCGATATTATGGGTGATCTTTTTCCCGTCATACAGGCAAGAGTTCGTCCCCGTGCCCAGGATAGCGGCAAACCCAGGTTCATGTCCCAGGAGTGCACGGGCCGAAGCCATCAAGTCCATGGCAATATCAAACCGGGCCTTCGGGAAGAGAGGGCGCAGTGCATACTCAATCACCCGATATTTATCCTCATAACACCCGGCCCCGTAGAAAGCGACCAATGAGATATCGTTCCAGTCATACCCTCCAGGCAGACTTTCACGAAGGGAGGAGGTAATCTCCTCCCGGCTGTTATAGCAGGGGTTGTATCCTTCACTTTCGAACTGAAAAGTCACCCGGCCATCTTTAACCAATGTCCAGCTTGTTTTACTCGACCCGCTGTCGGCTATTGCGATCATATCTGCTTATATTATCCGAATTCTCCTTTTTCTATTCCCTTATTGCCTCCCAGCCTTCCTCAGCGATGCCACCATACCGGAACAGGATAACCCCTTGTGCGCCACCTTCAAGGGAATATTTGATCTGCTCTTGCAGTTCTTCGTTCGTCACCTCGTTAAATGCCTGGATACCTGTGTATACTTCACACTGGGGAGCACATAATTTTTTCGCGCCTTCCGTGACTGTCTGTAGCCAGTTCGTGGGCTTTTTGTACGACTTGAAGTAGGCCATTGGGCTGATCCTGTCCAAGGCGGGAGAGTGGAGCATGTAATTCTGGGCATAGTAGACGTCTGAATAGATGGTATCTATCGTTCCCTCCGGCATGAAAGCAGCGCTGACCTCCAGGCCGGGCTTGGTTTTCCGGACAACCTCCCCGATGGATTCAATATAATCGCGGATGATATTTTTCCTCATCCCCACCCAGGTCACCACATCGTTGTCACCCTCCGCATAGAGCTCCACAAAACCGTTATTTGTGGCATGGGCCGTATAGCCCGGCTCCGTGGTGAAGAGGTTAAGCAGCCGTGTGGTATCGCATCCCAAAGAGGCTGCTTTTTGGAGGGAGTAGGGATCGAAGGAGTAAACGAAGTGGCTGAACCGGATATAGTCGAGATGCACCCCGTCGCAATCAAAATTGTTGAGAAAATCCCGGATGTTATCCAGCACGTAATCCTTGTATCCCGGGTATAGCAGATTCACTCGCTGATCGTTCATAGGGTACGGCCTGGTACTTACAGATGGATTGGGGCAGTGATATATGCTTGCCTGGGGATTTTCGGCTATATAGGTACTGTCTTCGCTGACAATGTACCAGAGGTGCACTTCCATCTCTTTTTCTCGTGCACAGCTGATAAACGTGCGCAGCTTGTGGGGCGATGTTTTTATTCCGGCCGTCCCCTTCACCAGAAAATAGACCTGCCGGATGTTGTTTTCCGCCAGTTGATCGACCACTCTTTTTGAGTTGCTGTCTGATATGGCACTGCTCCACATCCAGACTCCCCGCGGAGGATTCACGGGTTTCAATGCGTCCCGCTTACATCCCGTGAGGCATAGCAGAGAGACACAGATGCATTGGAGGATAATTATCAGCCAAATTGTTCTGGAAATTTTTGTTGTTTTCATTATATATCGGTTTGTCATTAAAACTTTTTTTCAATCATTTTGCCTACTTTGCGTCCGTCTTTCAGGAATCCCTGGGTACGTATCACGTTCCCCCTGTTCACCGTAAGCGAGTCGGAATAGAGAGGAGAACGACGGGTGGGCTCTTTTCCATCCAGCGTGTAATGGATCCGGGCTTCGGGGTAATCGATGCTGAGGCCTACTTTTTTAGGGAAGTCCGCCTTCCGGTCAAAATGGAAAAGGACATTATAAAATGCTTTGCTGTAGTTAATCTTTTTGCTGTCGAGCCGTTCGAACTCCTTGAGCATGCGTGCACGGAACCAGTTCCAATCCTTCTCTTCTTTCGCGCACCAGGCTACTTCAGACATGGCCACCGCTCTGGGGAAAGCCATGTATTCGGCTCTGCGCGGCGTTTGTATATATTCTGTCCAGAGTGAACCCTGTTGTCCCATGACATAGGGGTGTTTTTCTTTGGCCAGGGTATCGGGTATGGGATAGTAGTGGTATACTTTCTCCAGGGGCAAAAACAGGATCATCGACAGCTCTTCCGTATCGGGATCCTCCTGATAATAGTCAAGATAGCTCCATCGGTTGGGAGTCAGGATGGTACGCATGTTTTGATGAACGGCTCTCATGGCCGGCGCATGTCCCCTGTATGACATTACTACCGTTTCCGGAACTGCTCCGCCATCCAGGATTTCGTCCCACCCAATCACGGTTTTTCCTCCCTTTTCTTTCAGGAACTTTGCCATACGTTGAACAAAAAACGTTTGTAACTGATCTTCGCTCTCCAGTCCCAGCACCTTCATCAGATCCTGACAGCAAGTACTCTCCTCCCAGCGGTCACGCGGACACTCATCGCCCCCAATATGATAATAGGGCGAGGGGAAGAGGTCGAACAGTTCCGAGAAGACCTCTTCAAGGAAACGGAAGGTAGCAGCTGTAGGGCAAAAGATATCTTTTTTTACTCCCCAGGTTGTAGCCACTTCGTAAGTTCTTTCCGGGAAGCAGGACAGCTCCGGGTAGGCGGCGATGGCGGCCGTGGCGTGTCCCGGCAATTCAATTTCGGGTACCACGGTAACATATCTTTTGCGGGCATACTCCACCACCTCTTTCACCTCCTCCTGGGTGTAAAAACCACCGTGCGGCGTATTGTCCCCCTCCTTTGTATTGCCTATCGGGCTCTCTCTTCTTACCGATCCTATTTCGGTAAGCCGGGGGTACTTTTTGATCTCAATCCGCCAGCCCTGGTCTTCCGTGAGGTGCCAGTGAAAGAAATTTTGCTTGTGCATGGACATGACGTCAATCAATTTCATCACCAATTCCTTGGGCATGAAATAACGTCCTACGTCGAGCATCAGGCCCCGGTACGGGAACCGAGGCGCATCCTCTATCTCACAGCAGGGAACGGCCCACTTCAGGCCCTTCACCGCTGTTTCACCGTAGATCTGCGGCGGCAACAACTGGTAAACCGATTGCACCCCGTAGTAAATGCCGTGGGGAGTGGAAGCCGTGATGGTGATTTGCTCCCGGGTAACACTGAGGTGGTACGCTTCATCACCCATCCCTTCCCTTAGGGTAAGCACTATGTTATTGTGTACCGCTACCGGCGAGGTGGAAGGACTGACCCGAAGGTCCATGCCGGAACATCTCTTTACCCGATCGGCAAAGTCTGCCGCTATCTCCTCTATCAGCTTGTCCTCTTCGGGAATGAGGATTACCGTATGTCTGTTTATCCGAAATTCGCCGGCCATCGGTTTCAGAGACTTCGGTTTAGGAATGATCCCGTACCGGATGGGGTCGTTTGCCAGGGCAACAACAGACAAAATAAGGGCCAGTAGGCATGAGATTATCTTTTTTATCATTTTCATGTTGATTTAATCCACTATATCATTCACAGTTGCAACGATAGCTGCCTTATAGGCCGCCGGCATCTCATCGGAAAGCGGATAGAGGGCTCTGATGTATATATGCATCTGCTCTCTCTCATATTCGTATCCATCACGTTGATAAGCATGCTTGCTTGGAAAATAAGAGTTTTGTCCGTTCGTGTAACCGATAAAAAGCAGGGGAGTATCGGGATAGTTCGCACGAAGCATAGTCTGGTATTCATTGAATGGTTCTCCCTGTGAGAAAAAGAGTATCAGTCCCCCTATATTTACACCGGCTATTCCAACGGGCAGGTAATTCTTTGCTTCGCCGCTCCTGATTTTTTCAATCATGGCTGCCCGCCATCGTTCTACATCGTCTTTCCAGGTACCGAATGCATTCCACTCTTTTATTTCATCGGCATGCGCGTTAATGACCTCCGGAGTGATCTCGGATGAGCGGAAGGGGAGTTCCACAATCCGGTTGCTTACACGGAGCAAGTTACTTTTTTTTAATCTTTCGATCCGAATATCCCGTGCAGCATCTGCCAACTCTTTACCTCTTACCTGGGTGTAGGCGGTGTCTGCTCTCAGCTCTCCACAGGGATTCACATTGCCGGCAGCTCCCGAAAAGTAGAAAAGGGTGCTCCCCCACTCTTTGGAGAGTTTTTCCACGGCAATACCGGGGAAATCGGTAGAGACCACCAAACTACGGTGATTCAGACTTACCGGGTGGCAGGCAAAATTGAGGAACGAGGCGATACGTTTCCCTCTCTTGTCGACCAGGTGAATCAGATAGAGCGTGTGATCGCACGGCCCCTCCTTTTCCCGGCGGTTGCAATTGATAAAGCATTCCCCTTTGCCGGCTTCCAGGGCGAAAGGAACAAAAGCTTTTTTGTTGTTGGCCGTTTCAATGGCATTCCTAACTACAGTTTCACGAAACTTTGCCGCGAATGCATGATTCGTTCCCCCTTCTTCCACGCTACTCCCACTCACCCGCGGGGCAGAGTGGGTGTGTGTAGCGTGGATAAAGATATGTTCGCGCGGGATGTCGGTGTGCAAAGCAATCTCGTCGCGCAGTTCATCTGCCAGGCTGATCGGTAGCTCCATCATGTCGTTAGAGATAATACAGATCCTTGCCGAATCGTTTTCAATGACGATGCAACGCGTTTTCAGGGCGCGGTGAATGGAGGCCGACAACCCTTCGCGCGCGGCAAATCCGGCCAGCACCACCGACCCTTCCGGGGTGATATCGGCCACGCCGATATTGCACCGCAGCGGGTTGGGTGTCGAGCAACCTGTATATACCAACAGCGTCAGGAGGGGAAAAAGTAGGTAAGCACGTATCATAGGAATCACTTCATTATTCTGTTCAGTCGTAATGCGGATTTTGTACAATCACGCCCTCGCTTTTGGTGTACTCATCGCGTGGGATCGGCATCAGGTAGTGCTGAGGCAGAAAAACACGTGCTCCAAACTTAGGCAGGCAGTTGCTGAAATCGGGTTTTCCGCCGTTTCCTTTTTTGGCGATCTTCCAGTCGATCCGGTCGTCGCTCAGGTCGGCGGTTCCGTTGTCATGGCGAATGCCCCTTATTCCATAGATCATGACACTTTCATATATCTCTGCCAGCTTCCAGCGACGCAGGTCGAAATAGCGCTGGTTCTCAAAAGCAAATTCTATACGACGTTCCTGGATCAGTTTTTCTCGCATCGCGTCGACAGAGAGAGAGTTGGGAACATGGGGCATGCGTACATCGGCCCGATCGCGGATTTTGTTGATATATTCCGCACAAACTGTCACGTTCCCGTTGTACTCCAGATTTGCTTCTGCATATATCAGATATATTTCGGGCAAACGGAACCACGGATACATCAACGTGGCATTTTCCGATTCACTCACCGGGGCGTCATCAATCAGCCATTTACGCAGCCAATATCCGGTACATTGGTTTGCTTCGGCCTGAAAAGGGTCGTTGTTTTTAACCACGGTATTGGTTGGCGCCGGTTGACACATGTTCAGCGTATAATTCATGTAGGTAGTTCCCGGAGGCAGGATTGATTTATAAAATCTGGGGTCACGTCCGCCCCATGGATCTGCCGGGTCATATCCCGAACCTTCTTCAAACGGTTTTTTCCCGGTGGCCGCCATTTCGTAATCACTAACCATATTTTCAACGGGGGTACAGCTCACCCAGCCACCAATGCTCCTGGCAGGCGCGTAAAAAAGCTGCGCCAGCTTCCCTGAAGTAGGGAGAAAGTATCTTGCCCAAATAACCTCTTTGGAGTTGCTGTTGCTCCAATAATCGTTATATGTGGGTGCAATCTCATATGCTCCCGTATTGGCCCGGTCAATAAGCTCTTTTGCCGCGTCGCGCGCCAGTTTCCATTTCTCCTTGCTGTAAGTCCCTTTAAATATGCTCCCTGACGGGTCGGCAGGATCATTAAACAGGGGACTGGCAGCAAACAGGCAGGTGCGTGCTTTCAATGCCCTGCACACGTCGGCACCTATTCTACCCTTGACAGCAGGTTTGTCTGGAAGCAGTGCAATGGCTTTGTCCAGATCGGAAATCACAAAATTGACGCAATCATCATACTGATCCCTTTTCAGGTTATACTGCTCGCCCAGTTGAAATACTTTTTCTATAATCGGCACCCCGCCATATCTCGCCAAAAGGTTGGAATAGGTCCATGCCCGGAGAAAATAAACCTCTCCCTTGAGTTGTTTTTTCACCGCTTCATCGATGGGCGCATCATCTACCCGGGAAAGGAAAAGATTCATATCGCGGACATAAGAGAATACCCGTGGCCACAAATTAAGAAAGGTCATTCGCGTGTTATGGGCAGGGCCTCCGTCTGCCTGAAAAATCACATTATCGGGATTCAGTTCGCCACGTGAAATATAGTTTGTGGAAGTGCCCCCGTACCGAAAGAACGCCTCATCGGTAATGGCGGCCATGGTACCCTCGGTGAAGGGATGTGGCACCACATTATAGAGTGCATTCACATATTGCTCCATAAGAGCCGCGTTGGTGAAGACCGCCTCCTCCGACAGCTTATCCAACGGTTTCCGATTGAGGAAATCGTCATTGCAAGCGGTGAAGGTTATAATGAGAGCCAATACCAAATAGGGTATATTTTTTATCATGCGATTTACATGAGCGGGCTCCTGTTTCATCTTATGCCTGTATGAAAATGATGTAGATACTCGTTTCATATTCATTTGTTGTTTAGAAAGTTAATTTGACACCGGCGTTGAAAATCCTCAGTTGCGGATAATTTTGCGTTTCGCTGCTATTGCTCTCCGGGTCTACTATTTTAAGTGTGTCGAAAGTCAATAAGTTGTAACCGCCAATATAAACACGCAGGTTGTTCACGCCGGTTGTACCCCCTAACAATCTACCGGGAAGGTTTACGCCCAGTTCAATGTTTTTCAGCCGCAAAAATGAAGCATCCCGGTGCCAATAGGTAGAGGGATAGACACCGGCATTATTGATGGCGCCTCCCACACCGGGTTTATTGGCGGTTGGATTTTCTTTCGACCAGCGTCCCTCGGCAATGTCACGCATGATATTTCCCTCGGCAGGGTCAATGCGTGGCGTGACATAAAAATTGGCCCGTGCCTGTCCCTGGAAAAGGAGTGAGCAGTCGAACATTTTATAGCGCGCGTCAAACGACAAACCATACACAATTTCCGGTATGGTGGAAAGATCCGTTCGCTTCCTGTCTTTACTGGTAATTATATTGGGATCGGAAGGATTGGGGTCGTTCCGTTTGAAAATGAAATCTCCAAGCACTGCACCTGGTATTTGCGGATATTTTTTCAAATCCTCCTCCGTCTTATTGATTCCGATCACTTCATACAGGAGCCGTGCTCCCATGGGACGCCCTTCCTGTTTCAGATAATCATACCCCTCACCCCAAGGGACTTCGTCCATGTATACAACGCTGTTTTTGACATAGAGGAAGTTGCCGGACAGGTTATATGTAAAGTTGCCAGATTTTCCCATATGGGCAAGTTGAAGTTCAATTCCTTTGTTGTTCACGACACCTATATTTTCATCGGGAAGGGAAGTCAACCCCGTGTAGGAGGGTACCGATGCATTTCTCGTACATAAGATGTTGCTGCGCTCTGTTTTGAATACTTCTGCTTCAAATCCCAGTTTCCCCTTCCATAAGGTTCCATCCAATCCGATATTGTAGGTTTTGGCTACTTCCCAGGTTACATTCACATTGGGTAAAATGCCCGGATAGATACCGTTCACCTGTTTATCACCAAATACTTGCGAGCGACCATACTTATAAGTTGTCATAAATTGATACTGGTCAATTTTGTCATTTCCCTGTTCTCCATATGAGGCACGAATTTTCAGGTTGTCGATAAGCGGAAGGCTATGTTTTATAAAATCTTCTTCGGATATCCTCCATCCTACCGATACGCCGGGAAAAAGCCCCCATCGCTTATTTTTTGGAAAGTTTTCGGAGCCGTCGTAACGAAGAATAAACTGGGTCAGGTATTTCCCTTCGTAATCATAGGAGAGGCGTCCGAAGAATCCTCTTCGTGCTGTTTCCGATGCCGAGCCGGTATTATCATAATAAGTTTTGTCCAGGTCACCTGCGAAGAGTTCGTCAATTGCATCTTGTGAATATTGGTTCCGTTCGGCCTGAAGGATGTCATTCCGTGAACTGCTTTGTTCAAACCCTATCATAGCTCCCACGTTGTGTGCCATGTTAAAGGTCCGCTCGTAATTGATGGTACCATTGATTGTCAACGCCCAGGCGGGCACGTACCTCTCAAGCAGCTGAGGAGTGACTACGTCTTGCGACTTGTATTGATCGTATTCCTGGGTGGTTTCATTATACAGGTAGTAGGTATAGGGCGTTTGCCATCTTTTTCTAAAGGAACTGGTGTTATCGTAAGCCACGCGCCCCATGAGCGACAATCCCTCCACCCATTTGCCCAAATCCCAGTCTGCCGACAGAGTGGTGTTCAAGCGCTGCAGGCGGGTTTTATTGTATCCGGTGCGATTGCTGACCAGTGCGACCGGGTTGCCTCCCCCGGCAAGCAATCCATTGGGATAATAAGCAGCCTGGGTAGGAAATCTGTCCCTGGTCCGATAAAAAATACCGTATTCATCACTGGGGTATGCAGAATAGTGTTTGTTTTGTATCCGTGCCGACACGTCCACTCCCACTTTAAAGCCTGAGGTGACATTCACGTCGGTATTCGATCGTAAATTCAGCTGGTCATACCTGGTAGCGCTTTCGCGGTAGATACCATCCTGCGTAACAGCACCTAAAGAGACAAAATATGCCACCACATTGGTTCCCCCACCAAATGAGAGATTGTATTTATGCTGGAGGGAAGCCGGTTTGATGATCTCTTTGAACCAGTCGGTATTGGGATAGAGAATCGGATCCGATCCGTCGGAGAATTTCTGAATCTCCTCCGCCGTATACCGGGGACTTTGTCCTATCTTGTCGTTTCGTTCGTTGTACAATTGGGCAAAGGTGGGGGCATCTACCATATCCAACAGGCGGGTGGGCTGTTGGATTCCCATGTCATAGGAAAATGTGATTTCCGGTTTTCTTTCTTTTTGTCCCCGCTTCGTGGTTACCAAGATGACACCGTTTGCGGAGCGCGACCCGTAAATAGCGGCAGAGGCATCTTTCAAGATGGTGATGGATTCTATATCATTCGGATTCAAAAAGCTGAGCGATTCCCGCCCTGGAACGCCATCAATAATTATTAAAGGAGAGTTATCTCCTAATGTACTGCGACCACGAATAAAAATGGTGGTTGCTTCTGCACCCGGCTCGCCACTCCGGTTGTTGACAATCACCCCCGGTGTACGTCCTGCAAGCGAAGAGGAGATGTCTATCGAGGCACTTTTCTGGATCTCTTCTCCCGATGTGCTTGTGACGGATCCCGTTAGTGTGAGTTTCTTCTGGGTTCCATACCCAACAACCACCACTTCGTCCAGCGCCTTTGTATCCTCTTCAAGAATAATATTGAAAACCGTTTTGTTCGTGATGTTGATGTCCTGTTCCAAGTATCCGATATAAGAAATATGAATCACGACGTTCTCCGCTACATTCAGCCGAAAACGCCCGTTGATATCGGTTACAGTTCCGTTGCTCCTATCGTTTTTTTCTATCACATTGGCCCCGATGATGGGATGCCCGTCCGTGTCAGTGACCGTACCAGTAATCTCCCTTTTTTGTTGTTGAAGGAGAGAGATCGCTCCAGTGATCAATTCGTTGCGGTTTTCATACGCCATTGGATAGCTGCTAAAGCCCGTGTGGGCTTTCATGAAAAAAACAGGTAAAAAGAAGTAAGCAATAATCAGACTGATGAGTTGTCTTATGCATACCTTATAGGTTAATCTATTACCTGATGAGTTTACTTTGTTCATACAGTTACGTTTGTTTTAGTGAGTGACTTTAAAACTTACCGCCATTTATTTGCGTTTATATGCGTTTTTTATTTATAGAATATTGCAAATATACGCATATACTGATGCATAAATAAAGAAAAAGGGAAAATAATAAAAATATTAACATAATATAACTTTAACAAAAAAAGGAAAATGAAAGGGGAATTCTGTCTTATTTGTGTTATAAAGTGAAATAAGATTAAATTATATTTGTTATTACAACTGCAAATGGATAACAAATATTAACGATGTGTTATTTATTTTTAAGCTTATCAAGTGGTCTCTTTCTTTATCCTTCTTGACAGTTGTAGTCCTAAAATAGAAAGGTAAGAAATGGATAGGAAAACGATACAGATTGGAAAGTGTGTTGTATTACATGATTTTGATCTGTTTTTTATATTGGGAAAGTTCTTTATCTTTTGGATCCAGTTCGGTAATTAAATAGCTGATATTGCTCAAGTCGGCCACTTTGTATCGTTTCGAAATATTCAATTTTTCGGAAATTGACAGCAATGCCGTTTGTTTCGCCGCTTTTATCATTGCCTTATTCACTTGCACAGTCTCCCAATCGATATCAGTAAATCCATTATCAATTGAAATGGCATTTACACCCATAAAACAAATATCACATTGAATCTCTGAGATTTCATTGATAACGCTTGCTCCCGTATGTATATTGACATTTTTATTCAACTTACCTCCAATGGTATAAACGTCGATTTTTTCATAGTCAGATAAAGTAATGGCAACTTGAGGACTGACAGTAAAAATAGTAAGATTCATATTTTTAGGAAGTTGAGTGGCTAATTCTAAAATAGTGGTTCCTCCCTCAAAAAGCAAAATCATATTATTCTGTATCAGACCAAGAGCTTTCGAAGCAATTATTTTCTTTTCTTCATGTGCATAAATACTTTCATCAGCCATAAAAGGACGGACAAGCGATTTACTGATGGCCCCCCCATGTACCCGGATAATTCTATTTTCGTCCGAAAGCTCCTTTAAATCTCTTCTAACAGTATCCTCTGAAACATTTAATAATTCACTCAAGTCAACAGATAATACAGTGTTATGAAGATTTATCTCCTTCATAATAATTTTATGTCGTTCTTTTTTTAACATAAACATCAAATTACAAGAAACAAATAAAAAATATCAAGAGTAAAATTACATGAATCCTCACTCACCTCCAAACAGGTTAAATAAAAATCACGCTACTTAAGGGGATTCATCTTCTACTGAACAATCCTCTTTTCTTCTTCGGTTCCGGCATTCCCGATGAACCGGCCATGATCTGCAAAGCATTTCCCTTATTCACGGTGGCATTCACTGCGTTGTAAATTACCCCCCAATCAGGCAATCCGCCCAGGTTACGGTCGTCAATAAACAGGTCTGCCCCCAGTTTGCGGGAGGCTTTCTCTCTGTCTTCCCCCGGGTGATTGGCATTTTCTGCGTAAAAATAGAGCCCCCGTTCGGCGCAATAATCTATTGCCTCCTGCAACAACTGTCCCTCACGGACTGTCCAAAGTATCAGCTTGTGGTTGTCTTTTTGTAATTGGAGGAGCGTCTCAATGGCGAACGGGATTGGCCTGCCTATGGCGGGATATTCGTGTTCGACGATGGTGCCGTCGAAGTCTACTGCTATAACCATTTTTTCTAACTTTCGATAATGTTGCTGTAATGATTTGCAAAGATAGAAAAAAAATGGCGGAAAGGGGGAGTCTCTTTTTGATCCTCCCTTATTCCCCGTACATTTTGCGGTAGTAGTGCTGGTAATCGCCACTGGTCACACTGTCAAGCCAGTCCTGATGATCAAGATACCAACGCACGGTTTTTTCAATGCCTTCCTCAAACTGCAGGGAAGGTTCCCAAGCAAGTTCGTTCCGGAGTTTTGACGCGTCGATGGCATAGCGCAGATCGTGGCCGGCACGGTCGGTAACATAGGTGATGAGCTTTTCAGACGCTCCCTCTTCTCTTCCCAGTATCCGGTCAACGGCCTTGATAACCACTCGTATCAAATCAATGTTCTTCCACTCGTTACCTCCTCCAATGTTATACGTTTCTCCCACCCTGCCGCGGTGAAAGATCAGATCAATCGCCCGGGCGTGGTCTTCCACATAAAGCCAGTCTCTGACATTCTCTCCCTTCCCGTAAACCGGAAGCGGCTTGTTGTCACGAATATTATTGATGAAGAGCGGGATCAGCTTTTCCGGAAACTGATAGGGTCCGTAATTGTTGGAGCAGTTGGAAAGAACAACCGGCAGGCCGTAGGTGTCGTGATAAGCCCGAACAAAGTGGTCGGACGATGCCTTAGAGGCGGAATAAGGACTGTGTGGATCGTAGCGAGTCTCTTCCGTGAAGAGCGTATCATCAAAGCCCAGAGAACCGTACACCTCGTCGGTAGAGATATGATAAAACAGCTTCCCGTCGTAGTTTCCTTTCCAGGCTCCTTTGGCTGATTGTAATAAATTCAGCGTTCCAATCACGTTTGTCCTGGCAAAAGAGAAAGGATCTGTGATCGACCGGTCTACATGACTTTCGGCAGCCAAATGAATCACGCCGTCTATTTTAAGTGTCTCAAAGACCATCTGCATGGCATCGAAATCACAAATGTCCGCCTTTATAAAGCGGTAATTCTGCTTCTCCTCCAGATCCCTCAGATTGGAAAGGTTGCCGGCATAAGTGAGTTTATCAAGGTTTATAATCTCATCATCAGGGTATTTATTGACGAACAGCCGGACAACATGTGAGCCGATGAATCCTGCCCCTCCGGTAATTAATATGTGTCGCATAATAATGGGTTATTCATGTCTTTTTCCGATAAAATGATGTCATCTGCCGAGAGATGCCAGTCGATATCCAAACGGGGATCATTCCAACGTATGGCCCTCTCGTGCTTAGGAGAATAGTAATTGTCACATTTATACTGAAAAATTACTTCATCACTCAACACGGCAAATCCATGAGCAAATCCCCGGGGTATAAATAACTGTAGTTTATTGTCTTCCGATATCTCAAGCGAGAAATATTGGCCAAACGTGGGAGAGTCTTTCCTGATATCCACAGCTACATCGAGCACACGGCCTTTTACCACGCGCACAAGCTTGGCCTGTTCAAAGGGAGGTATCTGAAAATGTAACCCCCTCAACACTCCGTATTGCGATTTGCTCTCATTGTCCTGCACAAAATGGGTTTTGCATACCTTTTCCTCGAATTCTCTCCAGGAAAATGACTCAAAAAAGTAACCCCGTTCATCCTCAAAAACCTTGGGTCTTAGTATTGACAACCCCTCTATTTCCGTTCGATTCACTTCCATATGCCACCTTTCAATTCTCTTCAATAATTTGAATATAATTCAATTTCCTTGGCCTGACTCCACCAATTTCAACAGATACTCTCCATACTGGTTCTTTCTCATGGACTCTGCCATTCGCTTGAGATCATCATTTGAAATCCATCCGTTGTGCCAGGCAATCTCCTCGAGACATGATATTTTAAGTCCCTGTCTTTTTTCCAGGACCTCAATAAAGGTGGATGCTTCCGAAAGTGAATCGTGGGTACCTGTATCAAGCCAGGCAAAACCTCTTCCAAAACGTTGCATTCGCAACCTGCCTTCTTGCAGGAAGGACTGATTTACAGAAGTGATCTCCAGCTCGCCACGTGCAGAAGGTTTTATCTGTTTTGCAATCTCCACAACCTGGTTCGGGTAGAAATACAATCCCGTAACTGCCCAATTCGACTTCGGCGCGATTGGCTTTTCTTCAATAGTCAACACTTGACCTTTTTCATCGAACTCAGCAACGCCGTACCTTTCGGGGTTATTTACAAAATAACCAAAAACCGTGGCCAATGCATTATTTTCTGCTTCTTCGACTGCTTTTTTTAACAAATCGGGGAAGCCGTTACCGTAGAAAATGTTGTCACCCAATACCAGGCTGACAGCGTCGTTTCCAATAAATTCCTCCCCGATGATGAATGCCTGTGCCAGTCCGTCGGGACTGGGTTGCTCCGCATAGGTGAATTGTACGCCATAATCGGTACCATCACCCAACAACCTCCGGAAAGCAGGCAGGTCCTGAGGTGTGGAGATAATAAGAATGTCTCTTATGCCCGCAAGCATTAATGCTGAAATGGGATAATAAATCATGGGCTTGTCAAAGATGGGAAGCAGTTGTTTGGAAACCCCCTTTGTAATCGGATATAATCTTGTACCGGAGCCTCCGGCTAGTACGATACCTTTCATAATTATTTCGTTTCTTGTTACTCGCTTCGCATTATTTGTGCCATGCGCGTTGGTTACTGTGCCAGAGTTAATTATTTAGCGCATCAGATCGGGACGAAGGCGTCTAGTACGTTCTATCGACTGTTCATGGCGCCATTCCGCAATTTTTCGCTCATGACCCGAGAGAAGTACTGCCGGAACTTTCCAGCCCTTATACTCTGCCGGACGGGTGTAGACAGGTGGTGCGAGCAATCCGTCCTGAAACGAATCGGAAAGCGCCGACTGCTCATCTCCTATGGCACCGGGAATCACTCTTACAACGGCATCGGCAATCATGGCGGCAACCAGTTCTCCACCGGTGAGCACAAAATCACCGATCGAGATCTCCCGGGTGACCAGATGTTCCCTTACCCGGTAATCGATCCCCTTATAGTGTCCGCAGAGTATAATGATGTTCTGCATCATCGAAAGTTCATTGGCAACGGATTGAGTGAACTGTTCCCCGTCGGGCGTAGTGAAAATAACCTCATCATATTTACGCTGAGACTTCAGAAACGTGATGACCCGGTCGATCGGTTCAATCTGCATCACCATCCCCGCTTCCCCTCCAAAGGGATAATCATCTATCCGTTTGTGCTTATCGAGTGTATAATCACGAAGGTTATGAAGGCCAAAATCAACCAATCCCTTATCCTGGGCCCGCTTCAGAATGCTGTTGTGAAGGGCCCCTTCTATCATTTCCGGTAAAACCGTAATAATATCAATCCTCATCATTTACGATTTTCAATATTCGATTACATCAATAAAATTTTCAATATGAAAATCTCATAGCCAAATATCAATTAACACCAAAAATAACAGAAAAAAGTATCAATGCAAAATCAATTTCCCGTGGGGGCTGTACTTGTTCCTTGCTGCGTGTTACCCTCTCCCTGCATCACATCTTCGTTGCTGATGCTGCGCTGCACCTTTTTCATGGATGTTTTCAAGTCGCCAAACCGATATGTCACACTAATCCGGAAATTTCGCATTGGGTTCATGAACTCGCTCTTCTGGGTAAACCCCACACCAGTGGTGGTGGAGGTAAATGCCCTGTATTTTGAAAATAGATTTTGTATGTTAAGGGCCAGGTCAAGTTTTTTCTCCAAAATGCTTTTTTGAAGACTAAAAGAGTAAAAATAGAAAGCCGACTGTACCGTCTGCAACTGAATACGGTTCAAAAACAAACCACCATTGGCACCCACCCTGAAATCCCCGGGAAAGGTAAAGGTCAATCCGCCAAATGCACGTCCTGAGAAACCACTGTTCTTCAATTCACTGTTTTCTGTGCTTTGGATATCGGTATAATTCAGACCTCCATTCAGATAGGTGCGAATCATCTGGGTTGGCGTCCAGCTCACGTATACATTCGTTCCTACTGTATGGTTTCGCCCGATGTTGGCGTACGTATTGTGGGTTACCCCATTCTGCACAAAGCTGTAACCGGTAACGGCATTTTTTGCGAAAGCGTAACTGAGCGTGACATTGAAGTTCAACTTTTGTGAAAAGGAGCCATAGTTTATGTTGAAATTGTGCTGCTGCTCCGCATCGAGTCTGGGATTTCCATAACTGATATTGTTGGGGTCCACATCGTTGACATAGGGATTCAGGTACCATATTCCGGGACGGGAGATACGCATGTTATAGCCCCCGCGTAATGTGTTTGTCATTCCGAGCTGGTAGGAAAGTGTGGCGGAGGGGACCAGATCGAAAAAACCGGTTTGTATAATCGTATCCAGGTTGTTACTCATGAAGTGGATATTCTGTTCAGTATTTTCAGCGCGCAATCCAAGCTTCATTCCAATTTTACCCGTTTTATAACCATAGCCGGCATATCCGGAGGTGATATTCTGGGTATGCTCCAGATCGTTTTTTCGGTCCGGATCGGGCTTCCAGGTACCCTCATTCACATCAAAGAAGGTATGATCGGTCCAACTTGAGTTATCTCTGTAAATATACTTTAATCCCGCTTCCACACTATGTTTTCCGTTCAACGGATTCACATAGTCCATCTGGCCTGTGTGTTCGCTTCCACCGGCATCATTTGCACTTTTTATCCGATGTCCATCAAGGTAATAAAACGAACCCGTCACATCATCATATGTACTTTCATATTCACTGTCGTTGGGATTATTCTCGAACCGGTATGAGGCGGTGAGCATCTCACCCTTCTTTTTGAAACTACGCTGGTAGTCGGCCGACAGGTTCATCCCGCCAAACTGATTCATACTCTCATTGCGTGTTTTATAGCTATAGGACCGGGCACCTGCGGAAAGAGCTTCCTGCAGGTTTAGCGAATTGAATTTTCCTCCAAAGCGGGAGGCCGACAGGTTGAAGAGATTTAACGTATCCGGTTCAAAACTGATTGATCCGTTCAGGAAGAGCCCGCCTCCATCGCTTTTATTGGTACCGTTGAGGGTGAGGGTATTTTGTGGATTCGGAGTATATTCTTCCCGCATGAAACCCGACTCCGACTCGGGACGTTTATGATAATAATAGCCGGAATTGCCGGTGAAACCGAACTTACCATACCTGGTAGCAAGGTAAGCATTACCGCCATATCCACCAAAGGTGTCGCCGTTAGCTCCAACAGATCCGGAATAGCCGTCATCGACACGCTTATCGGTAACAATGTTGATAATGCCTCCAACCCCTTCTGCATCATACTTAACACCTGGATCCGTAATCACTTCTATATCCTTTACGCTGTTGGCAGGCATACTCTTCAGTACCTGCGATGGGTTACCTGAAATCATATTTGATGGTTTTCCGTTCAGATATATTTTAAAGTTGCTTGAACCTTTCAACTGAATTTCATCTTCACCGTCCACTGTAACAAGCGGTACTTTACGTAACAGGTCTAGTACGTTTGAGGTTGATGATTCAGGATCGTCCTTTGCACTGTAGGTCAGCTTATCTATCTCAACCTTCACCAAAGGCTTTTGAGCGGTCACGCTCACCTCTTCGAGTTCAATTGAGCTCTCGTCCATTGCAATCTCTCCCAGGTCTAGCGGATTCTGAGAAGTGGATACTTCAACAAGTTTCTTCAGGCCGTTCATCCCAACAAAATGGAAAATAAATATGTATTTTCCGGGGGTTAGCGCAGTGGAGAAGGTACCGTTCTCTTGTGTTGCCAGCCTTTTTACTGTATTGGCCGGATTAGACTCACGTGCAACCGAGATGGTAACATATGGCAGTCCGGCCTTGTCATCAGCCGAAACCAGTTTACCTTTTACGGTGACATTTTGAGCAGTCATACTCATTGATATGACACAGAATAGAACTAAAATCTGAAATAGTTTCATTGCGGGTTTTTATAGATTTTGGAATTTAAAGCATTAAAAGTACATATATATTCGCGAATTCCAGAGAAGACAGGTTACTGTTACATATATTTAACACAGTCCCAGACAAAGTACTTTGCCTGGGAATTGGCTGATGGAGGCATTGTTACATATATCTAACACAGCCTCCCCAAAAATAATCATTCCGATTTCAAGCGTCCGCTCTTTTTGAGTGCCTGATCAAGTATCCATTGAATCTGCCCATTCACACTGCGAAATTCGTCGGCAGCCCATTTCTCAATAGCCTCCATGGTTTCCGGATCTAATCGCAAGGCGAAATTTCTAGTCGTTTTTCCTTTTCCAGTCATTTTCCTTCTCTCTCCATCTTGCCGGGTTTTGCTGATATCTCTTTCAAATGATATGGATGCTGTTTAGCAATCAACAACTTCGAACAATTTTTCAGTTTAAACTGCAAATCCATACATCCATATATGTTATGCACCATTTCTCCTTTCCTCCTCGCAGCCCTTGTCTTACTGATACAACGTGCCCGTGTTTAATACAGGTTGAGCCGACTCATCGGCGCAAAGTACCACAAGCAGGTTACTCACCATAGCAGCCTTTTTATCACTATCAAGTTCAACAATACTCTCATCCTCAATTCTGTCGAGCGCCATCTTAACCATAGTAACAGCACCTTCAACTATCTTTTCGCGAGCCGAAATAATTGCTTCAGCCTGCTGGCGACGAAGCATCACAGCTGCAATCTCGGGTGCATAGGCCAGATAATTGATACGTGCTTCAACGATCTCTATCCCGGCCATATCGAGGCGGCTGTTGAGCTCTTTCAGCAGGTCATTGTTTATCTCTTCACCACCCGATCGCAATGTAATTTCGTTACCGGTGGCAACATTGTTGTCGTAAGCATATTGCCCGGCAACCTGACGCAAAGCAGCATCACTCTGCACAGCGACAAAATTCTCAAATGCGTCCATCTGCTTACTTACAGTGTAAGTAACTGCTCCATCTTTCCCCATCTTCGATGCCATAGTTTGTGCATCAATCTCAAACATAGCTTTGTAAGTATCCCTCAATTTCCAAACAAGCACCAATCCAATCAGCACCGGATTTCCTACTTTATCGTTCACTTTAATTGGCTCAACGTTTAAGTTACGGGCCCTCATAGATAGCTTTTTCCTAGTCATGAACGGATTTACCCAAAAGAATCCGGTCTCTTTAAGTACACCTTTATATTTTCCGAAGAAAATCATCACAATAGCTTCATTCGGCTCAAGCTTTGTAAAGCCAAACATGAGGATAACCCATACAACAATCATAAAAATACCTGCAAAAATTCCCCAAACGCCTTGAAAGAAAATCCACATGGTAGCTGCCAACAGAACAAGCAATAAAAAAAGCATCAGGAAGCCATTGGTTTTAAAACCTTTAAATTTGAATTCATTTGTTTCCATAAATTAAATATTTAAAATGATGTTATTTTGATATCACAAATATATCACTTTTTTTATGATTACGACTCTTTTCCCTTATTTTTTGCATAATTCCTGCAAATATTCAAATTGATAAGCTATTTTGTCATTCTGTGATTAATATTTCATTGAGTCATCTTTGGAATGTCAAAAATAAGAGTTTTGAATACTTAACCAGCTGATATTCAAAAGTCGCTTTATTATTAAATAACTTTTCAGGTGGGCACTATATTGCAGTTAAAAGTTATATTTTTTTCACCTCGATTCTTTTTCATACTTTTGTTGCACTATTGAGTCTGCTCCGAAAACCCCAAAACCCGATTTCAGAAGGTCGCATCTCGCTGAATATCAATGGCGTTTTTGTGGAATTTTCAGCAAAAAAGACTTATCGGAGGGGACTCACTATTTGAGTTGGGTCAAAAGAGCAAGGGCCAAGCTTGCTTGAGCTTTGCCAAGGCGAGCAACTTTTTCGTTTAGTGATGTGCAGAAGATTAATTCATTCGGATTTTATTGTCGCGAGCAAAAGCAGAACGAAAATCAAACAATATAACAGAGTTCAAAAAGAAGAACGAAAGTCAAAAAATACTATTTAATAAAAATAGCTCAATGATTAAAATTATCCTTTGCATAGTATCCGGTATTCTGGCAGGATATATTGTCAGGAACAGAGTCTTTGTGAAACATACCGGAATGCTATTAAGTGTGGTAATAATGCTCTTGCTCTTTTTTCTGGGTGTATCGGTAGGGAAAAATGAAGAGGTATTAAATAATTTTTCCGCTATCGGACTCGATGCATTTTTATTGACTGTTGGGGGAACAGTGGGCAGCCTGTTATGTGCGAAATGGGTCTATAAAAGATTTTTTGACAAATGCTCGAAGGATAAAAACAAAAATAACACAAGTATTAGCCCTTCTTTTTCCGACAAGTCAAACACAAATTTGCCTTATAGCGAGAACAGTTGAAATTAAATAAGAGCGATGAGACAATCCCTTATATACCTTCTTCTTTTTATTACCGGTGTTGTGCTTTCAGTGCTGGGATTAATACCTGAAGCATTGAGTGAAAGCAATATCTCTGAGTGGGTACTTTATCTGTTACTTTTTCTTGTAGGTATTCAGATTGGCTCAGGCAAAAATATGTTCACCGCCCTGAAAAGGCATGGATGGCAAATCTCACTTATTCCAATAGCCACCACTGTTGGTACTTTTGCCGGAGTAATAATTGTAAGCCTGTTAATACCTGACAGAAGTGTTACCGACTGCCTTAGCGTAGGCGCTGGTTTTGCCTACTATTCACTCTCGAGTATTATTATCACAGAGTTCAGAGGGGCTGAGTTGGGAACAGTTGCATTACTGGCAAATATTATGCGTGAATTCAGCGTACTAATACTGGCCCCAATTATGGTGAAATATTTCGGGAAGTTGGCACCTATCTCGGCAGGTGGCGCCACAACAATGGACACAACACTTCCTGTAATTACAAAGTATTCAGGAGAGGAATATATTGTTATTGCTCTTTTTCACGGTATAATAATCGATTTTTCAGTGCCTTTATGGGTCTCCTTATTTATAAATCTGTAACGCTGCAAGAGCATGGGCCTCTCTACCCAAACAAGCTATTAGCAACCTCACTTAGAAATAAGCAGTCGATTGCCTGACAGAAAATGGATATATAAAATCAGATATTTAAAATGAACAATAGAAGAAGTATAAAGGAGAATAATTCAGTTAATAGTTGACAGCTCGGTATTTTTTTAAAATAATTCTTATATTTCGCTGAATTTCAATAGAGTATGTTGTTTTCGAAGGCTTAAAGTAACATATTTATTGTCAGCATTATAAGTGATGTTTTAACGAAGTATTAAAAGGTATGATAATAGTATAAAAAAAATCTCAATAATAAAGTAAACAAAAATAGCTGTTATTCTGTTTTTAAGGTCAATGTCAAAACTGCCAAAATATGAGGACACTCATATACTCTTTAATCATTCACCTGACACTAAACATATTGGTTTTCCTAAAAGGGTGGCATGCCTTTGAAGGGAAAAAGGCGGCACGCTTTATACTATCAACGGTTTTTGGAACAGAACTGCTGGTTTATGCCACTGGCTTTATTTTTTATCGAAATATTCCCGGCCACATTATTCAATTTATATTTGTAATGGGTAGCAGCTGGATGCTGTTTCTTTTATATAGTGGTGGACTATGGCTGATTGTTGACATAATCTGGCTCATAGGAAAGAAGCAACTGCGAAAGCCATGGCTACTGAAAGAGCAACCACAGAAGGTTAGGATTTTCTCATTTCTTATTACCGTTTTCATTGTTTCGTGTATCATGACATACGGCAGATACCGGTTCATGCATCCGGTGATACAACAAATAGAGGTTAACGTGAACAAACCGGCAAGAGAACTTGATTCAATAAGGGTTGCAGTAATTGGCGACCTGCATTTGGGATACATGATTAACCGCAGACATGCGAAACGATTTGTGGACTTGATTATGGCACAACAACCCGACCTGATTCTGTTCACTGGCGATATTATTGATTCATACATTAAGCCTGTTCTGGAATCACGGATGGATGAAGAGCTTTCGAGGCTGTCCGCACCATTAGGGGTGTTCTCCTGCACGGGAAACCATGAATATAGATATGATGCCGAGGAGAAAATCAAGCTGCTTAACAATTCCGGCATCGTTATGCTGCGCGATTCAGCTGTTCTTATAGACAGTGCTTTTTATGTTCTGGGGCGTGAAGACCTGGTCGTCCCTGACCGGAAACCACTACATACCATACTTAATGAGCAAAAGGTGGATATCTCTAAAACAGTGATTGTAATGAATCACACTCCTGACAACCTTGATGAAGAGGTTGATGCAGGCGCGGACATCGCGATATACGGGCATACGCACTATGGGCAGGCGTTTCCAGGTAATATCTCAACACGAATAATTTTTGAGGTGCCACACGGTTACAAAAGAAAGCGAAACACACATATATATGTAACATCAGGCATCGGGCTTGCGGGGCCACAGTACCGCATAGGCACAGTTTCAGAGATGATTATGATGACGGTACACTTTATAAGAAGCCGATAGCCTTTTCCAGGTGTACCGAATGGGAACCTTTCAGGAGGATATAATACCCCTCTACCGATTCATTCTTCAATGTATCGATAAGCTCCTCCACATTTTCAAATAAACGGTATGTATTATCCGGCTGATATTTAAAAAGTTCCCCTACAAGATAAATCTTATCATATGGCTGATCTTTAAGAAACTCCATCATTTTGCGGTGTTCATCATAACACACCTCGCCCAACTCTTTCATCTCTCCCAAGATAACCATTTTAGGCAGTATGGAAGGTATTGAGGTGAAGAAATCCAGCGATGCTTTCATGCTGGTGGGGTTGGCATTGTAAGCATCTATTATCAGATCATTTTTTTCTGTACGTTTAAACTGAGATCTGTGGTTTTTTGGTTCATACTCTTCAAGTGCCGCACTTATAAGCTCTGCGTTGATCCCGAAAAATTTACAGACAGCCACTGCAGCAATTGCGTTATCGAAATTGAATTCACCCACCAGGCGGGTATTAACCCTGTAGGATTTGTCGAAAAAATTCCAGTCGAACTCCAGAAAAGGGGTTGCATCGGCAATGGTACCGGAAGCAAATAACGACAGGTCATTCTTCCCATACAATATTCGCCCCATACCTTCAGATCTTTTATATAATATCTCACTGTCTTTATTCACAAATACCTTACCGTTGTGTTCGCGAATAAAATCATAAAGCTCACATTTCGATTTTACAAGATTGTCAAATGAACCAAATCCCTCTAGATGAGCTTTTCCAACATTGGTGATTAATCCGTAATCGGGCTCAGCAATTGCACACAACTCCAGAATGTCGCCCGGATGATTAGCCCCCATTTCAACTACTCCTATTTCATGCGATTTATTCATTGATAGCAACGTAAGCGGTACACCAATATGATTATTAAAGTTTCCCTGAGTGTATGCTACCCTGAACTCTCTGGACAATCCAATGGCAATAAGTTCCTTTGTAGTGGTCTTGCCATTTGTACCGGTAATTCCTATAATGGGTATTTTAAGTTTTTTACGGTGGTAGTTAGCCATTTTTTGGAGCGACTCCAACACATTGTCAACCAGAATTATCCGGTTGTTCTCTTTTTCCGGCTTTTCATCCACTACTGCATATGCACATCCGGCCTCCAAAGCCTCTTCAGCGAAAAGATTTCCATTGAATCGTTCTCCTTTTAACGCGAAAAAGATAGAACCTTTGGAACATAACCGTGAATCGGTGGTTACAGAGGGATATTTAAGAAATATTGAGTAAAGTTCTGCTGTTTCCATTTTAAGTATGCCTTTCAGATTATAACCCCAGCTTCGTTAATATTGTTGCCGGGATGGCATCCTTATGCAATACAATACTTATGGTCTTGTACTTTACAAATGGCTCTGAAGCATACCAAAGGCCATTGTAAACACCGGTTTCGCCCCACGAATTTTTTACCATGTAATACCTGTTTCCTTTTTGATCTTCAGCGATACCGTATATCTGCATTCCATGATCATCAGTTGTCTGATAGTTATCGAAAGACAACTGGCGCATCTCCTGTGTGACGGCTTTTTCTGCCAACATCTCCCGGCCTACTCGACTCCTTAGATCGAAGTCCCGTTCACGGGCCGATAACCCGGTCCATCTTGCCTGGTCACTACCCGCATTATCTGTTGAGTTCACGTCGGGCACAACGGCTATCCCATCGCGGGAGAATCCGGTCTCACTAACATCTGATGCCCAGGCAATGGTATATCCATTCATTATGGCGTTTTCCATAACCTCCATCATTTCTTCAACAGGAAGGTTGTAGGAGTAAGCCCAACGCCAGTTGTCAGGCACTTCAATAGCAAAAGGTTTATAAAACGGGTGGTGTGTGAAAGAGGTGAGGGAGATATAATCGTTCTGATTTAATCCCAGAAAACTGGCAAATGATTGGGCTGTATACTCTTTGCCTTTATAGTTGAAAGTTTCAGGCACTTTACCAAGATAAGAGTCCAATATCCCTGCAAATCCATCAAACCAGACAGGAGAGAGGCTTTTAGCTGCAATTACGCCATCCATGTATCCCTTAAGTACTTTATCCATTTCGCCATGATCGTGCGTTTCAGATCCATAGCTGAGTCCCGGGTAAGCTTCCTCGGGTATGATCCCAAAATCGCTGATAGTCTCTACCACATCGGCAAACGACCCTCCGCCTGCAAAATTTATATGTCCATGGAGCCGTACATATTTCCGTGCCTTGTCTTCATAGTTCCTTCTAACGATGTACATCTCTGAGAGGTCGAACTCGCCTTTCCCCATACGGATTAACTCAGACTCAAGCATTCCAACTCCTGAAAAGCTCCAGCAGGTTCCGGTACTTGACTGATTCTTGATGGGGGTAATCTTATTTTCTTTTATTACGTTGAACTTGTAAGCACTCTGTGACGATAATGTCAGGGTTATTAAGAATAAAGTAAAGATAGTAAAAAGTCTTTTCATACGATTTTTTTATTTTTTAGTATGTCTCATGAAATAGTTGTTAGCCCTGCTCAGTTGTCCGGAAAAGAGTGACACTTTATTAAAACAGATTCTGAAACAAGTTATCTTCTCTTTATGCAGATAACGGATAACAGAACGGGTGAATAACGCTTTACAGTAACAGGAAACAAATATAACTCAAATTGAAGAGACTCTACCGTTTTTTGTCCCTATATTTCTCTAAAAAAGTAAAAAAATAGGTATCTTTACCACATAAACGTAAAACCTTTTCATATGGATGATTTACAACCAAAAAAGAAAAAATTTCGCAAGTTGTTTGTATGGTTTCTTGGAATAGTGATCCTGTCACTTGCCATTTTCATTTACGTGCGTTTCTACTATGTGTTTGGCACCGGCGTGAAATCGGGAGAACTAAATTATCTGGTTTACAAGGGTGTTATTTTCAAGACTTACGAAGGCAAGCTGATACAGTCGGGCTTCCGTGCCGATATGCCTGGTGGCTTACAATCTAACCAGTTTGAATTTTCGGTTGAAGACGAGAAAATTGCCATGGAGTTAATGCTGGCGGGCGGCAAGATGGTACAGCTCCACTATAAAGAGTTTTTTGGGAAGCTGCCATGGCGCGGATACACCAAATTTATCGTGGACAGTATCATCTCAATTGAGGAGAAACCTGCTAATCCGCTTTTGGAAGAAGAACTGACTCCCTACATACTGGACTCGATGTAAATGAAGGGAGTGATGGCACAAAAAAAGTTCTACGTAGTATGGCAAGGCGTAAAGCCCGGTATTTACTCTTCCTGGGAAGAGTGCAGGGCACAGGTATCAGGTTTCGAGGGCGCACTTTACAAATCGTTTCCCACTCTGGAGGAGGCTGAAAAAGCTTTTTCCGAAAATCCTCGTAAGTACGTGAAGCACAAAAGAGTCATGGCACCAAGTCCAATTATTGAATACAAAACAACAGAAAGTATTTTATCAGAAAGCATTGCTGTAGATGCTGCCTGCAGCGGTAATCCCGGCAAGATGGAGTACAGGGGTGTTTTTGTGGCCGATGGTGTGGAGATCTTCCATGTGGGCCCAATGGAAGGTGGGACTAACAACGTAGGTGAATTCCTGGCAATAGTGCATGCGTTGGCACTGCTAAAAAAGAGAAAGAACAATATTCCAGTCTATTCCGACAGTATTAATGCAATAAAGTGGGTTTCCAATAAAAAATGCAATACTAAGTTGGTGCAAACTGAACAAAACAAGATTATATTTGATCTTATCAACCGGGCGGAGAAGTGGTTGATGTCAAATAGTTACACCAACCCTATATTGAAATGGAATACCAGATCGTGGGGTGAGATTCCGGCTGACTTCGGTAGAAAATAGTTATTAATCCTCCACCTCTTCGGGATCAATACTCCTTGGTGGCCTCAAAGTTGGGAAAACACGATGAATATTTTGTGCGATTTTCCCCGCAAACTCAACGAGTTCAATATTCATGGCCCGTGCTGCCTGATTATAAACATCACGTATATCCATAACATCCTCATCAGTTTCGCAGAAAAGATTTTCAATTGGAATAATCTCCATAGACTCCACATTAATATCGTCTCCCACAGAGAAGTAAAAACCTTCTCGAACAAGTCGCTTCGTCAATTCCGGTTTCCCGCGATACCCGTGCAGTATCCAAGGTTGGGAAGGTTTGGCTTCATTAAAAACAGACAGCAGCTCATCCCATGCCTTCACGCAGTGAATAATAATTGGCTTCTTAAGTTTTTCGGAAAGAATAATGTGCTCTTTAAAAACTGGAATCTGAATTTCGTATGAGGGGCCTTTAAGTTTATCAAGCCCGGTTTCTCCAATAGCAATAATGCGGGGGTCTCCTGCAATCTCTTTGAGATATGTCATCTGATTTTCACTCTCTTCGGAATACCATGGATGAATTCCGCAGGAAAATGCATGACGTTCGATAGTCTCTTTGGCTACCTCAAATTCAAGTGGATATACATCAAGGATACACGAGTGATACGGGTCATCGGTATCTTCTAAAAGAATCTGGTGAGTGTGAACGTCGTATAATTCCATAAAAATTATTACTCAGCTTTCGTTGCATCACGGTGCTTTTTGACTTTTGGTTCCGGCACGGGATCATAGCCCCATCCTCCCCATGGGTTACAGCTTAAAATACGTTTTGCAGACAAGTAGGCACCTTTGAAAGGGCCATGCTTTTTCAATGCTTCTATCGTGTACCGTGAACAGGTAGGGGTATAGCGGCAACTGGGCGGTTTTAGCGGTGAGATGACTGACCGGTAGAAATAGACAGGCAAAAGCAAGATCCATGTCAGTAAATTCTTTAAATATTTCAATATGATGCCTCCCCCGCGAATAGATTGTTCAACTCCCTCATAGCTTTCTGCACACCTTTCACAACAGTAGCATAGTCGGAAAGGTCATCCTTCACATATATGAAAGCAATCTCAAGATGATCTTTTTCCCTAAGCAGCCCTGTATTGAAAAGATGTTTATTTAACCGGTATGCCTCCCTAAATAGCCGTTTCATACGGTTACGATGTACTGCAGGCTTTATTCTCTTTTTCGGGATGCTAACCAGTACCGATAACGGAGATAGAGCAAATTGCTCCGTCTCCAAATATACCACCCTGAACGGGTACGCCATAAAGGAACGCCCCAGGGCAAAGAGGGTTTCAATTCTTCTTTCTCCCGTTATACGTTCACCTTTTGTAAACCTGAATCGCTCAATTACGTCCATAGATAAAAGCATTCCTCCGAAAGCAATTACATCAACAAAGATAACTGTTTTTGGATTTAATTGTAACACTTTCATAAAAAAAATGGAAAAGTGCGCACTATCACCTTTCCATCTTACAGGTTTTCCTATTTACAGAATCAGGAGTGATTCTTGTGATTCTCTTTCAGAAACGCCTCCAAAGCAGCTGTCATTGAAGGGTAATCGGGCTGGGGAGCCTCGCAATCGAGCCTCAGCCCTGAATCTTCTACTGCCTTGGCAGTAGCACTCCCGAAACAACCGATGGCCATATCGCCTTGCTTGAAATCGGGAAAATTCGTCACCAATGATTGTATTCCAAGCGGACTGAAGAAAATGATCATATCATAGTCGAGTTTTTCATTTTCATCAAATTCGTTACTTACCGTTCTGTACATCACGCTTTTGGTATAATTAATTTTCTTTTGATCAAGAAAAAGTGTAACCTCATCGTTATGCTCCTCGGGCACAGGTAACAGAAACTTCTCTTTAGCGTGCTTAGTAAGGGAGTTACTAAGTCCGTCAATCTTTCCGGTTTGACTGAAGAATATTTTTCTTTTCCTGTAAACAATATATTTTTGCAGATAGAGAGCAACTGTCTCAGAAATGCAGAAATATTTCATTGTTTCAGGCATAGATATCTTTAGCTCCTCACATATTGAGAAAAATTTGTCCACGGCCGTTCTGGCAGTGAATACAATTGCCGTAAAATCCAGTATGTTGATACGTTGCTGACGAAACTCCTTCATGGAGACCCTGTCCACTTTAATAAATGGGAAAAAAGACATCTCCACGTGAAACTTGTCCGCTATTTCAAAATAGGGGGATTTTTCGGTCGTTGGCTTGGGTTGAGAAATGAGTATTTTCTTTACTTTCCGGGCATTCATACAATGTAATTTCCAGCAATACTAATTATTGATACAACGCCTTTATAGGCCAGCAGGCAGGGCGCAATTTCAGTTCCGCAAAGATACACAAAAAAATAGAAATACCCGATTTTATTTTTAACAAAAATATTTAATAATTCAAGAACAATGATTATGCGATTGATAAGAAACAGGACAATTATAAAGATTCCTACGAAATATCTGAACTCAGGCAAGAAGACATAGAAGACGGCTGGAAAGAAAAAGATGAGCCCAAACAGTTCAATGAGCCGAGAGTACCTCGTAATCCAGCTCTTAATTTCATCTCTCATAAAAAAGGTACTGATAAACCTGTACATCAAAAACTTTAGTCCGGTCAACAATGATATTCCGAAAAAAAATCCGGCAAAGCTATAAAGATAGCCAGCTGAAGAGAAAGATGATATCCCCCTGTCCCATAAAAAAGTAAAGAGAATAATTGTTATTAGCAGTACAGCCTGCAAAATCATAAATAGCTCACCCCACACCTCAGTGGTAGTCACCTGATTTTTTCTTACCGAAGCAGGAATTTTACCCAGGGTTAATAAATTTTTAAAATTACTCATCAGAGCAACCCCTTCTCTGCGGAATACAAAGGCAAAAGTCATAAAGCAGAAAAGAAACAGCAGGAAGATTACGCTGTTCACCCAGTTAGAGAATGGAAAATCGACACCTACATTCCCGGCCGATAACTGCTGAAAAGCAAATGCGGAAATTTCATCTGTTTTAAAAAAAAGGTGGCTGCTGTCAGTAAGAAGATATTCAAAACGGTCGAAATAGATCAGTAATGAATCCGGACTGTCTTGAAGCGTTTCCGCCTTCAGAAAAAAAGGAACGGAATTCTCGATTGTATCAGCAATAAAATCGGGCACTCTTTATTATTAAATGTTTACATCGTTTCTCCACAAAATTACAACTCTTTTTTCTTATATTTGGTAAAAGAGGGGTTCCAGCAAGGAATTTTTTCAATCAGGTTGATAGCCATGCCTGGAGTTGACGCCACACTCCAGAGGCCACTGTAATCAGCTCTCATAAACTTCTCATCAATCATCTTCTCAAAAAAAGATAGCAACGGCTGATAGTAATCATTGATATTAAGAAGGACAATGGGATTGTTATACAACCCCAACTGCTTCCATGTAATAATTTCCGCAAGCTCTTCCAGTGTCCCTACTCCCCCGGGAAGAGCTATCACGGCATCGGCAGCATGTGCCATAGCCGCTTTTCTCTGATGAATGGTCTCGGTAACAATGGTCTCGGTAAGACTATCATGCCCCCATCCGGCATCGATCATAAATTTTGGGATAACCCCTTTTACCTTACCCCCATATTTCAATACCGCGTCATTCAGGGCACCCATCAGACCCTGCTTGCCGGCACCATTGATGCAGGTTATACTGTTCTCTGCCAACATTTTTCCCAATTGTGCTGCCGCTTCAAAATAGATTGGGTCTATTTCAGAACTGGAAGCGCAGTAAACAACCACTTCTTTGTTTCTCTTTTTCATTTTACCTCCTTCAAACAAAAGAAAACACGCCAGGCAGGGATCGTTAACGCCAGGCATGGATCATTAACTCAAAGCCAAAAAAAATCAAGCCAGGCATGAATAAGTCATTCAAAAACAAGATCAGTCAAGCAAAGCCAAAACCAATCAGGCGAGGCAGGAATAAATCATCTAAAACCCCGGAAATATCCCTGAGCCACGATTTTACAAATTAAACTCTTTCCTGATCTTATCAACGTAGTCAAGCTTCTCCCATGTAAAAAGCTCTACTGAAACTATCACCGGCTCGGGCATATAACGTGAATTGAACACCTTTTTCACCACACGAGACTCACGTCCCATATGTCCGTAAGAGGCTGTCTCAAGATAGATTGGGTTACGCAGTTTGAGTCGCTGTTCAATAGCTTTGGGCCTCAAGTCGAACAAGGTTTTTACCTTTTTTGCAATCTCTGCATCCGACATTTTAACATTGCTTTTGCCATAGGTATTAACATAAATACTCATTGGTTCTGCAACGCCTATGGCATAAGAAACCTGAATAAGGACCTCAGAAGCAACACCGGCAGCTACCATATTTTTGGCTATATGCCGTGCCGCGTATGCTGCTGAACGATCCACCTTAGAGGGGTCTTTTCCCGAAAATGCTCCACCACCGTGAGGTGCTTTTCCGCCATAGGTATCTACAATTATCTTGCGGCCGGTCAACCCGGTATCGCCATGTGGCCCGCCAATAACAAATTTCCCCGTAGGATTCACATGATAGGTTATATTTCCATCGAAAAGTTTTTGTATATCTTTCCTTCCTCTGTACTGAGCCTGAACACGTGGAATCAGTATTGTCTTCACATCTGACTTGATACGGCTCTGCATCTTTCTGTCAGCCTCAAGGGCATCTTCTTTCGTGTTACCCCTTGGCTTCTCAAACTCATCATGCTGTGTAGAAATCACTATAGTATCGATACGTTGAGGCACACCGTCTTCATTGTACTCCACAGTGACCTGTGACTTTGCATCGGGACGAAGATAAGGCATAAGTTCAGGTTCATTTTTCCTAATATTCGACAGTTCCTGCAGCAAGGCATGACTTAAATCGAGCGGCAGTGGCATATAATTCTGGGTCTCATTGGTAGCATAACCGAACATCATTCCCTGGTCGCCGGCTCCCTGGTCCATGGGGTCCGACTTTTGATCAACACCACGGTTGATATCATCTGATTGTTCGTGAATACTTGAAAAAACACCGCAAGAAAGAGCTTCGAAGCGATATTCACTTTTCGTATACCCAATATTGGCTATTACCTGTCGCGCCACTTCTGCTACATCTACATATGCACGGGATTTTACTTCTCCTGCCAGTACCACCTGACCAGTGGTTACAAGAGTTTCGCAAGCTACTTTTGAGTTATGGTCATATGCCAGAAACTCATCAAGCAAAGCATCCGATATTTGATCGGCTACTTTATCGGGGTGCCCTTCGGACACCGATTCGGAGGTAAATAAATAGTTCATTTATAATTGTAAATTTGATGAACTGTAGCAAATAAGAGAAAGGGAAATGCGGTAAAGCGTTTTAGCATTTTTTTCTGTGGTTGCAAGCAGTTCAAATCTTTCCACATTGTTTTATCGGCTGCAAAGTTAGTAATAATATAAACAGATAGTCCCGACTAAAAGTTAAAATGTGTTATTATTGACCCTTCATCATTAAATCATTTCAGTGAATATTTATTTTAATACTTAACATACGAAACTTGAATTATTTAGGCCTATGGCAATCTAAAAGAATTAATACTAGCAAATGACTTGTTATAAAGACTTGACCCAACACACTTGAGCCGACACAAAAAACAGACAAAATAATAATCTGAATATATGTTTCTTAAGTAAATTTCACAGGGCTAATAAATGTGCTCTGCAGGTTTTAATATTTCAACTCAGGCTCTCAGTATAATTGATATGCAAATAGCGTGACTTTGGTGATTAAATGCTAAAGAACCATTTTATTTTTCAATTCTTGTTCCAGGTTCACATCTTCAGTCAGGTGGATGGTGTGGAATCCCATAGCTTTTGCAGCCTTCACATTTTCGATGTTGTCATCAATAAATAACGATTCGGAAGGTTTGATGGAATATCGGTCCAGTAAAATCTGATACAGTTTTTTATCGGGTTTAACCAGTTTTTCTTCTCCCGAGACAACCATTCCATCCATATCGCGGAAGAAATCGTAACGCTCCATAGCTATCGGAAGGGTTTCGGCCGACCAGTTGGTAAGTCCGTAGATCTTGTATTTCTCTTTTAGAGGTTTAATCAGCCTAATATTTTCTTCGAACGTACCTCCTAACATCTCCCCCCAGCGGCCGTAAAACATGGCTATCTCCTCTTTATACCGGGGAAACTCCTGTTGTTTCATAGCTGTAGCTTCTGCCAGAGGCCTGCCTGCATCCTGCAGTACATTCCAATCCGGCTTACAAACATTATCAAGGAAATAATTCATCTCTTCCTCTTTATTAAAAACTTTTCTGTAAAGATATGCAGGATTCCAGTCTATCAGCACACCGCCAAAATCGAAGATAATATTTTTCAGTTGCAGCATAATAATATTTTGATGCCCAAAAATACAAAAAAACAGCCGCATTCACCTCCATTTATGTTAAGGAGTGTCCAAAACAACACTATTTATTGTTAAATAAAAGATACAAGTTCAATTTATTTGCCTGATTTTCCTTACTTTCGCATGTGTAAATCGAAAGTCTAAAGAGATATCTTTAAAGTGATGTACAAAAAAATCGCGTTACTCATATTTATATCATCCCTGCTGGCATCTTGCGTAGCACGAAAAATAAACGTCTCTTACCCTAAGGCTGACACTCCATTGCAGAAGCATATTCTAGGCTATGGCATGAAGTATCTGAACAGGCCATACAGGTACGCCGGAAAAGGTCCCAACGCGTTCGATTGTGCAGGCTTTACATCTTTTGTCTTTCGTGAATTCGGATACAGCCTTAGCCCGAGTTCATCCGGCCAGTACAGGCAGTTTCCCGGAATAGATGACAGAAAAGAATTACGGCCGGGCGACCTGGTGTTCTTCGAGGGTCGTTCTCATAACGGCAACGTGGGACATGTAGGGATTGTAAAAGATGTGCTTGGCAAAGGGCACTTCACATTTCTTCATGCATCCACCAACAACGGGGTTATAATATCAAGGTCGACCGAGCCATATTATGCTTCCCGCTATATTCGCGGAGGAAGGGTTCTGAATGAGAACCCGGTTTATACTGAACAACAAAATCAGTCTAAAAAGAAGAAAAGCATAGTATTTAATCCAGCAGCATCAAATGAAGGGCCAGAAATACAGAATGCTCAGTCAGCATTATCAGGTAAAGCGGGAGAGCCAGCTGAAACAGTTTTTGATGATATACATATGTCAGGCCAAAACAATAGCAGCAATAATCACGTAACTCTTTTACAGGCCAATACGCATGAAAATTCCTCTCCCGGGAGGAGCCAATCTGACAGCAGAAGAGATGGCCCTGAAAGTGGCACTGTTTTTAAAGCTGATATCTGTGTCGCCCTTAGAGAAGACTCAGTGATAGTTCCCAAGCCTGCAGTAATTAAAATAGGCGAGGACGGTCCCCTAAAGCTCACCGTTAAAATGGGCGAAACGCTCTATTCAATATCACGACAATTCAATTGCTCCATAGAACAACTAAAGTCCTGGAATCCACATTTAGGCCCCATATTGATGGCAGGAGACACTTTGACTATTCTGTCTGATTAAGAGTTGATTACTTCGAGAGTCTTAAAAATCGGGGTCCGTTGTTTAATAATGGAAAACTTTAAATGATGTTGTTTCCCATCTTTTACTTATTTTTGTATGCTGAAACCATTATGGTCCTGTTAAAAAACCAAACAAAATAATATATTATATTATATTGTAATTGTGCCGGTTGCAGTCGAAATAAGAGTAAATGAACTTGAATTCAGCCTAAATGCTGAATTATAGAAATGGATTTACATTGACTTGTAAAACGCTGAATTCTAGTGGCACTTATAAGCTCAATCTGCTCAATTATTGCCGATCTTTTTATTATCGGAGACTAGTGTGTTGAAATATAAAATTAAAACAATATGATTACTGCAGAACAACTGAAAGATTTGTTGGAGCGCGAGAAAGCGCTGAGGGGGTATCTTTGACGTAGATGCAAGAAGCATCCGGCTTGAAGAGGAAGAGCTGCGTACCCAGTCACCCGATTTCTGGAGCGACACCAAAGCGGCAGAAGCACAGATGAAAGTGGTAAGGGAACTAAAATTCTGGCTTAATGCCTACAACGAGGTAAAGGCTGCTGTGGATGAGCTGCAGCTTGCTTATGACTTTATGAAGGAAGGTGTTGTATCTGAGGAGGAGGCAGACGTCATTTATGCAAAAGCCCTCAAAATAATTGAGGACCTGGAACTTAAAAACATGCTTCGGCGTGAAGAGGATCAGCTTGGCGCCGTTTTAAAGGTCAATGCCGGTGCTGGCGGGACAGAGAGCCAGGACTGGGCCTCCATGCTTTTCCGAATGTACCAGCGATGGTGTGAGGACAAAAATTATAAGACCACTGTAACCAACTGGCAGGATGGCGATGATGCAGGTATCAAGACCGCAACCCTGCAGGTGGAGGGCGATCTGGCCTATGGCTTCCTGAAAAGTGAAAACGGTGTTCACAGACTCGTGCGTGTATCCCCTTATAATGCACAGGGTAAACGTATGACATCCTTTGCTTCGGTATTCGTTGTTCCTCTGGTTGACGATACTATAGAGATAGAAGTAAATCCGGCGAACTTAAGCTGGGACACCTTCCGCTCTTCGGGAGCAGGAGGACAGAATGTGAACAAGGTGGAGACCGGTGTCAGGTTGCATTATCTATACAAAGACCCCGATACAGGTGAAGAGCAGGAGATAGTGATTGAGAATACCGAGAGCCGTTCGCAGATGGGCAACCGTGAAAACGCTATGCGACTGCTTAAGTCACAGCTTTACGAGATGGAACTTGAAAAGCGCCGCTCAGCTCAAGCTGCCATTGAGGCGGGCAAAAAGAAAATAGAATGGGGATCACAGATTCGCAGTTATGTCTTTGATGACAGGCGAGTGAAAGACCACCGTACCAACTACCAGACATCAGACGTAAATGGGGTGATGGATGGCGACCTGGATGAATTCATCAAAGCCTATTTAATGGAATATGGAGGCAGCCTGTAACTGCCTCTTCCAAAAGGCCGACAAAAATTGAATATCCAGAGCGCGATGCAATTGAGAACTGGTAGATGCAATTGAGAACTGGTAACTGTTTGCAAATTTGTTTTCACCCGGAAGATAGTGTTAACGGGTGGAGTCCGCCGATACAGATAATCCGAAAAGGGCATAATCATATTTTACCGGATCGTCAGGATCAAGCAACCTCAGGTTTTCGGTAAGCTCAATTGCTGTTTTCCAATCAGTCTGTTTACGGGTAATCAGCCCCAAGCTCCGTGCGGTTCTGTCGACATGCAAATCAACGGGGCAAATAAGCTCACTCTGCGGAATCCTTTTCCAAAGGCCAAAATCCACACCGTTACTATCGGTTCGCACCATCCACCGCAGGAACATATTCAACCGCTTGCAGGCAGAGTTGCGGGCAGGAGTTGCCACATGCTTCCTGGTACGTGCAGGTGCGTCAGGATGATTGAAAAACGCTTGTTCAAAACTGATGAGTGATTTTTCAATAGAGATGAACATTCCTCCGTTAAGAAATGCATCTTCAAGACTGTCATAAATGGTATAATGATGATGTAAGAAACTTACAAAGTAAAGCAGATCGGTATCGTTAAAGGTGCGATGTTTAAAACCAAGCAGATTTTTCAGATCCCGGTCGCTGTGTTCCATAATAAACCGGTAGGGTTCGTTTCCAAACCTCTCAACAAGCTCTTTACATTTTGAAATAATCGTTTTTCTCTGTCCCCACGCAAGTGTTGCAGCAAAGAAGCCAATTATTTCGCGGTCTTTTTTTGCAGAAAATAAGTGGGGAATTGAAATAGGATCATTTTCTATAAATGAGACTTGATTATACTGATTGGATTTCTCGTCAAGGAATTTTTTCAAATTAAACATTATGAGATAAAATTATTCGATGCAAAAATAGCTCTATTTCTTAAAAAACCTTACATTTGCAATAACAATTTATTTTTTGAATTTGTATCTGTTTTTAATGAGACCTAACATATACACTGTAATACCCAGCCTGAAGAACCTTTTCCTTTTCTTCATCTCTCTATTCCCGTACACTGTTTCAGGGCAGATAAGCTATGGAGGGATGCCACTTCCATTCCATGCTGATGCTGGCGCACGCGCTATTGCTCCGGCAACGGATTTTTTCATTGAGATGCCCTCTTTTGATACGCAGGCAGCATTAAGGCGCTCAGAACAGGATCGGTCTAAATTCAAAAGCCTTGAGTTTGCTCATAAATTTCACGTACACCTTAGACCCGACAATTCAGGTATCATTTTCTCTGCTGGAGGCATGAAAGTGTGGCGTGTCGGCATCCGCTCGAAAGGAGCTTACTCCCTGAATATATTTTTCTCTAAATTCAAGCTTCCAGCTGGAGCAAAAGTGTTTATCTATAACTCAGGTCAGACAGAAGTACTGGGATCTTATACCGAGAAAAACAACACAGAATTAAACATGCTCCCTGTTCAACCCCTTGGAGGAGATGAGTTAATTGTGGAGTATCAGGAGCCGCAGGATGCAACATTCAGCGGAGAGATTGAGATAGGTGAGGTAAATCACGATTTTATGGGTATTTTCAGGGCTACAGAACCAAGGGACCCGGAACAGAGCTGTCATCCCAATTTAGTATGTTACCCGGAGAATATTCAGCCTGGCAGCGGCATTGTTGCGCTTATTATTAACGGAACGACCTACTGCACCGGTTCTCTTATAAACAATACATCTGATGAGTTAATACCATATTTAATAACTGCCACCCACTGCCTTAACAAAGACTATAATGCATCATTCCTTGCAAACAGAAAATATGATCTCGTTGCTGGCAGCATTGTCGCCTTTTTCAATTATAACTCACCTGTCTGCTCCACTGATATCCGGGGCCCTCTGCAAATGACAATGGCTTCGGCCGATTCGGTACTTATCAGTGAACGGCACGATATCTCACTTTTGAAACTGAAACAAGCCCCACCAAAAGAGTACCAGCCATACTACCTGGGATGGAATACAAACACTGCTCCTTCTGCACCCTTTCATGGATTGCATCATCCTAACGGGGGTATAAAGAAAGTTGCTATCGGAACAAGGTCTCTGAGCATCGGATCATTTGATGATCCTAAATACAATATGGAACCTAACTCTTTTTGGGTGATTAATGAATGGGATACAGGCTCAACCGAAGGTGGCTCGTCAGGATCTCCGCTGCTGGACAGAGATAAAAGAATTGTCGGCACACTCACAGGAGGTGTCTCTCAGTGTTCATCACCACGTGGCCCCGATATATATGCCTCTCTTTACAGATTCTGGAATGTTCAGGGATCGCTTAATAATCCAAACCCTATCAGTTATTACCTTGACCCGGTAAATTCGCAAGCAACGCAAATGGATGGGTATAATCCAAACGCCAACAGTCCGCTCACAAGGAGCCATAACTTTATTTATGATGAAAAAATATTGCAGTCCTATTTTCAGTCCATCCCTATGTTTGCTACAAACAACACATACGGGTACAGTGAGTTTGCAGAAGAGTTTTCTGCAAAAGCCGATACCCGGCTCCAAGGTGTGTTTATATCATCTCCGGCAACAGACAAAATCCTGAACATGAACATTCGTATAAGGGTCTACTCAGGCGAAAACGGCCCTGAAAGGCTGCTATATGAACAGCCTTTTAATTACGGTTTCATGTTTTTCAGTAATTCAGGTTTCCCGGTTGCACCACGCGATATGAGGCACAGTGTGGAAAACTACATAAAATTCATCAATCCTGTAACCGTCTCTGGCAGATTTTATATCTCCTACTATGAAACAAAAGGAATAGCTGACGGCTTCTCAGCCTTCAACATTGAACCCAGAAAAATTGGTTCCGGAATGATCTGCACTTCCTGGATGAGAAACAGTATGGGTTGGGTAAGATCGTCAGAAAACATTGAAAATCCAGTTAATACCTCATTCATGATTATTCCCTATACATCAGGGAAGGAATCCGTAGCTGTTACACCTGAGAAGGAAGAGCCGATACTTACAGCATATCATTCAAGGGAGGTGAAGAGGATATTCATAGAATCGAACTACGACATAATTGAATGGGAAATATATTACTCTTCGGGACAGAAAATCTATCATGAAAAGGCAGATCTAAGTATAAACAGAGTCTCCTATTCATCGGGACACCTGCCCGGAGGAGTCTATATTGTAAAGGTAAAAACTATTGATGGTATAACAAGATCGAGAAAAGTACTGGTTATGTAACAAGACCGGACTAATTATACCGGCTCACTTCGGCAGTGGTTGCTTTTTCACCCTCTTCCGGTGCTTCTTCCTGCCCCTCTTCAGCCACTCTGTCCATTAGTTGATTAATGCGATCTTCATCATCAATAACCACTTGTACCGCCTCGCCATTCTCATCTGAACCCTTTACCAGGTTATCAGCGGAGAGGCTGCAATCCTTTTTACCGATCTGCTCTTTCAAGTAATTTGATATAACACTGCTTCCCTCTCCTGAATCCTCTGCACGCGAATATTCTTGTTTTCCCACTTCTGGCTTTACTTCAGGAACTGGCACCACTTTTTTACCCACTATCAACTGGTCTCCAATTCCTATTCTTGTTGAGCTCAGCCCGTTCCAAAACTGAATTTGAGACACTTTCACACCATTACGCTGTGCAATTTTTCCAAGTGTATCTCCTTTTCTTACCCGATAATATAGATTCTCCGTGCGTGTAACGCCGGCAGAGGCTTCTGATGCCTCTGTGGATACCTGTTCTGCATTTTCGGTTTTGGATATTTCCTCTGCCCGTTTGCCCACTATCAGCTGTTTTCCAATACTCAGTCTGTCTGATTTAAGCCCGTTCCATGATTTAAGCTGTGCCAGGGTAATGCCGTTTCTCCCGGCAATGGCAGAAAGGTTGTCCCCCTTTTTCACACGGTAGTAAATGTTTGCCGTATTTCCCGACCCTGAAGATACCGATCCGTTCAGATAGTTTTCGGTGTTGACTCTGTGAGTAAGAAATCTTCCTCTTTCAAAATTTACTATCGAGTCATTTTTATCGATATAAGAATACATTTTTTCAGTGGGAAGCACCAAAGCATATGGTTTGAAGTTACCGGGAATAATATCTTTCTTGAACTGCGGGTTAAGCCTTCTCAACTCGCTTACGGGCAGATCAAGCACCCCTGCAATCTGCTCGAAATGGATCCGCTCATTTACCTGAATCGTATCCAATGCAGTGTTTGCACCTGAAAGGTGTACCGGGCAGATGTTATGGTCTGCATAATAATTCATAATGTAATTGGCTGCAATAAAGGCAGGAACATACCCTCTTGTCTCTCGTGGCAAAAGGTAATATATTTCCCAATAATCATGTTTTCCACCACTTCGGGCTATAGCTTTATTCACACTGCCCGGTCCGCAGTTGTATGCTGCGATGACCAGGTTCCAGTCCCCATAAATAGCGTACAGATCCTTCAGATATTGTACTGCAGCCTCAGTGGCCTTGTAAGGATCCCTCCTCTCATCGACCAGGCTGTTTACTTCCAACCCATATCCTTTACCGGTACGAAGCATAAACTGCCACAGCCCTGTAGCACCGGCACGTGATACAGCAACCGGATTCAGTGCCGACTCAATGACCGGCAGGTATTTCAGTTCCAGAGGCAGGCCATGCCTGTCCAAAGCCTGTTCAAACATAGGAAAATAGTAGTCCCCCAGGGCAAGCATATATGCCACTTGCTCCCTTTTCCGGATGGCATACATCTCGATATAGTTTTTCACCACGCTGTTGAACGAGACCTCCATCACCGTCGGCAACTGGTAAAGCCTTTTTATAAAAACAGTATCGTGAAAAGTAACATTCTCCCCACGTTTACAATCAACATTTGCTTTTGAGAGATCGAGCTGCCAGTTGTGCAGCAGGTCACTAAGCTTTTCAGTCATACTTTCGGGATAAACAATCTCGTTGTCTTTTATTTCCCTGGAGGTTGCATGGCCGTTTTCCTGAGCTGTCAGTGCAGCACTAATCAACAAACATATCAGTGTAACTAATAAATTTTTCTTCATAAGATAAGATTACCACTCCTTAAAATATGGAGTTGACATTTAAATAGTTAGAAATTAAAACTCCACTGCACTCCCAATGATGAGCTTCCATTATAACCGTACCTCTCGTCTTTAACCATCACCGGTGCCACACGCATTGACAAATCGGGGCTTATGTCGAAATCAAACAACTGGGCATCTACATATGCATCCACAATAGCTATCAGATACAAGGCAAATGTTCCAATAATACTAAAATCTCTGTAATAGCGATAATAGTCCTTACGCTGTTTCAAAACATCAGTAAACCAACGTATATCTGTAGTTGCAGGATCCTGGCCATATGGCAGCATGTTATGCCAACGGTTGGTATCAGGGTTATCATCCATGATATCCTGATATGCTCCCAGGTAATCACGGTAATACCCATTGTTCCAGGTGATAGCATACGTAAATCCGACAAAGCCTCCGTACAAAATTGGCAATTTCCAGTACTTCCTGTTATATATCTGTCCTAATCCGGGGAACAATGCCGAGAAGATAACTGCTTTTCGCGGTGTTGGCTTAAACCGGTATGAAGGTGTGAAAAAAGAGTCACTGGTGGAGCCATCAATCAAGAAGCTATCTCTAAACTTAATGGTATCTTCCTTAACATGCACAGCTGAATCTTTGGTAATTATGCTTGCCGTAACCACTGTTTGCTGCGGCACAGTAAGAGTGGATGTGTCAGAAGGCCGGATAGCCTTCACTGAATCCTCAATAATAACTTGAGCCGAATCCTGTCGCTGTTGCAGTAAATTAATCTGCGAATAGGCTTTGACATAACAAAAAACAGAGAACAGGCATACAAGAACAGGGGCAAGCTTCATCATCGGCCTATTTTTTCATTTTATCAAACATCACTATAATACGCTCCAGATCTTCTGGCGACTCAAATGGAATAGTGATCTTCCCTTTTCCCCGTTTGTTGAGGGTGAACTGCACATCGGTTTTAAAATAGGAGGAAAGGTGCTGTTTTAAAGCGTCAAAATCGTCAGGTAGCATCTGTTTTACCGCAGGTTTCCTTTTTTGTGACTTGCTGCCACCTGAAGAGATCGACTTAGGAATGGGTTCCCCGTCACTGAATTCCCTCACAATTGTTTCCACTTTCCGTACCGATAACTCCTCATCGAGAATCAGATTGTAAAGCGAGAGCTGTGCCACAGGATCGTTCATTGTAACTAGTGCACGGGCATGCCCCATATCAATCTTCTTGTTTTTTACCCCCATTTGCACTTCGGCAGGAAGCTTCAAAAGTCGCAGATAATTGGCAACAGTAGCCCTTTTTTTACCCACTCTCTCGCTCAGTTGCTCCTGTGTAAGAGACATTGTGTCTATAAGAGTTTGATAAGCAAGTGCAATCTCAATTGAGTTAAGGTCTTCACGCTGAATATTCTCAATCAGCGCCATTTCCATTATATCATCATCATCAACCGTTTTTATATAGGCCGGTATTGTTGACAACCCTGCCAGCTGTGAAGCGCGGTAGCGACGCTCTCCGGCAATAATCTGATATTCGTCTTCATCCAGTTTTCTTAAAGTAACGGGTTGAATAACGCCAATGGATTTTATGGAAGCCGATAACTCTATCAATGCGTCCTCATCGAACACCCGGCGTGGTTGATCGGGATTGGGAATAATCTTACCCAACTCCACCTCACTGATAGAAGAAGAGCCCTTTGTCTCACCATCGTTAAAAGTGATCAAAGCATCCAATCCTCTTCCTAATGCATTCTTTTTCGCCATAATATATACCCTGATAATTTTCCGGTCTATGCTTTTCTAAATCGATAATTCAAATAACAAACATAAAAACCAAAGTGCACAAAGTTATGAATTTTTTTCGATTAGCTCCTGGGCAAGTTGCATATGATTGACAGCTCCCCTTGATCCTGCATCATACATCAAAGCCGGTATAGCATGGCTCTGCGACTCGCTTAGTGTAATGTTGCGTTGAATAACGGTAGTGAAAACCAACTCTTTAAAGTGATGCTTAACCTCTTCATAAATCTGGTTATGAAGTCGAAGACGCGAATCATACATAGTTAGAACAAAGCCTTCTATCTCGAGCTTGGTATTTAGTTTTGACTTAATGATCTTTATCGTATTCAACAGTTTGCTTAACCCTTCAAGTGCGAAGTATTCACATTGAACAGGTATCAGAACAGAATCGGCTGCTGTAAGTGCATTCACGGTAATTATGCCCAACGAGGGAGAACAATCGATCAATATAAAATCGTAGTCGTTGTTAAGAGGGAGCAACAGGTCTCGAAGTTTTTTCTCTCTGTTATCCATCTGCACCATCTCCAGTTCTGCTCCCACCAGATTTATATGTGATGAGATGATATCGATGTTTTCAAAGGGGGTTTGTTGCACAGCCTCCCTTGAAGAACATTTGCCGATCAATCCCTCATAAATGGTGTAGGTGGTTTTTTTAATATCAATACCTAAACCTGAAGAGGCGTTTGCCTGAGGATCGGCATCAACTACCAGGACTTTTTTCTCCAAAGCAGCAAGCGAAGCTGCAAGATTAATCGTAGTAGTGGTTTTTCCCACTCCTCCCTTTTGATTCGCCAAAGCAATAACTCTACCCATAATTTTCAATTTACAGCTGGCATCATTTTTTCAATGTGGCTTATATAAACAAATACACAATCTGCTCATTACTTAATGAAAACAATCCAGTTTAAACAGCAAAATAAATAATAAATCGGTAAATAATGTGTTAATTATTTAAAACGTTGATCTTTTTGTTGATAAATTGAAATAATCAGGGGTAAAAGAACACTTTTAAAATATAATATCTGTGTTCTTCTCATTTTTCTTCAGCTGATTATTCTTCTGATAAAAAAAATATTTTTCACCGAAAGCTGGTTTTAACTCATTAAACCAGGTAGCTTTTTTATCATACGCGGCGAAAAAAGGAATATCCACTAAGTCGGGATTACGACACTGAAGGAACCTAAGTACAAACACTTTTTCCCCTCTTACCTCTGTAATACCCATAATCTGAATTTTACCCGGGTCGGCACTCATGCTTGGGCCGCGTACAGTACGGCAAACACCGCTAACACTACGATAAGCTTTACGGAATATATTCCACGCTTTTTCCAGTGAAACTTCGAAAAATGCTTTTGAGCCAGTATCACGCGCTATGAACATATAATAGGGAATCATGCCCTGCGCCACCTGCTCTTTCCACATGTCGCCCCATATAACGTGATCATCGTTAATATGACGTAAGAGCGGCGATTGTGTCCTTATCTGTGCACCTGTATTCTGTATCCTTTCCACAGCCTGCTTCACAGCATCGGTAGAAAGTTCTGCCGGATGATTGAAATGAGCCTGAAAAGCAAGATGTTTGCCAGCTTTTTTTACTTTTTCGAAAAGACGTAACAAATCGTCTGCATCCTTGTCCGTCAGAAACCGATAGGGCCAATAGGACAGCGTCTTTGAACCTATACGGATATTCCGTATATGTGAAAATTCTTTTGTCAGCAGTGGTTCAATATATGCAGAAATAATGTTTGCCTTTGCAGTAAGCGGATCACCACCTGTAAAAAGCACATCGGTAACCTTAGTGTGTGTAAGAAGATATTTGTGAAGAAGACCGGCCTCTTTCATTGCAAACTTCAATTCATTCATCCCGATGAACTGCGGCCAGCGGAAACAAAATGTGCAATATGCATGGCATGTTTGACCCTGGCTAGGAAAAAAGAGCACTGTCTCGCGATATTTGTGCTGAATACCGTGCAACCTGATACCATCTAAAGCAGGAACGTTGTAACTTTGTCCGGCAGGATTGGGATTAAGCTCCATGCGAATTTCGTTAACTTTATTTTTTAATCCCGGTTCATCATCTGCATAAAGCAGTTTTTTAACCTGCGAGTAATGATTTTTCGAAAGCATCTCTTTTCTTGGGAAAGTAAGGGTGAAGATAGGATCTTCCGGCACATTATTCCAGTTTATCAACTGCTCCACAACATAGTTATTAGATTTAAAAGGCAGCACTTGGCCTACAACTTCGATAGCCTCCTTTTCATCTTTGCTTAATGAACTTAATTGTGGTATATCTGTATAATTCCGCAAGATATAATTTCTATATTTGATTGTTTCCATATTTTTAAACGTTACCATAATGGGTGAACTTCAGAAAAATTAAAGTCACGTAGCACCATGGGATAAGAAGTAATTATTGTAGTTCGGAAATCAAAAATAAAACAAAAGCATCAAAAAGACAACTCAATTAACGCATTTTTTGCTTTTTTTATAAGCCAAAAAAACAGTTTGATATTGTTTTTCATCCTTTACAAGAAAAGATTTTCTCAATAATACCACTATTTATAAATATAATGATTACTTTTGCAGTCCGATGAAAATGTTATTTAAACATACACACTTCCGTAAAGCAACAGACTTAGTCCGACGATGCTTTTAAATTATACAGGCAATATTTTGTCTGTATCCTCTCCTTTTATCTTTTTTCGCCAAAAGGTTACTTGTAACAACAAATATCAATTTATTTTATTATTATTATTATTGTTTTAGGATGAATGTAGAAATTCATATAGCAAACAGCAACTTCATAGGTTATGCGCAGGAGATTTGCGATTTAATTTATGAATCGGCACAAGCCCGGGGTACAGGCATTGCAAAACGCAGTGCAGAATATGTTGCTGAAAAGATTGAAGCAGGCAAGGCAGTAATCGCCCTCGATGGCGATAAACTGGTGGGATTCTCATACATTGAGACGTTTAGCCACAAACGGTTTGTGGCAAATTCGGGGTTGGTGGTGCATCCCGACTACCGTAATCAGGGGCTGGCAAAGAGGATCAAACGTAAAATCTTCGATCTATCACGAAGGCTTTATCCAAACGCCAAAATATTCAGTATAACCACCGGCCTGGCGGTGATGAAAATGAATACCGAGCTGGGATTCAAACCAGTCACTTTCTCAGAACTAACCGACGATGAAGAGTTTTGGAAAGGATGCCAGGGTTGCAGGAACTACGATATCCTGCAACGCAACAACTATAAAATGTGCCTTTGTACCGGACTTCTTTACGATTCGAAGACACAGCCGGCGGTGCAGGCGAGCCCCTTCGCAAAAAAAGTGGTGAAACCGGTTATTAAGAGAAGAAAAGCAAATAAAATGTTTAAAAAATGAAACAAAAAGTAGTTTTAGCATTCAGCGGCGGCCTGGACACGTCGTTCTGTGTACCATGGCTCATTAACGAAAAAGGGCTGGAAGTACATACGGTAATAGTTAATACCGGAGGCTTCTCCGATGATGAGTCGAAACGCATTGAAGAGCGTGCTCTCACACTGGGTGCCACATCACACACATGCATTGATGCTGTTGATGATTATTATGCAAAAGGCATCAGGTACCTGATATTCGGGAATGTGTTAAAAAACAACACTTATCCTTTGTCTGTAAGCTCGGAGCGATTCTTTCAGGCTATGGCAGTAATGGAGCATGTAAAAAAACTGAATGCCGATTTCGTTGCACACGGGAGTACCGGTGCCGGAAACGACCAGATACGTTTCGACCTGGTGTTTGAAGTGCTTGCACCTGAAGTAAAAATAATTGCTCCCATCAGAGAGCTGGCACTTTCGCGCCAGCAGGAGATAGATTATCTGAAAGAGAAGGGATTCGACTTCTCCTGGGAGAAATCTAAATACTCAATCAACCAGGGTATATGGGGAACAAGCGTAGGAGGTGTGGAGACTCTTAAATCGTCGGGAGTACTGCCCGAAGAGGCCTACCCGTCGCAGGTTACCGACTGGGGTACTGAACGAATTACAATTGGTTTTGAAAAGGGAGAGCCTCTCATTCTGAACGGAGAGAAGATGAATCCCGTAAATCTGATACACGCCTTGCATCAGAAAGCTTCGAAATATGGTATCGGTCGCGATGTGCATGTGGGCGACACCATTATTGGAACAAAAGGGCGCGTAGCCTTCGAAGCGCCGGCACCACTGATTATTGTAAAGGCTCATCACCTGCTCGAGAAGCATGTTCTTACCAAGCAGCAGCTCTACTGGAAAGATCAGCTTTCCAACTGGTATGGCCAGCTGATGCATGAAGCTCAGTACCTGGAGCCGGTTATGCGTAATATTGAAACATTCCTCAACGATACACAGAAATTTGTCTCGGGTGAAGTGGAGGTGGAACTGCGCCCCTATCATTTCGCGGTTTTAGGCTGCTCAAGTGATTATGATCTTATGAGCCCAAGATTCGGTGAGTACGGAGAGACAAACAAATCGTTTTCGGGAGAGGATGTAGTGGGATTTACGAAAGTTACTGCCAATCCGTTAAAAATATATTATACCATTCACGACAATGATTAATGTAAGTATTGCAGGAGGAACTGGTTATACGGCAGGTGAACTGCTGCGTATCCTGCTGCGCCACCCTGAAGCGAACATAGAATCGGTTATAAGCACCACCTCGGCGGGTATGCAGGTTGCGGAGATCCACCGCGACCTGCTAGGTGAAACCGATATGGTGTTCAGCCATACTTTTATCAACCCAGATCTAATTTTTCTATGCCTGGGACATGAATTGTCGCGAAACTTCTTGGAAATGAACAATGTACCTAAACGGTGCAAGATTATTGACCTTGGAAACGATTTTCGCAACAAGCCACTGTTTAAAGACAGGGAGTTCGTTTTCGGGCTGTGTGAACTGAACAGGGAGAAACTGCGCAAAGCAGGCAATGTTGCCAACCCAGGTTGTTTTGCCACGTCAATCATGCTAGCTTTATTGCCGCTAGCATCAAAGCAGCTGTTAACAGACGAAATTCATGTACATGCCATCACTGGCTCTACAGGCGCTGGCAAAAGGCCAGGTGAAACAACCCACTTTAGTTATCGGGATAGCAATATTTCTGTTTACAAACCTTTTACTCACCAGCATCTGGAAGAGATCAGAAACACGTTGATTAACGCCGGCAGCCAAGGATTGCCACAGATCAACTTCGTACCCATGAGGGGAGATTTTGCCAGAGGCATCTTTGCCAGTGTTTACACAAAATTCAACAGCACAACAACTGAATCAGAAGTAATCAGGTTGTACAAAGAGTTTTACAAAACATCTCCCTTTGTGTTCGTTTCTGATGTGCCGGTTTCTCTCAAAGAGGTTGTAAATACCAATAAGGGGCTGTTACATATTGAGTTTCACAACGGATATATCCATATCACCTCCATAATTGACAATCTGGTTAAGGGTGCTTCGGGACAAGCGGTACAGAATATGAACCTGATGTTCGGATTGGAAGAGACAATGGGGCTGAAGTTGAAAGGAAGCGCATTTTAATATGCCAGCATAATTATTTGCTTTTTAGTGCAAAATTGTAATATCTATTTTATGAGTCTCCTCCTGAAAGTCTCTTTCATTGTAAGAAGGCAAAAGATGATACTGTTATTCAATGTGATATAAATAATCATTTCTGATTTTCAGTTTTTTGGGAGCATACTCTTATTATTATAAAACGAAATGAACTTATTTAACGTATATAGTTTGTGGGATATTGAGCCTGTACGGGCGCAAGGATGCCGTGTATGGGACAATGAGGGAACAGAGTATCTCGATTTTTACGGAGGCCATGCGGTCATTTCAATCGGACACTCCCACCCGAAGTATGTAAAAGCCATCAGTAGCCAGGTTGAGAAGATAGGCTTCTATTCTAACTCCGTACAAAACTCATTGCAGCAGGAGCTAGCTGATAAGCTGGGAGAGATATGCGGATATCCCGGCTATTCACTATTTCTCTGCAACTCAGGTGCCGAAGCTAATGAAAATGCACTGAAGCTGGCATCTTTTCACACAGGTAAAAAGCGCGTGATAGCTTTCAACGATGCTTTCCACGGCCGTACCTCGGGTGCAGTTGCAGTAACCCAGAACACAGCTATTCAGTCCCCGTTCAATTCCGGCCATGAAGTCACTTTTGTCCCGCTTAACAATATTGAAGCGGTAGAGACAGAATTGATAAAGGGCGATGCAGCAGCTGTAATTATTGAAGGGATACAGGGTGTAGCTGGCATCTATACACCTGAGGACTCTTTTCTCAAGGGGCTGCGTGAACTCTGCAACCGGTACAACACCCCGCTGGTGCTCGATGAGATTCAGTCAGGCTACGGCCGTACCGGAGATTTTTTTGCTCATCAGTCATCGGGTATCCGGCCCGACCTTATCACCATGGCAAAAGGTATGGCAAACGGATTCCCGATAGGAGGAGTACTTGTCTCCCCGGCGTTTGAAGCAAAGAAAGGGATGTTAGGAACTACCTTCGGTGGAAACCACCTTGCCTGTGCAGCTGCAATAGCTGTGCTGGATGTAATAAAAGAGGAATCGTTAGTGCGAAATGCCGAAGAGATGGGTAGTTATCTGAAAAAAGAGCTTTCTGCAATTGATGGTATAAAAGAGATCCGTGGACGTGGGCTGATGCTGGGCGTTGATATGCAGCCGCAATATTCCAACGTTCGCAACCGGCTACTGTTCGAAAGCCATATCTTTACAGGCGGTGCCAGGAATAACGTTATGAGGTTATTGCCGCCCTTGACGATATCGAAACCAGAGATTGATATTTTTATTACTGAACTAAAAAGTTATTTATATAAAAACTAATGTCATCACTACTTTCCAAATCACGTAAAATGGGATTGGACAGACACGGCAGAAGTTAAAAAAATATTCATAAAATGAGAAACTTTACATCTGTTCACGACGTCGGCGACCTTACTGTGGCGCTCCGAAAAGCAAAGCAGGTAAAGGGAAGTCCTTTTGCCGACCAGGAGCTTGGCAAAAATAAAACCCTTCTGATGATCTTTTTCAACTCAAGCCTGCGCACGCGCCTGAGCACACAAAAGGCAGGGTTGAACCTTGGCATGAATGTGATAGTGCTCGACATCAACCAGGGTGCATGGAAACTCGAGACCGGAAAAGGAGTAGTCATGGATGGCGACAAGCCTGAACATATTCTTGAAGCGATACCTGTAATGGGTTCCTACTGCGATGTGATAGGAGTGCGCTCGTTTGCCCGTTTCGAAAACAAGGCAGATGATTACAACGAAATAATATTGAATCAGTTTATTAAATATTCAGGAAAGCCGGTTTTCAGTATGGAAGCAGCCACACGTCATCCACTGCAGAGCTTTGCCGACCTGATTACGATAGAGGAGTACAAAAAGAGAGAGCGCCCAAAAGTGGTACTTACCTGGGCCCCTCATCCACGTGCCCTTCCACAGGCCGTTCCCAACTCGTTCGCCGAATGGATGAACGCTGCCGGTTATGATTTTGTAATTACTCATCCCGAAGGATATGAACTTGATGAGAAGTTCACCGGCAATGCAGTAATAGAATACGACAAGGAGAAAGCTTACAAGAATGCCGACTTTATATATGCGAAAAACTGGGCAGCTTACCGTGATCCCAACTATGGCAGGGTTTTAAGCACCAACCGTGAGTGGACTGTGGACAGCCGGAAGATGGCGCTGACCAACAATGCTTATTTCATGCACTGTCTGCCGGTACGCCGCAACATGATTGTAAGTGACGAGGTAATAGACAGCCCACAGTCTATTGTCATTCCCGAAGCAGCCAACAGGGTGGTTTCGGCACAGGTGGTATTGAAAGAGATATTGCTGGGAATGCTATAAGCTATGCGTGCAGACTAAATTTGCAATGCGATTGAATATCAATACTTATTCTCAAAATATGACGGAAGATAAAAGAGCACCCCTTTCAATAGTTAAGATAGGGGGAAATATTGTTGATAATCCTGAATCGCTGGAAGCGTTTTTGTATGACTTCAACCGGTTGGAGGGACGGAAAGCTCTTGTACACGGTGGTGGCGTGATGGCTTCAAAGATGGCAGAACAACTTGGCATTGAGACGAAAATGGTTCAAGGGCGCCGTATTACTGATGAAGAGACTCTAAAGCTGGTTATCATGGTCTATGCAGGATGGATAAATAAGAATATTGTAGCATCACTGCAAAAGATTGGATGCAACGCCATCGGTCTGTCAGGCGCTGATGGAAATAGTATCCCTTCCGTCAAACGTTCTCCTGTACCGATCGACTTCGGCTTTGTGGGTGATCCGGATCCCGAAAAGGCCAATGCTGAATTTATTTCGCAACTGATCGAAAGCGCCGTCACCCCCGTTTTTTGTGCAATCACACACGACGGGAACGGCTCACTCTTAAACACCAATGCCGACACTGTTGCCTATACTGTAGCAACAGCCCTCTCCAAAAAATACCGCACCACGCTCTATTACTGCTTCGAGAAAGAGGGAGTTCTGCGTGACGTGGACGATCCGGCAAGCCTTGTTAAATCTATGAACAGAGCTGAATGCGAAGCATATAAGCGACAGGGAATAATTGCAGACGGCATGATACCAAAACTTGACAACTCATTCAAAGCAATAGAGGATGGCGTTTTGGAAGTGGTTATTCTGCATGCGAAAAATCTGCTTTCAAAAAAGGGAACAATACTCCTGGGATAAAATAATAGAATGTAACAAATTGCAACCGTAATAAATTTAACTCAAGCTGAATTATGCAGGGTGACTATATACAACATGCGACGGAACTGTTGAGAAAGCTGGTTTCGATACAATCTTTTTCGGGTGAAGAGCATCGGCGAAGCAATTTCCTGACAAAGCTTTTCAGCGAAAAAGGGATAGTACCCGAACGGGCCGGCAACAATCTGGTTGTACGTCAGCCCTTTCATGACAGGTCGAAACCGACCTTAATGCTGAATTCACATATCGATACTGTACGCCCTGGTGCCGGGTACACATTCAACCCTTTCACCCCTCCCCACTCTATCACTCACATTTACGGCCTGGGAAGTAATGATGCGGGTGCAAGCGTTGTATCAATGATTTATACTTTTCTCCATTTTTATGAAATATCGCTACCGTTCAACCTTCTGCTTGCCCTTTCCACGGAAGAGGAAAATTCAGGTTCCAATGGCATGCGGTTACTCTGGCAAAAGCTCTCGGACGAGGTGGATATGGCTATCATAGGAGAGCCCACCGGTATGAGGGCTGCAGTTGCAGAACGGGGACTACTGGTTATTGATGGCGAGGCGACGGGAATAAGCGGACATGCCGCACGGAATGAAGGGATAAATGCCCTGTATATTGCTCTGGATGATATCACCACACTGAAATCTGTTAAATTCGAGAAGGTTTCCCCCTCAATGGGAGAGGTAAAGCTAACCGTAACTCAAATAAGCGCGGGCACACAACACAATGTAATTCCTGGCAAGTGCAGCTTTGTAGTGGACATACGCCCCACAGAGATGTACACCAACCAGGAGATCATGGAAATATTGCAACCGAAAGTGAAAAGCGTACTTCAGGCACGCTCCCTTACCAACAGGAGCTCGGCAACCCCTTCCGGTCATCTTTTGCTGCAGTGCGCTAATAAGCTGGGCATTGAAACATACACCTCACCAACCACATCGGACTGGATGCGCATCTCCTGTCCTGCCCTGAAAATGGGACCGGGAGAATCGGAACGATCACACAAGGCCGATGAGTTTGTTTTGATCGAGGAGCTGGGAGATGGAATCAACGGATATATCAGTTTTATTGAAAACTTAATGGTGTAACATTTACAGTTTTCTACCTTTTTTTAAAAGGGAGGATAAATTCACTACTATACGAAACAGACAATATTGATGTAAATAAGCGATAAAAAAATAAAGGGAGATGGCAAAAATATGGAACAAAGGCTTCGATGCCAATCAGAGAGTAGAAGATTTCACAGTGGGTAATGACAGGGAGCTCGACCTCCGCCTGGCAAAACATGACATCCTTGGATCGATGGCACATATCAAAATGCTTGTGAAGATTGGACTCCTGGAAGCTGGTGAGGAGAAAGTTCTCCGCAATGAACTGCAGAATATATTATCAGAGGTTGATAAAGGAGAGTTCCGCCTCGATGATGATGCCGAAGATATCCATTCACAGATTGAAGCTATGCTTACCCAACGGCTGGGAGATACAGGCAAAAAAATTCACTCGGGACGTTCACGCAACGATCAGGTACTGGTGGATATCAAGCTTTTTCTTAAAGAGGAGATTTTTCATATAAAAGAGGAGGTGATTCAGCTGTTTGAACTTTTGCAATCGCTAAGTGAAAAGCATAAAGATACACTTTTGCCGGGGTATACCCACGCACAAATAGCTATGCCTTCTTCTTTCGGTCTATGGTTCGGTGCATATGCAGAGACATTGGTTGATGACATGCATACGCTTGCAGCAGCATGGCAGGTAGCTGATCAGAACCCTCTGGGATCGGCAGCAGGCTATGGCAGTTCCTTTCCTCTGGACCGTGAAATGACTACCCGTGAACTGGGCTTTGCCACCATGAGCTTCAATGTGGTCGCCGCCCAGATGGGGCGCGGCAAAACAGAACGAATAGTTGCCCAAAGCATTGCGAATATTGCTTCCACACTTAACAAACTTGCCTCTGATAATTGTATGTACCTTTCAGGTAACTATGGTTTTATCTCATACCCTGATGAGTTTACTACTGGATCGAGTATTATGCCTCATAAAAAGAATCCCGATGTGTGGGAACTAATACGGGGACACAGCAATCGCCTGCAGAGCCTGCCCAATGAAATAACATTGATGACAACTAATATGCCGCACGGATATCATCGCGACTATCAACTGCTGAAAGAGGTGCTATTCCCGGCACTGGAAACCCTGCACAAGCTCCTGCAGATGACCTGCTTTATGCTTGATCATATCTCGGTTAACGAGGATATCCTTTCCGATCCACGGTATGAATACCTCTTCACCGTAGAAGAGGTAAACAAACGCGTATTGCAGGGTGTCCCTTTCAGAGAAGCCTATCAGCAGGTAGGAAAAGAAGTACAGGAGGGTTCCTTCCAGGCTCCTAAAAAAGTACATCATACCCATGCCGGGAGCATCGGCAACCTATGCACTAAAGAGATCAGGACAAAGATGGAGAGAGCTGCACAGGCCATAAATTGTGATCCGGGAATTATCTCTTGACCCTATTCAATAAAAGAATTGTATCACATTAAATAATCCGACAAAACTCAGGATTTCAACAATAAAAATGGTTTTCTCCCAACCCTGCTCCCTTAAGGGAGAATGCCAAAATCGGTAACTGCTGCAGCCGTCGGCAGGGACCATAAAACTGTTGCTGATAACATTTATTTAATCCATACACCAGCCTTTATTTATGACACCAAAAACAACTATCCTGTGGATGTTATTGCAGCATAAACATCTGTTTTACTGAAAATATCAAAAGAGGTAACGATCGCGCACTCAGCTGGCCGAATATTTTGGTGTACAGCAACAATCGCTAGCCCGTTCACTTAAAGTGATGGAAGATGAGGAAATAATCCGGCTGAAAGGGCGTGTTGTGAAAGTACTAGAAAGAAACAGGCTTATTGGGGAGTGACAATATGCTGATTCTGTTTTTAAACTATTTTAATATATTTGGTGTGATTTTCTAAACTTCTCGTAACAGCAACTCTTTTGCCTTACAAAATGCCACTTTATCTGCTCTTTTTTTCGTACTTTTGCGGAGATTACATTTTATTTTGAAACGAGGATAAGAATCACTTACAAGCGGATGTTCCATGAGTGTATTTGAAAATAAATAGCTTTAATTGTATGAAATTATATCCTGATCATAATTTGAAAACCAAAACAAATATTAATCTATTTAGTTAAGCAATACAAACAGAGGACAAACATGCTTGAATGTTTTCGACAAACAAAGTGCAGAAAGCAAATTTACCTGTATTTATACCGTTGCCGGGATTTATGCGTTATTCAGTTCAAACAAAGAAGAAGCATGCCGCTATTTTGACTCAGCAGGTTAAAATTGAACTAAATTCAAAACAAACAAGTTTGCTCACAACATTGCAGAGCGCTGATTATTTATTAAAATAGCATACTGCAAACAAGTTTGCATTATTGCCGATAGAATTCTTTTCAGATAGGCGATAAACGAAAAAAGAGTTTAATAGAAAAATGTTATTGCGAAAATCAGGTTGAAAGAAATAGTCAAATATTAATAAACAATGAACTTACTAGAGAGCATGATCGAAAAGGCAAAAACGAATAAACAAAGAATCGTATTGCCTGAAGGGGCCGAAGAACGAACTTTAACGGCGGCCAATCAATTAATTCGTGACGGTATTGCGGAAATCATTCTTCTGGGAGCCCCAGGAGAGATTCAGATACTTGCAAAAAAACTCGGACTTGAAAATATTGACAAAGCTGTTGTCATAGATCCGAAAAAGCACGACAAAAAAGAGTCGTATGCAAACCTGCTGCTGGAACTGCGCAAAAAGAAAGGGATGACACCCGGACAGGCTGCCATGCTAGTAGAAGACCCACTTTACCTTGCATGCCTTATGATAAAGAACGGTGATGCCGACGGAGAAATTGCGGGAGCACAAAACACTACCGGCGATGTACTTCGCCCCGCACTGCAGATTATCAAAACCTCCCCTGGAGTGAAAGTGGTCTCTGGTGCTTTCATCATGTTTACTCAGACTCCGCAATACGGAGAGAACGGAGTCCTGCTGTTTGCCGATTGTGCAGTTGTGCCAAATCCAACTGCCGAAGAGCTGGCTTCAATTGCTGTTGCATCGGCACAGACAATGAAGAGCCTCACTGGAGTTGAGCCACGTGTAGCGATGCTTAGCTTTTCCACCAGGGGAAGTGCTGAACATGAGATGATCGATAAAGTACGCGAAGCAACACGGATAGCCCGGGAGACTGACCCGCGGCTTCTTATTGACGGTGAACTACAAGCCGATGCTGCGCTTGTCCCAGACGTTGGCTCGACAAAAGCACCTGGAAGCCTCATCGCAGGTAAAGCCAATGTGTTGGTATTTCCAACACTTGAGTCAGGTAATATAGGATATAAACTGGTGCAGCGGCTTGGCAACGCAGAAGCTGTAGGGCCCATACTTCAGGGAATGGCTGCTCCGGTGAACGACCTTTCACGAGGCTGCTCGGTGGAAGATATTTACAAAATGGTGGTTATAGCTTCCAATCAGGCAATTGGAATGAAAAACAACATATAAAACCAAACGACAAGCAATCAGTTAAAATGAATCTAGGACTTTACTCTTGCATGTCTGATATTATATAACTAAAGAAATTTACAAAACATATGAATGAAATGATTATAGAACCTATCGAAGAGTACGGGCTTACTATCACTGCAGAAAGCAAAAATAAGCCATTATTCTCAAAGATAGGGGTTGTTGGAGCCGGCAAGGAGGGAAGAACAATTATCGACAAGGCTGCAACAGCAGGAATGGAAGTGGTTTTCCTTGATGAATCTCCTGAAAGGATAGATTATGTGATAAACGAGATAGGGAAAATAATGGATCATAAGATCAGCAGCTGGGGGTTGACACCTTCTGAAAAAAAGATTATTATGAACCGAATCACACCGACTCTGGTATATGAAGACTTTGCCGGATGCGACCTGGTGATTGAATGTACCCGGCATTCGGAAAGCGGCCGCAGGAGTACACCACTACGAAAAAACATTTTTAAAAAACTGGAAGATGTACTCGACACCGATGCCATCATCGCAACCAACGGCTCCACAGTAATCATCAGCGAGCTGGCCGCCGACCTTGATCACAAAGAGCGCTGTGTAAGCCTGTACTTCCCTGTCTTACACCCTGACGCACGAATACTGGAAATTTCGAAGGGGATGTACACATCTGAAGAGGTTTATCAGAAGATGGAGATCTTTGCCAAACTCATTAACTACAAGCCACACCGCATTAACGAAAGCAATGGGAACGTGAGCCTGCGCCTTTTAGTGACAATGCTGAACGAAGCTTGTCAGACTCTCCTTGAGAGAATCAGCTCCATGGAAGATATTGAAGAAACATTCACCATCATTTACGGGCAACGTTACGGAATTTTCCGCATTGCGGACATTGTTGGCATAGAGCGGCTGGTCACGCTAATGGAAGCCATGTTCAGCGATTTTGGCGAAAAGCATTACAAGCCCAACCCTCTTCTTTGGAAACTATACCGCTCCAATCAGCTAGGCGTACGTACAGGAAAGGGCTTTTATATATACGATGAAAACGGGAATCCGGTTTCAACAAATAAAACGGTATTTAATTAAGGAGAATTACAGACATTATGAAGATATTAGTTTTAAATTGCGGAAGCTCATCAATAAAGTACAAGCTTTTTGAGATGGAAAGCAAAAAGGTGGTTGCACAGGGAGGTATTGAAAAAATCGGGATGAAAGGATCCTTCCTCAAACTAACATTACCGGACGGACAGAAAGTAATGCTCGAAGGAGAGATACTGGAACATCGTGCAGGAATTGAATATATACTTGGGGTATTACTCAGCGAGAAATATGGATGCATCAAATCATTGAAAGAAATAAATGCCGTTGGGCACAGAGTGGTTCACGGTGGCGAGCGTTTCAACTCAAGTGTACTCATTACCGACGAAGTGATTGAGATGCTTAACGAGTGCATTGAACTGGCACCGCTCCACAATCCGCCCAACCTGAAAGGTATCTATGCAATTCAGGAGCTGATGCCCGACACGCCACAGGTAAGTGTTTTCGATACTGCTTTTCACCAGACTATGCCAGACTATGCCTATACGTATGGTATCCCCTACTCTCTTTACGAAAAATACAGTATCCGTCGTTACGGTTTTCACGGTACCAGCCACCGTTACGTATCTAAACGAGCGTGCGAATTTCTTGGCGTTCCATACGAGGAGCAGCGCATAATAACAGCCCATATTGGAAATGGAGGATCTATAACAGCTATCAGAAACGGGAAATCCATTGATACAAGTATGGGAATGACCCCCGTGGAAGGATTGATAATGGGTACACGCTCAGGTGATGTTGATCCTGGTGTGATCTCATACATTATGGAAAAAGAAAATATGGGTACGAAGGGTATATCCACACTATTGAACAAATTTTCTGGAGTACTTGGCATTTCAGGCATATCCTCAGATATGCGCGAGATTGAAGAAGCTATTAACAGCGGGAACAAAAGGGCTATCCTGGCAATGAATACTTACAATTACCGCATCAAAAAATATATAGGATCTTATGCCGCCATTCTTGGAGGTGTTGATATACTCGTGTTCACTGGCGGTGTTGGCGAGAATCAGGCTGTTACCCGAAGTTATGCATGCAAAAACATGGAATTCATGGGCATTGAACTCGATGAAAAACTAAATGCCTCAGTACGTGCAAAAGAGGTAATCATCAGCAAACCATCTTCAAAGGTAAAAGTGGTAATCATCCCCACTGATGAGGAGCTTACAATCGCTAGAGACACATTGGAAATCCTTCAAAATAAAAATTAAAGCAGAATAAATACCGTCCCGTGAGATCGCCTCAGGGACGGTGTTTTTTCTATTTGAAATAAATAATCACATAATCAATACTTCGGTAATTATTTTTCAAACACCTTGCAATCAGCTAAAAGTACTACTGGGTTTCGAACAGGCCTATCTTGTTGTTAATTATTTGATTATGCGACCTATGGATGCTTTTTTACCGGACTGTTGATATAATAGTACGCTAAAATTATCTTAATTCCCATATAGTACGGTATTTTTTTAATTTTCTCCGAAAACTAATCAGATGTATAGCCTCTTTCCGGTATCTTTTTAAATCTAAAGCCTGCTTATCTATTATGAAAGAACTATTAACATCATCTTGGTAAACGGCGGTATTGAGAAGGAGTGACGTTTGTTAATTTTTTAAAGGTACGCGAAAAATAGGCCATGTCATAGAAACCGCACTCCTCGGCAATCTGACCGATTGATTTATCCTCTGTTACCAGCTTCTTTTTTGCATGCTCAACTCGAAGTCTGAGAATAAACATCGATGGTGTACAACCTGCAACTGCGCTAAGCTTTCTGTTAAGCTGCGAACTGCTGATGCAGAGTTTTTCAGCAAGCGAAGTTGAAGTAAAACCAGAATTATTAATATCTTTAAAAACAATATCAGTCGCTTTTTTAAGAAAATTAATATTTATGTCGTTTATATTCAAATCATCGCCTTTGAATAAGGATTGCATATATTTCTCCTTAAGCAAGCGCCTGTTTTCAAGCAGAGCTTCTATCTGAATTAATAACTCTTCGTAGTGAAACGGTTTTTTTATATATGCATCGGCGCCACATTTCATACCTTTAAGGCGATCGTCAATTGTTGTTTTTGCCGTTAATAAAATTATCGGGATATGGTTCAGTAGAGCGGATTTGCGAATTTCACGACATAGAGCAAAACCATCCTTATTAGGCATCATTACATCTGAAATAATAATGTCGGGTATCAACTCGTTTGCAAGTTCCAGCCCCTCTGTACCATCCCTAGCCGTAACGGAATTGTATTCAGCAGGCAGCAATGCTTTTATATATAGTACTACGTCATCGTTGTCTTCTATCAGCAAAACTGTAGGGGAAATATCTGATCTTCGCCTGTTGATAATTTTACCTTTAACATCCTGAGACTCTAAAAAGATATTCAAACCTGTATTGACTTTCATGGAAGAGGGTATCCGTTCATTCTCTTTTGGAGTCCACACAGATATATTATTCGTTTCGGACTGTTGCAAAGGAAGTGAAACGATAAAAACTGTCCCTTTTTGTTCTGCACTCTCTACCTCAATTTTTCCGTTCATTATTTCAACCAATTGACGTGTATAACTGAGCCCGATACCACTGCCATTATTTCTTTCGGAATTATTACCCTGATAAAAAAGATCAAAAATATATTCCAGATCCGATTTAGGTATACCATCTCCAAAATCCTGCACCTTAAGGACCGCTTCTTTGTTTTTTATTTTTGATATTACCACGTGAATCTCTTTCCCCGGGCCACTGAATTTTATTGCATTCGACAACAGGTTCTGCAGGATATCATCAACATGATGTGGAATAAAATCCATCTCAATAAGAGGATCACTGCTCGTAAACAACAATTTTATATCTTTTTCTTTTGCGTAGAGGCGAAAAGAATCTATAACCATGTTCAGATAGACAACAATATTGCCTTTTTGCCATTTGGGATTATCAGAGCCTGAATTTATTTTCGACATACTCAGCAATTGATTTGTCAGTGTAAGCAGATGCGCTCCCTGCCTGTCAATCGCCTTCAAATATGCTTTCGATTCATGTTGTGTAAGATTACTCTCCGACTGCATATGATTGCTAAGTCCGAGGATAACGGTCAGCGGAGTGCGGAATTGATGAGTTATATTGGTAAAGAAACTTGTTCGTGCACTATACATGTCCCTGAGTATTTTGTTGCTCCTGGTACGCTCCATATAGGAATAAAAAAGGGCTATAAGCAAAAAGACAAGCAATATTAACGATATTCCTGAAGCGTATATAATGGTCCTCTTTTGTCGCGCTACCATCTCGTTACGAAGATTCAGGCCCGATATGTATTGCATGTTTTTATCACTTTCGTAATTTTGACGTACATCAATCACCTTATTATATTTCTGCATATTCTGAATACTGTCCTGAAATTGTTGGCTTTTCTTATAATTGCTTAATGCTGTAGCGTAATTACCACGTTTAATATTATACTCATGGAGCAAATTATAAACTTCTGCGAGATGTTTTGGCGACTGAATGGCTTTGGCTGCCTTATCAGCAATTCTTATATACCTTATAGACTCAACAGAATCATTTTTAAGCAGCATTATACGAGCAATGGCTAAGGTTGAATTCAGCCAGTGCCATGTATCTGAAATATCGCTCAGTATATTATATGCCATCAGATATTCACGTTCTGCCTTATCATACTCGTTCTTTAGCTCGTAAATATGTCCTAAGTGAATATAACACAAGCCTATTCCCAACTGCGATTTAGCTAGCATGTTCTTTTCCAAGGAACGTTGATAATATGCAAACGCTGAATCATACATCAGCTTTTTTTCAATAACAGTACCAATATTTGCATAATTCATGGCCTGACCAAGATTGCTGCCCAATGTTATTTCCTCCGCCAGTGCTTCCTTGAACATCCTCTCGGCTTCATCAAGATTTCCAAATGAGAGGTGAACATTACCGATTCCATTAATTGCCATGGCACGGCTTTTACGACCAACATATTCATTTTTAGCCGAGAAGGACTCGGCCATCTGAAGTGCCTGATAATGATAATCGGAAGCTTCGGGCAGAGCCTCTATTCTCCTAAAGTTGGTCCCGATATTATTGAGAGCCTGAATAATGCCGATTGTATCATTTATCTTGTAAGCTGCAACTAGACCTTGCTGGTGATATGAAATAGCTTTAGAAAAATCTGAAGCTTCCCGCATCCTTTCCCCCAGCACCTTACAGAGCACGGATACTGCCAAGTTATCACGATCGATAACGCTTTTCCCCAAAAGCAGCCTGATTGAATCTGTAGGAAAACTATCGTCCGAAATCTTCTCTTCCCAGATTCTTTTCTGATCATACATGAGTTGCTGCTGTTTTTCATTTTCCGAACAGAAAAAAAACAAGGAAGTTATCAGCAGGAAAAATCCTGCATTGATAAACAGTTTACACCACATAGCACGTGGGTTTACCGAACAGTTAATTGTCCTAATTTTCAGCACTGTGACTTTATTTTATTGCAAAAATAACAAATAATCAGGTATTAAAAAATATTTTAATAAAAAAATGTGAATTTGGAATTAAGCACCCTTCTTAAATGTCTCTTATATTATAAATAATTATTTTTTATATTCAGGGTTATCGGGGTAGGCTCAAATTAATATTGTTTAAAGATATGGATCCCTATTTTTTAAGGGATGTCAAGATGGTATAACCTATAAGATTCTCCTTTTTATCATAGCTCTCTGATTTTACCATACCTACTCCGGCAGCATACCATTGAATGTTTTTTCCAGAAGTGGATATTCCCATTGCTTTGCCAGAAACATCTCCCGAAATCTTCATGCAGGAAAATGTACCCGCCGGCACAGTAATATCTTCAACTGCTTCTATGCGGCGATTGGTTATTTTTGTTGCCATTTTCATGGAAATAAATCCCATCTCGGCAGTTATTGTAATGTCAGCATCAGGCAAGGTTTGACTGGCTTCGCCAATTACAGGTATCTCCATGCCATTTCCTTCAATTATAACGGAAGCAGGTATCTCTCCATCCTGTTGAAAAGCAGCCTTATTCACGAAACTGCTCATATCAAAATACATTTTGTCTCCAACCTGTTCCATTGTGATGCGATCTGAAAATGTAAGTTTATCCTTTTCATCGTAAGATGAAACCAAATAAGTGACTGAAATTTTATTACCGGAGTCAGCTATTGATTCAAGCAGATAAACGTTCTTCCCTACAGACTTACCCTTTTTGTCGAAGTTCTGATAAGTCATCACTGTTCCCTGAGCAGGGAACAGTCCCTTTTGAGCTGACAGTACAAAACTAATACAAAGCACAATGTTTAAAACAACTATTCGTTTCATAATTTATTTCAATTATATGTTATGACGGTTCAGAATATTTAAACTGTAAAAACTAAAATTCATATAGTTCGGTAATATTATATGAATTGTAGTCATATATTTTCATCAACTCACCAGTATGCATCATGATGTAATCTAGCCAGAGTCCGTAGCTGGTTTTAACATTATATGACTGATAAGCAATTCTGTTTGCCTCGTCCTGAAGCTCATTAATCTTTACTCCACAGGAAACAAGTTCACCAAGCATGTTACGATATTTGACAAGGAATTCTCTGCATATCATTCCCAACTCCAGGCACCTTTCTGCTACAAGGTTCTTAATCTTATCCCTAACATTGCTAGTGTCCTTTCCCTGGGCAATAGCATTTCTAAGCTCATTATTCAACGGTTCTAATATTTGCTGGTACTTGGTTTCCACCGAAATTATGTTTTTAGACTTATCCAAAAGTATCTCATTCAGTTTGGATTCGGCCTGCCTCTCTGTAAGTTCAATCTCTTTCAATAATCCAAAGTACTTCCTCTGAAGTTCACCACCTGATGGTTCAAACAAAGCCATGTTCGACTTAGCATCTTTAAGAGCATCATCTTTTTCCCATTTTTCTTTGACCTGAAGTTCCACCATCCTGTCCTTCAGTGCAGACAGTCTTTCTACCCATTTTGCAGCAACATCAAGCCTCTCACCGCATATATTCACAGGGATGGGAGGCAACTCTTTAATAAATGACCAGGGATCATCGCCTGCATCAGCGTAACCGGGAACCATCATAAATGCACATAACATCAATATGTTAACTATCTTTAATTTATACGGTAAAATGCTATTCTTCATATGATTAATTTATTTATTTCGCAACGGTTTAAGAAACATTTTCATTATTAAAACAACAATTGCAAAAACGGATTAATGACCATATTAATCATTTTATTATCAAAAAATTCTGTAACTCACGGAAATTTTAAGATACAGGAATTTTGATGCTCTCAGTAATGGCTGTTGTCTGTATCAACGCCAATAACTGCCAGTGCCAATCAGCTGAGCAAGAATTAAACCCAAAACCAGCGAAATAACTATCATCGCCAATAGTGAAACAACAAAATAGGTGGTAGCCTTTTCATCAGTTACCTTCATCATGGGTTTAACACCAAAGTATAAAAGAAACAGTCCGTAAATTCCCGCCACTCCTGCCAACATGCTCAAGCTGTAGTGAATATAAAATATTCCGCCAACACAAACCGGGGTATAGCAGTAAGCAGCAAGCTGAAATGCTCTATTAAAATCTTTTACACCACCGTATTTAGGAGCCATAAAATTAAATACAGCTGCAGTAAGGTATGCTCCTCCTATTACTGAAATAAAATGCTGTATTGCATATCTAACTCCCCAGAAGATACCTCCCCCCACTCTAACTCCAAGAAAGTGGTAACCGATCAGTCCATAACCTATAAAAGATGCGACCACAGGAATTAAAGACAGCCAGATCAAATATGTCATCAACACTTTAGTATGGGAGTCATTTTCAGATTCAATCACGCTCCATTCATCTTTGGGAGTGAACAAAATTTTTCTTGCTCTTTCAATCTGATTCATATTTTTATTAATTTTAAATAAATTATTTTCGATTTCTTTTTTTCGAGTCCCCTCCATAAAATCTCTTTTATTAAATATGGACCAAAGCAGATGTTGATTTTCAATGAAATATGAATAATCATTTCTGATATTTTGGATTATATGAGCAGGCTCTTTTCTGATAATTCAATATAATAATCAAGTTAAATACCCAGAGCCAACTCTGTTGGCAAGCAAGTTAAATGTCAGGAATCAACTCTGCCGGCAAGCAAGATGTTGGCTACGAAAGATTCATGACTACTCCATGAATTTAATATCACCTGGTATCTCAAACTTTTCAGCCGGCGGCGCTACCTCTTCAACCGATATCACCCTGGTGTTAGACTTAACTCCCATAGCCTCACCTTCCATACTCATCATCACATTACCGAACATAATATATTCCATCTCGGTACCCTTGTCGCTTTTTATCCTCATCTTTTGACACTTGTACCCAAGATAGTCCACATCGCCCAATTTCTCAATATTCATCTTACCCGATAACTCAGCTGACATACCCTCTACATCAACACCCATTGGATTTACTGATCTAGTCATTACATAATGCTCACCGGTTCCTTGGTCGAGATCTATTCTCCAATGTTCGTCACCTTTAATGATCTCAAGGGTGTGTGAGGAGTAGTCCTCTCCCATTATCTCCATTGGAACTGTTGTCTCGATAGCTTCCCAGTCACCCCATTTATCGAAATAGGTAACGGTATTAACCTCAACACCCATTGTTTCAGAAGTTGAATGAATTATTCCCTGTGCCAAGGGGTATCTCTTTTTGGAAGCGTCCCCTGCAAGCTCTTTCATTGTTGTTTCATCCTCCGGCTTGCTTTTTCTGTCGCCTCCGCATGCTCCCAACAACAGAGAAAACATTATTACAAAAATTATCTTTCTCATGCGTAAATAATTTAAATATTAAAATTCTCAATAACAGTTCGGTAAAAATTCATTTAATATCAATATAATCTAACAACTACGCTGTTCGCATTAAAAAGCATATTAAACACCAATAATAAATTAACAATCTGCATTCTGTCAGCCCTTCTGCAAATTAAATAATTTTATATCTTTACAAACTCAACACGTCTGTTTTTAGCCTTATTCTCAGGTGAGTCATTAGGAGCAATTGGCTCTCCCTCTCCAGCTCCTGACGTTTCCAGCCTGGCTGGCTCAACGCCGAAAGATGTAACCAGTTCATTTTTAACCGACTCTGCCCTTTTGGCTGATAGTGTCTTGTTGAGATTATCATCGCCGTCACTGTCGGTATGGCCAATAATTCTAACCCTTACTCCGGGATTATCACTTAGGACACCGGCAATACTCTTCATGGTGGCATAAGACTCTGGTTTTACTTCGGCCTTGTTCACATCAAAATAAATACCGTAACTCACCAATTTACCTTCAGTAATAAGTTTACTGCGCGTATCGGGAGAAGCTGTAGTTATCTTAAGATTGGTAATATACGGAAAGCTGTATGAATCCCAGGCTGAAAAGCGGAAGCGGTTAAAAAGGGTACCCTCGTAAATGTTGGTAGGTATGTCCAGTACTTTCTGACCTTCGTGATAGATGCGAACACGACGCTTTTGTATCCACACAATCACATGGTTCACTCTTTCAAGTCTTACCGGTTTAATTGTCGATTTCCCATTTATCCACTCTTTGTCATCACTGTATCCTTTGGTCTCCCAACAATCACTCATCAGCCTGATATGCAAACCTCCAATACCGGGATAAAGATCATCGTTCATCTCTTTGTGCTCTTGCTGATCCTCCTGATAAAATGTGAGCTGTGTCCCATATTTGTATTCATTGTCAGGAATAATGTCGAATTCCATAATAAAATTATCAGGGAATTTAACGGAATGCATATAACAATAGGTGGCATCCTCTCCATACATATGAAACCAATGGCCATCGGATATATTAACCGTTTTTACCTCACCACCACTATTGGAAGTCCAAGTTGCAGGAAAATCTCCGATAGCATCACTGGAAAAATCTTCAAAATATAAAATCTGATCGCCCGGAACAAAATCATAACTAGAAAAAGATTGCAACACCGTAGATCCTTTTTCATCGGAACCAGATACTGTATGATCATGCTCAGATACATCATCGTTTTCATCCGATTCCCGTTTACGTACATCCGTGTTATCCTCATCACCTTTCTTAGTGACAGACTCTTCAGCCCTGTCTATCACCTTGTTAGTCACTTCATCTGATTTTCTTTCCACCTTCTCCTCTACAGCACGCTGAGCAGCATCTTTGGCAGTATTGCCCAGTTTCTTGATCCAGCTCTGTGCATTTGAAGTAAATGATAGCAAAAATATCATGCTAAGGAATAAAAGTAATTTTCTCATGACGCTCATTTTTTGTTATAAAGTAAATGTATTTACAAAAATATATGGTTATGTGTCTAATAAATACCCCCAAAAAGGGGTATTTTAAAATATGTTACTTAATTTAAATTTGTATTCATTAAATTTCCCTATTTTTGGAGAAAAATTGAATTACTATGAAACCAAAAAGGAAAATTCCGGCTTGCATTGCTCATCTTATCCTGATATTATTGTTATCAACAGGATGCAACTTAAAAAATGGCTCTTATCTAAAAGCAACAGATCCGGAACACAATCCCGATACACTTCTTTCACATTCACAAAATCTACTTTATACTTATCCCGACAGTGCTTATATGCTTGCAGTAAAAGCCGGGGAGCTGGCAAAAAGCCACCAAAACCCCCTTGCATTAGCCAGGGCTTACAAGTTACAGGGAAGTTTTTATTCTGATATCAAACAGGATTTTGAGATGGCAACAAAGAGTTGTGAGCGTGCCGACAGCATTTACCGGAAGCATTCAGGTAGCGATTTTGTCCTTGGGAGAGGTACTATATACCATAACCTGGGTACAATAGAGCTGCGCAAGGGTAATTACCTGTCCGCCATCGAGCTGTATATAAATGCGATGCGACTTTTTGATACTGTAAAAGACACTAAAATCCTCCCACGAACTTTAAATAACTTATCCACTCTCTACTCTTTTCTAAAGGATGACAAAAAATCGGAAGAATATGCACGAGCATGTTATGCCATGGCAAAGAAAAATAGGGATGAGTATCTGCTCTCGGTGAGCAGTACCACACTTGCGGCATCATTGATTAACCAGAGAAAATATGATGAAGTCCCGCAAATGCTTGAAGAAGCCAAAGCCATTGCTTTAAAAAGAAAAGATTATTACATTTTAGACCTGGTACATTTGAACTACGGAGGATATTACAGGTATTATAAAAATGATTACGGGCAGTCGGTTAAGCATCTTCTTAGTGCATCTGCCTTTGCCGACAGCCTGAGTAACGAATATGAACAAATGCGCGTTTCAATCAATCTTTCTGAGGCATATTTCTCAAATAATCAACTCATGGAATCGCGTAATGAAGTTCAAAAGGCATTAGCGTGGGCAGAAAAATTCCAAACCGGAGATATAGTACAGCGAGCATTGTGGCTTCTATCAAAAATTGAAGAGCAAAACGATAGTTTTGCCACAGCATACAATTACCTGGATTTATCATACAGTATGCGTGACAGCATACTTAATGAGAACAACAGGCAACATCTGAACTTACTGGAAGCCACCTTCCAGAATGAAAAAAAAGAGATGAAAATCAATTCATTGCAAAAAGATCAGAAAAATTACCAAATTATTGTTTTGTTAATTGTAATTTCACTGTTATCAATGATTTTACTTCTACACCTCCGCAATAAAAACACCAAAGCAAAAAAACAGCTAGCCGACAACAAAGTTATTCAGCTCGAACAAGAGAAGCAGCTTGTAGCCACTCAGTCAGTGCTGGAGGGAGAGACAGCCGAACGCACACGCTTGGCCAGGGATCTTCACGATGGATTGGGAGGAATGCTTTCTGCAGTAAAACTAAACCTTTTTGATATGAAAAAAGATGTTATCATTGAAGAAGAAGATGTGTTCCGATTCAACAAAGTGCTGGAGATGTTAGATAAGTCTATGCGGGAACTGCGTCGCGTGGCACACAATATGATGCCAGAATCATTGTCACGCTACGGATTGAACATAGCACTGTCTGATTTTTGCGATAGCCTCCCCAACGTAAAATTCCATCGTTTCGGCAACAATGAACGTTTGAATCAAAAACTGGAAATAATTGTTTACCGTACGGTTCACGAACTGGTAAATAACGCCCTTAAACATGCTGAGGCGACTGAAATAAATGTCCAGTTATTGCAGGAAGAAGACCGGGTTTCCGTTACCGTTCAGGACAACGGAAAGGGTTTTGACCCTACTGTAAAGACAGATGGGATAGGTTTGATAAGTATTCAGAACAGAGTCACCTCATTTAATGGCACAATGAACATCTGTTCAAAAACAGGTGAGGGGACAGAGGTAAATGTTGACTTTAAAGTATAAAACATTATGATACAGGTACTGATTGTAGATGATCACAAAATACTGGTCGAGGGGTTAAAAAAGCTGATAGATGAATCAGAATTTGCCACTGTTTGCAGTACAGCCTACACAGGCAAAGAGTGTTTACAACAGCTCACCCTGAAAAAGGCAGATGTAGTATTGCTGGATATAAACCTGCCTGATATCAGTGGTATCGACCTCTGCAAGGAGATTCACCAACGCTATCCCGACCTTAAGATTGTCGCGTTGACCAGTTATGGTGAATACGCAATGGTGCGCCGTACACTGGAGAACGGCGCCATGGGCTATGTTATAAAAAACGCTATGCCCGAAGAGATTCTCCTGGGCATCAGAACAGTAATGGACGGAGAGCGTTTTCTGAGTGAAGAAATAGATATGCTTATGCGCAAACGATCACGCAACCCAGTGTGGCTCACACCACGGGAAAAAGAACTTTTACAATTCATTGTTGAAGGTTACACAAACCCTGAGATTGCCGATAAGATGTGCCTGGGGAACCAGACCATCAACAGTTATCGAAAAAACTTACTGCTCAAGTTGGGCGCCAAAAACACAGCAGTGTTAGTGCGAATGGCGCTTGAAGAAAAACTTGTATGAGAACAATGCAAAAACCCCAGGCTTTTACCCGAGGTTTTTGCATATCATGTTGCGTAAAAATCTTATTCGGCAACTACATCAAACGGAATTTCAACAGAAACCTCTTTATGCAGTTTTACTGTTGCCACGTAGTTACCAACCTCTTTTACCTGTCCTTTTATCACAATTAACTTTCTGTCCACTTCAAAGCCTTTTTCCTGAAGTGCATCAGCAATCTGAATGTTGGTAACAGAACCGAAAATGGTACCGGTAGTACTGGTTTTGGCTCCTATGGTCAAAGTAACGCCTTCCATCTTGTCAGCTAGAGCCTGTGCATCGGCTTTAATCTGTGCAAGCTTGTGGGCACGCTGCTTTTGATTCTCAGCCAGCACTTTCTTTGCTGATTCACTGGCAATAACAGCTTTTCCCTGAGGAATAAGGAAATTACGTGCATATCCTTTTTTTACATTCACTACATCATCTTTGTAGCCTAAATTCTGTACGTCTTCTTTTAAAATTACTTCCATCTCCTATTCCTCCTTTTATTTCATTAAATCGGTTACGTATGGAAGCATGGCAATATGACGTGCTCTCTTTACTGCCTGTGCAATACGTCGTTGAAACTTCAATGATGTACCGGTAATTCTCCTCGGTAAAATTTTCCCTTGTTCGTTAAGAAACTTTTTCAAAAACTCAGGATCTTTATAGTCAATATATTTGATACCGTTCTTTTTGAAGCGGCAATATTTTTTCTTCTTCACATCCACCGACAGTGGTGTCAAATATCTGATTTCTGTTTGCTTAGCCATCTCTTAATCCTCCTTTTCGTTTAATTCTACATCTTCAACCGCCACAGCAGTCTCTGTCTTTCTGGTCTTTACAGTTTCAGAAGCCTGGGGACGGGCTTCATGCCTTTTGCCTCCTTTGTTGTTTCTTCTTTTTTCGGCATACTCCAGCGCAAATCTGTCTTGTTTAACTGTCAGGAAACGGATAACCCGTTCATCACGACGGAAATTAACTTCCAATCGTTCAATCATCGAAGGATCTGCTTTGAATTCCAGAAATGCATAAAATCCGGTAGTTTTCTTGTCAATAGGGTAAGCCAGTTTGCGCAAACCCCAATCCTCTTCGTTTACAATTTCAGCTCCTTGGTCCGTAAGGAGTTTCTTGAATTTTTCAACCGCTTCCTTCATCTGTACATCAGACAAAACGGGAGTCAAAATGAAAACGGTTTCGTAATTATTCATACTAAATTAATTATTAAAGCGTTAATTGGAAAAAATATTTTTCGAGCGGCAAAGATACAACAAATTATAATACATTCAAAACGACAACAATGATTACTTTCTATTGGCAGTCGATTTTTTCTTTGAGAGCTGTAGATTCAACTTTTTTGCTCTACATTTGTTGCATATTTATCTTAACTGCTAACTCAATTTTTAAAATGAAAAAAATATCCAATCAGGCGCTGGTAATTTTCGGCGCCTCAGGAGACCTGACATATCGCAAACTTATTCCTGCCGTATTCGACCTGTATATGAACGATTCTCTGCCTGAAGGATACGCCATTCTTGGAGTAAGCCGGTCGGAATTAACCAATACCCGGTTTAGAAAAAAAATGAAAGAGGGGATCTTGCAGTTCTCACACTATAAGGATGCAGCCTCAGATAAGATAGAGAGCTTCCTTTCCATGGTCTTCTACATGAGCATCGATACCGGAAGGGGAGAAGAGTATATACATGTGAAAAATAAACTAGGAGAGTTGAATAAACAGTTTGTCCTCGGATCTAACTATATTTTCTACCTATCCACACCACCTTCTCTATACACCATAATACCTAAGTTTTTATACGGACAGGGACTCACGATGCAACAAAAAGGGTTCAGAAGAATTATTATCGAAAAACCCTTCGGACATGATTTTTTTTCGGCTGTTGAGCTTAACAAGCTGCTGCTTGAGTTTTTCAGTGAAGATCAGATCTACCGCATCGATCACTATCTGGGCAAAGAGACCGTGCAGAATCTAATGGTTACACGCTTCGCCAATGGCATTTACGAGCCGCTATGGAACAGAAACTACATCCAGCATGTGGAGATTACTGCCGCGGAAAGTATAGGTGTTGAGGACCGAGGTGGGTATTACGACCAATCGGGAGCACTTCGCGACATGGTGCAAAACCACCTTTTGCAGGTATTGTCATTGGTAGCGATGGAACCACCAAGCAAAATAACACCGGAAGAGATTCGCTACGAAAAGATGAAGGTTTTCCGTTCATTGCGCCCTTTTAGTGAAACAGATCTTAAAAACAACGTAATACGCGGGCAGTACACTGAAGCCACTGTACGGGGCAAACATTACAAAAGTTATCGCGATGAGAATAATGTGGATAAAAACTCCCGAACCGAGACCTATGCAGCGATAAAAGTATATATCGACAACTGGCGCTGGGAGGGCGTACCATTTTATATACGTACAGGTAAACGGCTTCCCACACACGTATCGGAGGTAGTAATTCACTTCAGGCCATCGCCCCAAAAACTATTCAGATCGGCCGACATGATGGATCAGTCTGACAATCAACTTATACTGAGAATTCAACCCGATGAGGGTATACTGCTAAAAACAGGTATGAAGGTTCCCGGCAGTGGATACGAAGTAAAAACTGTCAATATGGATTTTCACTACTCTGAACTGAACGACCATTATATACCAAGCGCATACGAGCGGTTGATTCTCGATTGTATGGCCGGCGACAACATGCTCTTCATGCAGGGTGAGGCTGCCGAAGAAACGTGGAAATTTGTGCAGCCTATCCTCGATTACTGGGCGAATGACAAGAATATACCTCTTCATGGATATCCTTCCGGTTCATGGGGGCCCGATGTAGCTGATGACCTTATTGAGGGAAAAGAGAACACATGGCGATACCCATGCAAAAATCTGGCGGAAGACGGAATATATTGTGAACTATAGAACTACAAAAAAATCATTTACTTGCATGAGAAAAATTAGAATTTATAATACTGCTGAAGAATTAAACATATCATTTACCGGGTGGCTTACAGATATATTAGCTGAAAAGGAGCTTGCAACAATAGCTCTCTCTGGTGGTTCCACACCCAGGTTGCTGTTTGATTATTGGGCCAGACTGCCCGAGGGTGCAATAGATTGGACAAAGGTCAAATTTTTCTGGGGAGACGAACGCTGCGTTCCTCACACAGATGTTGAAAGCAATTACGGGATGACGAAAGAGCATCTGTTTAACTTTATACATCTGGCTGACAAAAATATTTTTCCTGTTCAGGGGGATAACGACCCTGAAGCTGAAGCCAAAAGATATGGCGAACTGCTGAATAGAGAGCTGGAATCAAAAAATGGGATACCCGTTTTTGACATAATGATGTTGGGTATGGGCGACGACGGCCATACGGCCTCCATCTTCCCTCATGAAATGAAACTCTGGTACAGCGACGAAAATTGTGTTGCTGCGACTCACCCCGTAAGCGGCCAAAAGCGTATCTCTCTCACTGGAAAAGTGATCAACGCCTCTAGCAACATAGCTTTCCTTATAACCGGCGAAAATAAGGCACAAAAGGTGAAGGAGATAATTGAACAATCAGAAAATGCAGAGGATAAGTATCCAGCCGCTCTTGTGCAGCCTGATTCGGGAAATCTTTTCTGGTTTCTGGACAATAAGGCAGCGGCCAGGCTCACCAAAGGAGAGTGATAGCAGAACTATATCACTTTACGGTTCTGATCTTATATTCGCAAGCAACCTTTCCCTTTTCCATGTTTGAGAGCTTACCCTTCACCATACGCTTACGCAGCGGTGATATTCTGTCGACAAACATTATCCCGTCCAAATGATCATACTCATGCTGGATGACCCGTGCCATAAAACCCGAGAATGTAATATCTTGCTGAACAAGGTTTTCATCAAGATACTTTATGCGTATCTCTCCTTCACGGGGTACTTTTTCATGAATCCCCGGGATACTCAGGCATCCCTCTTCAACAGCCTCAATTTCACCGCCGCGCTCAGTGATATGAGCATTTATAAATACCTTTTTAAAATCTTTGAATCCGTTATGTTCCTCACTCGCAAGCGGAGAAAGGTCCACTACAAAAATCCTATCCTCTAGCCCCACCTGCGGAGCGGCAAGCCCAACTCCATCAGCATTATACATGGTTTCAAACATGTTCTCAACAAGCTCACTCAAATTGGAATAATTAAGGGGATCGATATCTTTTGATACCTTGCGCAACACAGGGTGTCCGTATATATATATTGGTAAAATCATAATCTAATCTTCAGCTTACCCGGCCTTGTCGCACTGCCGGGTATAAAAGCCTCGGGTACACTTCTCTCAACTGCGTAATAAAACTGATAAACTTATTTTATTCTTTTGCTTTCCATGTATCCCTGCAGGATAATGGTAGCGCTTATTTCATCTACTAACTCTTTATTCTGACGGCTCTTCTTTTTGAGTCCCGCATCTCTCATTGTCTGTTGTGCCATTCTGGATGAAAACCGCTCATCGTAATACTCCACGGGAATATCAGGGTATAGCTTTCTAAGACGATTCACAAACGGCTCTACTCTTTTCATATTTTCCGAAGGTTCGTAATTCATCTGCCTGGGGAGGCCAACAACGATACATGAGACATCCTCTTTTTGAAGATATTCACTCAGAAAATCGAAAAGTTTTGAGGTCTCCACTGTCGTCACCCCGTTGGCAATGATCTGCAGCGGATCGCTCGCAGCTATTCCGGTACGTTTTTTGCCGTAATCTATAGAAAGGATTCTTGCCATACAGCGTTTATAAAGTTTCGAATACACGTTTTCTGAGTTCAAAATCACGTCCCAGGTATTTTTCACGCACGATTGTATTGGCTGCCAGCTCTTCAGCTGTGCCCTGAAACAACACCTTCCCTTCAAAGAGGAGATATGCGCGATCGGTGATACTTAATGTTTCATCTACATTGTGGTCTGTGATAAGAATTCCAATATTTCTATATTTTAATTGAGCTACAACAGATTGAATATCCTGCACTGCAATAGGATCAATTCCGGCAAAAGGTTCGTCCAGCATAATAAATTTCGGGTCAATAGCCAGGCAACGTGCAATCTCTGCACGGCGCCGCTCTCCACCCGAAAGACGATCACCCGGATTTTTACGCACTTTCTCCAGCCCAAACTCATTAATCAGTGACTCCAGCTTGTCGAGCTGCTCTTCGGGCGACTTATCAGTAAATTCCAATACCGATTTGATATTATCCTCTACCGTCATCTTTCGAAAAATAGATGCCTCCTGTGCAAGATAACCGATACCACTCTGGGCGCGTTTGTAAACAGGATAACGTGTAATATTCCGGTTACCGATAAATATTTCACCTTCATTCGGAACAATCAGCCCCACCGTCATATAAAAAGTGGTAGTTTTACCAGCTCCATTAGGTCCCAGCAGTCCTACTATCTCTCCCTGCTTCACATTTATGGAGACATGGTTTACCACTGTGCGCTTACCGTATTTTTTAACAAGATTTTCGGTGCGCAACATCAGCGGCCCGTCCTGTTGCTCAACAGGGCCGGCATTTTGTAAAGTGGTGTCATCTTCTGCAACGGCAGTTAATGTTATTTCATCTAAGCGCTGGTCCATTTATAAATAATTTATGCAAAGGTAGAAAAAAGTTGCGAGATAAGCAGGATGGTTGCAATGAGATCTGTCTCATCACTCCATAAAAAACATTAGCAGGTTATTATAACCTCAGCACTTTCCATCTCACCATTGACAGGGGGATGCATCTTTTTCACACTCACCTCCACTGCAGATAGCACAGGGTAATATTCCCTTATCTTTCTGCATATTCTGCAGGCAACATGCTCAATAAGGTTTGAAGGGATTTTCATTTCCTTGTTTACCAGATCATACACATCTGAATAGTTAACGGTATCTGATACATCATCAGACATGCTGGCTGCCTCAAGATCTGCTTTAAGAGTAATATTCACTTCAAATTCATTACCTATAACCTTTTCCTGCTGCATCACTCCGTGAAATGCATAAAAATGCATCTTGTTAAGTCTTATTTTTGTTTCCATTTTTATTCTCAATTAGCTGACACATTGATGAATATCTGCCTAAGTCTTTACTTAATATCAATATCATCATGCGATTATGCTGTTAACTTTAAAAAAGGGCATTTGATACTAACAATTAATTATGAGTGATCGACTGAAAAAAATACCGGAATACAGGAATACATGATAAACCAACTTCATAATTGATTTATATTGTCCTGATCTGTTTTCAAGATCACCGGATAATAGATTGCCAGTTTTTTATCGTTCCTATCATCCATGCCAGTTTGACATTTAACAGAACAGTAATTTTATTATGCACTGTTTACTCTTTATCCTGTTTTGAAGCCCAAAAATAAGAACAAATTATTATATTTGTTGTTTAAAAAATAAATTCATATTGTAAATATAATGAAAACAAACGAAATTCCCGAAAGGCTCGCTGCCCTGAGACATTTCATGGAGGCAAAAAAGCTTGATGCCTTCATCATCCCAACTACCGATGCTCATTTGAGTGAATATCCGCCCAAACATTGGGAATCCAGAAAATGGATAAGCGGTTTCACCGGATCAGCCGGCACAGCGGTAGTTACCAAAGAAAAAGCAGGAGTGTGGACCGATTCGAGGTATTTTCTGCAAGCGGCAGATGAATTGAAAGATACGGGATTCGAACTTTTCAAAATGGGGCAGCCCGGCACTCCGGATATGACGGACTGGATTATTGAACAGACGGGTCAGGGCGCCACTGTAGGCATAGATGGAATGGTATATGCCGCTTCTGATGCAATAGCACTGAAGAACAGACTCAATGCAAAAGGGATTAGTCTTGATTCATCATTCGACCCTTTTACTGAAATAAGGGCCGATCGTCCCGAGATTCCCAAAAACCGCATTTTCATACTTCCTGATGATATTACCGGAGAATCTGTGACAAGCAAGATCGGCCGAATCAATGCCAGGCTGAAGAAGCTGGATGCGGACGGTCTAATAATTGCCACGCTCGACACCATTGCATGGACTTTCAACCTGCGGGGAAACGATGTTGAATACAATCCCGTGGCAGTTGCCTATGCATACGTTTCAGAAAATGAGACGGTACTGTTCATCGATCAGGTAAAATTGACCGGTGAAGTGGCGGGCTTTTATAAGGAACGGGGAATCAAGATTGACGATTATCACAAAATCTTTGAATATGTATCCAGGCTACCGGAGAACAGTTCTGTTTGTGTTACAGGCAACAAAATTAATTACAATCTGCTTCTGACAATTCCTGCTTCATGCAAAATTGTGGATGTTCCATCACCGGTAGACCTGATGAAGAGCGTAAAGAATGAAACCGAACTTAAGGGCTTCCGCAATGCAATGGTAAAAGACGGGGTGGCACTCGTGAAATTTTATATGTGGCTTGAAAAAGCAGTCCCTACAGGGGAGGTAGCCGAAACAGACATCGAAAAAAAGTTGCGAGAATACCGCTCCCGGCAGGACCTGTTTGTTGGAGAAAGCTTCGGAACTATTGCAGGATATGGTACTAATGGTGCCATCATTCACTACCATGCTTCGCCGGAGACATGCCTGAAATTGCAGCCTGAAGGATTGTTGCTGATAGATTCCGGCGCCCAGTACAAAGACGGCACCACCGATATCACCCGCACGGTAGCATTAGGGGAGGTAAGCAAACAGATGAAGGAAGATTATACCAATGTGCTTAAGGGTCATATCGCTCTTGCTACAGCCATATTCCCAGAAGGCACGCGTGGTTCCCAACTCGATATTCTTGCCAGAAAAACTTTGTGGAACAACGGCCTTACCTACTGGCACGGAACCGGTCATGGCATCGGACATTTTCTCAACGTACACGAAGGTCCCCAGAACATCCGCCTTGAAGAAAATCCGACCCCACTACAACCTGGAATGGTCACTTCAAACGAACCCGGGGTATATCGTGCCAATCAATATGGCATACGAATTGAGAACATGATTGTGACCCGGGAGTACAATAAAACTGAAGAGTTTGGCACATTCTATAATTTCGAGACCATCACTCTTTGTCCCATCGACACCAGGCCTATAGCCGTTGAACTCCTTACCGCAGAAGAGATTAAATGGATAAATAACTATCATAAGATGGTGTACGATAAGCTAAATAATCATCTTGATAAGGATGAAAAAATTTGGTTGAAAGATAAGACAAAACCCATTTAAGAAATGGTATTACAGATAATTGAGCTGTCGCATATATTGTGATGACAGTACCAATACAAGCAATTGTTAAATAAATAATTCAGGGCACGTGTACCTTCTCGTGTACCTTCTATTCCAAAAGCGATACCTGCCCTTGAATTATAAATATAAAGCCTCAAATTCAAAAGATCAGATCCAAATAAAGACAATGGCCCTTATAAAATCAGTTCGCGGCTTCACTCCCGTGATCGGCGAAGATACATACCTGGCAGATAACGCCACCATCATCGGTGATGTGGTTATCGGCCGCAATTGCAGCATCTGGTTCAATGCGGTGCTTCGTGGCGATGTAAACTCCATCCGTATTGGCGACCGTGTGAACATTCAGGACGGCACTGTTCTTCACACTCTCTACCAGAAATCCGTATCAGTCATTGGAAACGATGTCTCCATTGGGCACAACGTGGTTATTCACGGTGCTGAGATAAAAGATGGCGCACTTATTGGGATGGGGGCAATAGTCCTCGATCATGCAGTGATTGGTGAAGGGGCAATCATTGCAGCGGGCTCAGTAGTGCTGAGTGGCACTCAGGTGGAGCCTGGCAGCATCTATGCCGGTGTGCCCGCCAAATTTGTAAAAAAGGTAGATCCTGAACAATCCAAAGGGATGAATCAGAAGATTGCCAACAACTACCTTATGTATTCCGGCTGGTTCAAGGAGGAGGGATAAATAAGTTGATTCTTTCAATTTACTTCAGCAAAGTACCATTCCGTACACTGATTCAGCGTTCATGCGACGTTCCCTTTCTGTTGGCAGCAACCATTTTGTAGAGCTGGTCGTTGGGGCGGATCTTTTCGTTGACTTTAATGGAAAAATGATCTCCCTTGAACGCCTCCGGCACAGTGGCCAGATCCACGCGAATATCGTCGGCCGTGACAAAGACAGCTCCGGTGGTAGGGCCTGTGATCAACAGTTCGTCACCCTGTCTGACCGATTGTGTCTCTACCAGAAACTCTGTCACGCCAAGGTTTCCAAAATGCTTGATGGCTTTACCCACATACACCTTCCTCTTTGTGGCGCCTGATCCGTAGCGGTGTGTCCACTCACCCAGCCGTTGTCCAAGATAATAACCGTTCCAGAATCCGCGGTTAAACACGGTTGAAAGGCGTTCGTTCCAGTCGCTTATCTTCTCTTCCGTATATATGTCACTGCAATAAGCCTGTACCGCTTCCTTGTAGCACGACGTTACAATACGTACATATTCGGGGCCCCTTGCACGCCCTTCAATTTTAAACACCTGCACACCAGCATCCATCATCTTGTTCATAAAATGAATGGTTTTAAGGTCTTTGGGTGACATAATATACTCATTGTCTATTTCCAGTTCTATCTCGCTATCTTTATCCTTCACTATATATCCTCTACGGCATATCTGGTTACATGCCCCCCGGTTGGCGGAAAGATTTTTTTCGTGCAGGCTCAGGTAACATTTTCCGGATACGGCCATGCACAAGGCACCGTGTGCAAACATCTCTATTCGAATCAGCTCTCCCGAGGGCCCTATAATCTGCTGCTCCACAATATCGCGATGGATGGAAGCCACCTGTTCGAGGGTGAGCTCCCGTGCCAGAACCACCACATCGGCAAACTTTGCGTAGAACTTCAGCGACTCGGTATTGGTTATATTCAGCTGGGTGGAGAGATGCACCTCAACGCCGATGCTGCGGGCGTACATCAACACCGCCACATCGGCTGCTATGATGGCTGACAGGTTTGCCTCCCTTGCCGCATCCACAATCTTGCGCATCAATGTCATGTCATTATTGTAAATGATCGTGTTCACCGTGAGATAACTTTTCAGGTTATTCTCCCGGCAGATGCGGGCAATGTTGTGCAGATCGGCTATTGTGAAGTTATTGGAGGATTTGGCTCGCATATTCAGCCCTTCAATACCGAAGTAGATTGAATCTGCCCCTCCCTGTATGGCAGCCGTCAGTGACTCATAAGACCCTGCCGGCGCCATTATCTCGTAATCTTGTATCGAATTCATTATCCAGCTGTAATTTGGAAGTACAAATGTACAAAAAATCGGGTAATAGAACGAGGGTGAAATCACGTTGTGATACACCCTCGTTCCTTATAACAAATAATAATTGTAACAATTATTGTTCCTTTACTATTTTCTCTACAAATTTTTCGGCATCGCTGTACGCACCAGACATTACATCCAGCACCGGGCCTCCTATATGCGAGGCGGGAATTGCCGGGTTCATACGCGACACATAGGTGCCTCCATCGTCTTTTTCATAAACAGCAATACGGCAGGGCATCATGTTTGAATAGAGCCGCAAATGATCGTCCGACAATAAGCGATAGGCATGATCGGGTTTGCACAGCTCTATCACTTTCACAGGAACAACATCTTTCCCGTTTTTTCTCATTGTCTCCTGCAAGTCGTGAATATGTAAAACTCTCCACCCACCCTCTACAATGATTTCAGATAGTCTGTCCACAGTCTCTTCAAACCCGAATCTGCTCCTGTTTTCAAAAAAAATCTGTTCCATAGCCTCTCTTATAAATTTATATTAATTTTTCAGCAGCACCTCATCTATTGCTTGTTTAAAAGCATCTTTCGGAAGAGCTCCCTGAGCCATTTGCGGGGATTCCCCCATAGGACAGAATAGCAATGAAGGAATACTCCTGATACCGAATTCAGCGGCAAGCTGCTGCTCTGCCTCCGTATCTACTTTGTAAATATAAATATCATCCTCATATTCAACTGCCAGCTCTTCCAGGATAGGAGCAATCATTTTGCATGGCCCGCACCAGTCTGCATAGAAGTCGATGATACAAGGTTTGTCTCCAAGATAAACCCATTTATCGGGGTTCTCTTCTAAATTTGCCACTTTCTCCATAAAGTCGGCTCTTGTCAAATGAATCGTTTTCATACTATTTTCAGTTTTAATTGTGTTTGTTTCCTGTTTTGTTTCTGTTATGGTTGCAGCTGATTTTTGTTTCATGTTATTGCATGAAACAATAGCAACAGTCAAAGCAGAAGCAAATAAGATTTTTTTTATAATCATAATTTTTGATTTATATCATTTTTTTTTGAAACCTCTTTATATTTTTTACGTGAACTGTCTCCGGTAAACAGCTCGAAAAGGAGATAACCTACCACTGCTCCATAAAGCATCATTCTGTAGGGATTGGAGGTTATCGGACATGTCCCCTGCAGACATCCTACGTAATGGTAATAAAGGTATCCGCCAAGTGTTCCTGTTGCTATTCCGGCTATTTTAAGCCAGTGCTTTATAAAAAAATCACTTATCTTTTGCATTGTCATCATATCTAAATTACAAAGATGTTATTTTACTTAATTGTTATTGCTACGGCCGCAACCCATCACACATTTCAACACATTGGAAATTCGTTTATCTTTAATAGAGTAGAAGCTGTTTTTACCGCTTCTTCGGCAATTAAGAATTCCTTTTGCCCTCATATCTGTGAGATGATGAGATAAGAGTGATTGCTCGCAATCCATATTTTCCAGTAACTCCGAAACAGACTTCTCATCAGTCTGCGAGAGCTGTAATATAACGCATAAACGAGTTTCATTAGCTAGCGACCTCAATAGATAAGCAGCTTCTTCAAATTGTGATTTATCAATTTTCTGATCTTTACCTATTTCTATTTCTAAATCTTCCATATTTTACCAGCTTTCAAATTAATGAATCTATATATGAACATGTATTCATCTAAATTTGTTCAAAAGTAGTACATTTTTCTTTATGTACAAAATTTTTTATCTGATTTTTACGTAATAGGTCAGCTTTGCCTCAATTGCACGATGCGCTGACCGTGAGAAGAAGGCATTTTCGCTTCTACGGCTGGTAAAGAGGTCACCCAAACCAAAATAATAACGCCCTTCAAGATCGAAATCGCCAATGGGAGTTTTCAGAGCAACTCCTGCTCCTCCAATCAGGCCATAATCCACAACACTCATTTCACTTCGCGGACTGTACTGAACACCGATACGGGCATCGGGGCTGGCCGACCTGCGGGCTTCAAGGTCATCGGCAAGTGCCTGGCTCATTTTCTGTTTATCCCCAATAAGAAAACTTATTTGCGGACCGACATTAATTATAAAACGGAAGCTATTACCAAAATAGATATGAGTCATAAAAGGCACCTCAACATAGTTTAGCGTTCTGGAATAATCAAACCCTGATTCCGGGTCGAACTCCTCTTTCCATCCTCTTTGTGCAAAATTCAACTCTCCAATCAATCCCAAATGTTTTTCAGAGATCAGTTTAGCAGCAATGCCACCATGAAAACCGATATTCAATTTCTGCTGAATGCCTGGCACGAAGTCCATGCTTGATGAAGCAACGCCTCCACCGGCTCCAATATAAAGCTCACTTTTAAAAGTCTCCTTTTGCGCATAGATAAAACTACTGCACATTAAAATAACAGAGACAATGGAGAAGAAACGTTTCATCTGCTTTTGTCAGTTTTAATAATCCTTCCGTTCGTGTCATATAGAACCAGATACTGTCCGGTATTAATGAAACCGCCCCAATTGTTTGGTCTTTCGAAATTGAAAGTAAACTGAAGGGGGGCTAAACGCACCTGCCTCATATTTTGCTCAAAACTAGATCCGTACCGGTGCATAGCGGTCAGAAAAAACAGTGCTGTATCGTACCCCCACATAGCATAATTAGGATAGGTATCCATCAGTTTTCTGTCATACCATCTTCGGAAATCATCAATGAAAGCCTTTGTACCGGGATCACTATCATCAATAAAGAATGGTGTAAAGATATAGGTGCCGAAAAGATGGTAGTCATCTTTCAGGTTCGAATATGTCTGCCACTCAGGATACCCGTACAGACGTGTCATAAATGCTGAATCTGAATCACGCACCTTTTTCAGTTCATCCATTATCTGGCGGATGGTACCTGCATCACCGCTAACAGGCACAATAACATTCTCCCTGTCGCTGCTCAACAATGAAAGGATAGAACTGCTGAGTGTGCTTGTCAAAGCAATAGTTTCGTATTTTATTTTATTACTCCGTAGATTATTCTGCAACATTGAAACGAACTCAATTTTATCGTTCAGCCCGCCATTTACAAAAATAATATTTGAATTTCTGAATGTCTGCAAAAAAGCTGAAGATGCTTTGTTGTATGATGAACTCAGCATCGGATTTACCTGAAAGATATTCCCGTTGTTCAATACTTCGCCGTTGCTTTGAGAGAATGGTACTACATACTTTATATTAAAGGCTTTTGAAAAATCGGATAAGACCTTTATCTGTGCATCGTTTACTCCTCCTACGATAAGGTTAAGCGACTGCATCTCCATTGTTCCCAGCAAGCTTTGCAGTTTTTTTGTGTCATTATCTTTTCCGATCTCAAAAACATATAACTCTATATTGGCACCAATGTTTTTCATTTTTTCAACTGCAAGCAGAAACCCTTCATAGTACTCCTGCAATCGTAGATGCGCCCTACCAGTTTCATCCAAAAATGGTAACAGCAACCCCACCCTGATCATATCTACCCTTTGTGAGCGGACACTCTGTGACAGAAGCCGGTTAGCTTCGTTGATTGCAGACCGTGAATTTTCGTCTAAAGCACTTTTTTTCACTGGTACAATAATCTCCATATTGGTTTTCAAGCCCCTTTGAAGAGATGAATTATAACGTTCAATATCCTCAATGTCAACACCGTAAAGAATTGAAATACTGTACAGAGTTTCTCCTTTCTGAACCTTATGTACTATGTTGGTAGTCTGATTCTCATATGGAGTGATCACCTCATACGACTCGAAGAAAGGTATCCGTATTGTTTTACCTATCTGAAATGTCTCTACAGACAAACCGGGGTTGGCTCTCATTACATCTTCCGGTTTGAGAGAGTAGGTTCTGGAAACAGAATAAAGCGTCTCTTTCGGGAGGATGGTATGATAACGATAGTTATCTTCTTTAACCTCGCTAATGACCCTTCTCTGAGGGATTGTAAGAATCTGGCCTTCAGAGATTGTTTGGCTGGAACCTGGATTTAGCCGGTATATCTCATCAACTGTAGTATTGTACATTTTAGAGATACTATACATGGTTTCCCCACTCACAACAGTATGGCTGAAGGTTGAATTCTGATCTACAGGGCGTGACGGCCCTGAGCTTATTTCGTTGGTGCCGGCAGACAACAGCCCTGAATTATCCTTAGTGACCGGGATAAGCAACTTCTGGCCTCTTTGCAAGCCGCTGCTTGCCGAGGGATTGTTACGAATAATCTCTGCAACAGAAACCGAGAAGGTGCGCGAAACAGCATATAGGCCCTCACCGGGTTGTACACTGTACTCGTAGTACTTCTGACCGTTAACGGTAACGGTTTGGTAATGCAGATTCTGCGCCAGAAGTGAAATGAGTCCTGTGTTCAAAAAAAGAACAATAGCAATAATTTTGCTTATCCTAAGCATGTTACCCATCTTTATCTGTTTTTAATGTGAGGTCACTTATACAACTTTTAACGGACAAAAGTACGAATATTATTTTGAATTGTACCTTATAACATCATGAGCGGCCTGTAGTTTGACAGTAATTAAAACAATTTAAACACAATTATAGTTATAATCTTTTATTTACTCTTTACACGTAACTGTTTCACAGGATTATACAGGAAAACTTCAGTGTTAACATATTAAGTTTAATAACTGTATGAAAACAGTATGACACAGAATCTATAATGCAGTCACACTTTCTATTAGAACGGGAGAGGATCTTTATTTTGTGAAATAAAATCGGATGAAGAGAACGATGATTCACCCGAAGGTTCTGCCTGTTTTGAATTTTTATTCATCTTTGAAGGGCGTTCCACATATCTCTTACCTACAGCATACTCGTCAAGATTCTGAAAACGCGCGTATTCACTATCGAATCTCATGTTGGCTATGCCCGTAGGACCGTTACGATGTTTCGCTACAATGATCTCCGCAATACCAACCAAAGAGTTTCCGCGATCATCTTCAGTGATACGGTAATATTCCGGCCGGTGGATAAAGCATACTATATCGGCATCCTGCTCAATTGCTCCAGATTCGCGAAGATCGGCAAGCTGCGGCCTCTTCCCTTCGGTCCCCTGGCGTGTTTCCACACCCCTGTTAAGCTGTGAAAGAGCAATAACAGGAATATTAAGCTCTTTTGCCAGCCCCTTCAACGATCGCGATATCATGCTCACCTCCTGTTCGCGGCTGCCAAAACTCATTCCACTGGCATTCATAAGCTGCAAGTAGTCGATTATAAGCACTTTCACATCATGCTCACGTATCAGGCGGCGCGCTTTTGTACGCAACTCAAACACCGACAGGCTGGGTGTATCATCTATATATATGGGTGCATTATATAAAAACTTGTGATTTTTGTCAAGCCTCTCCCACTCGTCTTCCGAGAGTCGCCCACTTTTAATGCTCTCACCTTTTATCTGGCATACATTAACAATTAAACGATTCACCAACTGCACATTAGACATTTCCAAAGAAAAGATGCCGACAGGCTGTTCATAATCGAGTGCAATATTTTTTGCCATTGAAAGGACAAAAGCCGTCTTTCCCATAGCAGGCCTCGCAGCGATAATAACAAGATCAGACTTCTGCCAGCCTGAAGTAAGCTTATCCAACTCCTTAAAACCGGTAGGCAAGCCACTCATACCATCCTTCCGGTTTGCAGCCAGCTGAATATTCTGCATCGCCTCCTTGATAATAGGATTGATCTGTATTACGTCTTTCTTTACGTTCCTTTGCGAAATTTCAAACAGCCGCCCTTCGGTTTCTTGCATCAAGTCATCCACATCAACAGTTTCATCAAAAGCCTGTTGTGAAATCTCAGAGGAGAAAGAGATAAGTTCTCTAGCCAGATATTTCTGGGCAATGATGCGAGAATGATACTCGATATGCGCTGCAGATGCAACTTTTTCTGACAGCTCGGCAATATAAACTGCGCCACCTACCGTCTCAAGTTCTCCTCTCCTCTTCAGCTCCTCTACCACCGTAAGCACGTCCACAGGCTTCTGTTGCATGGCGAGTCCCTGAACTGAACCGTAAATAAGCTGATGAGCAGGGTCATAGAAACTTTCAGGTTTCAATATCTCACTAACTACCGAATAGGCATCCTTTTCGAGCATCAGCGCACCAAGCACTGCCTCTTCTAGTTCTTTGGCCTGTGGAGGCAATTTACCTATATCAGGGGCAACAACTGTTTTTTCTACTACTTTTACAGAGGGTCTTCTTTTTTGTTTTTCCATTTCAACAAATATTTACTTAATGAGTGTAAAGTTAGGGAGTAATTTATTCCTTTGAGAATTTTGTGCTCCATTCTTCCCCAAAAGTTATTAACAAGGTGTGTTGAAAACTTTTCTTCAATACAGTTAAACAAATAAGGCATGCTAAAATAAAATTTACCTGCCAATCATTAAAGCATAGACAAGCACCATTGCAACGGCAACAATTAACCATCGTTTCAATTCTTTCAGGAAAGCATTTAAAAGATTGGCCAAGTTTACGTATCTTTGCCGTTAGGTAACAAAAAAAATCGACAAAGTGCTTTCATATGAAGAGAGACTGCAAATCAGACTACTGATGCAGCAAGAAATTATTCCGGCTATAGGGTGCACAGAACCTATTTCAGTGTCGTTATGTACTGCCAAAGCGACTGAGATTTTAGGTGAAAAGCCAGAGAGAATAGTTGTACATCTAAGTGCGAACGTTTTAAAAAATGCCATGGGCGTCGGCATTCCCGGTACCGGGATGAACGGGCTCCCTATAGCAATAGCTTTGGGTGCGATTCGAGGTAAATCTGCTGATTGTCTGGAACTGCTTAAAGATTTAACACCTGATGAAGTTGAAAGCGGAAAGAGTTATATTAACGAGAAGAGGATAAATGTAAGATTAAAGGAAGATGTCTCCGATAAATTATTCATCGAAGTGCATTGCAGTAGAGGCAACAATTATGCCAAAGCAATCATCAGCGGAAACCACACGGCTTTTTCTTATCTCGAGAAAAACGGAGAAGTACTCCTGGATAAGAAAACAGATGGCCCGGAAGTATCAGATATCGCCGTTCAGCTCTCTTTCAGAAAATTATATGATTATGCAACAGAATCCCCTATTACAGAATTAAACTTTATACTCGATGCAGCTGAGATGAATAAAAGAGCAGCTGAGATTTCTGGTAAAAGGCACTTTGGACACAACGTTTCAAAAAATATTAAGGGAGCAAAAGGGAAAAAAATTTTTGGGGATAATCTGCACAGTAGAATGGTAGCCTCAACTGCAGGAGCCTGCGATGTTAGAATGGCAGGTGCTGCTGTTCCGGTCATGAGCAATAGCGGCAGCGGAAATCAGGGAATTGCAGCAACACTTCCGGTACTGACATATGCCGAGAACGAAAATTGTTCTAAGGAACAGCTTGTCCGGGCACTTATATTAAGTAATCTGTCAATGATTTACATTAAACAGCATCTGGGACGACTATCTGCACTTTGTGGTTGCGTGGTTGCTTCTACCGGTGCCAGTTGCGGAATTACCTACCTCATGGGAGGGAATTATGAACAGGTTACTTATGCTGCGAAAAATATGATAGCCAACATCACCGGCATGATTTGCGATGGTGCCAAACCCAGCTGTGCACTTAAAATTGCGAGCGGTGTCTCTACCGCAACACTTTCCGCATTAATGGCAATTGAAAATGAAGTTGTTACCTCGCAAGAAGGAATAATAGATGACGGGATTGACAAAACAATTAAAAATCTGGCATTGATTGGAACAATTGGAATGACAGAGGCTGACAAGATTGTTCTAGATATACTAACAAGCAAATAGTTTCAAGCTACAATGGTGTACAACCTGTCAACAAAAAATCACATATTCAACTATACCCTCATAGAGTTGATACATGTAAAAAGCTCAACAATCTACAATTTAACCGTAAAACAGTAACTGTTTATTTAATGATGAAAAAAGAGTTTTAACTCAACAAAATTGTTTATAACCGATATTAACCTAAGATATTAAGTTCCGTTTATTAACTTTGCCGATTAAACTCAGAAAAATCATTTTAAATATGAAATCAGTAACCACCCTCTTTGGCTTTCTGTTTCTTTTTACCTCCCTCATATTAGCCCAGGACGAGGTGAAATGGAACTTTTATCTTGAAGATAAAGGAAACGGAGAAATAGATCTGGTTGCCGAAGCAAAAATTAAAAAAGGATGGTATCTTTATGATACAGATATACCGGACGGAGGCCCTACACCCACTCAACTCAGCATCGATAAAATTACTGGAGCGGAGCCTTCGGGTAAATTTCATGCCGATGGTAAGCATGCAACGGTAAAGTACGATGCCATCTTTGGTATGGAAATAGGTAAATTTCAGGATAATGCAAGGTTTGCACAGCGACTGAGAGTAACTGATAAGGACAACTTCTCTATTCAGGGCGATGTCCGTGCTCAGGCGTGTGACGACTCAAGCTGCACTCCTCCCCTACCTCACGATTTTTCGTTTACTTCTGCTCAACTGCCGGTAACATTTACAGAAGCCCGCTCTCCCGTAAAAGAGAACAGTGACGCAACATCTTTTCCGGGATTGTCACCAGTTTTGGTTAACGATGCTCTGAAAGAATCTACGGCTGACACCTTAACGTCAACGAAGTCGGCTGAGATTGATAGTGATATTTTGTGGGCTCCTGTTATTGAAGAGTTACAAAATTTCGGGATGAAGGGCAGCACTGCAGGAATGTCGTTGCTCTGGATATTTTTTGCCGGTTTCATCGGCGGCCTAATTGCTTTGGTTACACCCTGCGTATGGCCAATGATCCCTATGACGGTAAGTTTTTTCCTTAAACGTAATAAAGCAGAGAAGAAAAATGCTATCACCGAAGCAATGGTATATGGAAGCGCCATAATTGTTATATATTTAATTCTGGGACTTCTAATTACCGGAATATTTGGCGCCAGTGCGCTGAATAATCTGGCTACCGGCGCACTGTTCAATCTGATCTTCTTTGCCCTTCTGGTTTTTTTTGCCATCGCCTTTTTTGGCGGCTTTGAGCTGGTGCTGCCATCAAAATGGACAAACAGGATGGATGAAAAAGCAGATAAGACATCAGGTGCTATAAGCATATTCTTCATGGCTTTTACATTGGTATTGGTGTCATTTTCCTGCACAGGGCCCATCATAGGAACGCTACTGGTGGAAGCTGCAGTATCGGGCAGCATACTTGGGCCGGCTATCGGTATGCTTGGATTTGCCATTGCCCTTGCAATTCCTTTTGTGCTTTTTGCCATATTCCCTTCATGGCTGGCCAATATGCCGAAATCAGGAGGTTGGCTCAACTCTGTGAAGGTTGTACTGGGATTCCTTGAGCTGGCACTGGCACTGAAGTTTTTGTCTGTTGCCGACCTGGCTTATGGATGGGGGATTCTCGACCGGGAGGTATTCCTTGTGTTGTGGATTGTAATCTTTTTTATGCTTGGGATCTACCTTCTTGGGAAGATAAGGTTCCCCGGCGACAGTGAACCGCAGCATGTAACCATACCACGACTTTTCCTTTCCATAATATCAATCGCATTTGCCATTTATATGATCCCCGGGTTATGGGGCGCTCCATTAAAGGCTATCAGCGCCTTCTCGCCTCCTTTGTACACCCAGGACTTTAATCTCTACAAAGGGGAGGTACATGCCAAGACTTTGGATTATGAAACCGGCATAAAAATGGCAAAGGAACAGGATAAGCCAGTTCTTATAGATTTTTCCGGTTATGGATGTGTAAATTGCCGCAAAATGGAGGCATCGGTATGGACCGACCCGCGTGTAAAAAATATCCTTGACAATAAATATATACTCATTACTTTAATGGTAGATGATAAAACCCGCCTTCCGGAAATCATTGAAGTGAATGAAAACGAAAGGAATACGCGACTGAAAACTATTGGCGATAAATGGAGTTACCTGCAGCGGCACAAGTTCGGAGCCAATGCGCAACCATATTATATAGCACTTGATCATGAGGGCAAACCGCTAAGCCCTTCATATGCCTACGATGAAAATGTAGAGAAATATTTAGAATTCTTGCAGACAGGATTGACAAACTTTAAAAAATAGTTTATCTGCATAGGCGCCTCCAAGGCGTCTATGCCGTTTCAATTATGAACAGAAGAGAACAAAAACTGGAGGCATTCGGCCGATTGTTGGATATTATGGATGAGCTTCGCGAAAAATGCCCATGGGACAGGGTACAGACCAATGAAAGCTTACGGGCAAACACAATAGAGGAAACCTATGAACTGGCTGAAGCAATTATCAACAATAATAACAACGAAATAAGAGAGGAGCTTGGCGACCTGCTCCTGCATGTTGTCTTTTACTCTAAGATTGGAGAGGAAAAGAAAGCTTTTGATGTTGCCGATGTTTGTAACGCCATATGCGACAAGTTGGTCTTCCGCCATCCGCACGTTTTCGGAGATAAGAATGCCGATTCTCCCGTCACTGTAGAAAAATCGTGGGAGCAAATAAAACTTAAAGAAAACGGGGGAAACAAAACTGTTCTGGAGGGCGTCCCATCGTCACTTCCTTCATTGGTGAAAGCCTACAGGATACAGGACAAAGCCAGAAACGCCGGATTCGACTGGAACCGGCGCCATGATGTATGGGACAAAGTGAAAGAAGAGATAGGAGAGCTGGAAGTTGAAATCGAAAATATGGACCACGACAGGATGGAAGATGAATTCGGCGACATGCTCTTCAGCATCATCAACGCAGCCCGTTTGTATAAGGTGAATCCCGACAATGCACTGGAACGTACCAATCAAAAATTCATCTACCGGTTTAACTACATGGAGAAGAAGGTGAAGGCAGCAGGACGTTCACTCAAGGATATGTCACTTGAAGAGATGGAGTCTATCTGGCAGGAAGCTAAAAGATGAATTACTTGCCAATACGCCAGCGCGAAAGAATAGTTTTTCTTTTCGGAAATATCCCGTTCTGTTTGGTACGTACATCCTCCACCACATAGAATATGTTGTTGTCGAAATCGGTTAGCAACTGCTCCAGATTTTTCATCTCTTTGCGGTCGACAACAGTTTCAATAATATCCACCTCTTTGGTTGAACCCACTCCATGAGTCAACGTTGCTCCAAAGTCGAGCTTATTAAGTGATTGAACCAGTTCTTTGCCATTCTTCTGAGTATAGATACGACATAATACAATACCGTATGCAATTCTGTTCTCAATCAAAATACCTACATAATTCCCCGTCGCATAACCGGCAGCATACGATAAATAAGATACCAGATCGTTTGCACGGGTAAGTATCTGAGAGATTACAACAATCCAGATAAACACTTCAATAAAACCGATGACAGGAGCTATATTTTTTGCACCTTTCGATACAAAGATTATACGCAGTGTGCCCAGTGTCACATCAATAATGCGACCGAAAAAAATGATGACAGGCAATAGCCAGGGATAAACGTCTAAAAAATCGAACATTATATTATATATTTATGATAATCAGGAGAAAGTATTTCAATTGAAAGGGGACATTCCCTTATGCTTTTTTTAAATCAGCAAGTTGTTTCAGATAACTGACAAACTGCTCAATATCCTCATCAGTGGTATCCCATGAACATACAAGTCGCATTTCATTGCGGCTCTCATCCCAGTCGTAGAAAAAGTAGCGCTCCCTGAGCTTGTCTGTTATCTCTTTAGGAAGAATAAAGAACAGGGCATTCGATTGTACCGGTTGTGTAATTTCTATTCCCTCAATTCTGCTCATTTCGCCATGTAGCTTCTGTGCTGCATTATTTGATCTCTTAGCATTATCCAGCCAGATGTTTTCATTCAAATATGGAATAAACTGTGCAGAAATAAATCGCATCTTGGAATAAAGTTGAGTAGTTTGCTTCCGGTAATATTTTAGATTCTCCGCCAACTCTTTACGCAATGGCACCAAGGCTTCACCAAACATCAACCCGTTTTTGGTACCTCCCAAAGTGAAAATATCAACACCGCAATCTACAGTTATCTCCTTAAGTGAAATATTTAACCAGGCACATGCATTGGCAATTCGAGTTCCGTCAACAAAGAGATACATATCATGCCGGTGAGCCAGATCAGCAAGTGCCTTCACTTCCTGCGGTGTATAAGCGGTACCCAGCTCTGTAGTTTGAGAGATAGCTATCACTTTCGGCTGAGAGTGATGTTCAAATCCAAAACCATGCAAATATGGAAGAACCAGGCTGGGGGTCAGCTTGCCGTCAGGCGTTGGAATCTCTTTGAGAGATGCCCCTGTAATCTTAACGGGCGCACCGCATTCGTCCACGGCAATATGGGCAGTCGAAGCACATAGGATAGAATGGAATGGCATTGTACAAGCCTGTAATGCAACAACATTAGCTCCCGTTCCATTAAACACAAAACAGGAAGCCACCTTTTTATCCCCAAGGATAGAGCAGATAATCCTTTCTGCTTCACAAGTCCACTCATCATCGCCATAGGCAATTGCGTGTCCTGTGTTCACATCTGCCAAAGCCTCCATTATTCGCGGATGAACACCTGAATTATTGTCGCTTCCAAAGCTTCTCATAATAGTCTTTCCATTTTTGATCCAAATATTTTTGGATAATTCGTTTAAATAATTTTTATACGAGCCCACTTAAAAGAAGTCGTTTTTCAATAAAACAGCCCTGAATAACTGTCAGTTGAATTTTAAAAACTCTTATTCCTACATTTTTTCAAGTAGGCTCTTATATTATATTTTGAAATGAAAGCGTTTTCATTTACAAAATCATGCGTTTACAATTTATATGTTGTTTACCTCAGGTTTTTTCTCGTTCATCATCGCTATATAACAGATTAGCTTACAATTTATATGTTGTTTACCTCAGGTTGGCAAGCAGGAACTTCCTAATCTCTTCCGGCTTCATTCCTTTACGTTGTGCATAGTCGGCCACCTGCTCTTCCGATATCTCACCTATTGCAAAATATTTCGAGCAGGGATGTGCGAAAAAGAACCCGCTAACCGAAGCATTGGGATACATTACGCCATTCCCGGTGAGAGAGATGCCAATATCAGCTGTTGAAAGCATATCATGCAGCTTAAAATTCACCGTCTGATCAGGTATGGACGGGTACCCCACCGCGGGGCGAATACCATTATACTTACAAGCAAACATCTCCGCGATGGATAGTTCCTCATCAGCTGCATACCCCCAGTAATAGCGTCGTACTTTTGCATGCAACCATTCTGTTGCCGCTTCCGCCAGACGGTCTAACAGCGACTTCATAAGCAGAGAAGAGTACTCATCTCCATCGTCCTTATATCTGAGCAGCAGATCATCAGCACCGCAGCCGGCCGTAACCGCGAAAGCACCAACGTAATCTTTCTTACCCGAACTGTATGGAGCAATAAAATCGCTTAAGCAAAGATACTCATTTTTTTCATTCTTCTTTTGTTGCCGCAGAAATGGGAACTGCACCCCGCCAATATTAATAGTGTCATTTTTGCTGTAAGCTTCATAAATACCAAAAACAGCTCTTATATAATCCACATTATCCGACACAAACCTTTGCAGCATTTCCAGGGCATCGTAATACAGCTTCGCGGCTTCCTGCCCTTTCTCGCGATCATCGTCACGATACGACTCAAGCCACATGGCACGAGCATTAATGCTGTTATTAATTTTGGTTATAGTATGAAATTTTGCCGGCAGATTCCATGCATGAAAGAAAAATTTCCAGTCTATATAGGGAATAACCCATGCAATCTTTATATCATCAAGCTTCACTCGCCCCAAGGTAACCGGGGCAACCGCTTTAAAATTGCTCCAGTCCATAGAACAGGCATTGAGCCTTGCCTCATCAAGAGAGACCAGCTCAGAAACTTTACGGGACTGGTTTTCACGAAGCAATGTATACTCATTGCGTACCTTATGAATATAATCGCTCCTGTTTTCCTCACTCATCAGATTGGCAACTGCCAAAGGGCTCTGCGATGCATCTTTCACGTAAACGACCGCACCCTGTGTATATCTGGGTTCAATCTTGATTGCCGTGTGAAGCTTAGAGGTGGTAGCTCCTCCTATCAACAGAGGGATGGTAAATCCGGCTTTTTCCATCTCTTCGGCTACAATCGCCATCTCTTCAAGAGAGGGTGTGATCAGTCCGCTTAACCCTACAATATCAGGCTTTTCCTTGATCACTGCCTCAATGATTTTACCGGGAGGGACCATGACGCCCAGGTCGATGATCTCGTAATTGTTGCATGCAAGTACAATAGAGACAATATTTTTACCAATATCATGCACATCTCCTTTTACAGTAGCAAGCATTACAGTACCTGCTTTACGCGCCTTGCCACCGGACGATTTTTCAGCTTCAATGGCTGGTTGCAGGATGGCTACGGCATTTTTCATTGTACGTGCAGCTTTCACCACCTGGGGCAGGAACATTTTACCTTCCCCGAAAAGATCTCCCACACGATTCATACCTGCCATTAGCGGTTTATCAATAATATCCACCGCTCGAGGGTATTTCTTCAGTGCTTCGTCAAGATCCTCTTCCAGATAATCCCCTACTCCTTTTACCAACGCATATTTCAACCGTTCTTCTATCGGTAGGATACGCCACTCCTCTGTTCTTGATTGTTCCGGGTTAAATGTCTTTTCACTCTTTATCTTCTCTGCATAGGCCATTAGCCGGTCAGTGGCATCATCACACCTATTCAGCACCACATCCTCCACCAGCTCTTTTACATCATAAGGAATATCTTCGTAGATAACCGATTGAGAAGGATTCACAATCCCCATATCCAATCCCGCATTGATGGCATGATAAAGAAAAACTGAGTGCATTATCTCCCGTACATTTTCATTGCCACGGAATGAAAATGAGAGATTGCTAACCCCTCCGCTCACTTTGGCATAAGGCAAATTATCTTTAATCCATTTAACAGTATTAATGAAGTCAACCGCGTAGTTCCTGTGTTCATCAATGCCGGTAGCGACAGAAAGGACATTGGGATCGAAGATTATATCTTTTGCATCGAATCCGTGCTCCGTAAGCAATTTGTACGCACGGCTACAAATCCCGATACGTCGTTCAAAGTTATCTGCCTGGCCCGTTTCATCGAAAGCCATCACAACAACTGCCGCACCATATCTCTGCACAAGCCCGGCCTGTCTCAGAAACTCCGCCTCACCATTCTTCAGAGAGATGGAGTTGACAATCGCCTTGCCCTGAATACATTTCAGGCCGGCTTCAAGCACCTCCCATTTTGAAGAGTCAATCATTACAGGTACTCGAGACACATCGGGGTCGGAAGCAAGCATGTTGAGAAAACTCGTCATCTCCTGCACTCCATCAAGCAGTCCATCGTCCATATTGACATCCAGCACCTGTGCTCCATCCTCCACCTGCTTTCGGGCTATATGCAGGGCTTCATCATATTTCTTCTGCTGAATAAGCCTCAGGAATTTTCTTGATCCTGCCACATTGCATCGCTCTCCTATATTCAAAAACCTGATCTGTGGCGACACCTCCAGCATTTCCAAACCCGACAGTTGTAAATATTTCGGCGGGGCCGATTTCCGGTGCGGCACGGCTCCCTCTACCAATTGCACATACTCTGCAATATGAGCGGGAGTGGTACCGCAACATCCACCCACAATATTTACAAGACCCTCATCAATAAACTCTTTAATCTGTGCTGCCATCTTTTCAGGTGTCTCATCATATTCACCTAACTGATTTGGCAGCCCGGCATTGGGATAGGTAGAGATATAACATGGTGCAATACGTCCCAACTCTTTCACATACGGCTTTAGTTCAACTGCACCGAATGAACAGTTCAGGCCTAATGCCAGAGGTTTGGCATGACTCACGGAAGTAACAAAAGCATTCAGTGTTTGGCCTGAGAGGGTACGCCCTGCCTTGTCAGAGAGAGTTGCGGAGAGAATGAGTGGTATTTTCCTGCCTGTCTCAGCAGCAGCCTCTTCGGCAGCAAAGATTGCGGCTTTAGCATTAAGAGTATCAAAAATGGTCTCTATCATCAGCAGATCCACACCTCCCTCAACAAGTGCCAAGATCTGCTCTTTATATGCAGCTTTGAAGCCGTCGAACGTAACAGAGCGATACATTGGGTTCTCCACCTGCGGACTCATTGATGCTGTCTTGTTGGTAGGCCCGATGGAGCCGGCAACAAAACGGGGCTTGTCTGGCGTTTTCAGTGTATATTCATCTGCAGCTTCTCGCGCAAGCCTGGCAGCAGAGAGATTTATTTCGGTAGCCAGGTGGCTCATATGGTAATCGTGCAAAGATATCGCAGTTGCGTTAAACGTATTAGTCTCTATGATATCGGCTCCTGCAGCAAGGTATTCCCTGTGAATCTCGCCAATTATATCGGGACGAGTGATCGAAAGCAGGTCGTTATTGCCTTTAAGCAGCGATTGAGATCCTTTAAAACGTTCACCACGAAAATCTGCTTCAGTTAGTTTGTAGCACTGTATCATTGTACCCATTGCACCATCGAGAATCAGGATGCGATCGGATAATATTTCTTCAATATTCATTGATTTTGTTTATTCTTGTTTTTAATAAACGCAAAATTAATTGTTATCTGCCATCCGGCACATAGAAATCGGCACAAACTGCCTTAAATGTCCAGATCTCTTTGTTAATAACTGTAATCTGTTGTTCGGCAAAATACAATCATCGCTATAAAACAGCACAACCAAACAGTTGTCAGACTCTTATAGTTTCAAAATTAAACATTAAAACTGATATTCAAACACCTTCAATCTTTATGCCAATATCCCCATACCTTAATTTCATGATAACCCTTCTTATCCATACTACCAGCCAGGCAGCCACAAATCTGACTCCAAGTATCCACCAGATTGAAACACCAAGTGCAACGAACAAAAGATTGTCTTCCAGAACAGAGTGAGATACAGCAAGGTGATAATTCAGCAGGCTTGCATCGGTTCTTGTCACCTTTCCCTCCCTCATCTGATCCATCATCAGCGCCCCGCCATAAGCCAGACCCACTATATAGCCGATAAGCCACAGGAATCCTGTACTCTCCGGCAATCCAAAAAACTTCAATATGGGTGCTATTCCCCTGCTTAGTTTGGGAATAAGTTTATAAGCCTCTAGAATGTTATACAGCAAATTCAACATAAACACTATAGAGGTTATAAGCAGCGCAATACTCATCGAACTCTTCAGCCACGCAAGCAACACATCTGCCACGGAGTTCATGGCTTTTACGCCGACATGTGAGAAAACAGGCATACCCATGTTTTGAGGGAGAATAAGGTTCAGCACCACACCGGTAATTATACTCATTGCAATCCGCAATATTGACATAGACCAGAACGAAGTACCTGTCTTTGCCTGAATAGCACTCTCCACGGGAAGGTTATGAGATATCTGGCACATCAGCGCAAGTATGGTCAGTTCCCTCAGCGTAAGGGGCATTGATGTAATAATTGCCAAAGGGGCATAGAGAGGTAGAAAAATACTTGTAATGAAAACAATGGCCGTACTTCCGGGCAAGCCCATATATACAAAAACCGGGTCAAGAAATTTGGCTAAATAGGCAAGGGCTCCAAAATAGTCCAGGAATCTGACTGCCAAGGATATCGGAAGAATTATTTTAAGCAGCCACAGGGTTGTGTAGCCCGATTTTTTTACAGCAGGGAAAAATATATCGTTTCTAAACTGCATTGATAAATACGAAAATTAAGTAAATAAAAACTCTACAAGTATAAAGCTATGAAATATGGTAATAAGTGATTCTTGTGATGATACACAACTCTCAGTTGTGCGTGCATTAAAACATAAAATTTGTCAGTAAGAGCTTATTACTTTTTAAACATCCTGTCCATATCCCTCTTATCCTCCTTCTCTTTCAGTGACTGCCGTTTGTCGTACTGCCTTTTTCCTCTGGCCACTGCAATCACCAGCTTTGCCAGTCCTTTCTCGTTAATGAACAAACGAACGGGAATAATTGTAAATCCTGTCTCCTTGGTCAACCGTGAAAGTTTTCGCAGCTCGTTCCTGTTAAGCAACAGTTTCCGGTCGCGGCGAGCATTGTGATTATTATAGGTGCCGTAAAAATATTCCGATATATGCATATTACGCACCCATAATTCGCCATTTTGGAACAAACAATAGGTATCCACAAGGCCAGCCTTGCCTAAACGGATCGATTTTATCTCAGTACCTGTAAGTACAATACCTGCAGTGAAAGTCTCAACCAGTTCGTAGTCGAACGTGGCACGCTTGTTCTTTATATTTATTGGAGCTTGCTTCATACGATTATATTATTTTTTACATCAAGGTGAACAGCACTCGCTGCAATAATGTAGCCTTTCCTGGAAACATTTTGCCTGCAAGTTTCATTATTGAGTTCCCTCCGAAAAGTCTCTATTATTAAAATAGGATCAAAATAGCTGTTGATATTCAATACATTACGAATGGTCATTCTTTATATTTTGATTTCAGGAACGGACTCATTATTTTATCAGGAATGAAAAGAGAATATTCACAAGTGCAGGCGTCAGCATTACCAGCGCCGATGCCATAACGGTAAAATTTGTACGTTTATCCTCCGGAACTTTAATATAAAGCTGTGCCCCGGTGTTCACCAGATGTATAGTGTAAAATGCAAGTAACCATAAAATGAAAAAACCTGGAAGAAAAGGAATAATGATGTACAGCAGATAAATCACCACTGAAGAATATCCTACAAAAAATTGGAACTCTGCTAAATTTTTTTTCAGCCCAAACCGGGGAGCTGTTTCATTCAGGATATATGACACTAAAAAATACCCCCCATACACAGCTACTATGTTAATAATAGTGTTTTTCAACGCATTCTCAAGACCTCCGTTGCGCGTAAACCATAAACCGCCAACAAAAGAGGCAAGTGCAATTATCCCAAAAACAGGGTGCAGGAAGCGGTAGAGGAAGTCATTCTGCGTTCTCTCTTCCCTTTCAATATATTTCCATTCTTCGGGAGACGCAACAATCAACTGCACGATAGTTACAAAAATATCTCTCCACATTACTTTTTGATTTTGGATTGCAAAGGTAACGAATTCCGATTAATATTTAGAATGTGAGAGAGATAAAAAAAGCAGCAACTACTTTTTTTCAGAGTAGTTGCTGCTGATTAGACGAGGTTGTTCGGCTTAATCTCCGGCAACTCTCATTTTGTAAACATTTGAATCTACAATGTCGTTGCGGTTCTTCAAATAGTATCTGAACTGAATCTTTATATCTTTAGTATTGGTTTGGCTTGTTCCTTCATACATAGCACGTATAGGTGCCATATTCAAAGCAATGATATCCGAACCTGAAGTTGTTGAAGCGCCTGCTTCAGGTGTTCCGTCTATAACAAGATGAATTTCAATAAATACTTCATCGTCATTGGCTCCTTCCTTGTTAATTTTATAGAACTCCAGTGAGACAGTCTGTCCCTTTTTGTACTCATAGGCATATTGAAACAGCCAGTGATCACCCAGGTATATCTCGTCTGCAGCATAATAAGGAGGGTCTATAGCTAAAAACTTATCAGGTGTTTCCACTACAGGTGGATCGGCCATTATCAGATCTGCACGACTTATCAGCTTTGGATCGCCTGAAATCACCACCTTATCAGCATACTTATCTCCAATTTTTTCTTCTCCATACTCCTCTTCCCAGCTATAGCGAAGAAACTGAAAAGTACCCGGAGTCATCCCCTGCATTTGTGCAGAGGTTATTAAGCGCCCGGTAAGGGTTCTTCCATAAATTTTTGATGATGCGTTATCCATAGCAATATAGGCTACGGAAGCTTCTGAATAGTTACTGTTTCCATCCCCAAGGCAGGAAGTCAACAGAAGAGTCATGCCGATTATGGCAAGAAATAAATTCGTTTTTTTCATTTTCTAATCTTTCAATATTTTGTTAATTCGTATATTAAAACTCATACCTGAGCCCTATGTTCAGATCCATCACGATCTTGCTGTCGGAATAGATAGTCTTGTATTCATTTTTTGCATCGAAATAGTATGCTCCGCCTATTTTTCCATACAGCTTCAGAGAGTTATATATAGGAAATGAAACTCCAACACCGGCGTTGACCGAGATCTGTGGATTGTGTTGTGAAATTTTCTTAACCTCTTTCTCTTGAGATGAACTGTTGAGATCCAACGCCTGCCCCTCTCCTGTTCTCCGGAATTCACCATATATATCTTTCTCTATTATGCCGCCTACAGAGGCATAAACATCTAACTTACTTAAAGAGAAAAGATTGTAATTCACGTTTAAAGGTATCCCCAGATAGTGAAGGCGCTGCGTTTCATGTACCTGAAAATTTGAGTTTTTATTTCGTGTTTTGGAGTAAAGAGAGGTATATATCAGGCCGGTCTCAATAGATAGATTATCTAACAAGGATTTAGATACCGTAATACCAAACGATACCGGCTGGTCGTGCTCCATTTCCGAAATATTATCGGCAGTATTGTTTGCCTGCAATAACATCTTATTGGGTTCGCCGGAATATTGGCTTTCAGGGGCTACGGCCGCACTTCGCAGGGTCATGGGCGAATTCACCGTTTGATGAAAAGAGGTTAACCCGCCCCTTCCGCTAAGTGTCAGCACAATATTTCCATTATCATTGTGAGATGACACATTTTCTGCAAACAACCCTTTTTGTCCTTCCACCACAATAAGCTCATCAACCAACAACCTTTTTCTCTGATTTTCCTCTGATTGACGCAATACCCGCAATGCGTCTGAGTCAGGCACTCTTGCCATGCCGCTGCGGGTTGAACTCTCACGGCGCAGCATGGACTCAATAATCCCTGATGGATCGGATGGGCGAACGGGGTTAATTCCCTTTCTTATTGCTGAACCCGATACATACTGCTTCACTTTGCCAGGGTGAGTAACAATAGCCTGTTTCAATGTTTCGGGCTGTTTTTTAATTTCTGCACCGCTACCGGGTTTTATATCTATTTCCGGAGTTGTTAAAGCAGATTCCGAAATAAGGGAATTACTTTGATCAACCTGGTTCCGGAAGAAAAGCACAGTACCTATCAACAAAACAAGGACAGCAGCAGCAGTGCAGGTGTACCATCTGCGCCGTACTGCAACCCTGGCTGCAGCATCAATCTTCAGCGATTGTTCCAGCATGCTCCATCCATCATCAGGGACTGATGCCCGGAAATCACTGAATTTCGACTGAAACTCCCTTCTAATATCGTTATCTGAATTCATTTATAGTTACTGTTGCTTTTTTAATATGGCTGAAATCTTCTTCTGTAATATGCTCTTTGCCCTAAATAATTGTGACCGTGACGCTGCCTCTTTTATGCCCAGCATGCGGGCGATCTCTTTATGTGACAACTCCTCAAAAATATACAGGTTAAAGACTGTTCTATATCCGGCAGGAAGATCCCTTATCATCTCCAGAACCTTCTCACGTGGAATATTTCCTATATCAAGAATATCATCCTCCGGCATGTTGGCTTCTCCACCATGTATATATCGATATTCTTCCATAAACCGGTATTTTTGCTTCTCTTTCCTGTAGTTTTCCAACGCCAGATTTACAAAAATCCGCCTCATCCAGCCTTCAAAAGAACCCCTGCCCGAATATGAGCATATCTGCGTAAAGACCCGGATGAATCCATCATGCAAGAGATCGCGGGCTGTTTCCTCATCGCCGCTGTAACGCATACATACCGCCATCATTATAGGTGCATATTGCTCATACAACATTTTTTGAGCATTACGATCCTGTTTCTTACATGCAATTATCAGTTGCGAATCATCCATCATTATCGCAGTTCATTAAATAGATGAGAAAAAAGAAAAAACGCTGCACTGACAGCCCTGTTTTTACCTCTATTTAGCTTTTTTTAAGTAATTATTTACCCCACTTATGATTAAAATTATTTTTAATCATCAAAATTAGTACCACGCCAAGGAAATACCAAGTGAAATTAATTAAGAATATGTAATTTTAAATTGTAGAGTAACTCTTTTTTCTTTATTTTTGTCCTGTTAATCAACTAAAAATTATTTCTATGAAGGATTTTCTAAAAATCATGCTCGCGTCTGCTTTGGGATTTATCATCGCAAACGTAATCTTTTCTTTGATTGCAATGATCTTCTTTTTCGGAGCAATGGGATCAGTTATTGATTCTATATCTTCGGAAAAATTCTCTCTTCAGGATAATTCGGTTTTAAACCTGCGATTAAGCGGCCCTATAAATGAACGTACCCCCGAGCAGGACCCGTTCACATCGATGATCAGTCGCGACGAAACCCAGCCAATTGGCCTGAACGACATTGTAAGTGCTATCCGAAAGGCCAAAAGCAGCGATAAGATCAAAGGCATCTACCTGGATTCGCGCATGATGTCGGCCTCCATGGCTACACTGGCCGAAATCCGTCAGGAACTGCTTGATTTCAAGGAGAGCGGCAAATTTATCGTTTCATACGCCGACATATATACACAGAGTGGTTATTACCTTGCCTCCGTAGCCGATAAAGTAGCAATCAATCCCAAAGGGATGCTCGACCTGCACGGGCTGGCCGCCACACCCATCTTCTTCAAGGATGCCCTTGACAAGCTGGGAATAGAGATACAGATCTTTAAGGTCGGCACCTATAAATCGGCCGTGGAGCCGTACACACAAAACGAGATGAGCGAAGCAAACAGAGAACAGCTGACCTCCATTCTGAATGACGCCTGGAGTTTCCTTAAAAACGATTTTGCCGAGTCGCGTTCACTCACTCCTGCCGGTATAGATTCTCTTGCCAACTTGCTGCCGTTGATCCGGGAAACCGATTTTCTACTTTCTTCCAATCTTGTAGATACGCTTCTTTATGAAACAGAGATGAAGGATTATCTTCGCTCGTTACTGAATATCGAAAAAAACAAAAAAATTCCATCGGCAACGGTAGCAAACATGAAATCGGTAAAAACTAAAACAGTCAAGAAAACCGATAATACAATTGCTATCCTCTATGCAGTTGGAGAAATCATTTCCGGTAACGGCTCATCCGGTATCCAGGATAAATATATTGTGGATCAGATTGAAAAACTGAGGATGGATGAAGAAATAAAGGCAGTGGTATTCCGCATAAATTCAGGTGGAGGGAGTGCCTATGCTTCAGAGCAGATCTGGAAAGCGATCAACGACCTGAAGTCAGAAAAGCCGGTAGTAGTTTCCATGGGCGACATGGCTGCCTCCGGAGGGTATTATATCGCCTGCAACGCCGACAAAATAGTTGCCCAGCCTACAACCCTAACCGGATCGATAGGGATATTCGGCACCATACCTAATTTAGAAGGTACATCCAAAAAAATAGGAGTAAATATCGATGAAGTAAAAACAAACGAGTTTTCAGATTTCGGGAATATTTCACGTCCTTTAAATGATAAAGAGAAACAGATGTTTCAGACAATGATAGAGCGGGGGTATGACCTCTTTCTAACGCGTTGTGCCGAAGGGCGTGATATACCAAAAGACTCAATGGCTCTCTACGCCGAAGGACGTGTATGGACAGGAAATCAGGCAAGACAAATTGGTCTTGTTGATGAATTGGGTGGTATTGAGAAAGCGATTGAAATTGCTGCCGATCTGGCTAACCTGGGAAAAAGCTATGTAGTTTTTGAATATCCCAGGCTACGATCAAGATTCGATGAGTTGTTGAACCCTTCAAAAGAGGATTTGGCCGCCAAAACTCTTAAAGAGTATCTTGGCTCAAGTTACGATCTGTTCATGCTCCTGAAAAATATTAAAGAACAGGATTACCTACAGGCCAGAATTCCTTTTGATCCGAACATTAAATAAAATGGGCAAACCTTCCGTCGAATTCCGTCGATCACTGCTGCCGTTATCATGGCTGTACAAAGTTGGGGTGAACTTTCGGAATGCACTTTTCGACAGAAAAATACTCAAACAAAAGAGTTTCAATATTCCTGTTATCTGCGTAGGTAATATCACTGCAGGAGGTACAGGAAAGACCCCGCATATTGAATATCTCATAAAATTGCTCTCCCCCGGGTATAAGGTCGCCGTTCTGAGCAGGGGATACAAACGTAGTAGCAAGGGTTTTATGATTGTTAATACCGATTCAAAAGCGAACGAAGCGGGTGATGAACCTTTACAAATAAAGCTGAAGTTTCCAGATACGCTCGTCGTGGTTGACAAAAACAGGGTAAACGCAATTGAAAAGATACTTAGCATTGATAAAAAAGAGAGGCCAGATGTGATTTTGCTCGATGATGGATTTCAGCACCGGTATGTACAGCCCTCGCTATCCATTCTTCTGGTAGACAGCAACCGTCCTGTGTTCGAAGACCGACTGCTTCCTGCGGGGATGCTTCGCGAGCCGTTGAAAGGGAAAGACAGGGCATCTATCGTACTGGTTACCAAATGCAATCCTGACATGCAGCCAATCGACTTCAGGATTTACACGAACGGGTTGAACCTGTACCCTTACCAGAAGTTGTTTTTCACATCACTCGATTATGGCACAGTCAGGCCCGTCTTCTCCGAAATCAGGGAAGACCGTTATCTATTGGACGATCTACGAAAGAAGCACGTGTTTCTTGTTACCGGTATTGCTTCACCTCAACCGCTGGTAGAGAAGCTTGAGCATAAGACATACAATCTCTATACGCGTTTTTTCCCCGATCACCATTTTTTCAATGATGCTGATGTGCAATCCATTCGTGAGCAGGTTGAATCATTGGAAGATGATAACAAGATCATTCTCACAACGGAAAAAGATGCCGTACGTTTCAGGGCGTTGCCTTTTCTGGATGAGGAGATAAAAAAAATACTCTATTACATTCCCGTTCGCATAACATTTATAGATGAGAAAGAAAAAGAATCATTTAATAAGAAAATATTAGAACATGTTAGAAGCTATCAAACAAACAGCAGATTATCTGAAGAGTAGAATTGAAGAGATTCCAAACACAGCCATTATTCTGGGTACGGGCCTGGGGGAACTGGTGCATGAGATTGAAGATAAAAATGAAATTTCCTACACCGAAATACCAAATTTCCCGATTTCCACGGTTGAAGGGCACAGCGGGAAACTGATTATAGGCAAGCTTGGCGGCAGAAAGGTGCTGGCCATGCAGGGGCGCTTCCACTACTATGAAGGGTACGATATGAAACAGGTTACTTTTCCTGTTCGCGTCTTCCAGTCCCTGGGTATAGAGTACCTATTTGTTTCCAATGCAGCCGGAGGGATGAACCCCAGTTTCGACATAGGCGATATCATGCTGATTGAAGACCATATAAACATGTTTCCCGAACACCCCCTTCATGGTAAAAACTTCAATGAGCTGGGTACACGCTTCCCAGATATGAGTGAAGCTTACAACAAAGAGTTGCGTCTGATGGCAATGGAGATAGCCAGGGAGAAAAACATCAAACTGCAGCACGGTGTCTACGTCGGTGTGCAGGGACCCACCTTTGAAACACCGGCCGAGTATAATTTTTTCCGCGTAATCGGTGGAGATGCAGTTGGAATGTCAACCGTTCCCGAAGTTATCGTTGCCAACCACGCGAGAATTAAAGTGCTTGCGTTTTCCATTATCACTGACCTGGGCGTAATAGGCAAGATTGTAGAGGTTTCTCACGAGGATGTGCAGGAGGCCGCCAAAATTGCCCAGCCAAAGATGGCGGAGATTATGCGTACCATAATCCAAAGGATCTGATGAGCCGCACAGAAATAGCCAACTTAGGCGAGTTTGGCTTAATAAATCACCTGACCAAAGACATCATCCCCAAGCAGGAAACAACCATCAAAGGGATTGGCGATGATGCGGCAATATTGGATTATAGGGGGAGAAACATACTGGTGACCACCGACCTGCTTCTGGAAGGTATACATTTCGACCTCATCTATTTTCCATTAAAGCATCTTGGATACAAAGCAGCGGTGGTCAACTTTTCCGATATATACGCAATGAACGGGATACCACGGCAGCTAACGGTATCTCTGGGTATTTCCAAGCGATTCTCGGTAGAAGACCTCGAAAACTTTTACAGTGGATTAAAGCTTGCCTGTGAAATATATGGAGTGGATATAGTGGGAGGTGATACCTCTTCCTCGCTTACCGGATTAACAATCAGCATCACATGCATTGGCTCGGCAGACAAAGAAAAAATAACCTTCAGAAATGGCGCCAAAGAGACAGACCTTATTTATGTTTCGGGCGACCTGGGAGCCTCTTATATGGGCTTGCAGCTTTTGGAAAGAGAAAAAGCAGTGTTCGACGGAAGCGGCGATTTTCAACCCGATTTTGCAGGAAAAGAATACCTGCTGGAACGCCAGCTCAAGCCGGAAGCTAGAAAAGATATCGTAGCACTGCTTGCAGAGAACGGAATTGTTCCTACCTCAATGATAGATATCTCGGACGGATTATCGTCTGACCTTCTACATATCTGCAACCAGAGTAATGCCGGTTGTCAAATTTTCGAAGAACGGCTTCCTATCGACTATCAGACAGCTATGATGGCCGGGACCTTTAACATGAACGTAACGACAGTGGCTCTAAGTGGAGGAGAAGATTATGAGCTTTTGTTCACAGTTCCATTGCATCTGCACGACAAGATGAGTACCATGCAGGGAGTTCATCTAATAGGGCATATCACCAAAGCCGAAAAGGGATGTTATCTAGTCACACGCGATGGACAGGAGATGCAGCTAAATGCTCAAGGATGGGATCCGCTGACAGTAGAGTAGATTTTTTTGACTTTTTTATTTACAAATTTTGTAAATCTCAAAAATGCGCTTATCTTTGCACTCGCAATTTGAGCAATGTTGGTGCCATAGCTCAGTCGGTAGAGCAAAGGACTGAAAATCCTTGTGTCCCCGGTTCGATTCCTGGTGGCACCACTTCATAAAATTATTAAACGCTGTAGTTACACAACTTACAGCGTTTTTTGTTTGCCTTAGGTCAAACATATATAAAACATTTTAAATTCATATACTCCCATATATCTATCAACTATACTGGTAATTTGAAATTACTCTGTAACTTTATCATAACATTTAAAGAAAAGTTCGGGATACACTGATTATACTTATACTTTATCATTATATTAGCGGAAAATTCGACACTTATGTTTGAAGCTGCATTTTGGGGGTTTGTCTCAGGTTCGGCCATTCTCATAGGAGCATTTTTAGGCCTTTACTTGAAAATAGGGGATAAAGTAACCGCTACTGTAATGGCTTTTGGAGCGGGAGTTTTAATATCAGCACTCTCCATCGACTTAATGGCAGAAGCTTTTGAAAAGGCACACGATCCCTTAACAGTAGGGTTGAGCTTTCTGGCAGGAGCAATTATGTTTGTTGGCGGAGACTATCTGATAGATTCCAGGGGCGGTCATTTTCGGAAACATGTTCATGGCATCTCGGAGCAAAAGAAAAAGGAAGAAGCAGGTAACAACTCAGGTTCAGCAATTTTATTAGGCACTTTCCTTGATGGTATCCCTGAGTCTTTCGTTGTCGGAGCATCAATCGCCGCAGGTGGTGCTACAGGCATTGTATTTATTATGGCTGTGTTTTTAAGTAACCTTCCGGAGGGAATGTCAGGTTCTTTGGGCATGAAAATGGCCGGTATGTCTAACAGGCAGATAATGGCTTTATGGACAGCAACAGTAATTATCACCGTTATAGCTTCTGTCTGTGGTTATATTTTCCTTGGTAGTTCACCCGGCTCCCTTCATGCAGCAACAATGGCATTTGCATCAGGTGCAATTCTGGCTATGCTCTGCGACACAATGATTCCTGAAGCATTCAGGTATGGCGGACGTGCAGTAGCATTGGTGACAGTGGTGGGATTTATGACAGCGTTCTTTCTTAGCAAATTGTTTTGATGAGGGTTGCAAATATAAAAATATTATACCAAAAAAAGACTCTTCATATGTGGCAACTAAAAATATCACAAATCAATTACTATCTTTGTCAATTAATTCTTTTTCGTAATGAATTGTTTTTTTATAAACAGCAACAGTCAACGCGCCTGAAACATAAATAGTGGCTAATATATGAATGATCTGGAGAAATTCTTTTATAACAACAACGATAAATTAATTGACAAGTGGAACCATTATTTTGATATTTATGATTTATATTTTAATAAATATCGGGGCAAAGAAATAGTAATACTTGAAATCGGCGTTTTCCAGGGGGGAAGCCTTCAAATGTGGAAGAAGTATTTCGGCCAAAATGCCAAAATATATGGTGTAGATATTAATCCTAACTGCAAAAACCTGGAGGAGGGAAATATCGAGATCTTCATAGGCTCTCAATCCGACCGGACATTCCTTCGTAAAATTAAAGAGCAGATACCACCAATTGATATTCTTATTGACGATGGCGGGCACACAATGACTCAACAAATTGTCACCTTTGAAGAACTTTTTGGACACATAAAAGAAACCGGTATATATTTATGCGAGGATACACATACATCATATCAAATAATGTATGGTGGGGGTTATAAAAGAAGAGGAACATTTATTGAATATAGTAAAAACCTTATTGACTTTTTAAATGCCTTCTATTCGGAACAATCATCATTGAAAGTTAATAATTTTACCATAAGTGTTAAAGCCATACATTTTTATGACAGCATTGTGATAATTGAAAAAGGACAACGGAGTAAGCCAAAAAGGCTTACAACAGGGAAGGCAACAGTTTCTAATTATTACCAGGAACCTTCAGGATTAAAAAAAACAAAATGGGAAATTAAAAAATCAATATTAAAGATAATAAATAAATTCTTGAGATATTTCAGGCTTAAAAGTTTTATTTGGAAATAGAAACATTCGAGTCCCCTCCGATAAGTCTTTTTTCTTGAAAATTCCACAAGATGAACATTGATTTTCAATATGTTGCAAACCGATAAAATTGGGTCTTGAGGTTTTCGGAGAGGACTCAACATTTTAATTACACTTTTGAGGGGATGCTGTTTTTAAAACATGTTTTGAAGTGCAACCCGATTTAGAATTGTAATCTTCCTCCTGTCAACCTCAATAATCCCCTCTTCTGCCATCTCCATCATCACCTTCACCAGCGCGGGACGGGAAACACTGAACAGCCGGGCAATACTCTCTTTTGTTGTTTTCAACTGGAAGCTCTTTTCCCCTTCCGACTCTTTCAGCAGGTAATAGGCCAGTTTTGCCCTTATTGTTCGTAATGAGACAAGTCGCAGCTTATCTGAAAGAAAGGATACCCTATTGGATATATATGCCAGGAAAGCAATCATAAACTCATCATACTTTTTCAACAGAAGGGATAGATTCTCCTTAGGTATCACAACAAACGTACAGGCAGTTCTGCAAATAGCAGAGACCGGGGAACGGTTATCGGCTGAAAACAAAAAACCGGTTGCCATGGGATTGGGAGCCTTGATATACTCTACCTTCATAAAATCTCCCTTATCATCTGCCATCTCGGTAACTGCCTCCCCTTTTATTAATATATAGAGTGATTGATAACGTGCCCCCTGGGTGACAATCACATCTCCTTTTTCAAATTTCCTTACAGAGAAGTGAATATCACGCATAAACTCGTCCCGCTGATCTTCAGGAACAGAGCTGCAAAGGGGACATTGAAAAATCATACCTGAATAGCCGGCATCAACAAATAAGTTGTCCATATCACCTTCAATTTAAGAAACTAAATTAGTTTATTTTTCGCAAACGTCATAATTATTACAGTTTTTTCAAGATTTTGTGCTTTACTTTGTTAATAATAAAAAGCTTAAAGTTTGCGACCATGAACAGACTGCGAAACTTCCGGAATAAAATTAAGCCTCGCGGGGGTTGGAGATATCCCGCAATCATCATCAGCGGGGCTTTCGTGGGGCTTTTTGCTTATACTTTTTTTGCATCAAGGGCTTACAGCTATCTATCCAACGACCCTGCGACCTGCGTTAACTGCCACATTATGGGCCCGTACTATGCAACCTGGATGCATAGTTCTCACGGCAGGAACACTACATGCAACGACTGTCACGTTCCGCAGGACAGTAAAGTAAAGGGATATTATTTTAAAGCAGTGGACGGATTACGCCATTCTGCCATATTCACCATCCGTGGAGAAAATCAGGCTATCCAAGCTATAGAAGCAAGCTCTCAGGTGATAATGGATAATTGTATTCGTTGCCATACTCAGCTCAACACCGAGTTTGTAAAAATCGGACGAATGGATTTCAAGGAGGTGAAGAATATGGGAGGTAACGCTTGCTGGGATTGCCACAGGAATGTACCGCACACCCTAAGCAGGTCGCTTTCATCAACACCTAATGCACGAGTACCTATGCCTGAAAGCAATGTTCCGGAATGGCTTCACAACATGGTGAAGAGATCAGAAATGAATAATACCAACCGTTGACAGATGCGGTATGCGGAAGACTAAGAGCTTTTGGCAGCTTACTGAAAGAAGCTGAGAATTGGTGATTGAAGCAGGACAGAAAGACTATGATGGCTACCCGAGGGCGGTTGGGCGATAAGAGTTGGCAAGGGACGGTTGAAAACTAAAAAACTGAAAACTAAGCATAAAACAGAGTTACTATGAACAGTAAAAGGCACAGTGACAGGATGAAGCCCTGGGTTGGGTGGTTTCTTTTTTTCGTTACGATGGGAATGGTATTCCTTTTGGGAATGCTGGCAGCTTCAATCACACAAAGAAGAGCCGAGATAGCTAGCGTGATGAACAACAGGAAAGTAGAAATAACTGGTATAGAGCCAAGAAGTGAGCTTTTTGCCGTTAACTATCCACACGAATACGAGACATGGAGCAGAACAGCCGATACCACTTTCCAGAGTGAATTTAACGGGAGCAAAGCAGTGGATGTACTTGCTGAACGTCCCGAGATGGTTATCCTTTGGGCCGGCTATGCTTTTTCAAAAGATTACAATACTCCCAGGGGGCATATGCATGCAGTGGAGGATGTGCATCATACATTGCGTACCGGAGCCCCAATGACTCCGGAAGAAGGGCCGCAGCCGGCAACCTGTTGGACATGTAAAAGTCCCGATGTACCCCGGCTGATGGAGTCTGAAGGCATCGCCGAATTCTATAACAAGACATGGGCCCACTGGGGGCAAGAGGTGGTAAACCCGATTGGTTGTGCAGACTGTCATAACGCAGAAACCATGGATTTGAAAATCAGCCGGCCCGGATTGATTGAAGGATTCGAAAATATGGGGCTGGATATTAAAGAAGCTACTCATCAGGAAATGCGTTCGCTGGCTTGTGCACAATGCCATGTAGAATACTACTTCACACCCGTGGGAAAATATCTGATCTTCCCATGGCACAATGGAACTACCATGGAGGGTGCAGAACAGTATTACGACAGCATAGGGTTTGCAGATTATACACACGCACTGAGCAAAGCACCAATCATAAAAGCGCAACACCCCGATTACGAGATATTCAAGACAGGTATCCATGCACAGCGAGGGGTCTCCTGTGCCGACTGCCATATGCCTTATATTTCAGAAGGTGGTATAAAATACAGCAGTCACCATGTGAGAAGCCCGCTGGCAAGCATGAATAACACCTGTCAGGTGTGCCATAGAGAGACGGAAGAGGACCTTCGCGATGCAGTGTATGAACGCCAGCGCAGTGCAAACCAGATTCGCGATCTGGTAGAGAAAGAGCTCGCTACCGCACATTTGGAGGCTCAGTACGCGTGGAACAAAGGGGCAACCGCGACACAGATGAAAAATGTACTGCAGCTTCTCCGACAGTCGCAATGGCGCTGGGATTACGCTGTTGCTTCACACGGTGGGGCCTTTCACTCTCCGGTTGAATATCAGCGTATTCTTTCATTAAGCCTTGACAGGGCTCACAAAGCCAGGTTTGAAACGGCAAAAGTACTTGCACAACTTGGATTTACCGGAGATGTTCCTCTACCCGATATTTCCACGAAAGAAAAAGCACAGGCTTATATCGGCCTTGATATGCAGAAAGAGAAAACCGATAAAAAAATATTTCAGGAGGTTATTATCCCTCAATGGCTTAAAATAGCCAGAGAGAACGACCGGCTGGCAAGCTTGAATTAAAAAGATAGATGAAAAATTCTTCACGAAATATCTGGGAGCAACCATGGGGATATACAGAAGGTTTTATACTTACCGCCGGTATCCTGCTCACGGGATTCTTTCTGCAGTTGGCCGTTGGAAATATTGAGATTTCCCTTTTCGCCGCACCTGTAAATTATATCACTGGTGCACTGTTTATCACGGGGATTATTCTTTTACATCTTCTGTCCGGGAAAAGCCGTGTAACAAGGTGGTTGTCGGGAATATATGCAGCCATTCCTGCAGTTAGTGCTCTGCTCCTCCTCTGTATAATTCTGGGATTACTCCCTCAACTCCCAAAAGAGATAGCCGGCAATGAGCTGCCACCTGGCATATTCAAACCGCTGGGCTGGTACCAGATGACTACTTCATGGCCATTTATACTGCTGTGCTTTTATTTGTTAATGATCTTGGGACTGGCTATACTCAAAAGGACAAGGAGGAAACAGTCGTTACGCGATATCGGGTTCTATCTGAATCATATCGGCCTTTTTGTCGCCCTGCTGGGAGGAATACTCGGCAGTGCAGATATGGAGCGACTCATCATGAGTGTAAATGAGGGGCAAGTGGAGTGGCGTGCGACAGACAGACAAGGGACAATAAAAGAGCTAACTATTGCTATCCAATTGGATTCATTCATTATTGAAGAGTATGAACCTAAGCTGGTGATTATTGATAATGAAACAGGAATTGTGTTACCTCTATCACGACCCGAAAGTTACATGTTTGAAGGAGCAGGAAAGACTGCCCTGCTGGCTGGAGCTACAATTGAGATTATTGAATATCTGCCTCATGCAGCCATCTTCAGGGATTCTGCTTTTTTGAATGTGGTACCAATGATGATGGAGGGAGCAGCCATCGCCATGAAGATAAGGGTGGACAAAGCAGGACTACCTTGTCCTGTGGAGGGATGGGTCAGCAACGGCAGTTATCTTTTTCCGCCTAACCAGTTGCAGATCGATGAGCATACCAGTGTAGCCATGCCGCTGCAGGAGGTTAAGAAATACAGATCGCATGTAACCGTCTATACTGAAGCAGGGCATACGCAAAAAATTGTCATTGAAGTAAACAAGCCATTATCAATAGGAGACTGGACAATTTATCAATACAGCTACGATGATTCAAAAGGAAAATACTCAGACACACCGATTTTTGAACTCGTGCGTGATCCGTGGCTGAAAGTGGTTTACAGCGGCATCTTCATGCTTATTGCAGGAGCCATCTTTATTTTTATTGCCGGACCTGAAAAAAGTATATTATGACCTGGAGTTCATTTATTTATTTTGCATTTGGTGCAGTACTCCTTTGGAGTTTTGGAGCAATTCTTGCGTACAAAAACAGAAACAAGGCAATGCCGTCAATGTTTACAGCGGCTGGACTTATGCTCTTTTTCATTTTTATATCGGGCCTCTGGATATCTTTGGAGAGACCGCCCCTGCGTACCATGGGCGAGACACGCCTTTGGTATTCGTTTTTCCTGCCTGTTGCGGGGCTGCTTACCTATCTAAGGTGGAACTACAGATGGATAATTTCATTCACCACTCTGCTCTCCTCGGTTTTTATAATTATAAATATCGCGAGCCCGGATATCCATAACAAAGTGCTCATGCCGGCACTGCAGAGCCCCTGGTTCGCCCCGCACGTTATTATCTACATGTTTTCCTATGCCATTGTGGGCGCCGCAACACTAGTAGCCATATACTATCTTGCCAGGGAGAATAAAATCGTCTGCAAAGCCCACATCATGAATATGACAGACAATATGGTGTATGCCGGTGTTGCCTGCATTACACTGGGCATGCTTATGGGAGCTATCTGGGCTAAAGATGCATGGGGACATTACTGGAGCTGGGATCCAAAAGAGACATGGGCTGCAACCACCTGGCTGGGGTACCTGATCTATATCCATTACCGCCTTAAAAGAAACTCTTCAAACAGAATCTCCATGATCATTCTGGTAGTTGCTTTTATATTGTTGCAAATATGTTGGTATGGATTGAACTACCTCCCCCCGGCAAAGCAAAGTATCCACACCTACTCTTCACAATGAGTGAATCGTTTACAGCATCCAATACCCGAAAACAATATATCTTAATGGTTGTCAGTACAAAATTACAATTGAACTTTCGCATGTGTTATGATAAGAGCTAAATCATTCAACTGACAACGTTTTGCGACCCGTTTTATCGCAGAAGCGCTCCACAAAAGATTGATATATCATATATTTAACTTTATACAATAGTAACTATCACATTAGGAACTTGATTAAATAAGATTTTTTCCGTATAAAAATCTTTTGTTCAACAAAATTGAAAAAACAACTACAAAATGATTAATTTTGTAGCTTCATCAAAATAATAATGTGTAGGTATGTCAAGATTACGATTTAAAGCGGTAGAAGCAGCATCAAAAAGAATTCCTGTAGAAGTTTCAGTTCCTGATCAGTTACCCTCCGAATATTTTGGTAAATATGTGTTCAATAGAACACAAATGTCAAAATATCTTTCAAAGGAAACTATGAATACCGTACTTGAGGCAATAGACCGCGGGACCACCCTGCATCGTGAGATCGCCGACCATGTGGCGGCAGGCATGAAGATGTGGGCAATGGAAATGGGTGCTACACATTATACTCACTGGTTTCAACCGCTCACCGAGGGAACTGCAGAAAAGCATGACTCGTTTATCGATTATGTGAATGGGCCGGGGGGGGGTATCATTGAACGCTTCTCCGGAAAATTGCTGGCTCAGCAGGAACCTGATGCATCTAGTTTTCCAAGTGGCGGCATACGAAATACTTTTGAAGCGAGAGGATATACAGCATGGGACCCCTCCTCCCCCGCTTTTATCATAGATGATACACTTTGCATCCCAACCGTTTTTATCTCCTACACAGGGGAAGCACTTGACTACAAAACACCGCTGTTGAAATCACTTACTGCAGTGGATAAAGCAGCGGTTGAGGTTTGCAGGCTTTTTCACACGGATGTAAGGAAGGTGTACTCATTTCTTGGCTGGGAGCAGGAGTATTTTCTTGTTGACCAGGCACTATATGCTGCACGCCCCGATCTGAGCCTTACAGACCGTACACTTATGGGGCACGAGAGCGCCAAAAACCAGCAGCTTGAAGATCACTATTTTGGTGCCATACCCCCCAGGGTAGCCTCATTTATGCGTGAGGTGGAGTTTGAAGCATATAAATATGGCATTCCTTTGAAAACACGCCATAATGAAGTAGCGCCTAATCAATTTGAACTCGCGCCTATCTACTGTGAAACAAATCTGGCAGTAGATCAAAATCTGCTTGTGATGTCACTCATGCGACGGATTGCTGCCAGGCACCATTTTAAACTGTTACTCCACGAAAAGCCATTTGCAGGAGTAAACGGTTCAGGCAAGCACAACAACTGGTCGCTTTGTACCGATACAGGCATAGGGCTTTTCACACCCGGCAAGAGTGCCAATGAAAACCTCTTGTTTGTCACATTCCTGGTAAACACCCTTATGGCAGTACACAAACACAATGGGCTGCTTAAAGCCTCAATCATGTCGGCCAACAATGCACACAGGCTTGGAGCCAACGAAGCGCCCCCAGCTATCATATCCGTATTTCTAGGAAAGCAGATATCCGGTGTACTGGATAAGATTGAGCAAAGTTCGGAAGATGATGATATCACCGTTGACGAATTGAAAAAGATGCAGCTTGGTGTAGCACATATTCCCGAGGTACTGATCGACAATACCGACAGAAACCGCACATCTCCCTTCGCTTTTACCGGCAATCGCTTTGAATTCAGGGCAGTAGGTTCATCTGCTAACTGTTCATCTGCCATGATCGCTTTGAATTCAGCTGTTGCTGCCCAGTTGATCAATTTCAAAAAAGAGATTGACCGAAAAATGAAAAAAGGAATAAAGAAAGAGGAGGCTATATTCGATACTCTCCGACTTTATATCAAAGAATCCAAACCAATCCGCTTCGAAGGTAACGGTTACAGCGACGAATGGAGAGAGGAAGCCAAAAGAAGAGGGATAGACTGCGAAACAAGCGTTCCCCTTATATATGACGTGTATACCTCGAAAGAATCGGTAGAGATGTTCGAAAGCATAGGCGTACTGAACGAAAAGGAACTACATGCCCGCAACGAGGTGAAGTGGGAAACCTATACCAAAAAGGTACAGATAGAAGCACGTGTGCTTGGCGACCTCTGCATGAACCATATCATACCTGTTGCTACCGAATACCAATCGATGTTGCTGGATAACATATATAAAATGCATGCCGTTTTCGACAAAGAGAAAGCGGACAGGCTATCAAAAGAAGACGCTGCCCTTATCGAGGAGATTGCAGACCATATATCAGCAATTAAAACCAACGTGGATGATATGGTGGACGCCCGCAAGGCGGCCAACAAGCTGGAAGAGGCCCGTGACAAGGCCCTGGCCTACCACGACACGGTAGAAGTCTTCTTCAACGTTATCCGTTATCACGTGGACAAGCTGGAACTGATAGTTGACAATCAGATGTGGACCCTGCCGAAGTACAGAGAGCTGCTGTTCATAAGCTAACAGTCTCCAGCGATTTTGCAAAACATCAGCTCTGCAAACCTGAAACAAGGTTATGTTATCTGCTGAAAGGCCTCTGCCGGCAGGGTAAGAGTTTTAAATATATTTGTCTCCGTAACGGAATTTCACATCTGTCACGAAATGTTTGATGCGCTGCTCTTCGCTTTTTTTGCATATAAGCAGCACATTATCCGACTCAGCCACTATATAATCGTCAAGTCCCTGTATCACTACCAGTTTATCCTCACTCATAGCAACAATGTTACCGGTACTTTCTATATAAAACGTTTTACAATGCAGGTTGGCATTATTGTTCTCGTCGCGGGCAGATATATCGTGTAACGCCCCCCACGTACCCAGATCACTCCATCCAAAATTGGAGATGTTTACATACACGTTGTCTGCTTTTTCCAGGACTCCGTAATCGATTGAAATATTGGGGCAGAAGGGGAAACTGGCATCAATAAACTCTTTTTCTGCAGGTGTATTAAACAGCTCTCTGCCTTCACTGAATTTCTGAATTATATCAGGAAGGTATTTACCAAATGCATCTAAAATAGTGTTCACATTCCAGAGAAATATGCCCGAGTTCCATACAAATTCTCCACTGTCGACAAACTTCTTAGCAATTTCAAAATTTGGTTTTTCGGTAAACGCTTTCACTTTGTGTATGCCACCCATCTCTTTCTCATTAACCTGAATATAACCATAACCTGTTTCAGGACGGCTAGGTGTTATACCCAGTGTCAGCAGATATGGATTTTCAGCCACAAAATTAAGGCCGTTTTTCATATCAGCTACAAACTCATCCTCCTTCATTATCAGATGATCTGATGGTGCTACAATTATATTTGCTTCAGGATCCACCGACCTGATCCTGAATGAAGCGTAGGCAATAGCAGGTGCAGTATTTCGTCTTATAGGCTCCAGCAGAATTTGATTCTCTTTCAACTCCGGGAGTTGTTTTTTTGTCATCTCTGCATATGCATCATTTGTAACGACAAAAATATTCTCAGCTGGAACAATCTTTTTAAACCTGTCGAAAGTGGTTTGCAGCAGAGATCTGCCTGTTCCAAAAAAATCAAGAAATTGTTTGGGTTTACCTTCCTTGCTAAAAGGCCAAAAGCGGCTACCCACTCCACCGCTCATAATAACACAATAATTATGATTGTTTCTCATTTCTAAGATCATATATATTTAATAAAATGAAATTCATACTGATTTACCCCTGCTATTTTACGGGTTAGATGCTAAATAAATAACACCATTTAGTTACAGTTTGTTTATGGTTTTCTCTATTTTACCTTAAAGATACAAAACAAAAATGGAAAACATCGCAACGAAGTCCGGCAAATGAATAAAAAGTGGGAAAACTTTTTTTGTAATCTCAAAAATATGTGTACTTTTGCACTCTCTTTAATCTGATGCCCAGATGGCGGAATTGGTAGACGCGCTGGTCTCAAACACCAGTGGATTCACTTCCATGCCGGTTCGATCCCGGCTCTGGGCACTCGAAAAGACAAATCCTAATTGACGGATAATCAATTAGGATTTTTTGCTTTTAGATTTGTTCCCAAATTGTTCCCGAATAGAGATTATCCCACATTTTCCCCACGAGAGTCATTTTTGAGAGTCTTCTGTTGTATCCACAATTTCCCAGCCCGCATCCCTGAAATGGTTAATATCATCGCAAACATTTTCTTTTAAACAGGCAAAACATAGCAAATGGGTTGGTCTGGAAAAACCCACATACATCATTTTCACCACTTCTTTAGTTCTTTTATACTCTCCACCATTATATTCGTGTTCTTGCTTGAATAGCGGGTTGTTTAAAATCCGTTTACCTCCTTTGGCTTTTACTTTTAACTTCTCAGTTTCATATTTATAAAAAGAAGTCTCAACATACATTGTTGCACAGTGAGTTTGTCCTTTTGATGAATGAACAGTCCCAATATCAATATTTATATGATTAGATGGGGCTAGTTCTGAATTTTCTTTAGTCGATACAATTAAGGGCTCGAACTCCTCTCCTAAAAAATTTTGTTTCTGTAGTCAAAGCCAAATTAAACCAAACCTTAAAGTTGTTTCCAATAAATTGTTTAATGGCAGTGTATATTTCAGAGTAGTTTCTTTTTGTTGATAAAGAGTAGCTCCAGATATATAGGTCTTGCTTAAAGGAGTTGTAGTCTACTGGATTTGACTTAATTCTGTTAATCATATCTTTGTAAAACGATGGCGATGCTTTGAACCATTGGAACATAAAAACGATTAGGGGATCGACTCCTAACCGTTTTTGACCAACTAAAACTCAGGTCTCAGCATTACCCATTAGAAAAAAGGTGCCCAATTAACTATAAAAATAAAACCTGACACAGTTTAATTAACACATCCTTATTTTTCAAAATTCTATTATTCTCTTAGAATTCAATTTATTCATATAGTCATTTTATCAGATTTAAAACTTTATCATATCTGCTAACTGCAAAAAGTAATCATTCGACCAGATTTCCAACTCGTCCGAATTTTTAATAAATGGCAATACATCACGTTTAACCATTTTGATATCAGTAGTTGTTATCCGTTCTTTTAATTTGTCCAAGAATTGTTCTTTGCTCATCTCAATATAATCAAATTGTTTAATTCGCTCCTGCAAGTGATTAAAATTTAGTTTTACTCCATTTCTAACGTACCATTCAAAATCGTACCAATCACGCCCTTTTACCCTTTGTTTCCATTTACGGAACACCATAGCGTGCATTTTCCTTGCATATAAATCCGGTAATACAAAACAACGCGTCATAAATGAGTAAGGGAGCAACAAGGGAAAAATCCATATCAAACCGGATATTCTCTTCTAAATAAGTTTGAAGCAATTTTATGGAACGAAGTTGCAGTTTTGGGGTATAAGCAATTTGGTCGCATAACGCCTTTTCGGGCGAGGAAATCAGAAAAGCGTAATCATCTTGAACGACTGGCGAAATTCCAATAGGGTAATAATTCGCAGGACATGATATGTAACTAAACAGACCGAATTGGTTTTTAAAACTCCGGCTTCTCTTTAAGGTCATCGAGACCGTATTAAATACTCTTTCGGGTATTAATCCATAAAACCGTAACGCACTTTCCATTGATACATACGAAGGGCCATAGAGATGGTTGGCAATCAGCTCAGTAGATATGAGTTTTTTTGAGACTTGAGGAGAAACAATATACATTCCTCTCTTTAGTCGAATAATAGTACCCTGTTTTTCTAAATCGGAAATTTTATCGTTTAATGATTTATGAGCAGGATAAATACTTCGTAATGAGGTGTAATCTATCGGAATAATACCAAAATCGAGTAGGGAATTCTTAGAGTAATTATTTTTTACTTCGCTAATATAGCCATTATCTGCATAGTTAATCGACTTTTTCTCGATTTTCTATGTAAAAAGTTACATTTATTGTTAATCAAGGTATTTTACCAGTTCTTTTTTCATGTCTTCATCAATCTGTCTGTAACGATTAAAAGCCTTGCTGCCTTCTTTGTGTCCGCTTAATGCACCTACTAAATTGGGATCTTTAACTTGTGAACTGCACCCCAAAAGTTGGACACAAAACTTTTGGGGTGCAGTTCAATATGGAGGCTTTAATTTTCAAATTCCTCTTCCACCCAGAGGAGTTAAAGAGTTATCTATTTCAACTGTTTCCTCTTAATGTTTTAATACATCAAACCAATCCTGTGCCGAAGGGCAACATTGAAATTGATGCCCGCGCAACCAGTCACCCTGAATGTTATAAGTTATTGGTTTTCCACGTTTACAATCCAGTACTACCCGGTGTTCCTCCGGTTGGTTATCGAAACGCAGGAACCGTTCCGGTGGAAACATGATTCCCATGCCTATCCAGCCGATCTCCGGATCCTGGAATCCCCACGAACCGATAATGCCGGCATCTTTGTCGGAAAAGAACGTCTCGTCCGGTAACCTAACCAAACCTATGCCCAATTCGATTTTATCGCCTGGAGCGCCGCCATCCACCGTCGCTACCACCGATGAATAAAGATCCCCGGCGCCGATTGAAGGACGCAGCCGTACTGTGTAGGGGGCGTTTTCAGGGCCGACCCCTTCCGCCACGAATTCAAGGATGACCCTATGGTGTGTTTCCTCCACCAACCGGCCGCTAAAAATGGGGGCTCCCTTGCCCGTTTCGTTGCGGACCGGATAGGGCACGCCATTCACATAGAGGATGACCCCTCCGCATCCCGCCGTTTTCCCCACGTGCAGGATATCCATTCCCCAACCGTTCTGGTCGATATGGTAACTCTTGCCCTCGGCTATTTTTGGCATGATCAGCGTGTCAATCCACTGCCGTTTACCGAAGAGGTCGAAATGACCCAAGTAAAAGCGGAAGGCCGCTTTTTCCGATTCCCATCCCCAGTTGGGAGGAAGCCATTGGTTGTTCCAGGCCACGCGCGGCCTGTCCTCTTCCCTGCGCAACCGTGCCGTCCATGCATGATAATCTTCTTCCGGTCTGCCCGTTTTGAAATGTTTCGCGACGGTTTTGACCATAGCTTGTGTGTCGCCTTTACTGCGGGCTGCGTTGAATTTTCTCCAGAAGGAATTGTTTTTGTATCCCGATTTTTTCAGCCGGTCGATCTGCCGGTCCTGCACCAGCGTAAGGTAGTACAATATGGATTGGTCGCTGTTGATAAGGCGACGTGCAATATCGTCCGGAATATTTTTACCCTGCATGCGATTTGCAAGCAAATCCCACACCGCGTCTTCTTCCATTTCCTCCTTCGTGGATCGGAGTGCTGTAGTAAGAGCCATTACCAGATTGTATGTATGTTCCGGTTCGGTTTTAAAAATGGGCGCCAATGTCTCGTTTAACTCCTTGAATGTCCAGCCCACCGGTTTTACGTCCGACACATCTATGGGGAAGGAGTCATCCGTTATGCCGTCGCCATCCGTGTCAATATCCACCCTGTCCATGATGCCGTCCTTGTCTGTATCCACCCAGAGGTACGCCATGTCTGTTTTTGTGTCGAAGTCGTAATCCACCTTGATCCAGCTCCTGTTGCTGTTTTTAATATGGACGCGATGGTCGGCGGGATTGAAATAAAACTCGTTGGGTCCAGAGGGCTTAAGCACCAGTTCATAGCGTTTGTTATAAGGTCCGCAATCCGGAGCGCCGATTCGCGGCATATAGTATCCTGAATCGGTGGATGCGGCATTGATCACTCCTTCCCAGCGTTCAATGGTATCTTTCGGATCATTGAATGCGATATTCAGGTTATTCTCATTCCAGGTCATCAACACACGTTCCCAAGTAACTGTTTGCAAGTAATTGCGTGCAGTAGAGCGTTTCAACACCGGACCGGTAGGGATACCCCGGATCATAAAATGTTCCGTTTGCTCTTCCGGTAAATACATGATGAAATCGCTCTCCCGATCCTTCTCTTGTGTCCATCCTTTTGCACATGCCGAAACGGACACATCGAAATCTCTTTGCTTTCCCGCTATCGGGTTCACATTAAAGCTCCACCGGAGTGACTTCACCAACTCTTCTTTTCCTTCTACGCGAATTACCTCTTCACTGATGCCGTCGTTATCGAAATCGTAAAAAAGGAACGGGTTCTCAAAATGAGGGATCCATTTGTCTTGTTCAGGATTCAGGTAATAAGCGACAAAACTTTCATTTCCTCCAAAATGTGAGTGGTTCTGGCAAGGAATCTGATAATAGACATAATCCATATCGTAATCCAACAGGTTATCGTCCCCATCGTCGGTTGAGACAAGCACCCGCAATCCATCAAAAGGAACCCGCCAGCCTTTCTTACCGTAAGTGAACCATTCCATCACGTCGAGATCCCCGTCTCCGTCGAAATCGCGATAGCTGATCACGGCATCGACCAATCCGTCGGCATGCCAGTCGGCGATCCAGAGATCTCCATACTTTTCGGGCTCCTTGCCCATCTCCAGATTACCATTCTCGTCAATCACTTTGACCAGTATCGGTTTTTTTGCTTCCGTATGGCGCGGTTCGATATCGATAAACCACACCTCCTCCGGCTTGCCGTCACCGTCCCTGTCCACATAGTGGCGCTTACCCGGGGTATCATTTTTTACTTTTTCAACCATAGCAGGATCCAGTCTGACGGCATCGCCGAAAATCTGCTCAAAAGCGTTTTGCTTCGCCATCTTTTCCGTGTCCTGTGCATGTACGGTTGTGGTGTGAAGGCAGCAAATGGAAATCATCCAAAGAAAAGCCATACCGAGCCGCAACCGATTTTTGTTCAATAAATTTTGTACCATAAATTTTTATTTGATCAGCAATGTTTCTTTCATTTTATGCAATACGTCCTCGTTGGCCTCTATCAGGTGTTCCGTTGAACCCGCCCTGTGCCACTCCGTTATCCTGTCCTGATGGTAAAACGGCTCGGGCGTCAGGTATTCATTGGAGAGGGAGGAGATAATATTGGCCACATAGTTATTCTTCTCGGCAACCAAAACCAATTGGGCATACAGAATATTGTATTGCCGGATTTGCTGATTGATGGTTTTGATATATCGGGCTGGATGATAGGATGATGCGTCCGTTTTTGCCATGATCTCTTCCACGGCTTTTCCCGCCCCGCCGCCGGTGTTCGGGGCTTCCACGCCCAACAGCCGGGCAATTGTCGGCGCAAGGTCGGTATGCTCAAAGTAAGGGAGTTCACGTCCCCGGGCGATTCCGGTTCCGCCAAAGACCAACGGCGTCACCCAGCTATCCTCGTCGAGCATGGGATGCCATCCCACCTTACTCTGTCCGTGATCGGAGGTTACTATTAAAACGGTACTCTCCCATTTTCCTGCCGTTTTCAGGTAATCGATCAACTCTCCCAGCAGTCTGTCGGCATTCTCAATGGCTTCGACATAAGGAGAACCCTCTCCGAAAACATCTCTCGCATAAGGCTTCCCTTCACTGAACATGGCTATATTCGTACCTAGGGATCCCGGGCTTTGCAGGTGAACGCGCATAAAACGGATCTCCTGGCTTTCCAGCAGGTTGATGGCCTGTTGTACCGTCTGATCATCCGTCAGCGAGTTATCCATGATACAGGTGGAGAAACCCCTTCCCACGGAACGATAGGCGGTCGTGTTCACCACGAATGCCGTCTGTTGCTTCGGGGAGATCATCTCCTGGATCATTTTATTCTTCGGGCTCAGGAAGATGGTGCCTTCATGCAGCATCGGGTTGGGAAAGGAGCAACTGTTCGACAGACTGTAATCCCCCACCGTGGGGTGATGGGGAATGATCATGTACGATTTCCGCACGTACGTCCCTCCCTTTATCAGGGAATTAAGCACCGGCATATTCAATTTTTCCGGCGCCTGCCAGTGCATTCCGTCAATCATGAACAGGATCACCCTTTCAGGCTCCTTCGCCGATAAAGTCGATATATTCACCGACAAGAGATACAGCAGAAACAATACCAAACCTACATGTATTCTTTTCATATCATTATTTATTTTACAATTTAATGAAAATATTCCGTTTATACATATAATAGCAGATGCCCCAGACCATAAACGCCACCACCGCAATCGTCACCATGTTGATCACCATATCGCCTCCCCAGCCAAAAAGACGGTACGTGAACGGACGGGCCATCCGGGTAAGCAGACTCTTTCCGCCGAGGCTGCTGAAAAGGTAAATAAAAATAGGGTTCATACCCACGATGGCAAAGAACGTGGCTACCTTTCTGAAGCGGAGTATATCCACAAAGAGATAGGACAATCCCATCGCCAGCAAGCACCAACCGCCGCTGAAAATGACAAAAGAGCCGGTGCTGATACGCTCTATCATGGGGATACATAACCCCAGCAGATACCCTCCCATGATCCCGGCGACCCCGGTTGAAAGCATGATCCATAGTTTTTTCTTTCGGGGCCAATCAGTCATTAATAATTTTCCTATGCAGACGCCCCAGAGGATATGGGCGCAAGTAGGCACCGCATTGAATGTGACCCAATGGTCGGGATGCAGATGACCCACTGTGACTGAATCTAACCATGCGCCGAAATTGTGGTCGGGCGTGTAGGGCATATTGTATCCTTTTATCGACCAAAGCTGGTAAAGCAGGTCGGAGACCAGTATCAGCGCAAAGGAAACCACCAGTTGCCATTTCACATCCTTTTGCAACAACAGAAAGGCAAACACATACACAAACGCCAGTTGGGGAAGGATATTGGTCAGGTAATAGGTATCGTCTTTTGCTCCCAGCATAAAACCGAGCAGCAGCAGCCAGAAGGAACGCTTCAGGGCATGGATGAACGACCGCTTCCAGCTATCGCCCCGTGCAAGCCTTTTGGAAAGAGAGAAAGGCATGGAGACACCGACGATAAACATAAAAAAAGGCTGTATCAGGTCCCAGAAATAGATCTCGAACCAGTTGCCGTGATTGGAGTGCTTGTCGAGCCAGGCAATAAACGCACCTCCCTGCCCCTGTTCCGTCATTTGGTGAAACAGGGTCGCTATCCCCGATACAAGGATAAACATCACCAATCCCCTAAAGAAGTCTATGGAAAGGATTCTTTCCTGTTCCTTGCCCATGCCGGTAGGCACATGGTTTGTTTGATTCGATTCCATCTCTTCAATCTTTTTTTCTCATTTCCGGCCCTGCAACTTCAGGACTTGAATCGGGGTTTTTATAATCGAAGAAAACGATGCCGGATTTTTTGTAAATTTCCATCATCCTGTCCATCCGCAAATTGAAGTTCTCGTAATTTTTTGACCGATCTTGCGTCCATGCGGCTTCCGCCAATGCCGACAGCCGGGGATATACCATAAACTGTAACCGCTCGGACGTATGAATTCTTTCTGTCCATACATTCCCTTGCAGGCCTTTGACCAATGGTGTAGCCACAGATATGCCTGAAGTGTAACCCGTACCGGGAAAATGATAGACCCTTTCCATGGGTGCGTACTCGCCTTTCGACCATTTCCGGCCGTATTGATGCAACGGATGCTGGACGAAATCCAAATAGAGGGGCAGCCGCGGACACAGCACTATTTCATAACCTTTACTTATCGCTTTTTCAAGCTGTTCAGGCCTCTCTTGACGCCACCACATCACCACCGTATTGGACACGGGCAAGCCGGCAGTGACCACTTCATCCCATCCCATAACGGTTTTACCCAGCGTACGGATGGAGTCCGACATCCTGTTCAGGAAGTAGTGTTCCACTGCCACCAGGTCGTTGAGTCGTTCTGTTCTCATCAGCTCTCCGATTTCAGTCAAGTGATTCCACTGCTCATTGCCAAAGTGCACCTCATCTCCGCCTATATGGATATATTTTGAAGGAAAAAGAGCGGTTATCTCTTTTAGAATATTTGTTAGAAACGTATAGGTGCCCTCTTTCCCCGGATTAAAAGTAAAGTGGGGATACCGCTTTGAACCGCTGCCGCTGAACTCGGGATAGGCTTTAACCGCGGAGGTGGCATGTCCCGGCATATCTATTTCGGGAATGACTTCGATAAACCGCTCTGCCGCATATTGCACTATTTCGGCTATTTCGGCCTGTGTGTAATATTGAGCCGGGGCATCCGGATCGGTGAGGTTGCCGATGGCTCCCACGGAAGTCAATAGGGGATACTGCTTGATTTCGATTCTCCACCCCTGGGAGTCGGTAAGGTGCCAGTGGAATTTATTTAGTTTGTGCAACGCCATCAAGTCGAGTAATTTCTTCACTTCGGCTTTTCCCATAAAATGGCGGGATTCATCCAGCATCAAACCGCGCCAGCCATAACGGGGATTGTCACGAATGACGGCACATGGAATGGAGCCTACTGCCCCGGCACTGTTTATCAACTGAAAAGCCGACTGCAACCCGTAAAAACAACCGTTTGCACATCCGGCTTCAATAATAATACCTGTGGGGGAAACTATCAACCGGTATTCTTCGGGATTGTGACAGACTGCGTTTCTGACTAATTGTATCCATCCCTTTTTCCCTGTCTTCTTTGCTTGCAAGGAAAAATTTTCCAGCGTTTCCACAAATCCGGGAATCAGGGAGCTGAATTCCCCTGATTCGGCCGAGACAGTGATTACTTGAGGAACTATTGACACGCCTTCCCTTTGTTCATAATGATTGGGAAAAGGTATAATTCCCTGAGCATTGCCTATGACAAATGAAAGGGATAAAAAGAAAAGGAAGGCTATAATACGATTATTTACCACAGAACAAATTTGATATTTATTATTAATCATTTTACTTTCTCCTTATATCTGCTAAATGTTATGTATCATTGTTTTTTCTAAATTCGGCAGTTTAATATCCTTGGTCAAAATTAAAGATAATCTTACAATAAGCGCTTATTTAGCTACACTACAGCGATATGTATGGAAGAGAAATGGATTAATGCTTGTCATTCAACAATTTGGAAATGGCATCTAAAAGCACTTCTTCCGCTTCAGGGGTTACTTTCGCCACCTCCACCTCGTAACCTCCCTGAGTAAAAGCTTTGGAACTGGGAATATATCCAAACCCCAGGTCGCCGTACGCCGCCATAGCAACAAACAAATCTGGTCGCATTTTTTTTGCGGCTAACTGATACTCAACCGTTAATTCTCCCGGGAGAAAAAGAATCCTGGAGTTGCCAAGAGCCAGGCACTGGATGTCAACTTTTTTCCCCGATTTTGTTCTCTGCCAAAGGTCTTTGCCTGCCTTTACCGAGTCCAGCGGTAAAGAAACCGGTTCAACACTCCATTTAATATCGGAAGTTGCAACAAGACTTCGTTTGGAATTTTCCCAAGCCCGGTTCATCCCGTCTGCAACTCTTTCAGCTAAAACACCTCTGTTTTCTTGCGAACCATCGTTGTATTTACCTGCTCCCACGTTTCCACCTGCTCCCGTGAAATAAACTTGTAACGCATCGGGTACAGCAAGTTGCCGATAAAAACGGGCTATCCCGGGGTAGTCTGGATTGGGTACGCCGGTGCCGTAATAACTTTGCGGGTGAGTGGCGTAGAAGTTTAACACAGCAACGGGTTTATCCTCATTCCAAAAGCTCACAGCCGACAGCTTCGCGTCAACCAATCCTTCGGGCTCGGCACGTAATGTGGAATCTTTGCAGGCTGTCCAACGCATGGCCTTTACTTTGCCTTCAACACCAAGAATCCGCCGGTTGGAAGCCACTCCGTACACTTGCGCTTCACCAAATCCTATGTGTGTAACGGGAATAAAATTCTCGAATGAACTTGCAACTGCCATTTCGAGGCGGTGTATAACAGACAATGCAAAATTGTCGTTTATGAAATCACGTGGATAAGGGGCATCATGCTGGTGGACAACGTGAACGGCCACCCGTTCTGGTGTGGTTCCCGCAGCCCGGGCAAGCGAACGCTTGAACTCATCGTAACAGTCGTTCGCTATGCCGAGCCAGTCCAAAGAAACCAAGACGACCGGTTCTCCCGGGCCGGATAGAACAATCCCTTTTGCCCGAAGCCCCAAATCCCATGTATTTATTACAACTCCATACGGCATTTTGTAGCTAATAGGAGGGGTGATATCAATATCAAAAACAGCAGCATGCAATCCTTCTGTTGTCGGTTTATTTTGAATATCATTTTTTTCTTGAACAGATTCAGGAAAAAATGACATGCACAAAATTAGATACAGGTTCAAGACTATCAAGACTATCACTGATGAATTTTTTTTCATGACTGTTTGTTCTTTATCTGTTCTGCATTATGATAAATCTTTTCGATGGCGGATGCTATATTTTTCATATCCGATTTAGAACCCAACAGTATATTTTGTGGGATCCAGACTGCCTGTTCGTTGCACAGTTTCTCGTTCACCGGACACCGGTTCTCCTCTGCGTATTTATCGTAATTCAGCCTCTCAGCAGGATATAATTTTCGGAAATATTTGCTTTCAAAGGCATTTTTCAAATAAGGCATTTTGTTTAATTCCATATATCCACCGGAACAGGGAACGCCTTCGGCATGCAACGCCTCCAAAAATTTATTCCGGGGCAATCCCTTGAAATCCTCTCTGTTATACAAAAATGGGAACAGGTGAAAAGCAGCTCTTGTTACATTTTTATATAGCTTATAAGGTACAATTCCCGGAATTTTTGCGATTAGCGACCGAAGATACCTGGCATTTTCGTTCCTTTCCGTTGTCTGCTCTTCCAAACGCTCAAGCTGTGCCAATCCGATAGCTGCCTGATACTCGGTAATGCGTAGTTTCGTGCCTACCATCACGGTACCGGCACCGATTTGCCCCGCTGTAGAACCGTAAGGATTGCCGTAATTGTGATACGAAAAACAACGGTCCATGAATTCATCGTCGTCGCTGACGATGGCTCCCCCTTCGCCCATAGGCATATTTTTGGAGTTTTGAAAGCTAAAACACCCAGCATTCCCGAAGGTGCCGACCTTTTTTCCGTTAATCTCTGCCAACCATGCCTGGCAAGCATCTTCAACCACCAACAGGTTATGTTTATGTGCTATTTTCATGATCCGGTCCATATCGCAGGGTAGTCCCAGAATATGAACGGGTAGAATTGCACGGGTGCGGGGGGTTATCTTTTCCTCGATCTTGTCCGGATCCATCTGGAAAGTTTCGGGATCGACGTCCACGAAAACGGGAATGGCCCCGTTGAACAGGATGCACGACACGGACGCGATGAAAGTGTAGGGCGTGACCAGCACCTCGTCTCCCCATCCGATCTCCAGCTGCGCCAGGGCTGTATTAAGGGCATTGGTTCCGTTCACCACAGCCAGGCAGCGTTTGGAACCCAGCAGTTGCGCCCATTTTTTTTCGAATTCATCCGTGACCTTGTCCCTCGACCACACCCCACCGCGCATCACCTCCAGCAATCTCTTCTCGTCGGTTTCCGGTTTCCACACAGGCCACGAAGGCCAGTCGTGGGAGGTTATCAGGGGGCTTCCACCTAAAACGGCGGGCGTGGTTTTGTTTATCGCCGTACAACTTGCCAGCACCCTGCCTGTCGTTCCCGCTCCCATGACAGCACCCGTTCCGACAATTAAATTCGTTTTTATAAATTCACGACGTGAATAGTTTTTATTCTTAAATTTCATTTTAATTATTGTTTCAGGTTTGGATTCAGAATGTATTTCCATAATAACACAACAAATCCAGCTAATAAAAAATTTTCTCAACCTAGACAAAGGGAGGCATGTCCTTTTATCCCTAAAAATAGATTCCTAAAATTATATTTCAATATTTTGAATATTAATGCTTCGTTAAATCTTCATTTATAACACTGACAGTCAATAAATTATGCTAAATCCCGGAAAGCGCCATACTCTATTGATATTCAATGAATTATAAGAATTATTTAAAAATACCGAAGTGTTGAATATGATAATAATATTTAAACTTTTCATTCACCTTCGTAAGGTACTTTGTTTGCATTACTCCCCTTGTAATCATATACTGACCAGTTTTTTTCAACGGCAACATCCACGTCAGACTTTAAAGCTACGTTTTGCTCTGAAGGCAAAGTGGTATCAACAATGACTAATGTACCACCTGAAATACTTTTCCGGTCGAATAATGAGTTCATTAAAGTAGTCATATTCGCCTCTCTAATACTATTATTATGACAGAACAAGTGGGTAAGAGAACTACTTGCTGGCTCCAAAGCTGAAATTCTATTATTACTATAGCAATCTAACCGATACACATTCCCATAGACGGTGATGGTTTGTGCGCCAATCACATAATTCGTGAGTCCAGTGGAAACAGAATAGGGGAAATCCGGCGTTTCACCTTCATCTTTAATCCCATTATTATTGAGATCAATCCAAACATCAGCCTGATTTTCCGCTGCCGCATACAAGGCTATCCTTATTGTTTCTCCGACAGACTTTTCAGTCACAAAAGTTATTTTATCCGTATTCACTGGGGGAGATGCGTTTTCACTACCTTTTGAAGCCACAGAAGTATTTCCGTAAACTCCAATATTAATTCTATCACCGTTTGGAGAAGGCTCTTTTGAATATTCATCATCAGGGTTTCCGGCATTTATACATGGGCTGGTAACGTTATCGGTAACCCACGCTGTTCCATTCCATCTTCCTTCTTTTGATTTCAGGTGATAATCACCATTCGTTTCATCCGCAAATAGCGGATCAACGGCTATATTTCCGGTACCTGAAAGCTTTGCAAAACCATTCCAGAAATTGGTGTATGAAACTGAAACATCTTCCATATCATCATAGCCCGTTTCCGTTCTATTAAAACCCCATGGAGCAGAAAGAGAACGGTCATCAAATTGGTTATTAACCGCTGAAAGAATACAGTTTTTTAAGACTGTTTCCGAATTACCATCAGACCCTGAACTACTTAAACTAAAGCGGAATAAGAAGGGAATATTAATGAAGTTGCAGTTTTTGAATGCAGTATTTTTTGAGTTTCGTAAAAAAACGCCAATTGTGTTATTCTGTAAATCACCCTCAAAGATACAGTTCAAAAAGACATTATCTGATTGATTTTGTGGATTTGCTCCCTCTGTACCATCATACACACTAACAATACCGGTCTTACCTTTAAATCTGCTGTTAACTATCATATTGCTATAGGCACCATCCCGATTCTGTACACAGAAATTAAACATTGAGTTTTTCCCGGTATTATCAGCGAAACAGCTATCCACCTTATTATTATAGGTCCCATGAGCAAATGAAAAACACTCTTCCATTTTTTTAGCCGAACAGTTTACAAATAAGTTCCCTGTACTGGATGGTTGTCCTCCACTGTCTCCGGGATTATCCTTAACAATAAAACCATGATTTCCCTTGTATGAACCGTTTATATCTTCAACATAACAATCCCGTACCGTATTGTTGCTGCTCCAGGCCAACACAACAAAATAGTCTGTCATAAACCGGTTATTGGCAGTTTGCCTACAATATGCCTTGCAATTCTGAAGAGTACAGTTATCGGTTTGGGATAAAAAAAAGTTATTACCTCCATTATCTGTTGCCGAACAATTCTTTACGGTTGAATAATTACTTTTCTTGACTAAAATACCGTAACCATCGTATCCCTTATTCACATAATCGACATTACAACATGAATCGGCTATACAACCATCTAAAACCGCATGATGGCTGTTATCAACCCAAATACCGTAAAGATAACGCTTTACGCGTATATTCTTTAAAACTATATATGGTTTGCCATAGATATAAATTCCTTTCTTCGTATAATCTCCACCGTCGAGGACTGGCGTACCGTTGTATCCCATAAAGACAATAGGAGAGCCGTCCGATCCCGCATTGGTGATGACCACATTTTCATTTTCATAATTTCCTCCTTCTATACAGACTGTATCACCTGCTACCGCTTTTGTTGCCGCATAGGTAATAGTGCGCCAAGCTTTTTCTTTGGATGAACCCATACCCGAATTTGCATCGTTTCCTTTTGTTGAAACATAATATCGCGTCACTATTTCCGGGGTTGCCGGTTCTTCTGGAATTATCTCTTCCGGAAGAGGTATTTCATCTTGCCGGCAGTGAATAAACACTCCAGAAAGCAGTAGAATGATAATATAATAGATATAATTTTTCATGATCTTCTGTTTTTAAATTAAATAATAAACACTCATTTCTAACGCACCATTCAAAATAATGCATTACATAATATTCAAACTTTCCTTGTTATTCTTTTTATAAAACAGACCACAATTCTATAGAATAAAAAGTCTGCTTCGCTAATCAACTATAATTGCGGTTCCAAATCTCTCCGGCCTGCCAAAGCCACCTCTTGTCATTACCCACGATGAAAGTTCGAGCAACGCATCTTTTGGCCTGCGTTCACGATTGAAGTTCAATCCAAACCGGGGAGCTAATTCCATCCCTTTTACAGGGATGCCGAGCTCCACAATCCATTCCTGTTTCTCTTTGTTTATCGATGCTGCCGTTTTTATATCGGGATTCCAATTCTTATAACTTCCATCCGTCAAATAGATTCCAAGCGGATTTACGGCTACATGATAAAATTTACTCTGCGTAATACCGGGATCGAGAAATACTTCTACACAGTCATCACTTGTAACATTATCCCCTTGTTTGTTAGCATTAACGGTAAGAAAATCGATCACTTCCTCAGTGCAGGTGAATGCAATGTAAAGCATATCGTTACGCAGCCCGCAATGTACTTTTGTATGCATTTTAGGTGCTTCGAAAACATCATTCAGCGTCAATTGTACTTCGGCAGCGTCTTTCCATTCATTAGGAGTAATTTGGCCATCAATAACCGGAGTATTTTTTAAAAGGGGGATTTTAATTGTTTTTTGAGCAAATTCCGGTTTGGGGATTGTCTTGGATATTTTCACATCAGAAGTAACCGGAATACCGGCAGGTGCGATCTCTCCCATTTTTTCCATCATATTAACGATGTGTGTTGTTACCATCCAGCGAATTTTATCGTAATCATCCAATTTAAGATTGTTCCCGTACTTGTATTCGCCACTGGCATAAGCAGATATTTTCCCGTGAATGGGAGGAATAAAGCTGTATTTTTTAGCTTCTGTTTCGGGAAGAAACATCGTCCAATCCATATTTTTGTATTGAGCTGCCGGGTTGTCGCTTAAATTTGCACGTAGTTCTCTGAGCATTTCATCTGCCTTTTTGGCAACTATAGCGGCCGCACCTCCCTTGATATTTGCCCTTGAGATGGTTTGTTGACAAAGTTCAAGATAGTGCCTGTCGTTTACTCCTTGGCGAATACTTTCCCAGCCAATGGAGCTGCCTCCGGGATGCTCTGCTGTCTTGGGATAATAGTGCATCCAATCGCCGTTATTCCCGTCAAGATCATTATAAAGATCTTTTCTGCCTCCATAATATACCCAGTTAAATGCACCGTCAAGCCCAAACTTCCAGTTAAACAGTCCAGTTGCCCAACGACTGCATTCTCCAAGCCAACCCGAAACATCGTAATTATATAGAGTAACTTTGCGACCCTCCGACTGTGCTTTTCGTACATCTTCCTCCGAGCTGAGCGCAGCATTATAATTCCAAAAATCGGCATGTGGTCCCGCAATATTTACAAAGTAATCATCCCCTGGACCATCTATTTCCGTTGGAATACCGGCCGCTTTCAGTACTTTCAATAAATGCAGATTCTCATCGCGTTCCTGTTGCGAATGCCATCCTGGTTCATCGCAAGGCTGGATGTATATTTCAGGCCATCCTTTAGACCTTGCTTCTTTAAACAGTTCTTTATAAAAGCCAACATAGATTGAATCATATTCAGGAGTACCGAATGTATATCCTCTAATTGCTTTTTGAGCTGCCTTGGACATATCGATAACCGGTTCTGTAAATTTGAATTCTTTGTATGCCTCCATTGTTAATTCGAAAAGCGTGGTACCATCGAAATGAAACTTCACTTCTCCTTTATCGGAAACGGTATAACTGCTTGGTTCCACCCCATTGCATATCCCTAAGGAGGTCATGCCGTGAATCCGCATATCCGCCAAATCGTGCCGCACTTGTGCACGTATCTCGTCAACCGTTTTAAGATTCCCAAATATTTGATTATAGGCCATATAGTACATTCCATATAGCAACCCTTTGGGCTCTGGAAGTTTAAAAGGTAGAATCCTTATTTTTAAAGGGATCTTTTGAGATGCTTCTTTTGTCTGAAGGGTGATCGTACCGGTATATACCCCGGGAGTGGTATTCTCGGGAGAATTGAAATTTATCCAAAATTTTTCACTTCTATCGGCAGAAATTGAAAGAGGTTTTTCAAGCAAAGTAATGTACGCAGGAGCACTCACCAAATGTTGAAGTTTCTGATACATAAATCTCTTGGTTAAGTACCTCACTATATGCAAATTCATACTTGCAGCCGGAATAATTGAGCCATCGTTCTTTCTCAATTCTGAAATGGTCAATTTAACATCCTTCAAATCACGTAAGGCATACAGACAGAAAGTTATCGGGATTATTTCTCCCTGTGCTGCAAAAGCATCGATACCCGTAAGCCGTATTGAATCGGGCCTCGAATGTTCGAACGACATTTCCAATGAATGACTGGGGTAAGCGATAAAGCCATTCTTTTTTTCCAATTCTGTTGCAACAGGTTTCGGATTTCTCTCCACATATACCACTGCCATATCTTCCGGTTTTTGTACTTCCGATACGGTTTGCGAATACATTCTGGGAAAAGGGAAAACTATAAAAAATAGCAATATTGTTAGTAAAAAATCATTCTTCATTATTAAATACTTTTTATCTTCTTATTTTCAAATAATTAAACCGTTATTCTTTCCTAATCGATTAAAACATTCTTGTAAATTCAGAGTGTGTAATCGACTCAATAATATCCGCAATATACTTATAAGATAATAGATAAGGCTTATCAATATGTGTGTTATAAAAAGCAGTTCCCCATGCTTTTATATCGGGATTAATTTGTTTTGACAACCAATCATTCAACATCTCTTCTGCAAGTTGTTTTTCTTCCAACTGGTAAAATGCCAGGATCTGCAACAAGCAATTTACTGAAATATCGTACTTATTTGAAAAAGCAACTTTTTTCAAATATTTGTTTCTTTCGGCTATTTCCCCACTTTTCTGTGCAATCATGGCATTCAGCCAATCCTCTAGCCTGAAATCAATATCATCATCATTCGGTTTGCCAACACCAAGGTTCCGGGGATATTGTCGCGCCTCATCTATTTTTTGTTGAGCTTCCGCTAAATTATTTTTCAAAAGTTCTTCCGCCGCCAACATCAGTTTTGTCTGCCGGTATAATTTATGCCCATCACGATAACCTTCGGCGGGAAGAACAATAATATCACTTAATATATTTTCCGCTGCTACGTACTTCTTATTATTTATTAGAGCCCGCGTATACAACAATCCAATCTGATATTGCTCCGGACTGTTTCTGTAGAAAGGAGCAATAGTTTCGAGCGCTTTTATATTCTCATTGTTGGCAAGATAATAGCGGGTTAAATCGCTAATGTATTGCCATTTGGCAGGTGCCAAAGAAACTGCTTCCTTTAGATAATTTTCTTTAGCTGCATGATCTGATTCCAACTGTGCAAAAAATGAATAGAAAGGAGCAAAATTGACATCTTCATGTAGAGAAGACAACAGATTATACGCCTCGTTATCTCTGTTCCTGGCCTTATAAAGCAAAGCCAACAGATAACGTGGCCTCCAGTGCGATTGTTCTTTTATTGCCCATTCAAAAACGGTTTTGCTCTCTTCCCTGAAAGGAAACTGAAAGGTAAGTTCTCCTTCAAGTGCTTTTTGTAAATTGATTGTTTTTTCAACTTCCATATGAAGGATGTCATTTAAAAACGCTTTCCAATAACATACAACCGGTGTTTCGGGCGATTGCTCCAATATTTTAAGGCTTCTATCCGGCAAATTCATTTGGTGGTACCACGTCCCCAATTCCAGATAGGTTTGCTCCGGCATTCCATTCCGAATGCCGTCCTTAAATTCAGCCAATGCTTGGGTATCGCCACATTTTAAATAGTTTTCAAACCGTGCGAAATGATTCAGCGGATCCAGTTCCAATATTCGATTTCCGGCAGCTTCTGCTTTTTTGTTTTCGCCTGTTAGTGTATAACTTAAATAGGATAACTGCAATCCTTGAATGTTGTTCTGGTTATTTACAAGACTCTTTTGCGCATATTCCAGCGATTTCTCAAAATCTTTCTGGGCCAAATAAATTTCGCTGATCTTGGTATATGACGCACTCCGATAAAATTCACTCAATGAAGCTACTTCAAAACCGTCAAGCGCATCGAAATATTTTCCCAATCGAAGCGCTGCGCAACCGTATTCATAATTGGCTGCCACATCATATGTATCAATAGATAATGCTTTTTTAGCAACTGAAAATGCACTGTCGTACTTCATCTGATAGAAGTACAACCTGGCTAATTCAACCAATGAAGGAATATAGTTAGGATTTAGCCTTAAAGATTCTTTTATATGCGGTTCAGCTTGGTCATACAAGCGAAATCCCATTAAATCCCGGCCTTTGAGATAATGTCCGTAACTTGTGTCCCAATCAAAATTGTCGATGGTTTTTACCGGACGGCTTAACATGTTATCCTCTTTTTGCCACAACAAACGATGTCCGTAAAAAATTTTTGTTAGCTCTTCGTTTTCAGAGACAGGAATATTCAGGGGAAAAAGTTGTTGGATATCTAATTTTGCATATTCTTTCTTAATGACCTGACCATCGCCGTCATACAAAGTCAAGGTATCCTCAGATGTTTGTAACGGATAAATCGAAATATCGTATGAGTTCCGGTTTTTTTCAACATTGATCGCACCCACTAAAGAGACATTTTTTACGCCCTTAATTTTTTCAATAGGGAACCAATACTCCGTCCATACATCGGTCTGATAGGGTTGAAATAAAATCTGCTTAAAAGGAGTTAAAGAACTACTCACCATATTCTGATTAAACAACCGTCCACTTTGTAATTCAACATATTGCCCGTTTTGATCCGTCAATAACTCCTCCCATATCTTACCTAAGTCTGATAAAGCCCAACTAAACATCTTTTTTCCAAGCCTCTCTTCCCTATCGGCATAATGCAGCCAGCCGAAATCATCGCTTTTCCAATAAGCTCCAAAATAGGAATCATGACTACCGAAAATATGATAAGATTTGGACCTATCGCTCTCAAAATTATTTTCAGCCCAGATCGAAATATCTTTATTTTGGATCGAATCAACGGGCCAGGAGGAAATAAGCATACCGTCGTGACCGATGTTGTGAGTCCCCGGATAAATTAACATTAAATCATCCTTGGCTGTAATAGCCGTGTTTACCCAATTGTAATACGGTTGAGAATAACCTGAACGGTTATGCCAGAAAGATTTTGTAGTGAACCACCCTCTGTCTTTTGGTAAATTGATCTCAACACTCCAATAAGTGCGTGTAAGTAAATCCAGCATTCCAATTATACAACTAACACTTCCGTCTTTATTATTTCGCACAAGGTAATCAACAGGAAAAGAGCAGGATGAAGAATGGCCGATAACTCCATAATTGAATTCGATTCCCCCGCTTGTCCAAGGCCCACGTAAAGAGATATCCCTGAATTTAACCACCTTATTCCCATAAAACATTTCTTTTCCCGATCTTTTATCGATCACCGACCATATTTTACCCCCAATTTCGGGGAATATTATAATAGTTAGAAAATCATTTTCAAGTTCGACAACTTTCCATGATTTCTTTTCCGGCATAGTAGTATAACCGTCGTATCGGAAATAAGGATATATCTTTCCAAATACAGGTATGGGATTTGCATCGGAATAGGTATAGGTTAAATAATCAGATGTATATTCTTTATATTGGGAACTATTTTGGGAGAATGAATACATCGACATTATAAAAAATCCTAAAATAACAGGAGTTAATTTCATAAAGTAACATCATTTTAAGTAATTGGTTGTAAATAGTTTTACGATTAAAACAATAAACTAACCAATCACATTGAATTATTATGAATAATAATACTTAACTACAGTAACATAAGTTGCCATATATCCATAAAAATTTGATTTGGTCATAGTCTGTTATAAATCAGAGAGTACAGAGGAGAATCTTTGTCAAAGTTTAAAACTTTAGCAAAGATTCGTCCTCTGTTTGGTACATTCACTACATTTTATAAGGATCAAAATTTCGATTAATATATATATAAACTTCTAGCGATCAAGAATAAACGTCATGAAGCTTTAATATAATGCAATCCACTAATAGTTATATAGTTGCATATTATTTATAGAAGCTTTTTGAAATACTCATAATAATGAAACGGCTAATCTTGTCAAATGAAACCGCATATTTAAACACACGATTAAGCAAATATAAATATTATGATGTTATTTAATCAATTGATCACTACCGGTTCAAAAGCCTCCATGACAACGCCCCTATCCCTGATTACCAAAGTATCGGTAGCGGAATAAGTGTTGATTCCATCCGTAAATTGGTATTTTAAATGAATAGCATCTCGCTTCGATCCCCCCCAGGCATCTCCATCATTTATAAAAGTTCCATTGCCGGTCACAGGATAATCAATAGTTGTTTCCGTATCTGTTTTTATTGAACTAATTCCACTCACAGTACAATTTCCATCCTCTGAAAAATCCAGCAATAAATTCAGGCCTCCGGTAAATTTGGAAGAATGGGTATTCTCCTTGATAGACACCTGATTTTTCCCCGTAGTTATAAGCTTCCAAATTTCATTTTGTTCTACATAAGTTGTGCGATAAGATATCGTTTCGAGTGACTCTCCTTCCTTATTTTTTACGGCGCTTACTCCGCGATGAAGATAATGTCCATGATATGGATTGATAAATTTGACAGCAAACATGGTGAAATTTTTTGGCGTTATTTCCCACTGACTTGCTATTCTGTAGTCAGGATCGGGAATTTGATTACGCAACTTTCCCTGTAAAATCGAATCAACATCATTCGAGCTAACAATACGTAAAGGGATAACATAAGCCAATTCAATGGCTAAGGGATCGTTAAAAAAAGCATCGGTAAGTTGTACCTCTATGCTGCCATAGAATTCACCTGACGGAATAATCAACTGGTCAGTTGAACTCAAACTGTAATATTCATGAGGTAATGCAAGTATCGGTTCAGATGATGATTTGAATAATACATTATTGCATAAACTCTCATCAACACTTATTTTGAGAAGCCTGTCCTTACTGTTTTTATAAACTCCACCAAACCTTGCAGAGATGAGAAACTTATGATTATTGTCGTTCGTGTTATCATATATGTCATTACCTAAAATTAGTGTTCGCACCGGATATTGACGCGGAAAATATGCAGCGGTATAATCAAAATCAGGAAAGTCAACATCTTGATTATTACAAGCGATCAACATAACAACAAGCGTTATGATTATTAATATTTTTTTCATAATGAATTTCTATAAATAATGTGTTTACTTCAATAACTACCAGCCTTTATTTTGAATAAGGGAATTATATTTCAGTATATCATTGTATGGAAGCGGTCCATAGATCATGAAAGAATTATCGTATTTGCGATCTTCCACTTGAACAATGGTATAGTTCGAATCGCTGATATTTATTCCCTTTGCCGATTCTGTCAAGTCTTCTTTCCAACGCCTCAGATCCCAAAACCGGAAACCTTCGAAACAGAGCTCAATCCTTCGTTCATTACGGATTAACTCTCTCATCTCCTCTTTGGTGGATACAGAAGCCAGAAATAAATCAGGTTGTGTTATACCGGCACGCTTACGAATTGCTCTTATCACATCTTTTGAAGAATATGAGTGCGCACCTACCCCTTCTGGACCCCACGCTTCATTAGCCGCTTCGGCATAAATAAGAAACAATTCAGTGTAACGCATGTGAATACTATAATGGTCTTTAGATATCCGTGCCACAGGGTCTAAATTCACATCTTCTCTTAGTAACTTGCGAATATAATAGCCTGTACGTGTCGATTGCGAAATAGAATCTTTCGCGTTGATCCCGCCTCCTGCTCCAGTTTGTATATTTTCCCCTTTCAGAACACTATTATTATGTAAAATATACAATGATAAACGCGGGTCTCTGTTTACATAAGGCTTTTCCTGATCGAAAAGGCTTTCTGGATCGGTGATGGGAAATCCGTTCGCCATAGGAAAGGCATCTACTAAATTCTGGGTTGGATTTACATCACCTTGTCCGTACAAGGAAGGAGGGAAAAGCCTGGTTTCCAACGATAGAGAAGAGTATTTTGCATTTCGCCAAAGCACTTCTTTTTGATCCTTACCTTTCGACATATCGATCGCATCTATAAAACTACCATTGTAAAAACGATGGCCATTCGGATCAAGTCCTGATATTCCTCCAATCTTATCCAACACCTCTGCAGCATAATTTGCCGCCTTTTCCCATAAAACAATATCTCCTGCTGAAAAAGCAGGGCTTGCTTCCAATAATGCAACACGAGCTTTAAGCGCTTTGATTATTTTTCCGCTGATACGATGGACAATATCTTTCCCAAAAACGAGGTTATAGTTTGCAACACTTTTAATATCTTCTAATCCTTCAGGAAGTTCGCTTAGGGAACTAATATCCCCATAATCATCCATCGTGAGATATTCCAATGCTTTATCGAAATCAGCATAAATCTGATCAACAGATTCTCTGAAGCTTGCTCTTGGAATATTAAAATTGCCGTCTGATTCAATAAAATTATTATAAAGCGGAATTCCCAACAACTCCCCGCCACCTCCTATGCCTCCGGTTGTAACTAATAGGTAATATTCAAAAAGCCCCCTTAATGCATACGCTTCACCTCTAAGGCGTACTTTATACAACCTGTTTAATTCACTGTCAGTCCATTTCCAGGTAACTGTGTCTATGACAGAAATAAACTTATTAAGATAAAATATCGCAGAAATTGAGCTATCCCACAAACTTGCCGGATTGTATTGTGCAGACCATTGTCCCGTGGCCATTCGGCGATATCCATTCGATTCATCGTTACTAACCGCATCGTCTGTGGCTAAATCATTAAAGGATAATCCATTTGTAGGTAGTTTAATATATGCAGTCATCAACAAACCTTCCGCAAAAGCTGGGTTTTGATAAATTCTGTCCATTGTTCCTAAGTTCTCATCCTCTGCTTCAAATATATTCTCACAGGAGATAAATGGAATTGATAAAATCAATATAATGAATATATATGCTTTATTATGTTTCATAATCGTTCTTGATTTAAAATATTATTTTCATACCTAACGAGAATGATCTGTAATTAGGTTCACTACCTATTCTTAGCTCTTTTATATCTCTATATTTAGAAATAGTCAGAAGATTAGAAGCTGCAAAATAAAAATTCAGGCCTTTCATAAACAGTGATTCCGCTATTTTAGAAGGAAATTGATAAGTCAGCTGTACTCTTTGCAAGGTAAAATAATCATCTTTGTAAAGCCAGAAAGTTGAATTGTGATAGTTATTTGTACTTTCCATTGTAGTAAGGCGCGGATAAGTTGCCGTTGCTTTAGTTTCTTCTGTCCAACGCCCCAATAGGTAATCTGAATATTTCTTGTCTCCATCTGTCCGGTAATAGCTGCCATTAATATATGAATCAGCCCCAAGCTGCCCATTACCAATAGTAAACAGTGAAATATTCTTATAAGACAACAGTAGATTCAACCCGTAAGAGAACGGGGCCTGTGCGCGTCCGATTGGAACTTCATCATCTTCGTTCACAACTCCGTCGTTATTTTGGTCAACATACTTTATATCACCCGGCTTCACAATCCCGAACGCCTGGAATGCATGATTAGAAATATCATTTTCATCCGTGAAGAACCCCTCGGCTTCCAATCCGAAGATAGCATCAACCGGATGGCCTTTACGATACTGATAATCGTTGGCGTATATTTCATCTTTTTTCTTCACGTCAGATGTTGTATATAAAGCATTGGCTCCCAAAGCGATCTCCCAATCTTTATATTTGTGATTAAAGGACAATCCGACTTCAGCTCCCCTGTAAGCATTTTCTCCAAAATTTACATACGGTACGAAATTCGAATAAAAACTGGGAAACATTGCTTTAAAAAAAGTGACCTGATCTGAATAGTAGCTGTAAAAAACATTTGCTTCCAATCCGAGCATCCGGTTGAAGAAGAGGCCTTCGATACCTAAATTCAAATCCTTCCGCTTTTCAAAACCTAAATTTTTATTACTTCCGTAAAGAGACCTCACCCCTTGTTGCATCCATGCTTTTTCTTGCCAGGAATAACTTCCGCTGTATTCGTATGGATTAATATGGAAATAGAAACCATTTATCCCGGCATCGCTGTTGATGATGCCTCCGGTTAATTTAATCTTTAAATAATCGATTGAATTCAGTCGTGTAATAAAATCCTCCGAACTGATCAACCAGGCAAACCCGAAAGTTGGCGAAAAAGCATTTCTGGAACCTTCGGCTAATTTCACCGAATGCGTATAAGCACTGCTAAAGTCAAATATATACTTTTGATTATAAATGTAATTTAGCCTCAACCCTAAATTGGAGTTTTTGTTACTCTGATAATCTTCCGCAACCTTATATAGATTACCAATTCCCAACAATGAAGCAGATAACTGATGGCGTTCATTCAATGTTCTTTTATAATCAAACATACCATAGAAGCCTATCTTTCGTTGATAACTGGCATCTCTAATTTTTTGGACTCCAGGCTTCGTGTCATTACCATATTTTGAAAGCTCTACAATTGTATCGCCTTCCCATTTTTTCGCTTCGTATACTGCATAAGTATTCTCTATATACTGATCATAGAGTGACAAGTAATCAAAACTGAAATTGGTATGAAAAGATAAACCTTCTAACACTTTATTTAAATCAACCTTAATCCTGTTATTGAAAGATAGATAATTTTGTACATTTACGTTTTCTCCACCAAAATAGGTATCGGCAATCGGGTTGGTTAAATAATTTTGTGTTCCACCAAGGATGTATTTCCCATCTACATCGTTTCTGCGGGATGACAACAAAGTTTCTCTCAATTCCCGGCTTATGTTGTCTATAGGAAGCAGTGGCGTGAATAAATTGGGCTTCAGCGTTGCAGCTCCGGCCCAATAATCTGAAATGGACCCTTTCTCATTTGTTATTACGGCAACGGCATCTATAGCCCCTGTAATAAAGGAATTTACTTTCAAATCTACATTGCCTCTGATATTAAATCTGTTCATTTGATTCTTCTTCCCTTCACCAAAATTTAATATGCTTCCAATCTGTTCCCAACCTACATTTGAATAGTAAGTTGCCACATTGTTACCTCCAGAAAATTCAGCCATCGTTTTGAAAAACGGTTTGAATGATCTGAGATATTCCCGAGAATAATAATCAACATTGGGATACATGTATAAATTGCTTCCACTACGGTATTTAGCTATCAATTCGTCGTCATACAATTTTGACAAGCCATCATTCTGACGTGCTTCATTATACAAAGTCATATAATCAGCCGATGATAAATAATTGGGTAGTATTGAGGGTGTCGAAATACCGTAATAACCGGTAACGTTAATCTGTTTTTTTCTGGCATTGCCTCTTTTTGTAGTGATCTGAACCACTCCATTTACAGCTGCACTACCATATAGTACCGACGAATTGATATCTTTCAATACAGTTACCTGTTCTACTTCAGCAAAGTTGATTGTCGATATATCCCGCGGCAAACCATCAACTATAAATAAAGCTTTACCGATACCCCGTATATTGCTAAAACCCAGTAAGCCGGGAATACGAGCAAGCATCGCATCAGAAGTAAATTGAACATTGTCATTTTTTAATATTGGTTCTGAATTAATAAAACTTACCGATCCTACAATATTTTCGCGCCTTATTTTTCCAAAAGCAATATTTACAGTATCATTTAGGATATCATTCGTAGAAATAGCTGTTCCATTGACAGGTAAAAATTGAACTTCATTCACCTGTTCAGTAATATTTATTGTTTTTTCGGCAAATGCCTCTTCGTAAAAAAATAAGGTTATAGAGACGAACAAGGCTAATGCTCTGAAATATTTATTATTCATTTTTCGCAATTTTAAATAATTATATTAGAATCACCACCCCGGATTCTGAGGAAATTCAGGATATAAATTAGTGTTTGAAAGCGGTAATGGCAACCAGTTGTGTTTTTTTTCAACAACCCTGGTAATAATAATCCTTTCTTGTAAATTGATAGGTTTGCCATCTATTCCACGATCAAAATCAATAGCCGTTTTTTCTCTATATTCAATCTCACCGTTTAAGTTCCATCTGCGAAGATCACAAAAACGATGAGCTTCATAAGCTAACTCTACAGCACGTTCACGAATAATCTCTCCCATAAACGCCTCTTTAGTTGCAGTATATTTTGAAACGAGATTCGGAAGTTGCGCCCTGTTTCTAATCCTGTTCACAGCGCTTTCGGCCGTAAGGCTTAAAACGGTGGAACTGGAAGCGGCGGAGCCATATCCTTGTAATACAGCCTCGGCATACATTAAATATACATCTGCAAGACGTAGATAGGGAACATACGCCTGAAAATTATTCCATCCCTTGTCCCAAGGATTGCATCCTATAGGCGAAAACCTTTTATAATAATAACCGGAAATACTTCCACCTGTTGTTGCCCGATGAAATCCTCCATTGTATAATTGGGCAAAGCGATTATTTCCACCTGCAGCACTTACAACCATCTGATCACCGTCAACAATAATGTCCGAATAAAAGCGCGGTTCACGCCCGGCCCACGGATCATTCGGATTATATCCGGATTCAGGATCGCCGATCGGCAATCCGTTTGCCATCGCATAATTTTTAACGAAGTTATGTGCAGGAACCTCAACTCCAGCATATCCTCCTCCGAATTGTGTGGGTAGAGTTCCACAAACGGTTGACCAACGCACTCTGCCTCGGTCATATACGGTCGGATTCATAATTACTTCCGTACCTCCTGAATTTTTCGTATTACTGGGAGACCACACCCAGAAATTATCGGTCCAGTTATTCCAACTTTGTAATTTATACACTCCTGTTTTATCACAAAGATCGATCGCTTTTCCAAAAGCATCTGCCGCCTGTTTACACAGTTCAGCATCGTAGGAATTATGTCCAGTGGACTCCTCATTCATCATTGGGCTTGCGGCATACAATAGATCTTTGCCCAAGTAACCCAACGCATGAATTTTATTAATACGCTGACGATTGTCTCCCAACGTTCTTTTTCCAACAACAGTTTGGTCCCAGTCAAGTGGCAATAATTCTGCCGCAGCCTCAAAATCTTGAGCAGCCTTTAATGCTGTTTCCCTGTAACTTAATCTGGGTAACTTTAAATCATCCGCTGAAGACAAGTATTTATCGATATAGGGCAATCCACCCCAATAGCGCATTAATTCAAAATGGAACCATCCACGGAAAAATAAACATTGCCCTTTGATGAGGTCTTTTTCCTCTTGGGTTGCATCGGTCAATAAATCAAGTTTGCTTAGTCCCAAGTTAGCTTTCCGGATGCCATACCAACACAACGGCCATACTCTCTTATTTTTAGGATTAAAGCCTGTATCAGCAGTTCTCCCCATAAACGGGCGATCCTGAGCCCAATAGTTTCCTAAATCAAATGCATAAGGGTTGTTATATAATGTTTCGTCGGCAAACAGATATGCATTCCATGCACCAACTTTGTTATAATCGGTAATGCAATTATACATCTCTTCCACAAATCCCTGGAAACTTATAAAATTTCTGAAAGCATCATTTTCCTCAATATCGGATTGAGGAGCCTTATCAAGGTAGCTTTCACAGGATGTGATCAATATCAAAAATATGAATAGTGGTATATATATTGTTTTTTTCATCTCGCTTGTTTTTAAAATGTTAGGTTAATACCAAAATTTATTCTTTTAACTGTAGGATAAGCACCTGTATTTGCAGACCCTCCAGACCATGCAGCCTCCCTGTCATCGGGAAGTTTTGACCAAAAAAACAAATTATCTCCATTCACATACATCCTAAGAGAGGTTATTCCCGTATTTTCAAGCCATCTATTTTCATTTCTGTTAAAAAGATAAGCCAATTCAACTGTTTTAAGACGGATATAAGAGGCATCATATAAATAATAGTCCCCAATATTCTCTCCCCGCGTCTTCCATCTGGGCAGAAAAGAGGTAGCATTTTGATTCTCTTTTGACCAATAATCCCTTACATGATCAAAAACCACGTTTGTGTTTGCTGCAAAATTCATTAAAGGTACCACGCGCGATGCATTTGTCACGCCATACAGCTGCGCCATTACGCTAAAATTCTTATATTCAAAACCTAGTGAACTGTTAAAAGAATTTTGAGGTACCTCGGAGTAACCATAAGGAACGGCGTCAAAACTATTTATAACTCCATCAGCGTTAAAATCGAGCAGGTCATAATATCCGGGGAGCATAGCTAAATCATTTGTCTCTGTCGGGACACTCGCGTATACTTCATCCCAGTTATTGTAAAATCCAGTATTTAATTGCGTTTTTATTTGGCCTATGGGGAATCCCTGTTTTTTTTGGTAATCGGGAAACAATACCGGATCATCTGCAAATTTAATTTCATTTTTCGCATGAGTCAAAGCGAATGATGACCACAAGTACAACTCACGGAATCGTTTATTAAACTTTAGCTCCAGTTCGTAACCGCCCGAATTTACCTGTCCAACATTTGCGGGAGCAGGTGTAGCACCAAAAAAATCAGGAATGCTTCTACCGCCCCCCGCAAGTAAAATATCAGTCCTTTTTTCTTTGAAATACTCAAAATTAACAGTAACTAGATTATCTAACAGCCCTACTTCAGCTCCGTAGTTCTGCTTTTGAGCTTTTTCCCAGTGAATATCCGGATTCCCAACGGCCAATTCTTTATACCACAAATAAGGGCTTGTACTCGATATATTATCAACCAGTCTCGAAGCTCCTCCGTATGAATACCGAGTGGAATATAACCATCTGGGGGCGTTTACCCTGTCGTCACCCACATATCCCAAGCTATAGCGTAATTTCAGCTTGTTCATCCAATCTATATTGAAAAACTTTTCACTCGAGATATTCCATCCAATACCTATCGAGGGGAAGAAGTCGAATCTATATTTTGGGCCGAATTGTTCTGAACCGTTATATGCACCATTTATCTCCAATAAATAACGGGTGTCATAATCATAGGTAGTCCTAAATACCCAATCTTCACGGTAATTTTTAAACATATCCCCGCTTGCATATTCGTCTCTCGTAAAAACTCCCATGGCAGTTATATTATGCAGTCCGAATTGCCGTAAGTAGTTTAATTGAATTTGGTACTTCAATCTTCGGGTTACTCCAGAGCCTATGCTTTCAGGACGAATTGTCCAGGGTTGCTGAACCCAGTCATACTTATATAATCCTCCAATAGGATAATAGGTGGTATATTCACTTGGATCCTGATCGGGTCCGGTATATAACATCGGATTGATAACTGCAAAAGGTGTATTGCTCGTATCCATAAGAGGCCATACTGAATTCGTAGAATCATATATTCCTCCTTCACCTGTAATGGTATTGTCATAGTTTAATACAGCCTTTGTACTTAATCCCTTTGTAATAAAATCGAGCTTTTGGATTAATTCAACATCAATATTCAGTTGTGTCCGCCTTAGTTTTCTAACTCCTACATTATTAACTACCGACACAGGATTATACAGGTTTCCTACCAATGGTGTCCATCCCCAACGCCCATCGGGATACTGAGGTAAAAACACATCGGGGGGCATAAAATAAATGGACTGCCACATCAGATAGTCATGACTACCTTCCGTACCATTATAATTTGAATTTTTTTGGCTGTAATACCCGGAGAGATTCATTTTCATATTGGTGGTTTTGGTAACCTGAAAATCGAGGTTGCTCCTGAAATTAAAACGATCAAAATTATAATTGGGATTGTATCCTTTATGATTATCATAGTCCTTAAACATATCTCCTTCATGCAAGTATGCCAAAGAACCGAAAAAACGTACAAATTTATTCCCGCCTGAAGCACTTACCGTAGCCTTATGGGAAAATCCCACATCTTTAAACATCGCTTTTTCCCAATCTACATTCGGATATATCATCTCGTAATCCTTTGGTCGCGGTGATTTATATCGGGTTGAAATTTCATACGGGATATAATCCAACCATGAAGGTTCATTTAGTGGTGTTTCACGTTCAATAGCTAGATTTCTTATCTGTATTGCATCAAAAGATTCTAACGTTTCAGGCACTTTTGACAACATTTGAGCTGTAGTATTATATGAAAATGAGATGTTTGTTTTCCCCTCTTCTCCTCTTTTCGTAGTTATCAATATCACTCCATTAGCTCCTTTTACGCCAAAAACAGCAGTGGCCGACGCATCCTTTAATATGGATATACTTTGAACCTCATTGACATCCACATTGCTCATATCTCTTTCAACCCCATCAACCAGGATCAATGGCTGTCCACCATTCCACGTATTCTGCCCACGTATAAAAATTGAAGTAGCACTTTCACCTTTAACACCTCCCGGTTCTCCCGAAGATGTAATTGTGACTAACCCGGGGAGTTGACCGGCCAAAGCCTGTTTAAAATCAGAGGCATACCCTTTTCTCGTCAATTCCTTAGACGAGGCCTGAGAAATAGCACCTACCACACTTTCTTTCCTTTGTACACCGTAACCCACTGCTACCACTTCCCCCAAACTTATGGTCTCTTCTCTCATGGTTATATTGATAGTGGTTCTATTTCCAACGGTAATCTCCTGTGCATACATGCCGACAAACGAAAAAATGATAACAGGACTACCGGGGATATTATGCAAAATATAATTACCATCAATATCTGTTGTTGTGCCCATCGATGTCCCTTTTACAACGACTGTTACCCCAGGTAGAGACTCACCTCGTTCATCAATAACTTTTCCTTTTATTGTTTTTCCTTGTTGTTGAGGTTCAATTTTCAAAGGTACTGGAGCTGTTGCAATTTGTATATCCTCTCTCTTGTTTTTTACATAAATCGTTATTTGCTTGCCAATGATACTATAATTTAAGTCTCTGTCTTTTAGCAGTTGGGTTAAAATAGTTTCTATTGTTTTATTTTGAGTATCGATGGTTACCCGATCTCTCATTTTAATTTCAACATCTTCATTAAAAATAAAAACATAGCCTGTCTCTTTCTCTATCTCAAAGATAGCATCCTTAATCGCGACATTTTTTAGATTCAGGGAAACAACATTACTCTGCGAAAAAATATTTTCCCCTAATACACAAAAAGTACACAGAAAAAAGAATAATGTAGAGATCTTCATGATTTTTAGAATTCTATTATATCTTTTCGGTATAATAATTTCATCGTTAATTTTTTGTTTCATACATTTGTCATGAATTTTAGTTTACGAAATAATTAGGATTATCTTGTGAATTAATCTTCTTCCGGTCGGGAGGTGCGGCAACATCTTCCGGCCTACTTTTTTGGTTTTATTTATGGGTCCATAGGCAAATTAATTTTTATTGTTATCTTATTACTTTGATAACATCATTTTCAATAATATATTCCTGTCCGGTCAAAAGAGAAATGGATGATACAACATCCCGTAGATTTTCCGAGAGATATAGTTTTCCGGTAATTTTTTTATCACTTTCAATATTTTCGAAAGAAACATTGTAATACCGCCCTACTTTTTTGAATAATTCTGAAACCGGAGTACTGTCAAACATGAAAACTCCATTTACCCAGCTAGTATAGAAAGAAACATCTACTTTTTCTGCATAAATACTTCCATCACGGAATTCAACCATTTCGTTAGGATTCATCATAATTGACTTGTTATCTTTGGTTTTCACCTGTACTTTTCCATTTACCAAAACAACCGAGGATGTTTTATCTAAAGTATATGCCGACACATTAAAACGGGTCCCGAATACCTGAACATCCAGATCCGGAGTATGGACAATAAAGGGTTGTTTGCTCAATTGAGCAACATCCAGATATATTTCTCCTGCAAGTTTTATATCGCGCGTTTTCCCGGAAAAATTTGTTGGAAATTCCAACTCCGTTCCCGAGTTTATCCAGACCTTGGTTCCATCAGCCAGGATAAGAAAAGAGCGCTTTCCGTTGGGAACAATAAGCTTGTTGGTTTGAACATTATTCACCTCAAGCGTCTTTTCGATATCGGCACTATCGGTATATGAGATTTGCCCATCATTTAGATGAACCGTAACATTTTGATTCAGGACTATCTCTTTTCCTCCCGCTAACAGTTTCACCTCCTGTTCGGGAAGAGTTTTACCAATAACTTCAGCACTTATTGCCATCATTGAGTTATTGTCTTTCCTAATAAAATATAAAGTAGTAATAAGAAATAACAAAGCGATAGCGGCAGCACTCGAAATGTAATAAATAATCCTTTTCTTCCTTTTCTTTTTGTACAAGACACTTTCAATAATTTGTTTATATAATATATCGGTATCGTTGAAAATCCTTTTATTAATTGCTATTTTATCAAATATTTCAATTGAAATTTTAAATTCTTCTTCAAGATCTGGATTTTCGTGAATAAAAGAGGACCAAAAATCTTCCAGCTGAGACGTTCGAGTCAACCTCCATTGGATAAATTTTTTGTTTTCCAGGAAAAAAGGATTGTATATATATTTACTCTCTTTCATTTTTTTAGATTTATTCATTCACCCGAATTAACTTATATAACTACATATTAAAGACAATTGAACTTTTATTTTGTAGTCAAAAATAAAAGCGAAACCAATATATTAACATTTTATAGGGATAATTACAAATAGTGGTAATAGGTAAGAGCCACTAAAATAACAAATAATTGCCTTTCCGGATCTTTATTCATAGATCTTAAATGCTCAATACTCCGATGAACAAGCCTTCTTGCCGAATTATAATTTATTTCCATAAGGATAGCAATCTCCTCATAATCCAGCTCTTGCATATATCGTAAATAAATAATTTCTCTTTGGCGTGGTGTAAGCTCATTCAATAGATTTTCAACGGTTTGTTTTAGTTTTTCAGTATCTTCACGGCTAATAAGAGATTCTAATGTTGTTATTTCGGTTGAAAATGGTATATTTTCAAAAAAAGAATCTGAAATTTTACAATTCCTTTTCTGAATATTAAAAAGTTTGTTTCTTAATGATCTAAATAAATATGAAGTTAAATTTCTTACTTTAAGGAACTTGCTCTTATCAATAAGAATCTTACAAAATACATCATGCACCGCATCCCTGCATGTCTCTTCATCGAATCCCAGACTTAGCCCATAAGATAAAAGGTCATTAACATAAAAATTGTAGATGAAAGAAAAAGCATCATATCCGTTTTTATTTGCTAAAAATTCCTTCCAATATTTATTAACTACAATATACCTGTTATTTTCCTGCATTATTATCCTATGGTATCCATATATTACGTTGATGATCTAATAAGATGAAAACAAAGTTATGTATTTTATTCAATAAATAACAACTTTTTATTTTTTTAATCATCACATAAAAATAAGAAAATATCGGATTTAAAAAAAAGCCACCCCTTTAAGGATGGCTTTTTGAGTATATCGTAAATTAAATAATTTACCTGATTTTCTTGTAGCCGTAAACAGCTCTATCGCCCAGCTCCTCTTCGATACGAAGCAGCTGGTTATACTTGGCCATACGATCTGAGCGGCTCAGCGAACCGGTTTTTATCTGTCCGGCATTTGTTGCCACCGAAATATCAGCGATGGTAGCATCTTCGGTTTCACCCGAACGATGTGATGTTACGCTTGTATATCCGTTTCTATGTGCCATCTCAATAGCGTTGAGCGTTTCGGTAAGCGTTCCAATCTGATTCACTTTAATGAGTATAGAGTTTGCGCAACCCAGTTTTATTCCTTTTTCCAGGAACTCCACATTGGTTACAAAGAGGTCGTCACCCACCAACTGGCACCTGTCGCCAATCTTATCGGTAAGTAGCTTCCATCCGTCCCAGTCGTTCTCGCTCATACCATCTTCAATAGAGTCAATCGGGTATTTGGCTATCAACTCTGCCAAATAATCGGCTTGTTCGGCAGAATCACGTTTTTTACCTGCAGCCCCTTCAAATTTTGAGTAGTCGTATACACCATCTTTATAGAATTCGGAAGCAGCACAATCAAGACCAATCATTACATCTTTACCCGGTTCATATCCTGCATTTCTTATAGCTGTGAGGATCGATTCAAGAGCCTCTTCGGTCCCTCCGGCCAGCTTAGGGGCAAATCCCCCCTCATCGCCCACGGCAGTGCTTAAACCTTTTCCGTGAAGCACTTTCTTCAACGAGTGGAATACTTCAGTTCCCATGCGCAATCCCTCTTTGAAAGAATCGGCACCCACCGGGCGGATCATGAATTCCTGAAATGCTATAGGTGCATCGGAGTGCGAACCGCCATTGATTATGTTCATCATAGGAACAGGCAGCACATAAGTGTTAGTACCTCCGATATAACGGTAAAGGGGCAATCCGAGATAGTTAGCTGCAGCTTTGGCAACCCCGAGCGAAACACCAAGCATGGCGTTTGCACCTAGGTTTGATTTTGTTTTTGTACCATCCAGTTCGATCAGTTTAGCATCAATCTGAGTCTGTTCCAACACATTCATACCCAGCAGAGCGGGAGCTATTACATCATTGATGTTTGCTACTGCCTTCAACACACCTTTTCCCAGGTAACGCCCTTTATCTCCGTCGCGAAGCTCCAAAGCCTCGTTTTCTCCTGTGGATGCCCCCGAAGGTACGGCAGCACGGCCGAATGCACCTGATTCTGTCAATACATCCACCTCAACGGTTGGATTCCCTCTTGAATCCAAAATTTCTCGTCCTAAAACACTTACAATTCTCATGTTGTTGAATTTTATAAAATAAATAAATTGTCTAATCCTAATTGATTAAATAATAGCCCGATAACTGTAAACATATCTAATAAATCGCACTTACAAATATACGATTTTTTTTGCTAAACAGATAGTATATATTTTATTATACATCACATACACATTTTAAATACCTCACACATTTACTGAAGCAATGAGTGTACTCATATTTGATGTTAGCAGTTTCACCGCGATAGCCATCAGAATGACGCCGAAAAATTTACGGAGTATATATGCACCGCTTTCACCCAGCAACCTTTTCACAGGATCAAGGAATCTCAATACTAAGTATACAATTATAAGGTTCAGAATCACCGCTATAATAATATTTACCGTATAATACTCGGCCCTCATTGAGAGCAGTGTGGTAAAACTTCCTGGACCTGCTATCAATGGAAATACTACTGGAAAAAGAGTGGAAGAGTTGTCCGGGCTTGAACTGTCATTTTTAAATATCTCCACACCGAAAATCATCTCTATCGATAGAATAAGCAGAACAACGGCTCCAGCAACAGCAAATGAGGAAATATCCAACTGAAAAAGCTTCAGTATCCACTCTCCTATAAAAAGGAATCCAACAAGAATAATAAATGAGTACAAGGCCGCTTTCTCCGGATGAATCGTCTTGTCACGGCTCCTCAGGTCCAGAAATATTGGTACTGACCCAGTTACATCAATTATTGCGAACAATACCAAAAAAGCACTAACGATTTCAAGAAAGCTGATAGCCATCATAACTATATTGTTTTAGAATAATGAAAGAATTCCCTTTCATTTTGACTACAAAAATACAAAATAAAGACTCCCTCTCAAAGTGAACGAATGTTATTTGTTAATCATTGCTGAAAGTTTTGTGAATGTCACTTATGCTCGTATCAAATGGAAACGGATCAGGATGAACATAATTGAGGTATTTTATTATCTTGAAAGCGTTGAAATGGTGGAAAAAACGTTTCCGAAACGTGGCTAAAGAAGCACTGTTAGCATTACAGTCTCGTATCACTCCCTGAAAATCCATCTCTTGCAAGAATTGCATCAGCGAGGGATGCACCCCGCTCATCATCGACAATATTGCACTATCATTTTTCTTGAATAATGAATCTTTAAGAACAAAGAGTTTTTTCAGCTCCCTGAAGGCAGCTATCGAGTACACCTTCAACACACCGTCAGGTTCATCCAATATTTTTCGCAAGGCAGGCCCTGTACCGAAAGGTACGCGTTCAGAAAATCGGGCCATTGGATAAACATATGTCCCTTCCAACTCATCAACTTTACCCAAAGCGAAAACTTTCTGCAAAAAGTAAAAGTCCTCCCCACCCTGCTGGCGTCCCATTCCGCCAACACGTACATATGCATCTGCAGAAACAGCGAAAGCTGAACCAATGGTATGATAGTAATATGGGAAGCCGGTAAACTTCATCATTTCCCTAAAATAACGAATATAGTTCTCATATTGCCTCACTGCATTTTCTATTGCCGGATTGTGGTTTTCGACTCTGTGATAAAATTGATGCACAGTGGCATTCAATCGATTATCTCTTGAAAAAGCCTTATAAATATCAATCATGAAATTGGCTGACACCGTACAGTCAGCGTCCAGAGAAACTATTACACCGCGGTTTTTTTTGTTCTGCAAAAAATGTCTCACAGCAATATCCATCCCTATTTTGCGTGCCAGCCCCACACCTGCGTGTTTTCTCGGCAACCCTTCAAACAGCAACGGGAAAAAGCTTAATTCCGGCACATTGTGTTTTTCCGCGTACAGCAATGTTTGTTCATATGAAACCCTGTTCTGCAAAACAACCTTTTCATCCGAATTTACTCCAGAATTAAATATAATAGCGATCAGTACGCCCGCTTCCGGGCGAATACATTCAAAAAGGCTATCCAGGGTTTCAAAGAGATCGGGTTCGTTATGACAGGGAATAACCACAACCATATCCGCATAACATTCTTCAGGGAATATTTTGCGTATATATTCAGGTTTTTGTTTTTCAAGATATGTTTTCCAATGTTTCATACACTTCGCTAAATAAAGAACTTTCAATTAACAGATCGACGATTCAATTGATCTGTCAAAAGCCACAAACAGGTTGAAAAAGTGACAAAAAAAGGCTCTTTGTTTAAAAGAACCTTTTCTCATGTCCCTGGAAAGGGATTATTTCTTAACCTGCGGCGTAGTGGTTGAGGTTGCCGGACCATACTTACTATTCAGGAACTCAACCACATCATCAGTGATATCATATTTATCGTCTGCAAACAGGATAGTGCTTGTAGTCCTGTTGCTCAAGATTATCTCATAGTTTTTGTTCATGTTAAACTCCTTCATTCTGGCTTTAATTGTATCCTCCATCTGAAGGTTCAGCTTCTCCTGTTCAATCATAAACTCCTGCGTCAACCTTTCTGCCAGTTGCTGGTACTCCTGATTCATCTGCAGAATCCGTTCCTGTTCCTGTTGTGCCCTCTCCTGACTCAGAAAGGCGTTATTCCGTAATTTACGGTCAAACTCCTGTGCTGCGGAATTGATCTGCCCCTGTCTCTGATTTAATGTAGCCCTGGTACTCTCCTCTTTTCTCAACAATGACTCGTTGAGGTCTTTGGCAAAATTGTAATTCATCAGCAGTGAATCAACATTCACGAATGCAATTGGCAAAGTAACTGATGAGTCATTCAGTAACAGGGAAAGATTTTTCCCTGATGCTCCGTTAGATGATTGGTTCGAATTAAAAAACAAGATGTAAAAAATAATTAATGCTACCGCCAACACTCCGCTGACGATGTAAGGAGTAGAATTCTTCATTTTTTATGAGATTTATTAATTTTCGGATTTCGATATTTTCTCCAACAGGTTCTCTCTGTTATACATTTCCGCATCCTGCGATGAAGCGCAGTGAATGCCCCTGTCCTGCATTGCCCGGCTAGACCCTATATGTAAAGATGGAAATTCGCCTTTCTTTGTAAAGAAAACCCGAACGCCCAGTAATAATACGGCAATGAATGAGATTAGAATGCCCAAAACGAGTATTTTTACCATAACATGCTCTCTATTTACCCGCAAAGATAGTCTAAATAGCCATTCAAACATCAATTTTTCTCATTAAAGATACAAAATTTTTGCTCGTGCACATTTTTTCCACTATTTTTATCAGCTATAAAAATATCAAAAATTAAGATTATGACTATAAAAGATCTACAACCTTCAGCAATATGGGGATACTTCTATGACATTACACAAATTCCCAGGCCATCGAAAAAAGAAGAAAAAATAGTTGCTTATCTACTCAATTTTGCCAGGCAGCACAATCTGGAAGCAAAGCAGGACGGTGCCGGGAACATTCTTATCATCAAACCAGCTTCTGAAGGCAAGGAGAATGTGCCAGCAGTAGTATTGCAATCACATGTAGACATGGTGTGCGAGAAAAACTCAGATGTGACTCACGATTTTGACAATGATCCCATCGAGACCATTATTGATGGTGATTGGGTAAAAGCCAAAGGTACTACACTTGGTGCCGACAACGGTATAGGGGTAGCAGCTCAGCTTGCAGTACTGGCTGCTGATGATATTTCACACGGGAAAATCGAAGCACTTTTCACCGTTGACGAAGAGACAGGGCTTACAGGAGCTTATGCACTCGAGAAAGATTTTCTTACAGGCAACATCCTCATTAATCTTGATACTGAAGAGGAAGGTGAAATTTATGTCGGCTGTGCAGGAGGAAAAACCACAAAAGCATTTTTCAAATACAAGGAGAAAGATTCCCCAAAAAAATATTTCTGGTTCAAAGTACAGGTAAAGGGGCTTCGTGGCGGACACTCAGGCAGTGATATCGACAAAGGATCCGGGAATGCGAACAAACTGCTAACCCGTTTTCTGTACTCACTTACCCGCAAAAAGTATGGCATGATTTTATCTGAGATTGGAGGTGGAAATCTCCACAATGCTATTCCTCGCGAAGCACACGCCGTGGTGGGTGTAAAAGAAAAATACAAAGAGGAGATACGTGTGAAACTCAACACCTTTCTGGCTAAAGTGCAGGATGAGCACAAACACACTGATCCACATCTTGATATTCATCTTGAGTCGGTTCAGATACCATCGAAGGTTATGAACAGGGGTACTGCCGAGAGACTGGTTTTAGCATTGCTTGCCTGTCCGCATGGTGTTCTCGGAATGAGCCATGATATTCCCGGACTGGTTGAAACATCCACCAACCTGGCTTCAGTAAAAATGCTCCCTGACCATCTGATTGAGGTTGGCACAAGCCAGCGCAGTTCGATTGAGTCTCAGAAAGATTATGCAGTAAACATGGTGACTTCTGTTTTTGATCTGGCTGAGGCAGGGGTTAAGCATAGTGAAGGATATCCCGGATGGCAACCCAACCCCGATTCGGCCATCCTGCAACTTGCTAAAAAAGAATATAAAGCTCTTTACAATAAAGAAGCAGCTGTAAAAGCAATCCATGCTGGTCTGGAGTGCGGGCTGTTCCTTGAGAAATATCCAAATCTCGATATGATCTCCATAGGGCCGGATGTTACAGACGTGCATTCACCGGATGAAAAGATGAAGATCTCCTCAGTTGGCAAATTCTGGGATTTCCTGGTAAAGATTCTTGAAAACATTCCTGCGGAAATGAGTTAAAGGACAGGATATGCTTTTTATTCATGAGCCCCCTCAATTAGAATGTCTTCAATCTGAATTTCTGATACTTATCTGACTTAATTTCATAATACGAGTCAGCTTGAAAAAGTCTCAAATTAGAAGATTTGACATCATAATCACTCTAAAATATGGAATCATTTATCACAAAACAATTTGTTGAAGTGGTAACTAATACTAATTTATGAGAAAATAATTTTTTCAAGTTGGTCCAAATATTATTAAGTAATGCGTCGTTTACTCTTTATTCTGCTGTTTTTGGTAGTTTGTTTTACGGAAATCGTTCCTCAGAACGATTTCCGTATCATGTTCTACAATGTTGAAAACTTATTCGACACCGAAAACAATCCTCTAAAAAACGACGATGATTTTCTTCCGGATGGTTTCATGCGATGGACCCCCTGGAAATATTGGGAAAAGCTGCGCAACATCTCCCGTGTGATTACTGCCGTAGGAGGCATGCGGTCTCCTGCTCTTGCAGGTTTATGCGAGGTTGAAAATGACTGTGTGATGTTTGATCTCACAAAACGATCGCCGCTGAGGGTACAGGAGTATGAATATATTGTCACCGACTCACCTGATGAACGGGGAATAAACGTTGCTTTGTTATATCAACGACATCAGTTCAGGTTGATTGAATTCAAAGAGTACGAAGTCATCTCTGATGATAAGAATGCCAGGCCTACTAGAAACATTCTTCACGCCACTGGCAGTGTTGTAAGTGGCGACACCCTTGATGTATTTGTCTGTCATTTCCCTTCACGGAGCAACGGGCTTCGGGAAACTGAGCCGGCCCGGATTAGAGCAGCCTCGCTTCTTCGGGGCAAAACAGACAGCCTTTTTTCCCTTCGAAAGAGTGCCAATATAATTATCATGGGCGATTTTAACGACAACCCAAACAACAAGAGCATTTCTAAAACTCTGGGAGCAAAGAGTATTCACTCCCCCCTGAGGAGTGATCAACTATATAATCTGTTTTTGCACCGAGTAAAAGAACGCAATTTCGGGTCATACAAATATAAGGGAAAATGGGATCTGTTTGATCAGTTCATAGTGAGTGGAAATATGCTGATAAAAAATAATGGGATACAGGTTATAAATGATGAAGCATATATTTACAATGCCGGTTTCTTGCTTGAAGATGATGTGCGCTATACAGGTAAAAAACCATACAGGACAAATCTGGGACCCCGATATATCGGTGGGTTCAGCGACCATTTACCAGTATATATGGATCTGTTTATAAGGGAATAAATCAAATAAAAACGAAATTTTCAAACTTTATATTAAAATGCTTGGTTACTTCAATAAATTAATCATACATTTGTGTCTTAATAAGTGTATTGTAAATATGAACATCCAAAATATATAAAACCTATGAATCCACTTCTTATTAATTTGAACGGTTGGGAAATACCCATTATTGTTTTGGTTATTTTGATCCTTTTCGGAGGCAAAAAAATTCCTGAATTCATGAAGGGATTAGGCAAGGGTATTAATAGCTTCAAGAAAGGATTGAATGACTTAGAAGAAGATATTAAAGCCGACCCGACTGATCGTAATTCGAACACAACTGGGAACAAGTAAACTTACAAGAAGATTTTTCGGAGACACCTCAAATATATATCGTATCACAGACACGATGGGTTGGCTTATTGAAACCTTCGGGGAATAAAATTTATAGCTCAGGGAATACATGGCAGAGAAAGAAATGTCCTTTTGGGATCATCTGGAGGAGTTTAGATGGACGCTGATTCGCATTATCGTAGCTGTTATAGTATTCTCCATTGCTGGCTTTATTATAATCCCCAAGATCTTTGATTCAATAATTCTCGCGCCACGATCGTCAGATTTTATCACCTACAGGCTTTTTGAAAAAGCAGGAGAGTACCTTCCTTTTATGCCTGATTTCTCCGCCGGGTCATTCAACGTGGAAATCCTCAACATCAACATGATAACACAGTTCATGACCTATATCTCCACCTCATTTTCATTCGGCGTTCTGTGCACTATTCCCTATATATTGTATGAGTTGTGGAGGTTTGTCAGCCCGGCTCTGTACGAACACGAAGCCAAGGGGATAAAAACCGCTTTCGGATTCGGAGGTGTAATGTTCGTCATTGGATGCCTTGTAGGTTATTTTATTGTTTTCCCTCTGATATTCCGTTTTCTCATCACTTTTGAGCTGAGTGAATCTATCGAGAACATGATCTCACTTGATTCGTACATGAACAACTTCTACACCCTCATACTGGTGATGGGGCTGGTTTTTGAGCTGCCACTGGTATTCTGGCTGTTATCGAAGCTGGGACTTATCTATCGATCTTTCTTCCGCAAATACCGCCGTCATGCCATTGTAGGCTCACTGCTGGCAGCTGCATTAATCACTCCTTCCGGCGATCCATTCTCTCTTTTCGTAGTAACAATACCTATCTATATGCTATGGGAAATCAGTGCCTTTGTGGTTAAAAAAGATCCTCCAGAAGAGGAGGAGGAAGAGGACCTTCCGGTGCTGTTCGAGTAAAAGAGCTCCCTTTAAATCAATAAAGCCTTAACACTGAGAAAAGTAAAAGGCGCAGCCGGCTATCTGCCGGTACTTGAAACCGCTCTTCCAAAAGGTGTTAGCGCCAGCCTCATCAGTTTAAAGTGCTGATTCCCGAAAGGAATTCCGATAATGGTGATGTAAAAAAGCAGGCCTAACAACAAATGAGTCAGCACGATGGGAAGTCCGCCCACAAAAAACCAGATCACATTCATAAGCATGGAAAGACAGCCTGAGGAAGATTCATTGTGAACAATCTTTTTTCCGAAGGGCCACAAAGCTACCTCTGCCAGCTTCAGCGACTGAAGTCCGAAAGGTATGCCAACGATGGTAATCATCAGCGCCAAGCTACCCATTATATATTCGATGGCAATAAGTGCCCCGCCGAAAACAACCCAGATGATATTTCCTATTGTCTTCACTTCACTGCAATTACCTCTATTTCCACCATCGCGTTCTTGGGAAGAGATTTAACCGCGAAGGCCGAACGTGCAGGGAATGTGCCACTAAACTGAGTTGCATATACTTCGTTCATATCGCCGAAAAGCGACATATCCTCCAGGAAAACAGTCGATTTGACAATATTATCCATATTCAATCCCACTTCTGCAAGAATGGAGCGGATATTATTGAATACCTGTCCGGTCTGTTCTTTTATTCCGCCGGCAACAAATTCACCGGTTAAAGGATCAATGGGCAGTTGTCCCGACAGGAACACCAATCCTTTAGCTTCAACAGCTTGACTATATGGGCCAATAGCTGCAGGAGCTTTTTCTGTAGAAATTACTTTTTTCATTTTTATATGTATTTATAACCAATAATACTAAGGCAAATATTTTTTTAAACTGCAAACAATCACAGATAAACGTCAAAAAAAGCATCAATAAACCCAAATTTTCTGCAGTAAATGAACTATCTTATATACCGTAACTTTATTACCCACTGTTAAAACAACAATAAGCAACACCATACAAATATGTTAATCAGCGTTCAAATTCAACGAGCATTTGTCACATATCGTCATAATACTGTCACTCTACATTAATTTTCTCTGTCTGATCACCTCGTAAATTAATACTCCGGCAGCCACAGATACGTTGAGAGACTGAATGGTACCAAATTGTGGAATTTTAATCAATTCGTCACAGATACGAAGATGTTCCGGTGCAATACCGGCATCTTCCGCTCCCATCACTATTGCTGTAGGCACCGAAAGATCTGTCCCGGTATAAAAGTTCGCCGCTTTTTCCGTTGCAGCTACCACCTTTATTCCACTGTTCCTAAGGAAAAGTATCGCCTCTTTCAGGTTCTGTTCTCTGCAAACAGGAATAGTATGTAATGCCCCTGCCGATGTTTTAACAGCATCGGCATTCACCGACACGCTTCCTCTTGCAGGGATAACTATAGCATCCACACCCGCAACCTCGCAGGTGCGGGCTATAGCACCGAAATTACGGACATCGGTCAATCCGTCCAGTACTATAATCAATGGATTTCTTCCCTCTTCATAGAGCAGCGGTACAATATTTTCCAGTTTCTGGTAGGTTACTGCCGATGTAAAGGCAACAACCCCCTGATGGTTCTTTCTGGTAATACGGTCTATCCGTTCCACCGGGACCCTCTTCATAGGAATCTCATATCTTCGTAACTGTTGTTGAAGTTCAGAGAACAGCTCTCCAGCTAGCTCACGCTTTACCAGCACTTTGTCAATATCTTTCCCCGCTTCCACAGCCTCAATCACGGCACGGATGCCAAAAATCATCTCTTTTTCTCTCATACATTTTTTTCTTTTCAAATACAACCGCCTTCAATCTGTAACACCCAGCATCACCCGTGCATTCTCTACCGCCTGGCTCGATACCTCAGCACCACTCAGCATCCGCGCAACTTCATTCACCCGCTCCTCCCTGTTCAACTCTTTTATATGTGTAGATACCGCATCGTCAGTCTCTTTTTTGTATACCACAAAATGTGTATGCCCCTTGGACGCAATTTGCGGCAGATGCGTGATGCCTATCACCTGCATCTTTTTGCTCATCTCTTCCATAATAGTTCCCACCCTGTCGGCAACTTCACCCGACGTACCTGTGTCAATCTCGTCAAAAATAATGGTTGGCAACGCGGTTGCTCCTGCTATCATCGCCTTTATGCAGAGCATCAGTCGTGATATCTCTCCCCCTGAAGCAATATCCGAGACCGGCTGCAACGAACTGTTTTTATTTGAAGAGAACAGAAACTGCACATTGTCCGCACCCGTTTCATCCGGGCTCATTCTGCGCTTGAAGTCGCACCTGAACCGGGTGTTGGGCATTCTCAGGTAGGCCAGCCTCTCCATAATCCCTTTTTCAATTCCGGGTGCCGCCACCTGCCTCTTTTTGCTCAACTGCGATGCTTTAGCAAGCATCGTCTCCCTTTTTCTCTCTGTTTCCTTCTCTAAGCCAGTCAGCCGTTCATCGAGCGAATCAATATTCTTCAGCCTCAGTGCCATTTCATTGCGAAGGTTAATCAGCTCTTCTACCGTGGTGACAGAGTGTTTCTTCTGGAGCTCATAAATGGTGCTGAGGCGATCTTCCAGCAGTTGTTGCTGTGCAGGATCAAACTCCACCTCCTCAAAATAACGCGAGGCCTCTTCACGCACATCTTTCAGGTCGATATATGCCGACTCTACTCTCAGCGCAAGCTCCTTAGCTTTGGGATATACTTTATCTATGTCTTGAAGAGCATCTCTTACCGAACGCAACATCGTTTCCACGTTCTGTTCATCACCCGAAAGATTAGAAGTAACAGAAAAAAGTGCCGACTTAATCTCTTCGGAATGGGTGATAGCCTCGAGTTCCTGCTCTAATAGTTCCTGCTCCCCTGCTTGCAGAGCAGCCTCTGTCAATGCGGTGTATTGAAACCTAATGTAATCCTCCTCCTCTTTATTTCTTCTGGACTCCTCCCGTAAATCGTTCAATGCTTTTTCCGAGGCACGATATTCAGCAAACGCTTCCCTGTAATCCTCACTTTCTTCCGCAGTACCGGCAAGCACATCCACAACATTCAACTGAAACAGATTATCGTTCAACGAAAGATTCTGATGTTGGGAATGTATATCGATAAGCCTGTCCCCCAATCCTTTCAGATCGTTCAGATAGACAGGCGAATCATTCACGAATGCACGTGATTTCCCGTTCAGCCAAATTTCACGGCGTAATATACATTCATCACCTTCGTAAACCCAATCGAGTTCATCAAAAAAAGGCTTTAACCCATAACTTGATATATTGAAAACACCTTCTATTACACACTTTGTTTCGTCCTGCTTAATATTTCGTGCATCGGCACGTTGTCCAAGGATAAGAGACAATGCACCCAGAATAATGGATTTACCCGCACCTGTCTCGCCTGTAATCACTGAAAAGCCTGAATCGAAGGTAATATTCAGCGAATCGATTAGTGCATAATTCTGTATTGATAACGATTTTAACATATACTCCTTTTATCTCAACTTGTTAAGCTCCACTCTATGCGTGGGGTAGACCTCGTTCATCACACTGTAAACCTGCTGTTTCATCTGTAGATCTGCCTCTGAAAAAATATCCACAAGCTCATGCAGCTTTGCATCACCGAAAAGGAGGATCAATACTGATTCCGGCCTCTGTTTGTAAAGCAACGGTATAAGCACTAATGATGAAGCTATTTTCTCCTGTCCTTCGCGGATATCACCGGCCATCCGGTCCAGCCCCCCGCTGTGATAATCGTACCACATCTGCCGGTATTTTGATTGTGAGCCATCATTAAATGCAGCAGCCATGATATAACGGCTCCGGTTGTTACCCGAAGTCTCCCACCCACTCCAGCCATAGGATTGCACTCCCGTAGCAATCACCTCCATCTGCCGGAAGCATGCAGTGCCTCCAAGTGAGGATCTGGAATCGAGGTCCAGCCCTATAATAAGATAAACATACCATGCTATGACCGCTGTCAGGTTTCCCTGAATAAAGGTCGGGTCGAAGTCGAGAGGCTGATACTCTCTGTAATCGAACTCGAACTGCCTGTCACGCAGGTTAAGCAAAGGAGAATAGCGATTGCTGTTTAGTACAGTGCGGTGCGACTGCACATAAAGCTCTCCCCTGAAAGAGCCTGAAGGGAGCATTTCCGTGACGATAAGGTTAAAAGAGCACTTTATCCGTTCACTCTCCCCGTAATGGGCTTCAGTCCATCTTCTGCCGTTAATAAAGGTATGCAACGCATTTTCGAGTGAGACAAACAGCTGCCTGTTTGCCCCCTGAACAGCAGAGCTGTTCACCTTCACCGTAGCATTCACCTCCTGCGCGGAGAGTGGATATACACCTACCGCACAGAATATCCCTAAAAACAGATATTCCCAAAATGCCTTAATCATTTTCTTATAGCAGATATTACAGTCAAAACATTTGCGAAGCCTTCAACAAACAAAAATACACATTATTTCGGAGAATTCATTTTCCGTCAATTGATTTCTTTTCCACTGCTTGTTTCCACAATAAGCTGCCTGGAGTCTGGAATTTTCAGATTACTGCGACATAAAACCGGGTAGCTTTCACAAAAATCAAGTTTCATCCAGAAGCAGTTCTTCATAATCTAAGGAGAAAAGAGCTCCAAGCCAATCACACGAAACTCTGTACGGCGATTAATCTGATCTGCGATAGCCTGCTGTTCCGGAGTAAGTCGCCTTATGAAATCGTCAGAAAGGAGATCCCCCTCATTCAGAAAATCATATCTGGAAGCTATATTTTTGTTCACCCTTTTCGGTTGTGTTTTCCCGTATCCTACTGCCGAAAGCCTGTTCCTGTCTATGTTGTGTTCGGCCAGATAATCTACTACCGACTGTGCACGACGCTGCGAGAGCTGCCGGTTATAGTCGTCTCCTCCCTTCCTGTCAGTATGTGCCGAAAGCTCAACCAATATTTCCGTATGTTCATTCAGCAGAGCTATAAGCCCACTCAGCTCCTCTATCGCTTCAGGACGAAGGGCAGCCCGGTCGAAGTCGTAAAGAATATTTTCAAGGATAACAGGCTTATTATAGGGAACCATCTCGAAATCCACATAATAGAGTGTATCCTTCTCAACAGAAGCTGTCCGAAGGCTTTTTTTTTGATTTAGAAAACCTTCGGCACTTGCCATAAACAGATATTCCACCCCTCTTTTTGCTTTAAGCCGATACTCTCCCTGCCGGTTAGTTGTGAATTGGTGCTGCGAGCCGTCACTCCCTACAACGGCAATTACAGCATCCGGAATAAACTCATCATTGCAATCAACCACAAACCCTTCAATAACGGTATTTACATCCGTATATTCAAAAGAATAGATATGGTCATAACCACGTGCATCATCCCGGTTAGAACTGAAAAAGCCTTTCTCCGCTCCCTGTTCGAAAGTGATTCCAAAGTCGTCAGCCGAAGAGTTTAGCGGCGGCTTCAAGTTGTTCACCTCCCATTTTCCCTTCTCTCCCGACCAGTTTGCCACAAAAAGATCCAGTCCCCCCATTCCTGGATGGCCATCGGAAGAGAAGTAAAGGAGAGTATCGTTTCTCACATAAGGGAACATCTCATTTCCCCTTGAGTTAATTTCCGGACCAAGGTTTTCCACATAAAGCACTTCTCGGCTTTCCGTGATTGCGGCACGCCAGATATCTTTTCCCCCATATCCGCCCGGCATATCAGACACAAAATAGAGAAACTGCCCCGATGGTGAAACAGCCGGATGTGCAAAAAGCGACAAAGAATCGTTTTCTGCAATTTTAAGAGGCTGACCCACAGTCCACGAGCCATTGACCCTTCTTGAATAATAGATTTCAGGGGTAGTAGGGGCCTCTTCATCTGCCAGGCTGAATGTATAGTACATATATTCCCCGTCACTTGTGATAGTTGGCGTACCCTCATCGAAATCACCATTTATTTCAGTTTCAATACGTTTAGGTTTCTGCCATTCACCCCGGACATTCTTCACAGAGAAAAAGAGATCGTTATACTTTATACCGGTAACGGGACTTCTCCCTCCAAGGGCATCGTCTCTCGATGAGGTAAAATAAAGGGTCTCATCGATATTAGCCAGCAAGGGGCTGAACTCTCCCCGCGGGGAATTGAAAATGTCCATCCTTTTTACCACATATCTGGCCGGGGTCCGTTTCATGGCAACTGCAGAAACAGCACCATTAAGTCCACTTACCCCCAATGAATGGCCAGGCATCAATTTTAAAAACTCATGGTATGCCTCTACTGCTTCGTCGTATTGCCCTTCCCTGTGCAACATCTGTGCGTAGTGAAGATACAGCATCGTGTCGGGGTATTCATAGCGAATGGCATTACCATAAGCGGTAACAGCACGTGCCGACTGGTTGAGCATTCGATAGTTCTCCGCCATCTCAAACGCTACAACCCCCTTCATTGCACGCTGCTCGCGCGGCGTATTCCGGTAAAGATTCCTATAAGCCTCTCCCGCGGCATAATACTCACCACGCAGATAAAGCGACCTTGCATCGCTCAGGTTGACCTGATTACAGGAAATCATAAGAGACGCAACAATCAAGATAATTGATATAATGCCTGGATTCAAAACTGCATTTTTAGCGTAAACTTATTTATGTATAGATGCGAAATTTGAATTACTGATGTTCGGGCCTGAGAAGGTCGTTCACCGTTTTCACCGGGTTAAAAGTGCTGATAGGTACCTCCACGAAGATCGTGTTCCAGTCGCTCATGGCCCCGTTCCATAACCCCGGCAACTCAAGAGCCTTCAGCTCTTTTCCGTTCTTCGATTTGTAAGATATAAAACCTGTATTCCGATCCACAAAATCTGTCAGATTGAACTTATTCCCGTTATAACTCTTCACACCACAGACCACATCCACGGGATTAAAATGGGACCCGTTTTTGAATGCTTCCATTGCACCGGCATTATCCTTGTCAATCTGAGAGCTTTCCAGTATCTGAGGTGATGCCGTTCCATCGGGATTGACCGCAATAAACGGGCCTCCACCCGGTTCACCGACATTTTTCACCATTCCGCACACACGGAACGGGCGGTCGAGCTTCCTTTTCAAATACTCTTTCAACTCATCTACCGACGCGAACTCTCCAGGGTGAGAGACAGAGAGTTCATTTTCGGTGAAGGCCAGCATCTCCTGCATTTCATTTTCAACAATATTCCCCGACTCCAACCTATTCAAATAATCGTAAGCACGTTGCTGCAGGGTTACCAGAATGCCTGCCAAAAGCCTTTTATAATGTGCTTCATTATCTTTTAACCTGTCGGGTACGACATTGTCAATATTTTTGATAAAGATGATATCTGAATCGATATCGTTCAGGTTCTCAATCAATGCGCCATGCCCTCCCGGCCTGAACAGCAGAGCCCCATCCTCGTCACGGAAAGGTTTATTGTTCATATCAACAGCTATTGTATCAGTATTAGGTTTCTGAATACTAAATGATACAGAGATGGATGTGTCAAGTTTTATTTCGTAGATCAACTTTCTTGCTGCCACCAGCTTCTCAAACATCTGCCTATGTTCTTCAGAAACTGTAAAATGTATATTAACACTACCATCTGCATTTTTGGCATACAATGTTCCTTCAAAAAGATGCTCACCAACAGGCGTACGGTTTTCATCGGGATAGCTGTGAAACAGGAGAAGTCCTTTGGGCATATTACCATAATCCAATCCTTCGGGACGAAGCAAGGCTTCCACCACATCTTTGTAACGTCCCTCGTTACACAATGAGCCGGCATCTTTGCCGAACATCTCCTTACATGTCTTATCGAGAGAATCAAAGAATGCAAACTCTTTTAAACCGCTGAAAAAGTTTTTTTCAAATGAGGTTGTTGGCACATCATAATCTGCATCGACGAAAGCAAACAGATCTTTGAACATCCTGCTGGCTGCACCCGATGCTGGAACAAACTTAGTAACCTTCTTGTCGCCTTTAAGGAAGTCATTCCAGGTCTTCAGGAAAGACTCTTCCTCATCTTTACTCACTCTCATGATTCCTTTACCCACTGATGCAGCTGCAACAATGGGCAGGAAAGGAAACCCGGTAATAAAAAAATTCAACTGTTCATCTGTTTGAGCCTGTTGTATCCCCTTCTCCTGCAGTTGTTTTAAATCTTGTTTTGAATACATATCAAATTGGGTTTAATATTTGCTAAATACAAAAATGATGCTCTACTGCCACGCCACAGCGTTATTTTGCAGACACTCTTTCAAAGATAGAAAAAACTTCCTGATTGGATCCATTAAGAAGAATAAAAATTTATCATTTGATACAAGTCAATCCGACATATTGGCAGAAAAACTATTTAACAGGAAAACTTGGCACAACATTTGAAAAAGGTATAGTGTAATCATAAATCCATCGGTACAAGACCGATGAAACATTTGATAAAAAGAAGAAACAGATAAAATTAAACATTATAATAAACTATGGGAAAAATAATTGGAATTGACTTAGGAACAACCAATTCGTGCGTTTCTGTAATGGAAGGGAACGAGCCTGTTGTAATTCCTAATAATGAAGGCAAACGCACTACACCATCGGTAGTTGCATTTATGGATAACGGAGAACGCAAAGTTGGTGATCCTGCCAAACGTCAGGCCATCACCAATCCCAATCATACGGTATCTTCCATTAAAACATTCATGGGAGAGACATTCGACCAGGTACAAAAAGAGATAGGGCGCGTACCTTATAAAGTTGTACGTGGTGATAACAACACCCCTCGTGTTGATATCAACGGACATCTTTATTCCGCACAGGAGATATCGGCAATCGTCCTGCAAAAAATGAAAAAAACAGCCGAAGACCACTTAGGACAGGAGGTAAAAGAAGCAGTGATCACGGTGCCCGCATATTTTAGCGATGCACAGCGCCAGGCAACCAAAGAGGCAGGTGAAATTGCCGGGCTCACCGTTCGCCGTATCGTGAACGAGCCTACTGCAGCAGCCCTCGCATACGGTCTGGACAAACAGAACAAAGATTCTAAAATAGCCGTATTCGACCTTGGTGGAGGTACTTTCGATATATCTATTCTGGAATTGGGAGATGGCGTTTTTGAAGTAAAATCAACCAATGGCAATACACACCTTGGAGGTGACGACTTCGACCACCGTATCATCGACTGGCTCGCAGAAGAGTTTATGAATGATGAAGGCGTGGATCTGCGTAAGGACCCTATGGCTCTGCAACGCCTGAAAGAGGCTGCTGAAAAAGCCAAGATCGAGCTCTCCAGCGCCACAACAACCGAAATAAACCTCCCTTACATTATGCCAGTGAACGGCATTCCGAAGCACCTGGTAAAAACGCTCACTCGGGCTAAATTTGAACAGCTGATAGATGATCTGCTGCAAAAATGCACCGAGCCATGTAAGACCGCAATGAAAGATGCCGGCCTATCAAATTCCGATATTGATGAGGTTATACTTGTGGGCGGTTCAACCCGCATCCCTGCCGTTCAGGATATGGTTGAAAAACTTTTCGGCAAAAAACCGCATAAGGGAGTAAACCCAGATGAGGTGGTTGCTATTGGAGCAGCTATACAAGGTGCCGTACTTACCGGAGAGGTAAAGGATGTGCTTCTACTTGATGTAACCCCGCTTTCACTCGGAATTGAGACACTTGGTGGCGTAATGACCAGGCTGATTGATGCAAACACCACCATCCCTACAAAGAAGAGTGAGGTGTTCTCCACAGCAGCCGACAATCAGCCCTCAGTTCAGATTAACGTATTGCAGGGTGAACGGTCAATGGCGCGCGACAACAAACAAATTGGTGTGTTCAACCTCGATGGCATTCCACCATCTCCGCGAGGTGTACCTCAGATTGAGGTAACATTCGATATCGATGCAAACGGTATTCTTAGCGTATCGGCTAAAGACAAGGCAACCGGCAAAGAGCAGAGGATCAGGATAGAGGCTTCTTCGGGACTGAGCGATGATGAAATCAAACGAATGAAGGAGGAGGCAGCTGCCAATGCTGAAGCCGACAAGAAAGAAAAAGAGCGCATAGATAAACTGAATCATGCCGACTCAACCATCTTCCAGACCGAGAAACAGCTGAAAGATCTGGGTGACAAGATACCCGCAGACAAAAAAGCGCCAATCGAAGCGGCTCTCAACAAGCTGAAAGAGGCTCACAAAGCACAGAACCTTGATGGTATAGACGCCGCTACAAATGAGTTAAACACGGCATTCCAGGCCGCATCGCAGGAGATGTACAATGCAACCAACGCGCAGGCAGGGGCTCAACCCGGTGCAGATGCAGGACAACAGTCGTCACAGGGAACCAGCCAATCCTCCAACGATGATGTCACCGATGTTGACTTTGAAGAAGTCAAATAGTTTAACATTATAAACGATTACAAACAATCAGTAAATAGCGGTAAGACAATGTCTTATCGCTATTTTTGTTATGTGCCGTGCATGACAAATCACTTGGTGGTGCAAGTCCACTGTGGGGGTTCATAATCGCCAACCATTAGGTTATTTATCTTACCACGGGAGGTCTCACGAACGTGTGGACGTTTTTTCGGAAGCATGGAGCAAAGCTTGCCGTGAGAAGTCAGCAGAAGCCATAGTAGTATGGATACAAGCCCGCCCCGGCAACCTTTCCACCTGCAGCTTTCTGACGGATCATTACGTAGGGCGTTTTGGAGAATTTCCGCATGGCCTTCAGCATGTTCGATACGGAGCCTTCACTGATGTGGAGTCCGAAGATGGTCTCGAACAGATGAATGAGTCGCTTGAACGGAACATTTTGGTAAGTGCTGATGTAGGATGTCATCGCCATGATGTTGGGGCCGAAGGATACGGGAGCGTTCACCTCTTCCGGGAACTCTCCCTTGCAGCAATGCCCGCAAAGGCTATTTTCTACCATTGGAAAACGATACATTGCGGGATAAAGGAGAACCTTTACCGGCTTATACATTTTCCCATAATTATTACTTTATGGAAGGGGATAAGGTAGACAATTCGCAGGACTCCCGTTATTGGGGATTGCTTCCCGATGACCTGATCGTGGGAAAGGCATCATTGGTATGGAAATCGATGAATCCATATTCTAATACATTCAGATGGAATCGGTTCATGAAGAGTATAAAATAGGCACAAAACAGAATTGAAACAGAATCTTAACAATTTATTCTTAGCTGAGTAACTATTTTTCTGTTTACTTGCTGGCTAAATTCTGAGTGAGGTGTATCCAATTGAAACATTTTTTTAAATTGGACAAAGCAGATCAATACAATCAATTAATTTACAAATAAATACAAAAAATGAGTTATAAATGAGTTAAAAAAACTGGTTATAATGATAAGTTTCGGCATTTTTACATTCGCGATACGACAAAAAACGCAATAAATGAAAACCAATAAAGACTCTTTCATTGAAAGAAAACATAAGTGATTTATTAATTAAAATTTCCGAGTATGAAAAAATGAATTTTATCGGGACTGTTTGCCCTTGCAATTCTGGCAGCAACAGGCTACAGTGTGAACAAAAGTATGAAAAGTGATACCGGTCTTTCAGATCTGGCATTAGCGAATGTTGAGGCATTGGCACAGTATGAGAATGATCCACCTTCACGTGACAAATGGACTAAAATGAGCTTCCAATGTCTTGATTCTAATGGAAATCCAACTGGAAAAACATACATAAGCTGCATCAAGACTGGTTATTTGGACAGTTGCACATCAACCAGCTGTTAGATAGATACATATTCACAATTATTAAATTTAAAGTGTCTAATTATTTTTTAGACACTTTTATATGTCTTTGTTCATCATGAAAAAAAGTCTAAGGTGTTATTTTCTTATAATCATCATTTTTTTATCCTGCGAAAAGAAAAAGGAGCAATATTTCAATAAAATTGTTGTAGATTTCAACACTACGCAAGAAATAAATACTTCTTCGTTTATTGAACATTTTAAAATTATTAAACTTTCTACAAGTAATAAAACCCTAATCTTCCGGATTTCGAAAGTTCAATACAAAAACGGGAAAGTATTCATTTTAGATATGCCCGGGAATTGTATTTATATTTTTAACAATTCTGGTGAGCTTGAACAAAAGCTCAGCAAACAGGGAGCAGGACCGGGAGAATACATACAACTCACAGATTTTTATGTTGAAAATGAGAATCTATTTATTCTGGATTATACTCAACAAGCAATAATTGAATATGATAAGGATTTCAACTTTATAAATAAGATCAGAATACAAAACTTTGGGAGCAGTTTTATCCACCAAAATAATTCTTATTGGGTGTACAATGAGCCGTCCGGAAAAGTTCCCGATTATCAATTCACAGCATTAGATAAAAAAGGTGACAAAATATCTGATGTATTATCAAGAAATTCAGCAAACCATCAATTTAATTGGACAGGAGTCAATGTATTCTGTATTAATGGCGAAGAAAAATATTTATCCCCCAGATATACTGATACAATATACCGTATTACTAATAATAACATACAACCAGAGTTTTATATTGATTTTAAAAAGCGTAGACTTCCCGGTAAGGAAAATATAAATAACTATGATATATCAGATCCTGATTTCTCTTACTTAATAAAGCACAATTTTTATATCTCAAAAAAATACATGATCTTCGATTACATCAAAGACATGAAAAGATATTATTGTATATATGACAGGGAGAATAACATGAATGTTTCAGGTTCAGTAAATAATGATTTAATAAAGAGCTTTCGTTTTTTCCCTCGATGGGGTAACGATAATTACCTAATTGAAGAACTTACACCCGATATATTGATTAATGACTTCTCTCAATCGCCTCAATTTAAAAGATTTATAGACATCACAAAGGAAGATGATAATCCGTTGATTATAATTTATAAATTAAAAGAAGAGTCTGCTTGAAAAAGTCTCAAATTAGAAGATTTGATATCATAATCACTTGAAAATCAAATATCATATTTTCACAAAACGACTTATTAAAGTGGACTCAAAGAATGAATACGAAAATCCTTAGTTCACTGGCAAAAGTCGGTAGTGATAACTACAAATAAAAAAATTCTAATTTAATGTAGGGTCTGCTGAAAAACTTCACGCCACTTTTACAAGTTTGTATGCCAACAATAAGTTATCAGTCAGCCTTGTTTGAAAATACTTATACAAAAACCGCTATTTGAAAATTTGACAAAAAATATCCTCCATTGCCCGCAGGATATTCATCACGAACACGATGGATGCCACCCAGCTTTTTTTTGGGGGGGGTATCTGCCAAGCGTGCCATTATTTTATTCAGGTTGTAACCGGCTTTTAGGGTAATAGAAAATGTTTCGATGAAATATTTGGGAGAAGGATTTGGAACTGAAACTACCCAGAAAACTACCCAAGAAACAGGTGGTACTACCCAAGAAACATCCAAGAAAACACCAAAAAAAGGGTGAAACTACCAAAAAAATGATTATATTCCATTGCATATAAAACACTATTTACGCCTCAATCTATATGTATTTAGATATAATTTCATATCTTTGCATCGAAATAACTACAAAAACATATAATAATGTCATTAAGTTTAGCCACATTTGTTAAAACAAAGAGAAAAGAAGCCAACCTTACCCAGCAGGAGTTTGCCGAAAGAGCGGGTGTAGCACTTACCGTTGTTCGGAAAATTGAGCAAGGTAAAGAAAATCTGAGTTTAGCAAAAGTAAACCAAGTGTTGATGATGTTTGGAAATAAACTTGCACCCGTAAATCATAAGGAGATTGAGCCATGAGGCAGGGAAAAGTATTCTATAAAGATGATTTTGCCGGCATCATCACAGAAACCCACGAGGGCGAATATCAGTTTGAGTACGACGAAGCATATATTCAACGTTTCCCAAATCAACCCTTAACGTTTTCCATGCCTGTTTCGGATAAAGTGTATCAGGATAATCGGTTATTCCCGTTTTTTGAAGGATTAATCCCCGAAGGTTGGTTGTTAGAAATCGCTACCAAAAGCTGGAAACTCAATCAGAATGACCGTATGGGTTTACTTTTGGCGTGTTGTAGAAACTGCATCGGTGCAGTAAGTATAATACCGATAACGAATGAAAGCGATGAGTAAAAAGTGTTTATATTGCTATGAGAAGTTTGACGAGCAGGGAGATTTTCATCTTTCTTGCAGTACCCGGTTTTTTGAAAATTCACAACCCCCGATTTTAGATTACACCATGGCTGAAATGGCTGAATTAGCCAAACAGGTGGTCGAGAGTTCGGTAACCGTCCCTGGAGTACAGCCAAAACTCTCGCTGGGCTTTATCAAAAATGTTTTGCAAGATGGAGGCAGGGGACGATTAACCGTAATGGGTGCTTTTGGTGGAAACTATATTCTCAAACCACAGAATGAGATTTATCCACAAATGCCCGAAAACGAACATCTTACCATGCGGATGGCGGGACTTTGTGGCATCCCCGTGGTTCCTTCTTCGTTGATACGATTAAAATCGGGCGAACTTTCTTACATCACCAAACGGATAGACCGCACGGAAACGGGAGAGAAAATCCACATGCTGGATATGTTTCAGATATTGGAAGCCTTTGATAAATACAAAAGTTCCATGGAGAAAATAGGTAAGGCAGTTGCCGAACATTCATCCAACACACTACTCGATTTACTTCGACTTTTTGAAGTAGTGCTTTTCAGCTATATCACGGGAAATAACGATATGCATTTGAAGAATTTCTCGATGATTTTGAATGATGAAAGCTGGGTATTTGCTCCGGCGTATGATTTATTGAACGTAAACCTGCATCTTCCGGAAGATACAGAAGAAATGGCTCTTACTATCGCTGGAAAGAGAAGGGAACTGACAAAATTGGATTTTATAAACTTGGGATTGAGTTTTCAATTGACCGAAAAACAGATTGAAAATACCTTTAAACGATTTGTAAAGGCAGAAATAATAATGAAACAAACGATAAAATCCTCTTTCCTATCACCGGAAAATCAGATAAAATACATTGAATTATTGAAAAATCGGTTGCATTTATTCAAAGAGGAAGCTATTGTGTAAAGAAAAAAACGCAATCTAACCGATATCAAAAATGTTATTATCTGTACCTTATTTGTACCATGGAAGCATATTTAATTGATTTTCAGCAGTAGCTATTTTTGAAGAAGTGAAGTAATGAAGTACAATAAACGGTTATCAACAATAATTAAAGAGGCCTGGTTCTAAGTCTATTAAAATAGAGAATCAGCCTCTAAGAGTTGAATATCTAGTATAGTTCTCGTGCAATGAGTATAAAACAGAAGAGGGTGAAATCAAAGTATGATTTCACCCTCTTTTTTCAATCTTCAACATCGAGCCTCTAAAAAAGAGGCGTATCATTATCCCTGAGTCAAAACAGTAGTCTATAAAAAACAGGCTGACAGCTATTTTTCTTCATTCTTGAAAACTGGCGACCGTGATACTGACGATGGTGCACCGTTGGTGATATAGGGCCATCCATCGCTGCTCCACTGTATCTTGTCGAGCATGAGCTGGCGCCCCTTATCAATTTTAGACTTCTGCCAGGCATGGTAAAAAAACCAGTCGTTACCGTTATCGTCTGTTATAATCTCAGAGTTATGTCCTGTTCCGGCAAAAAGATTATTGCTTTGTAAAATAACCTCGTTATAACTTTCGTTATTTTTCATAGGAGTCCCGTTCTTACCCACATAAGGGCCTGCTAAATTTTTGGAACGCCCTACCACTACACGATAGGTACTCTTGGCTTCACTACAGCATGTGCCGGTGGATCCGAATAAATAATAGTAGCTTCCACGCTTATGTATCATAATACCTTCAACCAAAGGACCGGCAATTTTGTCGGACATCGTTCCCGGCTTAATGGAGAGGCCATCATTGCTTAACTCCACATAACGGATGCCTCCTTCATAACTACCTGTGCCAAAGCTACCCCATAAAAGATACTTCTTCCCGTTCTCTTCAAAAAAGCAGGGATCTATACATTGCATATTACCGGTGTTATAGTCGAGCAGCTTCCCCTGATCGGTAAATGGCCCTGCAGGGGTATCGCTTACGGCAACGCCGATGCTGCTGTTTTTTGGGCTGTCCCAATGTCCCAGGCTATAGTAAAGTACATACTTTCCGTCAATATAGTTTATATCAGGTGCCCATACACGCGTATTGGGCTGCCAATCCGGCTTTTCGGTAAAAGCTGAACCTACGAATGTCCACTGTGTCATATTAGATGACTTATAAATAGGCATAAAGGCATATTCCTGCTGTGTTGCATAGAGATAGAAAAATCCGTCCTTTGCTCGAATCACAGATGGGTCAGGCAACTGTTTCCCCACTACCGGGTTAGAAAAAGATATTGGATTGGAATTTGTATCACCACCTTTGTTCCCATTGTCGCCGTCATCAGGTTTGCCCGGCAGTTCACCTGAACCGCCTGAGCAACCTATCACAACACACAATAATATTACAAATAAAAATATTGTTTTTTTCATTCAATAATTTTTTTCATTATAACTTATGAAACTCGCAAACAATCATGTTATTGGATGTAATTGTTTAAATGTTAGTTCCATTCGATAATTTTATTTTTTTACTGTTAAAATCAACGTTAATTTATCCAGCCTTCGTTCTGTACAAGATTTGGATTCATCTCCATCTCTTTGGCAGGGATAGGCCAGGTCCAGCATTGATCGCCTAACCAGAACCAGTTATAGGTTGTTTCTCCCCACATTTGCATCAGGCCGTTCCTGTTATTGTCGAACTTCTTGTCTTTCCATACTCCCCAACGAAGCTCGTGAAAATACATAGAATCTTCACCACCCAGCTCCCAATAAAATTCGTTACGAATACGCTTGCGGAGATCTTCCTGCCCGTTAACCTTAGTACCGGGGAATGCATCACTGTTCAACTCAACATGACCGGCACGGCGTCTTACTTCATTCACACAACTAATAGCCTCTGCTGCACGAGCCTCTCCCAATTCGTTCAATGCTTCAGCCTTCAGCAAAAGCACTTCTGCATAACGCAGTAACGGCAAGTCCAATGGATACGTATCGCGTTCGGTATGCTCCAACCCTTCAGGAACAAATTTTCTCCAGAGATAATACAACTTGTCATTCGTATCGGTACGGATATCGAAAGGAGCAGCATTGTCAGAGCCCCGGTAGGGCCAGCGCAGGGTATAGGTATGTGCCACTCCTGATGCGGCACCGTGATACTGTTCATACGGAGTAATAATAGCCATTTGCAGGCGCGGGTCACGGTCTTGATATGCCTTTCTGATCCGCTCTTCATTGCCGCTTTCCAGATACTTGCTCATATCCGCTCCATAAGCGGCCATACGTTCTTTCTCTTTTGGAGTAAGCCCATCACGCAAAAAGAATACAACACGTTCCTTATCTTTCATTGCACTATATCCTTCAATATAGTTGTCCCAGTTGAATTTTTCGCCATTTGCTGTTTCAAATGATTCCACAAATCGAGGGTTAGGCAAATAATTATTCCACATCGAACCAGCTGTACAACGATTGCCATAAGTAACGTTTCTACTGTTTCCATATCCGTATTGATTGATGCACTGTACAGAAAAAATCATTTCCTCACATTGTTCATTGGCAATTTTAAGCAGTTTTTTGTAACTGTCTTTCCCTTGATTAAAGATCCCAAATCCACAATTACCTACAGCGTTGAAGTCGTTAACAGCCTCCTCCCAGTTTTTCTGCCACATATATGCCAAGCCGCGTAATGTGTAGGCTGCTCCTTTTGTTGCACGCCCATATTCTGGATCTCCCGAATTATACTTATCGGGAAAGTGCGATTCGTTTATACAGTCTGTCAGGTCCTGTATTACTGCATCCCACACATCAGCTTCAGAAGAACGGGACTTGTTACCGTTTTCCGGGCTTGTTATAGCATTCATATATAAAGGAACCCCCTTGTAAAGAGTATTCAGCCTCATATAGGTAAATGCGCGAATGAATTTACATTCTGCAATGGAGCGTTGCTTCTCTTCCTCAGTCATATCGGGCACCTTGCTGATGTTGTCTATAACATCATTGGCGCGAAAGATAAAGGTGTAGTAACGTCTGTATATATCACTGAACAAGCCACTGGAAGGAGTAGCAGCACCAGTGCAGTTTGGCATTCGTTTAATCCAGTTTTTATCAGTATCCATAACAGAAGAATATGCATCCCATGGAATACGATGGGAGTCAAGTAAGCCGGAACCGGAGGGGGGGCAATATTGATCAAGAAAAACATTATACACACCCCTTACAGCCTGGCGTGCCAGGCTTGCTTTGGTCCAGATATTATTGCCATTTACATTATTCGTCGGCGTGGTATCTAAAAAGTCAGATTCACATCCGGCAAACGGCAAAAAAAGCAGAACAAAAAATAGACATTTTACCAGTTTCCGATATATTATTATTTTGCTTTTCATAATGAAATTATTTTTAAAATTTATTTTAGAATGTAATATTTACTCCAAAAGCATATTGACGCATTGTAGAGTAGCCGATATCAGTACGCATTTCGGGATCCATCCCTTCAAAACCGGTAATGGTAAACAGGTTTTCACCTGATGCAAAGAATCGTATATCTTGCGCATATACTTTTTTCGACATCGTCTCAGGCAGAGTATAGCCAAGAGTCAGGTTCTTCAGTTTAAGATAGTCTCCTTTTTGCAGGTGAACAGACGAGTGTCTCATCCCGCTTTGATCGCTACCCGAGTTATTAGTAAGACGCGGGTTTTTGGATGTTATGTTAGTACGAACATCGTCCGGATTTTTAGGATCGAAGAAATAGTGATCGTTCGCAATCTTTTCCCCGATGGCATACCCTTTGATGGTAGCACTGCTGTTCAAGGCCAAACGATAATAGTAGAGGCTGAATCCCGCTGCTCCAGACCAGTTCATTGAGAGGTCGAAGCCTTTCCAGTTTGCGCTAGCCTGAAAACCAAAGTTGTATTTAGGCACGTTTGAACTTTCCTGAAAATCATTGTCTGCATCGTTACCATACACACCATCCTCATTTAAATCGGCGTAGATATAATCTCCATACCAGATACCATTCTTGCTGACATTCTGCCGCGGGTAAAACTGATAACCGGCATCAACCATTGCCCTTATCCATTTCATGTCATCAACAGTACGAATCATACCGTCTTTGGGCCCACCATTAATATTTACGGTACCATCAGCATTAAAGTGATTCCCGTTGCCATTGTATGGTTGAAGCATATAGTATTCATTAATAATCTTACCTTCAATCACACGGGTGATACCTCCGGTTGATACATCTCCAATATTGCTTTGATAAAACCGGTTTCCCTTTTCGTCTGTCATCCAGCCTCTTTTAAGTTCACCTTTGTATTTGCTTACTTCATTCTTATTGTAAGCAAAGTTCCCCGATACTCGATAATTCACCTTACCGATGCGGTCTTGCCAGTTTAATGTCATTTCAATTCCACGGTTCGTCACTTCCGCGATATTCTGACGCGGGCCACTGGCAGTTCCCATTACCATATACATATCGGGACGGTATAATATTCCATCGGTTACTTTATTATAATAGTCTGCCTCAAATATCAGCCGGTTGTTAAATGTAGCAAAATCGACCCCTATATTCGTAATTGCCGTACTTTCCCACTCAAGCAGGTTATTTGAGATAGATGTCACTGCCAAGCCATTGCTGAGGGTTCTGCCAAATGCGTATTTGGCGGAGTTGTAAACAGATTGCCATTCATAGTTTCCAATGGCGTTATTCCCCAATTTTCCCCATGAAACACGCAGTTTAAGATTATCGACGGGAAGTTCCTCCATAAACGCTTCTTCACTTATGCGCCATCCGGCAGAAACTGACGGAAATAACCCCCAACGGTTATCGGGCGAAAAGCGTGAAGAACCATCGTAACGCATGTTTGCTTCAAATAAATAGCGGTTATCAAATGCATAATTTATACGTCCAAAATATGAACGTGAAGTAAACTCATCACCTGTGCCGTTAATGTCTGAAGGGGTAGTAGCCGAACTCGGATCACCTACCGATGCATCAATGAGTCCCAACTTGGTTGTGTTTGTTACTCTCTTCATAAAGCGCTCTTCTTCAAACCCCATCAAAGCACTCACTTCATGCTTGTCAAATGTCTGGTTATATTTGAGTAGTTGAGTAAGCTTCCAGTCATTCTCACGAATATATCCCATGCGTGTGTACAGATCGGCAGGATCTTTCAGAGATGCAATCCACTGGTCACTCTTAAAACTATATTTCCCATAATCAGTATCTACAGCCATAAATTCATGGCGATAGTCTTTATAGTTTAAGTTGATATCGTATGATAAATTTTCCAAAAACTTTATATTGGTATAGAAGGTAGTAAACATTTGCGTATTCTTGATATGTCCTTCCGACTGAGCCATATCCCACAAAGGGTTATGTGACTGAGGATCTTCCTCATTTGCTTCGGGGGCACCATACTTCCCGTCATAAAAGGGATAAACCCCCGGTACCATTTTTTGGGTAGTAATATTTCTGAGTGAATTTGTATCGCTCTTCTTCTGATCTGTGTGATAGCCCCACATACGAGTACCGATACGCAACCATTTAGTAATATCTGAATATACATTTGTGCGCATAAAGTATCGCTGATACCCTGTGTTCTTTATTAAGCCCGGGTTATCGATATAAGATACTGAGAGATTATAACCTGTGCGCCCCTCCTGTCCTGTAACCGACAAAGAATGTTTCATCATCCAATCGTTGCTGTATATCTCATCATACCAATCGGTATTAGGATAAGCTACGTAATTAGGGTATCCTGATAGTGAAATTCCATTCGGATCTTTCTCTGCTTCACGCCATTCATTTATAGTTATTTCACTAAAGGGAGCTGATTCGCCAATATTAATTGCCGATTCATTCATTAACTCCATGTATTTTGCATAATTAGATACAGTCTTAATTAATTTGGTAGGCTGGTTGAGAGACAATAATGTATTGTAAGACACACTCACTTTGCCGGCCTTCCCGGTTTTGGTTGCCACAAGAATAACACCATTTGCCCCTCTATTACCATAGATGGCACATGATGCAGCATCCTTCAAAATTGAAATTGAGGCGATATCGTTTGGATCTACGTTATTCAAACTTTGCTCCATTCCATCTACCAGTACAAGCGGTGAAGAACTGTTCAGTGTACCCACGCCACGAATATTGAATGAGAAACCTTCTCCATATGGAGTCCCTGAGCCCTGCATTGCCTGCAACCCGGCAGTCATACCACTAAGTGCCTGTGAAGCACTGACCAGGGGACGTGAACGGGATTCTTTTTCCAGATTTACTGTAGCTACCGATCCGGTGAGATTGACTTTTTTCTGCGTGCCGTAACCTACTACCACTACTTCGGAAAGAAGAGCAACATCTTCATCCAATACAATATTGAAAGTGGTTTTGCCGGCGGTCAGTCCAACTTTTTGTGTTGCATAGCCAATATATGAAGCCTGTATTGTTTTTGTATCTGCCGGTATCTCCAGTTCGAACCTGCCATTTGCATTTGTCACTGTACCGGTATTAGTACCCGGAATAGTTAACGTAACACCAATAAGAGGTTCATTATTTGGATCTGTTACAATACCGTTGATACGTCTTTTTTCATTCGAATTTTGTTTTACAGAGCGGGTAATGATAATATGATCACCTTTAACTTTGTATTCCAATTCCTGCCCTTGCAATATTTGATTTAGAGCTTCTCTAGCAGTTTGATTATTAACCCTTACGGTTATTTTACGTGATAAATCAATATCGTTCTTCTCATAAACAAGGAATACATTTCCCTTAACCTCCAATTCTTGTAGTGCTTCGCGTACTGTTGTGCTCTGCAAATTCAGGGTCACTTGCTTCAAAGCGTCTCCATTGTCGGTAGTTGTAATTAATGTCGCACTCTGCAAATGCAGGTCATCCTTCTCCGCATAGATTGACAGTGGAAGCAACGCTGCCAATAAGACGAAAAACAAGTGTTTAATAATTTTACTCATTGATATTTGTTTTAGTATTTTGAACTGATTGTTAATTTTTTATTTAAACATCATCCAGGATTGTGTAGTCCCTTCCTGGTCGGGATTCTTAATTTTACCGGTTAGCTCCCAGTCGTACCTTCCTGCGGTCTTTCCTAAAGGTATTCCTCTTTCGCTATCTTTAATGACAACCGGTGCAAAATAACTTTCTCCGAAAACAATCGCATCTGTACAGCCTACCTCTTGCAAGGCTACGGCCACTTCACGCAATGAAGAACCATCGCTGGGAGTATTCCAATTCACCTTTTCGTTTTTAACCATATTATAGGTATTGCTGAATCGGTTGCTTACAAAAAACACCAGATCACCATCGGGGGTGATTCCTGCTGCACGCCTGCTCATGGGAACTCCGTCTACAACAGGTATAGAGCGGTCTGATATCCACGGATTACTTCCATTGATATGGCCCGACAAAGCAGCGTTTCGTATTGGAGTATGCCTTCCTTCATTTGTAGCAAAAGTCTGATATGACGATTTATTTTCAGCACCAATCATTACCGATCCTCCCTGCAAAGGATAAGAATAGCCGCTGACAGCAGTTACAGGAGTCCAGGGTGTTCCATTCGAAACCTGTTTGTTTGTCCCTCCGTTTGAGAATTTATACAGTACATTGTCAAATACTTCAGCATATGATATTTCTGCTTTTCCTTCGGCCGAAATACCCAATGTCCCCGGACAGTTTTTGATTGCTGTGGCCGGATTGTATCCGATATGCGGTGCAGACAACAGTTGATTGTCGTTCAATGCAAGGCAATAGAATGTAGGCGACCATAACTGGCCTGACAATCCCGGAATAAATAGAGAATAGTCTGTATTTGACTCCATAATAGCCGTTGTACGATGTGCAGGGCTTGGCATATCCCATCCCCCTTTGTCAATACTCATATCCCAGCTAACTTTCATGTTGATTTTTCCTGCAGGAATAGTAATCAGCCATCCTTTATTCCCGTTTCTGCCATGTAGATTATTATTTTCATAAATCTGCATGAAATCTGGAATAACAATGCCGGCGTACTGATTTTTCAAATCTGCAGTAACATTTCTCCAGTTATCCCCGGCATTAATAATGCCGTTTACTGCACTAACCAAATAGTCTTTGGTCATATTTGTGATATTATCTTTAACTGTGATTGTCAAATTATTTACAAGATTTACAATCAGATTCCCGTTTTCATCAATACTCCCCGACGGGGTTGTTGATACAATTTCCACTTTATCACTCAATATGGGAGCCAAGATTACTCGTGAAAAATCACTGTTTTGCTTGAAACGCAGATAAGCAGAGCCATTCACAAAATCTCCAGTCACATGTTCAGTATTACAAACTGCATCTACTCTTTGCAATAACTGAATATGTTTGCCGAATATTGTATATTCAACATCATCGGCGCCGTCATTCACTCTGATACGAGTTATACCGCTGCTTAAATCTAAAACTGCATTTGTTTTGTTTGGATCGACCGCCTTTGCCCATTCCTCGTCCAACTCCAACTTAACATTTACCACACTTTGATCTTCCAGAATACGGAAATCAAAATTAATCGTCCTCTCGTTTTGGTCGATTACTCCATCAATCCAGTTCCCTGAACCGTCTTCAGCTTGAATAGAGATCAACGGGTTTACAACATAGCCCGGATCTTCTGATAATGAGACTTTTACCTCATCATCTTTACACGAAATAAGCATAAGCCCAAGAAACAGGCTTAATAAAAAATATGAGTTTTTCATACAAAATAATTTTAATAAAATATCTGATTTTCAATCTCCTTTTTTCTCAAATAATTTTAATCTCAATTTTAAGCTTATCAGCTTTTCACGCATTACTTCAAATGGTTTTTTATAATTCATCTACCAGGTTTTTATTTCCCCGGTTCACTATAAAGACAGATGTATCACTTCAAGGTATAGTGAGAAGTGCATTTTTATCAGTAGTGTTTTTTGTCAGGAGCAATATTTTATTGCTTCCCTCCTTTTTTACTTGACTCTTTGCAGTACATGGAAAAGTATCTGAGTTTTAAAAATATTTGTACCTTTATGGTTTGGTATTGGGTTCGTCAATTGGTTTATTAACACATAATATGAGCTGATATTTACTTAATTATAAAAAATATGAATTTCCACACCTGAATTTTTCATTTAATACTTTCGAAATTATTATATGTTTTTCGAGTAAATACTTTTGTCTATAAGTGTATTTGTCCTAATTTTCAAAAATATTTTGTGAATATATTATTGGCGAATACAATTATGAAAGTGGTAAAAACAAAAAAGCAACTTTTAGTTAAGCTATGGAGAAAAACCTAGAAACAGATATTATTGAAGGCTTGAAATTAGGTAAAGAGGAAGCATTTCAATATATTTACAAAATCTATTATTCAGATCTCTGCCGTATTGCAAAAGGATATCTGGCAGATTCTTATTTATCAGAATCAATAGTTGGAGACTTAATATATAGCCTATGGGAAAATCGTTCTAAAATTGAAATTCACACTTCGTTGAGAAGTTATCTTTTCAGAAGTGTGGCCAATAAATGCATAAATTATCTTCAACTTGAATACGTGAGAAGAGAAACATCCTGTTCACAGGATGATATAGAAGCCTTCAGTGATTTGTGGTCAATGGGAGACAATCCTCTTCAAGATCTGGAGCACGCAGAGCTAGTGTCAATCATCAGAAACACAATTGAAACAATGTCGCCTGAAACCAAACAGGTGTTCCTGTTAAGCCGTTTTGAAAATAAAAAGCAAAAGGAGATTGCAGAAATTATGGGAATAACTGTACACACCGTAAAATATCACATGGGGAGCGCATTAAAAAAATTAAAGGAATCAATGGAGTTATATCTTCCCTTTATCATTTTTTTTATGATGAATATGTTTAATTAATATTAAATGCCATAAAATTCACTATACTTACTATAATGAAAAACTGTCTTATCTGTGACACAGATATAGTTTTCAAAAGAAAATTAAGTTTATGATTATATGAAAGAAGAATTTGAAAAATTGATATATGATTTTCTTTCCGGAAACATTGCCAAGAAAGATCTACACAAGTTGAATGACTGGGTGCACGCAAGCACGGAAAATAAAAAACATTTTGAAAAGCTGAAACACATCTGGCTTTTATCTTCCGGGCATGATACTAACCATTTTTATGCTGAAGGTGCATACGCCAGATTTTTGGAGCGGATTCGCAAAAAGGAGGTTACTAAAAGAAAGGATAGGCTTGTTAGATATGCCGGGTATGCAGCAGCTATAATTTTACTATTGGTCACTACCACACTAATAACCAACGTATTTAAGGACACTCCTGAAAATTTGCTTATCTCTGAGGTATATGCCCCTCGAAAATCTAAATTAAAAATGAAGCTACCCGATGGTTCCGTTGTTTGGTTGAACGCCGACTCTAAATTATCATACTCTGAGAAATTTGGCAGGAATAACCGTAATATTCAATTAACAGGAGAAGGATACTTCGAAGTACAACATGGAGAATATCCATTTATTGTACAAACAGACTCCACACAAATTAGAGTTTTAGGCACAAAGTTCAATATCAAGAATTACAGTGACGAGGATTATATGAAAATTTCGCTGCTGGAGGGGTCTATAGCTTTATCAGGTGCTAATAAGGAGTACATAATGAAACCCAATCAAACAATATCTTTTAATAAAGTAAATCAGATTTATACACTGGCTGAAAACGCCGACTATGCTGAGCAATGGATTAATAATAAAGTTTTTTGGGATGAAATCCCTTTATTAACAATTTCCAAAGAGCTCGAACGACAGTTTGATGTGGCATTTTCATTTGAATCTGAGGGCCTTGAGAGTTTAGTTTTCCACGGGAGCTTCATTATTGAAACAAATAATCTGGAAGAGATACTTGGAATAATGGCAGAAACAAATAAATTTAAGTATTCAATTAAAAAAAACAAAGTTTATATCTTTAATGGCAAATAAAATGACTTCCTCTTGAAAAAAGTTGACTCTTGAAACAGCGGGGGCAAAAATGAAAAACAGATATTAAATCAATCAATACAAGGAAAATACACAGGTAGAAAGTCGAATGCAACTTTTATTTAAACTTTTGAACATATATTTGTATTTTTGCATGACATTTATATAGTCAAATGTAAGCAGCACAATTGTTGACTTTTTTCAGCAAGTGTATTAAAGGGTTTTGTACGTATGCCAAGTTGTGGAAATATTGCGGAAATATACAATAATTATGTGGATGACATGTATACTTACGCCATTTATTTAGGTTTTAAAGAATACGATATCATCGATGCTATACAAGATGTTTTTGTCAATCTATGTGAACTAAATAGAGATATAAAAAAGATCTCAAACATAAAATTCTATTTATTTAAATCTCTTCGCAACAGGCTGATAGATTTATATAAAAAAGAGAGCTTCACAATAACCTTCAACAATTCGACTCTACTTGACACTCTTTTTACTGATACTCAAAACACACCGGAAAGCAGGTTAATTAAAGGGGAAGAGTCAGATGAGATCGAAAAAAAGATTGAAGAAATGCTTTCTCTCTTATCTCCGCGACAAAGAGAAATCATCTATCTTCACTTTATTCAGGAACAGGATTATAAACATGTAGCGGAGATAATGGATATTAATTATGATAATTGCCGTAAATTGGTATATAAAGCCTTGTTAACCTTACGTAATAAATACGATGGTATAATATTTATTATTTATTTCACATACTTGATATATGAATTATCCACAGCGCCATTTCATTTCCCTTCTCCTCTTCTGCAATAGTGAACTATTCTTCTGGATTTTGTATGCAAAGGATGTGGATTTGTTAATTTATCATTATTTTTACTAAATACAGGCGACATTCCCAAGTTTTATCTGTCTTGTTAATACGTTATAAAATCTTTAAATAGATTTTATCAACAAAATTTTCCCCAATTATGATAAGCAATAGTCGCCCTTTTCATAAAACTCATTCTGAATTGCTACGAGATAAAAAATATCTATTGTGGCGATTTTCTCCTTCAAGAGAATTAGACAGATATTGGAATGTATTGATAAAACAAAATCTTGAATTACAGAAGGAAATTGATATTGCTGATGGATACCTGAAAAAAAAGTCTTTTCCAAAAAGATATCTCAAAGTAGAGAAAAAAGAAAAAATCCTTCAGGAGATATTATTTTCAGTACAGCAAAAAAGAAAAAACAAAGAGAAAAAGAGAGAGAGAATCCTAAGATTAGTAAGTTACGGGACAGTAGCTTCAATTCTGCTATTAATAGGAATGTTTATATATCAAATATCTCAATCTGGCTCCACCGGACAAATATCAATCTATCAAAATGAGACTGAAAGTATTCAGCTTATAACTACTGGTAAGACAACATTGTTTGATAAAAATATCAGTTTGCAAATTGATAAAATGGGTATAGCAAGAATCCCAGATGATAACAAAGGGGGAGAGGTTGAAATTGCAATGAGCAAGAATGGGCTCAATAAACTTATAGTACCTTACGGAAAACGTACAACAGTTACCCTCTACGACGGAACAAAGATTTGGCTCAATTCAGGTTCTACACTGACCTTCCCTTCAGAGTTCGAAGAAAATAAGCGCGAAATATCAATAACAGGCGAGATGTATATAGAAGTGGCTGAAAATAAAAAAGCACCTTTTTTTGTTAAAACATCCGATTTTTGTGTCAGCGTGTTAGGAACAAAATTTTGTATTTCGGCGTATGAAAAACAGCCACAGACTGTTGTACTAGTGGAAGGCAAAGTGAATTTAATGGCAAAAAAAACAAAAAAAGATATAGATTTTCTGCTTATGCCAAACGAAATGGCATTACTCAATAACAATCACTCATTTAGCAAGCGTCAGGTTGATGCATCGCAATATATCACCTGGACTAAAGGGTATATAATACTTAATGAAACGCCCGTAGAGGATTTATTGAATTACATAGCACGAAATTATAATTTCTCGTTAAAATGTACAAATGCTACAAACCTGAAAGGTCTTACATGCAATGGGAAACTATATCTTTCTGATAATATAGACAATGTAATGAAATCAATCGCAATACTATCTAACACAACATATAAGAAAGAAAATAACACAATTTACATAAGAAATAATAAAAAGATCGCAAAATAGATTACAACTAACAAAATGTTTTCAGTATAAATGGCTAAAATAATTATCATCTCATTGTTTATCATCTACATAACCATACTTTTCAATCATTATATTATCACACACAATGTAACCAATAAAAGTATTTCGCATGAAGAATAAATGTATAAGACAACAGGGAAAACCTGATAATGCCAAAATGGTATTTAAAATGTTCAAGGTTTTGAATGTATTACTACTTGCTGTAATTCTTTCTGCAAACGCAACAACCTTTTCACAGGAGACTTATATCAGCATCAGGCTTGATAATGTATCCATTAAGCAAGTGATTTCTGAAATTGAGAAAAAAAGCGACTTCATTTTTCTTATACCTGGTAATCTGAACGATGAGATGAGTAAAAAAATTGATATCAACGTCAAGAATGAATCAATTGAAGATATCCTACACATCATCACATACGGAAGCAATTTTAATTATAAAATTTACGATAAACAAATTGTGTTTTACCTGGACGAAGAAAAAGAACAAATCGTTTTTGAAAAACCAATTAATCAAAAAAAGGAAACCAAAAAAAATGGTTTTGCCATTAACGGTACAATAATCGATTCCAAAGATAGAGAAACAATTATTTTTGCCGTCGTAGTATTAAAAGAGCTCAATTTATGGGCAACGAGTGACAAAAACGGTAAATTTTCCATCCAGAACGTCCTTCCCGGTGAATATACTCTTGAAGCATCGAGTATGGGCTATGTCACCTACTCTATCCCGATAAGTGTAACAAAGGATATTTCAAAATTGAATATTTTGCTGGAGCCCAGCAATTTGTTACTTGATGATGTTATAGTTACAGCTCAGTCAGGAGGGGCAATAAACTCATCTCATATAATGGAAAAGGCTTCTATTGATCACCTTCAGCCATCGAGCCTTGCAGATGTTATGCAACTTATGCCGGGTGCACTTACAAACAATCCCAATCTAACTACTCAGAACAAAATAACCATAAGGAGCATCAAGGATTTTAGCGGGTTAAATGCTGCCGGAGTAGGCTTACTGATTGATGGTAATAAAGTATCCAATAATGCAGAGGTAGAAAGTGCCACATTCGACTACAGAAAAATCCCAACTGACAATATCGAATCGGTAGAAGTTATGACAGGAGTACTTTCGGCTCAGTATGGTGATATGACCTCAGGCGCGATTGTAGTGAAAACCAAGGCAGGTATGACACCCTACGAAGTGAGGATAAAATCTGATCCAAGGACAAAAGCTGGATCAATTAATAAAGGATACAGGCTGCCATATAACGTGGGATTTTTAAACGTGAGCATGGATTACGCCAAGGCTTTCAAGAAAAATATCTCGCCTGTTGATATCTTTGACCGGACAACGATTGGATTAACTTACTCCAATACTTTCAATAAAGAAAAAACGCCATTCAGGTTTAATTTCAAGGTTAATGGTAACTTTACCTCCAATAATGTCACACAAGATCCGGATGTCTCAAAAGAAGACTTTTCCAAGTCCTCTACAAATAATTTAAACACATCCATTTATGGGTCCTGGATGCTTAATAAACCCTACATTTCTGTGCTAAACTACAATATTTCGGCAGTCTATCAAAAACAAAAAACAAATCAATACACCGTCATAAACAGAACCCCCACTCCAACAACAAACACTAAAGTGCCAGGAATATCAGAAGGCTATTTTACAGAACTTCTCTATAAGGAAGATTTTTGGCTGGAAAGTGTTCCACTTTCCTTTAATGCCAAAATTCATGGGAATCTTAATAAGTTGATGGGAAAAACCCTATTCGCCAGTTTACTTGGATTTGAATATAACCATGATGGAAACAAAGGAAGGGGTAGTTATTATACCGATGCAACTCCTCCCTTTTTCAGAGAACGTAATTATAAAGAGATCCCTTTCATGGACAACATCAGCTTATTCGCCGAAGAAAAAATTAAAATACCAATAAAAAAATCCACTCTGGAACTTGTAGGTGGAGCTCGTATAACCAAAATGAAACTGGAAGGATATAATTATAATCCTACTGTTGAGCCCAGGTTTAATGCGAGATACGAACTATTCAAACCTAAATTCAGGGGTGGCCTGAGAAAATTAAACTTCAGGGGTGGTTGGGGAATAATGGAAAAGTTGCCATCGATCGGTTATCTGTATCCTGCACCGATTTATATGGATTATAACCTATTCCGTTATAGCAGTACGGAAGCCAACAAGTCACTTGCGGTAATACAGACCGATATTATTGATGAACTGCTGCCATATAACTTAAAACCCAACAAGACCTATAATATGGAGATGGGTATTGATGTAAACATTTCCGGAATTAATGCACAGATTACCTATTTTAAAGAAAAACTGGTTGATGGTATTACCCAAAATGTTAATTTCAAGACTAATACTATTAAATATTATAACGCCTTGACCGGAGAAAATGCTGATCCAAAATTTGAGAACGGCACCGTATATGCAAAAGATGAAACAGGAAATTACATTGAAGTATCCCATACACTCCGAAATGATTTTAAATTATTTAGCAGGCCGGATAACCGGGGTAAAATAGATAAATGGGGCATTGAATATTCAATGTCATTCCCTAAAATCGAGGCACTGAACACTACGGTTATTCTTAACGGTGCTTACCTGAAAACGGAAGACAGTAAAGATGGAGAAGAACTTAAAAAGATAAACAGTAACGATCCGGTAAATCCACAGGAGGTCTTCCCCTATTTAGCAGTATTCGACAAAAATACCGGCAGCAATATCGGTAACAGTGCCAGAAGGTTTAACACCAATCTGAATTTTGTAACAAACATTCCTGCAATTAGAATGATTGTTTCATTAACCACTCAGTTTATCTGGTTCAATCAATCGCGATATATTTTTGATCCGGCAAACTCATACATTGAAGATCAGAATGGGAAGCCGATATATGACGATTTTTCAAACAAAAATGTGCTGCAGGATATCTATAGAGATCCAACATATTACATAGGTTTTGATGGAAACAGACATCCGTTTTCAGATTTTCACACCACCAACGATCCTGTGTTAAAAACTCGGCTCGCTCTTTTAAGGGAAACTACAAACAACAGCTACTACTTTCTGCCAACAGGATATAAACCATATATGATGGCTAATATAAGACTGACAAAGGAAATTGGCGATAACACCTCCCTATCGTTTTATGCAAATAATTTTACAAATCATACGCCGATCATGAAGGATAAAGCACGTCCTAATGCAATTGGGAACCGATTAAATTCAGATATATATTTTGGAGCAGAAGTGAAATTTAAATTTTGATCATCAGATACTTGGGTGCAAACACAGCGCCAGAAAAATTTCAAAAACATTAAAATCAAATAAAATGAAAAGATATTTATACAGTATTATTTCTATAAGCTTCATTTTAATTATTCCTTCTTGCCTCGAGAATATCAGATCAGATGAATTCAGTGAAGCAGAATTAAGTGGAACTGTTATTGTAAGCGTAAAAATGCCAGAAGGATATGATTATCCTGTAAAAGGATTAAAGGTTATACTTTACGATAACACAGCAGGTCTTCAGTTTAAAGGCATTACCGATGAACAGGGGGTTGCAGAAATCAGAGTTGCTCCAGGTTACTACATAGCGTCAACCGAAACATCCTTTAGAGATTCGGGAGGAATCCTTTACCTCTTTAACGGAATGTCTGAAAAAATTGATGCGATATCCCAGTCAAACAGCGTTGAAATTGAGCTTACAGCATCGAAATCGAGTCAGATTGTATTCAAAGAGTTGTATTTTGGGGGATGTTTCAACGAAGAAACAGGCAAAAGCTATACTACTGACAAATACATTATCCTATATAATAACTCAGATCAGGACGCATACCTTGATTCATTGTGTTTAGGTGTGGTTTATCCATTTAATGCTCCCACCAACGGACGTTTGTCTGATTGGGTAAAACCGGGGACCTCGGAACTGAGAGATTCCATTCCGGCAGCATCCATGGTATGGATGTTTCCCGGAACCGGTAAAGACAACATTCTTGAACCTGGCCGGGAAGTGGTTTTAGCACTCAATGCTATAGATCACTCCGCATCTGTGCAAACCTCTGTAAACTTAGGGAGACCAGGATATTGGGCCATTTATGATCCCATCATGACCCCTAGCCATGCTACTCCCGAAGCGGGTGTCAAATTACTTGAGGGGATTTGGAAAATTGGGAGTGCAAAAGCTTTTGTAATTTCTAATTTCAGTCCAGGATTTTTTATATTTACCCTGGGTGGAAAGAGTATTGAACAGTATATTCTGGACAATTACGCGTTAAATCCGAACTCCTCAAACATTAATTTAAGCGCTTTGCTTGTTGATAAAAATCTTATTTTAGATGCTGTTGAATGCCTTAGAAATCCCACAGATACCAAAAGATTCATGCCAGAGATTGATAACGGATTTGCAATGATATCAGGATCGGGTCAGGGACAGAGTATCATAAGAAAAGTCGACAATGAAGAAACGGAAAAAACAGGTGGAAGAATAGTATATATGGACACGAACAATTCATCCAACGATTTCGAAGTTATACCTCATCCTACTTTATATAATCAATAAGCTGGCGTTATTTAACCCGTTATATTTTAAATATTTATTTCATGAAAAAAAGATATATAATTATACTAGGAGCATGGGTATCATGGCAGTTAATGACATTCAACATGTTCGCACAGGCAAGCGATAAAAATGAAAAAATTGACTACACATTAGAAGAAATACAATTACGTGCTCCATGGGCTGTTTCTGATAATGTTTCGGGACTGGCCTATTATCAGTTTCAGGATTATGCTTCTGTTGGAGGCTTTTACAATTCTGAGAGTGGTGATTACAGAAATTACAATTCGGCTGAAAATTTATTTAATTTCGGAGTTGCTACACAAGCTTATAGGAAAGTTAAGAAACTGCTTTTTTATGGTGATTTCACATACAAATATGACACCAAAAAGAATCAAACCTGGCTAGGCAACTACATACCTGACTTTACAACAAACCCTATGCTGGACTCAATTCCGGGGAAAGTCCTAAGCGAGAGTTACGACATGTCCGGAAAAATTGCATATGCCCTGACTAATAAAACAGCATTGGGAATTGGCATTAGTTATCACACTGCAACAATGGCAAAAAGAACTGATGGAAGAAACTCGAATGTATATTCGTCAATATGTATAAAACCTGGTGTTACCCACAAAACTGCAAATTTCACTACAGGTCTGAACTTCAACTATAAGTACGATGTAGACAGAGTGACCTATGATTTTATCGGAGATTTGACAGGGAAAAACATATACTACATGGAAGGACTGTTTTTTATGGCCAAATCAGGAATAACTTCAGCAACCATTCTTAAAAGAGGCTATTTTTTTAATTTACTTGGAGGGGCATTTCAACTTGACTACAATAACAATAATCTCGAGTGGTTCAATGAATTAGAAATGAATTATGGGAAACTCAACAACTACGAAGGGATATCTCTTACCAAAAAGTACAGTCGTGAAGAGTTGCTAAACTACCATTATGGCGGTTCTATCAAGTTTTTAGGAAACAGCTCCAATCATTTTATAAAATTTAATCTAAACAGCAACGAAAGGGCTTCGAATTACATAATTAATAATTATGAGCAGGTTCCGGGAGAAATTAAATCGTGGGAATATTATGAAAAAGGGAGCGTTTTAAGATATATGACTTCCATTAAAGAACTAGATGTTGCTTATCGCTTTTGCTATAAAAAAACCGACTGGAAATATAATTTCAACCTAACAGCTGGGTTTAACAGGATGATTAACGAGAAAACTTACAAAATTTTCCCCGAGACTTACAATCAACATTTTAACATCAATACTTTGTACTTTGAGGGGAGGAAGTATTTCTATCCTCAGCAAAAAAATATAATTGAACTGGAAGCCGGGGTAGCATTCTCTAAAGGTTCAGATGAAGGGAACTCATTAAATTCGGAAAGCTCAGGCAATTTAGGCATGCTGCAACTAAATAAGAGATTGTTGGAAATAGATTATCAATACCGTAATGCCTCCAGAACAAACATCAATGTTGGAGCAAGGTATCGTCACTTATTGAATCCGGATAAAAATTATGCTTTAGAATTCTGTATGAAATACCACAAGATAGTAGCTAAAAACAAACAGAAGAGATCATTTCTGTCTTTATCAACGAGCTATGTTTTTTAGAAGAAACAGCGAAAAGAATAACGATACAACAATATATTAATACAATAAAATAAATTATGAAACTATTTTCGAGACATTTCAAAAAAAATTGGTTCAGACATCTACTGCAATGGGGTGTATTATTTGCAATAATCATCACAATGACCAATGTTTTCTCTAAAACTTCTTCCGATCCGGAAGCGTATTGTCCTTTTGGCGGCCTTCAAGCTTTTGGATCTTACCTATCCAGCGAAACTTTAGCCTGCAGTATGACCACAGTTCAGGTTTTGATGGGCCTGGCACTTGGAGTGGGAGTAATTCTCTTTGGCAAGTTGTTCTGCGGTTACTTATGCCCTGTAGGATTGGTTTCGGAATATATGTTTAAGTTTCGAAAAAAGACAAAGATTAAAGGGATTGAAATTGCGAACGGAACCGTTGTAGATAAAATTCTCAGATCGGTAAAATACATACTCCTATTTATCGTTTTTTACATGACATTGAGTACATCTGAACTATTCTGTAAGAATTTCGATCCCTACTATGCAGCTGCTACCGGATTTCATGGGGAGATCACATTATGGATGGCAGTTGCTTCTTTAGTAATCCTGTTCTTAGGAAGTTTCTTCATTAAATTGTTCTGGTGTAAATATGTTTGTCCTTTGGGCGCATTAAGTAACCTGTTCAAGTTTACCATTTCGTTCTTATCCATGATAATCCTATATATAATTCTTATTCAGTTAGGATTAAATATTCCATGGTTATATCTTTTGATAACAGCCTGCCTTATGGGGTATATCCTTGAAGTTTTCATGGTAAAACCCAAAGTCTTCCCATTGATAAAGGTGAATAAGGATGAGGGAAAGTGTACTGACTGCGGACTTTGCTCCAAAAAATGCCCCTACAACCTCCCTGTTGACAAAAACAAAGTTGTAAAGGAAGTGGATTGTACTCTATGCGGCGAGTGTCTATCGGCTTGTCCTTCTGATGCACTTACATTCAACAAGAAGAAATATAACCGCTGGTTACCGGCCATATTAACAATAGTTCTATTTATCATTGCATTGATTATTGGTTCTAAGTGGGAAATGCCTACAATCAATGAAACATGGGGTGATAACATCGAAGATGTAAAGCTTAAAACATTCAAAATGGAAGGACTAAGCTCTGTACATTGTTACGGTAGTTCAAAAGCATTTTCCGCAAAGTTACGTCGTGTTCCCGGTGTTTATGGTGTATCTACTTTTGTTAAAACTCAAACTGCAAACATCCTCTACGATCCAACTCAAACAAGCGAAGAGGAGATCATGGGAGCAACATATACGCCTGTGAAGTTCAAGATTGTAAATCCCGAATTATCAGACAGTCTGATTAAAGTAATTACAATGTATACCGAAAAGATGTACGATAAATTAGATCCGAATTATCTCGGAATGCAGTTCAGACAATATGGAAATGATAAGTATTTTGGAATTGAGACCAAGTTTTCATGTCCGCTAACCGTACATCTGTATATGGATATTGACGAACCCGTTGATAAAGAGTTCCTAAAAAATATTGTAGAGAAAAGGCAGCTTATCATTCGTTCGGCCGATGGGCAAGAGAATATAAGAGATTTGAATTTTGAATTTGTGAAAATTGAAACGGAAACCGATACTATTACACGGAGAGATTTTCTGGAAAGGCATTTCAATAAATACAATTCACGTTATAAGGAGAATATTAAGAAATTTGCCGGATTAGACTCTGCATCATTGGTGGTACCCTTTCCTGAACTTGACAAACCAATCTATTCGAGAAATATTCCCTATTTATCTAGTTACCTCTCTTTAAACGAAGGAGTTTTGAGACTGGAGACATTTTTAGATGACAATGATACTCCTTCCATGAAAATAGTCTATATCCCTTCAGTAATTTCCGGAGAGAAATTATGGGAAAATCTTTGTTCGGATAAATGGAGTGTAAAAATGACAAGTGGAGAGATCAAAGAAATAGATGCAAGATTAGATTTCAAGGACAAGAAACAACAAACAGAATAACAATACTAAATAAACAGAAATTTTACAAAAGAAAATCTGATATGAGAAAATATATCATCATCTTGATAATTTTAATAGGTATAAGTGCAAACACAGTAAAGGCAGACGAAGGCATGTGGCTGATACAAGCTCTGAATAATGAACTGCAAAAGCGCATGGAAACCGGGGGATTGGAAATTGGGTCAGAAGTTATATACAGTGAAAATGAAGCTTCTCTGAAAGATGCCGTTGTTTCATTAGATTTTGGTTGCACCGGCAGTATGATCTCCAATAAAGGACTCTTAATAACAAATCATCATTGTGCTTATGATGATATTTTCAATCTAAGTACCCCTGAAAACAACCTGCTGGAGAATGGATACTGGGCAAAAAACAGCTCCGAGGAGATACCTGTAAAAGGGAAAACCATCTATTTCCTAAGAAAAGTGGTAGATTGCACAAACGAATTGAACCATGTCAGAGATTCTTTACAGAAAATAAAACAGCCAAGCGGTTCGCGACGTGTATTTAGTATTATCGAAAATAAACACAAGCAGCAAAGCGGATACGAAGCCTCGTGCTCTTCCATGTGGAATGGCAACAAGTATTATATGTATTATTATGATACCTATACCGACATAAGGTTTGTTGGCGCCCCCCCTGTTCAGGTCGCAGCGTTTGGAGGCGATGTTGATAATTGGGAATGGCCTCAACATAAATGTGATTTCGCACTGTATCGTATATATGGAGATAAAAATGGAAGACCTGCAGCTTACTCAGATGAAAACATTCCAATTAAACCCAAAAAAATTCTGAAGATTTCACTGGATGGTGTTCAGGAGAACGACTTTGCTATGATAATTGGCTTTCCGGGGAGAACCGACAGATACAGTTCCTCTTTCAAAGTAGATATGAATGAAAGAATAATTGGGCCTATAATGGTGGAATCTATGGGGACAAAAATGGAAATTATCAGAAAATGGATGAACAGAGATTCCGAAATACGCAAGAAATATTCAAATATATTTTTTGGTTTAAGCAACGTACAGGAATCCCTGGCAGGTGAGGTTGCTTGCACACGAAGATTTGATGTTGTAGAGAAAAAAATGCAGGAAGAAAACAAATACTGGAAAAATGACGCCTCACTCCTGTCGATGATGGAAAGAGGATACAAAGATGTGGAAGAAATCGAAAAATATATGACATACTACCGCCAATCGCTCGTTTCAGGGAAGGGATTTATTGCACTGGGGAACAGGGTAAACTCTTTAAAACCTGACGACAATCAATCGTATGACTCATTCGTAAAAAGGGTTGAAAAATTATTTACTGAATATGATGCCCGAGTAGAAAAAGAGCTTATGGAGTATCAACTGAGACTATTTATCGAAAACGTACCTAAAAAATATTGGGGGCCATTTATAAAGTATCTGACAGGAAAGTTCGAAGACAATTACGCAGCAATGACAAGTGAGATATTCGATAATTCTGTTATGCTGGATCCCAATAGATTTAAAGAGGCAGCGAAAGAAAAAAACAACATTAAGCTCTTCATGGAAGATCCAGCAGTTAAGTTGGCTAGAGATATAAAAATATCTGATTTACGCAAAGATGAAACACAGATATTAAAGGATAAAGTGTCATTGTACAAAATGGACGGTCTTTATGAAAAAGCATTGTACAACAAGAAAAAAAGTGCAGGTATATTACAATATCCGGATGCCAATTTTACCATGAGACTTACTTATGGAAATGTGTGCAAAATGCAACCATCTGATGCAATCAATTACAACTATATATCAACCACGCAAGGCATTATTGACAAGTATAATCCTTATGATTATGACTTTGCATATCCTGAAAATATTCTCAATATAATTGAAAGAGGAGAATGGGGAAAATATGGAAAGGATGGAAAATTGCATGTAAACTTCCTTACAAACAATGACATTACGGGCGGCAATTCGGGAAGCCCTGTCATGAACGGGAAAGGCGAGCTGATAGGATTGGCATTCGACGGAAACAAAGAGTCCTTGGCTTCAAAGTATTACTATCAGGATGAGATGACAAACTGTGTTTCGGTTGATATCCGGTATGTACTTTGGTATATCGACAATTGTACTGATGTTGGATATCTTTTGGATGAAATAGCAGCCAAATAGCAAGTATCAATAGTTGTAATATGTGTCTAAGATTGTTTCCCTTCTTTCTTCTTGCTGCACTAATTGTATTACCGGGATGTTGGACATTGAAAAACACATCAACCCGAAAAATTAACAACAGATTTTTCAAACAGGCCGGAAGGACTGATTCGAAAGATCTGTTTGTTAAGGGTGATGAAGATCAAGTGGAAATATTCCGGATAAACAGCAAGAACTTCACATGTGATTTTGATAGTTCGACAGTAGAAATCTACCCATTAATTTTATGCGAAAAAAACATTTTGCCGCGAATAACTTTCCATGAAAATGCCTTTAAAATGAATTTCATTATTCTCCCGCTTAAATTAAGACCTGCTGTAAAGGAAGTTTCTCATCAGCTAAATTGCGATTTTAACGGTTCAATTTGTGCCGGATATTCGAAAAACAGATATAATATTGATTATTTAAACCACAAGTCTGGCTTATATGTAAGAAATATCTCCAACTACGAATTCTTTTACGGCCTGTTTATGGGAATAGGGAACACTTTTATATCCCCAACCACCACAGATCATGCTATAGATGATGAGTACGACGGGGTAGTGTTACAAAAAGGAATTGCCGTCTATATGGGTTACAACAACCTAAAGGCAGGTATTGCTATAGGAATGGATAATTTACTGGGTAAAGACAGAAAAAACTGGATTTACGAGAACCGGCCTTATCTTGCTTTTACGCTGGGTTTTAATATCGAAAATAAATAAATTACTGGAAATACTACATTATTAACAAGTATAATATGAATAAGAAAACGTTTCTTATAATTGGATTGCTCGTTCAGGTTGCATTCTTAGCTGCACAATCGTTCGATATATCAGAAGCATTGCCTGTCGATAAAGAATTTATTACAGGTCGGCTAGAAAATGGACTTACCTATTATATCAGAGAGAGCAAATTAAGTGAAAACAGAGCTGATTTTTTTATTGTCCACAATGTAGGTTCTCTGCAGGAAGAGGAAAACCAGCGCGGATTGGCCCATTTTTTAGAACATATGGCTTTTAACGGTACAAAACATTTTCCCGGTAAGCAATTGCTCAACTATTTCGAAAGTATAGGCGTACGATTTGGGGTAAATGTAAATGCATACACTTCCATGAGCCGTACTGTATACAATATATCGGAAGTACCTGTAACCAGGAGTTCAGTGGTTGATACTGCTTTATTGGCACTGCACGACTGGTCACACTACATCAACTGTCTGCCTGAAGAGATTGAAAGTGAGCGAGGAGTAGTTCGTGAAGAAATGCGAAGAGGTGACAACCCGCTGACAAGAACAATGCAGACCATATCAAAAATTCAACGTACCAACTCACGTTTTGCCGAAAGGACCCCTATAGGATTAGCTGAAGTGATAGAAAACTTTGACCATCAAGATTTAATCGACTTCTATCATAAATGGTACAGGCCTAACCTGCAAGCAGTAATTGTTGTAGGAGATATTAATGCCGTAGAGATCGAAAAAAAAATCATAGAGAGGTTTTCCACAATCCCAAATCCTGAAAATGAAACGAAGAAGATATATTATACGGTTCCCGATAACAAGGAGCCCATTGTTGGATTTTTCACTGATCCTGAAACAAAAGCGAGCTCAGTAAGGATGACTGTAAAAATACCGCATCGCTCTGTTGCCGAAAGGCAAACACATGCATTTGTATACGATAAGCTTGTGGAAGAACTATTTTTAGAGATGTTTAAATCAAGATGTACGGAAAGAGCCAAAAAGACCGGTGCTGATTTTCGCGTAATCGTTCCGGTATTCGGTGAAATTGATTATACATGTAAAACTTTTACTGCAACTGCTATGCCTGCACACGGGAAAGATCTATACACAGCTCTCAATGGTGTTTTAGAAGAAGTTGAACGTATAAGGCAACATGGAATGACAAGATTAGAATTGGATAATGCTAAAAATATTGTAAGAGCAAACATCAGAAAAAAACAATCTAATCAAGTGCAAAAACCGGCCAACAAAGATTTTGTTAATATTGCAGTAGAAAACTTTACACGGAACAAGGCACTTGTGAATCATACAGAATTAATGGATCTGACATACTCAATGTTAGACAAAATGAAAATTTCAGATATTAATGACAACATTGAAGTCTTTTTAAATGAAAACAACAGGATAATAATCTTTGCTGCACCGGAAAGTGACAAAGAATCACTTCCTTCAGCCACTGAGGTGTTAGGGCTCGTTAAATCAGTCCAAAATAAAGCTCTAGAACAATATAACCCTGTGATCAAAAAAGAACTTGCTCTCTCAGTACCAATAAATCCAGGTAGAATTTCAGGTTTCCGCCAGATAAGTGCAGCTGACTTTGGCATTAAATATAAAGTAACACTTGATTCAACCACTGAGATCAAGCTTGAAAATGGAGCAAGGGTCATATGGAAAGAATCGTACGGAAACGGTAAAAAAGTTAGGCTATCAGCCTTTACTCCGGGAGGTTATGCTCGTCCTCACTCCATAGAGGAGATTATGATTCTGAAAAATTACATGAGGTACTATAATGTAGCCAACTTAAACTGGAATGAATTGAGTGAATGGAAACATACCAATAGCATCAGATTAAGCCAGTCAGTCAACAGAAGAACAGATAACTATTCAGGGGATTTTTATCCGCAAAAAAGTGAAAATTTCTTTAAACTGCTCTACTCCCATTTCACTGACGTTTCTGCAGACCAAACAGAGCTCAGTAAGTTCCAACAACTATTTTTAAAGACTATCGGAGAAGAAAAAAATGAAACAAAACTATTTGAGGATTCAGTTAAGAGACTTAGCTACTCTTCCGATCCTCTTAAAACTAACTTCGATACTCTATATATTCAGTCAATTAATACGGAAAAATTAAATAAACTTTATAAGCGTCATTTTTGTAATCCAGCTGAGTTTACATTCATATTTACCGGCCCTATGCCTGTTAAAGATGCTGTCCCTTTAATAGAAAAATATTTAGCCTCTATTGCTGTCAATCACCACGCACAAGAAAAAATTTTGGAATACAAAGATCCTGAATTAAACAGAGGAAAAGTAGAACTTTTTTATAATGCGAAAAACACAATAACATCGAAGGCTTCAGTATCTATCACTTACCATACAGATATTGAATATAGCTCAACAAATTATGCAAACACGCTGTTTTTACGTGATATATTATCCAGAAGATGTTATCAAAGCATTCGCGAGGACAGAGGAGGCACCTATCATGTCGCTGTATCCGCATCACTCATCAGACACCCTCAATCGCAACTTGTTGTAAAGATTGAATTTGAGACTAATTCTTCAATGATTCCTGAATTATTGAAAGTTGTACAGCATGAAGCAGATCTATTAGCAAAGGATGGACCTACCATAAAAGAGATTGATGAAGTAAAGAAATATCGGGAAAAAGCCCTGAATAATAATAAGATTATTCCCTGGTCTACCATCATTACCCAATCAATATTAAATGAAGAATTTCTGGATACTAATGATTCTGAATTGTTGGATGAGGTTAATGCAGCAAGGATACATAATCTGGCTAAACAACTATTTGGCTCAGGTAATAAAATGACTTTTGTCTTTGATCCCCGGGATAGCACAGTTGAACAATAAAAGGGTCAACCTATCTCAAGCGTTACCGACGTAAATCATTATATACAACTTCCCGATTGAAGAAATTTCAATCGGGAAGTCTTTATTAAACTATTCATGAGTCCTCTCCGAAAACCTCAAAACCCAATTTTATCGGTTTGCAACTTATTGAATATCAATGATCATATTGTGAAATTTTTAAGAAAAAAGACTTATTGGAGGAGACTCGTTCATTTATTTTTCAATTTTAATTTTATAATACTTCGGTAATTTTTTTAAATAGTTCTTGTAATTCACTGAATATCAATAGAGTATGGCACTTTTAGAGGGTCTGATATAAATTGTTGACTGTCAGCATTATAAATGAAGTTTTAACGAAGTATTAATTTTATATAGCTAAAAAGTTAAACTTGAAGATCCGGTACAAATTGCAATATCATACACTATCACGAAACTTATTTGTATGGTTGAAAAAAAATGCTGAATTTTCAATAGTATACCTTTACCTGAAAAAAGTTGACTCTTGAAACAACACTCCTTTCCAAACATCCATGTAGACCATACAAAAATCTATTTTAAAAAGAGTTTATGTAAATTTTTAAACATATTCTTATAAAAGAATATTAAAAATTTCATAACTTTGCAAATAGATTTTTGAATTTGCTGGTTGAATCTACCTTTTACTATTATATTATTTAGATTTTATCATGCCACAAAATTTAATCGTACTTACCGAAAGGGTTCTTCTTGAGGAGCAAATAAAAACAAAAGTTCTTGCCAACGCCGACTTAAGCCGACTTGATGTTTCAGGACTTGACTTCTCAGATTGTATGTTGAGCAACATAATATTTTCTTCCGAAAACAATACTCATAAAGAAATAACCGATGTGTCATTTTGCAATCCAATGTTACATAATGTTTTCTTTATTCCGGGCAACAAAATCAGAAATCAGTAGCGTTTTACGAACCCAAACATATACTTGAAATAAGTATGAACCATAAGCAACAAGCGCAACTAAGGCAAGCACAACCAATGCAAGCGCAAAAAGCGGAAACCAAAACCCGGGATAACCACACCATGCAAGAGAACCGCTGCAAAAAATGCGGCGCTTCTTATTCAAGTGATGACAAGTTTTGCTCCGAATGTGGTTGCTCTCTAAACTTAACCACCTGCCATAAGTGCGGAGCCGGTATAAAGGCCGGCATAGAGCTGTGTCCACAATGTGGAGAAAATCTGCTGTTGGAAATCTGTCCTTTCTGCGGAAGTTCTGTCAGTAGCACCGATCTGTTTTGTTCCGAGTGTGGAAATCCCAAATCGGGTATCACCTGTTCAAACTGCCAAACGCTGAATTTCAGAAGTTTCTGTCGAAAATGCAATGCTCCTCTAAACGCACGGGCACGGCAAGCTCTCCTTATTGCTAAGAAAGATCCGATAGTAAAAAAGACAGTCGTGTTGATCGAAGAGCTTGCTCAATTAGAAGAGTATATTTTAAGTCAAACGCAAGAGGCCAAAAAAGAACAACTATCGGAAGAGGATTTGAATTTGGTAAACGAGCATAAAGAGTTGCTTGCGTCCATCCGAGGAATGAAGTTGGAAAAAGAAAAACCACAACCTAAACTCAAACCTCAACCAAAGCCTGAAAACAATAGCAAGATATCTTTCTCTATACATGCCTTAAGCAAAGAGGAAGCGATGGAAAAGTACAAAGAGAAACTAAAAGAGATGCAGGAAACGTTATCAGCAATGATACCCGATGCGGGTATGACGCCGCAAATGCAACGCGACTTTCATTCGGCACGAAAAGTAGAGATAGAAGTACTTACCAGGCAGAAAGTACCCATAGGGTGGCGGTGTAAAGCCTACGGCTGTCTTCACTCGCAACCCAATGAGTGCGTAAAACCTTTTTCAGGTGGAGAGTGGATTTATGAAGAACGTGAAATATTGACAAGGACGTGGGGACATAAATAAAAATAAGCAAAACCTGTTTACTATCAATAAAACCATTCGGCAATGGATAAAACACTTAGGCCCGACAGTAAAACCATAAGAGCTACCGAAAGAAAATCCAACGTTTCGCCAACAGAGAGAACCTTGCGACCGAACGAAGACAGAACCATTCGCAAGGCACAAAGGCAAACGGGAGGAGAAAAAACAGCACGTACAAATGAAGCCAAAACACTTAGAAAAACCAAACAGCAGTCCGAAACAGCTCACACTATACAAACAACAGCCACGGAGTTTACAATAAAAAATAAACCATACACGGTTGTGAACGTAATTTCGGAAGGGACAGGCGAAGCACAGATATATCTTGTAGAACATGAAAAAGATCAATCTGTGCTGAAACTATATTATCCCAACCTGATGCCGCCTCCCAATTTTACAATCATTGAATCAGTTAAAAGTTATGCCGAAACAGGATCCTTTGTTCAAGTGTTCGACTGTGGCGAGTGGATTGACCCGGCAACAGGCATGAAACGAATTTACGAACTGATGGAATATTGTACCGGAGGTTCGTTGGAACAGCTCAATGTAAATAAAGACGAAAAACTGATAGGCGAAATAGCCTTGCAATGTGGCGCATCTATACAGTTCCTAAATAGCAAAGGGGTCATACACAGAGACATAAAACCAGCCAACTTCTTTTTTGCCGATGACACCAAAGGGGTTGAAACACTTCGCCTTGCCGATTTTGGTATTGCTATAAATACGGACAAGGAGGGCATAGCCGAAATAAAGGCTGATTCGCAACTGCGTACACCTGTATATACAGCTCCTGAGTATTATTATACCATTGACGGCAAAATCCAATTCGATTACAAATCCGATTTTTATTCCCTTGGAATGATGTTGCTGGTGCTTTGGGACGGCGAAAAAATATTTACTCTTAAAGAGTACGAACTTAGGAATCTGAAGATACACGGCAACTTGCCATACCCGACAGATATTTCGGATAGGACCTTACAACTGTTTAAAGCTCTTACGGACCCAGATCCGAGATCACGAGCCGACTACCACGACATCATTCGTTGGGTGAAAGGAGAGAATATTTACGAGTTGAAGGAGAAAACAAGTGAAGGGTTTAATATCTTGTTCGACCCGGCCAACAACCTTACTGCCACTTCTGCCGAAGAGTTGGGGCAGTTTATGTACGACAATCAGGGACTGGCTGCCAAATATTTGTATTCGGGTAAAATAGCCGAATGGCTTACCGGTAACAAAAGACCCGATTTGGCGGTAGAGATGGAAGACATCGTTGAAAACCAATTCCCCAAAGACAAGGAAGCGGGTACTCTGACTGCGTGTTTCTTTTTGAATATGATTATCCCATACTACGATGTTAACAACCGCCCACACTCCACTCCCATATCTATTGCCCAATCGCTAAACGAGAACGCTGAATACTATGCGGCCGCGTTAGCCAATAATAACGACCGGCTTTTTTTATTCCTTAGCTCTCACGGCTCAAGGAATTTAACGGAAAGATTCGCTCCGCTTTTCAAGAAAAAGAACGACAACATAGAACCGTTGCGTCAGCTTATTTATACCTTAAATCCACAGGCACCGTGGATACTTACCAACGAAGAAAACGAGGTGTTTGAATGCCACACCATTGACGATGTTATAAATGCCAATTACAAAGAAACACTTTCCGATGAATCGTGGAAAAACCTTCTCGAAGAGTCGTTTTTACTGTGGGTTCGCAACCAGAACCCGGCGGTAGAGGGTAGAATTCGCTCGCAAGAGGGACACGATGAAAATGCGTGGTGCGTATTGTACTACCTGAGCCCGAAAGTATCATATAACCTGAGTCTTGAAGAAGATTCCGACACCTATTTCTTTACGTCTGCCGAAATAGGAGAATACATGAATAATATGATAGATGATTTTATTCATGATGCCGAAAATAGTGAATACGCGAGTGAGCAACTGGATATGATGTGCGACATTGACGACACACGCCTTTACTATTACTTGAAATCAAAAGTGGTTTATGACGACAAGATAGAGTGGATAAGATATTGCGCAGATGTAAATTCAGTGGAGAATGCTGCAAAGTACGCTCCATACAATTGGAAAACCGGTGTTTATAAAAGCATCAAAGGACTTGGCTACGATCCGTATTATTATTTTCCCGAAAGTGATGAGTATATTTACAACCTCGAAGAATTAAACGATATTCCGAATAAGGAAGTAGAAGAAGAACTGGAAAATGGATTCCTAAAAGAATGGATAGCCTTGTTTTTTCAAGAAAATCCCGATGAAGACTTGTCGGAGAAATATACTTTTGAAAGCCTGACTGTCGATTACATAGACTTCATTTCACAATATAGTGTAAACGACGTTGAAATTAATGATTATCACGAAGCTGTAGGCACAGTACAAAATACACATTCAAAATTGAAACGAAATTACAGGACCAACCTGATTGTTAAAATTGTAATGGGGATATTGTCCCTTATGGCCGTTGGATTTGTCTCGTATAAGTTGTTAATCTCAGAATTAGCATTCAATACCAATTCTAAATGGCTGTACATTATCCCATTAATAATCGGTTATGCCGTTGGGAGATATAGATATGGCGAATGTCTTGACAGTTTCGTTAAAAGCTTCCTAATAGGCTTGGGCTCTTTTATCGGAATATCCTTGATAGTTTCCTTTTCAATATCCTATCCTGCCTATCTATTATCCGGACTGTTGATAGCCGGCTTGATATGGGTAGCTATCATATGCTATATAAGAACAAGGTTGCATATTAGAAGGAAGAAACACCTTTTTAAACCCGGTTTCGAAGAACTAAGCCTTGAGCCACTGCACTACGGATTTGTAGCCGATGAAGGAGAAATGTTTGAATCCTCTATCGGTGGGGTAAGCCTCCAATTGGTGGCAGACTTGAGACAAAACACTAAGAAAGTGTTGAAAAATACCGCCATGTTAATATTATTGTCAATCTTCCTTTTCCTGGGACATGCTTATCTGTCGATGTATGTTTCCAACAAACAAACCAATAAGGCAAGATACGAAGCGTTGGCAGGCGAATATAAAGGTATTTTTGATAATAGGGACGCTGTTTTCACCATTACAGACATGGAAGAAGAAAAAGCAAAAGCCGAAATAGAAGTACGGTATAAAAGTTTAATCACCGAGAAGCTGAAAGGCGAAATCAATATCGACACGCGCAGCTTTCATTTCGACGATATAAACAGAAACAATAACCAACTTGATGGCGAATATAACGGCTCATTCAACGATGACTTTAGCCAATTGTCGGGAACGTACAAAAACTACACAACAAGAAAAGAGGTTGAATTTAAGTTTAACAAATAGAGATCATGGAGTGTCCTTCGTGCAATAAACCCAACAGAAGCAAAGCGCTGTACTGCAAATGGTGCGGAGAAAATGTAATAACTGAAATCAACGATCCGTTAAGCGACCTAATCGGCTTGGAAGCCATTAAGAAGCAACTTGAAGAACTGGTTAAAACATGTGAAAACATTTCGTTGCGGACAAAAAAGACAGGGGTGAGAATTCGCCTGGGAATGGATATGGTGATTACGGGAAATACCGGAACAGGGAAAACTGAACTTATCAAAGTATTGCAAAACCTGCTTTTCTCAACCGGTATTATCAAGAAAAATAATGCCGTGATTGTCGATGCGGTCGATTTTGATGAGTTTTCACGAAAGACCGAAAAAACAGACAACTGGTCCGAAAATACAAACAAAGCCAAAGGAGGGCTGCTGGTCATCGAAAACGCTCAAAAACTCGTACCGCAAACCTCCGCCAACGAAATCAACAAACTCGATAAACTCTTCAAATGTATGAACGACGAATGGGACAATGATCCCATCGTAATACTTTCGGGATTATCGGGACTGAAAGCCTTTATGATGGCTAATGCCGATATTGCAAACCGCTTTGAATACCATTTCGACTTGACCGGTTATGATTCAAAAGAGCTGACCGGTATTTGCCTGAAGAAACTCCATGACAACTACGATGGATTGACCCTCAGCGAAGATGCAACAGCTAAACTGGAGCGTGTATTCAAACATGAGTTCCGCAACAAAAAAAGTGATTTCGGCAACGGACACTTGGCCACAAAAAAAGCTTCCGAAATTTTCGCTAATGTCATAAAACGCAACCATAACGCACAAAACGCTGAATGCGAAGATATAACAGGCAACGAATTTCGCCCCAGAAGCTACGATGAGATTATGCAAGAGTTGGACAGCTTTGTGGGTATTGAGGAGATCAAACAATCCATCAAAAAAATTATCAGCCGGTTAGATACAGGTGAAATGATGCACGGCGAAAAGGCAAAACGGGAGATAAAAGACCACTTCCTGTTTTTAGGCAATCCCGGGACAGGCAAAACAACCATTGCCCGTATTTTTGCAGATATACTCAATTCGCTCGATGTATTACCCACAGGACAGTTAGTTGAGGTCTCCAGAAAAGAATTGGTAGCTGGCTATGTCGGACATACGGCTATTGCGGTGGAAGAAGCGGTAAACAGAGCAATGGGGGGTGTCTTGTTTATTGATGAAGCCTACTCGATTATTAAAGACGAGAACGACTCCTTCGGTATTGAGGCAGTAAACACACTGCTGAAACTCATTGAAGACAACAGAGGTAAGCTGGTTGCCATAGCTGCAGGATATACAAAGGAAATGGCAGACTTTCTCGCGGCTAACTCAGGCATGAAGTCACGTTTCAACGAAACCATAAATTTCAGAGACTATACCGCCAAAGAACTGACTGAGATTTTCCGTCGGTTGGTGAAAAAAGAAAAGATGACCCTGAGTGACGACGCTGAAAAAAACATTGAAAACTTCTTCAACCGTATGTATATCTCCCGCGATAAAAAATCGTTCGGCAATGCCAGGGAAGTACGCAATGCGTTCGACAAAGCGTTGAAAAATCACGCGCTCCGTGTGCAACAACTCAAAGGCGATGCCAATATCACGCAAGAAATGCTCTACACACTTACCCGGGCAGATATTGAAGGAGAGGAAAATCTGAAAGAAAAAGATTTGGACACTATCCTCACAGAGCTTGACCAATTTATCGGAATGGACTCGGTAAAAACCGAAATACGCAAGCTGGCCACCAAGCTGATGATGGATAAAAAAATGCAGGAAAAAGGTTTTGCCGATGCCGAACTCACCAATGTACATATCGTCCTTACCGGCAGTCCTGGCACAGGAAAAACGACCATTGCCAATAAGCTGGGCGAGATATTTAAAGCCATAGGCCTACTTCCTTCCGACAGGGTGGTTGTCAAAGAACCGAAAGACATCCTCAGCTCTATTGTCAACGACAGCTCAAAGCGTATGGACAAAGCCTGCGATGAAGCCATGGGTGCCACCTTGCTGATAGACGAAGCGTATAATCTTGCCAAAGTGGATGGTGTGGGAAACGTGGATGAAACGGGCAGACAGGCCGTGGAAGCCCTGATGACACGCATGAGCAACGATGCCGGTAAGTTTGTAGTGATTGTGGCAGGATATAAAAACGAAGTTGATAGGTTTATCCAAAAAGCAAATCCGGGATTAGACCGTAGATTTACCACCCGGCTGCATATCGAAGACTATACCGCCAATCAATTGGTGGATATCTACAAGCTGAACGCCAGAAAAAACAAACTTAATCTCACCCAAGAGGCTGAAGTGCGACTACATAAGCTTGTTAATAGAATGGTAGACGCCAAAAAACCTAACTTTGGCAATGCGGGCGAGGTAATTAAGGTGCTTGCCGAAACAAAAGCCCGTAAAGCGAACCGTTTGGCTGAAATGATGGGACAAGGCATCGACATAACCAAAGAGATATACCAGACGATAGAAGCAGACGATATCCCATACAATGAACCAAAAGCATTGGTTAAAAACGATTATCTCAAAAATCTAGACCAATTGATAGGATTGGAAAATGTCAAAAATGAAGTGCGTCGTGTAGCCGGCTACATCGAAGTAGAGCGGGCCAAAGCAGCGAGGCTCGGCAAAAAGTTCCAGGGACTTGACGATCATTACCTTTTTGTAGGAAACCCCGGTACAGGCAAAACAACGGTAGCCAGAATTATGGCCGATATTTTATATTCATTGGATGTATTGCCTACAAACAAACTCACGGAAACAGCCCGCGATGGCCTGGTAGATATGTTCCAGGGACATACCGCCAAAAGGACCAAAGAGGTCTTTCAGAGCGCCATGGGCGGTGTGCTTTTTATCGATGAAGCATATTCGCTAAAACAATCGGATGGTGATTCTTTCGGACAGGAGGCCATTGATACTCTTCTGAAATTAATGGAAGACAACAGAGGTAAAATTATCTGCATTGCTGCCGGATATCCGTATGAGATAAATCAGTGGCTCAATAGCAACAGCGGATTGAAGCATCGATTTACCAAGACCATCGATTTCGATGACTATAATGACAAAGAATTGGCTCAAATATTCTTGATGAAAGCACAAAAAGACCAGTTGATACTTACCCCGGAAGCCGAAAAGCTAATGAGGAACTATTTCTGCGACTTATACGAAAATCGCGATGAGAACTTTGCAAATGCCCGGCAAGTCAATAAATACTTTGCAAAAGTAAAAACAAACCAAAGTACACGTATTCAAGAAATCATGAACCAGCCCGATTTTGAAGTAGACAGCTTTAAATTGTTAATGGCAGAAGATATGCTTTTATAAAAAAGCAAAAACACGGGGATAGTCATAAAAAACGATATGTACAATTGTAAAACTGATGATATGCCTGAATTAGTAAAATGCCCTCTTTGCGGCAAAGAAATTGAAGCCGATAGTTTCTACTGCGACCAGTGCGGAGAAGAGTTGAAGCTTTGCGGAAACGGACACGGTTTCAAGAAAGGTAAAGTTTGCAGCCAATGCGGACAACCATTGGTTAAAGCAAAATTTGCCCCTAATAATAAAAGTCAGACTGAGCCCGATAATAGCGTTGTCACACACAATACTGCAGTTGAACCTACGCAAACGGATAATAGCTCTCAAAAAACGATACGCCTTACTCCAACAAAGGCTAAACCTCAATTTATGGTCGGCAAAAGCATCAATGCCCGGTTGCCCATAAAAGAGGGAGCTGTTATTGGCAGGCGCACGGGCGATTATGTCTCAACATTTGCCTCGCAAGGTTATGTGTCGGGAACACATGCCAGAATCCAGGCCAATGCCGACGGGGATTATGAAATTATTGACTTGGATTCCACTAACGGCACATTCGTAAATGGCTCACAAATAGCGCCCAATAAGCCTACTGCCATCCATACAGGTGATGAAATAGCCTTCTATGACACCACTTTTATTATCGAATAATAATCCTTAAAATTTATATGGTATGTTCAGATTTTTTAAAAACAACACATTTTTCGATCGCACATTTATTTCCATTTTGCTCGGTATACTTCTCATTGTAATTGTAATTATTACCATATACCCAAACCGGAAGGTGGCAAATGTAAAAATGGCAGCATTAAAAAACACAGCACTAACTTACAACGAAGATGTACTGGAAATAATAAACAAAGGCGATAGCGTGATTATTCTGGGGCAAGACATTAAAAACGGGACAATGGGAATGATGTTTTGGGTGGAGACTAAAAGCGGGCAAAGAGGCTTTGTGCCACAAGAAGCATTTGACGAATCGGGAGTAGTTTATAAAGTGAAGGAAGTACAAAAAAACGACGAACTAAATATTCAAAAAGGCGATACCGTTACCATAATGGGACGAACGGATGAAATTGCCTTTGTGGATTTTAACATTAAAACAAAAGACGGAAAGACCGGGACAGTAGGCCATGATGGAATAATAAGCGTCACAGGTAAAAAACTGGCAAAATATAATCTCAACGATAGAAGGGCTTTTTATATGACAAAGCAAAAGTTTGAACGGTTATATATGGGCAGGACTTTCGATGAAGTCGAAAATCTGTATTGTAATGCATTCATTATAATGAACAAAGGCAAAAACAAAGAGGCTGTTTATCCACTGAGGGTTTTCAATAAATCGGACGGGAAGTTCTATAAACCAACCCTTGTTTTTGAAGATAGCATCGCGAAGTCGTATTCCATGGAAACGGTTCATTATCATAAAAAATCATGGTTTCCCAAAAATTATCTTTTCTTGAAATACCTGCCGCTCTCAGGCACTATTTTAGACATCGATTTATTTGCGAACATGATAAACGGGCTTATGTTCGAGAGTGAAATTGTTGATGATTTTACCGATACACCTATCCGAAAAACCTTGGGTATAATTATGGCGATTTTTGTAGGATTAGGAGCACTCTTGTGGATATTTTCCACTAACCTTGCTATTCCGCTTTTGCTTTTCGGGTTGTTGAAATTCCGCTATCCTTTACTATTTGTGAGCAATAAGGCTTTCCCAATTACATTTTTGGTGGTTAGCATTATTACCACATACATATGGATAGTTTTGGGACTGAGCTATCAGTTCTTTTGGTGGTTCTTTATCCCAGTTGTTTTGTATCTGTTTTTCTTTTCATATAGACAAATCAACGATTTTTTTGATGAATTTCCCTATAACCGCTGTCCCGACTGCAAGCATCTGTACACCATCAATTATAATGCTAAAAATCTTATCAAAAAATACGAAGAATGGCGGCCCAAAACAGAAAGAGGCAAGCTTTTAGATTCGCATACTGAAAGATGGCAAACAGGCGACAAGGTTACAACATACGATCAATATAGCGATGGCTCAAGAAGAAACTACCAAACAAAAATAGAAAATATTCAAAATCACTCTCGTACAATTAATGTGTATCAATACAATGAGTATAATGTTTTATATAAGGTGTATGAATATGAGCATGTTTACAAATGCACAAAATGTGGTTATGAGCAATATTCGCACTCTGAAGAGTTGGAGGAACTCGACCGTAAATTTGTAAAATCATACGCAAAATAAAAATATTTAAAAGCATGCTTGTCAAAACAGACCTGATTTGCGATATTGGCTGCGTAAGGCAGAAGAACGAAGACATAATACTGCTGGATGGAGAGTTGTATCGTGATAAATCGGCACAGAGCAAGTACGAGCTCACCCCGGAAGTCCGCTTTGTAGCCATAGTTGCCGACGGCATGGGCGGACACAAGGGAGGTGATGTTGCCTCCGAGATTGTCGCTCAGCAATTCAACGAGTTTGTTTACAACCTGCCCGGCAAATTGAGTCAAGAGGAAGTAATTTCGCGAATAAAAGATTGGACACAAGCAACACATCAGCTTCTTGTCCACTTAAGCAGTGTGAATAGGGAGTTGGAAGAGATGGGTTCTACTTTTTGCGGTATGCTGTTTTACGAAAAGATGATTTTCATTCTCAATATCGGCGACAGCAGGATTTATCGATTTCGCGACGGTATATTCAAGCAACTAAGCACCGATCACTCTTTGCGTCAGCTCACGGGCGATATGTCCATACCCAACAACATTATCTACAACTCGTTTGGCGGCAACGATGATGTTTATATTGATGTGAAAAACATCTCCGGACAAGTTTTTGAAAACGATATTTTCCTGATATGCTCCGATGGACTGGCAGATATGGTTTCTGACACTGAAATAGAAAAGACTTTGATAGAGACTGTTTCGGCACAGAAATTAGTGGATAAAGCCAAACAAGCGGGCGGAAAAGACAATATAAGCGTAATAATAATGCAAATCTGCCAATCAACTAACTCCGGCCTATGATTGAGATTTCTTACGAACTTAAAAACGCCCTAATTCCTTTGCTTAACTCAAAGCAGAGTTTTGAACTGTTCGATGCGAATAAAACGTGCTTGCACACCACGGTCTTGTCTTTCTTTAGGTATTATGATTTGATTTCGGCTCGCACCTTCTCAACCATTCCGCCGGTAACGATGGAATACCTCTGGAACCGAAACAACAACCATATTATTAAGTTAGACGGCACATGCGACTGTATTTTTGACAACCTCGAAAAATTGGGGTTGAACCTGAACGACAACAACTTTTCCGATTACCTGACATTTGTTCTTGAAAACGTTCAAAGCGAGCAGGGAAAATTGCGATTGGTGCAAAGCATTGACGATGTAGAATATTCGCAAAACCCCACGAAAGAAGAAATCAAGTTTCTCGAGAGAAATATCAAACCGATAGAAGTCGAACTTAAAGATGAAACATGCAGGGTTCAATGTCATATCCTGTACGGAGATACGCTCTATCGTGCAGAAATAAATGTTTCTGACGACGGCACTTTTGAATTTGTATCCGAAGAGTGTCTAAGGGCCGGATTGCCCGTAAGGCAAATATTTTTAGAGTAGACGCACTAGACCATATAACCATGATTATCAAAGATATAATACGTAATCTCGATGAATATGTCCTTGCAAATCCTCCGGCTACCGGCAAGGATATCGACAGATGCAACAACCAGATGACAAAAATCAACGCTCCGCGGTTGCCTGTCGACTTTGTAGCGTTTCTTCAGATATGTAACGGCATGCAGTATAACGGCATGCAGATATTTGGCAGCAAACAAAACGAAATTATTCATTTTACCGCACAAAACCGTATCTATTACGAGCGTTTTGACGAGATAAATGATTTGATTTTCTTCGGGCAAATTGATGACGACTTGTACACCTATAACGCACAAACACAAAAATATCAGGCACGCGACATTTGCAGTTTTGATATTTGGGACGAATATAACTCCTTCAGTGAGTTTTTCTCGAAAGAAATGATGAAATGGCTTGCTTAAAAACAATAAAAGAAACGTGATGAACAAATCGCTTGAAGCACTTAAACAACTAGCCGGACAGGACGATACCGAAGCCCAATACCAACTGGCCTTGCTCTTGCTTACCGATGCCGAAACCTACTGGGAAGGCATGGAATGGCTCAAACGAGCTGCCGATAATGGGCATGAACTTGCCCGGCAAGCCTACGACGATGAATTCATAGATGACGATGGCAGGTTTGACGCTTGGGCTTAAACGTTGGTAGTATCCATAAAACGTGTAATTTTTATCTCTTATTCATTATAACAATACTTCGGTAAATATTCAATTAACTAATTAGTCAGCCCTTAAAAAGTATTCAATTATCTATAATGCAAAGGCTAAGTTCAATTTAGAAGTGCAACTTTCCCGGTAAGTTTTATATAGGTTTTTTAATAAAACCATGAAAAAACACTGCGGGGGTTACCTAACGGGCGGAGGCGCGCGGCCCCCGAAGAGAGTCAAACAGCAACATAAATAAAAAGGAGACCGAAGTCTCCCTAAAATTAACTATTAGTGTGAGTTCGGGATAATATTTACCTCCAAATGGTTAATTGACTTGACTTTTCTACTTCAAATTTGATTGGAAGTATTTGGGGAGCATCATAATCTGTTGAATTATATTTTTCAAAATTATATTTTCTGAAATAGCTGAAGATCAATAAAAATATTGTATCTTTGTACTCTAAACAATCAAGCTTATATTGATATCTTTCACAGCAATGCTTTGCATTACCCTCATCGGGTAAGTCTTTTCATCGTCTAAATCGACCTCAAAATCAGCTTTCTTGTTTGGATCAACCAGGTGTTAGTGTGCAATACACCTACATCTTTACACCCATTTACAGAGATGTTCAAATCATTTTTTATTGGAGAAAAAGAAATTAAATTGCCCATTATTCAGGGCGGCATGGGTGTTGGCATATCCCTTTCAGGCCTAGCTTCGGCAGTAGCCAACGAAGGAGGAATTGGAGTGATTTCAAGTGCAGGCTTAGGATTGCTATACCGGCGAAAACCGGGTGATTATCTGAAAGACTGCATTTGGGGACTAAAAGAAGAATTGCGCAAATCTCGCGAAAAGTCCAAAGGAACAATCGGTGTGAATATCATGGTTGCTTTGTCAAATTTCGCCGATATGGTGCGTACCACAATTGCTGAAAAGGCCGATATAATTTTTGCGGGTGCAGGATTGCCCTTGGATTTACCATCCTACCTATCCACTTCAAGCGAAACAAAGCTCGTTCCCATCGTATCATCAGCACGTGCCGCAAAAGTGATTTGCGAAAAGTGGCAAACCAATTACAATTATCTCCCGGATGCCATTGTGGTAGAAGGACCCAAGGCAGGAGGCCACCTCGGTTTTAAGAGAGAAAATCTGGAGGATGCGAATTATTCCTTGGAAAGACTAGTTCCGGAAGTGCTGGCAATTGCCACAAGTTACAAAGACAAGAAAACAATTCCCGTAATTGCTGCCGGCGGAATTTCTACTGGGGAGGATATCCTTCGTTTTATTCAGCTTGGCGCATCAGGCGTACAGATAGGAAGTCTCTTCGTGCCAACCGATGAATGTGACGCTTCAGATGCATTTAAGCAAATTTATGTCAATTCCTCACAATCGGATCTGATGATTATTCAAAGTCCGGTGGGTATGCCGGGGCGCGCTTTTCAGGGAGATTTTTTAGATAGCGTCAATGCTGGCAACGAAATACCCAAATCGTGCCCTTACCACTGTATCAAGACCTGCGATTATTCAAAAAGCCCATATTGCATAATCAAAGCGTTGTATAATGCTTCAAAAGGCAGGATGAACCGGGGATACGCATTTGCCGGAGCAAACGCCTATCTGACAGAAAAAATATCCAGTGTAAGAGAAGTAATATCTAACCTGAAAAAAGAATTTATTGATGCTGAATTTCTGTTGGGTAAAGATTTAGCGCATTAAATGTTTTAAAAACAAATAAGACATCGATTAACGAACGGTCGTGCTGTTAGTACAAACCGGTTTCGAATAATCGCAAATTAAATAAATGATTGAAAAAAAAATTGAAAAAAAGAGAAAATGAACATTTATGTATCAAATTTAAGCTACGACACAACAACTGAAAGCTTACAGGAATTATTTGCAGAATACGGTGAAATATCTTCTGTCAACATAATAAGAGACAGGATCAGTGGTCAGTCCAGGGGTTTCGGATTTGTAGAAATGCCAAATGACGACAACGCTCAAAAAGCCATTGATGAGCTGAATAATAGCGATTTTGAAGGAAAAACAATCACCGTAAACAAAGCCCGTCCAAGACCGGAAAGAAACGACGGTGGTTACAACAGAAGACGGTATTAATCGTCGACTCATTGAATTACTTCCCGGCTGCAATTGATGTAGCCGGGATTTTTTTATCTACTGCCCGGCACTATTTTAACCTTTGGCTTTGGCTGCCGTTTCATTTCTGAGCAGTTCTTCCAGCAAGGCAACCTTCTCTTGTTCAGCTTTAAGCATCCGCTCGTAAAGCTCCACTTTTTCATCGTACAACTGCACGATCCTTTCGATCGGATTATTGATCGTATAACTGTTATATGCCGAGGAATTATCTGAAAAATTGTTCGACACAATATGAACAGCTCCCTCGTCGGTAAAATTCCTTATGGCATCTTCCGGGATATTCAATGCGTTGGCCACTTTTGCCAGCGTTTCGTTATCCAACTCTTCTTTGTTCTCAATTTTGGATATGGATTGCTGAGAGAGCTGAAGCCTCTCGGCCAAATCCTCCTGTTTAACGCCCAGAATTTCGCGAAGACGCTTCACGTTATATCCCAAATGTGTCCGATTAGCCCTGTAAGTTGTTTCCATATTGTTTGTATTACGCTGAAAGATGAAACATAATAACACCTCAATAAGCAAAAATACAAAAAAAAGGAACAAGTTGTATTTTACTCCCCGATATTTGAAGTTAAACAACCGCGATTGTTAAAATACAAGCACTTAATCCCATATGTTTGTGGTTCAAACAAAATCAAATTTTAACTATTTAATATTAAATGATAATCATTGCAAAAGGCGCATCATTCTTAAAAACTCCGTTTTAATCTGTTGTTTTTTTAATCAAAGAGATAGCTAACAAGTTTATTTGCTAGCATATTAAACATCTAAGTTTCTATTTGGAAATAGTTTATATGAATGTTAAGTAACAATTTATTTATTTTTTTGTCATCACTTCGTAACAATAAAAACCGTTCTTTGCCGGAAATTTTAGAAGTGATTCCAAAGTTCTATTAACAAAAAAATTATGAACAAATTATTAAGATTTAAATTATTTGTATTGTCCTTGTGTTTTGCTTTAGCAATAAATGCACAAGACGCGACGCTTTCAGGCGTTGTAAGGGATGTGAGCAACAATCCGCTGATCGGTGTCAACGTCGTTCAAAAAGGAACTACTAAAGGAACCATCACCAATCATGACGGAGAATTCTCTTTTCAGGCTACGCCTCATTCAACCATAGTATTTACCTATATCGGATTTGCCAAACAGGAAATTGCCTGGGACGGGAACAGTCGATTGAATGTTACACTCCATGAAGATTCCGAACTATTGGAAGAAGTAGTGGTGGTTGGGTATGGAACCGCTCAAAAAGTAAACTTGACCGGAGCTGTTGAACAAGTAACCAGTAAAGTATTTGAGAACCGACCCATAACCAATATTACACAAGGCCTTGTAGGTGTTATTCCTAATTTAAACATCAGCTTGACAGATGGAAAACCCACTCAGTCTCCTTCTTATAATGTGAGGGGCACCACCTCTATCGGTCAGGGAGGAAATGCATTGGTGTTGATTGATGGCGTAGAGGGAGACCCTCGTATGCTGAATCCAAACGACATTGAAAGCGTCTCTGTTTTAAAAGATGCAGCCTCTGCTTCCATTTATGGTGCGAGAGCCGCATTTGGAGTTGTGTTGATTACAACTAAAACTGCGTCAAAAGGAAGAACATCATTGAATTACACCGGAAATTTGTCTTCCAAACGTCCTACAACTGTCCCCGACAATATCGTGGATTCATACCCGTGGGCAAAATCTTTTAGTGATGCATGGTCCAATTGGAATGATGACGGAAGAACACCCACCGCCGTCAATAAGACGCTCTCTTTCTCTCCAGAATACTTGGCCGAGATAAAAAGGAGATGGGAAGACCCCTCCTTACCGCGCATAGAGATAAATCCAACCACCGGAGCTTATGAATATTATTACAGCACCGATTGGTATAAGGAACTGTATAAGGATAGTTTTTTTGCACAGGATCACAATGTATCCGTTTCAGGAGGAAATGAACTGGCTTCTTTTTATGTAAGTGGGAGGTATAACAGTGAGGATGGACTCTATAAATACAACACGGATACCTATTCTATGTACAATCTTCGTGCCAGAGGCAACATCCAAATATTCGACTGGTTACTGGTCGATAATAATACAGAGTATTCAACAATGAAATACCATCAACCGATAAATGTGGGTGAAGGGAGCAACATCTGGCGCAATATGGCTGATGAAGGCCATCCTTTAGCCCCGCTCACAAATCCCGATGGAACCTTGACGTTTCCGGCTGCATATACCATTGGAGACAGGTATTTAGGGAAAAGTGGAGCCGACTTACATCAAAAAATTATTAAAAACAAAACCGCATTAAAAGCAGACTTTTTTGACAAAAGTTTAACATTGCAGGCCGATTTTACTTTTCAAAATACGGAATACGGTCATCGGCAAATACGGGTACAAGTGCCTTATAGCCGTTACGAAGGGCAGATCGGTTATACCGGCACAAACACGAATGACTTACAAGAACGTCGCTCTACAACAGAATATCTGGCAACAAATGTGTATGCCAATTATTTGAAGTCATTCAACAAAAAACATAATTTCGAATTCCTGGCAGGATTCAACTACGAACAATCTACTTATAATAATGTAACAATGACAAGAAACGGTATTGTTTACGAAGACGCAAAAGATATTAATCTTGCTTTGGGAAATAACATCAACACATCAGGCGGATATAGCAGGTGGCGGATTGCAGGAAATTTCTTCCGTGTAAACTACAATTACCTGCAAAGGTACCTGATTGAGATAAACGGGCGTTATGACGGTTCATCAAGATTTCCAAGCAACCAACAGTGGGCATTCTTTCCTTCATTTTCCGCAGGTTGGCGATTATCTGAAGAGGCCTTCTGGCAGGTTAATCCCGATGTTATTTCAAACATCAAGTTTAGAGTGTCATACGGATCTTTGGGTAATGGATCCATTAATCCATATACGTTTACAGAGAACTTCAGCATCAGCCAATCCTCCCGGATACTGGGAGACACACGTCCTCAGCGCACATCACAGCCGGGAGTCATTCCCAATACACTTACCTGGGAGACCGCCACTACCGGCAACATCGGACTAGATATCAACGCTCTGAACAATCGAATTTCCTTTACCGGTGATGTATACAGGAGATGGACAGAAGATATGTATACTGTGGGTCCAAGCGTACCGGCTGTTTTCGGAACCGGAGTTCCAAAAGGAAATTATGCCTCCCTAAAGACAACAGGCTGGGAGTTAAGCTTGAACTGGATGGATGGGATTACTTTAGCCGGCAAGCCTTTCAATTATAATGTAAAGGCAAGCCTTGCCGATTCCAAAGCGATCATAACCGATTATTACAATCCCGACAAGCTCCTTACCGACTATTATGTGGGCCAGACAATAGGTGAGATCTGGGGATATAGGGTTGAAGGATTATTTACCTCCTATGAAGAAATAAAAAGTTCTCCCTCTCAATCCAATATTCCTGCTCACAATACGCGTGTAAATCATCCGGGTGATTTAAAATTCAAAAATCTGGATGGCGATGATGAAATTTATCACGGGCTAAACCGTGTAGGAGACTCAGGCGACAAGACGATAATCGGCAACAAATCACCGCGCTATGTATTTGGATTGACGTTAGGGGCTGACTGGAATAATTTTTTCTTCACAACTTTTTTTCACGGTGTTGGAAAACAACAGTGGTATCCCTCCACAGAATCGAGATTCTGGGGACAATATAACAGGCCGTACAACCCATATCCTCGTTGGCAGGAAACCAAACAGTTCCGGCCCGAATTACAAAACTTTGACGCCTATCTCCCATTCTTATCCGGCTATACAGCATCAAGTGGAAGCCGTCAACTGGGAATGCCTAACGACCGATATTTGCAGAACGTAGCTTATATACGTTTAAAAACACTGAATTTGGGATATACACTTCCTGTTTCGATCTCATCCAAACTCCAGGCTGACGACATAAAAATATATCTTTCCGGTGAAAATTTATGGACTTGGTCACCTTTATATAAAATCACAAAAGACACGGATGTTACCAATGTGTGGAGAGCTGGGTCACAATTAACCGGTTTGGACAGCGACAATACCCGAGGTGACGGAGATGGCTATAATTATCCTACACTCGGCACAATTTCTGTGGGTTTATCCATTAACTTTTAATATTACAATCATATGAAGAAAAATATACGACACATCTTTGCAAGCATGCTGGTCCTGACTGGATTTCTAAGCTGCGACATGGAAGAATTACCGCAGGCCACGGCTTCACGTGTAGCCATTTTTGAGTCAGCCAGCGGACTGGAACTTTATTCCAATTCCTTTTACGAAATACTGCCCACTCCATACGACGGTGTCTTTGCCATTGACGACAATTCGGATTTAGTAGCGCGCAACGGGGTTGATACACGATTCATGCCCAATGCCCTGAGTCCTACAACAAGTGGCGGTTGGTCGTGGGGAAACCTACGCAATATCAACTATTTCATTGAGAATGCTGAAGAAAGTACGGTACCCACAAAAGATCACTACCTGGGCCTTGCCCGCTTTTTCCGGGCTTATTTCTACTTTGACAAGGTCAAACGATTCGGAGATGTGCCCTGGATTGATCGCACTATTGATGTTGATGATGAGGAAACCCTTTATGCTCCGAGGGATGATCGTTTTGAAGTCATGGAACATGTGTTGGAAGATTTAAATTACGCAATATCGCATATATCCGACAAGTCAGAACCTACCCGAACCCTGATTACCAGGGATGTAGCCAGAGCATTTAAAACAAGGGTATGCCTGTATGAAGCATCCTTTAGGAAGTATCACACATCGTATGGCAAAGAGGGAACAGCCAACAAGTGGTTCGAAGAAGTTGTTAAAACAGCTGATGAAATTCAAGGATACACATTGGTAGAAGGGCCATCTGCTTACAGGAATCTGTTTCTGCAGAAAATACCCAACAGCAACGAAGTAATTCTGGCCGTCACATTAGATGCCGATCTGCAGGTGTTTAGCTCCAGAAACAGGAGAGTTATCAGTCCTACATATGGCAACAGGCCGTCGTTAACACGCCGCTTTATCAACACCTATCTAAATATTGACGGCACCCCTTTTACAAGTAATCCCAACTACAAGACAACTCCTTTTGCAGAAGAAGTTAAAAACAGGGATGGCCGCCTACAACAAACGATACGTATGGGAAATTATCGACGTACCGAGAACGGGGTTCCCGTTATTGCACCGCCTAACCTCGACCAAGCTTACACGGGCTACCAGATTATCAAAGGGTGTTACGACGAGCGTTTTCCTTATGACGATGAAAGCCGAAATGAAAATGCACACATTATTTTCCGTTACGCCGAGATTCTCTTGAACAAGGCCGAAGCTTTGGCTGAACTGGGAACAATGACCGATACCCAGTGGGCGTCTACCATTGGAGCCTTGAGAGCCCGTGCCGGAATTACAGGTCCTTCCCTGACACAGAAACCTGTAACAGCCGACCCCTATATGGTGAACTTTTACAACAATAGATTTACCGATCCTGTGCTGCTAGAAGTCCTTCGGGAGCGTGCGGTAGAGATGATAACGGAAGGACTGAGGCCTGATGATTTGTCACGATGGCGCTTGGGTGAATTATTTGCTGAAGCTCCTATGAACGGAATGTATGTTCCTGCTCCAGGAGAATACGATCTTAACGAAGACGGAGTAATGGATGTCTGTTTTTATATAGGTAAACGGCCTGCTAATGCTACAGCTTCAATCTTTGTGGATGTCACATCGGAAGGGGTTGGTAGGAGAGTTTTATCTGAAGGTGATTCCGGTGAAGTTATCTGGAATCCGGGGCAGCGGGAATGGTTAGACAAAAAGTACCTTTATCCTATTCCTGAAGCCGACAGGCTAAAAAATCCCAACTTAGGGCAAAACCCCGGTTGGTAATAGAAAATTAATCATTTAAATTGATGGGCCCGGAATACACCGGGTCCAGTCTTAAAAATAAAAGTATAATGAGAACAACAATTATTTGGGCACACCTCTTTTTATTGATTTCAATTGTCCTCTCAGCCCCCAAAAGCAAGGTGGCCAGATTCAATGTAGCCTCTTATAACCTCCGTATGGATACCCCAAGGGACAGCATGGATTCATGGGAACACCGTAAAGATATGGTAAATGGTCTGATACGCTTTCATGATTTTGATATTTTCGGCACACAGGAAGGATTTCACCATCAGATAACGGATATAATTAAACCTGGAGATTATGCTTATACAGGAGTGGGGCGAGACGATGGCAAAGATGCCGGAGAACATTCTGCCATAATTTATAAAAAAAATAAATTTCTGGTTCTGGATAAAGGCGATTTCTGGTTCTCTGAGACTCCCGAAATCCCAGGAAAAGGATGGGATGCCATCTGTTGTAACCGTATCTGTTCATGGGCAAAGTTCAAAGACATTATATCCGGTAAAGAGTTTTATTTCTTTAATGTACATTATGACCATCAGGGAAAAGAGGCTCGAAAACAATCATCTATATTGTTGATGAAAAAAATTCGCAAGATTGCAGCAGGTTATCCTGTAATCTGTACAGGCGATTTTAACGCGACCCCCGATTCCGAACCTATTAAAATCATTAATGAAAACGGGCTACTCAACGACTCATACAAAGTCACTCTTCAGCCTCCTTATGGTACAACCGGTACCTCCAACTCGTTTAATATCTTTGCGAAAATGAAAAACAGAATTGATTATATCTGGATAAGTAAAGAATTTACAGTTAACAAATATGGCGTTCTGAACGATGTACAATATGGACATTTTCCTTCCGATCATTTTCCGGTAATGATAAACGTGAGTTTTTAGGCATAACTCTTTGAAATGCTAAACAAATGCCCCTTTTGATCACCAGATATCCATTCAAACGGTAATTTTAGAAAAAAATGACTATTTTTGCTCATAATTAAATGAAAAAAAAATATTCACATGTCATGAAAAAAATTACAAAACGAGTATGTCTTATTTTATTGCTGTCTTCTGCCCTGTTCTCATTGAACGCGGAAATCAGAATGCCGGCCATTTTTGGTGATAATATGGTATTGCAGCAACAATCGGAGGCTGCAATCTGGGGCTGGGCAAAAGCAAACACCTCCGTACGGGTAACCACCTCCTGGAACAAGAAAAGCTATTCGGCGAAAAGTGACGGACAAGGGTATTGGAAACTGAAGGTAAAGACACCGGCAGCAGGCTATACACCCTATACCATCACCATAAGCGACGGCAAAGCGGTCACATTGAATAATATCCTGATCGGAGAAGTATGGGTCTGTTCGGGGCAATCCAACATGGAGATGCCGATGAAGGGATTTGGAAACCAACCGATCGAGGGAGGGCCGGAAGCTATTGCCACTTCCAGGAATCACGGCATCCGTTGCTTCACCATGAAAAAGGCTTCCAAGTCAGCCCCTCAGACCGACGGTGAAGGCTACTGGGAGGTTGCGGGGCCGGAGACAACACCGGATTTCACGGCGACAGGCTATTACTTCGGCCGCTTGCTGAATCAGACGCTGGACGTTCCTGTCGGACTGATCCACACCAGCTGGGGAGGTTCGCGCATCGAAGCATGGATGACGCCTTCTTCCATCAAAAGCGTGATCCCCGACGTTCAGATACCCGCGACCGACGCCGACATAAAATCACAGAACGGGACACCCACCGTATTATATAACGGTATGCTGCATCCTATCGTAGGGTATGGTATACGCGGCGCTATCTGGTATCAGGGCGAAGCCAACCGGGGTGAACCGGACAGATACGTGGAGCTGTTTGACAGGATGGTGCGCGAATGGCGTACGATCTGGGAAGTGGGCGAATTTCCGTTTTATTACTGTCAAATTGCTCCTTTCAACTACGGAGGCGGGTTTAACTCTGCCTTTATTCGCGAAGCACAGGCCAAAGGGATGAAGACCACACCCAACACGGGAATGGCCGTCCTGATGGATTCGGACAGTCCCGGTTGCATTCATCCGCCTAAAAAGAAATATGCCGGTGAGCGCTTGGCGCTTTGGGCACTGGCGAAAACATACGGTATGGACAAGATGCATTACCGCAGTCCGGAAATTCAGTCCTTAACCGTGGACGGACGAGTAGCCATTCTCACGATGGACATTCCTTCCAGCCCGGGACTCACCACGCACGGGAAAGAGATCCTACAGTTTCAGGTTGCCGGAGATAACAAATGGTTCCATCCGGCCAAGGCGGCTGTTGCCGGTAACCGGATTTATGTTTTCTCACCCAACGTGGAAAAACCGGTAGCTGTTCGTTACTGTTTTAACGACACCGAAGCAACGGAAATATTCACAGTGGAAGGAAACCTTCCAATTTCTTCTTTCCGTACCGATGACTGGTAAACAGTGATTCGAAATAATACTGTCCTCAGGTTGCTTCAAAAGATAAATAACTGAAAACCGGCTAAAAAAAGAGGTGGTGGCTTAAAAAATTTACACCCCATAACGTTGATGTTTATATTTATATTTTATAACTTTGCAGCCCAAACAGAAGGGAGGTTATTGAAACACTCAGAAACAGATAAATATTTTATATCTATTTACATTACGGATCATTGGTCCCAAAAGCCAGGGTAAATATTATGGATTACCCGACAGAATATTCGTGCATGAAGTAAAGGTATAGGGACCATTGTACATGATTTGGTGTTTTTCCACAGTAACAAAATTGGGAACACTAATCATCCCGTAAGTTTTCAAGAAACAATAATCTCAAAACAAATTTCAAAAAAATCAATTTTCAAACTATGATAGTAGTACAACTGAAAGAAGGCGAAAACATTGAAAGAGCCTTGAAAAAATTTAAACGTAAATATGAAAAAACTGGCGTGGTAAAAGAACTTCGCGGCCGTCAGGCCTATACAAAGCCTTCGGTAAAAAAGCGCAAATCAAAACAACACGCCATTTATGTACAGCAAATGCAACAAAATGAAGAATAATTTTCTTATCTTCGTAGTCACATCCATTCAGGGATAGGTGCGGCATGTGGAAAGAAAAATTCATAAAATATCTCCGTTATGAGAAGAACTATTCCTCTCTAACGGAGATTGCTTATTTAAAAGACCTTACACAGTTCGAGGAATTTATAACAGAAATATGTGGGGAATTCAACCCGGCTAATATTGATAGCGACCTTATACGTATATGGATGAGCAGGCTGATGGAACAGAAATTGAAAGCCCGTTCGGTAAACAGGAAACTAAGCGCGGTGAAGTCGTTTTTCCGATACCTGAAAAAGAACGAAGTAATCGCCCGAAATCCCGCCGAAGCCGTTGCAGGGCCGAAAGCCTCAAAAAGGCTTCCATCTTTTGTAAACGACCGGGAGATGACACAAGTAATTGATGATTCACTTGATTATACCGATGATTTTCGTGGGCATCGCGACAGGTTCATTATTGAACTGTTATATCTTACCGGGATGCGGCGTGCCGAGCTGATTGCCCTGAAAGACAGCGACGTTGATCTCTCTTCATGCACGCTTCGTGTAACAGGAAAACGTAATAAACAGCGTATTATACCTTTTTCTGACGATACAAGAGAAAAAATTAAAAATTACATTCAGATAAGAGACGCCGAAATAGAGAACAAATCTCCTTTTCTGTTTGTTAAAGAAGATGGAGCACCTTTATATCCTAAACTGGTTTATAACATAGTTAATGAACATCTCAGCAACATCCCCACTTTATCAAAAAAAAGTCCGCACGTGCTACGGCACTCTTTTGCCACCGAAATGTTGAATAACGGTGCAGAGATTAATGTGGTAAAGGAACTGCTGGGGCACTCAAGCCTTGCTTCAACAGAGGTCTATACACACGTTACATTTGAAGAATTGAAAAAAGCTTATCATAACGCTCACCCAAGAGCAAAAAAATGAAGGAGGAAAAGTATGGAACTAACAATTCAATCTGTAAATTTTGACGCTACCGACCAGCTGAAAGCGTTCATTGAGAAAAAAATTAAAAAACTGGAGCGATTCACCGATGATATTATCCAAGCTGAAGTAATCCTCAGGGTGGTAAAACCGGAAACTGCAAATAATAAAGATGCAGCAGTGAAATTAAACCTCAGACACAGAGAAGCATTTGCAAACAAAAAAGCCGATTCATTTGAAGAAGCCATAGATCTATGCGCTATGGCGATAGAAAAACAAATAATTAAAACCAAAGAAAAAAAGGAGAGATGACGCCAAAAAATTAAGATAAATGTTTTGGCATCAAAAAAAATATCACTACCTTTGCGACCGTTTCTCTCCTAAAAAATGGAGGGAAGCGGTTAATATCAAGAAAATAAGCCTCTTTAGCTCAGTTGGCCAGAGCACGTGATTTGTAATCTCGGGGTCGTTGGTTCGAATCCGACAAGAGGCTCAAGTTTTTAGGGCAGTTACCAGAGTGGCCAAATGGGGCTGACTGTAACTCAGCTGGCTTACGCCTTCGGTGGTTCGAATCCATCACTGCCCACAAAATTGTAAGTGTGAGCAAATGCTCAATATGCAAAAGCAATAATCATTTGCAAATGTGCATATTAAAAAATTTGCACATTAATACTGCGGAAGTAGCTCAGTTGATAGAGCATTAGCCTTCCAAGCTGAGGGTCGCGGGTTTGAGTCCCGTCTTCCGCTCTATAGCGTGTAAAAAACCTCCTGTCGGGAGGGATCCCGGCACTTGTTGGGAAGTGACGCTCTTATTGCCTATGTAGCTCAGAGGTAGAGCACTTCCTTGGTAAGGAAGAGGTCGCGGGTTCAACTCCCGCCATCGGCTCAATTACAAATGATCGGCATTTCGTCAAGATAAAGGAGTGTGCCTGTGTCTTGAGATTTACTGTTTACGACAATAGAGACGAAAATACAATTTTTATTTACACTAATTAATAGTACATTTTATGGCAAAAGAACATTTTAACCGGACGAAACCGCATGTAAACATCGGTACAATAGGTCACGTTGACCACGGTAAAACTACCTTAACGGCTGCAATCACAACCGTATTAGGTAAAAAAGGATTCTCGCAGGTTCGTTCGTTCGATTCAATCGACAACGCTCCAGAAGAGAAAGAGAGAGGTATAACCATTAATACTTCACACGTTGAATACGAAACTGAAAATCGTCACTATGCTCACGTTGACTGTCCCGGCCACGCCGACTATGTGAAGAACATGGTTACAGGTGCTGCCCAGATGGACGGTGCAATAATTGTAGTTGCAGCAACTGACGGTCCGATGCCCCAGACACGTGAGCACATCCTTTTGGCCCGTCAGGTAAACGTTCCCAGACTGGTTGTTTTTATGAACAAGGTTGACCTGGTTGACGACGAGGAGATGCTGGAATTGGTTGAAATGGAAATGCGAGAACTGCTCTCATTCTACAACTTCGACGGAGACAACACGCCCATTATCAGAGGTTCAGCACTTGGCGGTTTGAATGGCGAGCCCAAATGGGAAGAAAAGATCATGGAGTTAATGAACGCTGTTGACACTTGGATTCCACTGCCTCCGCGCGATGTGGACAAACCTTTCCTTATGCCGGTTGAAGACGTATTTTCTATCACCGGACGTGGAACCGTTGCTACAGGCCGTATAGAAACAGGTATTATTAAAACCGGCGAAGAGGTTCAGATTATCGGTCTTGGAGCAGAAGGCAGGAAATCTGTTGTTACAGGTGTGGAAATGTTCCGCAAGATTCTCGACGAAGGCCAGGCTGGTGACAACGTAGGGTTGCTACTCCGCGGCATCGAAAAAGATGAAATCAAGCGCGGTATGGTTCTCTCTCACCCGGGCAAGGTTAAACCTCACTCTAAATTCAAAGCTGAGGTATATATTCTGAAGAAAGAAGAAGGAGGACGTCATACTCCGTTCCACAACCATTACCGTCCTCAGTTCTATATACGCACACTCGACGTTACCGGAGAGATTCAGTTGCCCGAAGGCGTAGAAATGGTTATGCCGGGCGACAACGTAACCATCGAGGTAGATCTCATCTATCCTGTTGCATGTAACATTGGTCTTCGTTTCGCTATACGCGAAGGTGGCCGCACGGTTGGTGCAGGACAGATTACGGAGCTGATCGATTAATAACAACTGCTCTGCTGGCATCCGGCTTCCGGATTGTCAGAAGACAACAATAAAGCCCTGCCGGATAAATGTTTTCCGCAATGAAAAGCAAAGGCAGGGTTTATACGGGTCTAGCTCAGTCGGTAGAGCACTGGTCTCCAAAACCAGGTGTCGGGAGTTCGAGTCTCTCGACCCGTGCAAAACGATCCGAATTAAATGAAAAAAATAGTTGCATATCTTAAGGATTCTTATAATGAACTAGTTCACAAAGTATCCTGGCCATCCAGAGAAGAGCTTTCCGGTAGTACGGTAATTGTATTGATTGCTTCCCTTATAATTGCCCTGATTGTTTTCGGAATAGACTCTTTATTTGAGTGGATAGTTAAACTCCTGTACGGTATTTTATAATTCTGAAAAAAGAAACAATGACTGAAGAGAGAAAAAAATGGTACGTTTTGCGTGCTGTTAGTGGAAAAGAAAACAAAGTCAAAGAGTATCTTGAGTCAGAAATGAAAAAAACCGATTTAGGAAAGTACGTTTCTCAAGTTCTCATCCCCACAGAAAAGACTTATACAATACGCAACGGAAAGAAAGTGATGAAAGAACGCGCTTATCTTCCCGGATACGTGCTTATTGAGGCTGAGCTGACCGGTGATGTGGTTCACGAACTTAAGAATATCAATTACGTAGCCGGCTTTTTGCCAAACACAGCCGATCCCCAGCCTTTACGGGATTCGGAGGTTAAACGTATCCTCGGCACAATGGATGAGCTGGAGGAAGCTGGAAACGAAATGGATGCCAAGTACTATGTCGGTGAAAATGTGAAAGTGATTGGCGGTCCTTTCAGCAGTTTCTCCGGTGTGGTTGAAGAGGTGAATGACGAGAGAAAGAAACTCAAAGTGATGGTCAAAATTTTCGGACGGAAACAACTCCTGGAGTTGAGTTATATGCAAGTAGAGAAAGAATAGTCAGATATTTGGTTACGCAGATTCTGTAAATTCTTCAAAGTGTTTCGAAAACCGTAATTAATTAAATCAAAAAAATGGCTAAAGAAGTTGCCGGACAACTAAAATTACAAATCAAAGGAGGAGCTGCAAATCCATCTCCCCCTGTAGGACCTGCATTAGGTTCAAAAGGGATAAACATTATGGAGTTTTGCAAGCAATTCAATGCCAGAACTCAGGACAAGGGCGGTAAAGTTTTACCTGTGGTAATTACTTATTATACCGACAAGTCTTTTGATTTTATTGTTAAAACACCACCGGTTGCGATTCAGTTATTAGAAGCCAGCAAACAGAAAGGCGGTTCGGCAGAACCCAATCGCAAAAAGGTTGCGGAAGTAACCTGGGATCAGGTAAAAACTATCGCCGAAGAAAAAATGCCCGATCTGAACTGCTTCACACTGAAATCTGCAATGAAAATGGTAGCAGGAACGGCCCGGAGCATGGGTATCACAGTAAAAGGGAATTTCCCGGATATTATAAATAATTAAAACTTCAATTGAGACATGGGTAAACTGACAAAAAATAGAAAGTTGGCTTTAAGCAAGATTGAAGAGGGAAGGACCTATTCACTGAAAGAGGCATCGGCCTTGGTTAAGGAGATTACCACAACCAAATTCGATGCATCTATTGATATCGATGTACGCCTCGGCGTAGATCCGCGTAAAGCTAACCAGATGGTAAGAGGCGTTGTGTCTCTGCCACACGGGACAGGAAAACAAGTAAGAGTTCTTGTATTGTGTTCTCCAGAGGCTGAAGCCGCTGCTACAGAAGCTGGCGCAGACTATGTAGGACTCGACGAATATATCGATAAGATTAAAGGAGGTTGGACTGATGTGGATGTGATAATCACACAGCCGCAGATTATGGGTAAAATTGGTGCGCTCGGCCGTATATTAGGGCCTCGCGGATTAATGCCTAATCCAAAAAGCGGTACAGTTACTCCCGACGTTGCAAAAGCCGTAAAGGAGGTAAAACAGGGAAAAATCGACTTTAAAGTAGACAAAGCCGGTATTATTCACACCTCTATTGGGAAAGTATCTTTCACGCCCGAACAGATTCGAGACAACGCAAAAGAATTTATCCTAACGTTGATCAAATTAAAACCTGCCGCGGCAAAAGGTACCTATATTAGGAGTATTTATCTTTCCAGCACGATGAGCCCGGGTATAAAACTGGACACTAAATCGTTAGAAGAACAGAAATAAAAAGTTTTAATTGAATGAAAAAGGAAGATAAACAACAAATAATAGAACAGATAGCTGCAAATCTCCAAGAGTACGAAAACTTCTATCTTACCGATATTGCTACACTCAATGCAGTAAAGACAAGCAATTTAAGAAGGGAGTGTTCAAAACAGGAGATCAAGCTGCTGGTGGTTAAGAATACCTTGTTGCAAAAAGCATTAGAATCGCTCGAAAGAGACTATAAGGAGTTGTATCCCGTTTTAAAGGGCAACACTGCTATCATGTTCTCCAACGTAGCAAATGCTCCTGCAAAGCTTATTGACAAATACAAAGCCGACAAAGTGCCCGCTTTTAAAGGCGCGTACGTACAGGAGAGTTTCTTCATCGGCGATAAAGCGTTGAAAGACCTTATAAACATCAAGAGCAAGACAGAGCTTATAGGAGACGTTATTGCACTCTTGCAATCTCCTGCCAAAAATGTTATTTCTGCACTCCAATCCGGCGGTAATATACTTCACGGAGTATTGACAACGTTAACGGAAAAAGAACATTCTCATTAAACAAAAACAACAGAAAGCGACTGATAGAACCGGTAATCAAAAAATAAACATTATCAGATTTTATATTGATGAGGTGCTATGTAAAAAACAAAGTCACGTTTATTAGCACTAATCGGTTGAAAGAGAATGTTGAAGAATTCAAAATTAATTTCACACAACAAACAGAATTAGTAATCAATTTAAACAAATACAAAAATGGCAGACTTAAAAAAATTTGCTGAAGACCTGGTTAACTTGACAGTAAAAGAGGTTAACGAACTGGCTGAAATTTTAAAAACAGAGTACGGTATTGAACCCGCTGCTGCAGCCGTTGCTGTTGCTGCAGGACCTGCTGCCGGCGCCGAAACCGCCGTAGAAGAAAAAACATCTTTCGATGTTGTTCTCAAGAGTGCCGGTGCAGCTAAGCTGGCTGTAGTAAAAGCCGTGAAGGAACTTACCGGTCTCGGATTGAAAGATGCTAAGGATTTAGTGGACGGAGCTCCCAGCGAATTGAAAAAGGGTATAACAAAAGACGAAGCAGAAGCTTTGAAAAAACAACTTGAAGAGGCTGGAGCAGAAGTTGAACTTAAATAGCATTTACCTAATTTAGGTTAATACGGTTAGGAATCTTCTACCTGAAGATTCTTAACCTTTTGTGTCAATATATACAAGGTTCAAAAACTCACATCCATGTCTGTAAATAACGCCAATCAAAGAATAAATTTCGCGTCGATAAAAAATCCACTCGATTTCCCTGATTTTCTTGAAGTACAATTAAAATCGTTTCAGGATTTTATCCAACTTGACGCACCTCCAGAGAGTAGAAAAAATGAAGGATTGTATAAGGTTTTCACGGAGAATTTCCCAATCGCTGATACCCGGAACAATTTTGTACTTGAATTTTTAGATTACTACGTTGATCCACCCCGCTATACCATTAAAGAGTGTATAGACAGGGGGCTAACCTACAGCGTTCCGCTGAAGGCAAAACTTTATTTGTACTGCACGGATCCCGATCACGAAGACTTTACCCCTGTTATACAGGATGTTTACCTTGGGACAATCCCCTACATGACAGAAAAGGGAACATTCGTGATAAACGGTGCAGAACGTGTAATCGTTTCGCAGCTTCACCGCTCTCCGGGCGTATTTTTCGGCCAGAGCCTCCATGCTAATGGTACAGTTCTATACTCGGCCCGTGTCATTCCGTTTAAAGGGTCATGGATAGAGTTCGCTACAGACATTAACAGTGTGATGTACGCGTATATCGACCGCAAAAAGAAATTACCGGTCACCACACTTCTCCGCGCCATCGGTTTTGAGAGTGACAAAGATATCCTCGAAATCTTTGACCTGGCCGAAGAGGTTAAGGTAAACAAGACAAACCTTAAAAAAGTGTTGGGCCGGAAGCTTGCCGCCCGCGTACTGAAATCGTGGATGGAAGATTTTGTTGATGAAGATACCGGTGAGGTAACCTCCATCGAAAGAAACGAGGTTATCATTGAACGTGAGACCATTCTTGAGGCCGAACATATTGACGAGATAGTTGAATCGGGAGTTGCATATATTCTCCTGCACAAGGAAACGCCTAACACCTCCGATTATTCTATCATTTACAACACTTTACAGAAAGATCCCAGCAATACTGAGATCGATGCAATACGCCATATCTACCGCCAGCTGCGCAGCGCGGAACCTGCTGATGATGCCAGTGCACGCGAGGTGATCAATAACCTCTTCTTCTCGGAAAAGAGATACGATTTGGGCGATGTAGGGCGTTACAGAATTAATAAGAAACTGAATCTCGATATTGATGTAAACATCCGTGTGCTTACTAACGAAGACATCATAGAGATCATCAAATATCTTATAGAGCTAGTCAACTCCAAGGCAATAGTGGATGATATAGACCACCTCAGTAACAGACGCGTACGTACGGTAGGAGAACAATTATATACTCAGTTCGGAATAGGGTTGAACCGCATGGCACGTATTATCCGTGAAAGGATGAACGTTCGTGACAACGAGGTTTTCACACCCATAGACCTTATAAATGCAAAGACTATATCGTCGGTTATCAACACCTTCTTCGGGACCAACGCGCTGTCGCAGTTCATGGATCAGACCAACCCTCTGGCTGAGATAACACACAAGCGCCGCCTGTCGGCCCTTGGTCCTGGTGGACTTTCACGTGAGCGTGCAGGTTTCGAGGTGCGCGACGTGCACTACACTCATTACGGGCGACTTTGCCCAATTGAAACGCCGGAAGGGCCCAATATCGGTCTTATCTCGTCGCTCTGCGTATATGCAAAGATCAATGACTTAGGATTTATTGAAACACCTTATCGCAAGGTAGACGATGGAGTGGTAAATATTGTAAACGACGAAGTAATCTATCTGGCAGCGGAGGAAGAAGAAGACAGAATTATTGCACAGGGTAATGCACCACTCGATGACAAGGGCAACTTCGTAAACCCACGCGTGAAAGCAAGGCAGGATGCCGATTATCCTGTTGTAGCACCAGATGAAGTTGAGCTGATGGACGTATCGCCCATGCAGATTGCATCTATAGCGGCTTCACTCATCCCGTTCCTCGAGCATGATGATGCTAACCGCGCCCTGATGGGTTCCAATATGATGCGCCAGGCTGTTCCGCTAATAAGAGCTGAAGCACCTATTGTGGGCACAGGAATCGAGGACCAGCTTATTAAAGACTCCCGCTCACAGATTATGTCGGAAGGCAATGGTGAGATCATCTACGTGGATTCAACCACTATAAAAATAAAATACGAACGCACAGAAGAGGAGGAATTCACCAGCTTCGATGATGCAGTTAAAACATATAACATCCCTAAATTCCGTAAAACCAACCAAAATACCACCATCGACCTGCGTCCTGTATGCAAGGTGGGGCAAAAGGTAAAGCCCGGTGAAATCCTTACAGAAGGTTACGCTACACAAAATGGAGAACTGGCATTAGGCAGAAACCTTAAAGTTGCTTTCATGCCATGGAAGGGTTACAATTTCGAGGATGCTATCGTACTAAGTGAAAGAATGGTGATTGATGATGTATTTACATCTATTCATGTTGAGGAATTCTCTCTGGAAGTACGCGAGACCAAACGGGGGATGGAAGAGCTCACCTCCGACATACCTAACGTAAGTGAAGAAGCTACGAAAGATCTCGATGAGAAAGGTATCGTGCGCGTTGGTGCGCGAATTAAGCCTGGAGATATACTGATAGGGAAAATAACCCCTAAAGGGGAATCGGACCCGTCGCCGGAGGAAAAACTGCTTCGTGCTATCTTCGGCGACAAGGCAGGCGACGTGAAAGATGCCTCGCTGAAAGCTTCTCCTTCGCTCAATGGGGTGGTTATACATACCAATCTCTTCGCAAAAGCTTCTAAAAAGGGAAAAACAAAACTCTCCAATAAGGCCCTTCTTCCAAAGCTTGAAGAGGAGTACGAAAACAGAATGGAAGAGCTAAGAAAGGTTCTTATCGACAAGCTGCTGAAGCTTACCGAAGGCAAAACTTCCGCCGGGGTTAAGGATTACACCAATATGGATGTCGTTCCAAAAGGTGCAAAATTCACGGTAAAAGTGCTTTCAGACATCGATTTCCAGTCTGTTCAGTTAAACAAATGGACAACCGACACACATAAGAATGAACTCATACGTACAACAGTTATCAACTATCTGCGCCGCTACAAGGAGCTTGATGCCGAATTGAAACGTAAACGTTTCGATTTAACCATCGGAGATGAACTCCCCTCGGGTATAATGCAGATTGCAAAGGTGTATGTAGCAAAAAAGAGAAAGATACAGGTAGGCGACAAAATGGCAGGACGCCACGGAAACAAAGGTATTGTGTCTAGAATTGTACGTCAGGAAGATATGCCTTTCCTTTCAGACGGGACACCCGTGGATATTGTACTTAACCCGCTGGGTGTACCTTCTCGTATGAACCTCGGGCAAATATTCGAGACTGTTCTGGGATGGGCCGGGAAAGAACTTGGCGTAAAATTTTCCACTCCCATATTCGATGGAGCATCGCTGGACGACCTGAGCGTATGGACCGACAAGGCTAAAGTGCCGGCATACGGTAAAACTTACCTCTTTGATGGAGGTACCGGAGAGCGTTTCGACCAGCCCGCAACTGTGGGAATAATATATATGCTCAAACTGGGGCACATGGTGGAAGATAAGATGCACGCGCGCTCAATTGGGCCTTACTCGTTAATCACACAACAACCGTTGGGTGGTAAAGCGCAGTTTGGAGGCCAGCGTTTTGGGGAGATGGAGGTCTGGGCACTCGAGGCATTTGGTGCTGCGCACATACTTCAGGAAATTCTCACTGTTAAATCAGACGATGTGGTAGGCCGTTCAAAAGCATATGAAGCAATTGTAAAGGGCGAGGCAATGCCTCAGACAGGTATCCCCGAATCACTGAACGTACTGCTTCACGAGCTGAAAGGGCTGGGGCTCAACCTCAGTCTCGATTAACGACTGTACTCAAGGTTATTATACTATTCAACATCTTAACTCTTTTTATATACAATATATATGGCATTTAGAAAAGAGAACAAAATAAAGAGTAACTTTTCAAAAATTACTATAGGGTTGGCATCGCCGGAACGAATTCTGGAGAACTCTTTCGGCGAAGTTCTAAAACCTGAAACTATCAACTACCGTACCTATAAACCGGAACGGGATGGCTTGTTCTGCGAACGCATCTTCGGGCCGGTAAAAGATTACGAATGTCATTGTGGCAAATATAAACGTATTCGTTACAAAGGCATCGTGTGCGACCGCTGCGGTGTGGAAGTGACAGAGAAAAAAGTGCGTCGCGAACGTACAGGACACATTCATCTGGTAGTACCCGTGGCACACATCTGGTACTTCAGGTCGCTACCCAACAAAATAGGTTATCTGTTGGGCATCCCTACCAAAAAACTGGATTCCATCATCTATTACGAAAGATATGTGGTGATACAGCCAGGTGTGCTTGAAGAAAAGGTGGCAGAAAAAGATCTGCTCACCGAAGACGAGTATCTTGACCTGCTGGAGACGCTCCCGAAAGAGAACCAGCAACTGGAAGATACCGATCCCAATAAATTTATAGCTAAAATGGGTGCCGAGGCTGTGCTCGACCTGCTCGAAAGACTGAACCTCGACAAGCTGGCTAATCAGCTGCGCCACCGTGCTAGCACCGACACATCACAGCAGCGTAAAAACGAAGCGTTGAAACAGCTGCAGGTGGTGGAGGCATTCCGCGGATCGAAAAATATCAATAAGCCGGAATGGATGATAATGAAGGTGGTTCCCGTGATTCCGCCTGATCTGAGGCCACTGGTTCCGCTCGACGGAGGACGCTTTGCCACGTCCGACCTCAACGATCTCTATCGTCGCGTGATTATTCGCAACAACCGTTTGAAACGACTGATTGATATCAAGGCACCGGATGTGATTCTGCGTAACGAAAAGCGCATGTTGCAGGAAGCTGTAGACTCACTGTTCGACAACTCACGCAAGTCGAGCGCCATCAAAACAGAATCTAACCGCCCGTTAAAATCACTTTCTGACAGCCTTAAAGGCAAGCAGGGCCGTTTCCGTCAGAATCTGCTCGGCAAGCGCGTCGACTATTCTGCCCGTTCGGTTATTGTTGTAGGTCCCGAACTTAAGATGCACGAATGCGGGCTACCCAAAGATATGGCAGCCGAACTATATAAACCGTTCATCATCCGTAAGCTCATTGAGAGAGGTATAGTGAAAACGGTTAAGTCTGCGAAGAAAATCGTAGACAGAAAAGAACCGGTTGTATATGATATTCTGGAATATGTGATGAGAGGCCACCCAGTTCTGCTGAACCGTGCCCCTACCCTTCACCGCCTGGGTATCCAGGCATTTCAGCCCAAGCTGATAGAGGGTAAGGCCATTCAGCTGCACCCGCTGGCATGTACGGCGTTCAATGCCGACTTCGACGGTGACCAGATGGCTGTACACCTTCCACTTGGCAACGAAGCCATACTGGAGGCACAGCTGCTGATGCTTGCTTCCCACAACATTCTTAACCCGGCCAACGGTGCACCAATCACAGTGCCTTCACAGGATATGGTGCTTGGATTATACTATATCACAAAAATACGTCCGGGAGCTAAAGGCGAAGGGATGACATTCTACGGCGAAGAGGAAGCCATAATAGCTTACAACGAGGGAGCAGTAGATATTCACGCGCTGGTGAAAGTGATAGTAGATGACATAGACGAGGAAGGTAACCCTGTCCGTAAGATGCATGAAACAACTGTAGGACGTGTAATCACTAACGAAGCTATCCCGAAAGAGGTGGGATATGTAAACGAGCTGCTCTCAAAAAAATCACTCCGCGACATCATTGGCAAGGTGATAAAAACTTGTGGAGTTGCGCGTACAGCCCAATATCTTGACGATATAAAAGATCTTGGCTATTACATGGCATTCAAGGGGGGACTCTCATTCAACCTTGAAGACGTGATCATACCCAAAGAGAAAGAGACTCTTATTCAGGAAGGATATAGCGAAGTGGAACAGATCATGGACAACTACAATATGGGTTTCATCACCTATAACGAACGTTACAACCAGATCATCGACACATGGACACATATAAATTCCAAGCTTTCGAACATACTGATGAAGCAACTTTCGGAAGACGACCAGGGATTCAACTCTGTATATATGATGCTTGATTCGGGTGCCCGCGGTTCGCGCGAACAGATTCGCCAGCTGTCGGGTATGCGCGGATTGATGGCAAAACCGCAAAAGAGCGGTGCTGAAGGTGCTCAAATCATCGAGAACCCCATCTTGGCTAACTTCAAGGAGGGCCTGTCGGTGCTGGAGTACTTTATCTCTACCCACGGAGCGCGTAAAGGTCTCGCCGATACGGCTCTCAAGACAGCCGACGCCGGATATCTGACCCGCCGTCTTGTTGACGTATCACAAGATGTGATCATCAACGAAGAAGACTGCGGCACATTGCGCGGGCTGGTAGCTACTGCTATCAAAAACAATGAAGAAGTTATCGCTTCACTATACGAACGCATACTTGGACGTGTTTCCGTTCACGACGTTCAACATCCAACTACCGGAGAAATCATTGTAAACGCAGGGGAAGAGATCACTGAAGATGTTGCCAAAAAGATAGAAGACTCACCAATAGAACGTGTAGAGATTCGCTCAGTACTAACCTGCGAATCGCATCATGGTGTGTGCGCGAAATGCTACGGCAGAAACCTTGCCACGGGACGTATGGTTCAAAAGGGCGAAGCGGTGGGAGTTATTGCGGCCCAATCGATTGGCGAGCCGGGTACTCAGCTTACACTGCGTACTTTCCACGTGGGAGGTATTGCATCTAACATTGCAACTGAAAACAACATTACAACCAAATACGATGGCTATATTGAGTTCGATGAACTACGCTACGTGGAAACCACAGATGCCGAGGGTAAGCCATACAAGGTAGTGGTAAGCCGGTTAGTGGAAATGCGTATCGTTGACCCCAACACAAAGATCGTACTGTTAGCTCACAACGTTCCCTATGGTTCGAAGCTCTATTTCAACCAGGGCGACAAAGTACAGAAGGGCGATCTGATATGCGAATGGGACCCGTTCAATGCTGTAATTGTTTCTGAAGCTACCGGTAAGATACGTTTCGAGAACTTCACCGAAAACATGACTTACAAGGTAGAGTCTGATGAGCAGACAGGGCTGAAGGAGAAGGTGATCATCGAATCACGTGACAAGACCAAAGCCCCCTCGGCACACATTGTAAATGAGAACGACGATATCCTGCGTACATATACGCTTCCACTGAGCTCCCACATAGTGAAGAACGAAAATGACGATATCAAAGCCGGTGATGTGCTTGTGAAGATACCGCGCGCTGTGGGTAAAGCCGGCGATATTACGGGAGGACTGCCGCGAGTAACCGAACTGTTTGAAGCACGTAACCCGTCGAATCCGGCAGTGGTTTCCGAGATAGATGGAGAGATATCATTCGGTAAGATTAAGCGTGGAAATCAGGAGATATCGGTCACGTCAAAGACTGGGGAGATGAAAAAGTATATGGTTTCCCTTTCCAAGCAGATACTGGTTCAGGAAAATGACTATATACGTGCCGGGATGCCTCTTTCCGATGGAGCCATTACACCTGCCGACATTTTGGCAATCATGGGACCGACAGCCGTTCAGGAATACATTGTGAATGAGGTTCAGGATGTTTATCGACTGCAGGGTGTGAAGATCAACGACAAGCATTTTGAGGTTATCGTCCGTCAGATGATGCGCAAGGTAGAAGTGGTTGATCCGGGTGACACACGCTTCCTTGAACAACAGCTTGTTGACAAGCTTGATATGATGGAAGAGAACGACCGCATCTGGGGTAAGAAGGTGATTATTGATGCCGGAGATTCACAGGTGTTTGAACCGGGACAGATTGTTACCGTTCGTAAACTGCGCGACGAAAACAGCTCTCTCAAACGCCGCGACCTGAAGCCGGTGGAAGCACGCGATGCCGTTCCTGCAACTGCCAACCAGGTTTTGCAGGGTATCACGCGCGCTGCTCTTCAGACAACCAGCTTTATGTCAGCCGCCTCTTTCCAGGAGACGACCAAGGTGTTAAACGATGCAGCCATCAATGGCAAGACCGACACGCTGGAAGGATTGAAAGAGAACGTAATATGCGGTCACCTGATTCCTGCCGGAACCGGCCAGCGCGAATTCGAAAAGTTGGTGGTAGGCTCACGCGAAGATTTCGAAAAGCTTAGTGCCAACAAGCGAAGCAACCTGTTCCAGGAAGCCGCTGTAAAAGAATAATAGCTTAGAGATAACTTTTTTTAAACCCGTGCCGGCAATCCGACACGGGTTTTTTTATGGGTTCAAATTTACAAAGGCTTCATGGTTTATTATGATAATAGACTGAATAAGATGTTACTGGAGCATAAACTTACTGCCCGGTCGACTTTTTCAGGTAGTCGTAAATGGCTTGCTGAGCACGTACGGGGTGCGCGTCAAGCGTATTACTATCACGTTTAAACACGTTCTGCAGGTTCTCGTCAACCCACACCGCACTCTGGTTATCGGCAAGCTGTATCTTCAGTATATCGATAATCTGTCTCTTTATATTCTCTGTGTAGATAGGGAATGCCACCTCTATACGGCGATACAGGTTTCGCTGCATCCAATCGGCTGAAGTCAGAAAGATATTATCATCCCCTTCGTTAAAGAAATACCATACCCTGGCATGTTCAAGGTAAGCATCAACAATACGGGTAACAGTGATATTTTTGCTGAAAGGCTGATTTGGCACCAGACAGCAGATACCTCTGATAATCAAGTCGATCTTTACCCCTGCTTCGCTGGCACGATAAAGTTCGCTTATCATCACTTTATCCTCCAGGCTGTTCATCTTTAAGATAATATAACCTTTACCTCCATTTCTCACATGCTCAATCTCCCGCTCTATCATCCTGTGTATCTCAGGAAGCATATTAAACTGCGTTACCAGCAGATGTTTGAAACTGTGATTATGTGGTTTCCCCTCCAGTACCCTGAAGACCTCGTCAATATCTTTAATGAATTCTTTATTAGAAGTAAGCAATCCCTTGTCGGAGTATATGCGTGCGGTTTTTTCGTTGAAGTTACCTGTACCCAGATAAGCGTAACCCTTGAGCGGTTCCTTGGGGTCGTTACTTCGCTTACGCACATAAGCCAGCTTGGCATGAACCTTCAGGCCCGGCAGACTGTAAATAATTTTCACTCCCGCCTGTTGCATCAACTCAGAGGAGAGATAGTTGCTTACCTCATCGAAACGGGCTTTAAGCTCAACAAAGACCGTCACTTTCTTCCCGTTCTTGGCCGCACTGATAAGACTGTTTATAACAGCAGAATTTTCGGCCACCCGGTACTGTGTAACCTTAATTTCCAACACTTTGGGATCAAAAGCTGCCTGCATAAGGAAACGCAGTAGATAGTCGAACGACTGATATGGAAAATGAAGCAGTACATCCTGCTTTCGTAAAACTCTAAGGATAGAATCGTTTGTCTCCAACTCAGGCACACGAAGCGGTTGGGGCAGACTCTGCTTGAGGGAATTTCCAACCGGGTTAGGCAGTTCCATCAGATCAGACAAGTTAAGGTAACGCCCCGAGGGGAGTAGCTCCTCTTCCTCAATTTCATACGCTTCGCGAAGGTATTGCAGGAAATAACCGGGCATATCCCTGTCGTACTGAAACCGGGTAACTGCCCCTATCTTACGTTTGCGCACCTTCCGGAGAATCTTTACTGCAATATCGTTCTGATCCTCGTCCTCGAGTGAGAAATCTGCATCGCGTGAAATCTTTATACTATAACAATCCCTAATATCATATCCCGGAAATACACTCTGCATGTTAGCCCTTATCACGTCATCAATAAACATAATGTAATAATTACCCCCGAAGGACGGCAGCTCAATGAATCGGGGTATATCTTTATATGGAATTTTCATAATGGCATAAGTATAGCTCAACTGATTAGTATTCCTCTTTTTTTTCTTCCTTGTAAGACTAATAACCTGGTAGATACGGCCATCCTGTATAAAAGAGTGAATATCATCCTTTTGGATAATCATCGGTTGCAGATAGGGGAATACCTCCTCATTGAAATAATTCTTCACATAATCGCGGTGAAAATGCTCAACCTTGTCGGTCTGATACAACACAATACCATTCCTTTTCAATTCAGGAAGGATCATATTATTAAAAATATTGTTATACTCCTTCTCCTGCGCAGTAACCTCACTGTTAATCTCCACAATGGTCTTCAATGCCTCTTCAACAGATTCATCGCGGTTGATGCTCCCCAACAGCGAACTGTGATAACCCGAAACACGAATCTTATAAAACTCCTCCAGGTTAGAAGAGTAGATTGAGAGAAACTTGATGCGTTCATAAACGGGCAAACGCTCGTCCCTTGCCTCCAAGAGTACTCTATAATTGAACGATAACCAGCTGATATCGCGCTTAAAGTAAGAATATTTATTATTTCCCATTGTAACCGGCTTGCTTTAATACATTTAATCTTCAAAAATACAAAGTTTGTTTGAATAAACTATTTTTTTGAGTCCTGGGTTACGGATGATTGTGAGAATTGTTTTGCCAAAAAAGCTTTATCTTTGCTGCAAACGTAAAAAAAATGAAAAAAATCGGGTTGCTTTCCGACACTCATGGGTATTGGGATGAGAAATTTGAAACCTACTTTGCACCTTGTGATGAAATCTGGCATGCGGGCGACATCGGTTCCACAGCTCTTGCTGACCGCTTTGAGGCATTGAAGCCTTTTCGGGCGGTGTACGGAAATATCGACGATTACAAAACCCGTGTCGTCTATCCGCAGACCCTGCGGTTTACCGTAGAAAAGGTAGAAGTGCTGATGACCCACATCGGCGGCTACCCGGGTCGTTATGACCCGGCTATTCGTGCACAGCTCCTTGCTCATCCACCAAAATTGTTTATCTCCGGTCATTCGCACATTCTGAAGGTGATGTACGATAAAAAGCTGGACTGCCTGCACATGAATCCCGGTGCTGCGGGAAAGTATGGCTTTCACCGTGTACGTACGCTGCTCCGTTTTGTGCTGGACGCCGGCGACATCAGAGACCTTGAAGTAATAGAGATCGGAAGGCAGTAGTAGAACATGGCTAAAAGAGGTCTGAGAACAGAGATAACACTATTCCCCCCACACCCAGTAACATTAATATTAAGCCTACCGTAAGATTTAGCATAACCAATCCTCTCCGGTTAAAATGCCTGCTTAACATAGAGACAAAAGCTGTAAGAAAAAACCACCATAAAATTGAAGCAGCAATAAACGAAACCAGTCCTGCAATGAGAGAAACCCACCCGTCTGACAGAGGGTTAAACGAAAAACTTGCATTAAGCCCTATCAGCACAAGTATAATTGCCGGGTTTGAAAACGTAAGAAAAAAAGAGGAGATAAAATCTTTCACATAACGCGTCTCCCGCGGAATCATATCAGTAATATGCCCTTTAAGTGGGTTGGAACGAAAAACAAACAAGCCGAAAATAATGAGAATAATGCTTCCTGCAATTTGAATCCATCGCTCATTATCAGTCAGAAAATCTGAAACAAAACTTAACCCCACCACTGTGATCAAGGCGTATATGAGGTCCGACAAAACAGCCCCCATCCCTGACACTAATCCATGCTGACTTCCTCTGTTAAGCGTTCGTTGAATTACCAGCATATTTATTGGTCCCATCGGTGAAGAAGTCAGGATGCCGATAATAAAACCTTTAGCAATCGTTTCTAACATAAATTGAAGTTTGCCTGAACAGCCTGTAGATTGATGCCTGCAAAGATACACTCATTATCATAACTGACAAAATGAGATTTTTAAGTGTTGACTTAACGAAAAAGTTCAAGCAAGTTTAGACTTTTTCTCGCCATGGCATAATACAAGTAAACTTGTCTTCTGCTCACTTGACTTAACGAAAAAGTTCACTAACTTTGTCTCTCCATTCTGATTGACGGAAGGATGGCCTTTCTCAATCTTCTTAATCTCATTCAAGTTCAGTAAATAATAAAAAGCAGAGATATGATTTCATTTTTCAGAACCCCCTCACAGAGCGTTATAGCCGTTCAGACAAAATCGGCATTCTCACCTGAAACAGAACTGAAGCTGGCATGGCTGTTCGGAGAAGCAGAGATGCTTGCCACTGAGATAGTAGACCGGCCGTTTGTCGGCCCCCGCCGCGAAATGATTACCCCCTGGAGTACCTGTGCGGTAGAGATCACACAAAATATGGGGATCGGGGATATCTCACGTATTGAAGAATATATTCCCCGGACGGAAGACAATGAAAATGATTTCGATCCGATGCTGCAACGCAAGTATGCAAGGCTGGATCAAACTATATTCAGCATCGACAGAAAGCCTGAAGAGATAGTATATATTGATGATATTGATACATATAACAATACAGAAGGGCTTGCGCTGAGCAGTGACGAGATCGATTATCTCAACTCCGTCAGCAAAAAGATGGGTCGCAAACTCACCGACAGTGAAGTATTCGGCTTTTCGCAGGTGAATTCGGAACATTGCCGGCACAAGATATTCAATGGCAAATTCATCATCGATGACGAGGAGAAGGAGATGTCGCTATTTCAGCTAATTAAAAAAACTTCGTCTGTTAACCCGAACAGCCTGATCTCTGCTTACAAAGATAACGTGGCTTTTGTCCAGGGGCCTTTAATAGAACAATTTGCACCTACAAGCGGTGATAAACCCGATTTCTTCCAAACAAAAGATGTTGAGAGCGTGCTTTCACTCAAAGCCGAAACACATAACTTTCCTACAACTGTGGAGCCATTCAACGGAGCATCCACAGGTACGGGTGGAGAAATACGAGACCGCCTTGCAGGCGGAAAAGGATCTCTTCCCGTAGCTGGAACGGCCGTTTACATGACCTCCTATCCGCGACTAGAAGAAGATCGCACATGGGAGCAAACACTGCCTCCGCGAAAATGGCTTTATCAGACGCCCGAACAGATACTAATAAAAGCCTCCAACGGAGCATCCGATTTCGGCAACAAGTTCGGGCAGCCTCTTATCTGCGGATCAGTACTGACTATGGAACACTTCGAAAACAACAAGAAATTTGGCTATGACAAAGTGATCATGCTTGCCGGAGGTATAGGTTATGCCAACAAACGCGATGCAAAGAAAGGAGAACCGCAAAGCGGAGAGAAAGTGGTAGTACTGGGCGGAGACAACTACCGTATCGGCATGGGCGGTGGCGCTGTTTCGTCTGTAAACACGGGCGAATATTCATCAGGGATTGAATTAAATGCCGTGCAGCGCGCCAATCCCGAAATGCAGAAGCGTGTGTCGAATGTTATCCGTGCTCTGGCAGAGTCAGATGACAATCCAATAGTCTCAATTCACGATCACGGTGCTGGCGGACATCTTAACTGCCTGTCAGAGCTCGTGGAAAAAACCGGCGGGGTAATTGATATTGACAAACTGCCTGTAGGCGATGAAACACTTTCAGCTAAAGAGATAATAGGAAACGAAAGCCAGGAGCGTATGGGCTTGTTGGTTAAACAGCAGGATATTGAACGAATAGAGCGGATAGCTTCACGTGAACGTTCACCAATGTATGTTGTGGGAGAAACCACCGGCGATATGATGTTTACCTTCCGTCAGCCCGATGGCACCTGCCCTATCAGCATGGAGCTGGGAGATTTCTTCGGCAAGCCGCCGGCGACAGTCATGGAAGATAAAACCATTGAAGAGAGATACAGCGCTCCGGAGTATACCCAGGAGATGTTGGAGACATATATAGAGAACGTTCTAAGGATGGAAGCTGTTGCCTGTAAGGATTGGCTCACCAACAAGGTTGACAGAAGCGTCACCGGAAGAATTGCCCGTCAGCAGTGCCAGGGCGAGATACAACTGCCCTTGAGCGACTGTGGCGCCATTGCCCTCGATTACAGGGGGTGTTCCGGCATGGCTACATCTCTTGGGCATGCCCCGATGACAGCCATGATAGATCCGGCTGCAGGCTCTGTAATGGCCGTTGCCGAATCACTGACAAACATTGTTTTTGCACCACTTGCAAACGGTTTGCAGAGTGTCTCGCTAAGCGCCAACTGGATGTGGCCCTGCCGCAATCCGGGTGAGGACGCGCGACTCTACAAAGCGGTAGAGGCATGTTCCGATTTTGCCTGTGACCTGGGTATCAATATCCCCACCGGCAAAGATTCACTCTCAATGACTCAAAAGTATGGCGATGACAAGGTATTTTCTCCCGGGACAGTTATCATCTCTGCTGCTGCCGAGGTTATTAACATAAGAAAAATTGTATCTCCAGTATTGGCATATATAAGAGGAACCTACCTCTATTACATTGATTTTTCGTTTGATACGTTTAAGCTGGGAGGATCGGCTTTTGCACAGTCGCTGGGAAAGATTGGAGATGAGGCTCCAACGGTGAACGATCCGGAATATTTTAAGAACGCTTTCGCTGCCGTCCAGGAGCTGGTTAACCGTGGATTAATCCTTGCCGGCCATGATATTTCTGCGGGTGGTATTATCACCGCCATGCTCGAAATGTGCTTTGCAAATCCCAGGGGCGGGCTCGAATCACGGCTCGATAAAATCCGCCATGCCGACCTTGTTAAAATACTGTTCTCCGAAAATCCCGGTGTCCTTATTCAGGTTAAACATCACCGCCTAGTGGAGAAAATCCTGGGTGACTACGGTGTAGGCTTTGCAATAGTAGCAAGGCCTGTTGAAGAGCGCAGCCTGATTATTGAAAAAGATGGATTCCGGCAGGAGTTCAACATTGACAGATTGCGTGATATATGGTACAGAACATCATATTTGCTTGACATTAAGCAGAGTGGAGAAACATGTGCCGGACAACGTTATAAGAACTACGGGAGTCAGCCTCTTCAGTTCAATTTCAAACCATCTTTTACTGGAAAACTTGAGGATTTGGGTTTAAATCCAGATAGAAAGATAAAAACGGGACTCACAGCTGCCATCATCCGTGAAAAAGGCACCAACGGAGAGCGTGAGATGGCATATGCGCTTTGGCTTGCCGGATTTGATGTGAGAGATGTGCATATGACCGACCTCACATCGGGACGAGAGACACTTGAAGATGTGCGGTTTGCTGTATTTTGTGGCGGATTCTCCAATTCCGATGTTCTGGGTTCCGCCAAAGGGTGGGCCGGTGGTTTCCGGTACAATGAAAAGGCAAAAACCTCGCTCAGTAATTTTTTCGCCAGGGAAGATACACTCAGTCTCGGCATCTGCAATGGCTGCCAGCTGCTTATGGAGCTAGGGCTTATTTATCCTGAGATGGGCGACTCTCATCCCAAAATGGCACACAACCTGTCGCACAAGTTCGAATCGGCTTTTGTAAGCGTTGAGATTCCGAAGAACAGGTCGGTAATGTTCAAATCGCTCGAGGGCACAAAGCTTGGCATATGGGTGGCACACGGCGAAGGACGCTTTAATTTGCCTGAACCTGAATCAGCATACAATATTGCAGCCAAATATGTGTATGATGAATATCCAGGCAATCCCAACGGCTCCGATTACTCAGTTGCTGCCATCTGTTCTCTCGATGGCCGCCATCTGGCAATGATGCCCCATCTCGAACGGACTGTCTTCCCCTGGCAGAACGCCTGGTACCCACACGAATACCGGAAACATGAGGTCACCCCATGGATGGAAGCATTTGCAAATGCACGGGAGTGGTTAAAATTAAGTGAAAAGTAAACAAAGGAATTGTGAAAATGACTCAGCCTGCTTTTGAACATATAATGAAAGTGCGTGATTACGAATGCGATACGCAAGGCCACGTAAACAACGCCAATTACCAGCACTATTTTGAGGTTACGCGCCATGAGTTTCTGGAAATGGTGGGATTGAATTTCCATCAGCTCCATACTCAGGGTATCGATGCAGTAGTCTCCCGGGTTGAGATCCGCTACAAAGTACCCCTTAGGGGGATGGATGAGTTTAAATGTACCGTTACGCAGCTTGAAAGAGCAGGCGTGAAATATATTTTCCACCAAGAAATCATTCGATTAAAGGATAATGCGTTGTGCGCCAAAGCAAAGATAGAGGTGGTGAATCTAGTTAACGGCATTCTAAAAAAGCCCGAAGTGTTTGACGAAGCGTTTGCAGAATATATTCAGGTTTAATAAGCAAATGGCAACAGACAAATCTTTATACCGGATAGCACTCACTCAGATAAAAGGCGTGGGAGTGATGCATGCGCGTAACCTGCTGAAAGTAATAGGTGATGAAGAGGCTATTTTCAGAGAGAGCGTAAGCAGGTTAGAAGCCATTCCCCGCATCTCGAGACAACTTATCAGGGAGATACGTGATCCTGAAGTGCTGAGAAGGTCTGAAAAAGAGCTGGAGTTCATCACTAAAAACAACCTTCAGCTACTTTTTTTCACCGATCCAGGTTACCCCAGGCGGCTAACACAATGTATTGATGCTCCATTGTTGCTCTATGCCAAAGGGAATACCGATTTCAACCACGAAAAAACAATCAGTATTGTAGGTACACGCAACGCTACAGGGTATGGGCTCGATTATTGCAAGAAGTTCATCCGCGAGATCTCTTCAAAAATCCCTGATATTCAGATCATCAGCGGACTGGCATACGGAATAGACATCTGCGCTCATCGCGCTGCACTGCAACATGGCTTATCAACCATAGCCGTACTGGCCCACGGGCTTGACAGAATATATCCTCAATTGCACCGCAATACCGCTGTAAAGATGCTTCAAGACGGAGCCTTGCTAACTGAGTTTCCAAGTGAAACAAATCCTGACAAGCATAATTTCGTGAGACGGAACCGTATTGTCGCGGGCATGGCAGATGCAGTGGTAGTAATAGAATCGGGAGTAAAAGGCGGTTCACTAATCACTGCCGATATCGCGAATTCATATTTCAGGGAGGTATTTGCCCTGCCCGGTCGTGTTCATGATAAGATGTCAACCGGATGTAATCGGCTGATATCCGACAATAAAGCGGTATTACTGCAGAGTACCGATGATTTTATTGCCCACATGGGATGGGAAACAAAAGAAAAAGAGACTCTCCCTGTACAACAAGAGCTGTTCCCGGATCTGTCGGAAGAGGGAAAACAGATTTTCAGTGCTCTGGAAAGATCCGGCTCAATGCATGTGAACAAGCTCGCCATTGAACTCAACACACCCGTTCCGGAGCTATTCATGACTCTCCTGGAGCTGGAAGTGAAAAACCTAGTAGAATCACTGCCGGGAGGAATGTATAAACTGACGTAAAAATAGACAATTATTCATTTTCCGGCTACCGATTATTTTCTTATCTTTGACGAGTAACCCACTTAAAAAACTATTCAATGGCTTTATATATTGGCGACAAAATACCCGAAATCCTGGGAACTGACCAGAACGGAAAGACAGTGAAAATGAGCAATTTTGCAGGGAAAAAGCTTGCCCTTTACTTCTACCCAAGAGACAACACACCGGGATGCACGGCTCAGGCATGTAGTTTGCGCGATGGCTACACTGAACTTCTCAGGGCCGGTTACGAGATAGCAGGCGTAAGCATAGACAGTGAAACATCGCATCAAAAATTTATTGATAAGTTTTCACTCCCCTTTCCTCTTATTGCCGATACCGATAAAAAACTGGTAGAACTGTTCGGCGTTTGGCAGGAGAAATCCATGGCGGGCAAAAAATACATGGGTACCGTTCGTACCACCTTCCTTATCGATGAAAACGGCATTATACGGCACATCATTGAGGGTAGAAAAGTGGATACAAAGAATCATGCAAAACAGATATTAGAGATGGGATAACGCCATTGGCAAAGGTGCGTCACACACACTTTAATTGCATTGTCCCCCGATTTAGATGTTTGTTTCTTTGAAAGAATCGTCTGAAAGATCAACTGAATTATCAATCAAACAAAAAATAATATGGCAGAAGAAATAAAGGACAACAAAAACAATGAAAAACTGAAAGCGTTGCGTGCCGCAATGGACAAGATTGAAAAAACATACGGCAAAGGCTCCATAATGATTATGGGTGATGAGAAGGTGGAAGAAATGCCGGTGATCTCTACCGGATCAATAGGATTAAACGTGGCTTTGGGCGTGGGCGGATATCCACGGGGCCGTGTAATTGAAATTTACGGGCCGGAATCGTCCGGTAAGACCACACTTGCTATCCATGCTATTGCAGAAGCTCAGAAAGTAGGTGGCGTGGCTGCTTTTATTGATGCAGAGCATGCATTCGACCGTTTCTATGCTGAAAAATTGGGTGTTAAGACAGACGACCTGCTTATTTCACAACCCAGCAGCGGCGAGGAAGCACTGGAGATCGCTGAACAGCTTATCCGCTCTTCCGCTGTGGATATTATCGTGATAGACTCTGTTGCCGCACTCACTCCTAAAAAAGAGATCGAAGGAGAAATGGGGGACTCCAACGTGGGGCTTCAGGCACGTCTGATGTCACAGGCGCTCAGGAAGCTTACTGCCGCAATAAGCAAAACAAACACCACCTGCATTTTTATTAATCAGCTTCGTGAGAAAATTGGGGTCATGTTCGGTAATCCTGAAACAACTACCGGCGGCAATGCTTTGAAGTTTTACGCATCGGTGCGCCTCGATATCCGAGGCAACGGTTCTCCCATAAAGGATGGAGAAGAACAGATAGGAAGGCCGACGCGCGTAAGGGTAGTAAAAAACAAAGTTGCACCTCCATTCAAAAAGGCAGAATTCGATATCATGTTCGGTGAAGGTATTTCTCGTACCGGTGAGATTATTGACTTAGGAGCAGATCTGAACATCATCAAAAAGAGCGGTTCGTGGTACAGCTACAACGATACCAAGTTAGGACAGGGACGCGATGCAGCTAAAGCTGCAGTGAAAGATAATCCCGAACTGTCGGAAGAGCTTGAAAAGCTCATTTTTGAGGCATTAAAAACAAAATAACAGTTTTAAGAAACGAGATTTTCATTTGGGAATCTCGTTTCACTTTAAAATTATTTAGAAGCCATGCCAACCCTGACACCCCCACCCTCCCTCTCGTCATCTTAGCAGGCGCCAACCCAGTCTGGTCATCAAATAAACTTTATTATGCGAATCTATAGGAATTTAACACTGTCCGGAATAAATCTGTCCGGAATAAATCTGCTCGAAAAAAACGGATGCAGTTCTCCCGGGAACAAACAGGCGTGTTATCCGTTTATCTATCAAAAGCAACTGCATTAAATTTCTTTCTAAACTCACATCATAATGACCAACAATACTTTAGAACTTATACAACAGTTCAATCCCCCACCAATCAGCATTCCTATCAACAAATGCGAACTGGATAAAATTATCGATTCTTTTATCACCTTTATGTTTCCCATATGCGATTGTCCCAAATCGCATAATGTACACGGAGGGTTGATTGAAACTGCGGGTTTATTTCACTCTAACATAGCCGCACTAACCAGTGAAAAAAAGGCTGATGATATTACTGAAGAATTTTTCAGTAGATTCCCCACACTTCAAAAACGGCTATTCGAAGACGCCACCTGTTATTTGAAGTTCGATCCGGCAGCCAAGACTCTTGAGGAGGTAATTATAGCTTATCCCGGCTTTTACGCTCTATGCGTGCACCGTATTGCCCACGAGATCCATCACCTTGGTGTGCCACTTATTGCCAGGATCTTCTCCGAATATGCTCACTCAAAGGTGGGCATCGACATCCACCCTGCAGCAAAAATAGGGAATAATTTCTTCATGGATCACGGAACCGGAATAGTGATTGGCGAAACCACCCAAATAGGCAACAATGTGAAGATATACCAAGGTGTTACACTCGGAGCATTATATGTTGAAAAGAAGTTATCCGATGTAAAACGGCATCCTACCGTTGAAGACAACGTGGTAATTTATGCAAATGCAACAATTTTAGGAGGAGAAACTGTAATCGGTCACGACTCCACCATAGGCGGTGGTGCATGGCTCACACAAAGCGTAATTCCCTATTCTATGGTTTACAATACCGTAGATGTAAAAATAAGAACCGTAAAAGATTTTATTCACCCGAATGATTTTGTGATCTGACGCTCTTTCAACCGTTCTTACAACTATTAATACAAACAGGAGCATAGTATCACTCATATCATTCCAAACAGCAAAATAGTTATGAAGTACAACAATATTTTAGAGGCAATTGGAAATACACCACACGTACGTTTAAACCGTTTATTCCCTGCACATGATGTATGGATTAAACTGGAGAAGCAGAACCCTGGAGGCAGCATCAAAGACCGCATTGCATTATCGATGATAGAAGATGCCGAAAAACAGGGTATATTGAAACCAGGTGACACCATCATAGAACCCACTTCGGGTAACACTGGCGTAGGTCTCTCATTTGTTGGTGCTGTTAAAGGGTACAAAGTAATCATTGTTATGCCCGAATCGATGTCGGTTGAACGTCGACGCTTAGTGGCTCTTTACGGCGCAAAACTTGTTCTGACCCCTCGTGAGAAGGGAATGAAAGGAGCCATAGAAAAAGCCGAAGAGATAAAGAGCGCTACTCCCGGTTCATGGATTCCTCAACAGTTTATGAATAAATCCAACCCAAATGTACATGCTGAAAAAACGGCAAAGGAGATACTCAACGATTTTCCTGAAGGCCTTGACTATCTTATTACAGGTATCGGTACGGGAGGCCATATCACCGGTGTTGGAAGAGAGTTGAAGAAAAAATTCCCTTCCTTGCAGGTGATCGGTATTGAACCTGCCGATTCACCCTTCATCACCGAGGGGAAGCAGGGACCACACGCTATTCAGGGTCTCGGGGCGGGTTTTATTCCCGACATTCTTGATCTTACCATCATAGACAGTGTTATAAAAGTGACCAGGGATGAAACTTTTGATTATTCCAGACGTCTTGCCCGCGAAGAGGGTATCGTAGGAGGCATTTCCACCGGCGCGGCTCTGGCTGCAGTAGCGCAGAAAATAACTGAGCTAAGCGACAGGAAGCGTATTCTCACTTTCAATTACGACACCGGCGAGCGCTATCTATCTATAGAGGGGCTGTTTTGAGCATATCCTCAAGAATAGCTACTCCATTCTCCACTGTTTCCACGTTACTGATCATTACAGACCGTTTTTTTCCATTCTCCCGCAGCCGGCATTGCCGCGGATGGAGCTGCACATAATTTAATAAATTATCAAATATTGATGAGCTGTAATATGGAGATTCCGGATCTGAGATCAGGAAGAGAGTCATTTGCCCGTTTTTCAGTACAATCTTTTCCAATCCCAGCGATTTCGCAATACGACGAAGCCTCACTATTCTAATCAGCTCTTTACCCTGTTGCGGTATTTTTCCAAATCTGTCCTCTATCCGCCCGGTAAAATTAAGTATTTCCGTTTCTGTCTCCATACTGTCAAGCTCACGGTATATAGCCACCCTCTCCGAGTCGTTTGGTATATATGTAGCCGGAAACATCAGCTCAAGGTCGCTTTCCACAAGCACTTCATCAACGAAGTTCAGATCCGATGCTTTTATCTCCTGCTGTTCCTTATAGAGTTCCGAAAACTCATCTTTCCGAAGCTCGTGTACAGCTTCGGAAAGGATTTTCTGATAAGTTTCATAGCCCAGGTCGGCTATAAACCCACTCTGTTCCGCTCCCAGCAAGTTGCCTGCCCCCCTGATATCCAGATCCTGCATGGCAATATGAATACCGCTACCCAGCTCTGCAAAGTTCTCTATCGCCTGCAATCTTCGTCGCGACTCACTGCTCAACGTGTAAAGAGGTGGGGCAAGCAGGTAGCAGAACGCCTTACGGTTACTTCGCCCCACTCTTCCCCTCAACTGATGCAGGTCGCTCAACCCGAAATTATGTGCATCCATCACAATAATGGTATTCACATTGGGCATATCAATTCCCGACTCTATTATGGTCGTGGCAATAAGCACATCATGCTCCTGGTTTATAAAGTCGGCAATTACCTCCTCCAATTTTTTCGGATCCATCTGCCCATGTCCCACAGCTATACTTACTCCCTTAATCTCCCGTTTTATAAGAGCCTCTATCTCGTAAATATTCTTGATACGGTTATTCACGATAAACACTTGTCCGTTCCGGCTCATTTCAAAATTCACTGCATCGCGAATAATTTCCATATCGAATGTATGAACTTCGGTCTGCACCGGATAACGGTTTGGCGGAGGCGTTCCTATGGTTGAAAGGTCACGCGACCCCATAAGTGAAAACTGTAAAGTCCTTGGAATGGGCGTAGCAGTCATAGTGAGTGTATCTATATTCACCTTCATCTGTTTCAACTTCTCTTTGGTTGAGACACCGAATTTCTGTTCCTCATCGATGATAAGCAATCCCAGGTCCTTGAATTGCACATCCTTTCCAACCAGTCTGTGAGTACCTATGATGATATCTATTTTACCATCTTTCAGATCGCTGAGGATCGACTTTTGCTCTTTTGACGATCTCGCACGGCTCAAATAATCCACTTTAACCGGGAAATTCGCCAGCCTCTCACTGAACGTATGATAATGCTGTGTAGCCAATACAGTGGTCGGCACCAGTAAAGCAGTCTGCTTGCCATCAACTGCAGCCTTGAAAGCGGCACGAATAGCGATCTCTGTTTTGCCGAAGCCCACATCTCCACAAATAAGCCGATCCATGGGACGCTCGCTTTGCATATCAGCCTTTACATCGCGTGTAGCTTTTATCTGGTCGGGCGTATCTTCATACATGAACGAAGCCTCCAGTTCAGTCTGCATATATGTGTCCCTTGAGTAAGCAAAGCCCTTCTCCTGCAGTCGTTTGGCGTATAACCTAATCAGGTCGCGTGCAATATCCTTGATCTTCGATTTTGTACGCTCTTTCACCCTTTCCCATGCGCCGGAGCCCAGTTTGTTCAGTTGCGGCTGTTCACCCTCCTTTCCCTTATATTTAGAAATCTTATGCAGCGAGTGAATTGATACAAACACCGCATCGTTATTCAGATAAGTAAGTTTAATCACCTCCTGCACCTTATCTCCTATACGAAGCCTCACCAGACCCGCAAACCTGCCAACACCGTGATCCATATGCACCACATAATCGCCCTGTTGAAGCTGATTTATCTCTTTTAGTGTAAGTGTCAGCTTGCCTGAGCGTACTCTGTCGGATTTCAGGCTATATTTGTGAAAACGGTCGAAAATCTGATGATCGGTAAAACAGCAGATTTTCAGTGTCTCATCCGAAAAACCTTCATGCAAAGTTTTATTCACCGGAATAAACGGGATGGGGTCGTCGCGATCTTCAAAAATGTGGTAAAGACGTTTCTGTTGCTTTTCGCTATCGCTTAGTACATATATTGTATAGCCATCATCAATGAACTGATGAAAAGAGCTGCTCACCAAATCGAAGTTTTTGTGATAGAGCGGTTGCAAAGAAGTCTTGAAATCGATGGATGCATCGGGTGTATCTGCCATCTTAACATCGAAACGAAGTTGTTTGAATTGTTTTAAGCCCTTAATAAAATCATTTTTCGATAACATGTCTGCCTTTACAAACTCCACATCTCTGACATCAATATGCAGTAAATCATCATTTAGCGACTCCACACGGCTTGATATCCAGCGAATATCTTCTATCCCTATAACCGAGGTTGCCGGGAGGTAGTCGAACAGCGATGCCTTTCCGGAATCAGAATTCACAAATTCCGGAACGATGCGTATATGGTTGAATTTCTCATTAGAGAGTTGGGTCTCCGGATCGAAATTTCTGATGGTTTCCACCTCATCTCCAAAAAAATCAATACGGTAAGGGAACTCACTTGAGAACGAGAATACATCGAGAATGCTACCCCTAAGGGCATACTGTCCCGGTTCATACACATAATCAGTATATTGAAACCCGTAACTGTCTAACATCTCACTCACGAATGACGAATCAATCCTTTCACCCACCGACACATTAAGTGTATTCTCCCTGAGTAGCACTGCTGAAACGGTTTTTTCCGCCAGCGCATCGGGAAAGCTTACAATAATCAACGGGCTGCTTTCTCCCTGCAGCCGGCACAATAACTCTGTTCGCAGTACCTCGTTTGCCGCATCAGGCTGTCCGTATTTTGCAGCCCTCTTATATGCAGAGGGAAAGAACATCACATCACCAGGCCCGATAAGCTGTAAAACATCGTGATAGAAATAACCTGCTGTTTCCGCGTCATTCAGAATATACAGGTACGTTCGCGGATGTTTCCTGTACATTCCCACGGCAAAGATGGCCCGTGACGACCCCTGCAAACCCTTTACCGATAAAATGTTAACATTTTTCAGTAATGAATCCGCCGCCGCCACATTAGGATGTTTTTCAACCCTTAGCTGTAGTTTATCAATTTTTATTGTTTCAACCATTCATAGAAAGTGCAAAGTTAAGTCATTTTTTATTATCTTTGTCGCGTTTATTCAAGAAAAGGATTTATATGCAGACAGATGCCAGGCATACACCTAACTACATTTTCGAAACCAGTTGGGAAGTATGCAACAAGGTAGGTGGTATCTACACCGTATTATCAACCCGGGCCAATACCCTTCAAAGTATCTATAAAGACAGAATATTCTTTATAGGCCCCGACATCTGGCTTGAAAAGGAGAGTCCATGGTTCAAGGAAGATCCGGCACTTTACGCATCATGGCGCGACTTTGCCTTGCACAATCAGCATCTCGAAATCAGAGCTGGCCGCTGGCTGGTGCCGGGAGAGCCTATTGTTTTTCTGGTGAAATTCAAACCATTCTTTGAGAAGCAGAACGATATCTACACAAAGATGTGGCTTGATTATGGGGTGGACTCGATAGCTGCATACGGCGACTATCATGAATCAGCAATATTTGCATACTCCACGGGACTTGTTATCGAGAGTTTTTATCGTTTCCACCATCTCGAGGCCGACAACGTAATCGCCCATTTCAACGAATGGATGCTTGGCACCGGCGCACTCTATATTAAAAAGTACGTACCCAAGATTGCCACCATCTTCACCACTCACGCCACCTCGTTAGGCCGCTCAATAGCCGGCAACAATCTTCCTCTGTATAATCATTTAAAAGGATACAACGGCGATCAGATGGCACGCCAGCTTAATATGGCTGCCAAACACTCTTTAGAGAAAAAAGCTGCTCTAAACGTCGATTGTTTCACCACTGTGAGCGAGATAACAGCTTCAGAATGTGCCCAGTTCCTTAATCGCCACCCCGATGTTGTCACTCCCAACGGATTTGAGAAAGATTTCATTCCAAAAGGAATTACCTACGACCATGCACGTAAAAAGGGTAGAAAAGTATTAATGAACGTAGCGGAGAAGACTCTCGGGCACGCAATCCACAGAGATGCGTTACTTATAGGCATCAGTGGAAGATATGAATATAAAAACAAGGGAATAGATGTTTTTATTGATGCGATGAACCTGCTAAGGAAAATGCCGCAGCTGACAAAAGATGTAATTGCTTTCATCATGGTCCCCGGTTGGATTAGTGGGCCGCGTAAAGACCTGCAGGCACTCCTTTTGGAAGACAATACACCACCTGAAAAGAATGACTCATCGCAGGGTTGCCCTTATGTTACTCACCAGCTTGTTGACCCGCAACACGACATTGTAATGAGCCGTCTGAGGCATCTTGGTATCTGTAATTCTCCCAATGACAGGGTAAAAATTATCTTTGTTCCCTCATATTTAAATGGCGACGATGGAATTTTCAATCTTCCCTATTACGATCTTCTTATAGGCCTCGACATGTCGGTGTTCCCTTCATACTACGAGCCTTGGGGATATACCCCGCACGAGAGTGTGGCCTTCTCCATCCCCACCATCACCACTTCACTTTCAGGATTCGGGGTGTGGGCCAAAAAGAGGAGTGATAAAAAAAATGGGCTTGACGATGGAATTCAGGTGATTTACCGCAACGATGAAAATTACATGGATGTTGCCGAGGAGATTGCCGGTCTCATAAGCGATTTTTCGCTGAAGAGCAGCGAACAGGTAAAGATGCTTAAACACAGTGCCTCCACACTATCAGACAAAGCCGACTGGCCACATTTCATCTCTTTCTACCAGGAAGCCTACAGCAAAGCTTTGCACAACTCGTTCATCAGATTGTCAAAACCGTATAAACTTAAAGCAGATTAGAAACATAACGTTTGCAGCAGCATCTAATGGTGTTTAACAATGTTTTTTAGGCTATTAACATTAAAATCATTATAATTGCATCTGTATCGTTCAAAATCTTGACATGGTAATGTTTTCTACTCTACCAAATAAAATCAACCTATAATAATTAAGTAAAACTAACAACAATGATTATTCAGTCAAGTTATTCAAATACACCCGTATGGAAAGATATTCATGTTCATTCAGAATTACCTGCCCAGTTGCGGCCGCTAAAAGAGATTACACAAAACCTATGGTGGGTATGGAATGAGGAGGTAAAAGCAATTTTAGAGACCCTGGACCCCGACGAGTGGGAAAAAAGCGGCAAAAACCCGGTTGAGATGCTGCAGAATCTACAACCCAATATCACTGAGAATGTGGTAAATAATCATGAGCTCATGCGACGGATCCAGCATATTTACGACAACTTTAAAAACTATATGAGCATTCCACATGACAAGGAGCGCCCAAGTGTAGCCTACTTCAGTATGGAATACGGGTTATCTCACGTATTGAAGATCTACTCGGGTGGCCTTGGCATTCTTGCAGGAGACTACCTGAAGGAGGCCAGTGACAGCAACGTTGACATGACTGCGGTAGGTTTTCTCTACCGTTACGGATACTTCACCCAGACTCTTTCTATTGACGGTCAACAGATAGCCAACTACGAACCTCAGAACTTCGGCAGCCTGCCCATAACACAGATGATGAATCCTGACGATACTCCAATGATTCTAACCGTACCCTTCCATGACCGCCTCATCTATTCTAACGTATGGAAGGTGGCCGTGGGGCGCATCAACCTTTATCTGATGGATACCGATATTGAGCAGAACAGCGATTACGACCGCTCCATCACCCACCAGCTGTATGGCGGTGACTGGGAGAACCGTATGAAACAGGAATATTTACTGGGCATTGGCGGCATCCTTCTTTTAAAGAAGCTGGGCATCAAAAAGGATGTGTATCATATGAACGAGGGACATGCAGCCTTTATAAATGTGCAGCGTCTGCGCGACTACGTGGTTGAAGAGAAGCTTTCGTTCCGCGAAGCCCTGGAGGTTGTTCGTGCCTCATCGCTATATACGGTTCACACCCCGGTACCTGCAGGTCACGACTATTTTGATGAATCGCTCATAGCCAAATACATGACACCCATTGTTCAAAAGATGGGTATTCCCTGGCAGCAGTTCATGGACATGGGGCGTGCCAATCCAGGCACAAACGAAAAATTCTCCATGAGTGTGTTCGCCCTGAATACTGCACAAGAGACAAACGGTGTGAGCAAACTGCACGGTGCCGTATCCCAAAAAATGTTCCAGCCGGTCTGGAAAGGCTACTTCCCCAAAGAGCTGCATGTAGGCTATGTGACCAACGGCGTGCACCTGCCAAGTTGGGCTACATCTTCGGTAAAGGCGCTTTACGAAAAGTATTTCGGCGATTCGTTCTTTAATGATCAGTCGAATCCCGAAATATGGAAAAAGATTTACGATGTGAGTGATAATGAACTGTGGGCTCTCCGCATGCATCTGAAGAAGAAGCTAGTTGACTATATCCGGATTGAGTTTACCGAAGGATGGCTAAAGAACCAGGCCGATCCTTCCAGGATCATGAGCATGCTAGAAGAGGTGAATCCCAACGCTCTGCTAATTGGTTTCTCACGCAGGTTTGCCACCTACAAACGGGCACATCTGCTTTTCACCGATTTAGAAAGGTTGTCCAGAATTGTCAACAATCCCAAATACCCGGTTCAGTTTATTTTTGCCGGTAAGGCACATCCTGCCGATGGCGGCGGACAAGGGCTTATCAAGCAGATTGTTGAAATTTCGCGTCGTCCCGAGTTCCTTGGCAAGATCATCTTCTTAGAGAATTATGATATGCGCCTTGCCAAGAGATTGGTTTCAGGCGTGGACATCTGGCTTAACACCCCTACCCGTGCACAGGAAGCATCGGGCACATCGGGCGAGAAGGCCGAGATGAATGGTGTTCTCAACCTTTCCGTGTTAGACGGATGGTGGTACGAAGGATACAGGGAGGGCGCCGGCTGGGCATTAACCGAAAAAAGGACTTACGACAGCCAGTCTTTCCAGGATGAGCTTGATGCTTCTACCATCTATTCTATGCTTGAGAACGAAATCATACCGTTATATTACGCTCACAACAGCTATGGTTACTCTTACGAATGGATACAGTACATCAAAAAATCAATGGCTGAGATTGCACCCAACTTCACCACAAAACGAATGATGGACGACTATTACAATCTTTTCTACAATAAGCTGGCAAAGCGTTCACATATTCTCCAGGCTAACAATTACGCTAAAGCAAAAGAGATTGTAAAATGGAAGGAAGACACTGCATCGAAATGGGATAAATTCGAAGTAATCAGGCTTGAGTTCAATCCTAACCAGAAGGTAGATTTCGACAACAGCAACAAAGAGATTTACGGCCGTGTTGTCATCGACAAGAAAGATATGGCCTGCGATTTTGGTGTTGAGTGTGTAGTTGTTGACCACGACACAATGACAAAAGAACCGCAATTTATTGATTCGTACGAGTTTGAGCTTGTAAAGAAAGAAGGCACCCTGTTGTATTTCGAAACAAGCAAGTCGCCCAACGATCCCGGAACACACCAGTATGGAATACGAATATTCCCTAAAAATCCCGATCTGCCCCACAGGATGGATTTTGCATATATGCGCTGGATATAATCCTTCAAGCAATCTGATATTGGAAAAAGCGCCCTCTCACGAGAGGCGCTTTTCAATTTCACCATACACAAGGAAATTTTTAATCCAACCTATTTAATAGAGATTGTGTTAACAAATCTATTTGTAAAAAAGCAGAGTCAGATAGCGTTCGATAATCTGCTCTTGTGAGGTGATATTCCAAATTTTTTACTGAATGCATTTACCAGGTGCGACACACTTTTAAAGTCATACATTTTTGAGATCTCTGTTATTGAGATATCAGAATTTTGTACCAATGAGTATATTTCCTCCATTTTCCGGTCAATCATCCATTGATATGGAGTCTGATCGAAGCTCTTCTTGAAATGTCGGGTAAATGTCCTTAAACAGTCGTAATGACACAGGTTAGCCAGTTCTTTCACGTTTCTTGCCGATGAATAGTTCTTCAGAACGTTATTCTCGAAAATTTTCGATTTAGATGTTCGGGGAATCAGTTTAACAAGTACTACTTCCTTATCGGGCATTGAGCTCACCTTACTTTTGAGCCCATCCGAGAATGTGAAAGTGCATGAAGCCACATCCGTAAGCAAATATTTACGAATACCTCCCGATCTTTCTTTTCTGTTAATTGTTTCCATACATTCCTTTCTTAAATGTTCCTGTAAATGTCTCGGTACCCAACATAATGCGAATGGTATACTTGTCTGCAGGAAGCCCGGACAGGCTTACAACGTCAAATCCCATATCATACACTTCAAAATAGTACTGTTTTGCACCTTTTGATCCAATTATTTCCACCCATGCTCCACCACGGTAGTTCTGTACTGAGATTGTGACAATATTCCTGGAGCTGTGAGCTTCCACTAAAACCGGTTCAGCAACAGTCATGCTCATCATAGTGCGAGAATTCGCAATCCGGGTTGTACCACCCTCTCTTCCTAATTCAATTCTATCTTCCAAATCATCCTTTACCTCATTTGTTATAGTTGAGGGCAACAGAAGTGCAATTGGCACAACAATCAAGAATAACGACAACATAGTTTTTTTCATACTGCTATTATTTTTTTGTTTTAGGTGAATATAACTAAAAATAATTATTTTGTAATGTTAAATATTTTTCATGCGCGTTTCAAAACGTTTTTCAAATTATATAATTACGACACAAAGTAATACAGTAATGACATATAAGTCAATACCCCGATGCAACTTTAACGGCACCAGCAGGCATATCTGCCTAATTATATGAGTGTTACCCTGTGCGACTTTAACGGTAATTAATCAAAAAAAGGAGAGGTTTCGAGTCCTTTTTCAGACATTTTTTTCTTGAGTTGCGATTTTCTTACACGAATACTTTCCACGGTAGTGTTCATAAAAGTGGCCAGCTGCCTGTTATCGGCATTGCACGCCAACAGCATCAGCAACATTTTCTCATTTGCATTAAAGTCACATTGCTCGTTCTTCAACTTTGTATAAGAGTAGAATGTTTCATCGTCGGGTGACAGCGTGTTGGTAATATCTCTGAGATCTGTATCAGTTTTTTTCAGAATATTCTCCATCGCTTTATACACATTCGGATGAGAAGAGATATACCGTTGCGTAAGCATCTCAAATTCTCCCTGCAGGAACGTGAGCCGGTCAGAGATATTGCTATAAAGCTGCAGCAACCACTTTCTCTTTCGTGCCTCATCCATCATTATTTTTGCCTGCAACTCCTGCTGTTGCATCTTGTATTCTGCGTTCATCAGCTTTAGCCGGGCCATTCTTCTCAATCGCAGAGCGTTCATTGCAATAACTATAACCACTATAACCAGTATCAGTGCTCCAATAACAATTCTCAGGTTCTGCTGATGAGTTCTCAACACCTCGTTCTCCGCTTCCGTGAGATCATATTTTTTCTCCAACTCTGCAATCTGAGTATCCAGCCTGTCCCTAACTGAGTTCTTATATAGATCTGAAGCCTCTCTCCGGTATCTGTTTGCCATTTCAAAATTACCCTGTTTCTCTGCTATGTTTGCAACATTTTGATAATAGAGATGATTCTGCCTATAGGAGATATCTTCAATACAGCCTATAGCTATCTGCGCATAAAGCATAGCACTGTCCAACTGTTCAAGACCCACATAAATGTTGGAAATATTGTAATTTACCCTCGACATCTCTATTTTTTCATCTTGAATCCTGAACAAAAGCAATTTAGCTTTTTCTCTCTCCAATGCTTTTTCCGGTTCACCAATAATATCGTGATATATTGACTGTGCATTCAAGATAAAATATTCTTTTCCCGGGAGTTTGTCATAAAAAGTTGAGATAGTATCAAGATACAACTTTCCCTTTACAAAATCTTTCTGCTGCATCTCGTTCCAATATAGAGCCAGATACGTATCGAACAAATGTATTGAATCTCTCTCTTTACGGGCATATTTTAAGGTTTTATTAAAATAATCATTGGCCAGCTTATAATTTCTGTTATTGTAGTGAATATTTCCCAGAAAATAGTTTATTAGATACCCTAATGACGGGTCGGGCACATATGAAGACGCATAGAGCTTATCCGCCTCTTTGAGCGGGTCGTAAACGGTACTGTCTTTCACTCCCATCCTTGTGCGCACTATCCCCTGATAAGCAAGCGCACGAATATAATTCCTGTTTTTCGGATTATGTATCCTGTAATAATCACTGACAGCGTTAATCAGTGAATCGCTAGTGAAATTAACGTACGTCTTGTCGTCAGAGATCACCTTCAAAAGCTCATAATAAGCTCTGTTGGAACGGGAAAGGGTTGACGGATTAAGCAATTTCAAACTATCGGCAACCTGTTTCGGATATCTGTCCACCATGCTATCCCATTGCTTTAACCGATCTAAAGCAACCGAATCACTCCTTTTGCTACATGAGCTGTATGCAAAAAAAGAAACCAAAAACAGCAAAAAAACAGAAATACGCGACATAAATAGAAAAGAAACTATAAAAATTACAAATATAGTGGTTTTTTATATCTATAGCGAATAGTTTTTCACGTATTAGCTCTTTTGTTTTGTGTTATATATCACATATCAGCAAGGTGTGATTATTAGAAAGTAATTAAAGTCAGTTGTGGAAAATGAAAGGTATTCATTTTACTAATTGGCCCCGGAACTGGAGAAAACCCAAATTACGTCTTAAAAAGGTGCTGGAGCTATATAAGAAGGTATAAAAAATATTCATCACGCAATGAACACCCTTGCTCTTGGCTATACACTTCCTGCTATCGGGCGTGTTACGGACTTACACCGATTAGAGAATGTTCGTGTTGAGCGAGCCCCAAAACAAAGAGGGTAGAATCCATATGAATCACCCTCTTTTCGCACTTAAAATCAATTTATCAATTCAGCGATGATAAAATCATTTAGAAATATTATATCAATACTTCGGTAAGTTTTTAAGATGATTTCTGTAATGTCATGAATATCAATAGAATACAGAGCCTGCAAAAAACGCAGCACAACGTATTGATTACCAGCCTCTTAATTGAATATCTACCGAAGTATTGATAATATATAACTTTATTTACCTAATTCAATAGCCCAGGTACCAGAGAAACTACCTGCATTAACAGAAGCCGAACCACTGAATTTGAGCTTAGTATTACATGCATCCACTATGCCTGTGCCATTTCCTAAAGCGAAGTTATTATAAGATGGATTATCCCACCAGGCACCGGAGTTTGGTGCTAAAACTTGTTTATCAAATGAAATAGAGTAATCAACTGGATTAATTGTAATTACTAAAGGATTAGTAGCTTCTCCATTATAAAGACCAGCAATGCTTAATTTATTATCAGCTACTTTTGTAATTTCAACTTCGTATGGAGTTTCACCCCACCATTCATCTACAGTAACAGTGTTGGTACCCACAAAAGCATCTAAGATCAACTCACATACTACTGAATAACGCACATTGTAGGAATAAGCTCTACTTCCTACCCGCCAACCAGTAAAAGCTCTGTTGTTAAATCCCATTTGTTCAGTCCAACCTGTAACTACATACCCATCGTTCAAAACAGCATTTGTCGTAAAATAAAGAGTTTCACCCAATCCTGGAGTCTCTAATCCAAACTTACTATATATATCTGCAATGTTAAGTGTTACATCTGTAGGAAATGACGTGATATTATCTTCCACGATCTTTACGTCTTTTACAGTCTTGGTCTTCTCGGGATTTTCCGTTGTAGGATCAGGTATTACTCTTTCCAATACAGCTACAACTTGTGCATGTTTCATAAATGAATAATCTCCTTGCTGCTTCGGTATGGATAGTGTGACTTTGTAGTTACCATCAGTCTGATCTCTATACAGTACACCATCCGTCCCTTCTGTACGTACAATATCGATGACAACACCTCTCTTAACATCATCTATTGGAAACGGCAACTCTTTATTATCGCAACTTAGTGCAATAAACAATAAAGATAAAGTGAAAAATGCCAAATATATTTTCTTCATATTCATACTTTTTTTAATTATTATTTATATTTATCCCAAAACACAAATGGAATAGATAGATTAGCTTTTTGGGTTATATTTGGGTTCAACTCTGTTTCCGAATTAGTTGGATAATAAAGAGACCGTGGGAAGGTAGCAAAATTAGAAAGCGGAACTCTTGCATCCGATCTTTCCGTAACTGTAGGATTAACTCCAAAGCCAGGGTCTTGAGTCTTACTTGCATCGAAGAAAAGAGGATAACCCGTACGACGATAATCAGTGTACACATCCACAGGATTCATAAAGTTATGTATCCATTTTTGGGTCATTATAATTCTCATCTTACCTTCAGCGTTAGACGAATTATATTTTGTAAGTACAGCTTCAATATAAGCATCTCTATCTTCATTAGAGATTTTTGGAGCCGGATTAGCACTGCCATTTTTTTCAACAACACTGTTAACATGATCAAAAGCAGCAATAATAGCTTCTTGTAACAAAGTTTTAGCGTCGGCGCTTGTTTCTCCACTAAGAGCCAACTCAGCAAGCATAAACTTAAGTGATGAGAAAGTAATCATTTTGTGCGGAGCAATACCCGTACCAGCAGTCCCATCCTTAGTACTTACACGTTGATCCGGATCAGGTTCATTCTCTCCACCTTCATCCTCTTCCGGATCATACAAATAACTTGCATCGAATTTACCACCCATAGGATAAATAGCAAATTTTGTATATGAATTATCATTGCTTCCTCCTGAGTTTGGCCCAGTAGTTGCGAAAAAGATTGAAATGAAATCTCCATTGCGATATTCATGCGGGCTTTCAGAAGGACTATTTCCATGCCCCCCGTACTTCTGATTATAAAAGTAATAGGGGATGCGTGGATCTTCAATACCTGCAAATGGGTTGTCAATTGTATTATAGGTCTGTCCCATCATTGTCTCATAGAAGTAGGGGCTGATAAAATAAGTATGCTGACCCGAATACGATTCGTACGCAGGATGTCGCTCATTGCTGGGATTAGTAACATTGTTAAACCAAAACTGAAAATCTTCATTTGCTTTAATGAAAGCATCTTCTGAAAGCAAAGCATTTAACATACTCTGCCACTCTGATATATCAGATTTTGCATTGCGTGATTGTAATAACAATTTTAATTTAATTGTATTGTTCAACCTAATCCAAGCACTCTTATCCCCACTGTAAAAAAAATCATCTTTCCCAGGCTTTAAAGAATTTTCAGCCTCTGCATCATTCAGATTCTCAAGCCCTTCTTCCAACAAGGAAATAAGTATATTATATATATCCTTACTATTGTCTGGTTTTGGAGCATTTAATCCCGGGACATTAAATTCTAAATATGGAATATCCCCCCAAAGATCCACCATTACAGAAAAAGTATAGGCTTTAAGAGTTTTTGCAATGCCAGCATAAATGAGGTTCCCTTCCGGTTCTGCATTCTTGATTATTGCATCATAATTTGTCAATACATAAGTATAGAGATAATTCCATGTATTAAATGTATTGTTCGCACCCGGAGTCATTCCATAGTTCTGAACTTCACGTGATACCAAATGATGCACATAGGAAGAAAGGCCTGTCCCGATAAAATTACCTTGACTTAATGCCTGGACCATATAATATTGGCTACCAGAAAGGAGCTGATTCAATTCAGGTGTTGTTGGACTATTGGGACTTTTATTTATATCTAGATAATCTTTGGTACAACTTCCAAGATATAAAACAAAAGACAAGCCTAAAAAAAGCTTCATTATATTTTTCATATTCATAATCATTTTAATGTTCATTGTCAAAATGTTAGTCTAGCATTAAATCCGATTCTTCTTGTAGAAGGTGCACTTTCACGGTCGATTCCTTGCACGTTACCACTACCGAATGCATTGGAACCCGGATCATAATTTGTATATTTAGGGAAACCCGGAGCAAAGTACCAAAGATTTCTAGCTATTACAGATAAATTTAAAGAACCTATAAATGTATTTTGCAACCACTTTTTTGGTAAATCATAGCCTAAGGATATTTCACTTAAGCGAAATACTGTAGCATCAAATGCCTGGAATTCATCCACACTATTTATAGAAAAAGTATTACCTTCTGATGGAGAGAACCATAAATCATTTTCCGAAAGTTGTATTGTGTTTTGTATCTTATTGCCATTTGCGTCAAGAAGCGGTTCTTGAGTGTCAGGATTACCTAAAACACCAGGAAGTATACGGGAACCCAAACGATCTTCCGTATCCTTTGTGACTCCACGCCCTAACATATCGGATGCAGGTCCTGATATCAGTATTCCTCCAACTCTTGCATCAAACATAACATTCAGAGAAATTCCTTTATAAGATAATGTATTGCCAATTCCAACCTTATAGTTAGGATATGGATCGCCCAAATCGCCTAATTCCGGATCCTCTATATATGCCCCACTGTTCGGATTCACAAGGAGATTACCTTCGTCATCACGCGCAATCACAGTACCACGTAAGAAACCATAAGGAAGGCCTGGTTTTAATGTCGGTTGGGGTTCGGAGGTTGAGCCAGTCGATAACGTGATTTGATCAATACCCTCAACTAATGAAACAACTTTACTAATATTCTTCGTATAATTTGCGAATATCTCCCACTTGAAATCCCTCACCCGAACAGGAACAATCCTAACACCTATTTCCACTCCTTTATTATTTAATTCACCGAAATTGGTATAATATATTCTCGAACCAGTGGAAGAAGGCAAACTGAGTGGAGCAATTTGATCGGTTGTGGATCTATCATACCAAGTAAAATCCAAACCTATCCGATTCTCAAGGAACTGAAGCTCAGTTCCAATTTCAAATTCGGTAGTAAACTCAGGTCTTAACTCTGCGTCATATGTTGTGGTTGGCAACAACATTATAGGATTTCCGCCAAATGGAGTATCCTGAAGATACGTACCATTTACATAATAAGGACCTGCATCATTACCTACTCTACCCCAAGCAATACGAACTTTACCAAAATTTAAAATATCTGGATCTATTTCGAAAGCATCGCTAAACACAAAAGAGCCGGTTACTGCTGGATAAAAATAGCTATTATTCTCAACCGGCAATGTCGAAGAGTGGTCATTACGCAGTGTAAGATTCAAAAAAGCGTAATTTTTATATCCTAACAAAGCATCTGCATATATAGCCCACAATCTCCTCTTGGATTTTTCTTCACTTGCAGTTTGCTCCTGTGTGTTTCCAACATTATCTATACCTTTAAATATCATTTTATTACCAATAGCATCAGAGGTATGTATAATCCTTTGGTTAACATTATGCCCTACAGTGACCCTTAAATCAAAATCTTCTTCAAACTTACGTTTAAAAGTAAGATTAAAGTTGGACTCTAATTCCTGAGTAGTATAATTATCGTTGGTAATTTGACCTAATCCTTCGAAATCCTCAGGACCTACAGAACCAATATTAATAACTTGTTTACGATCCATCTCATATTGGTTCCATCCAAACTGATAGCTTGCAGATAACCAATCTGTAAAATCATATGCAGCATTCACAGTGCTGACCGTACGATCCATAACAGTATTAATTGTATTGTATTTCCATGACCATAAGGGGTTATCAACACCTCCAAACGCCATTAGATTACGTCCGTCGGCGGTTTCAAAAGGTAATCCTGCCATGTCTACATTTCGGGGAATCAACATTGCACGGGCAAATGAGCTAACTGATCCACCATAGTTACCCGCACCAAAAAAGGGACCATTTTGCACAGTCCTCGAATAAGTCAGTGTCCCTCCAACTACTAAATTATTATCAAGCTTCTGAGTTCCTCCAATACTAAAAGAAGTACGCTCAAATTCAGAATGAGGGATATACCCATCTTGATCAAGATGCGAAATAGTGGTACTGAAACTACCCTTATTGTTATAACTCATAATATTCACAGAATTATCAAATATCCCCCCTTTTCGAAACAAATCTTTTACATTGTTTGGATATGCCTGATAAGGAATTGTTGTTTCCCAGTCAGGGAATGCAGCTTTGTAATTTGGATACAATGGTATTGTTGCATAACCCTCTGATCCGAATGCAGGTCCCCACGATCCATTAGCATTAGAATATAGGAAATTGGACCCTTGTCCATAACTATTTTGATAATCAGGCAGAGATGCAATTGTTTCTGTTGTGTAGGAAGATGTCAAAGTTACTTCAAATCCTTTTTGAGAAGTTCTTATGCCCTTTCTTCCTGCTTTTGTGGTAATTAGCACAACACCATTAGCAGCACGGCTCCCATATAGAGCTGCAGCTGCAGCACCTTTTAGAACGTTCATACTTTCAATATCATTGGGATCCAATGTCGAAATTCCAGATCCGTATGCACCTGCAGTTGTTAATCTATTCCCAGTTGTTACTTCAGGATTACTGTAAGGAATCCCATCAACTACATACAACGGATCATTATTTCCCAGAAATGAAGAATTTCCTCTGATCAACACTTTAGTTGCACTACCTGCAGTTGCTGAAGAGGCACTTACTTGAACACCTGGAATCTTTCCTTCTAGAGAGCGAAACAAGTCTGGTTCAGCTTTTTGAATCGCATCATCTGGATCTACTACAGATTGTCCATACCCAGTTGCTCGAGGTGGGCGGGTAATACCCATTGCACCGACAACTATCACTTCTTGCAGCAATTCACTATCAGTAATCAAAATAACTCTTACATTTGCACTTACAGGCACTTCTTGTGTTTTATAACCCACATATGAAATTACCAGTGTCCCGTCTGCGGGTGCCGATAAACGGAAGTGTCCGTCAATATCGGTTACCGTTCCCTGTGTAGTTCCCTTAATCTGAATTGTGGCACCTATCACAGGATCTCCGGCTTCATCCACCACTGTCCCTCTCACTTGAGTTTGGGCAGCGACAATCCCTATTCCTATAAAGAACAGGGCCAAAAACATAGTTAGTTTTCTTTTCATAAACTCTACTTTTAAATTAAACACTTTCCTAATATCTTTTTATTATAAACTTTAATTTAATGAATGTGGTTTTAACTTAACATCCCTTGTTTTTCAGCTCTCAGCTGCACACACGTTTTATAATTTATATAATTTCGATTCCAATTAACATTTATATAGAAACTAATCTGTTCACAAATATATGTATATTATTTCAATTACATAATTTTTTCAACTTTTTTTTAAATAAACATCAAACTGAAACCGGACAGAGTGTTTAATTTACACTTCTCCGGGTTTTACTTAAAGAGTAAAAAAATGTCAGGTTTGATATTTAACATTTGCATATAGTATATAACCTTTTCAATCTAAATTTTTGCAAATTTACATCTTTAAACTACATTATCCAAGCAAAAGAGTGTTTTCGTGCTATTTTTATACTATTTTGTGACAATCTATATCAAAATAACAATGCAAACAGCAATTTTGGAACATATAGATAACTAGCAGAAAAAGCGGGCTTTTCCCCAGCCTGCTATTCACCTTAACTCCGCCTTACTTTTACAGCCTATGGTTCACTATATTTACTTTTTGCAGGAAGAGTATCCATAAACAGTTAACAAAAAAAGGGTGACCGACGGCCACCCCTAATATTTGTTTTATACTTAAGGAAGTAACTTATTTCTCTATTCCCAGTAACTCCACATCGAAAACAAGATTGGAGAATGGTTTGATGGTGCCACGGTCTTGTGCGCCATAAGCCAGATCGTAGGGAACATATAATCTCCACTTAGAACCGACAGGCATCAGCTTGAGGGCTTCGGTCCATCCGGGGATTACCTGGGTAACGCCGAATGTTGCAGGCTCTCCTCTGTCGACGCTGCTATCGAACACAACTCCATTGATCAGCGTACCATGATAATTAACCTTTACTCTATCGGTATCAGTTGGAACAGCTCCGGTTCCGGCACGAAGAATTTCATATTGCAATCCGCTGGGAAGCGTTACAACACCTTCTCTTTTGGCATTCTCTGCCAGAAATGCATCACCTGCAGCAATGCTGTCCTTGTACTGAACCTTCAACTCTTCCTCCTGCCGAGCCATTTCTCTGGCCTGAGCCTTTTCAACTTCTGAATTGACAAACACTCCTGCATCCATCTTTGAGATAGCAAGCTGTTCGTTTTTCAATGTACCAATAAGCCCTGACAACAGCTGATCTTTATTGATTTTCTTTGTTGAATCTTCGCCGAAAAGCATCTGGTTAAACTGTGGTATCATCTGCTGAGACACCTGAGAACCGATACTTAACCCTTGAATGTAAGCAGTTTTCTCTTCACCGCCACTCATTGCTTCACGAAAACCTTTGATAAACTGGTTTAACTTAGGTGCATTTACCTTGTTTAAAGAGTCGATCTTAGCGTTCATCTCTTTCTGTAATGTCTGCTTCTGCAAGGAGTCAGCTGCAGCAATTCTCATCTGGTAATCGTACTCAATACTTGATGCACTCTGAATAATACCCATCTGTTCCATGAACTGGATTAATCCGCCCTGATCGGCAAGATTTACACCGTAAGCGTAAGAAACACTGTCGATGCTGTTATTCAAAGATGCTTTCGGGGTTGATGCTGTATTGCAGGACATAAATAAGACACTGCCTAATGCCATAACGGCAATTGAAAATAAATTTTTCCCTTTCATTGTTCTTTTGATATTTAATATGTTGTTTATACTATTCCTAATAATTCCACATCGAAGATAAGTGTCGAGTTGGGTTCGATGGAGTTCCCGGCTCCCTGTTCTCCATATGCAAGATGAGAGGGAATAAATAATCTCCATTTAGAACCAACAGACATAAGCTGCAAAGCTTCTACCCAGCCTTTGATCACCTGGTTTACCCCGAATACTGCAGGTTGGCCTCTTTCGACAGAGCTGTCAAAAACCTTGCCGTTGATAAGTGTGCCATGATAATGACATTTTACCCTGTCGGTAGCTTTGGGCTTAGCCCCGTTCCCATTGGTAAGTACTTTGTACTGCAGCCCGCTGGAAAGAGTTATTACATTCTCCCTTTTCTTGTTTTCCTCCAGAAAAGCTTCTCCTTTCTTCAGATTACCAACAAGCATCTCATCTTCTTTTTTTCTGAAATAAGACTGTATTACCTCATTTGCTTCCTGAGGGCTCATAGAGAGGTTTGTGTTGTTCATGACATCTGTAAATGCCTTAACAAAAGAATCTACATCTAGTTCACGGAGCCCCGAGTTCATAAGGTTGGAAGCCATACTCATCCCCAGCGCGTAGCTTAATTTATTCATCAACTTTTTTCTTTTTTCGATTTTTAAACACAAAAGTACGATTTTAATATGAAATAATTTTGTTTTTAGGCATAAAAAACTAAATTTGAAGATAAAAGTGAAATCTTATGCGAAAAAAATTGATTGTATTAACAGGTGCAGGCATGAGTGCCGAAAGCGGAATAGCTACTTTCAGAGATTCAGGAGGACTGTGGGAACAGTATCCGGTGGAACAGGTAGCTACGCCTGAAGGGTTTGAAACAGACCCGGAATTGGTCTTGAACTTTTACAATATGCGACGCAGAGAACTGCTAAAAGCGGAACCAAACGGCGGTCACTATGGTTTGGCAGCCCTTGAGAAAGATTTTGATGTACATATTATTACCCAAAACATCGACAATCTGCATGAAAGAGCAGGAAGTAAAAAGGTGCTTCATCTGCACGGGGAACTGATGAAAGTACGATCTACCGGCGATGAATCGCTGATATATGATATTGAACCGGGGAAATGCGACATTCACCTGGGTGACAAGTGCGAAAAAGGATTCCAGCTGCGCCCGCATATTGTTTGGTTTGGAGAAGCGGTTCCTATGATACAGGAAGCGGAACTGTTGTGCCGACAGGCAGATATATTCGTAATTATTGGAACATCAATGAATGTTTATCCGGCAGCGGGATTGCTTGACTACGTTAAAAGAAACATACCGGTTTACCTGATTGATCCGAAAGATGTGCAAACAAGGCGCTATGATATTCATCATATTCAAAAAGGGGCATCGGAAGGGGTAGAGGAGTTAAAACAGCTGCTTCTTGACTAACCTGAAGAAAAGGAATTAAAATAAACCGGAGACCATTTGTTTTTCATTTTAACTTACCGGAAATATCACGGATTGAAAACGCTTTTCGATAGTCCTGTTTTTTTTGTAATTTCGCTGTTTGAAAAACCTATCAAGGAGAAAAATTAGTGGGAAAGAAAATTGCAGAAACACCAATGATGAAACAGTACATCGAGATAAAGGAACAGCATCCCGATGCTATTCTGCTGTTTCGCGTTGGAGATTTTTATGAGACATTCTCTGATGATGCAATATCAGCATCGGAGATATTGGGTATCACGCTCACGAGAAGGGCAAATGGTGCAGCACAGTTTGTTGAGCTGGCAGGATTTCCGCACCACGCACTCGATACCTATCTGCCTAAATTGGTGCGCGCCGGGAAACGCGTTGCAATATGTGATCAGTTGGAGGACCCGAAGCTGACAAAAAAACTGGTAAAACGGGGTATTACAGAACTGGTTACTCCAGGTGTATCAATAAGTGACACGATTCTGAACCACAAGGAAAATAATTTCTTGTGCGCACTTCATATTGCCAAAAACAACCTGTTCGGAATTGCTTTTCTAGATATCTCTACTGGCGAATTTCTTACATCTGAAGGTACCCGAGACGATATCGACAAATTGTTGTCAAACTTTACCCCAAAAGAGGTACTGATTGAAAGGGGTAACAAGAAAAAAATTGAAGAGGCGTTTGGCCCCAACTGGCTTATATTTGAACTGGACGACTGGATTTTCACAGAAGATGCTGCAAGGGAAAGGCTCCAGTCCCACTTTCAAACCAGAAACCTGAAGGGTTTCGGTGTGGAGAATCTCACTCAGGGCATTATTGCTTCGGGAGCTATAATGCAATACCTTGATATTACACAGCACACACAGATTGAACATATTAATACCCTGAACAGGATAGAGGAGGAACGTTTCGTGAGGCTGGACAAGTTCACGGTACGTAATCTTGAACTTATTTCACCGATGAATGAGGGAGGGAAAAGCCTTCTTGAGGTGCTGGACAAAACCATATCTCCCATGGGATCGCGACTGCTGAGGCGTTGGATTGTTTTTCCACTGAAAGATGTAAAACAGATTGAAGCGAGACTGAACGTGGTGGAGTATTTTTTCCGAGAACCGGAGCTGAAAAAGATTCTTGCTCAACAACTCTCACTTATTGGCGATCTGGAAAGAATAGTATCGAAAGCAGCGGTAGGCAGAATTACACCCCGCGAGGTGATACAACTTAAAGTGGCACTCACGGCTGTAGGGCCCATCAAAGAGGCATTTATGGCATCTGCCGACAACAGCCTGCGGGAAATGGGTGAAAAACTGGATCCTTGTCCCGATATCCGCGACCGAATTGAGAAAGAGATTGTTCCCGATCCGCCTGCACTGCTTAACAAGGGAGGGTATATAAGAAAAAACGTAAACAAAGAACTGGACGAACTCAGGGATATAGCCTATTCAGGGAAAGATTACCTGATGCAACTCCAGCAGCGCGAGAGTGAAAAGACAGGTATACCTTCACTGAAGGTGGCCTTCAACAACGTGTTCGGATATTACATTGAGGTGCGCAACACACACAAAGATAAGGTTCCTGCAGACTGGACCCGCAAACAGACACTGGTAAGCGCGGAAAGATATATAACTGAAGAATTGAAAGTCTATGAAGAGAAGATTCTGGGTGCGGAAGAGAAAATTATTTCACTCGAAAATCAAATCTATGCTTCACTGACGGAAAGCCTGATAGAGTATATTCCGGCTATCCAGGCAAACGCAGGTATTATTGCACGTGCCGACTGCCTGCTGTCATATGCAAATGTGGCACAGCAAAACCGCTATATGCGCCCTGAAATAAACGAAACAGACGTCATTGATATTAAAGAAGGGCGCCACCCTGTAATCGAAAGGCAGCTCCCACCGGACGAGCCATTTATTGCGAACGATGTATATCTGGACAGAGACTCACAACAGATTATTATTATTACTGGGCCTAATATGGCAGGGAAATCGGCCCTGCTGAGACAGACGGCACTTATAACGCTTATGGCACAAACTGGCAGTTTTGTTCCTGCTGAATCAGCGAAGATAGGGCTGGTAGATAAAATTTTTACACGTGTGGGCGCATCAGACAACATCTCACTGGGAGAATCAACATTCATGGTTGAGATGAACGAAGCCGCTAACATCCTTAACAACCTTTCGGACAGAAGCCTTATCCTGTTCGACGAGCTGGGGAGGGGTACAAGCACCTACGATGGGATATCTATTGCATGGGCCATAGTGGAATATATACACGAAAACCCAAAGGCACGGGCAAAAACACTTTTCGCCACGCATTACCACGAGCTTAACGAGATGGAGAAAACGTTTAAACGGATAAAAAACTACAATGTGGCCGTAAAAGAGATAGACAAGAAAGTGATCTTCCTAAGGAAGCTTGTTCCGGGAGGAAGCGAACACAGCTTTGGGATTCATGTCGCAAAAATGGCCGGAATGCCGCAAAGCATAACCAAACGTGCAGATGCTATCCTGGGTGAGATGGAGACGGCAAACAGAAAAGATGGCATAAAAAAACCGATCAACGACTTTATAAAAAAACGGGAAGGTTATCAGCTAAGCTTTTTCCAGCTTGACGACCCTATACTGAGCCAGGTACGTGATGAAATCATGAACTTAGACGTAAATAATTTAACGCCAATTGAAGCATTGAATAAGCTTAACGAGATAAAGAAGATTGTAAAGGGGAAGTGAGACAGGGATAAATTCAATAGCCACAAAACAAATCAACCGTTAATTTGTTATCATACTTACAAACCAAAACGAATAAAGATACAAATAGAATTGGTATTAATTTAAACATTAACTTATGAAACTAAGAAAACTATTTATAGCCGGGCTTTTGATTACGGCTTTTGCCACCACACTCAACGCTCAGAGTTATCAAACTGCATTTGGTGTCAGATTAGGATACGATAGTGGTTTATCACTGAAACACTTTATTGCACCGGCAAGTGCTGGTGAGTTTATTCTCTCGGCATCTCCCCGATATTTCCAGTTGACAGGATTATACGAATACCATCAACCGGTTCCTGATGCACCGGGACTGGATTGGTATGTGGGACTTGGTGCACATCTTGGGGGAATACACTATGACAAGGATCGTTACAGTAACTCATTTCTTATTGGAGCTGATCTGATTGGCGGGCTTGAATACAAATTCCCGGGTGCTCCATTCAATGTTTCACTCGACTGGAAACCGTCGTTTAACTTTACCAACGACTATAACGATTACTGGTTCAGCGGTTTCGCTCTAAGCCTGCGCTACATATTCAAATAAAATATGTAACGGTTATTGATAATCATCATAAAAACCGCTCTCAGCAGGGAGCGGTTTTTTTATTATGTTACACCTAAAATTCGTACTTTTGTGGTTATGTACAAAACCAAAAAGAATTCATATTCAGAGTTGCTTAATCAACTGAACGATGCGCAACGGGCAGCCGTAGAGTTTTGCGACGGACCGTCACTCGTGATAGCGGGTGCAGGATCCGGGAAAACACGTATGCTTACATATAAGATAGCCTATCTGCTTGAACAGGGCCTCCCTCCATACTACATACTTGCCCTCACATTTACCAATAAAGCCGCACGCGAAATGAAATCGCGTATCTCTGGACTGGTAGGCGAAAAAAGAGCACGCAGCCTCTGGATGGGCACCTTCCACTCAATCTTTTCGCGCATTTTGCGCAATGAGGCAGAAGCCATTGGATTCCAGTCGAATTTCACCATATTCGATTCATCTGACTCAAACAACCTGATAAGGCTTATCATAAAGGATATGGGCCTTGATGACAAAATATACAGGCCGGGGCCGGTACATGGACAGATATCGCGGGCCAAAAACAGCCTTATAACCCCTGCCATGTACGAAACCAACGCTGAGATAATGCAGTTCGACCGCAAGTCCGGGCGCCCAATGCTCTTTGAGATATACCAGCAGTACCAGAACAGGCTTAGAACGGGGAACAGCATGGATTTTGACGACTTGCTGATGTACACAAATATTTTATTCCGCGACCATAAGGATGTGCTGGAGAAATACCGCAATCAGTTTCAATATATTCTGGTGGATGAATATCAGGACACCAACTTTGCACAGCATCTTATTGTAAAACAGCTTGCCGATGTGCACCACAGAGTATGTGTGGTGGGTGATGATGCGCAGAGTATCTATTCGTTTCGAGGTGCAAAAATCGATAATATCCTGAATTTCAAATCCAACTTCCCTGAAACACGGACTTTTAAACTTGAACGGAACTACCGCTCTACACAAAATATAGTGAATGCAGCGAACAGCCTTATAAAAAAGAACACAGAACAGATTTACAAAGAGGTGTTCTCTGAAAACGAAAAGGGGGAGAAAATTGAAATCAAAAGTGCTTTTTCCGATTTCGAAGAGGGCCTCATTGTCTCAAACAAAATAGCCCGGAGGAGGCTTGAAGATCATGATGCTTTCAGTGATTTTGCCATTCTGTACCGTACAAACGCCCAGTCACGTATCTTTGAGGAGGCGTTGAGAAAGAACAATATACCTTACCGAATTTACGGCGGATTATCGTTCTATCAGCGTAAAGAGATAAAAGATGTAATCAGCTACTTCCGCCTAATTGTGAATCCCAATGACGAAGATGCTTTTCGTCGCGTCATCAAATATCCTTCACGGGGAATAGGCGATGTAACGCTTGGTAAGATCTCTTCGGCAGCACAACTTCATAACACTAGCCTTTGGAGCATAGTGGCTTCACCATTGGAGTATAATCTGGATGTGAACACTGGAACAGCAAAAAAACTGGCTGGTTTCCATCAACTTATCAGCGATTTTATCAATAAAAATGATGCGCTCAACGCTTATGAGCTGGCGCAGGAAGTGATTAAAGACAGCGGAATTGCTAAGGATGCATACGATGATATGACACCCGAGGGGATGAGCCGCATGCAAAATATTCAGGAACTGCTCAACGCAATAAACGAGTTTGTTACCTCCAGGCTGGAGGAGGGTGAGGAGAAAGTTCAGCTGGCCGATTTTCTTTCGGAAGTGTCACTTCTGACAGACCTGGATACAGACAAGGAAGCTGATAATGAAAAGGTGACCCTTATGACAGTCCATTCAGCGAAGGGGCTTGAATTTAATCATGTTTTCGTAGTGGGTATGGAGGAAGATCTGTTCCCTTCGGCAATGGCAAAATCAGAAATACGGGGGCTGGAAGAGGAGCGCCGCCTGTTTTACGTGGCAATTACCAGGGCAAAGAAAACATGTACCATCACCTACGCAAAAAGCAGGTTTAAAAACGGGGTTATCAACCAGGCTAAGGAGAGCAGGTTCCTGAATGATATTGACAGGTCGTTTATCTCCATGGAAAGTTCTGCTGCCTCCGGCGTTACACGTTCTGCACCATCGGATGATTTCTGGGGTACGATGCGTGAAGAACGGCTGGGACGAGAGAGCCGGTTTCAGAAAAAAAACGCTCCCGCTTCCCGGGTAACTTCTCAAAGAAAATTTGTCCCCGTGCATGACAGGCCTTCAAATATACCATTATCGGAAGAGGCTAAAGAGTTGGCTGTAGGCCATATAATTGAGCATGAAAGATTCGGCCGCGGCGTGGTTACATCTATCGAGATGAGTGGCAACGACCGACGTGCCTTTGTGGAGTTCGATTCTGCAGGGAGAAAACAGCTGTTGCTTAAATTCGCGAAATTTACCATTGTTGGGACCAAAAACAGCGATAAATAGCCATGGGCAGTAACTTCTCACTTACTTTGCCTTAATCATGTATTATCATATTAATAGCAAATAAGGCGAAATTGTTCACTGAAGTTGGAAATTTTGATTTTTACTTGACTTCTGCTCTATTAACTTATCGAAAATATTCACTATTTTGAGGAAAAAATAGTATTTTTGGGGTTCGATTCGAACGAACTGCATTTAAAGTTAGAAAATAATCATAAAATTCATTTCAATGACAAAAAGCGCTTTACAAATTGCACGGGCAAGCTATGAGCCCAAAATGCCTGAAGGATTAATGGACAATGTGACAATTGAAGAGGGTGCCGCTACTGATTCGGTAAACGATCAGAAAGAAATAGAGCAACTTTTCCCTCACACCTATGGAATGCCAATCGTAAAATTCATCAGGACAACCGGTAAACCGGGAATGGATGAACCGGTGAATGTCGGTGTAATTCTCTCGGGCGGACAGGCTCCGGGTGGACACAATGTGATTGCTGGACTTTTCGATGGAATAAAAAGATTGCATCCTGACAGTAAACTATATGGTTTTATTCTTGGTCCCGCAGGCCTGATAAACCACGAATATAAGGAACTTACATCCGGTATAATTGATGAGTACCGCAACACGGGAGGATTCGATATAATTGGTTCCGGACGTACTAAGCTGGAAACAGAAGAACAATTCGACAAGGGTTTAGAGATACTGAAAAAGCTGAATATAAAAGCATTGGTAATAATTGGAGGAGATGACTCAAACACAAACGCCTGTGTACTGGCAGAATACTATGAATCAATAAACGCAGGAGTACAGGTTATAGGATGCCCTAAAACCATTGATGGCGACCTCAAGAACGAACAGATTGAGACCTCTTTCGGATTCGATACGGCATGCAAAGTATATTCCGAATTGATTGGGAACATTCAACGCGATTGCAACTCGGCACGAAAATACTGGCACTTTATAAAGGTAATGGGCCGGTCTGCTTCGCATATTGCCCTGGAGTGCGCACTGCAAACACATCCAAATATATGCATCGTCTCGGAAGAGGTTGAATCAAAAAAGCAATCTCTGGATGATATAATTGACTATATTGCCGGGGTAATAGCAAAACGAGCCGAGGCAGGGTTGAATTTTGGGACTGTGGTAATTCCTGAAGGTTTGATAGAGTTTATACCGGCAATGAAGAAATTGATCAGGGAACTGAATGATTTCCTTGCTGATAACCAGGAAGAGTTTGATCTGGTTCGCCGCTCAGGAAAACGCGACTATATAATCAGCAAGCTGTCGCCTGAGAATGCAGAGATCTATGCCAGCCTGCCGGAAACGGTTGCACGCCAGCTTACACTTGATCGCGACCCTCACGGTAATGTGCAGGTTTCGCTGATAGAGACCGAGAAGCTTTTGGCTGAAATGGTGAAAAAACGCCTCGATATATGGAAAGGAGAGGGAAAATATAATGGCAAATTCGCGAGCATCACTCACTTCTTTGGGTATGAAGGACGTTGTGCAGCACCTTCTAACTATGATGCCGACTACTGTTATTCACTCGGGTACACGGCATCAATGCTTATTGCCGCAGGAAAGACCGGGTACATGTCATCAGTACGTAATACCACTGCTCCGGCCAGCGAATGGATAGCAGGCGGAATACCAATTACCATGATGATGAATATGGAACACCGCAACGGAGAATTAAAACCGGTTATTCAGAAAGCATTGGTTGATCTGGAAGGAGCGCCTTTCAAATACTTTAAAAGCCAGAGGGACAAGTGGGCTGAAGCTACCGACTATGTATATCCGGGCCCTATACAGTACTTCGGGCCTGCTGAAGTATGCGATCAACCGAGTAAGACAATGCAGCTGGAACAAACCGGCAAAATTGAGATACAGTAGTTACAGAACAGTAAATTAAATGGAATATTAAAAAAAGGGGCGTCTTGCATAAGACGCCCCTTTTTTATTGTCTGTTACGGAAGTGTGAATATAAAAATGGAATGAATCAGAAGAATTTGTGCCGATTATCTTCAACCCCCAGTTTTCTTTTCAACACTTCAAAAGACTGCATCTGAAGGCGATAAGCATTATTACTCATAATAATGTTTTTCTGTCCTTCGGCATTATATTCCTCAGTACCCTGGGTACGACCGGTAACCTTTGTTACGTAAACACCCATATTGCCTTCCATAGGGCCAATGATTTTATTAAGCGGCGCAAAAGCAGATACTGCATTCAGCACGGGCTCAAAACCCAATCCTGTAATATTGCGGGTATTGAAGTTTACAAAACGCACGGTGTCGGCACTTGAGTTCATCCCGGAGGCATAGTCATCTATTGATGAAAGGCTTTTTGACTGCAAGCCGGCAATAATCTTCTCGGCTTTCTTCTTGTTTACCAGCTGCATGCGGATACCTGAGGAGACCTCGGACAAAGGTGTTGTGCCGGCAGGGACCACCTGTTCAACCCGGGCTATGACCCTCAAATTGGTAAGATCGAACTTCTTAACAGTACCCTGTTTTTTTTCATTAGCTGCCCACGTAATAATCTGGCGAGAGCCAGGCAACTGAGCAAGCGAGTGATCGCTTGCAGAAACAGTGACATTAGGCATAACCATGTACCCTCTTTCAGAGGCCAGTTCATTGAATTTTTCTCCTACACCTGGTGTTGAGACAAACTGATTTAATTCGTTGTCAACATTGTTTGAGGTCTTCTCGCTTGCAGGGACAGGCATATTGATTATCGCAACCTTATATTTATTTACAGGACGGGTTTTCTCTTCAACCTGAACAATAAGCTGCTGCCCGGGAACCACTAGCTTTAACGGCTGGCCTACCGGAGAGTTAAAAACCGTTTTCACGAAATCAGAACCAAATGTTACAAGATCTATTTCTCTTGCCCAACCAACATCACCGCCATTGGAGGAAGGATTGAGGCTGTTTGCAACATCGGCAAAAGTATGCCCGTCGCGCAATAATCCGTATATGCTGTCTGTGAAGTTTGTCACAGCCGAATCCTGCCCTACAACGGATGCATCGGGTATAGCCATCATTCTGAGGTGAACAGAATCGGATGCTGTTGTCCTGTCTATCAGCTTATAAACCTGATAGGAATCTCCATCGCGTGCAGGCCCGAACATCTCGCCTATCTCTGCCGAACGTACAAATTCTATCTGATCAGGGGTTAGCATTATTTCGCTTACAAACACATCCCTGTAAGGGGTGTCTGAATAGTCGGCTACTATGGCAGCAGGGTTTGCACTGTTCTGTAATTCCGTGTAAGCTTTTTCAGACTCGGCCCCCACCTCTGCATAATCCTCCTCACTAGGAACAATCTCCTTAGTGAAGTAAGAGAGTTTAACAAGTGGAGTCTCAAGCCTGAACGATTTTTTATGCTTATCGTAAAATGCCTTTATATCGCTATCGGTAACTGTTACAGCCGAATCGGGAATAGTAAAGTAGCTCTGCATTACATACTCTATGTCTGCGTTTTGCTGTGAGAGTTCGAAAGAGGTCTTTGCCTCCATTTCGTTCACAATAACTACATTAGACAACAATGAAATGTACTTCTCCTCAAGCCGCTGTGTTCTTACCATCTCTTCTATGAAGAGCCACAATGATTTGTATCTGTTCACTAAAGCCTGCTCCTGAGGATTGGGGCTTGGCATGTTTATGGTATTTATAAAATCGACGAGTGCCTGACGACTGAATATTCCTGTTTGCGGATCAATGAAAAAAGGCAGCTGCTGCAATACAGGTGAAATAAATTCTCCGTGTACCAGGTCGTTGATCTCTTTTTTTGTAACTGTGAGACCTAATTTTTTTGTTTGATGAGCAAGAAGACGTTCACGGACCATTTGCTGATACACTGCCTCACGGATCTGGGAAGAGATATTCTCATCGAGTGATGTCTGACCGCTGACCATCTTTTGAAACTCCTCGAACTCCGTGATCTTATCGGCATATTTCTGTGTAGATATAACCTCTCCGTTAACCAGGAACGCCTTGTCGCGCACTTTTCCTAAAAAAGTCGATCCTGATGTGAACAGGTCTCCCAAAACAAACGCAAGAAGCGCAACGCCAATAACTATTACCAGAAGTGCACCTTTATCTCTGATCTTTTGTAAAGTAGCCATTTAACTATCTTTTATAACTTTTTAAACATTAAAAATACTGACTCAAATGAGGGCACGAAGTTAGTAAAAATAAAGCAGATAAAGATATTTTTTTTAAGAAATATGAGCATGAATCGCATTAAAATGTTATTTTGTCGTCTCTGTCGTTTACTGTTGTTAATCGCACTACCTCAATTTTACGTGCTGTAACTTTCAGTATTTTGAAAGTCAGTTTCCCAATGGTTATTGTCTCATAAGTCTTTGGAAAACGTTGAGTGTGATGCAGAAGATATCCTGCTATGGTTGAGTATTCGTCAGATTCCGGAATATCAAGGTTATACACATCGTTAAGGTGGTCGATCTCTACACGGCCCGATAAAATAAATTCGTTCTCTCCCTCCTGTTTCACGAATTTCGATTCCACATCGTATTCATCTTCAATATCCCCGAAAATCTCTTCCACCAGATCTTCCATGGTCACAATGCCCGATGTGCTGCCAAACTCATCCACTACCACTGCTATGCTTTTATGCTGTTGCATCAGATCGCTCATAAGCCGGTTTGCCGGCATGCTTTCGGGAACAAAGGAGATTGTAGCCACATTGTTTGTCCAGTCCTTAGGGTTATTAAAAATCTCCCACATGTGAATGTAACCTACAATATTGTCTATATCTTCTTTAAAGACAAGAATTCTGGAGATACCTGTCTCAATAAATTTTTCTTTCAGCGTATTCAGGTCTGTATCTAAGCTAACCCCCACGATATCTGCCCTCGGAATCATACAATCCCTTATTTTCATGGTAGAGAACTCAAGCGCGTTACGGAAAATTTTAACCTCGGAGTCAACATCTCTCTCTTTTCCCATATCGTCGATACTCTTCTTCAGATAGGTATCGAAGTCAACCCTGGTGAATGCTTTCTGATTCGATTCAGGCGGGCGGATGCCAAACAGTTTCAATACCAGTCGTGAAAGCAGTACGAAAAATGACGCGAATGGATACAATAGTATGTAAAAAATAAAAGCAGGAATAATAAGAAGGTTCACCCAAAAATTGGGGTTACTCCTGAACAGGATGCGTGGAATATATTCACCGGTAAGCAAAGTAATGATTGTTACACATATAATGACTAGCAACAGTCGTAACAGGGAGCTTTGCACTATGCCATCAAGCTTATGGTGAGAGATGAGGATTGTGAAATATACAAAAAACACCAGCGCGATCACCTTCCCTGTCATTAGCGATGTAAGGAACTTTCTCGGATGGCGGTAAATAGCATTAAGCAAGTAGTTGTAAAAGCCTGCAGATTGGTTTCCTACAGCATATCTAAGCTTGTCTGAGGAAGTGAATGCCTCTTCAATGCCTGAAAAGAACAGGGAAAGAATAATAAATGCAATCCACCACCCTATTAGCAAAGAATCCGGCATTTGTTATGTTTTTTATCTGTTTTTATCAACCTGTTGCACTTTGTCTGACAATACAGGTTCTACATCCGGTTCAATTAGTGCTCCGGACTCTAACGTGTCTGAGGGTGGGTTATCTGAAAACAGGAATATACCGTCGTGGGGACGGAATATTCGATATTCTGTCATCGACTGGTTAGATTCAAATCCATAGCCCTTTATCTCCTTTTCGCCACTCTTTATCTCAATATATGCATCTGAATAAACTTTAGCACTTTCTTTATCCCAGAAAAGTTCATCACTGTCGAATTGCTCTCCCTTCATGTTTTCAACATGGACGTTTTTCTTCAGCCTCCACATATCTTTGGTGCTGTAATACCATGCGGTATCTGCTTCTATCGTTGCCTCAATTTCAAAATCGGGTGCAAACTGCTCCAGATAGAGCCCTTCGGGGAAAAACCAGTAAGGTTCCTTTGCCTTGTCGAATACCATCCATACATCAGCAACCAGTTTATAACGGGTAATGCCGGAGTCGGAAATAAGTGTTGAGATAGTGTCAGTGACCATTGTGGGAACAAGCTCAGAGTTGTAATCAAATGCCACAAGATCTTCGTTCTTGTCTTTACAAGATATAAAATAAAGCGACATAACAACCACAATAAAGGTGGTTGTTATGAGCCGTTTGTATCTTATATTGTGTTGTTTATTCAACACTTTTCCTGTTTGTTTTCATTATTATCTCAACCGTACGGTTGTGGTTTCACCAATCCAACCAGGGATAAATATAGATTCACCAGCTTTTATTCCCATCATAAAGGCCGTCTCGGCATCCATGAAAGCAGCTGAATACCTGTTGATAAGGCTGTTTGCCTTAGAAGCTACGCTGGGATCAACAGCTCTCGCTTTTTGAAGCTTATCAACAGCAGCAAGATAAACCAAACCAGCTTTTTCAGGTTCGGAGAATATATTGTTAGCTGAGCTGGCATACAACTGAGCGATCAGAATATATGCTTCACCGTTGTTGGGATTATATTCCAACGCATCATATGCTGCTTGCCTTGCTTTGGCGAAATTTCTCTGGTTAGAAAATATACCGGCAAGCTGCATCATGTAATCGGAAGACTTATTTTTATCGGTCTCCATCCTGGCTGCATCCTCGTAATATTTCAAAGCAGTATCGTAATCTTTGTCCCTCAGGCTCTTGTTGGCAAGCCCTATGGCAGCACCAGCAGAAGGCTCAAGCTCGTACAAATACTCTGAAGTGGAAAAATAGAGATCGGTTTCAGAACAACCTACAGATCCCAGTGCATTAAGCACTTCGTTGAGGAACACTTTGTCTGTTTTGTTTGGCTCTACCTTATCGGCATAATATTCGGTGAGTGTCTTGCAGTCTCCCGCGCCACTACCCACAAATGCTTTAACTATTCCATCTTTAACCATTCCTAGATAATCGGCGTTAGCCTTATCATCAGCTGCATTTGCATCGGCAATAGCCTGATCAACGTATCCCATTACCATGAAATAGTCTTTTATGAAACGGTCTTTTTTCGAATTATCGTTCAGGTATTCGCTTAGAGAAGCCACCATATAGTATGAATATGCATCAAGGGGATACATTTTGCCTTTCATTTCACCTATTGCCTCTCCTAACCAATCGTAAACAACTCCCTGATCGGCCTTGGATCCCATCATCTCTAGATAGTCATATGTCTTGAATGCAAGGATGGTTCCTTTGGCATCTTCTTCTCCAAAGTATTTAATCCGTGTATCATAAATCTCCATAACCTTATCCAGATATTCTTTTTTCTTTGCTTCATTAGCCTCACTCTCGTAGAGAGACTTGAAAATGCGAGGGCCGTAGATGTAGATATTTTTACTCGACCCGGGGCATTTTTCATATACTGAAGCCCATGGCTTCAAAGCACCCTCATAGGCCTCAGCTTTGGCTGATGTTTGCATTAGGCTTAAATTCTGACGACAGTCAATACTATCCTGTCCGTGTCCGAAAGGTGCTTTTACAGGATCGTATCCTGCTTTCTGGGCGCCAGCGCCAACTATCGTTATGATAGCCACGAAACCAGATAATAATAATTTTTTCATATTACTTAATGTTTTAAATTGTTTCCTTCATTTCTCTGTTGAGGTTTTGACAAAATGTTAAAAGAAAAGTTTAATCATTTAGATACTTTTCTTCATTTTCAAGCTGATAGATTATTTAATTAAACTGCCGTTTAAAGAACCATAGCTCATTAATATTAACATTTATTGATATCTTAAACATATCCTGAGAGATCATAAAATCAGCATCTGGCTGCTGCCTTGTGTAGCCAAACCCAATGTTCAGCATTGAGGTGCGGCCGGACATATAGTCGAGAAAGGGCAATCCAACCCCCACATTTACACCATACTCGCTGAAGGTTCCCATACCTACATCTTTACCGCTAACAGGCTCGTTAATGTTGAAGTTGGTATAGGAATTTTCGTAAGAGACCCCTCCTCTAAAACGTATACGATGAAAAAAATTTGGGCTCATAGGATCTTTCACGTACTCCAGGCCGGCATTAAAACGGTATGAGTTGTTGAAACGGTCTTTTTCAGCCATATCATCTAGCAGATCAGGATATTTTGTATTTTTCCATAACTGGTAGGTTCCGTCAAGCCCAACCAATAGGTTCCCTCTTCTGTATGTAACACCTGCACCAAAAGTATGAGGCAACTGAAAGTTTGCTTTTCGCAACGTATCTGTGGCCAATACCTGAGAAGGTGATAACCAGGGATTCTGATAAGGATCTCCGGTATAAAGCATCTTGGAGGGATTAACATCGGCTTTTGTATTTATTTCGGGAGAATATACTGCCCCGAATGTCAATTCCCGCGACTTGCCTAACGGATAGGTGAACTGAATACCAAAATCATATTTCAAATCACGTATAGTGTACATATATTTTTTTTCGCTCACCAGTGCAGATGCAGATGTGGGGGTAACCACACTGCTGCGTGAAAAATTGCCAAACAGATAGGAAAAATTTGCCCCCACAGATAAATTTTGTATTGGCTCCCATGCAAACCCGCTGAAAACGCGACTTAACCCCCCAGATCCCCTGTAGGCTTCAATATAGTGTGAGTCGGGCAATGAACGTGATGCACCATATTCATATCCCATCTTTGAGTAGGGAAGAAGCCCTATGCCGGCACCAACATTTCGGAAAAGCGGAAACTGTATGGCTATATAATCAAGATTGCCATTATAGAAATCACGCCTGTTTGTACCGTCATCCATATGTGCCAAATGTCCCGATACCCCCATATCAAAGATAAATGTTAGTGAATCAATCTCTGAATAGGATGCAGGGTTGCCGGGGTTTACCTGTTGGCTTCTGCGCAACCCGTAACTGATTCCGCCCATAGCCTCGGAAGCGCCGAACGCCGGGTTAGACAGAAGTCCATACCCATATCTGCTATAGGGAGAATTGGAGCCCACATGTTGTGCAAAAACAACAGCGGCAACCGTAAGAAAAGCGATCAACAAAGAGAAACGTTTTTTCCTAATAATCATCTGTTTCGGTATATAAACCAGCTCTAAGCCGCCTTGTTTCATAAATGTTTTGAAAATACAAAGATGACATATTTTTACGATGTCACCAACAAAACTTCACAAACATCTTGTTAAAAAGATTAAAGTTTAATCTTTATAAACTATTCATTCCGGCCAATCTGCTTTTTTTAATAATCTATTATTTAATGTTGTTCTTGTAGCCATTGTACGAAACCACATCTTCCAGCGGCTTACGTTTTTTTGGCCTTAGAGGCTGCACGCTATACCCAACGGCTATATCTAACCACACCCTCCTGGATTCAGGAATTGACAATAGCCTTCTCATACCAGGTTCATCAAACCAGCCCAGTATGCAGGAGCCAAGCCCCTCGGCATGAGCAGCCAGAACAATATGGGCGGCAATTATGCCAAGATCCATCTGAGCGTAGTCTTTTTGCTTTACCCAGCCCCCGACTCCTGAAGATAAGTTCACCTTCTCCTCAACCAGCACAATATGAACAGGGGCCTGTTTTGTAAAATGATTCATGCCCAAAGAACGAGCTGAGGTAGCTTCGGCCACCCTGTTCTTCAATTCAAAATCATCTACAACTATAATATGCCATGGCTGGGCGTTACATGCTGAAGGGGCAAGACGAGCCACTTCAACTATCCGCTCTATTTTTTCTCTCTCCACCATTCGATCAGGGTCGAATGCACGATCGCTCTGGCGATTGGATACAAATTCAAGAAAATCCATATTATACGTTATCCGTTCACTAATGTCAAACTTTTTCGAACTTTTCCCGCAACCGCAAAAATAAACATATTTACTCTTTTCAGGTTAAAGAAAAAGTTCACTCCATAGTGTAGTGGAATCATGTTTACCTTTCTACTCACCCGGTATATCTAAATAGTTCAGTGCCACTATACGGCTTATATATTTACCTATTATATCAAATTCAAGGTTCACTACTGTTCCCTTTTGTATTTGGTGAAAATTGGTAAACTCATAAGTATAGGGTATTATTGCCACCTTAAAGCTGTTCTCCTCAGGGTCCACAACTGTTAGGCTAACCCCGTTTACTGTTACTGAGCCTTTGTCCACAGTCAAATACCCTTTCTTTGCCATATCCCTGTCAAACTTGTACTCAAAGGTGTAGTACCAGCTGCCATCTGCCTCCACAACATTCTTGCAAACAGCCGTTTGATCGACATGCCCTTGAACAATATGTCCATCAAGGCGTCCATTCATAGGCATACTGCGTTCAAGGTTCACCTTGCTTCCTATCTCCAGAAGGCCTAGATTCGACTTCTCCAGAGTCTCCCGGATGGCAGTCACCGTATATCTGTCGCCATCTATTTCAACCACGGTGAGGCACACTCCGTTATGCGACACGCTCTGATCTACTCTCAGCTCTCCGGTAAAGGAACATGTAAGGGTAATGTGCAGATTTCCTTTCTCCTTGCTAAGCGCTACAACTGTTGCGGCCTCTTCTACTATTCCTGAAAACATCTTAATATTGAATATTTGATAATTAACTGTAATTCACAAAACTATTTTTACCAGATAGAAGCACGCTCTTCGGCGGGCAGGTACATTGGGTCGGAGGGTTCAATACCGAATGCTTCGTACCATGCATCGATATGTGGTAGTGCTCCGTCAACACGCCATCGACCGAGGGAATGCGGGTCAATTTTTGTCAACCGCAAAATTTCGGCATCACGTATATTCCCTGCCCAGAGATTGGCATAACTAAGGAAAAACCGCTGAGAGGGCATAAAACCGTCAATAGTCTCTCCAGTCTGTGCCTGGGCAGTGCTTTGGAAAGCATGATGTGCAACTTGCAGCCCCCCATGGTCGGCAATATTTTCACCAAGCGTGAACTTGCCGTTGGCATGAACGGTATCAAGTACAACAATATTATCAAAATAATCGGTCAGCACTTTGGCTCTCTCCTCGAAACGTTGAGCATCCTCCGCTGTCCACCAGTCGGCCAGGTTTCCGTCTTTATCAAATTTCCGGCCCTGGTCGTCGAACCCATGCGTCATCTCATGCCCGATTACCACACCTATGCCACCGTAGTTTATAGCATCATCGCCATCAATATAAAAGAAAGGAGGCTGAAGTATTCCAGCGGGGAAGCAAATTTCATTTGACGTGGGGTTATAATATGCATTTACTGTCTGGGGCGACATATACCACCTTGTCCTGTCAACCGGTTTGCCCAAGTCGTCAATCATCTCGGCATATGCAAACTCAGAAGCCCGCACTATGTTCTGCCAGTAGGAGTCAGCTTTGATCTCGAGGGTGGAATAATCTTTCCACTTATCGGGATAGCCTATCTTAATAATGAACGTACCCAGCTTCTCCTGTGCTTTCACTTTAGTGACTTCGCTCATCCATTCAAGCTGATTGATACGTTCACTCAATGCCGTTTTAAGGTTATTTACCAGATTGAGCATTCGCTCCTTGGCTTCAGGAGGAAAATATTTCTTCACATAAAGCTGTCCCACAGCTTCTCCCATTGTCCCGTTAACGGCATCGATGCTCCTTCTCCAGCGAGAGCGAAGTTCCTGTCTCCCGCTCAAGGTTCTCCCGTAAAATTCGAAATTTGCATTCACGAAATCGTCACTCAGATATCCAGCTGCTGAATTGATTACCTTCCAGCTAAGGTAATCCTGCAAAACATCCACCGGCTCCCTTTCAATAATTGCGATGGATCTTTTAACTGGCTCTGTCTGCGACACGTTTAAGCTATCAATCCCTTCGGCTCCCACCTCTTTAAAATATAAATCCCATTCAAACGGAGCAATCGTTTTATTGAGTGATGCAACCGCTATTTTATGATAATTCAGTTCGGGCTGACGCCTCATCTCTTTTGTGATGTGAGCGCCGGCAAGTTCCGTTTCAATTTTCATAACGTTCTCAGCAGCCCTCAGGGCAGCATCTTCAGAATAGCCAGCATTACGGAATTGAGCATTTATAAGCTTGTTATACTCTTCGCGTATCATTTTGGAGTGGCTATCCTCTGACAGGTAGTAATCTCTATCACCCATGCTGATACCGGACTGGTAAATATGGGCGATATTCATCCCGCTATTTTTATCGTCGGGCCCTACTGAAAACCCGAAAAACGGATTCGAAGCAAAACGGCTGATTTTTGCCATCAGACGTATGATATCTTTTTTTCCCTTTGCAGCTGCTATTTCTTCAAGTTGTGGAATAATGGGAGTTGCGCCATCGCTGTTTAGCTTAACGCTGTCAAGACCCATCATATAGAGATCACCCACCTTCTGAGCGTTTGACCCGGCGGGATTATCAGTTTTTCCAAGCTCTTCTATCAGCGATTGTATCTGCACCTGATTCTCTTCGCGCAGCTTGTCGAACGAGCCGTAACGGGCATGTTCATCGGGAATGGGGTTGGCCTCCTGCCAGCCCCCGGTAGCATATTTATAAAAACTTTCGCCGTATAAGGCTGATGTATCGATATTTGAGAGGTCAAGCCCCCCCTGGGCATATGTCGTCTTTTTCTGAGTACAACCTGAGGTGATCATTGCTGACAATAGTATTGATGAAAATAAAACTCTCTTCATTTTAAACATGATTGATTTGTTTTGCAAATACAAAAGTACAAAAATATTCCGAAAGAATTTTCAATCAGCTGAACTTAGCCAGTTCTTTTTTAATTTGTTGAAGAGTTTTTTCACTCACAGGCACTAATGGCAGGCGAAGCCTGTTTTTTATCATACCTTTCAGATAAAGGAGACACTTTACTCCTGCAGGATTACCCTCAACGAACATAAGATGGAAAAGTGTATCAAAATCTTCATTCATCTTCCTGCGGATTTCTGATGCATCGCCTTCAAGAGCATTTTTTACCAGCCAGGCCATCTCTTTCGGGAAGGCGTTGCCGAATACCGAGATTACCCCTATTCCGCCAAGTTGTATCACATCGGTAGTAATGGCATCATCACCCGAAATAACGTAAAACCCCTCCGGTGCTCCGTCTATTATGGTTTTTATCTGTTCCAGGTTGCCCGATGCTTCTTTCACGGCTACAATATTTTTACAGTCACGCGCAATGCGTAGTGTTGTTTCGGCCGTCATGTTCACCCCGGTCCTCCCGGGCACATTATATAGTATGATAGGTACCGGAGAGGCTTTTGATAGAGCGCAATAGTGCTGATAAAGCCCTTCCTGAGTGGGCTTGTTGTAATAAGGTGTTACTGAAAGCACTCCACTTATTCCGTAGAAATCGCTACTCCTAAGCTCCTCTGTTAATTCGGCGGTATTGTTGCCCCCCACACCCATTACAACGGGAATCTTGCCATTTACCTTTTCAACAATGAACTTGACCACTTCCTCTCTCTCTTTTTTCGAGAGCGTAGGTGTTTCAGCTGTAGTCCCTAAAGCCACAATATAATCTGTACCATTCTCCAAATGGTATCTTATTAACCGCGAAAGCGCCTCAAAATCCACAGAGCCGTCTTCACAGAAGGGGGTAATAAGTGCTACTCCCAAACCTCTGAATGTTATTTTTGACATGAAATGATAGTTTTTTCCTGCAGTTTATTAACGGAATGCCCATTTTCCGGATAAATTGTTTCCGAAACACAAAGGTACATATTTTTAAAAAAAACAGGGCAACATCGTTCTAAAAAAACTTGACAAGAGAGATTTAGATCAAAAAAACATGTGCATTTAACATAAATTACATCTTCCCGGGTACAACTGATTAAAATAAGTGATATTTTTGAGTGATTTTTGACCGGCAGAAATACCCTTCAACAGTCGCGAGTCCCTTATAAACATTGTATTATAAATCGTCACAAGATGAGTTCAATAACAATTTACTGGCTTGCGTTTATAGCAATTTTTGCCGTTGTTTACGCTATCGACCTGTCCTTAACATCTCTTAAAGGTAGTACCTTAAGTTTAAGGTCTTCATTAAGCTGGACTGCCGTATGGGTATCCGTTGCACTGCTTTTCGGCCTGTCGCTCGCTTTACTTTTCCCACTGGATTCCGGAAGTGCTGTACGTACAGGGCCTGTAATGGCGTCAAAATTTATTGCTGGTTATTTCACTGAATACTCACTATCGGTAGATAATCTTTTTGTCTTTATCCTCATTTTTTCAATGATGGGGATTAAAGCGGACAATCAGCCTAAACTTCTGAAACTTGGCATCCTCATTTCAATTGCTTTGCGCGTACTGTTTATTATTGCCGGGATGGAACTGGTGGAAAAGTTCCACTGGTTAATCTACATTTTTGGGCTGCTGCTTATTTGGACAGCCTATAAAATGGCATTCTCCAAAGAGGAGGAGAGCGTGAATCCGGAGTCGAATATTCTCTATAAGAGTGCATCAAAGCTTTTTCCGGTCGATCCCAATGTCCATTCTCCGCATTTCTTTACAAGAAAAGATGATAAAATTCTGATTACAAACCTTTTTCTAACATTGCTAGTCATCGGGTCAACAGATATCCTTTTTGCTGTAGATTCCATTCCTGCCATTATTGGCGTAATAAAAGAGGGGTCAAACAGCATACTAACTCCCTCTGAAGAGAATTTTATTGCCATCTCCTCAAATCTTTTTGCCGTGATGGGCCTGGTCTCACTGTTCTTTGCCCTGAAAGGGGTTATGAGTATGTTCAGGTATTTGAAAACTGGCGTAAGCGTCATACTCCTTTTTATCGGAGCAAAAATGATTTCAAGCGCTTTTGGGGGAATAAGTAATTTTTTTGCTCAACATTCATGGTTCTCACTGATAGTCATAATTACCATATTGATTGCATCAATCCTGATGTCTATAATTATCACAGAAAAAAGCAGAAGCAGGGAAGCGGCAAAATACAGAAGCTGAAAACTGGCAAAAAAAGCCCCTCTCTGTCATGCGCCGTCTAAAATGTTGGGAGGAAATACAAATCTCTTTAATCACTCTGATAAATCCGGTAGCAAATTGATTCTGAAATTGAAAAAGGAGTGACCCGGATAATATAAAAAGAGAACAGAACTGCATGATAGTCAAAATTTATTCATTTTTAATGGTGCAAAATTGCTTGGTAAATGTTATCTTTGTAATAAAGTGAGATTTTATAAAACGTATGCAATTTACACCTGAAAAATATAGAATTCCCGATGTTCCCATGCAGCCGTTTATCGATACGGATGAAATTTGGGAGTATCTGAATAGTGCAGTGCCAACTCCTGAGAAGGTAAGAGAGATAATTGACAAATCGCTTTCCAAAAAAAGATTAAACCTGGAGGAGACGGCAACGCTAATCAATGCATCGGACCAAGAATCAATTCAACTAATCAAAGAGGGTGCCAGAGAACTGAAAAAGAGGATTTACGGCAACAGGATCGTACTTTTTGCCCCACTTTATGTAGGCAACAAGTGTTCCAACAACTGCACTTATTGCGGATTCAGGGCTTCAAACACTGAGCAGGTGCGTAAAACCCTTACCCATGAAGAGCTAATGAAGGAGATTGAAGCATTGGAGGATAGCGGCCAGAAGAGGTTGATACTGGTGTATGGAGAACATGCGCAGTACAGCCCTGAATTTATTGCCGACACCGTAAGAACAGCATACAGTGTGAAGAAAGGGAACGGGGAGATAAGAAGAGTAAACATTAATGCTGCTCCGTTAGACATAGAAGGGTTCCGTATTGTGAAAGAAGCGGGAATAGGGACTTTCCAGGTATTTCAGGAAACCTATCATAGAGAAGCTTACAAGACCTATCACCTGCGTGGGAAAAAAGCTAATTTTGATTACCGCCTTACATCTCTCGACAGGGCACAGGAAGCCGGGCTCGATGATGTGGGCATAGGAGCTCTGATAGGACTTTACGACTGGCGCTTTGAGGTGATGGGTCTGGTGCGACACACCAACCACCTTGAGGCTTGTTACAACGTGGGGCCGCATACCATATCGTTCCCGAGAATAAAAGATGCTTCGATGCTGCAGATGGGCAACCGCTATTTTGCCTCAGACGAAGATTTCGCCAGGTTAGTAGCTATCCTTCGCCTTGCCGTACCATATACCGGCATGATACTCACGGCACGTGAGCCGGCAGGGTTGCGTAACGAACTTATACAATACGGGGTGTCGCAGATAGATGGTGGAACAAAGATAGAGCTTGGCGGTTATTTGACTAAGGAGAAGGATCACGACCTTAACAGGGGACAGTTCCGTATCAACGACGACCGCTCACTAAACGAGATCATCGACGAACTTCTGCACCAGGAGATGCTGCCATCGTTCTGCACTGCCTGTTACCGGCTTGGAAGAACTGGCGAGCACTTTATGGAGTTTTCAGTACCGGGATTCATCAAACGGTTCTGTACTCCCAATGCTATTCTCACACTGGCTGAGTACCTTGTTGATTACGCGCCGGAGGAGACTTCTGAAAAGGGCTGGGAAGTGATTGAGAAGAATATGGGCAGCCTGAATGAAAAGGTGCAGGCAGAGGTGCGGGAAAGGATTGCAAAAATTAAAGAAGGGGAACGGGATTTGTATTTTTAAACTGCTATCCCGGGAAAAGGGCCTGATTAAAATACTGGATATTTATTCTGCAATTGTGATGGTTTTATTAGTCGCCATGACGAGCCTGATGAACATAGTGAATATTTATTCTTTGATAACTGCCTGGCCTGCCATGAGGAAACGATTGTAAAGATCAGTTCCGAATCAGAAAGAATAAGTATGAATAACCTCCATATTGGCATATTCGGACGAAGAAATACAGGAAAAAGTTCGCTGATAAATATGATCACCGGACAGGATATTTCTATTGTATCAAGTTTCCCGGGTACAACAACAGATCCGGTGAAAAAATCGGTGGAAATCCTGGATATTGGCCCTGCAATTCTGATAGACACCGCCGGAATAGATGACTTAGGGGAGATAGGATCAAAAAAGATACGGAAATCGCAGGAAGTTATACGAAGAGTTGATTGTGCTATTCTTCTTATTGCCGGTAATCAGTTTGGCGATTATGAAGTGCGGCTGATTGAACAGTTTAAAAGATATGATGTCCCTTACCTCATTGCCCACAACAAAAGCGATATAGACAAAATAGCCGCTATCACCAAGACAGCCATTAAACAGTACTCCAAAGCAGAAATTATCGACTTCAGCACTATCAACCCGGCAGATAAGAACAGACTCGTTTCCGCACTGAAAAGGATAGTACCTGAAATTGCCTTTCAGAAAAATTCGCTAATCGGCGACCTGGTACAACCAAAGGATGTGGTTTTGCTGATAACCCCCATTGACAGGGAAGCACCGGAAGGACGGATAATACTCCCGCAGAATCAAACCATCCGCGACGCACTTGATAACCGGTGTATCACAGTTGTATTGAAAGAGACCGAGCTCTCCGACTTTCTTAAAATTGGCATCACCCCTGCTTTGGCAATTACCGACAGTTCGGTGTTCGGTATTGTAGCAGAAATACTTCCGGAAAATATTCCATTGACCAGCTTCAGCATCCTTTTTTCCCGCCTTAAGGGTAACTTTGATGCATTCATCAAAGGGACGCCACACATCTCTAAGCTTGAAGAAGGAAACTCCGTCCTTATTCTGGAGAGTTGTACACACCAGACCAGCTGCGACGACATAGGACGTGTAAAAATACCTGGTATGCTGCAGCAGTTCACCGGGAAAAAGCTTAATTTTACAGTCGTTTCAGGCCTCTCGGAGGTTCCACGAAAGGTAAAAGACTTTTCACTTGTAATACAATGCGGCGGCTGTATGATTACACGAAAGCAGTTGCATAATCGGCTGAAACCATTTATTGAAGCAGGTATACCTGTTACAAACTATGGAATGACACTGGCTTATCTGAATGGCATTTTTAAAAGAGCGACGGTAGTTTTCGACAAAATAACGGCCGGCTGACAACTGTCATCATATGTTTGACATATTAAAAAAAAGTATCCTGTCGAAAGACGATATCGTAACACTTCTCTCCCTGCAGGATGAAGAGAAGCAGCAGCTGTTCAGCTATTCGGCTAAAATAAAACTGCAAAATGTAGGGAACAAGGTTTTTTTACGCGGATTGATAGAGCTCTCCAATATTTGCGAAAAGGATTGTTACTATTGTGGCATCAGACGGTCTAACAGCAATACGCACCGTTATATTCTCAGCCACGATGAAGTGATGAAGGCAGTTAAGAATGCCTATGAAAAAGGGTACGGTTCCGTGGCGATACAGTCAGGAGAAACATCTTCTAAAGCGTTTGTCAATAAAATTGACAAGATAGTGTCAGAGTCCAAAAGTGTAACCAACGGTGAGATAGGTATCACCCTTTCGTGTGGAGAACAATCAGAAGAGACCTACCGCCGCTGGTTCGAAAGTGGTGCCGACCGCTATCTGCTCCGGATTGAAGCATCCTCGGAAGAGCTTTACGGGAGATTACACCCCAACGATGAGATTCACAGTTACGGTAAAAGGATAAATGCACTGGAAGCACTGCGTAAGACTGGCTACCAGGTGGGCACAGGCGTTATGATAGGGCTGCCGTTTCAGACCGGAGAGCACCTGGCAAACGATCTGCTGTTCATGAAACAACACGATATAGATATGTGCGGCATGGGCCCTTATATTGAACACACCAATACTCCGCTGTACCAGTACAGGGCACAGCTTCCTCCGCTTGCCGAGAGGCTTGCACTGAGCCTTAAAATGGTATCATTGCTTCGCATACTGATGCCTGACATTAACATTGCTGCCACCACCGCACTGCAGGCTATTGAAAAGGGCGGACGCGAACAGGCTATCAGAGTGGGTGCCAACGTATTGATGCCTAACATTACTCCAAGACAGTACCGTAACGACTACTTCCTGTATGAGAACAAGCCCCTCTCTGCCAACAGCGACGAAGACGAGCTTTTTTTCCTGGAGCAACGCCTGCAGGCGACAGGACATGAGATAGGGTACTTTCTCCAGGGCAACTCTCTGCATTATAAGGGCCCGCCTCGATAGATACAACCCCGCGCGGTATCACTGTTATTAATACTCTCCTTTGATAGCCCTAATACCTCAGGGAGATACTTTCCAGAGCCTGATGATTGAAGTAATATATGCGCTACATTCACATATTTATGTGTTTTAGCTTCTGAGACTTTCTTACTTCCGAACCCCGTGTTCTGACTTAATGATGTAACAGCAATAAATTAATAGCTACTTTTTACCGTAATATAACCAATTTGTAATATATTTGTGTAATTTTGATTATCTAAATACTTTTCGATTATGCACGACTACCCAATTAACCAAGCCGGGTTCGCCACCAAAGCCATACACGGAGGCCGTCAGAAAAATCAATTCGGTTCCCTTTGCGATCCCATTTATCAAACATCGGCATTTACTTTTGAAACAGCAGAACAAGGAGGACGTCGTTTTACACTGGAAGAAGAAGGCTATATTTACAGTCGTTTAGGTAATCCTACCTGTACAGAGGCGGAAGAAAAAGTCCGGTTACTGGAAGGCGGTGAAGCATGTGTTTCTGCCGCTTCGGGGATGGGTGCTATCACATCGGCCATTTGGGCGTGTGTTGAACAGGGCGATCATATTATCGCCTCAAAAACGCTTTATGGATGCACTTTCGCCTATCTTAACCATGGAGTCAGCAGATACGGAATTGATGTATCGTTTGTGGATATTCGTGATCCGGGGAACATTGAATCGGCCATGCGTCCCAATACCAGGCTGGTTTATCTGGAAACGCCGGCAAATCCTACACTTTACATAGCAGATTTATCGTCAATTGCAGAAATAGTCCATCGGAAACCCGACTGTATTTTTATGGTCGATAACACTTTTTCCACTCCCTATATCACACGTCCTATAGAAAGGGGTGCTGATGTAGTTATTCATTCGGCAACAAAATACCTTAACGGACACGGCGATGTTATAGCAGGATTTGTTGTGGGAAAGAAAGAATATATTGACAGAGTGCGGTATGTAGGTATTAAGGACATGACAGGAGCCAGCCTGAGCCCTTTCGAAGCTTTTCTGATTGCACGCGGGCTCAAAACTCTGGAAATAAGAATGGAAAAACACTGCAGTAACGCACAAAAAGTGGCCGAGTTTCTAGAAAAGCACGCTTCTGTTGAAACTGTCTTGTTTCCCGGATTGGCATCGTTTCCTCAGTTTGCATTGGCAAAAAAACAAATGTTGCTGCCGGGGGCTATCATCTCTTTTGAAGTAAAAGGAGGGGTAGAGGCAGGAAAAAAACTTCTCAACAACCTGCAGCTTTTGTCTATTTCGGTAAGCTTGGGGGATGCCGAAACCCTTATTCAGCATCCCGCCAGCATGACCCACTCCTCCTATTCACCCAAAGAACGGTTTGCCGGCAACATAAGCGACGGGCTTATCCGCCTGTCTGTAGGATTGGAGAATTCAGAAGATATCATTGCCGACCTTGAACAGGGATTGAATAAATTAAAGTAGACTATTTTCTGTACTCATTCAAAATATTTTTTACGCCATCTGGAGATACACGCCCATACACTTTCTCTCCCACAAGCACTACAGGAGCCAGTCCGCACGCCCCCACGCATCGCAGGCAGTTGATGGAGAACTTGCCATCGGGAGTAGTCTCCCCTACCTTAATGTTCAGTACTTTCTTGAACTCCTCCAGTACCATCTCGGCACCTCTTACATAACATGCTGTCCCGGTACAGACCGATATTGGGTGTTCACCTTTAGGGATCATCGTGAAAAACGAATAAAAAGTCACCACACCATAAACATGAGCAACGGAGAGATGAAGGTTATGGGCAATCACATCCTGCACCTCTGCCGGCAGATAGCCGAACTCATGCTGTGTTTCATGCAGCACGTTTATAAGCTCTCCGGGATCGTTGCCGTATGAGTCACATATATTATTAATCTTCTCTATTTTCTCTCTGGAAAGGTTCACCTTTACCTCTATGCCGTCGGTACCTGCCACTTTTTCCATACAAGCGAATACTTCGGGCGATATACTAAATTTTTTATTCATATCTTCTCTGCTTTTTTACTTACTATTCGGACCATTTAAATGAATTGAAACCTCATTGCTTTTAGGAAAATACTCAGTATGCAGCAAACTGTGGGCTTTATGGCTCCCCGGTTCGCCCAGGAATTCACGGTAGAGCCTTATAATTGAAGGGTTCTCGTGCGACTTGCGGATGGTTTTGCGCTCATCCTCGGTGTAGATAGCGGCAGCACGTTTGGCAAGGATTCTGCTGTTACCATGATGATAAGGCTGTCCACCTCCGCCAATGCAGCCTCCGGGGCATGCCATAATCTCAATAGCATGATATTGCGAAGTTCCAGCTCTCACTTCATCCAGCAATTTGCGAGCGTTCCCCAACCCATGAGCTATTCCTATATTTAGCTTTAACCCGTCGAAATCTATGGTGGCAGACCGGATACCCTCTACTCCGCGCAGCTCGTGAAATTCAACCTCTTCAAGAGTTTTACCAGTATGCAGCTCGTATGCAGTACGACAAGCAGCTTCAATTACTCCACCGGTGTTACCGAAAATTACAGCTGCTCCTGACGACTCACCCAGCGGGTCATCGAAATCTTCATCGGGAAGATTCAGAAAATCGATGTTAGCCTGTTTTATAAATGCTGCCAGCTCTCTAGTAGAGATGGAAAAATCGACATCGGCATTACCGGCTACACTGAACTCATCGCGCTGACATTCATACTTCTTTGCCAGGCATGGCATAATGGATACCACTACCAGATCTTTCCTGTTGACTCCGATCTTGTCTGCAAACCATGATTTTGCTATCGCTCCGAACATCTGCTGTGGCGACTTTGAAGTAGATGGCACATCCAAAAGATCAGAAAAGTTGTGTTCAAAGAAGTTAACCCATCCAGGGCAGCACGACGTGAGTATAGGCAGACGGACAGAAGTGTCTCCGGCCAGATGGCCCTGAATGCGCTGCAGCAACTCCGTCCCCTCCTCCATAATGGTAAGGTCGGCACTAAAGTCGGTATCAAAAACATAGTCGAATCCCAGCTCCCGCAACGCCGCCACCATCCGACCAGTAACGAGCGTTCCCGCTTCCAGTCCGAACTCTTCTCCTAAAGCGGCGCGAACAGCTGGTGCTGTCTGTACTACAACAGTTTTGGCGGGATCATTCAAAGCTCTTATAATGTCGTTGGTGTGATCCACTTCGGTAAGAGCGCCTGTCGGGCATACCGATACACACTGTCCGCAATAGGTACATGGAGAGTCTTCAAGGTTCATCTCGAAAGCGGGTGCCACAACCGACATAAAGCCGCGGTTTACTGCTGCAAGAGCACCCACTGTCTGCACCTCGTTGCACATCATTTCACAGCGTCGGCACATAATACATTTATCTACATCACGTATTATTGAGGGTGAAGTATCCTTCCTGTAATGCGACTGCTCTCCTTCATACGGGAGGCTGCGTATTCCAAACTGTGTTGCAAGGCTCTGCAGTTCGCAATGGCCCGATTTAGCACATACCAGGCAGTCGAACGGGTGGTCTGAGATAATGAGTTTCAATACTGTTGTCCTGGCGTTAAGCACCCTGATACTGTGTGTATTTATCACCATGCCATCTTGAGCTTCGGTCATACACGATGGAGCAAGATTCCTGCGCCCCTCCACCTCCACAACACAAATACGGCATCCTCCGGGTTTATTTTCAATATCCAGGTCGCACAACTCAAAATGGCACAGTGTCGGAATTTCCACTCCCACCTGCTGTGCAGCCTTTAAGATGGTAGTCCCTTTTTCTACCCTTACTTTTTTCTTGTCTATAGTGAGTTCTATCATTATTTTTTTAGGTTTACGGAGCAATTGCCAGGACTATTTTAATATCTCCCTCAACTATTGCTCGATGTTATTGATAATTCCTGTTTAATTGGCCATTACACTAACCTTATAATCACTTTTCAGGCTGATTGCTTCAAACTGACATTTCTCCATGCAGGCGCCGCATTTAATACATATCTCCTGATTGATAACATGTGGCTCTTTCTTTTCTCCACTGATTGCATGTGTAGGACAAACCCGCTTACATGCCATACATCCGATACAATCTTCTTCAGAAATCACATAGTATAGGAGGTTACGACACTGGCCGGAACGGCATTTTTTATCATGCACATGCTCCTTGTACTCATCCATGAAGTTGTTGAGTGTTGAGAGTACCGGGTTGGGAGCAGTTTGTCCTAATCCGCACAACGAAGTATCTTTAATGACACTGCTTAAGTTTCTCAGCTTTTCTATATCTTCCTGTTTGCCTTTGCCATCGGTGATTCTTTCGAGGGCTTCATAAAGCCGTTTGTTGCCGATGCGGCAGGGTGCACATTTTCCGCAGGACTCTTCCACAATAAAACCCAGGTAGAACTTGGCTACCGATACCATGCAGTCATCCTCATCAAGCACAATCATGCCTCCTGAACCCATCATTGAGCCTGCAGCAGTAAGACTTTCATAATCTATCGGCGTATCAAGGTGCTTCTCTGTAAGGCATCCTCCTGAAGGCCCTCCTGTTTGCACCGCCTTGAATTTCTTGCCGTTTTTTATTCCGCCGCCAATCTCGTAAATAATCTCTCTAAGCGTAATACCCATTGGCACCTCAATCAATCCCACATTATTTATCTTTCCTGCAAGTGCAAACACTTTAGTCCCCTTCGACTTTTCGGTTCCGATTGAAGAGAACCATTCGGCCCCTCTTTGAATAATCACAGGTATATTGGCAAGAGTCTCCACATTGTTAACGTTCGTAGGTTTTCCCATATATCCGCTCTGTGCCGGAAATGGAGGTTTGTTGGACGGTTCACCCCTTTTCCCTTCCATAGAGTTTATGAGTGCTGTCTCTTCACCGCAGACGAAAGCACCTGCACCATATTTAAGGCTTATATCGAAGTTGAAGCCGGCATCGAAAATATTATCACCCAGCAATCCGTACTCCCTTGCCTGCGCTATTGCAATCTTCAGTCGTTTTATAGCCAGCGGATATTCTGCCCTTATATATATCAATCCTTTGGTTGCGCCTATGCAATAGCCGCAAATAATCATAGCTTCAAGTACAGAGTGGGGGTCACCCTCAAGGATGGAGCGATCCATGAAAGCCCCCGGATCGCCTTCATCGGCATTACAGACCACATACTTCTGATCGGCTTCGTTCCTGCTAGCAATCTCCCATTTCAGGCCTGTAGGGAATCCCGCACCGCCACGGCCACGCAATCCCGATTTCTTGATCACATCAATGGCCTCCTGCGGAGAGTAATCTGTAAGAACTTTACCTAATGCCTGGTATGCATCTCGGGCAATCGATTCATCAATATTCTCGGGATCGATGGTTCCACAGTTACGAAGCGCTATACGCAACTGCTTCTTATAGAAGCCCATATGTTTTGAATCGAGTATATGTTCCTCGGTCTCGGGATCTGTATAAAGCAGACGATTTACCTTTCGCCCCTTGATAACATGTTCATCAATAATCTCTTTTGCGTCAGAAGGCCTTACCTGGGTGTAGAACGTGTTATCTGGCAAGACTTTCACTATTGGCCCCTTTTCGCAAAAACCAAAACAGCCGGTACGGATAATCTGTACATCCTCTTTCAATTCTTTTCTCTCAACCTCATCGCGTAACATTTCGTAAACCAGGCTGCTTTCCGATGAATTGCATCCGGTCCCTGCGCATACGAGAAGGTGCATTTTGTATTGACTCATATTTAGTTGTATTTTAGATAGTATTATAATTTTGTGGTATTATACCGTCGACAAGTTCGCCATCTTTGATATAGCGTTCTATTATCTCGTCGGCTTTTTTAGGATTTACATATCCGAAAACCATCGGTTCTTTTCCCGGCATGGTTATTTCCACGGTAGGTTCGGCAAAGCAGTAACCCATGCATCCTGTCTGTGTTACTACCGCATCTATTCTTCTCTTATCGAGCTCTTCCACGAAGTACTCCATCACCTCTTTAGCTCCAGAGGCTATTCCGCATGTGGCCATAGCCACCTTCACCTGAACAATTGACTCGGGGTTCTCAGCCCTGTTCCTTAAGTCGAGGATGGATTTTACCTCTTCCTGTTTCTTTTTCAGGTCGGCAAGTGTTTTTATTCCATTCATATTATTCATATATTAATAGTTATAAGTTATTTATTGTAGCTGTTTCCACCCCCACTGCTACCTGCATAGAAAGCTATTCAAAGGCCTCATTTTGAATATCTCTTTCAGGTTTTCGTTTATAAACTCTTTTACTGCCGGCAACATCTGCGGGTATTGCAAATCTATCCCCTGCAACTTCATTTCATTGGAATCAATTTCAAATAGCTTCCCATCTACCTTATAGGCAAACCTAAAATGAATCCCCGGATTAGCTTTCAACAACAAAGCCAGATATCCCGCAATATCTCCCAGCGGTAGACAGTCGGGGTTATCAGTACGGTAAACCGCTTCAACTGTTGTCCCTTTACCCTCTTCAGATAGTACCTCCAGCGAACCTCCGGCCTGCTCGCAAGTCATTTTTAAAAAAGGGACGCCTAACCCAACTCTTCTGGTGGTTCGAGTAGAATAAAAAGGGTCGGCCAGTTTTTTCACTGCCTCTCCGCTCATTCCTATTCCATCATCTTCTACCCTGAATATTAGCCTGTTTCCTATACTATCCTCATTAAAAGATATACAGATTTTCTTCGCTTCCGCCCGAATGGAATTCTGTACTATATCCATCATATGCATCGCCATATCAACCATTAGTGCAATATATTTCAGATCCCTTATTCCGGTTTTCAGCAAAAAATGTTCTAAAACATTCCCAATCTGGCCTCTCCATATTGAAGCGATTATACACTGAAGCAATATCTTCCGGATAATGGGCATCGGAGTTTTGGAGGAACCGTTTACCTTTAAGACCCTGGTGTTTTTTTACAAACTCTTCCGGCGTTGTAGCTTTTGACACCTCAAGCGCATCATACTCAAGATCGAAAGGTATAAAACCCAGCTGACTGAACAGGCTGTTTTTCGGCCTGTCGATATGAGCCGGCACGAAAATTCCGTCCAGCCTGTGTACCTCTCCTGCCACGCCCTCTATCTCATCATCAATACTCATAAATAAAGAGCGCTCTTCTTCATACACTATCAGATCATTCTCATCTACAGCTACCTGGTATCCCATGCGGCGAGGATCGTTTTTCACATCGGTCATTCTCTCTTCCAGATAGTTCTGAAACTCCTCCAATGCCTGCAAATGAGGGAAATAACATAGGCAGTGGACCTCTTCCCTTGTGTTCACCTCACACCCGGGTATAACATAAACGCCTTCCCTGCTGCCAATTTCCACGCAAACACGTACATTCCGGGTGGTGTTGTGGTCGGTGATTGCTATCATATGCAGCCCCTTCGCCTTCGCCGTACGGATAATATTCCCCGGGCTCATATCAAGGCTGCCGCACGGTGACAAACAGGTGTGAATGTGCAAATCGGCATTGAAACAGTTCATTTAACTCCTCTCTTTTTCGCTTTATTCAACTTTGTTGTCAGTTGCGCGTCGCTCATGCCACGTGCTCAATCAACCTCCTTCAACCACTCATACAGTATTCCGGCAGTTTCAAAAGCAGGCATCCCGGATGTTAGTATAACTACCTCCTCAGCTTCGGCATGATCCAATACCTCCTGAGCAACAATCCGCTCATTGACCACTATTACTGCACTTAACTCTTTAAGCGAAGCAACCGCCACAATATTTTTATGTACCTGCGATGTAACCCAAAGCATTTTAGGTTGTGCTTTACCCATCACATCACTCAGCAAATCAGACACATAAGCCGACTGCACCGCTCTCTCTAACAGAGAGTTACCCGTAAGACATTCAAAATTCAGCTCTTCTGTAAGCTGTTTAAGATTCTTTTCCATGTGAATCTCTGTATTTATTGAGCCTGTTCCTGCCCCATATCTTTTCTATAACCACAAAGGCCTGATCAGGGCTCAGTTTGTAATTTTTCTCCATAACACGCTGCACAAAAACACAATGAGATATGCTCGCTTTGCCTCTTACAATATCTTCGGCCAGATTCCTGCAGCCCGGTGCACCGCAGGCACCGCAATCGAAACCGGGAAAGTAGGTCATAAGCCGCTCAATTCGCTGCAGCTTAATCAACGCCTTCTCCATATCTTCATCCAACAGCAGTCCATCGCGTGGATAAACCGGATCGACACTGGAAAGTGCATGAAGCACCTCCTTATACTCCATAAGTGGATTTCTCACAACTCCTTTGTCGGCCTTTTTCAGCTTTTGCAATCTTTTATGCCTATGTTCCAATCGTTCCACTGTAAGGAATCTGTTACCGGGACAAAGGATGCCCCCGGCACACCCCTGGTCACAGGCACGCATCTCTAGAAAATCTATTTCGGCGATATGTCCCGATTCCAGCTTTTCAAGAAACTCAATCACATTATCTATCCCGTCAATAGCCAAGCTTCTACCAGGAAAATATTTCTTTTCGGTCCCCGACAACGACCAGTTGACCGAATCGGGGCTCATATTTGCAAATTTTTTGTGTAACCCGGGATTTTTCTTTCCATGCAGTATTTTTGAAACCTTGTTATAGATCTCGGTCATATTTATTGTAGCATCGATAGGCGATTGCAGCTCACCTACGGGTGCACGGGCTGCAACAATTTTCGCAGCGCACGGGGTAATATAATATATGAACAATTTCCCCGGGTCCATACCCTCCCTCTCCTTCAATTTTCTGAGATAGAGAGCAACTACATCGTGAGGTGCTTTCAGCAACAAAATCAGCTCTGTAAGCGAAGGGTATTGAACCTGAATAAGGCGGACTATTGCAGGACAAAACGAACTGATAAGCGGATGAGGCAGTTCCTCTTTCGCAACAGATTCATAGGCTTCTTTCATGAAATCCACTGCCTGCTCCACCTCATATACCTCATCAAAGCCCAACTGTTTTACCGCATCAAGTACCTGTGTGGCCGAATATTCTGAAGGAAATTGGCCAATAAAGACAGAGGGCACCAGTGCAATCCGGTATCCGTCCCTCTCTATGGAAATGAAACCGTCATCCTTAGCGTAAATGGCCCGTTGAGGACAAACACGGTAACATTCGCCGCAGTCGATACATCTTTCCGGTTGAATGCGCGCATACCCCTCCACAATACGGATAGCCTGTGTAGAACAAACACGCATACAATGCGAGCAACCGATACATTTATTTGTATCAATCTGAATTGAATGTGTATAGTTCCTGTCTTTCATTTTGTACCTAAAAGTATCCGGATACTATTCCAATAAGCCGGCTAGCCGTTGAAAAAAACTTTTATCTCAAGCCTTGTTCCTGTCCCGGGTGTAGATGACAAATACATCTCATCACAGTTTCTTTTGATATTAGGCAGTCCCATCCCGGCTCCAAATCCCATTTGACGAACCTCATCAGTAGCAGTAGAAAAGCCCTCTTCCATCGCTTTGTCAATATCTTCAATTCCAGGCCCCTCATCCTCAACAACCACATCGATTCCCTCCGGTGTGATATCCACACTCATTATCCCTTTCCAAGCGTGTGCCACAACGTTTACTTCGGCTTCGTAGAGCGCCACGGCTATCCTTCGCACAATAATAGGCGATATATTGAACTGTTTAAGAGTTTTTTTCACCTCAGAGCTTGCCCGTCCTGCCGCGCTGAAATTTCCCCCCTCTATGTTGTAATGCATCTTCATAGGGAAACCGGTTTCAACCCATTTTGATAGAGTTTCCCTGAAATCTCAAAAACTGTTGAATCTGTTGCAACAATTGATATATTATGTTCCTTTGCCAAAGCCAACATTTCATCCGTAACCTGTTTGCCCCTGCCGAAAATTATGCAGGAAATATTGATGATCTCTGCAGTACGGATAGCTTGCACTGTGCACAAACCCGTAATAAGGATGGTGTTCTCCATCTGAAATCGCAATACATCACTCATCAAATCAGAAGCAAAAGCATTTGTGTAATTGTGAAGAGTGTTACAATCGAGTTGTATTGTTCCGTCGATAATCTCGTTTACCCTTTGTAAATTCATTTTTTATTTCAAACAATGTACGAAAAATAGCTTTCTTTGTGTTTTTATGATGTGTTACTTTGCAACAATTTGTATCATATTGTGGTTGTTTTATCAAATATGTCTTGACAAAGGTAACATTGCAGAGCTAAAAACACCTTTTCAACAATCTGAATATTAGGTAATTAAAATGTTTTTACTACTTTATACTACAAAGTAAACCATTTTTTTCAAATTAAAGAAATTTTTCGGTAATTAAATTCAATAATTTATCAAATTTTCCGTGATGCCGATATAAGCAAACAACCAGGCAGCTCTCTTGAAAATCAGTCTAAACAGACAATCACACAACCATTTAATAAATGCTTAACTAATCTTTCATACTCCTCCTGAGTCCTGCATAAACCACTCTGTTATTAAATGCTTAAGTCTGCTAACAAAGCCAAAATAAATTAAAAAATAATTATTTGAGTCTGCTCCAAAAAATCGGGAATATCAAAAATGGTTTTTTATAATGTATTGAATATTAATATCTGTTTTATCCGATTGTAATGAAAGAGACTTTCAGGAGGGGACTCATGCTGATAATCGGTATGTAAAACCGCTTAAACCGACCTTTTCACATAGTGCGTATGCAACAGATGATGCGATCTATCACTCATGGGGCACATGAGAAAATCCTCATAAATCCTTACAATTTCGGGGTTTTCATGAGATTTACGTATCGTTTTGTGTTCATCTTCAAAATAGATTGATTCAGCACGCTTTTCCCGTATTTCGGCATTGGTCGGTATAGGCTGGCCTCCTCCGCCCAGGCAGCCTCCCGGGCAGGTCATTACCTCGATAAATGCGTAAGGTGATGTGCCATTTTTTATCTGATCGAGCAACAAAGCAGCATTTTTCAGCGTGTTGCCAACAGCAACTTTCAAAGTTGTTCCGTTCATATCTATATCGGCTTCTCTTATCCCCTGTAATCCCCGGACCGACTTGAAATCTAAACTCTTCAGGTTTCTCCCGGTATAAAGCTCATAAGCAGTCCTTAACGCTGCTTCCATAACACCACCCGTGGATCCGAACAACACTGCCGCACCTGTCGATTCGCCCAGTGGGCTGTCGAACTCTTCATCCGGAAGCTGCGTGAATTCAATACCCGATTCACGAAACATACGAGCCAGTTCCCTTGTGGTTAGAGAATAATCTACATCAAAGAATCGTTCCTCCTCCGTAAGGCTCATTCTCTCTTTCCAGTATTGGAATGCACCATCCATTTCGGGCCTTCGGGCCTCATATTTCTTGGCGGTGCAGGGCATAACAGAAACTACAACTATATCTCTCGGGTCGGTACCTGTTTTTTCGGCGTAATAGGTTTTGGCTACCGCACCAAACATCTGTTGTGGAGATTTACATGTAGACAAATGTTCCAGCAGCTGTGGATAAAAATGTTCAATAAACTTTATCCATCCCGGTGAACAGGATGTTATCATTGGCAAGACGCCACCGTTTCTTATGCGTTGAAGCAACTCATTACCCTCTTCAACAATGGTAAGGTCTGCCGCAAAATCGGTATCAAAGACCCTCGAAAAACCAAGACGTCTCAACCCGGCAACCATCTGCCCCGTTACCAGGCTTCCATAAGGCATTCCCATGGCCTCCCCGATACCCACGCGTACGGCGGGTGCTGTTTGCACCAGTACCACTTTCCCCGGATCCTGCAATACAGCCCTCACGTCGCTGACATAGCTTTTTTCAGTGATAGCACCCGTAGGACATACTAATGAGCATTGGCCACAGTTTGTACATGCTACCAAGCCTAAGCCCCGGTCAAGAAAAGTTGATATCTTTGTCTTAAGCCCTCGCCCCACAAAATCTATAACCCTCACATTCTGCATGTTGCTGCAGACAGCCACACATCGTCCGCAAAGAATACACTTTTCCGGATCCCGCACCAACGATAAAGATGACTCGTCTTTAGCAAGGTGTTCTTTACGAGTTCGCTCAAATCGCCTTGTGTTGATTCCCAAAGTAAAGGTCAACTGCTGCAGTTCACAGTTTCCGTTTCGGCTGCAAACCAAACAATCCTGCGGATGGTTGGCCAGCAACAGTTCAACGTTCATTTTCCGAGCTTCCATAGCACGCGGGCTATCAGTCAATATCTCCATCCCTTCAGTGACTTTTGTGATACAGGAGCGCAACAAAGACTTCGCCCCTTTCACCTCAACTACGCACACGCCGCAGGAAGCGTTTTGTGATACATCTTTCAGATAACATAACGAAGGCACATGAATACCTACAGAGCTGCATGCCTGCCATATGGTACTACCATCGGCTACCTGAACTACCTGATTATTTATTCTTACTTCCATAGTATGCTTTTTTTCTATTGACATCTTACATCGCATCTGAGGCATCTCTCCACTTCATTACGTGCCTGTTCACCTGTAAACCCGAATGAAATCTCATTAAAATTGTTCACCCGGTCTCTTACAGAGAGCTTTCTGGCAACATTCCCGGTACACGGCCTGGGATTCACAGGCACTTTATCTCCATAGTCGAACTTGCGTGACAGAAGGTGAAATCTATCTTCGTTCATCAACACTCTGTCTATAGCAGCAGCAGCCATCTTTGCCATACCCATTGCTTCGGCGGCAGTAGCTGGGCCGCTGACAGCATCACCGCCAGCGTATATTTTAGGTTCGGAAGTTTGAAAACTAAACCGGTTGACGTTTATTCTGCCATCATTGCCCACCTCCAAAGAGTCCGCCAAACTCTCGGAACCAACCCGTTCACCGATTGCAAGTATAACCGAATCGCAGGGTATCTCTTCAAATATACCCGTAGCTACAGACATTCGTCTTCCTGACCGGTCGACACCTCCCGGTTTCATTCTTTCAATACGAAGTGCACACACCTGCCCTGATTGGCCGGTAATAATTTCTATAGGTGAAGAGAGAAAACAATAACCTATCTTTTCCTCTTCCGATTCCAGTATTTCAATGGCATTTGCAGGCATATCGTTCTTTTCCCGACGGTATACAATTGTTACATCTTTACCCAGTCGCAGGAGAGAGCGGGCAGCATCTAAAGCCACGTTTCCCGCACCGATGATCACAATATGCTGCCCGGCTTGTGGAATTTCACCCATTGCCATGCTTTTCAGTATTTCGGTCCCGGCAAATACCCCCTTCGCATTTACCCCCGGAATATTTATTTTAACATCTTTCCACGCTCCTATAGCTATAAAAACAGCGTCGAACTCTTTTTTCAACTCCTCAAGTGAGAGATTCTCTCCCAACCTCCGGTTCATTTTAAACTGAACACCCAGTTTTCTGACCACTTTTATCTCTTTTTGCAGCAGCTCTTTAGGTAAACGGTACTGCGGAATACCGTAGCGCAGTATTCCACCTGCCTCTGGCATGGCATCGTAAATAGTGACTTCATGGCCAAGTCGCACAAGATAAAATGCAGCTGTAAGACCTGCGGGGCCTGCGCCAATAATGGCAATCCTTTTCCTGGTAGATGGCAGTTTCTCTTTGGCCAGATTCCGGTATATCTCCCCCTCTTTACCTAGCTGGTATATGGTATCAGCAAGATAGCGGTGAATCTCGCCCTGTGAAACAGGCTGATCAAGCATCTCACGGCGGCATCGCATCTGACAGTGAAAGTGACATATCCTTCCTAAGGTGCCAGGCAGTGGATTATCTCGCAGTGTAAGTTCAAAAGCATCCTCCCACCTGCCCTCTTTTATAAGTTCTATATATCCAGGAATATTCATATGTAGGGGGCAGCTGTTTTCGCAAAGCGCCATAAACAACGATTCACATGTACCTGCATGGCAACGTTTTTCCCTTATATGCTCCTCATATTCATGCCTGAAGTATTTCAAAGTGGTCATTATGGGATTTGGGGCGGTCTGCCCGAGTGCGCAAAGTGATGAATCCTTTATAACACCACCAAGCAGCTCAAGCATAGCCAAATCCGCTTCAGTGCCATGTCCCGCCGTGATGCGGGTAAGAATGGCGAGAGCCTGAGCCAGCCCCTCCCTGCAGGGTGTACATTTTCCGCACGACTCCCCTGAATTGAATTCAAGGAAATAGCGTGCAACATCAACCATACAGTTGTCCTGATCCATCACAACCATGCCTCCCGAGCCCATTATAGCACCTATGCTGTTCAGCGATTCGTAATCTACGGGCGTAGAAAAATATTCCAGTGGTATGCAGCCTCCTGAAGGGCCTCCTATCTGTACTGCTTTCACTCTTTTGGTGGTGCCTGTCCCTTCTCCGATACTGAATACGAACTGCTCCAGACTGGAGCCTAACGGGAGCTCCACCAATCCGGTATTCTTCACCTTGCCGACCAGCGAAAATACTTTTGTACCTGTACTTTTCTCAGTCCCGATACCTCTGAACCAATCGCTTCCTTTCTCAATTATGACCGGCACATTACACCACGTCTCCACATTGTTTATGTTGGTCGGTTTCCCATACAGACCCTTTTCCGCAGGGTATGGAGGACGGGGCAACGGGCGTCCGGCGTTTCCTTCAATAGATGCAATCAACGCCGTCTCTTCACCGCAAACAAACGCTCCTGCGCCCTCAACGACGTCCATTCTGAAACTAAAGCCTGAATCAAGGATATTTTCACCTATCAGGCCAAGTTTCTCTGCCTGTTCAATAGCTTTTTTTAATCGTTTCACGGCGAGAGGGTATTCAGCTCTGACGTATGCAATGCCTCTATCGGCTCCCATTGCGTATGCACCAATAAGCATTCCTTCTATTAGCATGTGCGGGTCACTTTCAATTTCATTTCGGTTCATATAAGCACCCGGATCGCCTTCATCGGCATTACAGATAATATATTTACCGGCTGATTCCTGCTTTTGCATGATCGACCATTTTAACCCTGTAGGGAATCCGGCGCCCCCCCGTCCGCGAAGCTTCGATTTCACAACCTCGCTTATCACCTCTTCAGGTTCAATACCCGAGAGCACATTGGCAAGGGCGCTATATCCTCCTACTGCAATATAGTCGAGGATCTCCTCAGGGTCGATAAACCCTGCGTGGCGCAGCACCACCTTTACCTGTCCCTTGAAAAACGGGATCTCATCCCAATGAGGCACATCTTCGTATCCTCTTCCGAATTCCACCTTTGAAGTGAGAAAATCCCATAGGTCTATTCTGCACAAAAGCTTATTCCGGCAGATCTTATCACTCTTAATGCTTTCGATGATACGTTTTATATCCTTTTCGTGTACTTTGCAGTAGGCCAGCATCGGTTTACCCGGCTTGTATAGCATTACCAGCGGCTCTTGTGAACAGAAACCGAAACATCCCGTCTGTTTGAGCTTACAATCGGCACCTTCACTTTCTATCTGATTGATTAAATGACGATAAACAGTATCGGCTCCGTTGCCTATACCGCAGGTACCCATCCCTATCAGAATCATTGGTTCGAGAGGAAGAATTCTCTCCCTGTTTTGATCTTGCAATATTTTTATTTCATACGGTTTCATATGGCTTGCCTGTATTTGTCAGTTTTTCCCTTTTTACCCTTTTCAGGATTTTCAGCAACTTCTGAGAATTCACATTACTGTAAATAGCCCCATCCACCTCAACAACTGGCGATTGAGCGCACTGTCCAAAGCAAGCTACAGTTTTTACCGTAAACATATTGTCGGGAGTGGTGTATTTAGAGTCAGCACCATCCACATCTCTCCTGAAACCCAAAATGGCTGCTACATCATCCAAAAGTGCTTTCGACCCTTTAGTATGACAAGCTGTACCTCTACAGACAACAACAGAGTGTTTGCCCTGAGGCTTGAGATTGAAGTAGGAGTAAAATGTGGCTACACTATATACCTGCGTATAGGGTATATTCAATTTACTTGATATTTCAGCCAACGTTTCACCTGGAAGAAATTTCAGTTCGTTTTTCTCTTGTATCTCTTCCAGGGCAGAAAGCAACATGCCGGGTTTTCCCCGGTATTTTTCAATGATCTCATCGAGGGCTTTTCCGGAAACAGAAGTATTGGTAAGCGTTTCCATAAGACATATTTTTAAAATGTATAAACAATGAAACAGGCAGCAATATTGAATTGACGCTTACTGTGTTAATCCATATTGTTTCCTCCAGCAAATGTAATAAACACAATTGAATTAAAGAAATTTTTCTTTAATTATTTTCTGACAATTTCCACGAATCCCAAATAAGATATAACCACCATGAATATCTGCCGTTTCCTGCCAGCCTGAACTATGCTGCGGCGAGCATTTTTTTCGTTAAGTGATACACAGAATAGTAATTCGTTCGTATTATGTTGTCGCGAGAAAGAGTAGGAGATTGTACAAATATCCAAATTTTTAACAGAAACAAATTTGTGCAGATATTTATGTAGTTGCAATAAAAGATGTGTATTAGTGAATAATTTTGTACTTTTGTGAAAAATTTGGGCATTGCTGCACAAACCATTCAATCAGAACATGCAAAATTTAGAACTAAGCGAACAGGAAATCATACGCCGGCAGAGTCTGGATGAATTAAGACAGCTGGGAGTGGAACCTTATCCCGCCGCCTTGTATGATGTGAACGCCTATTCCACAGATATTAAAAATAAGTTCAGAGACGAAGACGTTCGCCGTCAGGTAAGTATCGCGGGGCGTATAATGACCCGCCGCATCATGGGTAAAGCATCTTTCATTGAACTGATGGACTCGAAAGGTCGTATCCAGGTGTATATAACCAGAGACGATATCTGCCCGGGAGAAAACAAGGACCTATACAATACCATATTCAAGAAACTCACCGACATAGGTGATATAGTGGGCATTACAGGATTTGTCTTCCGAACGCAGACCGGTGAGATCTCGGTACATGCTGAAACGTTCACGGTGTTATCGAAGTCTCTGAAGCCACTTCCCATTGTAAAAATGAAAGACGGTGTGGTATATGATAAGTTCTCCGATCCGGAGTTACGCTACCGTCAGAGATATGTTGACCTGCTGGTTAACGACAATGTAAAGGAGATATTCGTGAAACGGACTCTTCTGTTCGATGCTATGCGTGAGTTTTTCAATCAGCGGGGCTATCTGGAGGTTGACACTCCCGTACTGCAAAGCATCCCCGGCGGAGCAGCTGCACGGCCATTCACTACCCATATGAATGCACTCGATATAGATCTCTATCTCAGAATAGCCAATGAGTTGTATCTGAAAAGGCTTATCGTGGGAGGATTTGAGGGGGTGTACGAGTTCTCCAGAAACTTCCGCAACGAGGGCATGGACCGCACTCACAATCCTGAGTTCACCGCCATGGAAATATATGTCGCCTACAAGGACTATAAGTGGATGATGGAGTTTACAGAACAAATGCTGGAGAGTGTCACCCTTAAAGTGCTGGGGACCACCAAGGTGAATGTAGGTGATGCCGAAATTGATTTTAAAGCACCATATAAGCGTGTTACAATGATAGATGCCATCAGGGAGCATACCGGGATTGATATCAGCGGGATGGACGAGAACCAGCTCCGTGATGTATGCAAAAAACTTGGTGTGGAGCAGGATAAAACAATGGGAAAAGGCAAGCTGATCGATGAAATATTTGGCGAGAAAGCCGAAGGGAAGTATATTCAACCTACCTTCATCATCGATTATCCCATAGAGATGTCCCCTCTTTGTAAACGGCACAGGGAAAATCCCGAGTTGACCGAACGGTTTGAGTTGATGGTCAACGGGAAAGAGCTGGCAAATGCCTATACCGAATTGAACGACCCTATTGACCAGCGTGAACGGTTTGAAGAACAACTTCGATTATCTGAAAAGGGTGATGATGAGGCAATGTTCATCGATCAGGATTTTATTCGTGCACTGGAATATGGCATGCCACCTACATCGGGAATGGGTATAGGAATGGACAGGCTCACCATGTTGCTTACCGGACAGACTGCCATCCAGGAAGTGCTTCTATTCCCTATGATGCGTCCTGAAAAGACTGTCAAGAGAGACAGCTCCTCCATATTTACTGATCTCGGCATTCCTGAAGAGTGGGTGGCTGTGGTTCAAAAAGCAGGTTACCTTCAAGCTAAAAGCCTGAAAGAGGTCAATCCCAACAAGCTACACCAGGATTTATGCGGGATGAATAAAAAGTTCAAAATGGGATTAGATAATCCAACACCCGATGAGGTGAAAAGTTGGATAGCAAAAGCATCTGGACTTTAATGCCTGACATACTGAAAAAAAATACATCATGGATTCTATCGGCAAAATCTGCATCTTGGGAGGCGGTACTTGGGGAACAGCACTAGCCAAAATTGTATTGATGAACCAAAAGCAAATGAACTGGTTCATACGCCGTGACGATCAGATTGAAGGATTTTACAAGCTGGGACATAATCCCAATTACCTGACAAATGTAAAGTTCAATCTGGCGCATATTACATTCTACTCCAATTTCGAGAAGGCTATCAAAGATTCTGATACAATCATCATTGCAATCCCATCGCCCTACGTGAAACAATATTTTCGTAGGATATGGAACAGCACCTTCCGGGGTAAGTTTATGGTTTCGGCATTAAAAGGAATTATACCGAACGACAATATGGTGATGAGCGAATTCCTTGCTGATAATTATAAAATTCCATTTGAAAATATAGGAGTTCTTTCTGGCCCCTGTCACGCAGAAGAGGTTGCTCTGGAACGTTTGTCGTTTCTTACTGTAGCAAGCAAGGATGAGACTAAAGCAACACTGCTCTCCGAAGCCATCTCTTCAAGGATACTGAAAGCGCGAATATCTAATGATGTGGTCGGTATTGAGCTGGCTTCCGTACTGAAAAATATCTACGCCATTGCGGCCGGCATCTGCCAGGGACTTCTTTACGGCGATAATTTCCAGGCAGTACTTATGAGTAACTGTGCAAAGGAGATGTCGCGATTTCTCGACGGTGTTGTGCCCATTGAACGGAATATTACCGAGCAGCATTATCTGGGTGACATGCTTGTGACCGGCTACTCTCAATTCAGCCGGAACAGGACACTCGGCACAATGATAGGAAAAGGCTATTCAGTGAAAACGGCTCAGCTGGAGATGGAGATGATAGCAGAAGGCTATTACGGGGCTAAATGTATTTATGAACTGAATGACCGCTTTAAGATTGATATGCCTATTGCCAGGACAGTTTACCAGATCCTGTACGAGAAGCTCCAGCCCCAGGCAGCCATTAAAAAACTGATCGACTATTTCTGATTTTTTATTCAACAGCGTTATTGGTAGGAGTTCATCGGACAATTTCACGGGAGTTAATCGATTTAGTTCACTAACACTATAATCGTAATAACCAGAATTTGACGATACAGTTTACAATATTATTAAACAGATCTGTTATGGATATTATTCAATTAAACATTAAGCATGTGTCCAATTATCTTTCTGAAGAAGATATCCTGAAACATGCAAACCGTGCATCTGCCGCCAATCAGGCTCTTTATGACGGTTCACGGGAAGGAAGCGATTTTCTGGGATGGGTTACTCTCCCCACCTCCATTACTGACGAGGTGTTAAAAGAGATTGAAGATACAGCTGCCGTTCTGCGCAGCCATTGCGAAGCTGTTGTGGTAGTCGGCATAGGAGGGAGCTATTTGGGAGCCCGCGCAGTGATCGATGCTCTATCGTGCTCACTCGACTGGCTTTTGGAAAAAGAGAAGCGCAAAAGCCCGGTTATTCTATACGCGGGTAATAATATAAGTGAAGATTATCTGGCTGAGTTGATGACATGGCTTGATGATAAACAGTTCGGCATTATAAATATTTCCAAATCGGGGACTACCACCGAACCGGCAATCGCCTTCAGGCTTCTTAAGGATCTGCTGGAGAAAAAAGCAGGAAAGGAAGAAGCTAAAAAACGTATTGTTGCAATAACTGATGCGTCCAAAGGTGCACTGCGCACATTAGCCGATACTGAAGGATATAAAACTTTTGTCATTCCCGACAATGTGGGGGGGCGTTACTCTGTGCTGACCCCTGTGGGATTGCTGCCGATAGCCGTTGCAGGGATTAATATACGGGAACTTGTTGATGGTGCCACTGATATTGAGAATGCTACGGGGCCAGCCACCTCTTTCGACTTTAATCTTCCTGCCATTTACGCGGTTATACGTAATGAACTGTACAAACGGGGCAAAAAAATTGAGATCCTGGTGAACTATCATTCTAAACTGCATTTTCTCTCCGAATGGTGGAAACAGCTTTTCGGTGAAAGTGAAGGCAAGGAGAATCTGGGTATTTTCCCAGCTGCCGTGGATTTCACTACCGACCTGCACTCAATGGGACAATGGATTCAGGAAGGTGAACGTACTATATTCGAGACTGTGATTTCTATAAAAAAACCGAATTCAAAAGTGCTGATTCCTCACGACGACATCAACCTCGACGGGCTTAACTACCTGGAAGGAAAAGGGGTGGACGAAGTGAACAAAATGGCAGAACTGGGGACCCGTATTGCTCACGTGGACGGGGATGTTCCAAACTTGCTGATCGAGATACCCGAATTGAACGAAAAGTATATAGGACAACTTATCTACTTCTTTGAGAAAGCATGCGGCATAAGTGGTTATCTACTGGGTATCAACCCATTCAATCAGCCTGGAGTGGAAGCTTACAAAAAGAATATGTTCGCTCTGCTGGAGAAGCCGGGCTATGAAGCTGAAACCAAAGCAATAAAATCGAAACTATAATTCAATAACCCATTTGAAAACCGCCTGGCCGCATTCAAGCGGCCTCGCGGTTTTTTTATTTATTATGATTGAAAAAATTATAAAAGATTATCTTGAAAGCCATCATTACAGCAGGTTCGATATGAAAGCTGTAATCTTCGATATGGATGGAGTGTTATACGATTCCATGCCCGCGCACGATAAGTCGTGGCAGCAAACGATGGATGAGCTGAATCTAAGACACGAGCCTAATGAATTTTATCTTCATGAAGGAAGAATTGGGAAATCAACCATCGACATCATTTTTCAAAGGAACCTGCAGCGTGATGCAACAGAGGAGGAAGAGAAGAGAATTTACGCCCGTAAATCGGAACTGTTCCAACAATATAACAGCGGGGCAACCATGACGGGAGCAAAAGAGGTGCTCGAATATGTGAAAGCTGCAGGATTGCTGCCTATTCTGGTTACAGGTTCAGGACAGCCGGCCCTGTTAGGGCGTCTGGATACTCATTTTCCCGGTATCTTCTCTCGTAAGACAATGGTCACGGCATTCGATGTAGTTAACGGGAAACCTCATCCGGAGCCATTTCTCCTGGGACTGAAGAAAGGAGGCAACCTATCACCCAACCAGGCTATAGTCATAGAAAATGCTCCCTTAGGTATAGAAGCAGCCGTGAAAGCGGGGATTTTTACAATCGCTGTAAATACGGGGCCTCTACCCGACTCCGTGCTGACCGACGCAGGCGCTTCACTAGTCTTCGGCTCCATGCAAAAATTGCTTCAGGAGTTCCCGGGAATTCTTAATGCTGTAAATACAATATTTAATCAGGCTTGAGGAATCTATATCGATGAGTGCCTCTATAACAAGAATGTAAAATATTTAGACTAATATCTATCATTTTATTTATCTTTGTTGTAATAATAGATTAACTCAATGGAAGATAAAACAGAGTGACGTGCAATATTTGTCGAAGAAGAGGATAAGGATTAAACAACTTATGAAAAAGTAATTGTACATGCCATTCTAATTTAAATTAGTTAAATTATGAATATAAATGATTTCGGATTTATAAGGGTAGCGGCCGCATCACCAAAACTTAAAGTAGCGGACTGCGGTTACAACACAGCCGAAATAAAATCGGTGATAGAACGTGCCGGAAAGGAAAATGTGCAGATTCTCTGCTTCCCCGAACTCTGTATCACAGCCTACAGTTGTGGCGACCTCTTCTTTCAGACGGTATTGCAGCAGAAAGCACTTGAATCATTAAGCGATTTGACGCTTTTTATGAAAGAGAGGCCGTCGCTAGTCGTCATTGTCGGGCTCCCCATGAGGATAGGGAGCATGCTTTACAATGTTGCCGCGGTATTGTCGCAAGAAGGGGTGATAGGTATTATCCCAAAAACATTTATTCCCGACAAAAATGAATTTTACGAAAAGAGATGGTTTGCCCCGGCAGGAGATTTGCATCTTTCCTCAGTAAAAATTGATAATAAAAATATACCCCTAGCTTCTTCCGGGGTAGTTTTCAGGACTCCTTTCGCTGCTTTCGGGATAGAGATTTGCGAAGATTTATGGATGCCTGCCCCTCCCTCATCAAAATTATCTATGCAGGGGGCCGAGCTGATTTTCAATCTCTCAGCGAGCAACGAGCTGGTAGGTAAAAACAGATACCGGAAGTCGCTTGTACTGCAACAGTCGGCCAGATGTAATGCAGCATATATATATGCCTCAGCCACCTGGGGTGAATCTACCACCGACATGGTTTTTTCAGGCGCCTGCTTCATCACCGAAAACGGCACCATGCTGGCGGAGTCGAAACGGTTTTCTCCGGAGAGTGAACTGATTATCGCTGATATCGACATCGGGGCACTTCGGCACGACCGGATGAAAAACAGCAACTTCGCCATGTCAAACATAGATAGTGTCACCGAGATCGACTGTAATATATCCCCTGTTTTCCCGGGCAGGATGTATCGAGTTTTCAACCCGCATCCTTTTGTTCCCTCGGAAGAGAAGAGATATGAGAGCCTTTCAGAGGTTTTTAATATTCAAACACACGGGCTGGCGAAGCGGTTGCTTCATACGGGGATAAAAAAGGCAACCATCGGCGTTTCGGGTGGACTGGACTCAACACTCGCCTTGCTGGTTACCATCAAAACATTCGATATCCTGGGTCTGCCACGCGAGAATATTGTTGGTATCACTATGCCCGGATTCGGAACTACCGGCCGCACCTATGGCAACGCAATTGAACTGATGAGATCGACAGGTGTAACCGTAAAGGAAATCCCGGTCAAAGATGCGGTTACTCAGCATTTTCGTGATATAGGACAAGATATAGATGATCACGATGTGACATATGAAAACAGCCAGGCACGCGAACGGACACAAATATTGATGGATTATGCGAACAAGATAGGCGGATTGGTTGTAGGAACCGGGAACATGTCGGAGCTTGCACTCGGCTGGGCAACCTATAACGGTGATCACATGTCGATGTATGCTGTAAATGCAAGCGTACCGAAAACGCTCGTATCAACGCTTGTGGAATGGATCGTTGAAACAGGGATGGACGACCGGACAGGAAAAATCCTGCGGGACGTAATTGATACGCCATTCAGTCCCGAGCTGCTGCCGGCTGACAGTGAAGGCAAAATAGCACAGAAAACTGAACAGTTCGTGGGGCCTTATGAGCTGCATGACTTTTTCCTGCATCGCATCCTGCGTTACGGTGATTCACCCAAACGTATACTGTTTATGGCAAATCAGGCTTTTGCCACCAGTTACAGCTCAGAAGAAATATCTAAATGGCTGAAACTGTTCTTCAAGCGCTTTTTTTCCCAGCAGTTCAAACGCTCCTGCATGCCCGACGGCCCTAAAGTGGGCTCGGTGAATCTTTCACCCAGAGGAGACTGGCGCATGCCAAGCGATGCAGAAGCAAATACCTGGCTGGAAGAACTGGAAAACTAATATAATAGTAATGAAAGAGTTAGCAAAGTTATTCGGAGATCATACGGGAAGATACAATCCGGAAATAGAACCTCTCCCATCATCAGGATCTAACAGAAGATACTACCGCTTAAAACAGGGTGACGTTTCTCTAATTGGTGTTGCAGGGCAATCGAAAGAAGAGAACCGTGCGTTTATTGAATTATCGCGTCATTTTCGCAGGCAAAAGTTGAATACTCCCGAAGTACATGCTGTTTCCAATGATGAAATGTTCTACATTCAACAGGACTTGGGCGATGATATTCTGTTCGATGCCATTAAAGGGGGGAGGCTTACGGGTGTTTTCAGTCACGAAGAGAAGGAGCTGCTGCACAAAACAATCGCCATGCTTGCCGATTTTCAGGTCAAAGGAGCTCAGGGACTCGACTTCGATATTTGCTACCCCCTCCCAGAATTTAACCGCAGGTCGGTAATGTGGGATCTGAACTACTTCAAATATAACTTTTTGAAAACAACTGGCATGGATTTTCTGGAGGATCTGCTGGAGAACGATTTTGAAAAGCTTGCCGATACACTTCTCAAAAACGAAACAGATACCTTTATGTATCGTGATTTCCAGTCACGAAACGTGATGCTGGTGAATGGGAATCCATACTTTATCGATTTCCAGGGTGGTCGAAAAGGTCCTGTCTATTATGATGTTGCTTCATTCCTATGGCAGGCAAAAGCCAGTTTCCCGGATGAATTAAGAGATGAGCTTATCCAAACATATATTAAATCTCTGAACAAATACTTCCCGGTGAATGAAGCCGATTTCACGAAACAGCTACGTCAGTTTGTCCTTTTCCGCACATTGCAGGTGCTTGGAGCTTACGGATTCAGAGGATATTTCGAGAAAAAGCCCCATTTTATCCAGAGTGTACCGTTCGCTCTGAATAACCTGCGCGAACTTCTGAAAGAGGGATTTGATGAATATCCATATCTCTGTGGCATGTTGAATGAGATGGTTGACCTGAAACAGTTTGCCGATACTCAAAAACACGAACTGGAAGTGCGCATTTTCAGCTTCGCCTATAAAAAAGGGATACCGAACGATGTGTCGGGCAACGGCGGGGGATATGTGTTCGATTGCCGTGCCATTAACAACCCGGGCAAATACGAACGGTATAATAATGTAACCGGCCTTGATGAGCCTGTAATTAAATTTCTGGAAGAGGATGGTGAGATTGTAGACTTTCTAAACAATATTTACCCTATAGTGGACAGACACGTAAAGCGCTATATCGAACGGAGCTTCACCAGCCTGATGATATCCTTCGGCTGTACAGGCGGGCAACACCGTTCGGTTTACGCAGCGCAGCATATGGCGGAGCATATTGCTAAAACGTGGGGCATAAAAGTTTCACTTGTACATCGTGAACAGAACCTGGAGCAGGAGTTCAGAAAAAGATAAGATGGCGTATGAGAAGTGGGGACATTATCAAGGAATCAATTAACCGTTAAGAGAACTACGAGAGCAATACGATTTATAGGGAGTTGAAATTAACCAGTATTGTTGATATATTAACACCAATCAGAACGATTTTAATATGATTAAATCACAAAATTCAAACATCAAACTTCAAAAATAATGAAAGCAATGATTTTCGCTGCAGGGCTCGGAACACGGCTTAAGCCCCTGACGGACACCATGCCAAAAGCTTTGATCAGGGTCGGAGGGAAGCCACTGCTTCAGCATGTGATCGAGAAATTAAAAGGTTCCGGTTTCGATGAGATCATCATCAACATTCACCATTTTGCTGATCAAATAATCGATTTTGTGGAATCAAATGATTATTTTGATATCCGCATTGAATTTTCCGATGAACGTGATAGATTGCTCGATACAGGAGGAGGGGTCAAAAAAGCCTCCTGGTTTTTTGATGATCATAAGCCTTTTCTGATTCACAATGTTGACATCCTTTCCAATATAGATTTGCGAAGCCTCTACAAAATACATGAACTGAACAATTCAGAGGCCACCTTAGTGGTCAGCGATCGCCCCACATCACGTTATCTGCTCTTTGACGACAGCTTACAACTGAAAGGGTGGCTCAATAAAACTAACGGGGAGACGAAATCTCATTTTCCAGATATCAACCCGGATAATTACAATAAACTTGCTTTTTCGGGGATTCATATTCTTAATACCTCTATTCTCAGCTATATGCAACATTTTCCGGATAAATTCTCAATCATAGATTTCTACCTGTCGATATGCAGTAAGGTAAGAGTGGCCGGTTACACACCTGTAAACCTTAAGATGATAGACGTGGGCAAGCCGGGCTCCCCGGAAGAGGCTGAAAGCCTATTACTGTAATCCCAATGCTGCAATTAACTGTTTAGCACATCAAACAATGATGCGTCAATCGATTTGGATACCTGAATCAATATTGCAATGTAATTTCCAACACACTGTAAAATAATTGAGCTGTTTCTAACCAACAACCTGAACACTATATTTTATAGAGAATAACATTAAACTACCAATTCGTCGATTGGCTTCAGACCGATTGTCTATAATATCTAATTAAGTTTTGGCTTGTATATTTTAACATTAATCCTTATCAATCATTAAAGCTGCAGCCGTTAAACATTGTTAATTGTTGATTATATAATAAATTTATTTACTTATAATTTGCATATTAAATTATTTGTTATTTTATTTGTATGTATTTATACAATTTTTTGGTTTCATCCAACTCTCAACACCAATTATAATAATATAAATATGACTAATTTTAACAATACTTTTCGTTAATGCGGGGGCAAATTATTCGAAAATCCGCCCTTCTCCGTCTCAACCACCACAGGACAAGACGTCTTTGGATCTTAATAGAAAAAAACGGGGAAGTTACCTCTGGGATCACAAGGATCGCCCCTATGTATGAAACGAAAAAAGTCATTAATGCAACGAAAAACAGCCAGGGAGTAAAAAGTCTTCTAAGGAAGTTTCTCAAAGGCAGAAAAACAGATTTAATCGCTCTTTGCGCGTATCATCGGCAAAAAAATATTTCACAAAAAACGACATCATTTCAAAACTAATTAAACAGTAATAACTTAAAAAAAGAAGCAAATGGAAAGTAAAAAACGATCTCTAAAGGAGAAAAACAGATCCTTGCGATTTCTGTTTTTATCTCTCTACTTTTTCTCAGCTGTCATATCCTATGCACAGGTGACTGTGAAAGGAAAGGTTGTTGATGCGACAGGGGAAACCTTGATTGGCGTGAATGTAGTATTAAAAGATACACGTCAGGGAACCGTTACAGACATGGCCGGAGAGTTCACTATATCTGCACCCTCATCCAACAGCACCCTTGTCTTCTCTTACGTGGGTTTTAGAGAAATAGAGGTCCCGTTGAACGGAAGAAACTATCTTTCCGTCACCATGGAACAAGACATTGAGCTGCTGGACGAAATAATTGTTGTGGGCTACGGAACACAAAAGAGAACAAGCGTAACGGGTGCAGTTTCCACTTTATCCAATACCGAGCTCATAAAGGCTCCGGTTGTGGGGGTTACAAACGTGCTTGGTGCCAGAGTAGCCGGTGTAACCATGCTGCAACAGTCAGGACAACCTGGACAGGACGCAGCATCTCTGCTTGTAAGGGGAGAAGGCGCCACTTACATAGTGGACGGCGTGATAAGAAGCATCAATGAAATTGATCCCAATGAAATTGAGTCTATCTCGATTCTTAAGGATGCCACATCAGCCTCTGTATATGGTTTGAATGCAACCTCCGTAGTTATTGTCACAACCAAACGGGGAAAAGAAGGGAAACTGGGTATAGGATACAACGGTTCATACGGAGTTAGTCAAAATGCCAATCAGATCAAGTGGCTCGACGGGCCGGGATATGCCTACTGGTACAACATGGCTAGGGAAATGGATGGCGATGAGCCTGTATTTACTTCAGCTCAGGTTGAAAAAATGAAGTCCGGTATTGATGGATGGGGTAATACTAACTGGTACGATGAAGTATTCGGCATCGGGTCAACAATGAATCACAATGTAAGTGCAACAGGAGGCACCGAGAAAGTAAGATTCTTCTCAGCTATCAGTGCATTTCAGCAAAAAGGGAATGTGGATGAATTCAATTATACCCGTTATAACCTGAGGGCTAACATTGATGCAAAACTTACAAGCAACATCACAATGGTGATGAATGTTGCCGGACGCCTGGACGAACATAACAGACCCAGCTATTCAGCGAACCCCAATGATTGGCACAACATTCCCCAGCAGGCTGTGCGTGCACTTCCCTATCTGCCAATGAAAATAACAGACGAAGACGGGAAGGAGTACTATACCTCCACGCGTACCGCTTCATCGCCTGTTAGCCCCATTGCAGCAATCTATGAGTCTGGATACAGCAGGCCCAGAAACACAACCATCCAAACCAACTTTTCACTCAATTATGATGCACCTTGGATGGAGGGGCTCAGCATGAAGTTTATGGGAGCATATGACAGGTTTTTTCAGTTTAACAAGACGCTCACCATACCCTTTCAGACACTGATTGGAGCACTACCAAGCACTTCAACCGAGACGATCGGCTACGTGCCGTTTGAGAATAATTCGGGAAACACCACCCTAAGTGAAAGTGCACATAGTTCCACTAATATAGTAACACAATCCAGTTTCACATACGATAAAATGTTTGACAAACACAAAATCAACCTTTTCGGTCTTGCGGAAACCCGCAGTGGCTTCGGCAATACACTGGGAGCTACTGGATACGGCCTTGACTTCCTTGAACTCGATGAGTTGAGCAAAATAACAAATACAACCGGTAAGGGAGAAGAGAAGATACCGGTTATTTCGGGAGGAAGCAGCCAGTCACGGTTGATCGGTTTTGTGGGAAGGTTAAACTATGATTACGACAATCGTTATCTGTTAGAGGCCTCTATCCGTCGTGACGGAAGTTATCTTTTCAGCGGTATGGCAGGCTCTCAATGGGTGAATCTTCCTGCTTTGTCTGCCGGATGGAGAATGAACAACGAGGAGTGGTTTCATGCCGATTGGATAGACAATCTTAAAGTTAGGGGCGGTATTGGAAAAACAGCCACATCTGCCGTTAGTGCGTTTCAGTATCTCAACCTAATGACACTTGCCTCAAATTCACTTATACTGGGCAATCAGAGGCAGAGCATGATCTACTCAGGAACATTAGGCAATCCCTACCTAACCTGGGCAAAAGCGATCACCTACAACATAGGTACGGAATTTATGGCGTGGAAGGGACTACTTGGAGCAGAACTGGATGTATTCTACAAATATCAGTATGATCTGCTTGGCGGTGTGGGTGGCTCTTACCCTCCGTCAATGGGTGGATATTTTTTCAGTACAGACAACGTAAATAAGATCGATTACAGAGGTTTTGATTTTACCATATCTCATAACAACAAAATCGGAGATTTCAGGTATGGTGTTAAGTGGATTGGCACTCTGGCATATCGCAGATGGCTCTATTATGCCGGGGATTCTGAGAACACGCCCGATTACCGTAAATTAACGGGCAAAGAGGTGGGATCTCAACTCGGATTCATTGCTGAAGGATTATTCCAGTCGCAGGAAGAGATAGACAACTCGCCCACGATTGTAGGGTCAAAAGTTCTCCCCGGTTATATCAAGTATAAGGATAGAAATGGAGATGGCAAAATCTCATACGCACAGGATATGGGTTATGTCGGAAAGAGTCCCTATTCCAAATTCCAAACCTCACTCAACCTCAACGGAGAATGGAAAGGATTTGACTTCGACATCCTACTGCAATCGGGTCTCGGACGTACAGTAGCCCTGACGGGGGTATATACTTCAATTGGATCCGAAGGAATTATGGATAATACAGCCTTCACAAAGCTCTTCTACCACGGAGGAAACTCTCCTCAGTTCCTTCCTGAAAACTCATGGAGACCGGACAAGCAGAAAGCCGAATTTCCACGTCTCTCGCTGGTAACAGTAAGTACAAACAATGCATACTCTTCAACTTTCTGGTACAGAAATGGAAACTATCTCCGCTTAAAATCATTCCAGCTGGGATATACTATACCAAACTCAATCACCAGAAAAGCCGGAGTCGACAGGATCAGGCTGTTTATAGAAGGGTCCAATATACTCACATTCAGCGTATTGACCAAGTATAACATCGATCCAGAACAGCCAGGAGTTAACAATGGGTACTATCCACAGCAGAAAACCCTCTCTTTCGGGCTTAATTTCTCATTATAATCACTTTTAATCGACTGAAAATGAAAAAAATATTTAGGGAACTTCTATATATGGGCACAGCTGTCATTATATTAAGCAGCTGTTCGGAATGGCTAGACCTGACTCCAACGGATCAACTCACCGACAAAGTGGTATGGGAGAAAGAGTCTAGTGTTGACCTCTATGTGAACGGCTTCTATACTTATCTGAACCAGTATGGGCAGTTTGGTACAGCACAAGCTGCGGGGAACCTTACAGAAAGCTTAACCAGTACATTCAAGTATGGTTCTTATGCACTTGGACACAAAGCGGGACATGCTAACAATTATGTTTTTAATCCTTCAACAGTCACACCAGCCAGCTGTTTTTACAGCAATTGGGATGATGCCTACAACAAGATAAGGAGAATGAATGAGTTCCTCCATTCTATGAGACAATACGGTAACTTCTCTGAAGAGATCAACAAAAGATGGGAGGCACAGGTGCTTTTCTTCCGGGCATTTATCTACTTTCAGCTTGCTAAAAGGCACGATGGAGTAATTCTTTATACTTCTATTGAGGAAATGCAAAAGGACAAGGCACGCAGTTCAAATGAAGATACTTGGGATTTAATTGAATCGGATCTCGATTTTGCGATAGCGAACCTACCTGAATCATTGACTGGCTCCAATCAGGGGAGACTCACCAAATTCGCAGCACTGGCATTCAAATCCAGGGCTATGCTTTATGCAAAACGATGGCAATCTGCTTACGATGCAGCTGATGCGGTTGTGAAATCAAACAAGTTCGGTCTGGTGGATGATTATGCCCAATCATGGAAAGGGAGCAATGAGGAATCGATCCTTGAGTTCAGATATGACGAACTGGGACCTAACCATACATTCGACAAAGACTATGTGCCTCTGAGCGACGGTTACGAGTTTGGCGGGCTAGGCACTCCTACACAGGAGATGGTGGAAAGCTATGAGAAAGCAGACGGCACCAAAATGAGCTGGACTGCTTACTATACAAAGAATGCGACCCGGCCTCCCTACGAAGAACTTGAGCCCCGTTTTAAAGCAACTATAATCTATCCGGGAAGTACATGGAAAGGCAATGTAATGCAGAACTCGGTAAACGGCACCAATGGTACCTTTATGGCATACAGGGCACAGCCTTATACATATGGCCATACTACTACCGGCTACTTCTTGAGAAAGCTGATGGATGAGAATTTGATCGACGTGAAGGGCAAGCCCAGCAAACAGACATGGGTGGAGATTCGTTATTCAGAGGTGCTTCTGAATTTAGCCGAAGCAGCCTTCAGACTTAATAAGATAAATGAAGCCAGAAGTGCAATGAATGAAGTCCGCGAAAGAGTTAATCTGCCTGCAAAAAACTCTTCAGGCAATGAATGGTTCAATGACTACAGAAACGAAAGAAAAGTAGAACTGGCTTATGAAGGACATCTATTCTGGGATATGAGAAGATGGGAACTGGCACATATAGAATATAACAACTATCGTTGCCACGGCTTTAAAATAACAGGTGACAATTATGAATACATTGATGTGGATTATCAGGACAGAAAGTTCTCCGCGAAAAACTATATACTCCCTATCCCTGACGAAGAGTTGGCAAACAATTCATTGATTGAGCAATACGACAGTTGGAAATAATTAAATTAATAATCGTATGAAGAAATATATATATACAACCCTTACGTTACTCTGTTCAGCATTTTTCTTGCTGAACGGATGCCAGCAGGTAGAAGACCTGACACCTTCTGTGTCGCGCTATGGAATTAACAGTCTGAATGCATCCTTTTATGGTGACGAAAGTTCTGAAAACAGCTTCACAAGCGAAATAAATTACGAGACCGGCGTTATTACAATTGTATTTCCGTACAACTACCCCAGAACATCCGAGAATGTACTTACAACGGATGACCTGAAAAAGGTGAGAGTGACGGCAAACCTGGATGATAATGTAACTATCTCCCCATCCCTTCTTTATATGGATCTGACTAAAGAAAACTTTATTACGGTTACCGACCAGTCAAAAACAAAAAAAGATTATAAGATTGTAGCAGAGATCCGTAAAAGCGCCGAGGCTAAGATTACCGACTTCAACCTCGATGCACTAGGCATTTCTGGCATTATCGATGAGCTAAACAAGACTATTTCCCTCATCTCTATTGAACCGATCGGCGAGGTATTGGCTAAGCTAAGCATTTCTCACGGCGCAACCATCAGCCCTGATCCCAGAACAACTGCTCTGAACTATGACAACGAAGTAACTCTTACCGTTACTGCACAGAATGGGTCGGACAAAGCGATCTATACCATTCGAAAAGATGTTCCAAACAAAGTGGAACTGGGTATGCGCAACGGCAGTGACAAGGTACTCTGGTCAAAGAAACTGCAGACCGATCTGGGTATTTCAGCGCTGAATGTAACAACCAGTCTTGCCGTTACGAAAGATTATGTTATTGTGAATACAAGAAATGAACCTGGCATGATACTGGATCGCAAGACGGGTACGAAGGTAGGCACAATGCCCAATATGCAATCCATTATCGGAGGCCTTACCAACTTCTTTGCCACAGCAGATGACGGAAACAATATCCTGATATGCAATCTTGCGCCAAATGCAGGCACCTACAAGGTGTGGAGAATCAACGGTGTGAACGGTACTCCCGAGCTCTACATTGACTGGGCTGCGAGCGGAAGCACTGCCATTGGGCGAAAACTCTCAATAAAAGGGAGTCTCGACGGGGATGCAATCATCACTGCAGCAATTATGGGTGACGCCAAATCATTTGCCCGCTGGCAGGTTAAAGGAGGAGTGCTTCAGTCGCAGATACCCGAGATAGTAGCTATACCCGAAATAGGAGGAGCCTGGTGGAACAACGCCGACGTTGTAGCTACCAACCCTTCAGACCCCATAGGTGACTATTTTGTTTCTTACTATGCATTACCTAGAAGATTCGCATGGATAGACGGTAAAACCAACACTTTCAGGGCGCTCGGACCAGAGATAAGCGGAAACTGGGTACAAAATGCAGCCGACTACACCGTGTTCAACGGAAATCCTTATGCTGCAAGCAACTCGGTAAACTCTTTCACCTGGGGTAGTGACGACAAGATCTATCTGTTTGATGCAAGTTCAACCACCACATTCACCGAACCCATTTGGACCTCTCCAATCGGCACATACGGCGGTAAAGACAACGGAGGACAAAATGGAAACGGCACCGGAGATGTAATTTTGAAAGCTTCAACCGACGGATATTACATGTATCTCTACTTCATGTTCACCAACGGATGTGTAGTATGTGTACAATATGATTGTATTGACATGTAAGATAAGGTTCAGATAAACCGTATAATTGAGTTGTCTGAATTTTGAGCCTGATTAAAAAGAAAATTTGTGTTACCTTTGGTACCAGTTTTATTTTAGTCACCGCAAAATTCAGACAACTTTTTCCAACAACCCCAGTCATATGATCAGCAACCCGGTGGGGGCTAGCTGCAAGATATCAAATAAACATTTCATTAATTATGAGAATACTAAAATTACCCGCATACAGATTCTTTATAGCTATCATCCTTGCCCCGCTGCTGCTCCTTTCCGCAGCCTGTGGACGAGATGAAGCTCCAGATACGGATTATGAATTTCCCGATCCACCCAAAAACAATATAAATAAGCCCCGTTATATATGGATAGATGCAGCAGCCAACTTCCGTGACTTTGCCAATAGCAGGGAGAATATTGTTCGTGATTTAAAACTGGCCAAAGATGCCGGTTTTACGGATATTGTCGTGGACATCCGTCCAACATCGGGCGATATACTTTATAAATCGTCCGTTCAGGGTGCGGCACAGGTACAATGGCTGGGGGCATGGGTGAACGGTGTGTATTCAAAAGTAGAACGAACCGCAACCTGGGACTATCTGCAGGCATTCATCGATGAAGGGCATAAGCTGAACTTAAAGGTTCACGCAGGATTCAATACAATGGCGGGGGGGCACAGCAGCGGGTTAGGCAGCCAGGGGCTCCTCTACAGAGATTCGTCAAAGAAAGATTGGGCAACCTCCGAAAATCTCTCCACCGGCATCACAAATACTATGGATGCAGGAGGAGGAACAAAATTCTTCAATCCGGCAAATGATGATGTACAGAATTATTTATGTGATCTGCTTAAAGACCTTGCCAAATATAATCTGGATGGCATCATCCTCGACAGGGGAAGATTCGACGGAGTACAGTCCGATTTCTCCGATCTCACCAGAAAAAAGTTTGAGGCATATCTGGGAAATGTAAAGCTGGCAAATTTCCCTGGCGATATTCTCCCTCCCGGGACAACTATGCAACAAGTCATCGCCATGAGCACCTATCCCCCCTACTTCACCAAATGGCTCGAATTCAGAGCGAAGGTAATCTATGACTTTATGTCTAAAGCACGCGGTACTGTAAAATCAGTGAATCCGGATATGAAGTTTGGCATCTATGTCGGGGGGTGGTATTCTACTTACTATGAGGTTGGCGTCAACTGGGCCAGTCCGAAATACAACCCAAGCCTGACCTACAAGTGGGCTACCCCTCAATATATGAATTACGGGTGTGCCGGATTGATGGACCAGATCCTAATAGGCGCCTATGCCTCTCCACTAAGAGTATATGGATCTTCTGAATGGACGATGCAGGGTTTTTCGAAGCTGGCAAAGGACAAAATTAAAGATAGCTGCCCCATGGTTGCCGCCGGTCCCGATGTAGGCAACTGGGACAGCAACAATCAGGCGACCCAGGAGCAGGAAAACCAAGCAATTGTCAACTCCGTAAAAGCCTGTATGGATGAATGCGACGGTTATTTCCTGTTTGATATGATTCATTTAAAAATGGCCAATCAGTGGCAATACGCAAAAGAGGGTATAAATAAAGCCATAGGCAGTAAATAAACCATCTATTACCGAAATGCGGACAGAGGTCATCGTAATATTAAAGATATCAATATACTATAAAAAAATGAACAGCATATTTAAGATATTTCTAACCCTTTTGATCACAACTTTTTTTTTATGTTGCAACACAGACAAGAAATCCCAACCGGCAGATATTTTACCGAAACTCATTTGGATTGATGCAACAGCTAATATTGAGCGATTCAATAACAAAGACACTATTGACTATTATCTGGAAAAAGTAAAAGGACTAGGTTTTACAGATATTGTGGTTGATGTTCGGCCCATTTCGGGACACGTACTTTATGACAGCCAATATGCCCCGAAGCTCACGGAATGGAAAGGAAAAGAGATCCATTACGATTTTGATTACCTGGAATACTACATTGAGAAAGCTCACAGCCTCGGGCTGAAGGTGCAGGCATCTCTCAACACCTTTGTGGCAGGCCACAACTATATGGATTCCGGCCCGATCTATGAGGAAGGGAAATCAGAATGGGCATCTATTATTTACACACCGGATGAAGAGGTGAAGCTGATCCCTATAACAGAGGAGAAAAACAAATATTCAGCCATGGTAAATCCTGTGAATGAGGAATTTCAAAGCTATATCCTGAATATCTTCAGAGAGATCGTGGAAAAATACCCGGAACTGGACGGTATCATTCTCGACAGGGTGCGATACGACGGCTTCACCGCAGATTTTTCGGAATTGTCACGTAAGAAATTTGAAAACTATCTGGGAAAAAACATGGATCGCTTCCCCGACGATATCTACCGATGGAAGAAAAACGAAAACGGCGGGCTCTACCCCGAACGCGGCAAGTATTTCCTGCAATGGATCGAATGGCGTACATCTGTCATCTATGACTTCATGTCAAAAGCCAGGAAGGTCATCAAATCCGCCAATCCAAATATCTCTTTCGGGACCTATACAGGCGCCTGGTACCCCTCTTACTTTGAAGTGGGAGTTAACTTTGCAAGCAGGAATTACGATCCTTCGGCCGATTACGACTGGGCCACTCCCGCCTACAAGAACTACGGTTACGCCGAACTGCTGGATCTGTTTACCGTAGGCAACTACTACACTACCATTACCATTGAAGATTACCTGAAAGAAAACCCCGAAATCAAAAACGAGACTGATATGTGGGCACAACATGGAACATGGTACTGCGTGGAAGGATCGAACCAGCACCTGAAATCAATCCTCGATGGGAATAAGTTTTATGGAGGGATTCTGGCAGACCAGTTCTACGATAATCCCGAAGGACTCGCTGCATCAATCAGGATGAACCTGGAAACTTCTGACGGATTAATGATCTTCGATATCGTGCATATCATTGAAAATGATATGTGGAAATATGTAGAAAAAGGGATGCGTGAAGTAGGTGCAATATAAGCCCGAAATAGATTAAATCGCTTTAAAAATTGGAAGTATGCTCAGGAAGAGGAGATGAATGTACCACAGTTTTTCAAACGGATTGAGAAAGATAAAAAATAGAGAGATGATTTTTCTGAAGAAAAATCCGCACAATGACGAGAAGCACCTTATTCTGGTTCATTCAGATCCGCAATTCCACAAAGAAGAAAACTTCCAGAACTACGCTAAAGTGATTGAGGATATTGCACAACTAAAAAAATTACCCCGACAGGGACATTCTGGGTGTCGATTTCGGGGATCTGGTGGGAGACAAACCGGAACTCTATCCTCTTTATATTGAACATCTGAACCGTACGGGAATACCTTTTTACCGAATGCCGGGCAACCATGAACTGCAGTTTGGGGGACGTACCCCGGAAACCATCAGTGTGCAAACAATAAATATCTCCGTCCTGCTCGACATGCTAAAGCCTTATAACACCCATCCGCTAACGGTACATATGCATTACACGAATTCACTATACTTATGATGATTATTTTTAACTATATATTGCAATATCTAAGAAAATATCAAAAATAAATAATGTTAATTAGTCGGCACTTAATAAATTATTTTATTTTTATGTTTGCATATCAGCTTTTTTTATCTTTATTTTGTGGATTATTCTAAATCATTTTTGATTATTAATATTTTTTGCTCGCTCCGCGTTACTATAAGAGACAATCAAAAATGAGTATATTTAACATACTAAAGAAACGTGAAAGGGTGCTTTCCTTGTTTACGAAGGATCGCATAAGTGCTGGAAAACGATGGAAATCATCAATGAGAAAATACGAAAGACCCAACTGATAATTTTTTTAACAAAAAGTATCCTATGACAATCTATTCACGAAGAAAATTTTTAAAAACAGCTGCGGCAGGCGCCGCCGGGCTGACTATCGTACCTAACAGCATATTAGGTAAATCATTCGGGCATATGGCTCCCAGCGACAAGCTCAACATCGCGGGCGTTGGCGTTGGCGGGATGGGACGCCGCAACCTGGCCAACATGAAGACGGAGAACATCGTTGCCCTTTGCGACGTGGACTGGAAATATGCCGCAAAGACATTCGGCGATTATCCCAAGGCCAGGCAGTTTAAAGACTGGCGGGAGATGTTCGACAAAATGGGTAACACCATAGATGCAATCATGGTGGCAACGCCCGATCACACACACGCGGGAGTGGCTGCTCACGCCATCACTTCAGGGAAACACACCTACGTGCAAAAACCGCTGACACACAGCGTGTATGAATCCAGGCTGCTTACCAGGCTGGCAAAAAAGCACAAGGTTGCCACCCAGATGGGTAACCAGGGCAACTCGTTCGACTGGTGCCGGCAAGTGGCAGAGTGGGTCGAGTCGGGCGTCATTGGCGACGTCTACGAGGCTCACTGCTGGACAGACCGCCCAATATGGCCGCAAGGGCTGGCCGAACCAAAGGGGGGTGTTCCCGTTCCTGCGACCCTCGACTGGGATTTGTTCATCGGGCCGGCCGCAAAACGGCCTTACGACCCGGCATACACGCCATGGAACTGGCGCGGTTTCTGGGATTTCGGTACAGGCGCCCTGGGTGATATGGCCTGTCACATCATGGACCCGCTATACTGGGCATTGGATTTGAAGTATCCAGTTAGCGTTGAGGCCAGCTCAACACTCTCAAACCTTTATTCACCGCCACAGGCTCAAAAAAGTCACTTATAAGTTCCCGGCACGGCCACCTAAGGGAAAAGTAGAAATGCCCGAATTAACTGTTTACTGGTACGATGGCGGGTTGGTTCCCGACCGTCCGGAAGAATTGAAAGATGGCGAAATGATGGGGGATGAAAACGGAGGTATCATCTTAGTGGGAACAAAGGGGAAAATAATGACAGGATGTTACGGTATGAATCCGACGCTCCTGCCCACATCCCTGATGGCAGACTTTAAACAGCCCGAGCCCACTATTCCCAGGGTCAAGGGGGGAAACGGAAATATTTGGGCTACCGATGCCCACGAACAGGACTGGATAAGGGCATGCAAGGAGCCCGCCAATAGCAGGAGGGAGTCTTCGTCCAACTTCCAGTTCTCGGGACCTTTCAACGAGATGGTAGTGATGGGTGTCCTGGCAACCAGGCTCTCCGGATTACACGGGTTGCACCGGGAATTAAAGTGGGACGGTGAAAATATGAAGTTCACAAACATTTCCCCTACGGACAAGATAAAGATTGTAACGGTGGATGAGTACGCGGTGATAGACGGGGATCCGAAGTTCGACCGCCGGTTTGCCGAATTCAACGCCCTGGAGATGGCAAACGAGTGGATAAGGCATACATACCAAAACGGCTTCACGCTGCCACTGATGCCTGAAATTTAAATCCGGACCAATTCAAGGGGAGGGGGCTGAAAACCCGGCCCCCTGTTTTACTTTGAAAATAAAAATAATCGTATGAAACGGGCATGTGAATCGTTTCCACTCAAGAACATGATAACATGCGAGCTACATACATCATAAAAGAAAAATAAAATAATCACATGAAAATCAATAGACTACTGTTTCTTCTTTTCACTTGCGGGCTGCTGGCCTGCACCGGTTCAATGAAAACAAAAGCGCAACCCGAAACAAAAGCCGAAAAACAGGGATGGAAACTATCAATGCAATCCTATACCTTTCATCTGTTTTCGGTAACGGAATCACTCGACAAGACGAAAGAACTGGGATTGCATTATATTGAGATCTATCCCGGGCAAAAGATGGGAGAGGGCTTCGGGGACGCCGTTTTCGGTTATAACCTGACAACCGTTGAGCAAAACCGGCTGAAAGAGCTGGCAAAGGAGAAAGGGGTGAAAATTGTATCTTCGGGGGTATGGACACCCGCACGCGACGAATGGGAAAAGGTGTTCGAGTTCGCAAAAGGCATGGAGATGGAGTTTATCAGTGCCGAGCCGGCGCGTGAGGACTGGGATATAGTGGAGAGCCTGGCAAAAAAGCAGGGGATAAAGGTAGCCTGCCACAACCATCCAAACGAGGCTTCATACTGGAAGCCGGAAATACTGCTGGAGTACATCGGGCAAAGGGATGGATTGCTGGGATCGAGCGCCGATGTTGGCCACTTCAAGCGAATGGGGATTGAGCCGGTACCTGCTTTACGGGAACTGCAGGGGAGGCTTGTTGCCATGCATTTCAAAGATATAGCCCCACAAGGTGCAGAGGGCACGCTTGAAGATGTTGTCTGGGGAACCGGAATCCTGAACGTGAAAGCAATGATGGAGGAGCTCAAACGACAAAATTTCATGGGATACTTCACCATAGAGTACGAGGCTAACTGGGAAAATAACCTGCCCGAGATAAAAGAATCGATTGATTATTTTAATGAAATAGCCGAAGAGATATTATAAATTTAAGTTTCGCAAGATTTTATGTTTAGCACTAACTCTCGACTCCCGCTGCTTTTGCGACCCATCTGCCGCTTGCTTGCCAAAAGAAAAGAACTTGCTTCGCTTCAAACAGCTTTTCTTTTAACGCCAGTCTACGCGGGATGTGTCCCCGCAAAGCAGCTGAATATCTCGTTGTCAGTGCACAAGACCTAATAACTGATGCTTGCGAAAGTTGAATTATAAGGTATTTGCTAAACAATATTACCGATTGTGGTAGTTGTTAAAATAAAACGGCACAGCCATTATCTGTTTTTCGAGATTTCCAGAATATACTCTTAAAATAGATAACAAGGCTATTTTTATTATATGATATGCAGATGATCACCGTTTCAATGTAATCCAACCGAACAAAAAGGTGAAAAAAATCCCGTAAAAAAAACGAAATAAAGAAAATGGGAAAACTTCTATTAAAAAAGAGTTAACAATGAGAATAAAAGAGATATATTCCAGATTCTGGTTCCCCGAATTCGTTGTACAAAACCAGCTTGCCAGCGTAGAAGCAGCAATGCTGATTGACCAAATTTTAAATCCGTTTGAGAAAGAAGTAGATATAAAGGGAAACTACATAAACTAAAACCGGATTATTGACCTGAACTGTTGGATTCTATCAACAAATAAAGGAAATACTAAACATAAAATAATATCCAAAAGTTAAAGCATATCTATTACTAATATTGATACCTACAAGCCTCTTATTTTATTAATTTATTTCTTATCAAGTACTAGGTTAATTAAATATTTTTTATTTCCTTTGTATTGATATTAAAATATGTATTATTCCATAATGGATATCATTACACTCTTCAATGAATATTAATAAAAACAAAATGATTGATTTTAACACCCTTTCTATTCAATACAGGGATGAATTACTTGAAAATGTGATTCCTTTCTGGCTTAACCACTCCCAGGACAAGGACTATGGCGGATATTTCTCGTGCCTGGACCGGCAGGGAAACGTATATGATACCGATAAGTTCATATGGCTGCAGGGGCGACAGGTATGGATGTTCTCAATGCTATACAACAGTGTGGAAAAACGAAGGGAGTGGCTTGATTGCGCCATTCAGGGCGGAGAGTTCTTGAGAAAATTCGGTCACGACGGCAACCTGAACTGGTATTTCTCCCTCACCCGTGAAGGGAAACCCATCATTGAACCATATAACATTTTCTCTTACACCTTTGCTGCAATGGCTTTCGGGCAACTGAGCAAGGCAACGGGAAACGAAGAGTATGCAGAGATCGCAAAAAAAACATTCGATATAATACTTTCAAAAAGAAGCAATCCAAAAGGGAAATGGAACAAAGCATTTCCCGGAACGCGAAACTTGAAATCGTTCTCACTGCCGATGATACTCTGCAACCTTTCACTCGAGATTGAGCACCTGTTAGACAATGAGTTCCTGAAAAAAACCATAGATGAGTGCATTCACGAGGTGATGGAGGTGTTTTTACGACACGAACTGGACGGTTTGATCGTGGAAAATGTCAACGAGGATGGATCACTTTCCGATACTTTCGACGGGCGACTGATGAACCCGGGACATGCCATCGAGGCTATGTGGTTTATCATGGACCTGGGTAAAAGGATGAACAGACCGGAACTTATCGAAAAAGCAGTTGAGACAACCCTTAAAACAGTCGAATACGGATGGGATAAAGAACATGGGGGTATATTCTATTTTATGGACCGTAAAGGATTTCCTACACAGCAGCTGGAGTGGGATCAGAAACTGTGGTGGGTACATGTGGAGACTTTGATTTCTCTGCTGAAGGGATACCAACTGACCGGTTCGGGAGAGTGCCTTGACTGGTTCGCCAAGGTACACGATTACACATGGAGCCACTTTAAGGATCCACGGTCCCCGGAATGGTGGGGATACCTGAACAGACAGGGAGAGGTGCTGCTGGACCTGAAAGGCGGAAAATGGAAAGGGTGTTTCCACGTCCCAAGAGGACTGTACCAATGCTGGAAAATAATGGAAAGCATCAATACCTCAAGAATAAACAACTCGTTTGATTTTGCCCGGAATGTTCTGGATAACCGATAAAAAAATATTATTAAGCGATGACAAAAATTAAGGGAATATCTACTGCCTCAATGCTGCTGGTTATGGCTCTATCAACCCTGGCAGTATGTTCGAGCGGGGACAGAATCAGCCACGAAGAAGAACTGATCTTTAAAGAAAAACGTCCTCCTCTTGAGTTAACGCATTATAACGAAGTTCCGAAGCATCTTGTCCTAATTTACGACGGCGGTGTGCACCGTAGTATCCGGTGGGACTCGGAGCATTTTGCACCCTATGTCTCCTCCGAGGTAAACGGAGAGGCAAACTGGCTATTCGACGGCTTTTTATTTCTGGAAATTAAGGACGGACAGGGACGGGGTTTTGCTTCCGGTTATGAAAAGCTGCCTGCAAGAAAAATTGAATGGGAAAATCTCCTTCACAATTATTTCAGAGATGGCAATGCTATTCATGCATTGAATAAACAGATCGGAAGTATACGAAAAGAAGGCAGCAACGAGGAATTCACAAAAAGAAAAGTTGTGTTAAGCCTACCCGAGCCTATCCCCGGACAAGTTGACTGGGGCATGCTGGATGGACGTTCTCTCCTTTTTTCAAATAAAAAGGACAGGCTGGATGCATGTAAATGGTATATCAACTATGCCGAGAAGCTTTTTCAAAATGCAAATTTTGAGAATGTAGAGCTTGTCGGATTCTACTGGCTGGCAGAGGAAGCCACAAACAGCAGAGATCTTGCTAGGGATGTGGCAAGCTATATCTACAGCAAGAAATATGATTTTTATTGGATACCCTACTTCAACTCCGACGGATATTCAGAGTGGAAAAATCTGGGTTTCAATGTAGTATATTATCAGCCCAACTATTTCTTCAACGAAAATACGCCATACGAAAGACTGCAGGAAGCCTGCAACAGAGCTCAAAAATTCCAAATGAACCTGGAGGTCGAATTCGATGATAGAGCACTGAAGAACAACAAAGACTGGGGTTATCGCCTGAGGGATTATTTGGATGTTTTTGAACGGAACGGTGCTTTCGACTCGTTAAAAGTTGCTTACTATCAGGGAGGCGATGCCTTTTACCGGCTATCACAATCAAAAGAGCAGAGCGATATGGAACTACATAAAAGGCTTGTTAAAATCATAACAAAATAATAAAAAAACACAGAGATGAATCCTACAAGAGAAAAGAAATATTTGAAAAAAATATTTCCATCGCCTCGACTGGATCGGCCAACAACTACAAAAATTATCGGATAAAACCCTTTAACTTTTAAAAAGGGATATCATGTAACCAAAGAAAAAGTATCGGAAACAACTGGATTACAGGAAAGGTATAACGAGCATTTTCAATAACAACTACAGTGAAAGACTAAACATTATGACAAAACAACATTTTCACTATCTCTTTTACCTCATATTTATGCGTTTTGTAACAGAACAAAGCGTGGCCAAACATCTTTCAATACAAAAAGTGCTGGGTAAAGACAGTACTGGCACCAAAAAAAGGAGACACAACCGGGAAAAGAATGCAGTTATACCATAGCAATCTCAAGAATGAAAAATTTATAATAAAAGACAACAAATTCAGGATAATTATCATACAAAAAGAAAAACAAATTGATTGTTAAATTAAAAACAAGATGAATTTTATGAAAAGGATGAAAAAATTACTTCTTCAGAAGAAATGTAAAAAAACGTTATCCGTTTTGAGCTTATTCATACTTCTGATCTGCAGTACGAACACGTACGCGCAAAATATAGTCAGAGGTACCGTGGAAGATTCAAAAGGCGAGAGCCTGATTGGTGTGAACGTAATGGTTAAAGGTACCCGTCAAGGTACGGTTACTGACGGAAAGGGTGAATTTCAACTTACAGTTAATGATTCAAAGGCAGTAGTTGAATTTTCTTATGTTGGATTCAAAACCCAGGAAGTTCCTCTTAACGGCAGAAACTTTCTGAATATAAAACTACTGGAAGATACAGAGCTTCTGGAAGAGGTTGTTGTGGTTGGTTATGGAACACAAAAAAAGATGCATGTAACTGGTTCTTTAGCGCAAGTAGAAGCCAAGGATATTATAAGTGCACCATCCGGTAACCTGACAAACGCTTTAGTCGGAAAACTCCCGGGGTTAGTAGCGACACAGAAGTCAGGACAACCCGGATCTGACGGTTCCAGGTTGCTTATCCGCGGTGTCTCGACCTTGGGTGATGCTGCCCCTATGATCATTGTGGACGACGTGCAACGTTCATTTACCAATCTAGATCCGAACGAAATTGAAAGCATTACTATTTTGAAAGATGCTTCTGCCGCAGCAGTATATGGAATGCAGGGAGCAGGAGGAGTGATTTTAGTAAAAACGAAAAGAGGAAGCCTGCAAAAACCGCAAATTACTTATACCGGAAAAGTTTCATATAACCAGAACACTAATTATCCTAAATTTTTAAATGGTCCCGACTTCATTAAATACTATAATAAAGCGAGGGAAATGGACGGATTGGAGCCGCTCTTTTCCGAAGAGGTATATAATAAAGTATTGAATGGAGATCCTGAAGGCAAATACGCAAATACCAATTGGTTTGACGAATTAATGAAAGACGGCGCCTCTTCAACTCATCATAATATTTCTGTGAACGGAGGTAACGAAACAGCAAAATACTTCATCTCACTGGGATATTTCGATCAGGGAGGTATTGTAGATAAGTTTGCATTTAAGCGATATAACCTGCGTTCAAATATTGATGTGAACTTAAATAATAATTTCAAATTAGGGCTTGACCTGGGTGCTAGACAGGAAGATCGGAAATCAGGCTATTATTCGGTATCGAATCAGTCTTGGAATAACCCCATCAACCTGGCGCAACGCATGATGCCTATTACTCCAACAGAATACGGCGGCCTGCCTGTGGCGGCCAACATTGATGAATCGGCAAAATTCAATCCCATGGCGTTTAACAGCCTGACCGGATACAGTAATTCCATAATGAACATACTGATATCTTCACTCACTTTATCGTGGGATGTGCCTTTTATAAATGGGCTAACTGTAAAACTTAAAACCTCTTACGACAAAGATTATACCACAGCTAAATCGTGGAGGGAACAATTCCTTATGAACAGCTACAATGCAAAGACAGAAGAATATGAAATCGTGGAGTCCAATCATGGTGAACCTAAAGAGTCTGTCCTGAGAAATAGTAGTTCACAAGCTCAACGACTTACAGTACAACCATCCATCAGCTATAATAAGACTTTCGACAAACACAACATTTCAGCATTACTCTTATATGAGCAATCATCTTACGAATCTGAAAATTTAGCGGCAACCGTTCAGGGGTTTGACCTGAAAACATTACATGAACTTAATTTTGGGAAAGATATATTAAACGGCAAAAAAGGAGATGCTATAGGCGGGGGAAGTTATAAATTTAACCGCGCCGGTTACGTGGGGCGCATAAACTATAACTATGACAACAAATATTTAGCGGAATTAGTTGCCCGTTACGATGGGTCTGTACGTTTCCCATCTGAAAATAGATGGGGTTTCTTTCCCGCCGCTTCTTTCGGTTGGAGAATATCTGAAGAACCGTTTTTCGCAAGGTATAAGGATAAAATCGAGAACTTTAAACTGAGGGCATCAACCGGGCTGTTGGGTAACGACCGTATTGGCGACTTCCAATACCTGAACTTAATGAACCCAAATCCTCCCACTCTTTATATTGGAGACAAAGAATATATCTCTATATATACAGCAGGTAACGTAAACAGAGAAATCACCTGGGAAAAAACTGCTACTTACAATGTTGGATTTGATTTCATGCTGAGCCGTGGCATATTCGGGATGGAATTTGACTGCTTTTACAAATTAACCAATGATATTTTGATTCCAAGTTTGGGCACCTATCCCTGGTCGTTGGGAGGAAACCACCCCAGCACCATTAACGGCGGGAAAGTGAGTAACAAAGGTTTTGAGGTAGTACTAACCCATCAAAACAAAGTGGCCGATTTTCAATACAATGTAAGAGGAAATATTGGCTGGTCGCGAAATAAAGTTTTAAGGATGAATGAAAGTCCCAATGTCCCAGATTATCAAAAACGTACCGGGCGCAAAATGGGAGAAAAAATGGGCTTCATTACCGATGGATTGTATCAGTCCGATGAAGCAATCATCGATAGCCCTACTTTGGCTCATTTAAGCAAAGATCAAATCCGTCCCGGAGATATTCGCTATGTAGATTTAAATAAAGATGGCAAAATAGACAAAGCGCAAGATTACACATTCATAGGAAATAGCAACCTGCCGGAATTGTTTTACGGACTAAGCCTGGGTGCTACATGGAGAAACTTCGACTTATCTGTTTTCTTCCAGGGAGCTGCCATTACCGATGTATTCCTTAGCGGTGTGTATGGAAATGGGCATGTGGACGCCACAATTTTTACACGCCCTTTCCATGGAAACGGAAACTCACCATACTTCCTGATTGAAAACAGCTGGACGCCAGAAAATACGAATTCTGAATTTACCCGGTTGTCAACTATAGCAGCCGAAAAAGGTAACTGCAACGGATGGGCATCAGATTGGTGGATACGCGACGGCAGTTATTTGAGATTGAAGAACGCTCAGTTGGCATATAATTTAAAAAATGACTTCATCCGCAATATAGGTATTAATAATATCCGCTTTATGCTGACCGGAGGGAATCTATTTACATGGTCAAAATTAACAAAATACAATATAGACCCTGAGACACCTGAGATTACAAACGGATATTATCCGCAACAACGAACTTATGAGTTTGGTATTAATCTAACTTTTTAACGAATAAGAAAATGAAAAAAGTAAAAGCTATAACAGGAATTATTTCCGCCGTTTTTATATTAATCGGATGCTCTGACTTCTTAGATCCGGAGCCTCGTGCTAAATATAGTGAAATGGATGCCTGGAAGTCTGTAGAAAACACCTATTTATATATTAATGGTTTTTATAAACCCATTTATGAATATGGCCCGTATGGTCAAAAATATGCGGATGTGAGCCTTCATGACGGATTCTCCGATATCCTTCGCTACAGCACAAATGTAATGGGGGGAAATGGAGGCGATGTAAACAAAGTGGTCTATTCCGGCAATATCAGCCCCTCGGGTAATATTTTAAGCGATTATCAATATGAATATAACCGTATTCGTCGCATCAATGAATTCCTGTACGGATTGGAGACATATGCAAAATATGATAAAGATGTGGTGAAGCTGATGCAGGCTCAAGCCCGTTTTTTCAGGGCTTATCTTCACTTCATGCTTGTCAGGAACCACGGGAGCATCGTCATCCGTGACTATATCGACGGGCCCAATGAGGCACTCAAGGCAAGAAGCCCGGAGAATGAATGTTGGGATTTTATTGAAAAAGATTTGGATTTTGCCGCCGAAAATCTGCCCGATGAATGGGACAAAAACAATTTCGGGCGCCTGACCAAAGGAGCCGTATATGGGTTCAAGTCAAGAGCAATGCTCTATGCCAAACGATGGGATAAAGCTGCAGAAGCAGCTCAAAAAGTAGTTGACAAAGAAGGGACACTCTATGGCCTGCTTCCCGATTATGCCGATGTCTTCAAACAAACCGACCTGTGTAAAGAAACAGTATTGGGATACAGGTTCCACGGACAACTCACCCATTCGATATTATTTGATAAGCTTTATAGCCCAAAAGGCGATTTTCCACCTAAAAATACTGATGTGAAATGTCTGGCGGTACCCACGCAAGAAATGGTGGATTCTTATTATATGGCAGACGGCAGTAAGTTCGACTGGGAGAACCCTGAACATAAAGCCGATCCTTACAAGAACAGGGAAGCGCGTTTCTATGCTTCAATTTTATACAACGGAGCTCCATGGAAAGGACGCACCATTGAAACTTTTGTAGGAGGTACAGACGGATTCAAAGAATTTGGAATAGACAATCATCCGAATACAACGACTACAGGGTATTATATTCGTAAGATGATAAACGAAAAGAGCGACAATATGGCACAAAAAGGCATAACTGCCTGGTCGGAAGTCAGGTATGCCGAAGTATTGCTCAATCAGGCCGAAGCGTTAAATGAAGCCGGAAAATCCGTTGAAGCGCTGGTTCCGTTGAATAAAGTGCGTCAAAGAGCTAAACTACCTAATGTAACCGAAACCAACCAGGCAAACCTTCGACAAATAATCAGAGAAGAACGTAAGATAGAGTTGGCATTCGAAGGACAACGCTATTGGGACTTGAGACGCTGGAGAATTGCACTTGAAGTATTAGGGAAAAAACGGATGCACGGTATGAAAATCACCAAAAATGCAGACGACACATTCAACTATGAGATAGTAGATTGCGATGGAAAAGATCGTTTTTTCGAGGAACGGTATTATCAATTTCCCATTCCATTGAATGAAATTCAGAACAACCCACTGTGTACACAAATTGATAAATGGTAATTAAAATGAAAAATACAATGAAGAATTTATATAAAATAGCGGGGATTTTAGGGTTACTCCTGATGTTCTCATGTGAAAGCGCAGATGTACTTGTCCCAACGCCCGGAAACGAAGTGACCGGCATCCGTATCATGTTGCCCGATGGCTCCAATACCGACTTCGCGGTTACCCCCGATGAAAATAATATCATTAAACTGGAGGTAGACGGAAGTTTGAAAACAGATCTTGCCAAAATACGCATGTCGGTAAGCATCCCCAACAACGCGACAGTTGAGTCATCAGTACCGCTTGGAGAATATATGGATTTCTCCAAACCGGTAAGTTTTGACGTAATCGGAGCTGATGGGGCAAAGCAAACCTACACGGTTCAATTGAGAGTGGTTCCCACAGCAATTGACGTGAAAGAGTTATGGAAGAAAACAGCAGCGGAGCTCAATTTCGTATCAAACAACAACGGGGCAATTGCTTTCAGCGGCAATTATCTGGTAGTCCATGAACGGACCAAATTCGATTATTACAACCTCCAAGATGGTACCAAAGCAGGCACTCTGTCATTCGAAGGTATCGATTGGAACACACTCACCCGTACGGTACCGTTATATATGGCCGGCGATGATGCAGGCAATATCGTCGCTTCTAATTTCTATATGACTCGCTGGATGCCCGCAGGCGGCACCAACACCATTCATATGTTCTGGTGGGAAGGCGTTACGGCAAAGCCCAAATTATTATTCTCTTATGATGTGGATATCGATAAACCCGGGAATATTGACGTAGGGAGGAAAATATATGTCAGGGGAGATATCTCCAAACATGCGTTCCTGTATATGGGAGTCTCCTTTCAAAACATGTTTTTACGCTGGGAAATTCAAAACGGGCAGGTTGTTTCCGAACAACCCGATAAAATTGAATATGATCCGGGATACCAGATGGGAATGCAACCCACCATCGTTCCCGTAGAATTCGGTAAAAACGCCAATTACTTTATTCCCAGATACGATAACGGAATAGGGAAAGTAGCGATTACCTATATGGACGGCACAACCAATAAGCCGATATATGCCTCTGAGCATCATATACAAAATGTCTTTCACCAATGGCTCACTAATGAAGATAGCGGGGTTGGCCATTCATTCGATTATGTAAACATGAATGGGGCAAAATATATCTTTCTTATCGAACAAGATTATTATTATTGGATGAGAGAGATCTTTCAGGTAAGGCCCATGATGAAAGACCCCTCTTCTGTTAAGAGCATTGTGAATCTGATTCATACCAGAAAGTGGAACGATTGGCTTTACTTTCCGTTGGATAGTTCATACGGAAAGAACGGAAATGTGACTGGTGACGTGACGATACGTGTGGCTCCTGATGGAAATTCATGTACGGTAGCCTTCTTATGCACCAACTCCGGAGTGATCGTTTGGAATGTTAATCTAGAATAAATTGGTTTCACATTACTGGAAGAGGAAACATTATGCTCCTCTTCCGGTATTTTTTCTCGATGAAAAAGATTATGGAAGCCTTTACGGGTGTTGAATTTCGAAAACAAACCGCAAGATGCGGAAGAGGCGGTTTATATCTGTTTGACAAAAGGAGACGGACTGATGTTCTTCGATATGATTTATCTGATCATGTATGACCAGAGGGGTGCCATTAAAAAAGGAATCGACAAGGCACTATCCAAAGATAAAAATTAAAAATACATGCAAAAAAAATCTTTAAATTCAATATTGTTTGCCGCCTTACTTTGCGTATGCCTTCCAACACGTACAGAAGCACAAACGTCTTACCCGGTAAAAGGGAAGGTAACCTGTGGGGAAAAAGGAGTAGCTAACGTGGTGGTTACAGACGGGCAAACCTGCGTACTGACCGATAAAGATGGATTGTTCTCTATGCCCTCACCCGATAGGAATGCTGAATTTGTATACATTACTACTCCGTCGGGGTATCTTACGCAAGATAGTTTAGGAATACCTCAATTTTATCAAAGGATCAACAGTGAAAAAAGTCAAACTTTTCATTTCACAATAAAGAAAAACCCCAAAAACGACCATCGTCATACCCTTCTGGTTCATTCTGACCCGCAATTCTTCAAAGAGGAAAACTTCGCATCATATACGAAGATTGTGGAGGATTGCAAACAGACAATAAACTCTAATAAGCAACACGATGTGTTCGGTATCGACTGCGGCGACCTTGTGGGCGACAGGCCTCAACTCTACTCCCGCTATATTGGGGAACTGAACAAAACTGGTATACCTTTTTATCGTGTATTGGGTAACCACGATGAGAATTATGGCGGTCGTTCCGATGAAACATCTACCCATACCTATAACAGCGTTTTCGGTCCCGCTTACTATTCTTTCAATCGCGGGAAAGTACATTATATAGTCCTTGATAATGTTTTTTACATTGGACGCGACTATTTCTACATTGGTTACATTACCGAAAAAATGTTCCAATGGTTGGAGCAGGATCTATCCCATGTACCCAAAGGTTCTACCGTTTTCGTTGCCATGCATATTCCCGCACAACTTTCCGAAACGCCACAACCGTTCTCGTACTCCAACGAAAACATGGGCGGACAAACCATAAACGCTTCCGCTTTATTTAAAATCCTCGAACCGTATAACGCGCACATTCTTACCGGACACATGCACTACAATAAAAACATTATCCATGCGCCCAATCTCTACGAACACAACACTGCCGCTATTTGCGGCACATGGTGGCAAGGCGATTATTGCTTGGACGGAACACCTCTCGGATACGGAGTATATGAAATAAACGGCGACAACGTACAATGGTACTTTAAAAGCGCCGGTCATCCGCAAGAGTATCAAATGCGCGCTTACGCCGTAGGAGAAAACACCAATTTTCCCGGCGATGTAACCGTAAACGTCTGGAATTGGGATAAAAACTGGAAAATAGAATGGACGGAAAACGGTCAAAACAGGGGCGAAATGACCCGATTCCAAGGCATTGACCCCGAAGTGGTAAAAATGTGTGCCGATAAAGACAAATTGGAATTCAAATGGATTTCGCCCATCATAAACGAACATATGTTCAGAGCCACTCCTGCGTCGAAAGGTTCAACAATAGAAATTATCGTTACAGACGCATTTGGGAAGAAATACAAAACAACCCTAAAATCCAACAATCCTAAAAATAAATGAATAAAAAAACAACTCTCTTTTTCCTGGTTTTATCGGGCTTTTTAACCGTAATTTACGGACAAAAAAAAGGAGAACATCCAAAAATTGATGTGCGGTCAAATCTCGAAGAAGGGATCTACAAAAAACAAGACAGCGTATTTTTTCTGATCACTCTCTCCAATATTTCAGAAAACGACAAATTGTTCTATGAGATTGGACCCGAAAAAATGCCTCCCCGTATAAAAGGCTCTTTACCTTCAATTCCAGGAACGTATAAAATATATGGAGATACGGAAATAACCTCTGGTTTTCTAAGATGTAAAGTTATTCTTTCGTCGGAAGGTGAAAAAACATACCAAACAGCAACAGCAGCGATAGAACCGGATCGTATTAAATCGACCACCCCTCGTCCTGCCGATTTTGACAAATTCTGGCAAACAAAAATAAAAGAAGTATTAACGAAACCGCTCAACAGTGAACTGGCACTTATTCCGGAATACTCAAATGATTCAATAGATGTATTTCAGGTAAAATATCAGATAAGTAAAAAAGATGGTCATTTTTACGGTGTCCTATGTCTGCCCAAAAAGAATGAAAAACTTCCTGCACTAATCAGATTTCCAGGTGCAGGGGTATATCCATCAAGACCCGAAATGGAAATGGCGCAACAGGGAATTATTACTTTAAGCGTTTATATCCACGATTATCCGGTTACTTTAGAAGAAAATTTCTATAACGAACTGAGTAAATCTGCCTTAAAAGAATATCAATATATTGGAATCGAAAATCGCAATGATTTTTATTACAATCGGGTAATTGCCGGATGTGTTAAAGCCGTGGAATTCATCTATTCTCTTCCGGAGTTTGATAAGGAAAGGCTTGCCGTTTGGGGTTCCAGCCAGGGTGGCGCACTCTCTATCATCACCGCTTCGCTGGAACGTAGAGTGAAACGATTAGCAGCCTTCTGCCCGGGAATGTGTGATTTTACAGGGTATCTCCATGGAAGACCAGGGGCTTGGCCCGATTTTTATAATAGCAGCGCCAATATAGGGAAACTCCAAAAAGAAAAAGTATATAAAAACGTATTACCTTATTATGACGTAGTTAATTTCGCCGAGAAAGTGAAAGTTCCCGGATTTTACTCATGGGGATTCAATGATCAAACTACTCCCCCTACTGCAATCTATGCTGCATATAACGGAATTAAAGCTCCCAAGGAAGTTTTTACAATCCCCCAAGGAGAACATAAAATATATCCTGAACAAATCGAAAAATTGAATAAATGGATTTTATCGTATTTTAATTTAGTTCATGAATAAGAAATAGTTCTAATCTTGTTCTAATCATGTAATTATATTAAGTAATAATTGTTATGTTTAATCCATATTAATAGGAATAGCCGTTTGAAAATCATTAAAAAATGAGATCAACAAGGATATGAGTACAAGAAGACAATTTTTAAAATCGTTAGGAACAACATTTGCTTTGGGATGTTTGTCGTCAGAATTACAGGCAACAATTTTAAGACATCCTTCTATAAAAGCCATTGAAGGTTCGTGGTTTGAGTTTCAACACCACAGCCTGATAGAAGGCAAATATTGGAATCCTGCTTTAGCCGCATTTACAGCAGAACAATGGGATAAAAAAATAAAAGAAATCGCCGACACCGGAATCCGGTATCTGGTGCTGTTGAATACGGCTATACGCGACAAAACGTTTTATCCTTCAAAACTTCTGCCTAAACACCAACTGGAATGTGAAGATCCGTTGGAAACGGTCCTTTCGGCTGCGGATAAATACAATATTAAGTTTTTCGTGAGTAACGGGTTCTATGGCGATTGGACTAAATCGGCTTTTCTTATGCAGGATAAGCAAGTGGAAAAACTCCGGTTACAAGCCATGAACGAAATTGCTGAAAAATACTCCCACCACAAAAGTTTCTACGGTTGGTATTATCCTAACGAAACAGGCATTAGAGGACATTACGATGATTTTTTTATCAACTATGTGAATGTTTCTTCACAAGAAGCGGTCAAGTTAATTCCCCACGCAAAAACACTTATTGCGCCATACGGAACACGAAATGTAACTCCCGATGAAAAATATGTACGCCAACTAGAACAACTCAATGTAGACTATATTGCCTATCAGGATGAAATAGGAGTGGAAAAAACAAACGTAGAAGAAAGCGCCGCCTTTTTCGAAAACTTACATAACCTCCATAAAAAAGCAGCCAGATCGAAACTGTGGGCAGATGTAGAAGTGTTCAGATTTGAAGGAAAAGTATATCAAAGTGCTTTACTTCCTGCTCCGGCAAAAAGAGTTATTGAACAAGTGAAAGCCATATCGCCGTATGTAGAGAAAATATTCATCTATCAGTACATCGGGTTGATGAATAAAGCGGAAAGTCCTGTTTTCGCTGGAGTTCCCGAATCTGTTTCCTTATATGAAGGTTTGATGAAAAACCATTTTTTGAAAAAATAAAATATAATTTTAATAAATACAGAAAATGAGACATATATTTTTTCGCATTGCCATTCTCTCTTTGCTGTTGCTTAACTGTTCAGACAAAAACAAAGAAAACGAATTTGACTTCAGGTACATTACCAAACTTGAGGTACTTTCACACAAAGCTCTTGATGTAAAAATTGACAACTTCAGGAAAACGATAGACTTGCTGTTTGAAAGTGGGCAAGACTTTTCGCAAGTGGAGATAAGACTGACGTTAGCGAATAATGTTGAGATGGTCGCTCCTCAAACGGCAACCGCCATATACGATCTAACCAATAAAACTGAAATCTCAGTTAAAAGAAACGGAGAAGTTACAACTTTCATTGTTAATCTGCGTTATAAATCAATTCCTTTTGTAATTTCTTCTAACAATTGGGAAAAAAAAGATAATTTTGGCAACCTTCCGGAATATCTGTCCATATATAAATATAAAAAAGATATTTCCGGAAAATTGGTACAGGCATACATCGCTGTAGCTGATGTGAGCGAAGGAAAAGCAAAATTTAAAATCCTGGGGGAAAAAAAAGGGTATCATACCCCTACACAGTTCTATGAAGCTAACTCTTTTCCCAAAGTGGTTCTTAACGGCGGATTTTTCTGGTCGGGAACTTCATTGGGACTGATCATAAAGAACGGGGAGACAGTGTCGAAAATAGAAACGGTTACAACAAGGAAATATAACGGGGTAGACACAAATTATTATCCCACCACAGGTGCATTCGGGATGGAGAGCGATGGTACATTCACTTCTCAGTGGGTATATCATTCGAATAACATTTTATATGCCTATCCTTCTCCTTCTCCCAATAAATCAGGTGAAAAGCCTATGCCCATACCTTCAGCAATTTTTCCTGAAGGTGCTGTGAAATGGCAACCTAAAGAAGCCATTAGTGCCGGCCCCCTATTAATAAAAGAGGGAGAGTACAAGAATTTATGGGAAAACGAACTGTTCGATGAGGCGAGTGGTGTAGGTCCCAATTACAATCATCCCCGCTCGGCAGTCGGATATCACCCGAACGGATACGTTGTACTCTTCGTATGCGAAGGACGAAATAAAACGCCTAATACACCGGGCATGACATTAAAGAATGTAGCAGATATTTTATTGGAATTAGGCTGTACAGAGGCAATCAATCTGGATGGCGGAGGCTCATCATGCATGTTAATAAATGGGAAGGAAACAATAATTCCCAGCGATGGTAAACAACGGACCATTACAAATATGGTAGCAATATATTGATATAGACATTTCAGAATTAAAAAACAATAAATAAAGAGAATTAAGATGGATAGAAGAAGTTTTATTACGTACGCTACTTTATTGGGAGGTTCTGCAGCATTAAAGGGTAATAATACTTTTATACCCTCCAAGAAACATATAAAAAAGTCCATTAATTCCAGATCACGTGAACTACACGCAGATGTCATCATCCTGGGTGGAGGAATGGGGGGGTGTGCTGCCGCTCTTGCCTGTTGCCGCAATGGACTGAGTGTGATCATGACCGAAGAGACCGACTGGATTGGTGGGCAAGTGTCCCAGCAGGGAGTCCCTCCCGACGAACACCAGTGGATCGAGACCCACGGCGCACCGCAATCGTATCGAGAGTTCAGAAATAAGGTACGCAACTACTACCGTCAGAATTATCCGCTTACGGAAGCGGCCCGCGGCCGGGTAAATCTCAATCCGGGTGATGGGAGCGTATCCAGGATATGTCATGAGCCAAGAGTTGCCGTGTCCGTCTTGACAGATATGCTTTCGCCGTTTCTTAGTACCGGAAAATTGCGGATTCTCCTTAACCATAAGGTATGGAGCAGCGAAGTCTACGGTGACCAGGTAATAAGTGTAGCAGTAAAGAGCATGGAAAAAGGTGACCGGACTATATTAACGGGTGATTCTTTCGTTGATGCAACTGAATGTGGAGATCTGCTCCCATTGACAAATACGGAATATATTACAGGTACAGAATCGAAACATGACACTAAAGAACTGCATGCACCCGAAAAGGCTGATCCGATGAACAACCAGGCATTTACCGTCTGCTTTGCAATGGATTATCAACCCGGAAGAGACAATGTACAGGATCCTCCAAAGGAGTATGATTTCTGGAGAAAATATGTTCCTGAATTGACTCCTCCCTGGTCGGGAAGGTTGCTCGATTTATCCTACTCTAATCCACGTACGCTGCAACCTCAGAAAGTGGGCTTCGACCCATCGGGGAAAAACCCGGAAGGTCTCTTCAACTTATGGAACTACCGTCGCATCATAAACCGACAAAACTTTGTTGAAGGCACATATGATGGAGATATCACCATTGTCAACTGGCCACAAAACGATTTTCTTTTGGGTAACCTGCTGGATGTGCCGGAAAAAACATTCAAAGAAAATGTTGAAAAGGCAAAACAGTTGAGCCACGCACTCTTCTACTGGTTGCAAACCGAGGTGCCCAGACCCGATGGCGGTAAAGGATGGCACGGCCTAAGGCTGCGAGGGGATATCATGGGCACCCATGACGGGATGGCAAAATATCCCTACATCCGGGAATCAAGACGCATCCGTGCCGAATTCACAGTTCTGGAAGAACACGTGGGAGCCGAAAACAGACGTTTGGTTGCCGGCGATATTAAAGGGATGCGTTCCGCAGAATTTTTCGACAGTGTGGGCATCGGTTTTTATGCCATCGACCTGCATCCCTCTACAGGTGGCATCAATTATATCGACATTCCGTCGCTTCCTTTCCAAATACCACTCGGCGCACTGCTACCCATACGTATGAACAACCTGCTCCCGGCCAACAAAAACATCGGCACCACTCATATCACCAACGGCTGTTACCGGTTGCACCCTGTGGAGTGGAGCATTGGAGAAGCGGTAGGCCAACTGATTGCTTTCGCAAAAAAGAAGGAGGTGCCTTTCAGAGCTGTAAGGGAACAGCGGGAGCTTTTGACGGATTTTCAACAAATGTTACATAAGCAGGGTGTGGAAACTGAATGGCCTTGACCCGTAAGGCAGCTTTTATAAACATTATTAACAACATACAGGAGATGAAAAAAACAAGCCATTTAATATTGATTCTGATTTTAGGACTAATCGCAATGAACATGAATGCAGAAGGTATGAAAAACAAAGAGAAAAGAGTAATTGTAATCTGTGCCCATCCCGATGATGCAGAATTGACAACGGGCGGTACCGGCATCCTTTTATCACGCTCAGGATATAAAGTTAAACTTGTCTCTCTTACAAATGGCAATAAGGGACATCATGAAGGCACGAAAAACGAGATAGCTATCCGCAGATACAATGAAACTCAGGAAGTAAAGAAGCGAATGAACTGTGAATACGAGATACTCAATAATGAAGATGGGGAACTGGAAGCAAATTTAAAAAACCGCATGGAGGTGATACGACTGATACGGGAGTGGAAAGCCGACATTGTGATCACTCATCCTTCGTATGACTATCATCCTGATCACCGGAACACCTCTTTACTGGTACAAGATGCCGCATTTTTGGTTAATGTCCCTAAAATATTACCAGAAGTCCCGGCATTAACCGAGAGTCCTTTATTTCTTTATACGAGAGGGCGTTATGCTGATCGTCAAAAGCCCAACCCCGATATCGTAGTAGATATCACACCGGTGGTAAGAGAGAAAGCATATATCATTGATGCTCATGCATCCCAAATATATGAATGGTTGCCCTGGATTAACCGGAGCAACAAGATCATTCCAGACACACAAGAAGAGAAAATTGAATATATCCTGAAAGAATATGTGCTGAAGCGGGGAGAGATAAAGGAAAAAGACAGACCTGTTGTTGAAAAATGGTATGGGAGCAAGGCAAAAGAAGTAAAAACAATCGAAGCATTTGAAATCTGCGAATTTGGCCGTAGTGTCGACGATCGGGAGATCAGGGAATTATTCCCAATGTTTCCCAAATAACAAAGGTTTTGTTAAATTTGACTTAATAGCCGTATAGCCTGATAATTATTCCGTTCTTTTAATCAGTCAGGTGCGAGAAGTCCGTTTAAAACAGTTGATTATTGAGTCTGCTCCGAAAACCCCAAAACCCGATTTCAGAAGGTCACAACTCGCTGGAAATCGATAGCATTCTTTGTTGGATTTTCAGCAAAAAAGACTTATCGGAGGGGACTCATTATTGAAATAGAAGAAGAAATATAAAAACAATATTCGCAACTTGATAAAAATAAGCAAAAAAAAGAGCAATAAGCTTTCAAGAAGATCGTTTTTTAAATCGTCAGGCATAACCACACATGAGGAAGGAATCCGGCACAATTAAAGAACGGGCCAAAAAATCCATCTGACAATAATGTAAATAATAAAAATAACCAGATGACAAAAGTAAATTTGTTTTTAGCATGTATCCTCTATTTAGTCACATCGCAAATACATGCGCAAACGGTATATTATGAGGCAGATCAGTTTCAGCTTATAGGAAAAATATCGGAAGAAACCGAGACACGATACGAACGACTCCCGGCCTACCTTAAAGAGAGGTGCCGCGCTCCGTTATGGAATTTGGGAAAAAACAGTTCCGGCCTAGCGTTACGTTTCAGGACAAACAGCAGTGCCATCTCTACGAGATGGGAAGTGGCGGGAGATAACCATATGAACCATATGACCGATACAGGTATCAAGGGGATCGATCTCTATGCTTGGGAAAAAAATCACTGGCAACCTGTGAAAGCAGGCCTTCCTACAGGGAAGACAAACGAACGGGTCATTATCTCGAATATGACGGCGCAGGAACGGGAATATATAATGTTTCTTCCTCTTTATGACGGAATTATTTCTCTCTCAATAGGCATAGACTCCACCGCCTATATTAAAAATCCGGCACTGCCCTACCCCGACACAACTCATCCCATTCTGGTTTACGGAACCAGCATCACTCAGGGAGGATGTGCTTCAAGGCCGGGAATGTCGTATACCAACATCCTTACCCGCAAATTAAACAGGGAGGTGATTAACTTGGGATTCAGCGGAAACGGTCAGCTCGATTATGAGATTGCTGAATTAATGGCAACTCGCCGGGATGCATCGATGTTTATACTAGACTTTATTCCCAATGTGAACGCTAAACAGCTGACTGAAAAAACAATGACTTTTTTCAACATATTGCGTAAAACCAATCCAAACACCCCGATCCTTTTCGTTGAAACAATCATTTTTCCTCATTCATTTTACGATAGAAAGACCTATGAAACAATCACGGAAAAGAACAGACTGTTAAAAGAAGAATACGAAAAGATTAAACGCAGTGGAGATAAAAACATATACTACCTGACAGGTGATGACCTGATAGGTAATAATGGCGAAGCAACCGTTGATGGTGTACATCTTACCGATACAGGCTTCGCACGAATGGCAGAAAAACTTTTTGGAGCAATATACTGTATAGAAAACAAATAACATATAATACAGACAACTATGCTGAACAACAGAAGAGATTTTATTAAAAAAGCAGCTCTTGCCAGCGCATCAGCAGCTGCTATTCCATTGTTGCCGAGTTGTAGCAACAGCAAAAAAAATATTATGCAGGATAATGGTTCAAATATATATAAGGACAGTGAACTGAAAAGCGAACTTATTGTCCCGAGAAACAACGGAATCAAAATTACAGGTACGTTTTTAGATGAAATTTCTCATGATATTCCTCACCAGAACTGGGGTGAAGCGGAATGGGATCTTGATTTCCAACACATGAAGGCAATAGGTATTGATACGGTAATCATGATTCGTTCGGGTTACAAGAAATTCATTACTTACCCTTCACAATATCTGCTTGGCAAAGGATGTTATATGCCTTCTGTTGACCTGCTGGATATGTATTTGAGACTCGCAGAGAAGTATGATATGAAATTTTACTTTGGATTGTATGATTCTGGCCATTACTGGGCTACTGGCGACATGTCGCACGAGATAGAAGACAACAAATACGTAATTGATGAGGTGTGGGAAAATTATGGCGAAAAATTTAAGAGTTTTGGGGGCTGGTATGTGAGTGGGGAGATAAGCCGCGCCACCAAGGGAGCTATCGGAGCATTTTATGCAATGGGTAAGCAGTGTAAAGATGTATCTGGCGGATTACCCACATTTATTTCACCTTGGATAGATGGGAAAAAAGCTGTGGCAGCAAGCGGAATTTCCCTATCCAAAAACGAAGCCGTATCCGTTCAGCAGCACGAAAAGGAATGGGATGAGATTTTCGCGGGAATCCACGAAGTAGTTGATGCTGTTGCATTCCAGGATGGACATATCGATTATGATGAACTGGATGCTTTTTTCACTGTGAACAAGAAGCTGGCCGATAAATATGGTATGAAATGTTGGACAAATGCCGAGACTTTCGACCGCGATATGCCCATCAAGTTCCTGCCTATAAAATTCGATAAATTGCGCATGAAGCTGGAGGCAGCTCAACGTTGCGGATACGACAAGGCCATTACCTTTGAGTTCTCTCACTTCATGAGTCCACAGTCTGCCTACACTCAGGCGGGTAACTTATACTGCAGATATAAAGAATACTTTAACTTGTAGACAAGATGAACAAGGTAAATAATTTAGGCTATGTGACGTTTCTGTCCGTTGTTGCTGCATTGGGTGGTTTTTTATTCGGTTACGATACGGCTGTAATATCCGGAACCGTTTCGCAGGTTTCCAGTCAGTTTTCGCTTACAACTCTGCAAAGTGGCTGGTATGTAGGCTGTGCTCTGGTTGGGTCGATTACAGGTGTACTCTTCGCCGGGACATTAAGTGACCGTTTGGGACGCAAAAAAACAATGCTGATTTCAGCTATACTTTTTACTGTTTCTGCAGCAGGATGTGCTGTCTCTGCCAATCTTGATCAGCTAGTTATTTATCGTATGATTGGCGGGGTAGGTATTGGTATTGTATCCGTAGTATGCCCTCTGTATATCTCGGAAGTTTCACCCGCATCGCACCGGGGACGTATGGTATCGCTCTACCAGCTTGCCGTTACAGTCGGGTTTCTTGGAGCTTATCTGATGAATTACTTTTTACTTGACCTGTCTGTAAATTTCTCCTCAAGCAACCCCCTTTTACTCAAAATATTTGGAACAGAAGTATGGCGAGGTATGCTGGGAGCTGAAACATTACCTGCCCTACTGTTCTTTATCATCATTTTCTTTATTCCGGAAAGCCCCCGATGGCTGATTGTAAAAGAACAGGAAAGCCGGGCATCCTCTATTTTTGCAAAAATATATAATGACTCATCTGTTATTTCGTTTCAGATAAACGAAACAAAGTCGATGCTGCAGTCGGAAGAAAAATCTGAATGGAAATTGCTTTTAAGCCCGGGTATCTTCCGTGCAGTAATTATAGGAGCCGCTATTGCTATCTTGGGGCAATTTATGGGAGTAAATGCCGTATTGTACTACGGACCGTCAATTTTCGAAGCCAGCGGGCTCTCCAGCGGAGATTCCCTGTTCTACCAGTCGCTTATTGGTCTGGTAAATATGGGCACCACCATATTGGCACTTTTAATCATAGACAGGATAGGCAGGAAAAAGCTGGTCTATATTGGTGTATCTGGTATGATTGTTTCTCTTTTGCTTATCGGAACCTACTTTTTAATGGGAGACACATGGAATCTATCAAGCATTTTCCTGTTAGTATGTTTTCTAATGTACATATTTTTCACAGCCGGATCCATTAGTGCTGTTATTTTCGTTTTTCTGTCGGAAATGTATCCTACCCGCATCCGTGGTACCGCCATGTCTATAGCGGGACTATCTCTCTGGATAGGCACCTATCTCATCGGGCAACTTACACCGTGGATGCTTGAGACCCTTACTCCCGCCGGAACCTTCTTCCTGTTCGGTATCATGTGTATCCCTTATATGTTGATCGTATGGAAGCTTATGCCGGAAACAGCCGGTAAATCACTGGAGGAGATCGAACGATTCTGGATGAAAGGTAAAAACTCAAGCAGCTCATCTTTATAACACTCTTCTTGAAAGACATGTGCCCGAAGAGATTAATACATCTAATTTTCTGCTATTTTCGCATCGAGAAATGAGTCTCCTCCAATAAGTCTTTTTTCTTGAAAATTTCACAAGATGATCATTGATTTTCAATAAGTTGCAAACCGATAAAATTGGGTTTTAAGGTTTTCGGAGAGGACTCAGAAATTAAATTAGAAAATTATGTTGTCAATTAGTCGGCCTTTAAAAAGTATTCAATCATCTATATTACAGCAAATAGTAGATACATCTATTGGTTTATTTTGCAAGTTTTCGTAATTAAACACTCCTATTCAAGAGCATTGAACATTTTTAGTTCATGCTCTTGAATTTTTAATTATTTTTGCAATTATCCTATCAACAACAATATGAAGAATGTAAATTTTTTTATACTCTTTTTCCTGATTTTTGGAATACGGATTTTTGCAGGCCCAGTCAAAGTAGCCTGTGTGGGGAACTCAGTGACATTTGGTGTGGGAATTGAGAACCAGGATGAAAAGTATCCGGCTCAACTACAAGCGATGCTGGGTAAAGAATATGAAGTAAAAAACTTTGGACACAGCGGCGCTTCATTGTTAAAGAACGGATTCAGGCCATATTGGATATTACCCGAGTTTGAAGAAGCGATTTCATATAAACCGGATATCGTTATCATTCATCTCGGGCTTAATGATACTGATCCGAGAAGCTGGCCAAAATTTCGCGATGAGTTCGTAAGAGATTATTCCAGCCTGATTGATACCTTTAAAACAATAAACCCCGGGGCAGAGGTGAAAATTTGCAGGTTAACACCCATCTTCACCGGGCACAAACGATTCAAGTCGAGTACCAGGGACTGGTTCTGGCAGGTACAGGATGCTCTTGAAACTGTTGCTGAGATCAATAATGTAGCACTTATTGACCTTCATACGCCGCTATACCGCCGTCCCGACCTACTGCCTGATGCAGTACATCCAACCGGTGAGGGTGCCGGTATTATTGCAAGAACAGTTTATGGTGCAATTACCCAAGAGTATGGCGGACTAAGGTTAGCTCCTCCATTCTCAAGCGGAATGGTGTTGCAACGTAAGCAACCAATCGTATTCTGGGGGACTGCCAATGGCGGGAGTGAGGTCGCGGTAAAATTCAACACATATAAAAAATCAGCCGTGACTGGCGCTGACGGAAAATGGGAGATTGAATTTCCAGCTTTGGAAGCAGGAGGTCCATATACGGCGGTTATAGAGAACGGAATATCAAAAATAATATTAAAAGATATACTTATCGGCGATGTGTGGCTTTGTTCCGGTCAATCAAACATGGAGTTCATTTTAAGTAAAGCAGCCACAGCATCTGAAGATATTCCTGGTGCCAACTTCCCGAAAATACGTCTGCTCAATATGCAACCTGTTGCCTATACCAATAATGAGGCATGGGAAGAGGAGACTCTGGAAAAAATTAACCGGTTACAATATTTTACTATGGGTGAATGGCAGCGATGTACACCGGAGACAGCCGGAAATTTCTCTGCTGTGGCATACCATTTTGGGAAAAAAATCCATCAGGAAACAGGTGTCCCGATGGGACTTATACTGAATGCTACAGGTGGCTCACCTGCTGAAGCATGGATAGACCGGCTAACACTTGAACGCCATCCCCGTTTGGTTGATATGTTTCAAAACTGGAACAATAACGATTATATAAACAGTTGGTGCCGGGAAAGAGCAACAAAGAACATAGAGTTATCCAAAAACAGCCTGCAGCGACATCCTTACCATCCAGCCTACCTTTACGAAGCCGGCATTTCAGAAATCACAAAATTAAATATAACCGGAGTTATCTGGTACCAGGGAGAATCGAACGAGCATAATGTGGAACTGCATGAAGTGATCTTCCCCACTCTCGTGAAAAGCTGGAGAAAGGCTTGGGATAGGGAGTTCCCTTTTTATTTCGTACAACTTTCCAGTACGGCAACCGGTAGAGAAACCTGGGGGCACCTTAGAGACAGTCAGCGCAGATTATCAGCCCTTGTCCCAAAAACCGGCATGGCTGTCTCTTCAGATCTGGGCGACAGTACCGACGTACATCCGCGTCAGAAAAAACAGATCGGGGAACGCCTTGCACGATGGGCTCTAAATCGAACATACGAGATAACGGATATTGTTCCATCCGGTCCGTTGTTTCGCGATCTCTTTTTCGATGGAGGAGAGGGCTGGCTCTTTTTCGAATATGCCGAAGGATTGCACACCTCTGACGGGGAGCCTCTTCGCTCGTTCGAGCTGGCTGAGTATCCGGGATTGTTTTATCCGGCAACTGCAGAGGTTATTGGGAATGTTGTCAGAGTTAGTTCAAAAATGGTGAGAAATCCCAAATACGTACGTTACGGATGGAGCTCCTTTTCCGATGGAAACCTTGTGAATGGTGAAGAATTACCAGCTTCAACCTTTTCAAATGAAAATTTAGCTGTAACCTTTGCCGAAATGATACCGTCACGCACAGAACACAACAATACAAATAACGATATGAAAATAACCTGGACAAAACTAACTACAAAAGGGTTGAATAATAACCTGGCAAAGGGGTTATCAGCTACATACGCTGCACTAATAGACAACAAGCTAGTGGTTGCCGGCGGGGCCAACTTCCCCGGAAAACCCGGATTTGAAGGCGGTTCGAAAGCATTTTACAATGAAATTATGCTGTACGATTCAACAAAAAATAAGTGGAAGCTTATAGGACACTTGCCCCATTCATCGGCTTACGGTGTATCCGTCCCCGTTTCGGACGGTGCATTGTGGATTGGCGGAAGCACCGCTTCGCAATCACTGAAGAGCGTTTATAGAATTTCCTTATCAGGGACTGGCACTATTGATCTGAAGCCGTTCCCGGGATTACCTGCCACCATGGATAACTTTGCCGGGTGCTCTATTGGAGACAAAGTCTTTATTGGGGGAGGAAACGTGAACGGGAAACCGTCAAATACTTTTTATTTCATGGATGCGAAGACCGATTCGGGATGGACGGTTTTACCCGATTATCCGGGCCTGCCCCGCGTTCAGCCTGTGATGGCAGCCGTTGAAGAAGAGGGGAAACCTTACGTCTACCTGTTCGGTGGTTTCTTTGGCGGGGATACCGAAAATAAACCGGCAATGGCAACCGATGTGCTTTGCTATGATGTCACAGCCGGGAAATGGGGAAAGGCTGGAGAGCAGATCGATCCGGGGACCGGAAAGCCATTTTCTCTCGGAGGTGCTGCAGCAATGCCGGTTGACAACAGGTATATACTTTGTTTGGGAGGCGTGAATCACGATCTATTTCTCTATGCCTTAGCTTCTCAACACAGCATAGCAATCAAAGCAGACTTAACAGCTGACGAGCGTAAACAGCAAAATTTTGAATTCTCGAAAAATTATATGACTCAACCCATAGAATACTACAAATTCAATCAGGAATGTCGTATATTTGACACGTTTACCGGTAAATGGAAGACAATTGACGTTACACCCAACACTGCCCGTGCGGGGGCAACACTCGTTTTCAGCGGAAAAGAGCTATACGCCGTACAAGGTGAACTGAAACCGGGCGTTCGTACACCAGTTACGATTAAAGGAGAGATTGACATATGAAGAACAGTAAAGCCTATCCGTGGATATTAGTCGGTTTGCTTTGGTTTGTAGCGCTGCTGAACTATCTCGACCGCCAAATGCTTTCCACCATGCAATCATCCATGCAGATGGATATTAAAGAGTTAGCTATAGCAGAAAACTTCGGCAGAATAATGGGGATATTCCTGCTTATTTACGGTTTGATGAGTCCGGTAGCCGGAATAATTGCCGACCGTATAAACCGCAAATGGCTGATTGTAGGGAGCTTGTTTGTGTGGTCAGCAGTAACGTACGGATTAGGCTACGCGCAAACTTTTCAGCAGGTGTATTGGCTCCGTGCGCTGATGGGCGTCAGCGAAGCGCTTTACCTGCCCACGGGATTGGCGATGATTGCCGATTTCCACTCGTCGAAGACAAGGTCGCTGGCAATCGGCATTCACATGTCGGGATTATATGCCGGGCAGGCGCTCGGCGGATTCGGTGCAACCATCGCGGCAAACTATTCATGGCACACGGTTTTCCATTGGTTCGGAATTGCCGGGATTGTATATGCCATGCTGCTTATTTTCCTGCTGCACGACAAAGAGGGACACGCGGGCACCAAGACAGCCAGGCTGAATGTGGATCCCCAAAAGGCAAGCATTAATAAAACGTCTGTTTTAAGCTCATTTGGGATTATCCTGGGCACTGTCTCTTTCTGGATAATGCTTTTCTACTTTATGGCTCCGAGTTTTCCCGGCTGGGCAACAAAAAACTGGCTCCCCACACTGTTTTCCGAAAACCTGGGAATTGAAATGGCTAAAGCCGGGCCCATGGCTACCATTTCCATCGCCATAGCCTCGTTTATCGGCGTGCTTATCGGAGGACCGCTATCCGACCGTTGGGTTCAGAAAAATATCCGCGGCCGCATATACACCAGTGTCATCGGACTCACACTAACCATCCCTTCTCTCATACTGCTGGGGTATGGACACACATATGCCGGACTGATTGGAGCAGCAATGCTTTTTGGCATTGGATACGGCATGTTCGACACAAACAATATGCCGATACTCTGCCAGATTATTCCTCAGAAATACCGTGCCACTGCTTATGGAATTATGAACATGATGGGTGTATTCGCGGGTTATGCCGTTACGCTGATACTGGGAAGCTCTACAGACGCGGGTAATCTGGGTGCCGACTTCAGCAAGTTATCTATTGTGGTGCTGGCAGCCATAATTTTGATGATACTTTTTGTGAAGCCGAAGCATGAGCTCACCTATCTGCACGATAAAGAAAAAACAGATTAATAATTTAAAACAAAAACGGGAATTATGAAATTTGAAAAAATCAAAGGTTTAGTTGTAGCGCCATTCACTCCATTCGACAGAAAGGGTGAAGTAGATTTAGGACCGATAGCTGACTATGCAACCATGTTGCAAAAGAATGGTTTGATAGGGGTGTTCATAAACGGGTCATCAGGCGAAGGCTATATGCTGACAGTGGAAGAACGGTTGAAACTGGCCGAAAAATGGATGTCTGTAGCACCTGACGGATTCAAAGTTATTGTGCACGTTGGAGCCACCTGCATAAAGGATAGCTACAGGATGGCACAACATGCGCAGGATATCGGGGCTTTCGGCGTTGGAGCCATGGCTTCCCCATTCCCGAAAGCGGGAAGGGTGGAAGAACTGGTGCAATATTGTGAAGAGATTGCAACAGGTGCACCCAACCTGCCATTTTACTTCTATCACATCCCGGCATTGAATGGTGTTTATCTTCCCATGCTGCCCTTTCTGAAAAAGGCTGAAGGACGCATTCCAAATCTGGCCGGCATTAAATATACCTTTGAGAGCCTTTATGAATACAACCAGTGTATGTTATATGAAAATGGGAAGTTTGATATGCTCCACGGGCAGGACGAGACCATACTTTCGGCGTTAGTAATGGGAGGTGCGCAAGGCGGCATCAGTGGGACTGGAAGTTATATTGGAAGTTCACTTGTTGGGGTGATCAACGAATACAACAAAGGTAATATCGAAAAAGCACGAGATCATCAGAATTTTGCACAGGAGGTTATAAATGTAATTGCACGGTACAGAGGAAATATTGTGGCCGGTAAACGAATCATGAAGCTGATTGGGCTGGACCTGGGCATCAACCGCACACCATTTCAGAATGTGACAGCCGAAGAGGAAACGATTATTAAAAAAGAGCTGGAATCGATAGTTTTTTTTAACAGGTGTAATAAATTTTAGGCAAGTTTCAAGTATACCCGTTATGCAGGATGTAATTTAAAATTAGTTGCATTTTCACTTGTTTTGAGATATAACAGGCATTAAAAGCAATTGCCTTGCAATTTCCGGTCCAGGCAGATTTTAAAAAATAAGAATTGAGTTTGCTCCGAAAATCCCCAAATCCGGTTTTAATAGTTTTCAACTCGCTGAATATCAATGTGGTTTTGGAATATTTTCATTAGAAAAGAGTTATAATAGGGGACTCAGAATTAGTAGGAGGCAAATGAAAATAACGGTTATGGTGAGCAGAAAATTATTTCAATTATTTTAAAATCAAAATCCATTTTTGCAAGCAGAGAGAAAAGCTTGTAAAAATTTTACAAAAATCCGTATGAGAACAATCAACCTGTTTTTGTATTTTATCTCATCATTGTTTGTAGTAATTTGCTCATGCAATTCACCAGATGAAATTATTGAAGAACCAAGACTTGAGATCAAAGAGTTGACCCAGAATTTCGAGACAAAATCTGAGAGCCGCTCAATTGAAGTTGTTACAAATATCTCGGGTTGGAGTGCAAAGTCGTCGGAACCACTTTGGTGTGCAGCTTCCAAAAGCTCAATAAATAATAATGTGCTTATTATAAGTGTTAAAGAAAACAGGGGAACAGCCTCCAGGGAATGCGCAGTAACTGTAACCGGCGATAAGCTTGAGAGGGTTGTCACAGTGAAGCAACTTGGCAATTCGCCGGCACTGGCTTTATCGCCCGATTCGCTGTACTTGCCTTACAAATCATCAACCCGAAACATAACCGTAACAAGTAACGTGGAAAAGATAGATATTGAGATTCAACCACAGGAGGTTAGTTGGGTGACATGTACTATAAACAGCGAAACAGCCAGAATCTATAATGTCAGCATAACGGAAAACAAGTCTCCGGCTGAAAGAACGGCAATGGTCATATTTAAGTCGGCAGATCCTATAGAACAAACCCTTGCTAGAGACACATTGCTTGTAACCCAAAAGCCGGCCCAGGGATCTGTAAGTGAAGTGGATGTGGCGAAAGATATAAAAATTATACCTTCCTCGGGTAAAGCCAACCAATATCAGCCTGGACAGAATATTGAAAACACCTATGATGGTGTCTTCGGAGGATCACCTTATCACTCTCCGTGGCTTGGAAAAACTTTTTTTCCGGTAATACTCGAATACTATTTCGACAATAAGCCCGACATAATTGATTACTTTATTTACCACACACGTTCCGGAAATGGCAACTTCGGGAGACTAAAACTATATGTAGCAACGCAAGATCAACAGGAATACCGTTTATATGGCGACTATGATTTCAAAGAAACCAGCAGCCCCTCAAAAATCACCTTTCCAGACGGATTGAAAAAACCCACAAAAATCAAATTTGAAGTCCTATCGGGATTGGGCGGTTATGCCAGTTGCGACGAGATGGAATTCTTTAAAATAAACACCGACAATCCATTATCGGGAAAATTGCTCACTGTTTTTACTGATATTTCGTGCTCCGCACTTAAAACGGGAGTAACAGACGCGCGGAAATAAACGCACTGCCTCTATTTTTCGGAAGCATTGCTACAAGCATGAAAAAGGAGACATATCCTCGTGATTTCCGAATAGCTAATTATCAACCGTATAGCATAACAGAGGAGTGGGCAGAAAAACTAATCATAAACAAGCGTGGGGTACTGGATAATTGTACTGGAATTTATGGCGAAGCAAACGAAGAAATAATAGTTTTAGTCGGAAAAACAAATGGTAACCAAATTCAACTTCGTTGTATTGGCGACGGAAATTTCAATGGCGACAATTACATGCTGAACGAAGGAATAAACAAAATCAGGCTACGTAATCGAGGATTGTTCTATATTATGTACAACGTGAGCAATATTCAATCGCCAATGGCTAAGCCAATTACCGTGCGCTTCCCGATGCAGTGCGGCAAGGTGAACGGATATTGGGACATAAATATACATAAAACCGACGAAAAATATAAAGAACTGCTGGCTGCCGCAACTTACCCCTATTTCGATGTAAAAGGTAATCATATGATGCTGAAATTTGTAACCGATAACGGATTTCGCAAATATGTTCCCAACAAAATCATTGCTACTGTTAATTTCTGGGACGAGATGGTGACATGGCAACAAAGCCTGATGGGCTGGGAAGGAATTTATCCCGAACAAATGAACAACAGGATGTATGCACGTTCCACACCAACAGGTTATATGTCGGCACAGGATTATCAGACAAATTTTGGAGAAGGTGCACTATATAAAATTCTAAATCCGGCAGTAATGCTTCAAAACGAAGACGACCCGTGGGGGCCGGCACACGAAATAGGTCACATGAACCAGGGAGCAATAAACTGGGCAGGGAATACCGAAACATCAAACAACCTCTTTTCAAATCTCATTCACCACAAAATGACCTCTTTCCCGACACGTGGCGAAACAATGGAACAAAACAATAAGGCACTCGTACTGGAGAAGCGTGTTTTCACAAACGTAGGTACTTACAGTGGTGAAGATATTGGACACGCTTCGTTGCGAATGAACTGGCAGCTATACTGCTATTTCCATTGGTTAGAAAATGATGTGCAATTTTTCCCGAAACTCTTCTCTATATCACGCGAATCAGGCCGACGCCCCATAGCTAACAATCCCGGATGGTCGCAACTAAACTATGTGCGTAATGCATGTGATGCAGCCAAGCTCGACTTAACCGATTTCTTCGGTTTCTGGGGATTTTTCCGTCCTGTCGATATAATAATAAATCAGTATTACGAGGCTCATCTTAAAGTCACACAGGAGATGGTGAATGAAACTATCACATATGTGAAATCTAAAAATTACCCCAAACCAAAACAGGTAATCCAATATATTGAAGATCGCGACGGAGCAAATTACGGAGATGTGGGCAAACTTAACAAACAGTACAAAAACAACACCAAAATCACAAAATCTGTTTCTTATTCTAAAACAGGTAATGCCATTACCATAAGCAATGGTGATGAAGCAGTTGGTTTTGAAGTGAAGGAGGGAGATGAATTGAAATTTTTCAGCAACAAGTATTCCTTCACCCTCCCAGCCGATTTATGGAATATCAACTGCAAAGTATATGCTGTACAGGCTGATGGTGTTAGAAAGCTGTTGAGCCCTTGATGATAGACTAATAATAACTCAACCCTTTTATTGCTGGTGTTTCAATAAATGGAATCCTCACGGTTATGAAGTAGAGTGATAATACGATTTACCACGGTAAAAAGAAGAAGGCCAAAAAAATCCCGCTGATATTAAAGCGAAACAGCATTTTAATATCAACGGGATAAAATTTTATAACGGTTTAGAATATTCTAAACGGGCAGGGGAATCTATTTTCCTTCAAATTCTTGTTGTTGCCGTTCTACCTCTTTCAGCTTATATTGCCTCAGTTCGGTTTCCAGCTCCGTCACTTTCCGTGAAAGATCTTCTGTGTCATTGTTTTTATCAACGTTCACTACACTTAACGAAACGCTTGCTGAAGCCCTGCCCTCTTCGCTGTATATCATACGATCTTTCGCTGGAACTGTTTCAAATATCAACTCTCCCGCTGCAGGCGTGTGGACACCTTCATCAATAACCGATGCCCTGACCTTTATTAATCCCGGTTTCAAAGTAGACCGGATAAGCACCGGGGCTGTTCCCCATTCCACTTTGCGCGGATTGGCCTCACTTTCAGGGCCGCCCAATATTTCTCCTTCGCCCTCAACCTCAAAACGGATTGATGAATTGTTCAACCTTTTCACATTACCCTCTGCATCGGTAACCGAAGCGACCACAGTCACAAAATCTGAACCGTTTGCTTCAGGAGCGACACCCTTGTTTTCAAGAGTAAGCACTATTTTAGCGGGCCGAAGAGCTGGTTTCTTCAAATACCGCGCAACCACTTTTCCATTGATCAACCCTTCAGCAATCATGTTGGCATCAGCCGCATTATTCTTTCGGTACAGTTCCTTCATATCCATAAAATCGAACACATCTTTGAACACCACCACCGGATGCGGCATTTTCATCCCCAAATCTGCAGGTTTCTGAACCAATGTGTCTTTTCCCAAGACAATCAATCGGACCTCATCGCAGTTTGTAAAAACGGTTACATCTTTTTCTGAAAAAGGAGTCATCTCATGAGCAATATATACCATCGGGAGATTTTTATCACTGACATCACGCTGGCTTGCGAACAGGTAATACGAATACTTTGGTTGTCGGAAAACATCAGCTATACCTCCGTAAAACGGATCGGGATGATAACCCCGCTGGTGATCGAACGAATGCCATAAAGCTCCTCCAACATGCTGGCGGGGTGCTTGATATAATGCTTCCCAACAGGTATACAAATAATCAGGATTGGAATAATGCTTTACCTGCACTAACTGAGCATGCTCGCCCCAGCCGCGACTCACCCGGCTCGGGGAATTGTGAGAATTCCAGTTGTCTACGCAGTCGCCCCACTCACGGTTGAAGAAACAGCGATCCTCCTTTTCGTAATCGAGTGACATCTTTTTAACATTTTCAGGCGTATTGTCGTACTTGTAATCCCAAAAGCCATACTGAAAAGGATGCGAATATATCACATCGAAATTCTCCTGCCCCCTGGCTTCCCAGTCGCACACTGTAAAAACTCCCTGCCCGGGGCATTCTTCATGTACAATATTGTGCACAATCCGGGCAAAATCGACTGGGTACCATGTTTCATTAAGAATAGGTTCCCACATCAGTACACAAGGGTGATTCCGGTCGCGGCGGACCATGTTTCGTATATCTTCGTAAATTCGTTCGGCAAAGATCGGTTTATCGTTCCAGAACTGCCAGCCTGGCGTGGCCACAATATAAAAGAGCCCGAGTGCATCGCATGCATCCATAAATGCAGGATCGACAGGGTAATGAGCTGCGCGTACAATATCACAGCCTGCCTCTTTCAGTATGCATGCATCGAGCCACTGCCCCAGGTTGGGGAGCGCATTACCCACATAGGCATGATCCTGGTGACGGTTTGCCCCTACCAGCTTGCCCTGATAGGGTTCGTTGTTAAGGTAGAATCCATCTTTTCCCCTGAAATCAATTATCCTGACCCCCACTTTTGTTGCAACGCCGTCTAAAGACTGCTTCTTTTTATTCAGGACCAGCACTTCAAGCTTGTAGAGATATGGATCATCCGGTGTCCATAACTTTGCTCCTTTTATCTTGATCTCCCTGCTGATGGTTGCCGAAGAGCCAGCACCAATTTCCAACGGAACGGAAGAGCGTGAAACAACCTCCCCCTCGGCACTCTTAAGAACCAGCTGAACAAGTACGTTTTCATCTATCTTAGCCTCATTCCGTATATCAGCTTGTACATTAATAACAGCTTCATTATCCGAGATAGAAGAAGTACGGGCAAAGAGCCCTCCACCAGCTACCTTGCGCGCGCGATTAGCATCACTCACGTAGATATGGTTGGTGGCAATAAGCCAGACATCGCGGTAAATTCCACCGAAGTACGAGAAATCGAGTACATCCTGAGCTTTGCCAGGAGGATAATCCGGATCGTTGCTGTTGTCTGCCCAAACGGCCAGAACATGTTTTTCACCGGCTTTCACTTTTCCTGTAAGCTCGACCGAGAACGGCAGGTAACCTCCAAAATGTTCCCCAAGTAGCTCGCCATCGAGCCATACCTTGCATTTACCCATCACGGCTTCGAAATAGAGGTTCAGAACTTTACCTTCAATTGACGGGTCTATGGTGAAATGTTTCCGGTACCAGGCTTCTCCCTGGTAGTTATTACAACCGCTAGCTTCGGTTGAAATCCACTCCAAGCCGTGCGGACAGTTCACCAATTCCCAGTCTGAATCATCAAAGCCGGGGAGCTCCGCCTGCGAAGCTTCTCCTTTGTAAAAGCGCCACCCTACATTAAAATTAAATATGTCACGCCCGCTATCTTTAACTTCAAAAAAACCAGCTTTTGAAAATTCCGGCATAACCGTAGTAGAAGCTTGCAAGTTCGGAAAAGAACAATACAGAATGGCAACAATTGCCAAATAAAACAGTTTTTCCTTCATTCCATAAATATTTAAAATTACTCAACAGGACCATAATTAATGCCGGCATTTTTCCAGCGTTCAAGAAAAGCGGGTAATGCCATGAGGAAGCGATAGTAATCTTTCTGATCATTATTCGTCCAGCCACACTCGGCATAAGCAGCTAAACGCGGGTACACCATCCTGTTCATGCTTTCCAAGGTTGGAATAAATTCGCCCCACATCTGACAACCCATTCCAAGTACTTTTTCTTCTAGCCCTTCCGGTAAGCCTTCAGGTATCGGATTAAAAGAATATGCTTTAGAAAGAGGAATGGATTTATAGTTGTAGTCGAGATAAGTGAAAGAGTGATTCGAGTTCACCACATCATATCCTTTAATTATGGTATTCAGTATCTTATCTATGTCTCCTTTCCAGAAATGCACAATAGCACCTTCAGCAAGCTTCTGCGACAACCCTTTGGTGTCTGCATCGGAATGGTAATCGTGAAGCCTATCTCCTGTAATTTCATTCCAGCCCATCATTCGCTTTTCTTTGGTTTTCAGCATTTCTGAAATATTATTGGTGAAAAACACCAGCAATTCGGCAGGTGTATTTAGTCCGTTTGCAGCCATATAGGTTTTCACCTGATCTGAAGCGTTCCACTGATCGTAACGCGGCTCATCACCTCCTATGTGTATTACCGGTGACGGGAATAGAGTTATTATTTCGTCAAACACATCGTTGAAGAATGCAAACACACGGGGATCGGCAACATTGTAGATATCATACTGAACGCCGAACTTGCAAGGCACATTGATTTCCAAACCGCTTGTGCCAAGCCAGGGATAAGAAGCAATAGCAGCACTTGAGTGACCTGGCATCTCAATCTCAGGCACAATCATAATATTACGATCGGCAGCAAAAGCAACTATCTCCCGGATCTCATCCTGGGTATAGTAACCGCTGTGTGGCTTCCCGTCGTAACGGTTGCTGTGAAAATGATCCACCTCGGTTGAATCCCTGGTTGAACCTACTTCGGTCAGGAGAGGATATTTCTTTATTTCGATTCGCCAGCCCTGGTCGTCAACCAGATGCCAGTGAAAGATATTCATTTTCAGCAAAGCCATTTCATCCAATAGTTGTTTTACTACCTCTTTTCCCTTAAAATGGCGAGCCTCATCGAGCATGAAAGATCTCCATGCAAAGGCAGGGTAATCTTCTATTACTCCACGTTGCACAGTGAAGCCTTTCTCGTTTTTCCGAATAATCTGTCGTAATGACTGTATACCGTTAAAAACACCCTGGGGACTATCAGAAGTGATACTGATGCTATTTTTACCTGTTTCTAAACGGTATCCTTCCGGTTTTTCTGACTTAAAAGCCAAATCTATACGAAGCACGATATCAGCAATCTTCTCTCTGAGGACTGTTTCCATTTTAATCCCGTTCCCGGAGGCAAGGTAGCAGTTCAGCAATTCCGCCTCTTTTTCCAGTCCCGGAGAGAAAAAAAGTTTAACTTTTTCTCCCAGTTTCAACTCACCGGAACCATAACTTACAGATTGGGGCCGGGGGATGATTTGATACTCCACAGGAAGAACCTGACTAAAAACAAACAATGGGAACAGCGTTACAACCAACAATAATTCTCTTAGATTCATAATATAAAATTTATATCTATTTAGTTTAGGCTTTTGATGTTTTGATCTTTGGATCTTTGGATCTTACTCGGATATTCATTACGTTTACTTTTAATAGAAAAATAGCGACATACGGGAAAAGGATACATCGCTATTTTTTGTGTAGATAGATAATGTTATTTTATTATGGCTGTTAATCGAACATTTTTCTGAACTTATCGAAAACTTTTTTCCTTGCCGTTTTTGAAGGGATAAAGTTTTCTGATTTTTCCATCTCTTCCAACCACTTGCGTTCCTTGTCACTCAGGTTCTCAGGAACGTAAACATTAACATTAACAAGCTCATCACCTCTGCCAAAGCCATTTACCGAAGGCAGTCCCTTGTTACGTAACCTTAACACCTTGCCTGGTTGTGTCCCAGGTTCAATTTTCACCTTGGCCACTCCATCTATAGTCGGTACCTCAACTGTTCCTCCAAGAGTAGCAGTGGGGAAGCTCAGGTAAAGATTATAAATCACATCGTTCTCATCACGTATAAGGTTAGGGTCCTCCTCCTCTTCCACAACAATAAGTAGATCCCCATTTACTCCCCCTCGCCGTGCTGCATTGCCTTTTCCAGACAATGAAAGTTGCATGCCTTCGGCTACGCCTGCAGGTATCCTTATGGGTATTATCTCCTCGTCACGCACTATACCCTCACCATTACAATAGGTGCATTTTTTAACAATAGTCTTCCCTTCACCGTTACAGGTGGGACAGGTTGAGGTGGTCTGCATCTGGCCAAGGATAGTGTTTGCCACACGCGTTATCACGCCTGCTCCGTTGCAGGTTGAACATGTAGAGTACGAGCTACCGCTTTCGGAACCGTTCCCTCCGCAATGTGAACACGACACATATTTTTTTACTTTTATCTTCTTTTCAACACCGTTAAGGATCTCCTTAAGATTAAGCTTCACCTTCACACGCAGGTCGGAGCCCCTGTTAACCCTTCTTCCTCGTTGTGAACTCCCGAAACCGCCAAAACCGCCAAAACCGCCAAAATGGCCTCCGAATATATCACCAAATTGAGAGAATATATCATCCATAGACATACCTCCTCCGGTAAAACCGCCGGAAGCAGCACTACCTACACCCGCGTGTCCAAACTGATCGTAACGGGCACGCTTGTTCTCATCGCTAAGCACTTCATAAGCCTCTGCCGCCTCTTTAAATTTTTCTTCCGCCTCCTTATTCCCCGGGTTTTTGTCCGGGTGATATTGAATGGCTTTCTTGCGATAGGCTTTTTTTATCTCGTCAGCCGAGGCTGACTTAGGTACTCCCAGTATTTCGTAATAATCTCTTTTAACTGCCATTTTATTCTCCCACAATTACTTTTGGAAAGCGAATGATCTTGTCGTTCAACTCATACCCCTTCTGTATGCAATCAATCACAATACCTTTCTGTGACTCCTCCTCTGCAGGAATGGTGGTTACAGCTTCAAAGCGGTCTGCATCAAAAGGTTGTCCGACAGACTCAATCTCTTTCACCCCATGTTGCTTGAGGAAGTTTATAAATTTCGTATAGATAAGGTCAATACCCTGGAGCATGGCATCTTTGTCTTCAGCTGCATGTAGTGATGAAAGCGCACGTTCAAAATCATCAACAAGAGAGATAATATCAAGCAGAACTCTCTCTCCGCCATTTCTAATCAGTTCTGCCTTCTCTTTTAGTGTGCGCTTGCGAAAATTATCAAATTCGGCATGTAACCGGAGGTAATTGTCATTCAGCTCATCATACTTCTGTCGTGACTCTTCAAGCTCTTTTTGAAAATCGGTCTTTTCCTCTGTCAAATTGTCTGTTTTTTCCTCGATTACATTTTCTTCAAGGCTATCTTTATGATCTTTAGCCATCTCTTCGTTCATCTTTTCATTCATCTCTTTTTCCCTTTCTCCGGGATCTGTATAGTTGTTATTGTTTTCAGTCATATTGCTTTCAATTCATTTACCCATCAACTTACACTGCAAATAGTTTGCCAAAAAAAATCAATAAAAACCGGGTGTGCTGTCTCAGAGAAATATTTCACACCACTCATCGAATACTTCTACCTGATGCCGCCCATGCCTGCCCAGGCTTTGTCTTATCTTTTTTAAAGGCTTCTCCTTTCCCAGTTGAGACTTTGAATAAAATTTATCAGCAAAACAAATTATCTTTTCCTCCAAGCTTTTAGGCCGCATATCTCTATGAGGAACAGGCAATTTACGATTTATGATTGTCTCCAGGCTAAGCCCTGTGCCGGTGTGGCGCTCACACACCAGCCCATGTCTGGGGAAACCTTCTAATGTCAGCAAATCACGTCCCAAATAACCGTGGCAAATATAGGGAAAGCTGCCTTCGCATGCAATATGGGGAGCATGGGTTTTGAAAATCCCAATATCATGAAGCATCCCGGCCTCCTCAATGAATCTGGTATCCACTGCCAATTCCGGATGCGCCTGAACGATAGAGAGGGCCTTGTTTGTCACATCTGAACAATGCGACATATATATATCATAGAGCTTTGTTCCTTCTTTGTAATATTTATCTATTATCGTCTGAGTGTCCATAAAAAACGGCGGGACTATTGGGTGTTGAACTTTACATTCACAAAAGTAATACAAAATCTCCGAACTGAAAACTTGCATTACTGAATTCCAAGTCATCTATAATCAATAGAAAGATGATAGTAAAAGTACTTTTGAGAAACACTTCTCAGATGTGTTTCATTTTAAGTTAATATTGGGGTTATGTACTGACCTTCATTGGTAAAATATTAAAGACAGCTTAGGTATGCGCATCAGGCATTAGATTACGTACCGATATTAAAGAATGCAAAATAAAAAAGCAATAAAAAATATAAAAAAACAAATAAAACAGACCATATGCAAAAAAACAATATCTTTGTTAGTTTACAGCAGAAGAACATATGTGTCATGTAAAAAATAATTTGCTCAAGTGGTTTGGATTAGTCTTGTTTACATTATATGTAGGCGGCGCCTCCTTATTCACTCATACCCACGTTATTAACTACATAACGTACACTCACTCGCATCCATATAAATTTGGTAAGCAGGCACAACATGACCATACTGAAAAAGAACTTCAACTACTTGATCTGATACACCAGACTTCTACCACCACAGACATAATACCGGAGGTGATTTTTGCGGGGAACTATCTCACGGGAGCCCTGTTTCATCCGGAATCTTACAAATACACACACCTAATCAGGCTTGCTGCCCCGAAGCAGTTGAGGGCCCCTCCAGCATTAGAAATATTTCCACGGTAATTGTGATTTCTGCAGAAAAGGCCACTGTAAACTCTCGGACAACTTCTTTTTAAGAAGAAAGGTTGCCCAAAGTGGTATGTACTGCTGAAATTACCCTGTCATGACTTTTTTACATTAAAAAAACTTGCAGCATATCTAAGTCAGACATATTTATCAAACAAAAAAATTCAATAATTCGGCGGTTCTCAAAGAGCCACTGATAACGACCTTGTTACATGGCGGTTAATTAAAAATCTGCCGAATTATTATCTTTTAATACAAATAAAAAAATGAAGAATATTATAACGCTACTTCTATGCCTCATTACAATTTCAGTCTATGCACAGGCAGATGAAGGGGTACCGAACCAAACTGATGCGCATATTTTCGGGCATGTACTTGATAAAAAAACGCAGGAACACCTTCCTTTCGTGACCATAAGAATAAAAGGAACTATGATAGCCATCACAACTGATGCTACGGGGCATTATTTTTTACGAAATTTACCCACAGGCAATTTTACAATGGAGATCTCAATGATGGGATACAAAACAATAACAAAAGAGGTGTCGATCCGGGCAAATACTTCACTAGAGATAGACTTTGAGATGGAAGAGGAGAGCATCCCGCTCAACGCCGTAGTGGTGTCGGCCAACCGGAACGAAACCAACCGGATGCTGGCCCCCTCGTTGGTGAGCGTGGTGGATGTAAAGATGCTGGAAGCCACCAACTCGAAAAACCTGGCGCAGGCACTGAATTTCCAGCCCGGCTTACGCGTGGAAGACAATTGCCAGAACTGTGGTTTATCACAGGTGAGGATCAATGGACTTGAGGGGGCTTACTCGCAGATACTCATTAACTCCCGCCCCATTTACGGTGCATTGACAGGTGTTTACGGGCTGGAACAGATTCCCTCCAACATGATCGACCGGATTGAAGTAATCCGCGGGGGAGGGTCAGCGCTGTTCGGTTCGTCAGCCATCGGCGGCGTTATCAACGTGATAACGAAAGAATCTTCCCGCAACAGCGGGGATGTCACCCACACGTTTTCGTCCATCAACGGGAAAGCTTCAGAGAACAATACGATGTTCAACGCGTCACTGATAAACGACACTCGCAATGCCGGAATTATGGTATACGGACAACACCGCAAAAGAGAAGGATTCGACATGGATAAAGACGGTTTCACCGAGTTGCCCATGCTCATAAACAGGGCATTGGGATTCCGCTCGTTCCTGAAAACAGGGCTATACTCCAAACTTTCCATAGAGTACCACAACATGCATGAGTTCCGCCGCGGAGGCGACAGCCTCAAACAGCAACCGTTCCAGTCTAAAATCACCGAACAACTGGAACACTATATCAACGGAGGAGGCATCAATTATGTGCAAAATTCGGCAGATATGAAAAACAGGTTCAACCTCTACGCTTCGGCTCAGCACACACTTCGCAAAAGCTATTATGGCGGGGGCGACCCGGTGGAGGTAATACCCGGACCAAACCAAGACCAGGAAGTGATCGACAACCTGAACAACCGATTGGGCTCGTTCGGGCGCTCCACCGAATTGATCCATCATCTGGGCGGACAATATACCCGGATGATCGACAAATTCCTGTTTATGCCTGCCGAACTGACTGCCGGAGCCGAGTATCTGAACAACACGCTGACCGACATAAGCGGATACCGCACCCGCGATGTGGATCAAAAAACCCATACCACGAGCGGTTTTCTACAAAATGAATGGAAAGACGACAGGTGGAGCATTCTTCTGGGCGGCCGCCTCGACAAGCACTCGCTGGTAAAATCGGCTATTTTCAGTCCAAGGGCAAACATCCGTTATAACCCGAACGGGAAAGTCAACTTCCGCCTGTCGTACAGCGAAGGGTTCCGCGCGCCGCAGTATTTCGATGAAGACCTGCACGTGGACATTGCCGGCGGCGAACACATCGTCCGTGTCCTTTCGGAAGACCTGCAAGAAGAGCGTTCGCGCAGCGTGAGCGGCTCGATCGACTTTTACCATACCGTGGGCAGCCTGCAGTTAAACGCACTGGCGGAAGGTTTTTTCACGCACTTGAAAAATAAGATTACCGCCATCGACGACCCCAACGTGGAGGGGCAAAAACTGGTGGTAAATGCCAAAGGTGAAAACGCGAAAGTATACGGCATAAACCTGGAAGGAAGAATGGCATACGGCCGCCTGTTAGATCTACAACTGGGGGTAACGTTTCAGAAAAGCTTGTTCGACCAGGCCCAGGAACCGATAGAAGGTGTGGGCGGGTATCGCGAGTTCATGCGCACTCCCGATACTTACGGGTATTTCGTCGCCACGTGGAAACCGGCGACCCGCTTTTCAGCAACGCTCTCGGGAAACTATACCAGGCGGATGTACGTGCCCCACGTGAAAGGGGAAGGCGACCCTGCCAAAGACCGGTTTGCATCGGAAAATAAAATCGAAAGGGTAAATTCTTTTTTTGAGTTGCATACAAAATTGTCTTACGACATTCCCGTCCTCGGGTATTCCACGCTGCAATTGAACGCGGGAGTGCAGAACATTTTCAATGCCTATCAAAAAGATTTCGATACCGGTGCAGGAAGGGCATCCGATTATATCTACGGTCCGGGATCACCAAGGTCCTTTTTCGCAGGATTAAAAATGACGCTGTAAGATTAAACCAGCATTGAAAATGGAAGTAGGAGGAAAACAAATATATTTTCCTCCTACTTCCATTTTATGGCCTCTCAAACCATCGTACATAGATTTCTCTTATACTACGGTTCATTAAATATTCCATTTAGACCTGTATATGAGGCAAACTCAAATATTCAGCCGTCCGGGACTTATTTTTTATTATGATAAGGCTTTTCCATAATTTCAAACCAATCTCTGCTACAAAGGAACAATATATTTTTTCATCGCATCATCCTGAAGTGATCTTGGCACTGCCGCCTTCACTTCACCTATAATGATATTAATCAACCTCTCCCGCAGAAATTCTTTCCTTGTAATAAGGCTTATCTCCCGCACAGGTGTACTGTTTCTGAAAGATCGCACGTTCTTTTTCTGTGTTTCGCTCAAATTTGCAATAGCCATTTCAGGGATAACTGTAAGCCCTTCATTCTGATCCACAATATTGATGAGGGTATCTATGCTTCCAGCTTCATAGGAAAAGATGGAATGATTGCCGCCACGCCTTTTTTTTAGGTGGCACAGATGCAGAATTTGTGTTCTGAAGCAATGCACCTCATCAAGCAGCCAGAGTCTTGAAGCCGTAAGATCACCTTCATCAAGAACAGTCTTTGAATATAACGATTTTTCAAATGGAGATACATAAGCAAAGAATCTTTCGTAGTACATAGGGTGCTCCGTAATAGCAGGATCTTTCAGCGGGGTGGCCAAAATACCTCCATCCAACGAATCATTGGAAAGGCCTTTAAGTATCTGATCCGTTGTTAGTTCAGAAATTACTATACGTATATCAAATCTGTTTTCAGAATGGACCTGCATTAGCCTAGGCAGGAGATATGGCGATACAGTGGGAATTATTCCTAACCTGAAGACACCTTTCACAATACCTCTTTCTTCCTGAATAATCTCCTTTATCTGATTTACTTGAGCTACAGCAACTCGAGCCTGATTGATAACCTTCTCCCCAATCTCAGTCGGCTGTACCGGAAGTTGTGAACGATCGAATATCTTCACGCCAAGCTCTTCTTCCAGTTTCTGTATCATCATACTGAGTGTTGGCTGAGTTACAAAAGAAGCCTCTGCTGCTTTTGAAAAGTGGCGGTGATTATCTACCGCGATAATATATTCTAATTGTTGTATATTCATGACTTAGTTGTATCAGTTACTTTCAAAACATTTGGCATACCGGTCCACAGGCAAATGTATATTAATTACTCAGTGGTGTTCGTTACCGGTCATTTGTAACTTGAGAAGTACTTCATAAACTGTACCCGCTCATATAGTGACGGGCTGCTGATATTGGCGTAGTTCAGTTTGCCTTTAAAATCATCAATAGTTGTAAAGTTTCTTTGATTCATCCACTCTTCCATGCAGGTGAGCATGTTCTCTATCACGTTTAATCCCTGTTCGTAAAGAACGCTGCAGAGTTGTATCCCTCCTGCCCCTGCCAAAATACCCTTGATGGCATCTTCCCATGAGTGCACACCGTACGAACATGCAATATCCAATTCATGTACGCGTCCGGAAACAATTGCAGTCCATCTCAGAGTATCACTGAAATCGGAAGGATTACTAAATACAGGACCAGATGTGATTTCCATTTTTTTAACATCTATATCAAGCTGATAGAAACGGTTAAAAAGTACAATTCCTTTTGCTCCAAGCGATTTGAGCTTGCCTGCCAAACCAGGTAAATTGCTGATATTTTTGGCCATCTTTATCACTACCGGAATCCTGATCACTTTCTTCAACTCTTTGACAATATTCACATAAGAATCTTCCAGATAAGTATCACCAAATTCACCGGCGTTGATGACAAAAACATTTAGCTCCAGTGCATCAGCACCTGCATCCTGAATGGTTTTGGCAAACTCTGTCCATCGTGACAGCTTGTAACAATTAATACTGGCAATTACCGGCACATTACACTCAGACTTGGCAGAACGTATAAGATCCAGATACTTATCCATGTGGTTCATCTCCACATAAGCATTGATATAATCTGCAGCCTCAGGATAATCGGTTATCTGGGCAAGTTTCTCGGAATGGCTCTCTATCTGCTCTTCAAACAGCGACTTCAACACAATGGCACCTATTCCAGCACTCTCGAGTTCTTTAATCTTCTTCAGTGAATTTGTAAGCCCACTGCTGGCAGCTATCAGAGGATTCTTAAGATGCAATCCCGCAAAAGTTGTTTCTAAATTGACCATGTACTCAACGGATGTTTTTCAAAAATTTACTAATAAACAAAATTAGGTATTTTTATCGATAAAATCGATATGCTGTACGGGAAATTAATTTTAGGCGGCATCAAAGTAACGCCGGGGCACCCTTCACACCTAACGTTCTCCAAAAATGAGGGTACCCAGTCGTATCATCGTACTGCCCTCTTCAATGGCAATCGGGTAATCGCCCGACATCCCCATCGACAGTTCATTAAACTCCGGATCATTTGAAAAATAACCGGCTTTAATCTCTTCAAAAAGTGATTTCAACTGCTGAAATTCCCTGCGAATCTGATCTTTGTCGTCAGTATATGTAGCCATCCCCATAAGTCCTTTAAGACGAACATGAGTACACTCTTTCCATTTACCATTCGCCAGAAACTGCCGACATTCACCGGGTGAAAAGCCCGATTTGGTCTCCTCTTCGGCAATATGGATCTGAAGCAGACATGGAATAACACGGTTATTAAGAGCTCCCTGCTTCTCAATCTCAAGCATCAGCCGTTCACTGTCTAAGCTGTGAATAAGCGAGATAAAGGGGGCAATCTGTTTTACTTTGTTGCGTTGCAGGTTGCCGATAAAATGCCACTCAATATCACGCGGCAGCTGCTCTTGTTTTACAACCAGTTCCTGCACACGGCTCTCGCCGAAGGCCCTCTGTCCTTCATCGTAAGCTTCCCGGACAGTACTGGCGGAATGAAATTTTGAAACCGCCACTATCTTCACTTCCGGCATAATTGCCTTTCGCAATTCATTTATATGGGTTTTAATACTCATTCCAACTTCTCTTTTTGGGGTCCGGCGGAATAGGGAAAAACATCAACAATTGCTGTCTCCGCGACCGATGCGATATCGTAATCAATCATTGTCTTTTTCATTTCCGTCTCCACTATATCAACGGTTTCTCTCAGCGTAGAAGCCTGCACCAGCATGTTGACAGCTGTTTTTTTCTCCGATCCGCTTTTCTCGTCGAGCGTAATGAAATACAACTTCGCCTTGTAGTAGCGGTCACCCGTTTCATTGAAGAACGAGTCGGTATACTTCACTCGTTTGATATCTGAGACAGAAAACTCTCCCGAAATAAAAGGCTTCATCTCTTCAATTATTCTCGCCTCCGCTTCAGTAAACGATAAAGCATCTACTAAATAGGGTTCTGTTACTGTTTTTTGCATGCCGGTTTCCAGCATTTTGTCGTATTTTATCTTACACTCAAACCAATTGTACATATTCTAATAAATTGTTTTATAACCTAATATGCGGGAAGGTACACCTAATACTTCTCCAACTTTATTTTACAAAGGTAGACTTTTTTTCATATCTATGTGTTATCCACTTTGATTTATGAGATGATTAATATAAAACATCTACCATTTTCTTCTCGCAAAAAATAGGTATTTTTACAGATTAAAATGATGAGTCCACTTTAATAAGTCGTTTTTTGAAAATATGATATTTGATTTTCAAGTGATTATGATGTCAATCATCTAATTAGAGACTTTCTCAAGCAGACTCAATAATGGATATATACAATGATTGGAACCCTTGTAAATACAGTTGCCGTGCTGGGAGGCGGAATTATTGGACTTTTGCTGAAGAAACGGATGCCAGCTGTGGCAGACAATCCTGTCACACCGAAAAGGTCGGTGAGAGTGGACTGATGAAAAAGTGCCGCACCTCTTGAGGGTTTGGTATACACACCCGCTAAATCGATCCGGTCATTGGCTTAGGATATTTTAAAGGTGCTTTGGCTGTAAAAGCATCGCAAATGGCCCTCAACACCGCTATGATAGGCATGCAGGTAAGGCAAAACCTTTACGGAGCCGAATCGGGTGATTTCAGCGAAGACGGGAACGACTACGGTATCGTAGTGCAATATGCACCGGAACATCAGAATGAAGTGAACAAACTGAAAGAGATGCAGGTCTCCAACCTGTTGGGACAACAAATTCCCCTGTCTGCCATAGCCGACATCGTAGAAAGCCTGGGGCCGCTGGAGATCCAGCGTCAATCGCAGCAACGATATGTTAAAACCACCGCCGACCTTAACGGTGTTTCGCTGGGTGAAGCTACCAATCCGTTTACGTTGGTGGGGGTCATTCTGGCGTCCTTCGTAACGGGAATAACCTTGAGCGTCACCACCTTCATCGGGTTGATCATGCTTGTAGGTATTGTGGTAAACAACGGTATCGTGCTCGTGGACTACATCAACATGTTGCGCAAGCGTAATTATCCGTTGCGCGATGCCGTAATGGAAGCCGGGCGTTCACGGTTGCGCCCCATTTAAACACGGCAGTTTGGCCGGGTACAATTCCTCTGTATTTATACAGGAAAGCGATAAAAACAAAGTGTCCTCATTGATCGAAACAATAAACAGGATGAACCAATCGGTATTCACCCCCGGAGAACTGATCGCACTGTTCGTGTGGGACATCGCCGCCTGTCTGCAACCGGGAGAAAGAAACGGTTCCTGACAAGGCGGCATCGGTTAATAATAGTTAAAAAAACAAGTATTGCTATTTTTATATTTATTTTTGCAGTGCTTTTATCAAAAAGATTTAGTTTAACAGCCTATAGGATCAGATAAAATATGGAATGCTTCTCCAAGTCAAGTTAAAGTTTTTAACAAAAAAGCAGAGTTTTATATATCCTACAATAGCAACTCAAATTTATTAGCCAATTTATGGAATTCCATAAAGTATCTTTTAAAAAATAATACCCCCAGCATTGAAGGAGCATATGCTTATGCATATACTACAACCTCAGATAAAAAGGAAGTAAAAGGTCTGATATTACAAAAAATTGGAAAATAAAAAATAGTATGAAAAATTTATTCGCTTATTCTTGCATACTTATCGCTTTTTTCCTCCTCTCTGCAGGAGCAATGGCTCAAAAACGGGTCGATCTTAAAATATTGGGATCGAGTGTGGCCGAATTATCCATAAATAACAGATTCGGGGATAATCCATCCATATCGAAATGGGGGTATAAAATAGGTGCCGGATGGGGATATGTAAAAGGAAACACCAATATAATCCCCTTTACTTCAAGAGATGGAATTGTCGGGCTGCCCGATAACCCGGCTTGGATTTCAATTCCATTGGAAGTAACATATACTCTTGGACAAAATTCCCACAAGTTTGAAATAGGTGCGGGATTTGTACCCTTTTATTCGGTAAAATCAGAAATCCTGGATAAATTAGATAAAAAGCATATATCCATGTATGGTATTGTCGAGCCCAAATATTTATACAATAAAAAAGGCAGTTCTTTCCTTTTCGGTATCGGACTCGATTTCAAGTACCAAATCCCCGGGTTGAAATTCTCTGATTTTTACTTGAGGGACTTTTCTGTTTTTCCCGGCTTATATTTCGGTTATATAATCTGATTTTTTAACATTTTATATAAGCCATTACACTAAAAAGGGCAACCTTGTCTGCCCTGCCGCCGTGTTACCGGACAGGTAATTGTGAAAATTCCGTCCCTAATCGAACATTTTCCGAAATTTTTTGAACACACTCTTCCTGGCCGATTTCGACGGTGCAAAATTAGGTGATTTATCCTGAACGGGGACAGTTGTTATAGCTTCAAACTTGTCGGCATCAAAAGGCTGTCCAAGGGCAAACATCCGTTATAACCCAAACGGGAAAGTCAACTTCCGCCTGTCGTATAGCGAAGGGTTCCGCGCGCCGCAGTATTTCGATGAGGACCTGCACGTGGACATTGCCGGCGGCGAACACATCGTCCGTATCCTGTCAAAAGACCTGCAAGAAGCGTGTTTGCAGGGATAAAACTAACGCTTTGAAACATATTGAATTCTGAACTCCAGGAAATTACAACTCCTGGAGTTTAGGTTTCGATCAGACCTACCACTGTATTGAATAGCCTCCCTCCGCGTATTTTTCGAATCGAAAAACAAACCGGCTTGTGGTATATGCACCTAAAATCCCCAATCCGTTTTCCACGTTTGTCCGTACTTGCACCGGCTCCACAAAAGGGTTTTCATCCACATTATACGCTTTGGCGGCAGAAACCACAAAATGATAATAATCGGGAGACATGCTGGATAAGGCGATAACATATTCTTTCGTGAAAGGACCACCGGCATTGATGATTTCTTCGTTTCCATTTGGCCTTTTCATGACGGTTTTGAGGTTCTCATAATATTCAAAATTAAAGAACAGCTCTTTTCCGTTCACCAATGCATCGGAAAAAATATTCTCCAGTTGCCTTTTATAACCGGAATCTTCTTCTCCCCACAAAACTTCTTCGAGCGGGTTACCCGTATCCGAAATGTTTCCTTTCAACACTTTGCTCAACTCTACCTTTTGCAACTCTTTTCCGATGGACTTATCCTTATCGTACAAATTGTGTTCGGCTTTGATAAAATAAAAATTCTCCTCGTTCTTTTCCTCTTTTAAGCGTAAGCGGATCTTGTTAACATGCTCCCATTGCTTAAATGTATACCCCGGATCATCGGTGAATTGGCTGGAAACATCTTTTACCGTATGCGTAAGGGTAGAATCCGCCAATTCAAACACCGGAGCCTGCGGAATCCCGGTTTTCGCTTTTACCGCTTCGAAACCCGGAGCCGATGCGCGGACTTCAATCTCATCGCCAATTCGCGGACGATATTGCCCGGCGTAATTCCCCTCATTACCGTAAACAAGCTTTTCCTTCAACACCCCGTTCACGTATAGCTCTACGGAAGCGTTTTCGATAGATACGTAGGGCGTATGGTCATCCATGACAAAACGGCTTTTCGATAGATGTACCGTTACATTTTCATCGGGCGTGAGATAACCGTTCAATACCAGAACCGGTTTTTTTACATCTCCTTTAAATTCGATTTCTTTTTCGCAGGCGCAGAACAGGAGTGCGCAGAGCAAAATAATACAGAATATGGATTTTTTATTCATTTTTGATTGTTGTTTCATTGACCGTTAACTGTTTAAAACTTTACCACATACGTCACCGACGGCAATACCGGAAAGATGGACACCTGCTTGAGCACCGTTTTCGAACGGCTCTCGCTTGACCCCGTCTGTTCCGTTTTTGACGAAGGATACACGAAAAACGGATTCAGCTGATTATACACGTTATATACGCTGATGTTCCACGTACGCTTCCACCCGCGCCGGGTAGTTTTGTGAAAGTTTACGCCCAAATCCATGCGGTGATAGTTGTTGTACCGAAAGTTGTTGCGGCTCTCCACGTAAGTGACAGATTGCAAGGCGTAATGCGATTCCTGATAATTGGGTGCGGGCACAGTGCGGTAGGACTGATAGCCAAACGTGGCAGCGTTACCCGTGCTGTAAACCCAAGATCCCGAAATATCAAACCGGTCAGAGAACTTATGCATGAGGGTAAGGCTCACATCGTGCCTGCGGTCATACTTGGCAGGAAAAACCTTTCCGAAGTTTATTTCATGTCCTGGCCGATCAAAAATACGATCGGCTTTCGACCACGTGTAGCCCAACCATCCCGAAGTATTTCCGAACGACCGCTGCGCCAGGAACTCCACGCCGTAAGCCACACCACGCCCCATACTGACCTTGTCTTCCCAATTGGACGATGCTCCCATGAACGACGCTCCATCTTTGTACTCCAACAGGTTGTCCATGGTTTTGTAATACCCTTCTACAGAAAAATCGGCCACGTGCGGTACCGTATAAAACAGGCCCGCCGAATATTGGTGTGACGACATGGGTTTTATCTTTTTCGTAACGGGAACCCACAAATCGGTAGGCAGACTCACCGAACTGTTCGAAAGCAGGTGGATATATTGGTTCATATAGGCGTAACCGGCTTTTGCCGAAAAGTTTTCGGCCAACATTACCCGCATTCCCGCACGCGGTTGCACCGAGAAGTAATTTTCCTTTTGCACGTGAAACGACGAAAAATGCACACCCAGGTTCACCTTGAACAATTCCCCCAACGCAATATTGTCTTCGATATAGCTCATGGTCTCGTGCGCATACACTTTAGGACTTCCCACAATCGTATCGATTTTTTGCGTATTGGGGTCGGTATCGTTTACCTTTATCGACGACACATCGGGTGAAAACGTGTGATACGTGTAGTTTGTGCCGAACTTGATATCGTGCGACGGGCCGGGCGTATAATCAAAGTCAACCTTAGCCGTCCAATCGTGGATACCCGAATCGTATTTCAAAGCCGTTTCCGATTTACTCGTTTTATGGGGCGTCACGGATTTATCCACGTATTGATCTTCGTAGCCCATTTTCAGGTCAGACCTGTATCGCGTGAATGCCGCAGTAGTATTCATAAACAGTTTGCTGCCCACCACACGGCTCCACCGTAATGACGTAACCAGGTTACCCCAACCCCAGTTCATTTTTTGCCATTCTTTGCTTTCATACGTTGAACTATTGGTAGATTTTGTACGCATTTTGGTATGCATGGCATCATCTCCCGTGTAAATACTGAGATAGAGTCGGTCACGGTCGGAAAACTTGTGTGTAAATTTGGCGTTAATGTCGTAAAAATAATATCCGCCACCGTAATTCGTATCGTCCTCCTCCTGCCTGGCGGCGTACTTGATAAGCGGCTGGGCCAAAATATCGAAGTAAGTACGGCGCAACGAAACATTAAATGTGGTTTTTTCTTTCACGATGGGCCCTTCCACCTGGAGTTTCGCCGAAAGTGTCCCGATGCTGGCTGTCCCGCTGATCTTTTTATCGTCGCCGTCCTTCATGCGCACATCCACCACGGAGGAGAGCCGTCCTCCGAAACGTGCCGGGAAGCTGCCTTTATAAAGCGTTACGTTTTTAAGCGCTTCACTGTTGAAAACGGAAAAAAAGCCCATCATGTGATTCACGTTGTAGAGCGGGATACCGTCCAGGAGTAACAAATTTTCATCGGGCCCACCGCCCCGCACATACAAACCGGCCGATCCTTCTGTGCCCGACTGCACGCCGGGCAACAGCTGCAAGGCTTTAATAATATCGTTTTCACCCAATAACGATGGAATATTTTTGATTTGTGCGATGGGTACTTCCACGGCGCTCATTTGCGAACCACGTACTCCCGTTTCGGAGCGGTGCCCTACCACGGTCACTTCTTGCAACACGTTTTGCAAGGTGAGTTGAATATTGACAACCGTGTCGCGTTGCAACACAAACGATTGCTTTTCGGGCTGGTAACCGATATAGGAAAAGGCCAAAGAAACCTCGCCTTTAGGCAAGGTGAGGGAAAAAAAGCCAAAATTGTTCGTGGCGTTTCCTTTAGCCGATAATTCGTCAAAGACGGTAGCGGAAATCAGTTGTTCGCCGGTTTCCTTGTCCGTAATATATCCGCTAATGGTGTAATGCTGTGCCGACACACCCAGCGCCGGCAAAATAAAAAACAAAAGTAAGATCCTTTTTAATGTCGTCATACCCTTTAGTTATGGTGTTGGAATTTTGATAAGCTTGAAATTGTTTTGCCGAAAGGTATATGTGCCTCGGTACAGCAATGATGCAAAGCTGCACAAAATCACGGCACGAGACTTAGTTAAAAAAATAAAATAAAAGGTGTAATTTCGTTCTAATGGTACTTATCTCTTCGGCACAGTCGCCTTAAGTGTAATCCTGGCCTGGTATTTTTCTGTCGATTCGGGTTGCGAGGTATCCGGCTGCCAGCTCAATTTCTCATCCACCCAAACTTTCAAGGTTTTAGGAGAATCCGTCACAAAACCACCATCCGATACTTTATTGATCTCATAAAGCACCTTGATGTTCTTTTCGGCATTTCCTTTCAGTGTAAGAAAGATCTCAGTTTCATATTGTGAGGATTTGTCAGTCTCGGATAGCTTTTTTGTTATCTCGCTCAACGATAGTTTTAAGTACGGACTGTCATCCGTTCGTTTTACCGAAAACCCTCTTGGATTATTTGTCATATTTGCATTAAAATAGGGCTTTCCACCTTTAACAAAGCGCACTTCTATTTCTTCATCTTTGAAAGCATCACTTTCATTGGATAACAAATTACGGCCCTCCATATCTTTCACTTCAACGTGAATGTTTTGAAAAGGCTGTAACGCCACGGGCGGCTCCTCCCTTTCGGTTTCACACGACACAAGCAAAAGTAGAGCGAAGAACAAATACAAAAAAATAGCGTCGTGGCCTGTCTCTATTCATCTCTTCATCGGATGGATTCTTTTGAAGGCTGCTTTCTTAATGATTCTATTTATGGTGTAAAAAATTGAAATATGGATGCTGATGGGTTGTTAAACAAATTCGCGGGCGTTGGTTTTTATCTTCGATTGTTTCCGCGTAAGCCATTACCGAAAAAATGCCCCTTATCAGCTCCGGCACCAAGTTTGAGCTGTACCGCCCGCAAAACCTCGACTTTATTTTCAATGAACGATGATTGGGAGTTGGTGGCCGGGCAATCAGTAATTATCAACCTGCCGACAGACATTCTTTCACTTCGCCACACACCATTCGCAGAAGGGTGCGAGCACACGCACAAAAAATGCGCAAACCTTTTTATTCAATTGGTTTACACGTCAAAACTGTCAGTGTTGCAATAATGCGCGTTCAGTTATCAAGTTTTATTTTTAGGATTACGGTGCGTATGAAAGATTGAATACACCACCACTTCATTGTCAACCACTTCATAAATAATGATATAGGGAAACTTCCTGACCACGGCTTCCCGATAGGGAATTTTTCGCGAGGGATACTGATAAGGATTTTGTTGAATACCATTCAAATACGTTTCGATAGTATTCAAAAAAACCAAGCCAAGTCCTCGCTGTTGGCTCTCATACCATGAAATAGCGTCCGACAATTCATTTTCAGCTCTCGCCTTTAACACCAAGTTATAATCCATGCTTCTCAATCAGCCTTTCTTTCACTTCTTTCCAACCGTAAGAGGGCGTGGCTTGGTTCAAGTGCAGTTCCCGTTCTTTATCCAACACCTTATAAAACGATTCGGGCACGGATGTTTCATATGCTTCTTCCGTGTCGATAATTGCCTCCAATATGCGCAGTATTCTATCATCCGCCTTATCCACAAATTCGTGAATCTTCTTTTTGACTACAGCTGTTTCCATATTCTATTATATTTGTTGAAATAGACAACCAAAGATAACAAATATAATTGTAGAACAACTACCTCAAAAAGAAAGTTTTTTCGTGTAAACCAATATGTCAAAGAACGCTATAGCTATCGGGATTTATGACAATATGGATGCGGAGGATATTGTGCAAGACGTTCTGGCAGACATTTGGGTAAATAAACAAGTATTGTTGGATAATAAAATAACGCACAAAGAATCGCTTAACGCATTTTTAATAGAAAAAATAACCGGGAAAATAGCCAACCTAAACAAAAAACACGACCGGAACATTTCATTAGATGTGCCAATAGCAAATGAGAAGGATATATTGAATAATTATATTTTCGACGAGGAAATAGAAAAAATAGAATGGAATGAATTCTCCGAAATACTAAATACTATTATAAAAGAGCTACCCACCCCTTTGAGATTTACGTCTTATTTACTCCTAAAAAAACAATACGGCGAATATGACACGGCCCGTGTTATGGGCGTGTCCACTCATCAGGTAAAGCTGTATTTTGATGTAGCCAAAAAACGTATCAATGAAAATCTAAAGAAGTATTACTCGTTTGATTTTAATATTGGCAAGCACGACCTGAAAAACTCGATATAAGAACGATTCTTATTCTTTGTCCTTAATCAAATGCTTCAAATTATCGTCGTTCTCGATACGGTGTTTTTCTAATTTCACGATATCTCTACAACGGAATCACATATTTTTTCAGCGCAGGATCTTTGAGTGAATAATGCTGTGAAGATCCAGCTTTATTGTGCAATCATCACATATTGCATGGTGACCATAGTAGGTAACAAACTGAAAGTAGACCGTTTAATCTACGAAATTTTACAGATTTTCAGTTTCTCTCTACTTGACAAGTCACCTGTAAAAGAGACACTTAACAAAAGCGATTACAAAAATGTCAAAGAACTCAATTATAAACAATTAGAAATCAAGTGGATCTAAGAGCCCACGTATGAGATGATTAATATAAAACATCTATCATTTTCTTCTCGCAAAAAATAGGTATTTTTACAGATTAAAATGATGAGTCCACTTTAATAAGTCGTTTTTTGAAAATATGATATTTGATTTTCAAGTGATTATGATGTCAATCATCTAATTTGAGACTTCCTCAAGCAGACTCAATAATGGATATATACAATGATTGGAACCCTTGTAAATACAGTTGCCGTGCTGGGAGGCGGAATTATTGGACTTTTGCTGAAGAAACGGATGCCAGAGCGTGTAACCTCCATTTATTTTCAGGCGATAGGGCTTTTTACGCTGGTCATAGGAATAACAATGGCCATTAAGATGGGGAACATCCTCATTGTGGTGAGCAGCCTAGCAGTAGGGTCTCTGCTGGGCGAATGGTGGGACATAGAGAAAGGTGCCGAACGGATGAGCGACAACCTGAAGAATCACTTTCATGTTGGCAGTGAAAAATTCTCCGAGGGACTGGTTACGGCCTTTCTGCTGTTTTGCGTGGGGTCCATGACCATCCTGGGAACCATCCAGGAAGGCACCGGCGGCTCACCCGACCTGCTTTACACCAAATCGTTGATGGATTTTTTCTCTGCCATCCTGCTTTCCTCTGCATTTGGAGTGGGAGTTGTTTTCTCCGCACTCCCCCTGTTTATTTTTCAGGCGGCCCTTACCCTGCTCGCCGGATACGCCGGGAGCTTCTTCACCGATGAGATCATTCTCGGGCTCACCAGCGTGGGAGGGATACTACTCATAGGGCTGGGAATAAACATCCTGGGGATAAAGAAGCTACGCATCATGAATATGCTCCCATCACTGGTAATCGTAGTATTGCTACTCTGGATTTTTCTCTAATCAGAAGATGGGGAAGGACACAGCCCATTCAAAAAAGCCGGTGTTTACCTGCCAATCGTGTATCGAAGCGTAGCCCCAAAACGGGTAGGATACCCCCTCTGAACAAACTGATTCACCTTCCCGGTAGTCATGTCCGATGCTTCGAAAAGGAACGAATGGTAATCGGTGTTGAACAGGTTCTTAGCCCAAAGTTCGAGCGAAAAGGCACCCCTCTCGGCAGAAATGCTACCGTTCACAAGCCCATAAAAAGGCTGATACAGCTCTACCCCTTCGCCCCCATCCTGAGGCGTCGTTTTATTAGATTCTGTCCAATAAATTTTCCCTACTCCAGCATACTGGATGTTTCCGCTCAGGCGGTCGATCAGCGATCCATTGGCAAAATTATGCACATAACTGGTACCCAAGCTTACCGTATGCCGGGGAGCAAACGGTATATGATTCCCTGAGTAATCCACATCCTCAGCCGCTTCATAATCTACAAAACGCGCATCGGCAAATCCGTAGTCGGCATACAACGACAGGTTCTGCAAAGGAACATATTTCAGACTTAACTCAAATCCTTTGCTTTCCGATTTTCCGGCATTCTTTACCGTGCGACCGGATGTTCCCTGATCTTCCAGTTTGATGATCTGAATATTGTTGACACGGGAATAAAACAATGCATAGTTGAGCGATAAACTGTTTTCAAACATCTCATATCTCCCGCCCAGTTCATAGGTCCAGCTGGTTTCCGGATCATAGGAGAGCTGCTCCTCAAGGGTTGGCTTAGTGCCGTCACCATTTGGCGCCCCTCCAGGCATGGGCATATTGGGAGGCATTTTCGCTGCAATTCCTTCCATGATCGACGCCGCCAATGCACCCTGCAATATTTTGGAGAATACTTGTTCATTATATCCGCCGGTCTTGTACCCTTTGGAGGCAGACAGGTAGATGTGGGCGGTGGGGGTGAACTGGTATTGGAGAGCAAACTTAGGTAATATCTTCCAGAAGTCTTTGCTATAGCTTCCCGTCAGCAATGTGTCGCCCTCTATAAACATGGAAGGCATGGGACGGTTGGGAATATTAAACTGGAGATTTACATCGCCACCCTCGCTTTCAGTAAAAAAGTCAAGCCCTGTATGTTCGTAGTCGAAACGGATGCCGGCCGTACCGGACAAACCCGTCACTCCAAAAAGATCGTTCACCGTAGATTGATGAAAGAATGCAGCCCCTCTTGAGGGTTTGGTATACACACCCGGCAAATCGATCTGGTCATTGGCATAGGATATTGTTAAAGGTGCTTTGGCTGTAAAAGCATCGAGATGTGCCTGCATGGCTGCAATTCCCTCCTTTTTGATGGCTACCGGTGTGTCGATCACCCGGTGATCATAGAAACCAAAGGCTCCCAGCACCCAGCGATATTTCCGCTGTGAGTCCGACTTCACCGTGATCTCCTGGCTCAGCGAGTGTTGCTTCTGCATCTGACGAATGGAAAATACCGATTTGGGGGAGTAATCCTGATCCATCTTCATATCGTCTTTCAGATACTGATAACCTGTGGTAGAGTGAATACTATAGCCCTTCCCGGAATAATCCAGCGACAGACCGTTTGTAAAAAGGTGCCGGTCGTACGACGAGGGTTCGTTAAAATTGGATGCGGTGGAATCCTTATGCATATAGGGGAAGGCGCCTCCAGACACATAGTCGTAGTTTCCAAAAAGCAACGCCTTGAACGAGGGAGTCAGCTCCCACTCAAACTTAACCCTGCCGCCGGCATTTTCAGAGGCATCCACTTTCTTTCCGGTATAGCTGTTCGTAAAATATCCATCGTCACGCTTGTAATAGCCACCCACAGAGATCCCGAAATTATCCGCAAGCTTGCTATAGTTCGAGACTTTTGCCGAGAACTGGCCGTAGTTGCCACCACCCACCATCAGGTTGGTACCCTGAAAGGTGAGAGGCGAGAAGGTGTAAAGATTCACAATTCCTCCAATGGCATTCCTGCCGTAGAGTGTTCCCTGGGCACCGCGAAGCACCTCCACACGCTGTATATCCTGAAATTCAAAATCGAAAGCCGAAGGATTAAAGCTGGGGACATTATCCACGTACATGCTCACCGTCTGCGCTCCCAACCTTGCGCCGATACCCCGGATATAGATTGGAGTGGAGACTTTTGAGCCATATACCGGAATAAAAAAGTTGGGTATATAGGCGCTTAAGCCAGGTAATGATTCAATCTGTGTATCCCGCAGTTGTTTTGGAGAGACCACGGATACTGCGGTAGGCATATTTTTCAGCTCGTTGGTTTCTTTCACCGATGAGGTCACCACCACTTCATCAAGATAATAAACCTTGACGGTATCTTTTGGATTGGCCTCTTTTCCCGGCATGTTTTCCCGCGAGAAAGAGATAAATATGTTACAAAACAGGGCAATACATACTATCAGCAATTGTTTCATCGTATACATTTTATTGGATTCTTAACTGCATGCAAAGAAAATCGATTTAATGTTACGAGTCAATCACTACATTTAGTGATATTTTATGCTACTGCTTAAAAATGAAATAGACAGCCAGCACCAGAAACAGAAACCCAATCAGGTGATTCATCCTGATCTGGGTCTGAAATGCAAGGGAAGAGAAGATCACAAACACCAGAAGCGTGATCACCTCCTGAATGACTTTCAGCTGCAACAGCGAAAAGCTGCCTCCGTTACCTTCGAATCCGAGACGGTTGGCGGGCACCTGGAAACAGTATTCAAAAAAGGCGATAAGCCAGCTGATTACGATGACGCCGATGAGCGGCAATTTGCCAAACCAGCTATTTTCAGCCAGCTTCAGATGACCATACCATGCCAGTGTCATAAAAACATTGGAAACAACCAAAAGTCCGATAGTAAGCAAATAATTCATAGATATCCGTAAAAAATTGTGCAAAAGTACAACATTTCCGCAAACAAAGCCCTTCGGAGTCTGCAGGTTTCTCACCTATACATTGCGAACATACTTACACTGGGATCATGCACAACATCACAGTCCAGTCGTTTCCGCTACTTTATCCCGGGAAATGACATTCACGAGTGAGGATGCAGAAGACTGTACGTGAACACCTTCTTAATTCTGTTGTTATAGAGAGAAATAAGTTGTCAAAAATTATGAGAAAAGTATTATTGATTGTAGATGTGCAGAACGACTTCTGCCCCGGTGGTGCACTTGGTGTAAAAGACGGTGACAAGGTTGTTCCGATAATAAATGGTATTATCGACAGATTCGATTTTGTTATTTCGTCACAAGACTGGCATCCGTCCCATTCGGTTCATTTTGAGAAGTGGCCGGTTCATTGTGTGGCCGGCACACATGGAGCTGAGTTGCATCCCGAACTAGAAGCCAATAAGATAGATCTAAGACTATTAAAAGGGACAGATAATAAAGATGACGGTTATTCAGCTTTTGAAGCAACCAATGTGGCGCTTGCAAGTTATCTCCGCGATTATGAAATATCCTCGGTGTACGTTTGCGGTTTGACCACCGACTATTGCGTAAAAGAAACTGCTTTGGATGCAGTTAAACAGAAATTCAATACCTATGTAATCACCGATGCTATCGCCGCGGTAAACGCACAACCGGGCGACGATAAAAAAGCACTGCAGGAGATGTATCGCATAGGGTGTATACTGATAGAATCGAAAAAGATTTCATGAGATTATCGGTTAACCAAAGTAGAAGTATTTATCAACTTTACCTGTTTGCCTTGTGAAATCTTCTTTTCCTTTCGTAAAGCAGTTGTTTGTTTGCCGAATGTATCCATGTTTTTAGCCCTTAAAAGAGTTAATAAAGCCAGCCACAGCCCAAGTGGTGAGCAAAGTGGACATAGTGGCTGACCGTGGTCCCCTGGCCGAGAAGTATTGTAACATGAGTCCGTATGCGTATTGCTCGAATAACCCAGTGAGGTTAATTGACCCGGATGGAAGAGAGTGGAAGTATTTTATAAATGCAAATGGTCATATTACTATTAATGTTGCATTAAATTTTTTCGTATCAGGAAATTATACGTCAAAAGAAATAGCAGCCTATAAAAATGTTATTGCAACACAATTCAATAATACCATATCGGAGGCATCAGGAGGGGTAATGTCCGGAACGATTACTTTCTACGAAGGAAATCAAAACATAGTCCAGTCATTGTCTTTGGGTAAAATGGACGGTGCAATTGGGGGAAGTACTTCTTACTTCAACTCTTCGGTTAATTTATTTAATAAGGCAGGAGAACTAAGATCACTTTCAGAGATAGGTTCGGATGCAACCCACGAAATGTTTCATACAGTAAGATTAGCACATCCATTCGAGATTACGCAAACAGAAGATACAAAGTTGTTGAAGGTAGCTCCTAATTCTTTTATTTCAACTCCTACAACAGATGCAAACATTGTGAATAATATTATGAGTTATTCCATGATAACAATAGACGGGCAAAAAAGTACCAATCAAAATTCATTGACAAAAGGACAATTAAATTTTATGATGAATAAAATAAATTTACAAAATCAAGGATACGGTTTCTTTAAATATAATCCATCATTAACAAATGAACAAAATACTAATTTGTATGAAAAATATTATAAAAACTATTGGGATAATATTCCCGGGATGCCAGTTGGTAATAAATAAATGAGTCTCCTCCGATAAGTCTTTTTTCTTGAAAATTTCACAATATGAACATTGATTTTCAATAAGTTGCAAACCAATAAAAATGAGTTTTGAGGTTTTCGGAGAGGACTCATAAATACAATCTATTAATTATTATCATTTCTGTATTTTCTTGTTCTTCCATAAAAGGTCAACAAAAAAATGAAGGCGTACAATACGATGATTTGACAAAAAAGAATGTGTACATTGTTGTTTAAAAAATGCCTGTTTACAAAAATGGAGAAAAAGATTTTTTGGACAATTTTATAAAATCTTTTCACTATGATTTTCATCCAAATGAAGACATTCAAACAATGTTGCGATTACAATTTGTTATTGACGTAAAAGGAAATTTAATTGGAGCAAGGATTTACGGTAAAAAAGATGAATCTCTAACTAACTTTGAAAAAGAGGGATTAAAAGCATTAATATTGCTTCAAGATTGGTATCCTGGAAGACATAATAACAAGAACGTCAATGTAATGCTGACAAAGATAATAAATGTAGATTATAACAAATAAAGGAGACGGAGCGGATTAGCAAAAATATTACAGGAGACTGTAAAGTAAACTGTGTCAAAGAATAAATCATTTTTTTTACTTTTACACAACAGTTTACATTATGGAAGATTTTGATTACAAGTCCTTTCAAGCCAAGGCGCTGGAACAGCTAAAATCCGGCAAGCCTCTTTTAGGAAAAGACGGTGCATTTGCGCCATTACTGGAGAACCTTCTGAATGCAGCATTGGAGGGTGAGATGGATGTTCACATGGATGAAGAGGAGCGCTTATCGGGTAATCGCCGCAACGGCTATAACCGCAAGCAGGTTCAGACTTCCCTGGGTGAGGTTACAGTTCACACACCTCGTGACAGGGATTTCCGGTTTGAACCTGAGTTTATCAAAAAGCGGGAACGCATATTGACCGAAGGTGTGGCAGACCGTATTATTGGTTTGTATGCATTAGGAAACAGTACACGGGAGATTAGTGACTGGATGGAGGAGAACCTGGGTAATCGGGTTTCAGCCGATACCATCAGCGCCATTACCGACAGGGTACTGCCTGAACTTCAATCCTGGTGTACCCGTCCCCTTGATTCAGTCTATCCCATTGTATGGATGGATGCCATCCACTACAAGGTGATGGATGATAAAAACAGACCGGTTACCCGCGCCATTTACAATGTGCTCGGAGTCGACCGCAACGGGCATAAGGATCTGCTGGGAATGTATATTTCCAGGAGTGAAGGTGCCAATTTCTGGCTCTCGGTACTGACTGATTTACAAACCCGGGGGGGTACGGGATATTTTAATAGCCAGTGTGGATAATCTGACCGGTTTCTCCGATGCGATCAACAGTGTGTTTCCGGAAACAATCGTTCAGAGTTGCATCGTTCATCAGATACGCAATTCCCTCAAATATGTTGCCAGCAAGTATCAAAAAGCCTTCATGAAGGATCTCAAGCCCGTTTACCAGGCCGTAAGCAAGGAACAGGCGGAAGTAGAACTGGACAATCTGGAGTTGAACTGGGGCGAACAATATCCACTGGTGATAAAATCCTGGAGGGACAACTGGCATAAACTATCGGCCTATTTTCAGTATACTGACGCCATCCGGCGACTGATCTACACCACCAACACGGTGGAGGGATATCATCGTCAGATTCGCAAGGTGACAAAAAACAAAGGGGTTTTCACAAACGACACGGCGTTGGAAAAACTGGTTTACCTGGCCTACCGCAATATCCGCAAGAAGTGGACCATGCCCTTGAAAGACTGGGGACAGACGGCCCAGCAACTGGCTATTCTTTTTCCGGATAGATTTAAACTTTTCGATTAAATTTTTATTGATAATGGCGATTCAATAATTTTCATTAGTTTTGTGATGACCAACAAGACGATGGCGATGCTTTGCACCATTGGAACATAAAAACGATTAGGGGGTCGACCCCTAACCGTTTTTGACCAACTAAAACTCAGGTCTCAGCATTACCCATTAGAAAAAAGGTGCCAAATTAACTATAAAAATAAAACCTGACACAGTTTAATTTACACAACCGATAATGAGGCTGTTCGTCAGTAAAAACGTTATGAGAACGACCTGTCTTCGAGAACTTAAAGCAATAATTTTCGAAGGAAATTTTAGTTGCATCAAAAAAGCGCTACTCATTTGAACAAGATAATTAAACGTTTTCTTCATATTTATAACAAGTTTTGAGTTGATCATGAAATTGGCATATCATTTTTCAATCTGTCTTACAATCACAGTCATCACCACCTTCTCCTCTTTCATTTTCTTTTCATCATATTCGAACTGAAGAGATGATATTTTGATTGATTGTATATTGCCTTCCCAGTATTTCAGGGTTTTTACCAGATCGATATATTTCCCCGACAATGTCATATTGGCACTATACAGTTTATAATTGCCTTCGCTATCCAGCAATATGGGCTCGTATTGCTTCACTGTGATGCTGTCTTCTTCACATGCCGGACTGATTAGTTCGATCAGACGGCCATTGCTGGTCAGGTTCTCATCAGAGAACAGCACCGGTGCCAACATCGATTGGCTTAACGCCATATTCGGCAGCTGTTCTTCCAGGGTTTGAATCTGCCGATAATCATTATACAATTGAAATGTTTTGGAAAACGTGCATTTTCCCAGCACAAAGGGCATTAGTATGATCAATGCCGCTAACTTGATGATCCCGCTATAGTATCTCATAATATGATGTGTAATTCAAAATCATATGAACCGTTATCCTTCAAATTGTTGATATTGATGATGTCAACCTTGCTGAATAATTTATCTTCCTGTAAATATTGGGCGAACAGAAGTACTGTACCGGCAATTTCAGCCTTTCCTTTTACAATGATCAAATTCGCGTTGTTTTTTACGGCCCTGGCTCCGGCATTGGATCTGTTTTCAGGGAAGAAGACCATGGAGACCAATCGGACATCCTTCGGCATATAGGAGGCAATGCGATCTGATAGCAGGGCGAGGGGATATGAGCGAATCTTGTCGTACTCACCGAAAAGGCGGTTGGCTTTTTCATTGTTCTCCCTTTCCTGTTTACTTTTCTGAAGTCGGATGTTATAAGCTGTCTCACTGATCTCATATTTTTCCTTTATATTGGAAAATGCGATATAGTTGACAAAAAGGAGTACGAAGAAAAAGAGCAGAAACGGGAGCTTTATCTTATCAAACAGGCTGTCGAAAAAAAATGCGCTGAACTCTTTCGATTTCTTCAGGTGCTCAAAATTCAGCTTCTTTTCGTACAAGTCCAGCAGGGTGGTACGAAGATCGGTATCACTATGTCGGGATACTGTGATTTCCATGATGTGAAGGCTCCTGTCACGCAGTGCGTTCAATATATTTTCAACGGATGATTTTCGTATAAAATCAATGGTGGAAAAATCATTTTCTTCATGAACTGTCCAAAGCAGGTTCTCATTTTCAGTGATCTTTTTCACTCCATCATTATCGGAGGTTGCGAACTCTTTTGTACCCACGTCGCTACCTCTGATAAGCAACAGGGCGATGCCGTGCTTTCTCTTCGGCCATTCCTCCTTTTCATGACCGATCTCCCGAAGAATAATGTCGGAACTTTTTGATGAATATCTGGCAGTCGTTACCCGGGTAGAAGCAGTACCGTTACTTGCTTCCACTTCCGCAATGATGATTTCGCCCAATATAGAAGGGAGTAGTCGCATACTATTGAAGGATTATCGGCCTGATAAATACATTCAGCTTCTGGGAGGATCTTATTTTGGTGGTGTTGCCAAAAAGCAGGCGTAAAACCGGTACCCTTGCCAGAAAAGGCAAACCCCGCGAGGAGGTGTCGGTGAGGTTTTTCTCGATCCCTCCCAAAAGCACCATCTCCTGATCTTTTACCTTGATGATGGAATTAAAACTCCGCTTTGTCATCCCCGGAGGCGCATCCTCGTCGCTGCTCTCGCGCACGGTAAATTCTGCCTGGTCGAGATTGATCTGAAGGGTGATGACACTGTCGAGGCTTACGTAAGGCGTGATTTCCAGTATAAAGTTGGCCTCTACATTTTTCCACAGGTATGATTCCGATTGAAGCGGGTTTTGTGTCCCAATGATGTTGACCTGGCTCTCCTTGTAATATTTCACCTCCCCGCTTTTTAGCACGGCCTTGTGTCCGTTTAACGTAGATAGCCTGGGTGTCGACCTCAAAATGATTTTTCCGGCGTCTTCAAGAAACTTCAGATCGGCATAAAAATTGGGAGTTACCTTACCCAGGTTCATAGAACCGAAACCATTGAATGAGTTGATGATCTTGTTCACGGAAGCCGCGCTGAGCGAAAAATCGATACCCGGACTGATGACACCTCCGCTTACCGAAGGCTTGGCACCTACTCCCATGGATAAACCAATGGATTGCGACGTTTTGTCGGTGGCATCTACAATAATCACATCAAAGGAGATCAAGGGAACACTTCGGTCGATTTCATTCAGGAAGTTCATGATTCGTATTACCGCGCGCTGGTCGCCGTTGATGACAAGGCTGTTCAAATCGGGAAAGGTAATGATCTCCACGTTTGCTTTGAGTTCGGTAGGAATAAATTCCGACACTTTATCTACCATCCGATATTTCATTGGAAAAACCTGCACCGTGGATAAACGTTCCCCTTCGGTATTGCTGCCTATTATGTACACGCCATGATCTATGCGCCAGGTAATGTGGGTACCCGTGAACAGCACATTCAGAAAAGTATGCAGGTCAACTTCTTCCACATTTATATTGGTGGCATGACTGATATCGTTGGATAAAAAGTAGTTGATTCCAAGACGGTGAAACAGATCCGGTATCATGTCACGTACATTTCCTGCAGTGATCTTAGCCGTAATCAGCCCGACGCTGTCCACCAGAAGCTGATCAAACCGGAAGGCATGATCGGTTGTTTGTGATTGTTCTCCCTGGGGTTTGAACAGAGACCACGAACTTTCGGATTGCCTTGCATATCCGAGCCCGTTCACTGCCGCGATGGTTCTCACCGCCTCGTTCATATCCATGTTCGTACCATAAGCCGAAACCCGGTGTTCGTATAGAGGCTGAGGTATGACGATGTTATACCCGGTGCTCTCCATGATCTTTTTGGTTACAAACGACAATTTGCTGTCGGTAAAGTCAAAGGTGATCACCTCTCTCAGCGGATCATAAGCGATGTGTATTGGAGGCTCCGTTTCGGGTTCATTATAAGGAATAATGGATAGTATGTTATCCATTATTTCTACCTCGAGGCTTTTTTCTTTGCAGATAAAGAAAAGGATATCCACTATCGGAACCTGTTGCAGGTTGCAATTAATGAGTTTGTCAGGCCCGAAAGCCACGTTGATATTCAGAATCTGTGCTTTCGCCAGACTCCGGATCAGTTCGGAAACCGGGAAACTGGTGACAGAGACATCTACTTTCTCAGCATAACGGCTGTCGGCATACGACAAGCGCTGCAGTTTACCCTTCAGCTCAGCCAGCCGGGTTTCTTCAAGAGATTGTGCAAGCAGGTTTACCGATATGGATATCAGGATAATAAAGAAAGCGGAATATTTTTTCATCTGATCATTGTTCATATCGTTTCACTGATAAGCGGAAGAATTTCTTCCAGTGAGGTTTCACCTTTGGCAAACATTTCCAGAGCTGAATCTTTTAATGTTTTGATTTTGTGACGCTCTAGATATGCATCAATGTCAGGTTCACTTTTTCTAATGAGTTGCGATAAATGCTTGTCAATCGGTATCACCTCATAAATGGCTTTTCGTCCCAGGTAGCCGGTATAGTAACATCTTTCGCATCCTCTTTTTTCATGATAACCTGCGTTGGGATCTAAAGCAAACCCACTGGTAAAGGAAGCATCGGGATGTAATGCCTTTTTACAGTGGGGACACAACAACCGGATCAGTCTCTGTGCCACACAGGCAATCAGGGTCTCCGATATCAGGTAAGGGTGTACCCCCATGTCTATCAAGCGGGTAATGCTTCCCCATGCGCTGTTGGTATGCAGCGTAGATAATAAGAGGTGCCCGGTTAAGGAACTGCGTATGGCCATTTGAGCCGTATCCTGGTCGCGGATCTCGCCCAGCATGATGATGTCGGGGTCCTGCCGGAGGAAGGTGCGCAGGGCGCTTCCGAAAGTCAGACCTATCTCCTCCTTCAACTGCATCTGGTTAATTCCCGGCAGCGTATATTCCACGGGATCTTCAATGGTAAGGATATTGTTATCCTGTCGATTCAATATGCCCAGGGTGGCATATAACGTGGTACTTTTACCCGAGCCGGTAGGTCCGCTAATAAGGATAAGCCCGTTGGGTTGCATGATCGCCTGATAATAATCGGCATATTGCTTTTCACTAAACCCCAGGCAGCTTAGGGAAAGCAGGCGCTGATCTTTTGAGAGCAGACGGAGTACGATCTTTTCGCCGTAGATGGTGGGCATCACCGAAACGCGCACATCAAATTTGAGATTGTTCCTTTCAAAGAGGATCCGGCCATCCTGGGGTAGCCGTTTCTCGGAGATGTCAAGGTTGGCCAGTATCTTGAGACGGTTTACCAGTGCGGGGTAGTCCGTTCTATTGATGATATAGCGTTCAATCAGCTTCCCGTCGACCCTGAAACGGACACGGCATTTTTTCTCATACGGTTCAAAATGGATATCGCTCGATTTTAAGGTATCGGCTTCCTCGATCAGTTTACCTACAAAGTCAGCGTGGCTTATATTGAGGGATTGTGCATTTGAGGAGAAAGTCCGGTCCTGCCGGTAATAGAAATTCAATGCTTTGTCCAGTTCCGCATTATCTACCGGTTCAATCTCCACGCTTAAATCATAAATGATGGCAATCTCCTGTATAATTTTCTCATACGCCGTACTGCTGTCGCCATAACATTTTAGCATGTTATTTTCACCTGTTTCAAAGGGAATAATCCGATAATTCAAGGCATCGCTGCTGGAAAATAACTGGATCAGTTCGGTGGGGATATGGGCGTTTATCATAAGATTCAGATTAAGTGTTGATAGAGAAGAAGTATACATAGGCAGACTCCTACTCCCGATACCAGCGGAATGTTGCTGTCATTTCTGCGGATGGAAGCAATGATGATCCACATCAACAAGGTAACGACGAAAGATACCAGCATAAAGACAAGAAACGACCGGGGTGTAAAAAAAGGGGTCAGAAACAGGATAAACAAGATATCCCCTTTTCCTATGACCGACTGCACCGATTTATACTTCCATAAAAAATAGCCATATACGCATAATCCAATGAAGAGCGATAAAAATATGTTGGTTACCAGGTTGGTGCATGTTTCCCATAACCCGTTCTCCAACCAGCTTATGATCAGGACGGTTATTCCAAACAGCAATAAGTGCCACAAGATAACCGTTCTGCTTCTGTAATCTGAGAGGATCATCAGCGTTAAAGGTATCAGAATGATCAGTTGCATATTCAGTCTCTTTCGGTCTCTCTCAAATGTTTGTTATGATCTATTTCCCAGGTATTGAATGTGCCGTCACGGTCGAAATCCACCACAGCCATGGCCTGTGCCCGGTAACCATTCTCATCGGCTTCTACAATCTCAATCTTGTAGTTGGCAGTGCCGTCTTCACTTACGAGTGGTTGTTGTTCAAAACCCAGTTCATCCAGCGAGAGTGAGTATTTGGAATGGGTGAAGAAATAACTTTGTTGCAACGAGTGTAAAAAAACCAGTTGCTGTTGTGCCTCCACACTCTTAGCCTTCGAGATCAGTGGCATCAGGTTGGGTAGGGCAATTAACACCAGGATACCGATAATTACCAAAACTACCAACAGTTCAGACATAGAAAATGCATTCAGCCTTTTGGGAGTGAAATGCCGATTGATTAAATTTTTCATGCGACTATTTTATCTTTTTCATTACAAAGTCAAAATAAACTGTTTTTCTAAAACATGTCAATAGGTGCAGAGAAATCTCACCTGCTTTTGATGGTTAACATGCAATATATAAGATGTTTGAGAAAATAAATCTCACCAGCATAACCGGCTCAAAACCCAAAATAGGCAGGCTTGTGGTCGCATGAAAATCCCCTGTTTTTCACACAAAACTCCCCAACAATGGGTAATTGTTGGGGAGTATCACAATCACGACAGTTGTGGTCGTCAAGAAACCACTTCTCTTTCTTTAAAGAAAGTATCCAACCGAAAAGGTCGCCGTCCACATTTGTGTGGTGGGTTTTATTGAGCCGCCGCCCGAGATGATACCATATGCGGCCATATTGTTGAGTACCTGACGGAACCCGATACCGGCGGTAATGCTGTTCCTGATTTCAATGCCCGTTTCGGCTGCCAGGCCGGCGTTCCAGCGTTGCTGCAGATGCACATTGCTTTCATCCTGATCAAAAATACGCACGTTGGGCTCATACAGGCTCCATTTCAGTTTGAGGGGTACTTCGCCCGCTAACGACAGCTTCTCAAACATATCAGCTTTTAGCGCATATGTAGCAAATCCGCCTCCCATCAGGTAAATTTTGACGGTGGGTGAAAGTGCGAACTTTGTTTTCAGATACAAGGGTAACTGAAACGTGTGCATGTTCAAACTTCCGGTCACGGAAACATCTTCGGAAACATCAAACCATTTTTTAAACTGTCCGGGATTTATGTTGGCTCCACTGTTGAAGTAGATCAACTCGGTATGCAACCCCAGATGAGCACCAAACATGTATTCGGTCATAAATCCGGCATGAATGCCGGGACGCGGATCATAACTGTCGAGTTCAATGCCGTTGATATTCATGCTTACATTCGATAAATTTACTCCGCCTTTTATTCCGGTGTGGAATTGTGGAAACACGAATGAGGCCGATAATAACAATGCCGTGAGACAGATCATTTTTCTTGCCATGGTGATAGTTTGTATAAGCTTGGGGATTACCACGAACGGAAGCTGATGAACAGCGTCGCCATCAGGTTCGACACACTGATTTTCTCTTCTGGTTTCACGTTTTGTCCTTCCACGTTCAGGTTGTCAATCGAGCCCATCACGTACGACAGCTTAAGTCCCACCCCTGTCTTATTGTTCACTTTATATTCTCCTGCAATCCCAGCATTAACGCCCACGGTGGTCTTATTTCCCGTAATGCTCTGTCCGCTGTAATTCATATCGGCATTGAAGAAAAGCGGCCCGACACCCACGTGGGTAATCAACAGGAATTTTTCCGACTCGTTTCTCCCGACGAACGAAGGTCCGACATACACAATGCTTTGCGTTTCCTTGTAATTCACGGCTTGATCAATGCCCGGTATGGTTACATTATTTCCCGACGTGCTTGCCGAAGAAAAATTGGCATTCAAACCCAATCCCCAGCTTTCTTTAAAAAAGTATTGGGCATCGGCGTCAACTGTAAAACCGTGTCGCAGTTTTTTATTCATATCATCCAATGCGGCATCGCCTGTTTTCTCGATGTTGCCGAGGCGGTAAGCATAGCCACCGCCAATGGAAAAGCGGAAATCCCTATAACGTGGCATTGTTTGGTATTCTGCCTGCTGGGCCATGGCCGTTGAAAATACCGAAGTTAAAACGATAGCAGTTGCGAGTGCGATAAAGTACGTAAGTTTCATAAATAGGTGTTCTTTAAGTTGTTGATAAAAATAAATTAAAAAATATTTTATTCTTTTTCTCCACTGTAAGTGATCTTCCAATCTATTTCATTTAAATCATGAATCGTTAAGACATATTTACTATAATATAAATATTAGAACGAAAAAAGTTTATTTCCTCTATGATCCTCGATAATATGATTCTCTTTCTACTGGCCAATATGGTAATGACCTCATTATTGGAATTCCTTTTGGCCGGCGATCATCTGGATAGTATAACTTATAAACCACTTCTTTTGAACAAATATCCCCATTTTTAACGATATACTTAAACGGTACTGGATCATAAAAAAACATTGCCTCCGTTCTATTCATATCACCAGTCCCCCAAATTGGTCCAATCACACTATCATTCGACCAGACTACATTAAAATCGGGAGCACCTAACACAATACTAGTCTCTTTCATGATATTATTCAACCAAGTAGAATCACTTACATGAATGTGATCTTTGGTATACAGGTATGTTATTATTGTATCATTACACTTGAAATAGCAGTCGGGCCTTTTGAACATTATTTCAAAAATATATCTCGTCGAGAATAGATATAATTCATTGAAATTATCTCTTTCTACTATTTCTATAAGAAAAAACTTCTCATTTTGCCCTCCTGCTCCTGTTTGCATAAAATCTTCAAAAGCAACTTCTATATCATACACTACTTCGTTGCTCAACTCATTATCTTCTATATAGTGTATTTTATCACATAATTGAGGCCTTACAGTTTGAAATAAAAATAGAATAATAACGGTAAATATAATTTTTTTCATATTAAAGGTAAAATGTTTCTTAGAAATATTATTATTTGAAATAACCTGGACCACCATATTGATATCTGACACCACTCCAGCCAAGTACGTATCCAGTTATTCCAAATATTCGTGACAATAACAAATCTGCCCCTGATGGTGGACTATTATGTGGATGGGTATGTGTTTCAGAATAAACTCTAGCTCTTTGAAAAATATTGCCAATATAAAAAAAATCTCCAACTTTGTCAAAGTAAGTATAGCGGTATGCTTCATTCATAGAATTTCTCTGTTCTCCAATATTCACATTATAATTATATGGAGTAAAGTTTATTTTATTATCGTGTGCTACACTAGGTGGTCCCCAATCTACATTAAATGCTTCTCCAGATACACTTTCGAAATAATATCCTCTACTAGTTTGATAGTAAGATGTTTCCATTCCTAATTTTTTACTTAAATTTAGAGTGATTGCATCTGCTTCTTCCTGAGTACCAGTAAAATAATCTCCATCCCATTTCGGTTTTTGGTGTTGTTTGTATTTTACAGCAGTATCTTTTCGATTTTTATATGTCTCGTTTGCTCCAGCTAATTGTCCTAGTGCACCGCCAAGCGTTGAGCCTATAACCGCTCCTCTCTTTCCCATTTGATGCGCAAAACTTGAATTTCCATTACTATATAATAAGCCTCCTGCATATCCCGAACCATAACCTATTGCACCGCCAATAACTCCTCCTGCTACCGTGTATGCAGCTACAGTTCCGCTTGTACCAAAATGAGCAAAAAATGCTGTGTTTGCTAAGGCAGGAGCTCCAAGTGCAAAACCATATCCTCCTGCTCCTCCAATCACAGCACCTATTCCAATGCCAAGCCAAGTTTTTCCACTCCAACTCCACTTAAAAGGATTCAATTTTCCACCTTCCGCCGATGAACCTCCAATATACCCTCCGATTACTGCTCCAATAATAACAGGTATAAACCATGCTAGTTCACCATCCTGATCAATATACACCAGCGGATTATTCATCGCGTAGGTATACCGGTTATAATTTTGTGATATAAATGGATTTTGCACATAGGGATCGGGGCTTAAGAACCGTCCCAATGCCGCATCGTAAAGACGCGCATTCATATTAATCAGTCCGAACCAGGTCAGGTGTTCGTGACCCGTGTATCCCCTGCCGAGGTACAAAACCGGTTCACTGCCGGGCGTGTATGCGACGTGTGTGGAGGGATTTCTTAACCGTCCCCATGCGTCATAGCTTAATTCCTGTTTCAAAGAACCATCGGCATTCGCCACGTGGGTGATACTGCCCAGATAATCACGACAAATATAGTAAATATTCCACACACCCGCTTCTTTTACCAGGACAGCGGGTGCCGAATAGGCATCCCCTCCCAGATAGAGCCGTTCGGTATTGGACTGCAGGTCCAGTTCATACTGTCCCCCGATGTAGTATCTGGTCAATACCGGAGTGACTCCGTTGGCTACATACATTTTCACCCTCCCGCCGGCCGCGTTGTAGGTGAACGATGCGCTCAAGCCATTTTCGTCGATACGTGATGGACGCTGGAACGAGGTGTACGATACGCTCTGGTTGCGCAAGAGTACGGCCATGCCTTCCGGGTTGAGCATGGTCACCTGGTACGGCTTGTCCATGTTGCCGTATGCCATGGTGCCCACCCCTTCGATGTGGGTGATATTTCCATTGTCGGCATAGGTGATTACCTTGCCGGCGGCACTGGTCAGACGGTTCAGGTTGTCGTAGGAGAACGATTCCGTCCTTGTGTGTCTGTTGTCTGTACGACTTAAAAGGTTTCCTTTCTGCGTGTCAAAACTGTAGGAGAAGTTCTGGATGCTGCCGGCCGTCCTGCCGGTAGGTATACCATAGTCGTTATAGGAGTAGCTTCTGTTCATGCTTCCGGTGGTGGCTGCCGTGGGTTGACCGGGATCATTCTCCGCCGTCAGTTTCCAGATGGTGGTGGAGCCGTTTAGCCTGATCTCCGTATTGTGTCCGTAGGCATACAGGAAACTTTCCGTGCCAAGCGTCCCGCTTTGGGCCGCATATTGTACCGAGGATACATTTCCATCACCATAGGTGTAAGTCTTTTGCAGCCACTTGTTATCGGGAACGGTTTCCTTTTCTGTCAGTATCCGGTCAAACGTGTCGTAAGTGAATGCCTTAGAGGTACCGTTCGTGGAAGTTTCGCCCGCCAGTAACTCGTCCGCATTATACACGTAATTAGTCGTGAACTCACCCTGCCGTTGCAGGCTGGTGATACGGCCATATTTATCAAAAACCGACACGCTGGTTCCCTTGGGGTTTGTTTCGGTAAGAGTCAACACTCCCGCAGAAGAATAGACGGGCTCAGTAATTTGGCGCCCGGCGCTCGGGTCCACCAAGGCGGTTTGCCTGCCAAAGGCATCATACTCAAACGAAGTGATAACACCACCCGGAGCCGTGATGGACGAGGGTTGTCCGTCGGGGCGGAGGCTATAGGAGATGGTTCCCCCGGGGTCGGTCACGCTTGCCAAGGCACCCGAGGCATCGGTCGTTTTGGTGGTAGCAATTCCGTTTTTGGTTTCCGTCACACTCAACCCGTTGTAACTCCAGGAGGTAGTTTTGCCGGAAGCTTCCAAAAGCTGGGTAGGACGGTGATAGGTGTCGAACGAATAGCTATTCCAGTAAGATGGAGAAGCGCCTCTGAAAGGCAATGACACCTTCTCGAGCCTGCCCTTGTTGTCGTATGCGTTGTCCACATACTGCCACTGGCCGTCGAAACGTTGATTCCCTTTGCGCAACCCACGCCCCGCCGCATCGTAATGTGCCACTGTTGAAGGTTGTCCGGTAACCGTCCTGGTCACGGTGTACACTCCCTGTCCGCCCCATGCGGGTGTGGTGGCTTCAGTCACGCCATCATGACCCGTCACTGAAACAGGTTGTCCCCAATCATCAAACGTGCGGGTAGTGATACGTCCTTTGTGGTCGGTAACTGTACGTGCATTCCCGTACTTATCGTAATTGGAGAATGTGGTAGTTTGCGAGAATGCATTGGTCTGCGAGGCAAGATACCTTCCGGAGGGATCATAGGTATAAGTATTTCCTAAAAACTCCGTCACGTTGTAGGGCGCCGTTTTTTCAGAGGCAACAATACCACTGCCGTTCGTCTCGTATGTCCACTTGGTTTCTCCTGTTTTATTCACGGCAGTCGTGCCGGTGTAGGTGCTCCTGCCCAGTGGAAGGCGGGTTGTGGCATCGTATGTAATCTCTTCCTTGTCCTGCCACGACGCACCACCGCGTGTACTGGTCACTGTTTTTATCAATGGTTGCCCAATCAGGTAGCGCGATGAGGAAACCGAGTTATGATAGGTTTGATTGGTGACAGTATTCAAAGCCGAACCGATATTATGATTCACTTGTGTCGGGTTACCATATGCATCATAGTCATAATAGGCATAGGTGTAAACATTGGTCAGCTTATCTGTTTCCGACACGTTATATGCCCTGGGGTTTGCCTGCTTGTTACTTTCTTCGTTTCTTATGTAGTTATAAAAACTCTCTTTCAACGGGGAACTGAGAGATATTGTGACACCAAACATCTGGGGATCTTTGGTTTCAACGGACTCCATGTTTAGCATGTAGTCAAACGTTCTTACTTTCTCGAATCCACAAAAGCCCAGTCCCTGCTGGTGAATTACCGCCCCGTAATAGGTATAATATTGATGCTTTATGTAATTCCCGTAGTTTGGTAAAGTGACATAAGCCGAAGAGAGTAGGTTCAACGGGAAAATCGAAGATGCGTACGGGTAAGAGCGGGATGTTGTGGTTGGGATATAATTACCACCCTCCGCCATATTAGAATAGTTGTTCTGATGCAGCGAGCCGTAACTGTCTGTCGTCAATGTGAGCAAGTTTGCCTTGCTCTCGTCCTTGGTATAGGTTATGGTATATATTTCAGCATCTTTAATACAAACCAGGTAGCTTGAGTTGTAATAATTCACCACATTCGAAGGCATAAAACCGGATGTTCCGGAAGGAACGTTGATGGGGCTCACCGGCGTGGAGCTTTGAATGGTTCCTTTGGAATTTAAATACAACTTTGCCTGTGTGCCCCTTATTTGTATCAGGTCGGAGAGCCCGTCCCGGTTCATATCCATCACGGTTATCTTGTCATCATATTCTACGTTGACAATATTCTGCGTGGTGGCGGTAAATCCTTTCCCCGTATTGATATAGCAACTCCATTGATTCCCGTTATCCACATATCCCATTTCAATTTCGGCCAATATCACAGATCCATGTGTGGGGCAGCAAAGACTTTGCCCCGGATAGTTCGGATCGTTGTAACATGTTTGTAACTGTAAACCACACTCGCGGCAGCTTGCGTTATAAGGATTCTGCTCATAATAAAGCTTAAGATCTATGCCACAGTATCTGCAGTGAATACTATACGAGTCTGTGATGGGTTCGCTTCCATCACAGTATGGGCAATTATGCGGAGCCCACACCGGAAGTTCCACATACTGTATGTCTTGATATGAATCATTCGGTGGGACAAGGATGTCGAGCTTGCCGTCCGCGTTCAAATCTCCGAACTTTACTTTTTTGTAAAAGGCCGACCGGGGAACAGCGGTAGAACCGTACTGATAGGTGAAGCTGTTTCCCGAAAGGCCGTACACATTGTAAGCAGAAGCGCTTGCATGGCACAATTCAGATTTGGCGTCACCGTTCACATCAAACGTGTGCACATATGTATCTTCGTAAGTGGAATGTGAAAAAAGTGTGTTCTCACTGATCAGACTCCCGCTGTTCAGGTCGACCACTGCAAAGTAAGAGGTCCTGTCCTGGTTATCAAAAGTCTTGTTGTGCGAAACGGTCACCATTTGTATCTGTCCGTCTCCTCTGAAATCTCCAAAGTAGTAGCTTCTGGAAACAGGACTGTAATAATAGTCGTCGCTGTTGACCACCCCTTCCACATTTACATTGAAGGTGCGGGTAGTGTATGCAGTTCCCGTCGTGAGGGTGTAAACCGTTACCTTCAGGACGGTCTTGGATCCGGATGTCCCGTTAAAGTTCACTTTAACGATTTCATCCACGCCGTCTCCGTTCACATCCACGGCATTGATGGTTTGAAATCCAGATTCAGCTGTAATGGAGATTGAATTGCTGAAGAAATCGAGATTTGGTACAATCAGGATGGTTTGATCGGCAGGATAAGTACTCCCATATAAATAGGCATAAACGTAATGGAACGGCACCCATCTTCTTCGTGTAGCTAACAGGCCATACGTTGAAAATTTACCCGGGAAGGTGATCATACCGTCGCCGAAACTGTTTTTTCGGAATTTTCCACGAATATACTGCATCTTATTGGCCGGGGTGTTGTTAAAATACTGAGAAAGGAATCCATACAGCTCTTCATCAAATTGCCCGTTTGACATATAAGACGGATAGTAGTCATAACCGAAAACGAGTGGGTTCAGGGAACTTGTGCCGGAAGAACAATCCAGCCGGGTAAGCCTGTTTACTTCGCTTTCCAGCGTATGGGTAAGGGTATACGTCCGTATTTCCTGTCCATTATTGTAAGAGGTCACCTTTTTCAATAATTGATTCAGAGAGATTCCGGTATTGGAAATATAAGCGGTAGTGTAATCTGTTCTGGCAACATATTCAAACCGGATTTCAGCCGGATGTGTGGTTGTCTTGCTTCCATACTTTATCTTCGAGATGAAATACATGTTGCCGGACTGCAAATATTCAAAATCTATCCTGTACCCTTTCATATCCACGATGGAGGTTACAGGATACGTATGTTTCATGACCGTGTTGTTGGTAAATCCGTAGGTTGCCTTGCTGCCATCGGGGAACAAGGCCTCAAAATAGGCAACATTGCTGCCGTACATGATTTTCTTCACCAAGATATATCCTTGTGCGGTCTCGTAATGGTAGTCGGGAACAGCGGTATTGTTGTTCGTGACCAACCGGGTTCCGTCCAAAGAAAAGGCACAGGCTGAAGGATTGGAAAGATCGGCCGGGGCGCTTGTCCCGTCGTAGTGTATGGTTTTGTTGGTTACATTGATCGCTGTCAATCCGGAAATGTTCCAGCCATATCCTGCCGGCGAGTTGCCCATTTGGCTGTTGTAGTTCAATGACACCTGAGGAGCAGCTGAAGCAACCGGGGCGGTGAGGATTGGAACAGTGATCGTTTTACCGCCGGAAGGTGTCACCCCTTCTTCAAAAGGAATCTGCCCCACAGACTTGCTTTGATCGATTGACTGTACGGTGATGCCGGTGGTCGTTGCTCTTTCGGGCTGAGTTTCAGCCGACGCCTCCTTCCTGTCAGCCGGTGCTTTCTTTGCATTCGCATTGACGGTAGATCCGGAAGTATATAATTCACCGAAATCAAAGGGTTCATAAATATAGTGTGTAATGGTATCGCCTTTTGCGGTTATTTCAAAGCGTGTTCTGACATCTTTCCTTTGTTGTAATTCCGCTATCTCGTCGGACACATTTTTCACCGTGCCTGTTCTCAACGAATCTGGTACCGGATTTCTCCTCACGACGGAATGGATGGTATCATCGGCCGTTTGGGAAAAAACGACCGTGTTTACAATCGATAAAACGAGTATCCCGGCAAAGATTATTACCGGAACACTTTTTATGGAAGTGTATAAAGTTTTCATAAGGGTATGTGTCAAGTTAGGTATTTGGTTACAATTTAATCAACTCCCATTCGGAAGAGTGATCGTTTACGAGGATATGGAGCGTGTAAGTGCCTGGTGGAACCTCCTCCAGTTCCACGCGTGTTTTCCTGTCAGATAGAATATCTCCGGTTAATAGATCGTCATTCTTGTCTGAAAGGGTGTATGTTCCCTCTAATAAGGAATCGTGGCTACTTACTTGGATTGTAAGACCGGGCTTTTCGCGCTCGACATGGATGGAAAGTTCTCTTCCGTGGATGTTCTCCACGTAAAAGCGGGATGAGTCATGCTGCTCCCCGCCAGAGGGATGATAGGCACCCACTACAATAGTCCGGCTGATGCGGTTACCCGCGGCATCGTAAGCATAAGAAAGCTGTTGCGACCAGCCTGTAAGGGAGAACAGCAAAACAAAAAATAGGAGAATAGTTTTCTTCTTGTTGTCAAGTTTTGTCACGGTACCACGGAAACCCGTAATTGCATGGAAGGACTTCATCCGCCCCCATGGTAAGACCCCGGGAAAAATGTTTGGCTTCATAGCTGTTTATTTTTGACTGATGGATTATGGGGTCAAAATAAACTGTTTTTCTAAAACATGTCAATAGGTGCAGAGAAATCTCACCTGTTTTTGACGGTTAACATGCAATAAATAAGATGTTTGAAAAAATAATTCTCACCTGGTTAATGGATCAGAAAATCAAAAAAGTGACATGATCTGTTCAAAATTATTGATCGATGAAGCATTTTCTTTCAGTTTTTTCTTTAAATAAGTTTTTCTTGATTTCAGGTTAACCAGGTTTATATTTAAAAATGCGGCTATCTGGGAATTTTCAAGTTTCATCGCGAGCATGGCCAACAGAAGATGATCTCCTTCATTCAGGAAATTCTGTTCAGATGAAAGCTCTATCAAATTATTAGATATTTGCGATAAGAACAGCTGATTTGAGAGGTCATTAAATTGCTCTTTCCCCTGTTCTATCATTTTTTTAAAATCATCGGCCAGCTCATTCTTATTTCTTCGACCACCTCTGATTTTCATTTCAAATAAACTCATTAGTTGCTTATTTTCTGAATATTGGGTTAAATATAAACTGAATATCTTAATTCTGTGGCTTTGCTCTGTTGCTTTGTTTTGCAACAACAAGGCCTGAGATTCTATTGCCAGTTTCTCTGCTTGGAGTATGTCATTTTTTAATTTAGCCATTCTTTTGCGTTTTGAATAAACGAACAAGACGAAGGATAAAATGAGTATCAACAGAAACAACAGAAGTAAAAGAATTTTTGCTTTTGATTCTGCTTTCAATGCTTTGTTTTCGGCTTCGGTAAGGTTATAAAGCTTTTCCAGTTCTAAAATTCTTTTGTCAACCCGCTCATCCACCGATTTTTGGTAGCTTTCAAACATTTTTTTCCTGTATTCTTCTGCCATTTTATAGTCATCCCGTAGCAAGGCGATATCCGCAATGTTCTGGTATAACAGATAATTTGATCTATACGTTGAATCTTTGTTTTGTTGAATTGCCTGTAAACCGTAATACATGGCACTATCTACCTGATTCAGACTCTTGTACTTGGTGGAAATTGAAAAAAAGGTATGAGATTCATCCACCTTATAAAGAACGAAAGGGAGTAGATGGGACATTTGCATTTCGAGTTGTAAAGAAAGATTATCATTGCCCTGGATAAGGTAATAGGTAGATTGCATGTTCAACAAATTGTATTCTTCCTGCCGGGAAATATTTTCAATGGCCAAAAGCTTGTCTAAATACATTTTTCCTGCCAGCGTATCCTCCCGCTTCATTTCATTCCAGAAAAGGGCTGTGTATGCATCAAAAATATGTGTTTTGTTATTCTCCAACTCCGCAAAACGGAGACTTTCCAGGTAATAATGATTTGCCTCTATAGGGTTATTATGACTGTAATGCATATCACCCAAATGATAATGGATCAAGTATCCTGCAGAAAAATTATTGACTTTTGATTCATTGAAAAGCTTTTCAGCCTCCTTTAACGGTTTGTAAGTCATGGTGTCAATATGCCCCATCCGAATACCCACTATACTACGATAAATTAGTGAGCGGATATGGTCTATTGATCCTGGTTGGCTTTTCCAATAGTACTGCTCAGTTTCGGTAATCAATGAATCAGAACTGAATTCTGTATATGTTTTATCATCGACAATGGTTTTTAAAAGCCCATAATAAGCGCTATTAGCTTGGGATAATTTCTCAGGTTCAATCGCCTGGAGGCTGTCGAGAACCATGTCTGGGTGACGTTCCAGCAGAGCGTCCCATTGTTGCAGTCGGGCATAGGTAAGTTTCTCCTGTTTCCTGTCGCATCCGATAAACAGCAGAAACAGAGACACGACTACTATCGTAATCCGACGTCCGAAGTCGGACTTGGTTATTGTTGAAAGTTTCATGTATCGCAGAAGAAGAATAGAAGACCTCTAAGATACAAAAGTAAGGAAATAAATGAACAATAAAGTTAAAAAAAGACCTCTGCCTTGTTAAAGATGTAATTTTATATATTTTTCTTTGGGGAGTTTAAGAGAAAAGGGACTGAATTTAACTTGTCATTGTATGGTCTGCCCAAGTTTAAACATAGGGAGGTACATGGCGATGAGAATAAATGCTACAACAATACCGATACCCAAAATCAGTAAAGGTTCCAGTACATTACCCAGTTGTTTTAATTTGCACTCAAGCTCAGTCGTAATATCTGCAGCTTGCTGGTGCAGCATTTTATCAAGCGTATTGGTTTCTTCTCCCACTTTCATTAAAGCGATCAGTTTCTTGCTGTAGATTTTTTCATACTTTCCCAGGTTCTGAGCAAATGAACCCCCTTCAATTATATTTTTGGATATTTCCCCAAACGATATGCTGAAAGGGTAAAAGCGAATGATATCCCCGAGCATCTGCAACGATCTCAATAATGGAATGTTCGCACTGATAAGCAAGTGCATAAGCTGGCAGAACTGCGATTGATAATATAATTTTAAAAGCTCACCGGCAAAAGGAAAACTGAGTTGTACTTCAGCGGTAGCCTGTAGGTACTTTTCGCTTTTTCCATAAAAGTGTTTGATAAACAAAAGCAACGACACAAGAATTGTTATAACAATAAAAATTACCGGTGCGATGCCGGATAACTTAATAATAAAATAAGTTACCCCTGGCAATTCACCTCCCATTCGTGCATATACCTGTTGGAACATAGGCACAACGACCAGAATCATGAACGTAAGTACTAGCACTGCCACGATCAAGATAATAAGTGGATAGCTGAGTGCTCCCGTAAGTATTCTGCGTTGTTCATTTTTTTTGTGGTAATAGGTGTTTAAAAACTCTAAAGACTGATCGAGTTTACCCGTTTCTTCTCCAATCCTGATCACTCCGCAATCCAGATCGGAAAAATTACCGTTTTTCTTTAGTGCAACCCAAAGTTCATCACCAGAGATAATATCTTGATAAACAACCTTTAATATTTTGGATTCATCCTCACTGCCATTTTCGATAAGCAGCTCGAATGAACGGCTAAAGCTCAGTCCCGATTTCAGTAAGGAGGTGAGCTGTGAGAAAAACAGATACTTTTTCTTATCCGTAAATCGATGTAATTTAACTGGGATCTTCATATCTTTCCGTAACATTTAAATAAGCGTAACGGCTGGAGGGCAGCCCATATTCCAGCCACACCGAGTCGCCTGTATTTACGATACAATGAATCAATAAAGAATCTACATGATTGATACGATTCAACGATGGTATGATGCGGTAATTTAAATAGCCGCTAAATAAAGTATCCGTAACTCCCCGCGATTGAAGCATAAAAAACGATTCGCCTATGGTTACAGCGTCGGATCCAATTCCCTGCCCGTAAAAAAGAAACTGGTTATTCCGTTCAACCACACTATCTGCATTTTCCATCAAGTATTCCAAAACCTCGTGGCTATAGAGCATGGCCTGGACGGAGGAAATACGTTTATTTACGGTAAGACTGAATTTCTTAATCATATCGACTCCATCGAAAACCAATGTGAAAATGATGCCGGAAATGATCATGGTCAGTAAAAGCTCTACCAGCGTACTTGCTTTTAACTGCTTGTGTGTAATATACCTCTTTTTTCCCATACTCATTCCTGGTTCACGTGGAGGAAATAATACCCTGTTGATTGTCCACCCTCTATTTTAGAAGATATATGAATTAAAAGAATATCTCCTTTATAGGGAAAGATAGAAACTTTAATCTTACCCCACGGGAAAGAATAGTATCGTTCCTTCGTGTTCTTGTAAACACCTTCTTTTTCAATCAATTGACGGCATTTTTTCAGGTCGTTCTCGATAACGAGATGATTTGGTTGTCTGTTTTCATATACCAGCAGATTGGTCATCGAGTGCATGGCGATAATAAAGAGGATCATAAATATGACTGAAGAGACAATGGTTTCCAGTAAAGAGGTAGCAATTAGTTTTTGCGTCAGTTGTTTCATAACGACAAGTTTATTCCGCAAATAGTTCCATATCCAGTCCCTGTCGGCGTACCACCAGCTTGTCGGCGGTAATATGCACAATATAAAAATCCCCGATTTTCTCTCTTGTACGTGCCATCATTGTTTCTCCCTCAAAGTCCAATAACCCGTAGGTTATCTTACCCGCTTTCAATATGCCTTTGAATTTAAAAGCAGGGCCCTGCACCACATCGGGTTCCGCTGGTAAAAAGTTGGTTGCCTGATTGTCTTGATCAACTTTGGGCTCTTCGCCGGTTTGTAATAAGTTTCTCGATGGCTTTTTCAGGAAAGGGTCATCGTAGTTTAATAACAATACTGCGCTATCGGGTTTGTTTACGAAAGTACGTGGTTGACTCTTTTCTATCGGAGCATCCTCCTTCCTGATAGCTTTTGAGACTCTCCGCGCAATGCTTCCCCAGATTATTATGGATGCCATGAGTAATAAGGAGGTCGTGATCTTCTTATTTTTCATTATTTCCCGTCTCATAAGCCAGCTATTTATAAATAAAAGTTTAATAAACCGATTTTATTTCCTTCCGCGTATATTCACCCGATAGAAAAATTGGATAAGCAATATTGTCATTACGCAATATACGGGTGTTGTACAATGCGCCAGCATATACATTCTGATTGGATGTGAAAAAGCAATCCTTAAGATATACAGCACCCGAGATTTCACCACGAATATTGGTGGTTCCATCCACATATAAAAGTCCTCTGAGCAGTGATTTTTCTGATTGCCGGTAAGCAGGAAACAGCAATTCCTCATCCCTTATCTTACCCTTGATGATCACGTAACCATTGATTTCACTGTTCTCGGAAAGTGACACATAAGGACGGTCAATTTCCGCATCCACAAATATGCCGGAAGGGTACTGAAGCGTTACATTCTCATAAATCAGCACCGTATCACTGCAAAAGATCTGAATGCTTCCTGTAAATCCTTCTTCAATCGTAACTTTTCGGGCACATATAATCACCTCGTTGATTTTCGATGAAGCGGAGATTTTTAATTCCTCTGCAAATAAGACTGCATTCCCCCGAAGTAAGATATCATCCTTGTTCTCTGTTAGTTTAAAGAAACTTGTCGGCATCTGAAAACCATAATAAGTATTGGTTGTTGCCGGTAAATCAACCGCTATACAACGACTTCCTTTCAGATTTTCCGGAAAGGACAAACAGTTTGAATCAATGGGTGGTAACTCCGCATCGGCAATAGCAAGTAGTGAATATGGAATTTCTTCACCTCCATAATACTCACCATCGATCTCAGTATAATTGATACCGTTAAGCGGAATAAAAATTTTACCCCTGAGCTCAGTTTCACCGGACAGGGACAACGCCCTGTTCCGGTCACACAACCAAAGGGCAGCCCTATGATTGCATTCCTGTTTTTTACCCAATAACCTTGTAGATGAAAAACTACCATTGTGGGAAGAAACGCTGACAACCTCGTAAAATCCCCATTGCTTTGTAAGGAAATTTATGATGGAAGTACTGTCTGCTTCGTATAAGCGGTAGTCTTTTTCTTCATTATGATTTCTTAAAAAAGTACTGTCGTTGCAATATAAGACAATGCCTGAATTCAGGTTCTCCTGTTGTTGTTTTTTGTAATGATAGGAAGAATAATGGAAGAAATTCATCTCCCACAAAGAATACACAAAAAGCACAACAAGAATTATTAATACAGAGATTACCAATACCATCGGTAAAGTGACAGCCTTGAGCCTCGTTTTCATATTCAGCCTTTTTTTAATTCATGTATGGTTACATTAGCAACTAGGGTTATCATCCAATGAAAAAGAGGATTTTATTTCTCAAAATAACCTTCATAAACCCCGTTCTCCAGCGTAATACGCAGATAGTAATTTCCATTTGGAAGGGTGGAAGTATCCAGCATGACAAGTCCATACTCGTTTACCTGAGCTATTTGTTGAAGCCCTCCACCTGTTCCTTCTACGCTTACCCATACGGTACCACTGTAGTATTTAATTTCCACCGTAATCCAGCCTTCGTTGTTCCTATATGCGAATACTTCGGTGGCTGTAGCCGATCGCGTGCCTCCTGAACGTTTGATGAGATCAATCGTTTCATTGACCCCGCTCAAGCTATTGTTGGAACCGGTAAATGCGGATAAAAGAATCATCAATCCCAAAGTTGAAAGAATAAGAATAGTTTGTTTCATAGATGTGTTTTTTTATGATTATTGATCATGGGTCAAAATAAGCTGTTTTTTGAATAGATGTCAATAGACGCGAGAAAATCTCACCTTGTTTTTAGTGTTAGTGCATTGATAACGTTGTTGTTGTAAAAATAAATCTCACCTGAAAAATCGATAATTTTTATTGAATGAATGCTTTTTTCTTCTGTTTTTTCTCTTCGTCTCTGTTTTGCGAGTCGACTTTTTTAGGGAAAGGCAATCCGTCAAGAGGTATTATGGTTCACCTGATACACTATTCCATCAGTATCACCCGGTTTTTGCCCTTATGGTCTTTTAGGTAGTAACGATAGGTGGTAAGCATTCGGTGATCCCCGTATTTGATTCTATGATTTCTTGTTTTCTGAAAGTAGACTTTCAAAAACCTCCAAAACATTCGGAGTCGATGTGGAGTTTTTAGGAGTTTCTTTTGGAGTAGTTACCCGGGAGTATATCTGGATACGGACTGCATTCTCAGTTACACCCCAGAATTTTTGGATATTGAGATGCTGTTTCATCCATTTGAAAAACAGCTCAATCTGCCATCTGTTCTTGTAAAGAAGTGCAACTTGCAATGCGTCAAGGCTAAAAACGTTAGTAAGAAATGTAAACTCTCGGTCTTGATCTTCGCCGTAGAAGACAATTTTTCGCAAGGGTTTCGGGTAATGCTTTTCGCTCATATATCCGGTGAATATCACCACACAATCTGAGCGAACGTTTTTAGACATCCTTCTTTTCCATCTTACAGCCTTGCATTGCAGATTGTTCTTGGCTCTCACCATAAACATTGATCGAATCTCGTTGATCTTAAACAAGCGTTTGAAGTCATTGTAGCCACGGTCGAAGACATAGAAGGAGCCGGGTTCATAGGGAATGACATCCATAGCATTTACATCATTGACTGCTGCGGAAGTGATATGGAAAAACGTTGGGATTTGAGTTTCCAGATCAAACAGGGTATGGATTTTAACTCCTCCCTTGGTCTTTCTAAAACGAGCCCATTGATAAATGATCAAACATAGGTCAATGGTGGTAGAATCAAAGGCATAGACTTTTCCTCCCAGCTTGAAGATATTGTCCATACGTCTTGATTGGGCTTTGCCAACCATGTAGTATGCAAATTCTTCAAAGATCCGATAGTCACGATTGGTATTTGCTTTGGATAGATTGCTTAGTTTGACATCACTGCCAAACCCGAGATGATAGCCTTTTCCCCGATGTGCACCAATAGCCATTGCCAGCTCCCTTAGGCTTTTTCTATTGCAGAGTTGGCCGAACATGAGAACAAGCAGTTGATTCCAGCAGGTGAAAGACTTGATATAGCGGTTTCCTTGGCACTTATCCACGATATGCCTGAACTTGTCGGCATTTAGGAACTCGACTAATTGGGCAAAAACGAACTTCTCTTTATGCATAATGTATTGTATATCAATACAAAGATAAATTGAAATCGTCGCATCCCAAAAGACGCTACAACTATCTAATATTCAATAATTTCAAAGAGCTTTTGCGAATTTTTAGTGGACACTAATGTACGCAAATAGAATCTTATTTTGTTATACGTGAGAAAAGCCGTTTGCAGTATGAGGTAATTAAGAATCAGAATACAAACCATAATGCTAATGGTATACTGGCCGATCAAATAATAAAACTTACCGATTATGCTTCTTCCGGAAAGTATCCGGGAGAACTTCGCAGGATTGTTTACTATGCTGAATTCCTGAATCATACATATGTTTACTTGACAAATAACATTGAAGCCCCCGCCTATCAAATTGCCTTGCTTTATAAGTACAGGTGGCATGTAGAGCAGTTCTTTAAATGGATTAAGCAGCATCTTGAGATTAAATCCTTTTGGGGTACAACAGAAGGAGCTGTTCGAATCCAGATATTTACAGCTATTATAGCCTATTGTATGGTAGCCATTGTTGAGCATGATCTTCATCTTAATAGAAGTACTTACGAAGTCTTGAGAGTCTTGAGCGCTTCGTTGTTGGATAAAACTCCTGTCAGGGATATTTTCTTCAAAGAGACTAATATGGATGAAAATGATATTCAATTAAAACTTAATTTTTTTTAGTGGACACTAGTGATAATAATTTGTCAATACGTTTTTATTCCTGCATCACGCAGAGGCGAAACTGTTAAAGCCATTTATCCGGGTCTATAGCATTAACCGGTTTATAGCTCAATACGTATACGGAGAGATGGAGTAGCACTTCTCCGCCAGGGGATCCACGGTCAACCACCTGCCGAGGGCGGCGTCACAGTGTCTTGCGCCGTAGTCGTACTTGTCCAGGTTTTGGAATCTGTCCAGCTCCTTGCCGTTGTACCTGTAGGGCTGGTTGGAGGAGCATACCTGTATAACCCGGCCCCGGTCGTCGTGGTAGAAGGCCGAGAGGGTGGACTTCGCGGGGTCGTCATAGGGGACTGACGCGATCTTGAATTTTATTTTTATGCATTTGGAAATACTTTTATTTTCGTGTACATTTGCCAAAATGGAAAAAGATCTTTCTTTGCGTACCGTGAAGGTGATGCGCTATATTGTGCCTTTACGCGAAGGCGGCTCACTGCCGGCCCTGGCTGAAGCGGACGACGGATTCAAGTATGTATTGAAGTTCCGGGGTGCGGGCCATGGCACAAAGATGCTGGTATCGGAGCTGCTGGGCGGAAGGATTGCATCTGTACTGGGTTTGCATAACCCCGAACTGGTTTTTGCCACGCTTGACGATGACTTTGGCCGGAGCGAAGGGGATGAGGAGATCCAGGACCTGCTCAAAGGAAGCGAAGGGTTGAACCTGGGGCTGCATTACCTGTCGGGAGCAATTGCCTACGATCCCTCCGTGGAGATCGATCCTTTTCTGGCATCAAAGATTGTCTGGCTCGATGCGTTCACCACCAATATCGACCGCACCTTCAACAACACCAACCTGTTGTGGTGGCACCGTGAGTTGTGGATCATCGACAACGGCACTTCGTTTTATTTCCATCACTCCTGGAACGATTTCGAACGACATGCCCTCAACCCGTTTCCCCACATACAAGATCATGTATTGCTACCCCAGGCAACGATGCTCGACGAGGCAAACGATTTTGCACATGATATCCTTTCGGATGATCTGCTGGAGAAGATCGTCTCACTCATCCCCGACAACTGGCTGACGTGGAACCATACGCAGGAGACTCCCGGTGAGATCCGGAGGACCTACCTCAACTTTCTGAAAACGAGACTGCAGCATTCCCAAAACTTTCTAAATACCGCCAAAAATGCAAGAGGATAAACTGTACCATTACGCTGTGATTCGACTGGTACCGAGGATTGAGCGGGAAGAATTTTTCAATGTAGGCCTGATTGTTTTCTGTAAGAGAGATTGTTATATTCGTTTTGAATACCACCTCTGCCCCGAAAAATTCAGGCTGATGCATTCGGAAGCGGCATACGAGGATGTGATTGAAAATCTTGAAACACATAAACAGATTGCGCAGGGCAATCCAAAGTGCGGCCCCATTGCGCAACTGGATATTCCCGAACGCTTACATTGATCGCGAGCTCCGCCTGGGCACTACCAATAAAACTGACCTGAATACCTCCCGGAAGCTTAATCCTGATCTCTGTGTATTTCGGTCTGATAGTGCCACTCTTTTCGGTCAAACCGTGCCACTATAATTCATAGTTTTTTACCTATTTGAAAGATCATTGGCAAAGTTAATAATTTTATTCAGTTGTACTTATTTTTCCTTTCCTAAGTGACTCACCTTTATTATGGAAAGCTTTCCATAATAAAGGTTATGACAACAATCTAATTATGTGAATTGTGCTGCACATCCTCCATCTAACTTCATTATAACAAAACTCTTACTATATATACTTTCCATAATCACTTTCCATAACTTTACTGTGGCATATTACACAAACAACATTAAAAAACAAAAGTTATGGAAATCCAAAATGTAATTGATCGTGCCAATCAACTGCTTACAGAGGCCCGGTATACAAGTTCCCGGATCTACACCTATAACTGGTTGTGGAAAAAAGGAATACTTTCGTACATGACCGCCAAAAGCTTGGTTGACTTCGACGAGAAGGTAGGTAAAGAATGTGTGCTTACCTTCCATGACGGTAGTACCGTCACATTCTACCATCGTGATTTGATCAAGAGCGTTGATGTCTTGATCAATGTATTTTTGAACGATAATCTGGGCAAGAGGCTGCACACTCCCGCGCAGTATCCCTTCAGAGGTGAAATTGGAACTGCAGCCGAAGATTATTTTGAATCCTTGAAAGCCCATGGTATAAGCGAGAAAAAAACTATACAGGCCTACAAAAGAATAATCAGCAACTTCGTTGAGTACATGTTTGAGAGCGGAATCAGTCATATATCCGGGATAATCGAAGACTGTATTGTAAATTTCATAGAAAGCCGCCAGTACCGCCAGAAAGAGTATATGGGAACGATACGCCGCTTCCTGAATTATCTTTATAAAGAGAATCTCATAGCCAAGGACTATTCTTATGTTCTTCGGTCTCCGGGCAAGAATATCGATCATATCAAAACACCATCATTCTATAGTCCAGAAGAAATACGGCAATTGGAAGAGTCGATATCAAGAACCAGCAATGTCGGGAAACGTGACTACGCAATGGTTGCATTATGTTCCAGGCTTGGACTGCGAGTATCAGACGTGGCAAGCCTGAGCCTCAAAGATATTAACTGGGAGAACAATAGCATCAACATCATACAGTACAAAACTGGAAATCCACTGACCCTCCCCCTATTGCCTGTCGTAGGCAATGCAATAATCGACTATCTCAAGAATGCACGTCCAAAGTCTACATCAAACAAGGTTTTTCTAAGTTGCCGCCCACCATATGGTGAAATGACTCCGGGTTCGGTTCATAGTGCAATCGCTGTCGCTTTTAGAGAATCAGGAGTTGACTTCGGTGACCGTCATCATGGTGGCCATGCCCTGAGGTTCAGCCTGGCTCAGAGGATGCTCGACAAATCCATACCAATACCTGTCATATCCGAGACACTGGGGCATACGCAGGTGGATACAACAAGGACATATGTTCGAATAGACCTTGCGCACATGATGAGGTGCGTATTGGATGTCCCGGAGGCCAGTGATGCCTTCTACACACAGAGAGGAGGATGGCTTTATGGCTGATCCGTTTAACTACAAGGGAGTATTGGCACCTTATATGAAGGCCATAATCCGCATGAAAGAAGCCTGTGGACAGACGATCATATCGACGAAATGGGCTTATAAGGAGTTCGACGAGTTCACGATGCAATATGGACTTACAGAGCCGGTTATCACCAAAGAGCTTACAGATGCGTGGGCAGCGACAAGACTCAATGATTGTAGCCGGACGTTCCATGGAAAATGCTCACGGATTGCCCAGTTGGCAAAATACATGAATGAACATGGCATCAATTCTTATATAATGCCATTGCCAAAATGTGATAATGATCGTGCATTCGTACCGTATATCTTTACGGAAAAACAAATGCAAGATATTTTAAGTGAGGCGGACCTTCTATTACGGAGAATTCACAGGAAGGATGACCCGATCATATCCATACCTTGCCTGCTTCGTCTTCTTTACAGTACGGGTTTGAGAATCACGGAAGCTGTCTCTTTAAGGAACAAGGATGTGGACTTGAAAAGGAATATACTGCGAGTGGGAACATGGGGCAGTACGAAGAATGGAGAAGAGCGTTTGGTGCCGGTATGCGGTTCACTTAAGGATAACCTCTTGAAGTATCTGCATTACAGGAATATGTTGCCTATCAAGGGTATAAACTACGCTGAACATGCTTTCTTTGTAAAACTTAATGGAGACGCGGTCTCTTCAGCAAATGCTTATCGATGGTTCAAAAAGGTATATACACGCTGTGGCATTGCGTATCGGGGGGAACACTCCGGCCCACGCGTTCATGATCTGAGACATACCATGGCAGCTCATTCACTTGTAAAGATGATAGGGGAAGAGATGGATATCTATGCTGCACTTCCGTTGTTGGCCGCGTGCCTTGGGCATAAGACTCTAACTGCAACAGAAGGATATGTGCGCCTCACATGTAGTGAATATCCCGACCTATTGCGGCAGTGCTCATCTTTGAACAACTTTATATATGGCAAAGAAGATGGCATCGAATGACTTCGCAAAACAACTCTCAAGATTCCTCGGTACATATCTGCCCCACGAAAGGAATGTCAGTCCCAATACGGTGTCTGCTTATCGAGATGCGTTTATATCTTTCCTTTTATACTTGAGAGATGAAAAGCATATTAAAGCAGACAAGGTTACACTTGCTGATACAAACAGGGATAATATCATCGGATACCTGCAATGGCTAATTGACAAGCAAGGCTGCAGTATTGCAACCCGAAACAACAGGCTGGCTGCTGTCAGATCCTTCGTGTCGTATCTTCAGTACGACAGTGTGGAGCATATGGACCAGTGGCAAAGAATCCTGGCAATCAGAGGACTGAAAAAGGGACACACAACTCCCTCGCACTTCACCAAAGAAGGGATAAAACTCTTGCTTGAACAGCCGGACACGACCGACCCGAGGGAACTGAGGCATCTTGCAATACTTGCCTTGATGTATGATACCGGTTGCCGGGTTCAGGAACTCGCTGACTTGACGATAGAATCATTGAGAATACAATGTAAACCATACTCAATCAAAATCTATGGAAAGGGGCGGAAAACGAGGATCGTGCCTTTATGTGAACATGTCGTTGATATCCTGACCAAATACATGATCTGCTATCACGTTGATACGGATATCGGTAAAAAGAATCCACTCTTTTGCAATAGCTCGAGGAACAAACTCACAAGGGCAGGTATAACGTATATACTGAAAAAATATGCTGTAATGGCTCGAATAAGCAATCCGAATCTCATTCCCGAGATCACGAGTTGCCATCAACTGCGACATAGTCGGGCAATGCACCTTCTTCAATCAGGGGTCAACCTTGTATGGATACGGGACTTATTGGGACACTCCTCCATACAGACAACTGAGATATATGCGAGAGCCGACTCGAAACAGAAAAGAGAGGCTATTGAAAAGGCATCTGAAAATCTCACTCCTTCTGGTGTTATTGGAGAATGGGTTGATAATAATGACTTGATCTCATGGCTCAAAAGACTCGGTAAGAAATGAATATTATGTAAAGTCCAAATGTGAAGCATGTTTGTAATATGCCGATAATCAATATGCTTTGCACTGGACTTTACATAATTAATTTGTTGTCATAACCTTTAAGTATTATTCTGTGTGATGAGTTTACTATCCTGTCCAGGACAGCATCTGCTATTGTTTGCTCCCCAATCAGATCATACCAGGCTGATACCGGTATCTGTGAGGATAATATAGTTGATGCCTGATTATGCCTCTCGTCAATAATATCCAGTAATATCTCCCTGGATTGATTGTCAAAGGCATGCAGCCCAAAGTCGTCTAAGATAAGTATATCTGTTTTTATTAGTTTTGACAGCTCCTTCAGGTAAGTGCCGTCTATTTTACCGAGTTTGAGTCTGCCGATAAGTTTGGCGGTGTTTGCATATAACACTTTGTATTCCATTAAACAGGCCTGATATCCCAAAGCTTGAGCAAGATAGCTTTTGCCCGTACCGGATGCTCCAGTTATTATGATGTTTTCTTTTCGTTTAATAAAGTCCAGAGTGGCCAGGCGGGTAAACATATTTTTATCCAGATTACGTTGCTGATTATACTCAACATCTGCTACACTGGCCTGTTCTCTAAAGCCGGCCTGTCTGATAAGACGCTCAATTTTATTATTTAATCGTTCTTCCCATTGATGATCTGTAAGCAAAGCCAGGTATTCATCAGCTGTAACATTCTCTATCCTGTTGTCTTTGATATGCTGATAATGTAATGAAGCCATCGCTCCGAGCCTCATTTGTTTTAATCTTTCGACTGTTTGATTGTTGTTCATTATTATAGGTTTATAATTAACTGATTTGCTTAACTGTAGGATGATGCTCCCCTTATATTATGATGCAGCGGTATGTGCGACTGTGCACTATCGGATTCATCATAAAAGATTAATGCTTTATCCATGTTATTCTTCAGGATGTTTTTGATTCGGGTATATGATGGTATCCCGGCATTTAAAGCCATTTTACAGGCCCTGTTTAATCTTCCTGAGCCGTAAGCTTTATGGAGTTGTAAAAGACCGGTTACACGCTTGTATCCAATCTCAGGATAATCTACAGATGCAAGTATATGTTCTACACAGCTGACAACATGCTCACCATGTGCTGCAGCTTTATTCTTAAAGTAATCCGGATTCCAACCCAGGTATGATTGATGCGTACTGCTCAGGTGATCCGAGTTGGTGTTATAGCTGCCTGTTGAGTGATTCCTCTGATGTATGGCTATGCGCTGATGATTGTAGTAAACCTCTATATACTTCTGTGTATAATGTATTTGCGTTTGTTTGCCTATATGGCGGTATGGTACACTATAATAACTCTTATCGGGTGAAAAATATACATATCCCATTTTCTGAACCTTTGCCCTGCAATACTCTTTTATCTCGTACTGATCGGCGGGTAATGGCTTCAGATAGCCTCGCTCTATTGTCTGAAACAGTTCCAGTCTGCTGGCCTCTTTACGCTTAAAGAGCAGTTTGTTGTATTCTGTAAGCAATCGCCTGATCTCCCTGTTGAGCTCTTCTATCGAGAAGAATGTCATCTCTCGAAGAGGGTAATAGATTCTTTGATAAGTAAGGTGTACAGCATTTTCTACTAATGCTTTATCCTGTGGAGCATACACTCTTGCGGGGTTAATAACGCAACCGTAATAACTGGCAAAGTCTTTGAAGCAGCGGTTAATAACTGCTTCATGTTTGCTGGCTCTTGTAACGGCAGACTTTAGATTGTCAGATACGATTGCCTTTGGAACACCACCATAAAAGTGTAATGCGTTTTTACAGCAACTTATAAAATCATTACGGTTCTGTGTGGCACAGGCTTCAACATAAGTATATTGGCTGCAGGGTAAAATTGATACGAAGACTTCAACCGGTTTGATCTCACCCGTATCTTTATCTACTATCTCAAGCCTTTTACCGGCAAAGTCAACGAACATCTCATGGCCTGCAATATGCTCAAGCTTCATTGAACCTTTTACTTTACTGTATTTACGGTGGAAGTGCTCCAGGAACTGAGTGTAGCTGTAGGGGTTGCTTACATTATTTACATACTCATTATAATGGTACTGAAAAGTAAAACCGGGATGACTCCGGGCTGCTTTGATACGCTCAATATAGCGCATTAAATCATCATGCCGGGAAGTGTCGATAGTAGTTTTACTGGTGAAGAGTTCGTTTAAACGAGTCTCTTCAAAGTTTAAAAGCTCGCCAATGCTGTAACCACTTGATTTAAACTGTTGTACATAGCTGTTAACGGTATTACGAGATATACCAAGTGTAGCACCAATCTTGCGGTTACTAAAACCGTCGTTGATTAAGACTAAAATTTGTTTTATATCCATAGGATCAAGTTTATTTGCCATACCGCATCCCTTTTTTAGGGACAAGATAACTTGATCTTTTCAAAGTGGCACAAATCGAACCGTAAAAACTGGCACGGTTTGAACCGAAAAAGGTGGCACACATAGACCGAAATCACTGGCACAAATCAAACCGTTTTATCCAATTGCCAGGAATTCTTCTTTGCTTACAGGCTTCATAAAAAATAAATTTGCCGGCAAAGATCATCAAAAACCATTTACGCTAAAATGGGTATTTTATCGGGGGCTTACCAACTATCCATGAGGCAATAGGAAACTGTGGCGGTGGGAGACAAGCCTTTTTCTGGAGATGCTTATTTTATCCACCCGGCAAAGTTAGCGACTCCAATTTATTGGATTAAGCTTAAGACTTAATAGTACAAAAGGAAAGTATAAGATTAATAAAAGAACCAACCAATATTTAGGGATATAGATATTGGTTTTTGTTTCAATATAGTATTAGAGTGTGTAATAGAGTAGTTATGTAGACGACAAGCGATAGAAAAAGAAAGCCGGTTTTCATCAGTAATTTCATATAAGTCCCCAATTGATATTGAAGCATATAAACCTCCAGAATATTTTTTAGACCATTGTACATTATCATTTTTATTTTCAAAATTTATTTCTTTTGATAAAGCTTCATATCCAAATTTTGTGTTTAAGAAGGGAGTATGTTTACTTTCATTCCTCCTATGAAAGTATGTACCGTGAAAATATAAAGGAAACGAAAATAGAATATTTTTATTAGAATACTCAGACAAATTAGAATTAAGTTTAAATAACTTTACTGAATATCCGAGACCCAAGGAAAATGTATTATTTGAAAATGTATTATCAAATATATATCCTGGTGAATTATCAAAGAAAACACAGACTCCGGAAAAGTCTGAGTTTTCATTTTGTGGTATTGTTCCCCCAATTCCTAATTCAACAAAAGAATAAATCCCGTTTCGAGAAGTATATTGGGGTTGTGAGTAAATGAATAAAGAAATTAATAATAAACAAAATGTTATGCTAATTTTTTTCATTTTCTTTTTATATTAATGACATTGGCTGTTTACATTTATATCTATAATAGATAGTGCTTTCAGCCCTGAGCATTTAACTTCTTCCCTCTCTTAGATAGTTGTTATTCAACGATAAGTTAGTTTGTTGGGATCGCCCAGTTGGGCGATCCCAACAAACTAAGCGGCCGCCCGGAACATTTCCACCACCCTTTTATATTCTAATCCCTTATGGGTATTTCCATATTATGTATTTTATATAATCTTTTATCTAAATGGGGTTATCGGGATTTCTACGCCCACTAGGATTAACTTGTTTATTTAAAAATGTTATACCAAACCTTGTATTACCAAATCCTTGATGACAAAAATATCCCACCCCCTTTATCCAAGGTGTTACCATTCTAAAAGGTACTCCCACAAAGCAATAACTTGGATAATAACCAAGGGCAAACTCGTAATTATGAGACGAACTTTTATCATTAAAAGAGTAAGTCTTTCTACTTTCACCTGGTCGTAATGCAGGACTATTCTTTGCTATATAAGGTAAATTATCAGTAATAGTTATATATGAAGGAGCATTTTTATGATAATACGTAAGTGATTCAAGCCAAGCATGTGAAGAAGCTTTACCATTATACCAAATACCTAAAAATCCTTTTTTCCTGAAGGATACTGTATAGTACATACTTAAATAACCATGATTTACGTTTGATTCCCATATATAGCTATTTACCCATAATTTAGTTTTCTTATCACTATTATAAAAAGGAAAACTTTCGCTACCATCCATACCGCCTGCAAACTGGTCTACCCGTGTAAATGTAGTATCAATTTGAGGATTAAAGCTACTACGGAGAACAGATCCGGGATAATCAATTTCTATAGTAGGTATGTCGGATTCATTAATTACAGGAATTTCGACTTCCGGGTTATCAATAAATGGGATAGCTAACCCGAGTTCTTTAATTTTATCATAACTGAATACATCTCTAAAATCTTTTTCTTTACCTGCTATTAGCACTTTTCCTTCACTATTCAGCAGCTTACTTACCGATTCATCACTAACTGGCAGGTATACAGAAAAATCGACTTTATATTATAGGACCGATATTTAGCGATACAACCGCAGAAGACTAAAAAATAACACCTACATTAAATCCAATGGAAGATATGTTTTTTCTTTCAGAGTTAGACATATATTTATATGTTACAGGCTGAAAAAGATAAAACACGGATACAGTTAAAGCCTTTCCAAAATGATTTGAATGTTTTAAAATGCCTAAACTGACAGTAGAGTTAGCCCCCCCCTTTATATCAAACGGTATAGTAACATAATCGTTTTCATTTTCATCTACGTAAGAAAGTCTTTTCTTATGGGAAAAGAATGCATAGCCAATATCAACCTTAATGAAAGGGTTCACCCGATGATTTGACGAAATACTATATTTTCCATGTATATAAGGCTTCCATGCATTATGCCAGCCTGTTTGAAAATAATGATTATCTATTAATTTATTTTTTAAATCCGTTCTATTATTATAGTTTACAAATCCGATTCCTACTCCTAATGTGAAATTTTCTGTTAATTTATATCCTGGTGAAAACTGAAAGTTATAACTAAAAACGTCATTTATCCCCTTTGCGGAACCTGCTTCAATAAAAAATTCTATCTTTTCGGAGTTCTGGCCGTTCAAGTATGTGCATGCGAAAACAAATAACACAAATAATGTTGTCCTTAAAATCGAAAACATAATCCTTTTTCTTTTATATCTATAATAAAATAATGGTTACTGCTACAGGTATTAACCACAGGCCCCAATTAACTAGAAAACTAGCAAGGTCTTCCCCAAAGCCCGTGCCGTTATTCAGGGACATTAAATGATTTATATCTACAGTATAAAAACCTGTAAAAGAGTATTTAGGATAATCTTCTCCGCATCTGAATTCTAATTTAAGATAATCAAGTTCTGATGGATTTATAGTTTGATAATACCTGGATGCCGAAACATAATATTTATGGGGGGAATATTCAAGTTCTTTTAGTTCTTGACTTTTTATGGGCCTTCGATAGCCCTCTTTTGTGTATCCATATCCCCTTGATGTCATTTTCCCATTATACCAATGAACCGCTCCTTTCTTCCTAAAACATAAATCAACTCTTCCAAGTTTAACTTTAGATCCGTCTTTTGATTTTTTATCACTAACCTCGATTCCCCTCAAAGTAATCCAAGCTTTTCTTTTTTTATTCATCTTTTCTTTACTTAAGGTAAGATACTTAATATCTGTAAACGCACGGGTAGAAGGATTTTCGTCTGTATTTTCATATTCAGGCATCCCTAATCCTAATTCTTGAATTTTCTCGTATGAGTCTACATCACGTAGATCCTTCTCTTCTCCAGCTATAATAACCTTACCTTGCTGATTAAGCAATTTTGCTACCGCTTCGTCACTTACTGGCAGGAAAGCTGCGTAATCTTCACCGTGTTCCGGATAATAGAGATTAGGAAACTTTAGCTTGAATTCTTCGTAACCTCCCTCACGTTGATAATAGTCGTCCGCTTCATTCATAGCTTCATCGAACTCGTCATATATAGAAGTAAAGCCTTCTCCTGAAGCGGAACGAGTAAAAGTGGTAGTTTCAGATTGATTATTTCTCATTGTTTCGACTGCTTTCCGAAAATCGGCCTCATTATCAAATGTAAGAATTCCATCCGATTGCTTAAAAACGGTATTAGTTTCATTGATGATGGCAATTTGCGATTCATCTAACTCATTATTACAAGAGGATAGCATCATACAAGTTAATGCCAGTAATGTGAATAATTTTGTTTTCATAATTGAGTCCCCTCCGATAAGTCTTTTTTGCTGAAAATCCCACAAAGAACACCATTGATTTCCAGCTAGTTGCGACCTCCTGAAATCGGGTTTTGGGGTTTTCGGAGCAGACTCATAATTTGAATTTTTTAGTCTAAAGTACCCATTTAGTTAGGTCCTCTGAGAGTGAATAGTTATTGGTTGACATCATAACACCCGTTTTTCTATATTGCGCACTATATAAAACAGGCACGTTAGTTTTCTATATATTTAAGGCTAATCCGACATTTCGAGTGATACGGCAATCGTGTAAGGCATAAAGTCTGAGTTTGAAATATCTATCGTCCCTAAATCCGTATGCGTTTCTCTTCATCACCTTAATCTTATTATTAATGCCCTCCACTTTACCAGTTGAAATTCTACAATCATACCAAGCCAGAATTCCTGTTCTATGTGCCATCAGGGTAGCAGCCATCTGTAGTAACTGCTTAATTCCGCTCGTCATGGCTTGTTCCACTCAGTCTATCAATACATCTTCCGCCATCTCCTTGTCAGGCTGCATCCATATCTCTCTGAGTTGTTCCTTGAGATAGTAGGCCTGGGAAAGCGGTCTGTTCATCTCCAACGCATTCTCCAGCCTGCTGTTGTATTTGGAATCATACACGTCCTCTCCGTTGCTCAGCAGAAGATAGCGCGTACCTTTGATAACCTTGCGTTTGTTGAAATCCTTCTCCATATTGTACACCATCCGTCTTATATCATCCAGTTTGTCGTTCATCAACTTGACCACATGAAAATGGTCGAATACATGCACGGCATTAGGGCAATTCTCAAAGACGGAGGCGATGAATGCCGACGAGAGGTCGGTGCCACGTGCTTGATGGTTAGCCCCTTGCGTTTTACCCTCTTCCAAAATTTATCAAGAGCGTCAGCACCCTTTCCCTCACCGACATACAGGATGCGTCCGGTGTCCAAATCAACCACGATGGTCTTGTATATGTGTCCCTTCCTTACTGCAAACTCATCTATACCAATGTTTTCCACACCATCGAGACACGGAGGGGAATAGTGGCGTTCGAGGTGATCGCAATGAATATCCCTGATCATATCCCAGTTCACGTCCAGTAGCCGAGACACATCCAGAAGGGTCATGCCCTTGAGCAGATCCACCACGTATTTGGCGAAACGATGGGTGTAGGAGCGGCTACCCGTGGCAAAAGGTATCTTTTCCTGCTGGTCGTAGTTACACTCGGGGTTCCTGCACCTGTAGCGTTGTACCTTCATGCGGATGATGACCTTCTTGCCACCGATGGGCAAACCAACAAACTCCCGAAATCGGTAGCCGTTTTTCACCAGGTGGATATGACCGCATTTAGGACAGCACTTTTCTCGGTTCTTGCTCTCCACATGTAATATAATTGTATTACCCTTGTATTCCTCGCGGGTGCATTCCAGACTGTAAAGACCCCAAGCATGGCATAGGAAACTGCTGTTCATATTTTTGTTTTTTGTTGTGGTAATATAAAAATACAAAATATTCGGCAGTTTCTTTTTTATATAGCTATCACTCCAAATTCCAGAAGAACCTTATATTAATCACCACAGAATATATTCTATTCATACTTCTAAAGTGAGATCAAAGCAATAGTTTGCAATAATAAAGAAAATATATATACAATCCAAATTGCTTATATATTGGGGGATTTCATTCATAAAATCACAATATGACTGATAACAAGCTCATTACATTATAGTCGTATCAAATTTATTAGATCAATCAATGTAAAAAAACGCACAAAATACGACATATTTATATAACATTAACAATGGGATAGCGTTAGTTTTGTGATAAAATATTCATATAGGCGAACAAAGTTTCGTCAAACTACCGGAAGTTTAACTTTCCCTGAAAAAATTAAATAATCCAATTATTTTAAATCCAATAAATAGTATCAAATATACATTGCTCTTAATCCTTTCAACTCTGTTTTGGTGTCATAATGTGGTTCCGAAGATTTTCCTGGATAAAAAAATGGTGTCTTAATTATCCAGGATCTTCCTCCGGCATTCCGATATCCAACCTATGAATGACACCAAAAATTGGATCGAACTGGATCGAACAATCGAACAAATTGTGTCAATATCAAAAGATCGTAAGCACCCGACAGTCTGTGCAAAAACTAAAAAAAATCATAATAATAATCATACATCTCAGAGTTTTTTCGTATATTTAACCTGTAATCAAACCGTTAGAGCAATGAATCACATTTTTGGCGAAGATCGCAACAAGTTACAATTTCTATCGCTTGAACAAGTTGTTCCGGTAGATTCGTGGGCTAGAGTAATTGATTTTTTCGTAGACATGTTACCTATGGAGGAGCTAGGCTTCAAACATTCGAACACGAAAAAAGAAGGACGCCCTCCTTATAACCCATCCACGTTGTTGAAGCTGTACCTGTATGGCTATAAACATTCTCTCAGGTCATCCAGAAAACTGGCGTACTCCTGCAAGATTAACGCTGAACTGTGGTGGCTACTACGAGGATTGACACCTTCATTCAGTACGATAGCGTATTTCCGGAAGGAGAACGCCGATGCATTCAAGGCATCTTTCAGAAGATTTGTTCTCATGCTAAAAGAACTCGACGCCATTGAAGGAGAAACGATAGCGATTGATTCCTTTAAAATATTTGCTCAAAACGGGTTGAGAAACAACTTTAGCCAAAAGAAGATTGAGCGACACATAGAATATATTGACGGGAAAATAGAAGAATACGAGAAAGAATTAACCGAATCCGACGCGAAAGACAAGGAACTCGCTAAATTGAAGATAGCTCCCTATTTGACTCGAAAAAAGAAGTACCAAGAGCTCAATGAATCATTGAAAGATAGCGGAGAGTCAAATTAGCCTTACCGATCCGGATTCCCGCAACCTGATGTCATCAAGAAATATTTCCGGCGTTGGTTATAATATCCAGGCGGCCACTGATGGCAAACATAAATTGTTCGTTCACGCCCATATAGGAGGATCAACAGATAAGCGGGAACTTGCAGAGTCTGCCTGGAGATAAAGTCATTACCGCGATTAAAACATTTCAAAACTCTTAGTGATGCAGGGTACACTACCGGTGATCAGTTACACCTTTGCAAGCAAGCCGGCATAACCACCTATTCATCACCCATGCCCAGCACGTCTCCCAGTGCAAATTGTTACCCGTTATCCCGGTTCATATACAATAAAGAAGAGGATCATTACACATGTCCCGAAGGAAAAATTATGTCACCGCACGCGGGTTGGTCCCACCATCCCAATTACAAATCAAAGATATACAAGACCAGAGCGTGCGCAACTTGTACAGTTCGAGGGGAATGCACTCAGAATAAACTCGGGCGGGTAATCGAGCGGAGTGAATATCAAGATATTATCGATGAAAACACCTTAAGGGTTAGAGAGCGCAAGGATTATTATAAGCTTCGCCAACAATTAATAGAGCATCCCTTCGGCGTTCTCAAGCGACAATGGGGTTTTACATATACCGTGATGAAAGGCAAAACGAACGTCATGAGTGAGGTAAACTTGTTGATGATCATTTACAACCTCCGGAGATGCGTTACTATTTTCGGAGATGATTTTAAAAGAACGTTAAAGGAATATAAATTGAGTTACTAACTATCCATACAGCCGCATTACCTGCTCACTCTTCAAATTATGGTAATGAATGGGATTCAAATCGACTTTATAATCTCCATTATAATTAATTACACCCTGAAAAACTCACAAATCCATTGGATGGAAAACTCATAAAAAAAGAGTTTTTGCACAGACTGCCGAACGGTTCCGCTGGCTGACGGCCACGCGTAGTTCTATCCTGCAGGCCTCCCCCACTCATCCGGGGAAAACAACTGACCTGGATGCCACCTTCAACCGCCTCTTTGAGGAGCTGGTAAAGTAAAAATGGGAAGCACACCGATTCCGGGCAAGTCGGAAGCGATCATTTTTCCGTTTTCAAGCTTTGCACCGTCGAAGCAATCGTTTCCTATCAGCAGCGCACCGTCGAGATCGGCAAAATCCATTCCCGGATAGATTTGTGATGCAGCAGAAATAGCGCAGGAGGTCTCCGTCATACAGCCCATCATCACCTTCATCCCCAGCGCTTGTGCCAGGGTGCGCATCTTCCACGCTTCGTGCATACCGGTACACTTCATTAATTTGATATTGATGCCGGAAAAGACACCTTTTAGTCGTTCCACATCGGCGAGCCGTTGCACAGACTCATCGGCAAAGATGGGGAGCGGGCTTTCCTCCGTCAGCCGGGCAATACTGTCTAAATCGGACTTAGGCATGGGCTGCTCCACCATCACCACCCCTCGCTCTCTCATCCAGAAGATCATATCCAGCGCCTCACTGCGCTCTTTCCATCCCTGGTTGGCGTCTACCGCCAGTGGCAGATCGGTTACGGAGCGGATAGCTTCAATCATCCGCTTATCATCCGGCCCTCCTACCTTTATCTTCAATATGTTGAAACGCCCCAACGCTTCGCGTGTTTTTTCACGAACCACTTCATCGCTATCTATACCAATAGTGAAAGTAGTATCTGGCACATTCGTTTTATTCAGCCCATACATCCTATGCCAGGGAGCACCGATAATCTTTCCTGCCAAGTCGTGCAGTGCGATGTCCACTGAGGCCTTGGCCGCAGTGTTAGCGGGAGCAATTGCATCAACATATAATAAAATCTCCTCCAGATGTGTGGGATCAGAGAATCCTGACAGATCTACCTTCTTCAAAAATTCAATAACCGAAGCCTGTGTCTCACCCAAATAGGGCGGCAAAGACGCTTCTCCATACCCTTCCAGTCCATCATACTCTATCCGGGTAAGTACTACGGGTGTGGTTTTTCTTGAGAAACCCGAAATTGTGAATGTATGTCTCAGTTGTAAATCGTATGGAATCCAGGTTAGTTTCATTTTTACTGATGATTTTGCCGTTTTTTTGGAAGCACCGCTCAAAGTAAACGAAGGAGCTGCAAGAGCTGCAGCCATAAAAGCAGATGTTTTAAGAAACTGCCGGCGGTCTTGTTTCATCTTCAATATTACTATTTATTTGTTATTTATAAAAATTGTTCTTGAAAATCTCTTCAATGCCTTCACTGTCCACCTCACCAATGATTCTTTTGGTGCGCAGATAACGGTTGGCATTGAATTTGTCATATAACGGGCTGGGCGGATCTATACTGTTTACACGTATATAGTCGGATGCATGGATAAATTGTTTATTACCGATATAAATACCTACATGTACCACCCTCTCTTTTGGACTGTCTTCGGTAGCTTTTGAGCCGAAAAACAGTAGATCGCCAGGCTGAGCCTCGTCAAAACTACCTGTCTCATCAATTAGCTTGCCATACAACACCTGTTGGGAGGCATCGCGCGAGAGAATAACACCGTGCAGAAAATAGACCAATTTGGTAAACCCGCTGCAGTCGAGCCCCTTGGAAGAAGTACCTCCCCAGAGATAAGGTACGCCTATGAATTGCATAGCGCTTTTCACAATGCTTTCCCCGGTCAGTTCTATGCTGCAGCTCCACTCATCTACTGTTAAAGCATCCTCCTTTCTCACATACGCCTCGCGGCCATCGGGGTAAACCACCTCATAAAATTTACTCTTCCCCGGCTTAACTGTCAACATATCTCCTGCCACCAGATCGGATACGGGATAAGAACAGGTATTGTTATTTTCAAAAGATCGGGCATAAAGAGAAGTTATAATTATCTTCGGCTTCTGAAGATATCGCTGTAAGTCTGGTTTTGTCATCGCCTTTACCGAGCCGTTTATCCAGCCTATATATTTATCAGGAGTTTGAATGCGCAGCCATCCTCCTCTATTCTCCAATATCTTAACGGGCATCCCAAGTAATGACTGCGATACAAGTTCCGAATCATATCCGGGTTCAGATCGAATTGTTCCCACTGAATTATAAATCACACCCCATGTCTCATCACCCAACTCTTCACCAGGTAAAAGGCGAATGTTCTCCTTCACATTTGCAGATATTTTTTTTGCCCGCGACATCAATTCCATATACGCCGGCTCGCTTGTAGTTTCACCATTGAGCAGGATGGTATCAGACTGCTGAGAAGCCTCAACCCTAAACAATTCTACTCTGCTGTCGGGTGCATATTTTTCCCGAACCGATTTTATTAAAGATTGAATGTCGCTTTTCTGAGCCATAATAGATAATGATGAAAAGATCCACAAAAAGAATAAAAAAATTACTTTTCGCATGTTACTGACCAAATAATTTAAAACAACCCGAAATATACAATATTTAGTTCAATTTAATGCAAAACGATGAGTGTATTTAGGTAAGTAATAATGAAAGTATTTAGATAAGAAACAGAAAATCATTATCTTTGAATTCTCAAATTAATGTTTAGCTAATATGAGAACAATAAGAATAAAACATTATATTTCACTATTCATTATTGTCTTGTGTTGCACTGGATCCGTTGCTTGTGCATCTAATGCAACAAAAAGGCAAAGTGAAAAATCCAAGTCCCCCATGTCTGATACATTCCAAAACAATAACAGAGAAGCCGAAAACCTTGCCAAAGAACTGAAACGAAAAGGGATCAGGGACGAACGGGTTTTAGCAGCCATAGCCAAAGTGCCCAGACATTCATTTATTGATGAGAGTTTGAGGGAATTGGCCTATATTGATAAGCCGCTACCGATTGAAAAGGGGCAGACCATATCCCAACCATATACTGTAGCCTATCAGACCGAGCTGCTGAAACTGCAACCAGGTGAAAAAGTACTTGAGATAGGCACAGGAAGTGGCTATCAGGCCGCAATCCTTTGCGAAATGGGTGCTGAGGTTTACAGTATCGAGAGGTATCATGAACTTCATCTTACTTCGAAAAAAGCACTCAACAAGTTAGGTTATTATCCAAAGCTGTTTTTCGGTGATGGTTTTGAGGGATTGCCGGAATATGCGCCTTTCGACAAGATACTTGTTACAGCAGCACCTGATGAAATTCCGGAGAAGTTGTTAAGGCAACTGCGTATCGGTGGATGGATGGTTGTTCCCGTCGGGGGAAGGATGGGACAAAAGATGACCGTCATCAAACGCGTAAGCGAGGAGAAGTTCAGCGAGTCGGAGCATGGAGATTTTATCTTTGTCCCCATGCAAAAAGGCACCGAAGAATAAAAAATGAAATTAAGCCTTCTTACAGGTTAAACAAGACTGCCGCCGGATTTCTTCGGCGGCAGCAGACAATTGAGCCAACAGGGAAGTTTTATTTGCCGATAGGCAAACGACTCAGTTGTTTGATGTGTTGAAGATCGGTATAATCATATTGATAGATACCATCGGCGGCTATCATCATCAATACATTATTGACAGGGATCACGTCAAACCCATCCATATCTTTGAAATGTGCCAACCGGTTGGCCATGATGGTCTGCGGGTTGTTCGCGTTGAAGATCTGCAGGCCGTCGTCGCAGACAAAAAGTGTTCCATCGTCAATGCCGAGCCCTTTGGGGCTTTTCATGTTATAGGTCACAATATGCTTGGGTCGCTTCACGTCACTCACATCCACGATAATCAGCTCGTTGGCATCTTGTCCGCAAAATGTACCCGAACGAACCGTCACATAAGCGATATCGTTTTCCACCACAACCGGATCGCAACCGAACACGTGACTGATCATAGACTGGCGTTCCGGCTTTAAAGGATCTTCCATGGAGTAAATGATCATGCCCGTGGGTGTTCCCATAAACATGCAGTTTTTGTAGCTGAAGATAGTCTCTACATTGAATCCTATATACATATCTTGACCTACTTTTGCGGGTGCCTCACCCAACAGGTCGAAAATACCAAGCTGATTGTTCATCACGGTGTAAAGATTGTCGTGATAGATGGCGAATCGCGACATGGAACCGGCAATGCCTGTACCGGCACCCGCCTTTTCACCCACGGGAGCATACATGGCCCCATCATTTTGCAGACCACCCCATCCCCACCAGCGTGGTTTATAGTAGCGTACCAGCTCTCTTTTCTCCACCTTCTTCCAACCCACAACAATACCATTGTTTCTGTCCATCGATTTTTCGTAATCAATGCTGAATCCATTCTCCGTCGGAGGGAAAGCTTGTGGGAACACTTCTTCTTTTCGACCTTTATATACAGGCTTGGCGGGATCGCTGATATCGAACCAAACCAGATCTATATAAGAATCGGCATAGAGAATATTGTTGCGCACCTGCATGTCGGCATTTCCCAACAAATCGATAAACGCCACATTGCGAGGGCTCGACGGATTCTGGTTGTCAATCACATGAATACCCTTCTCCGGCTGAGAAATGTAAAGATAACCGTTAAAAAACAGAATCTTCCCCTGTTTTACGATGGGCTGAGGCTGCTCCACAGCAACGGCACTTCTAAACTCGCTCACAGGCATAAAAACCGGCTCGTTGATGGTGTAGGTAACGTACTCATCCACATAGTCCTTGCATCCGGTAAAAAGTAACAATCCGGCAATAAAAAATAAATAAGTCAACTTTTGCATACCCATATAGATTTAGTTATTTGAATTGTATCCTGACTCCTATATTCAGCCCGAATATCAGTGGGTTCTCCGTGCGGGCACTCATTGGCTGATTGTTCCTGAAATAATAGAGCAGTCTCGGTTCGCCAAACAAGTGCAGATTATTTTGTAACCGGTAGCTGAATCCGGCACCACCCTGAGCAGAGAACTGAAGACCGGCAATGCGGTTATATACATGGGTGTGATGCACTATACCTCCATTACCCTCAATTTCCTGTTTGTAAAAAGCACGAATCCCTTTTTCAATAGTAGCCCCACCTAACAGATATATGCTCCGGGGACCATCCTGCCATATTGTATATCGAAGGGTTAACGGTATCCCAATATAGTGCTGTTGTAATGTACCGCGATAAATGAAATGATCATTTCGCCTGAAGCGCGAGAACAGATATGTGTAGGACAGTCCGGTTTCCAGGCCTACATTCTTTCCGACGGGAAAATCAGCCGTCAGGCTGAATGAAACGGGAGGACGATGTTCTATATCGGTATAATCACCGGGACTAAGCACTTTGTAATTGCCTCCTGAACCTAAACCATCTCCGCTGTTAAATTCACCACCCGGAATAGGACTATCGTAGATCGGGTTACTCGCATCATAACCTCCGAATGAGAGATCCAAGGGAGTGCCGCCACTGCCCAACGCCGCAATCAGCGACCGAAGCCCCGGTTGTTCCTGAACAAGATTAGGAAGGTCGTTTTCCACAAAAATACTATCCGCCGGATATGTATTTACTACTTCGTGAGCTATAGTTCCATCGGACTTGGCTGCTTCTTCCAATTCAACAGGGAGTATGGATACTCTACTCCCTTCGGAATAGATCTCCGGCACATCCAATTCTTTCCCTTTTTGTCTTTCACTTATATCTGAAACAACTCCGGAAACGGCCACTTTCTTTTTCGTTCGTTTCTGAAGCTGGGTGTTCTGGGTGAGCAACGGGTCCTTTACTGGCTCTTCGATATGCGTAGAGATGGATTCTCCGGCAGAGGCAGCAGGCTGCGATTTGGCCATATCCACCGGCCTTTCTTGTGACATATGAACAGCATGTTCGTCTGTATAAGGATTCAGAAAGAACACCAATAAAGCCACCACGGCAACCACACCGGCAGCTGCCCACAACCAGTATGCGAAAACAAGTTTTCCCTGCCGGGGGAGCCTATCCGCCAACGATTTCCACAGATCGGGAGTAACGGGTATACGGTGTTCCCGTAATTTATCCCCAACTTCCCGCGAAAAATCATCCGGCATCACTTTATATCTATTATATGATCGCATCTTAGCATCCCCTTATTTACATTCCATTAAATGAATGACTTTCTTCTGTAATAATTGCCTCGCTCTAAAAAAGAACGACCGCGAAGTACTCTCGGGCATGTCCAGTAATTCGGCAATCTCACGATGGCTAAACCCCTCAACAGCAAACAAATTAAAAACTGCACGATAAGTATCGGGAAGTTCGCCGATGCATTGCATTAGCTCCTCAGCTGTGATATACTCCATATTAGGAGTGTTTTCATAATCTACCGTTTCAATATCCGTTAACAGTTCCTTCTGCTTTAACCGGTTCTTTTTTCGTATGTAATCGAGCGAGGTATTCACAAAGATTTTCCTTATCCACCCTCCGAAGGATCCTTTCCCCGAATATTGCCCTATCTCGGTAAATATTTTCAGAAATCCTTCCTGTAAAACGTCTTTAGCATCCTCTTCGTCGGGAACATAACGCCTGCACAGAGCCATCATAGTGGGAGCATACTGCTCGTAGACTTTTTTTCTCGCCCACAATTTTCCCTGCTTGCAAGCAAGTATTAAACGATGTTCCGACATAGAATTTCCCTGTTTACTATTAATGACGTTTTCAAGGAGCAAAACGTTGCATAAGACTTAAGGAAAAAATAATAAATCTGGGGTTACACAACAAAAGGGTCTATCACGATGTGATTTAACCCTCTCATTATCTGGACTATAAATTGAAGCAAAATGAGAATAAACTAATTCTCAGAGACTCAAGTTCTGTATTAAATTATCTGAGAAACTTTCCGGCGGAGCCCCTGCATAATGATTTGACATGCTTTGCCGGTAAATAAAAGATTATTCATTTCCCTTACTGTAATTAGGCGCTTCGCGGGTAATCATCACTCCGTGAGGATGACTTTCGGTATAGCCTGCAGAGGTGATCCGGGTAAACTTAGCATCGTGAAGTTTTTCAATATTCTCCGCGCCACAATAGCCCATTCCCGAACGAAGGCCGCCAACCATCTGGTAGACAACCTCTTGCAAGGTACCTTTGAATGGAACACGTGCCTCAATCCCTTCAGGAACGAGTTTTTTTATATCATCCTCCACATCCTGAAAATAGCGGTCTTTCGAACCTTGCTGCATGGCTGAAAGTGATCCCATTCCTCGATACGTTTTGAATTTTCGACCGTTAAAGATAATGGTCTCGCCTGGAGACTCTTCCGTACCAGCAAGCAATGATCCCATCATCACAGAGGTAGCACCTGCTGCCAAAGCCTTTACAATGTCTCCCGAATAGCGGAGGCCTCCGTCTGCAATAAGAGGAACATTTGTTCCTTTCAAAGCCCTTGACACCTCATATATGGCTGAAAGCTGGGGAACTCCAACACCGGCAATGACACGAGTGGTACATATTGAGCCGGGTCCTATTCCCACTTTTACAGCGTCAGCACCTGCATCTACCAGAAATCTTGCTGCATCGGCAGTTGCAATATTCCCTACCACAACATCAATTTCGGGGAAAGCTTTCTTAACCATCCTCAACATATCCGCAACACCTTGAGAGTGCCCGTGCGCTGTATCAATTACTATTGCATCGACTCCCGCTTCAACAAGAGCTGTTGCCCTATCAATGGAGTCGTTCGTAACACCCACTCCCGCTGCTACACGCAGTTGCCCCTGTTCGTCTTTGCATGCAAACGGTTTATCCTTCGCCTTCGTGATATCTTTATAGGTGATAAGCCCAACAAGTTTGTTATCAGAATCGACCACGGGCAGTTTCTCAATCTTGTATTGCTGAAGTATTTCGGCAGCGTCCTCAAGATTAGTTGTCTGACGGGTAGTGATAAGATTTTCTTTCGTCATCACATCATCAATCCTTTTATCCATCGATTTTTCAAACCGGAGATCACGATTCGTCACTATACCCACCAATCTGTTTTCAGTGTCCACTACAGGTATTCCTCCAATTTTGAATTCAGACATAATTGCCAGTGCATCGGCAACTTTTTTGTCCGGTGCAATGCTGATAGGATTGAGTATCATTCCATTTTCCGCTCTCTTCACGGCACGCACCTGCTTTGCCTGGTCTTCGATACTCATATTTTTATGTATCACTCCAATACCTCCCTCACGAGCAATTGCAATTGCCATTGTGGTTTCGGTAACAGTATCCATAGCTGCCGAGACCATTGGAATATTTAGCGAAATATTTCTGGAAAACCTTGTGGTGAGATCCACATTCCGGGGAAGAACCCGAGAGTAGGAAGGAACTAAGAGGAGGTCGTCAAAAGTCAGACCTTCCATAATTATTTTATCTGCAATAAATGACATAAGCTTTACCTATTTTTTTTATTGCATGCAAAAGTAGCTATTTTTTTGCGATTTTATCTGTTTGATGATGTTAATTTTACTGATAACGACAAACGTTTTGCCACAGATATCGAATAAAAGTCTTATCATAATTGAAAGGTAGGCGGATTAAGTATTTCATCTCCCCCTGATTTATAAAAATTTTCTATGTATCATATATACCTGAAAATTTTTATGCCGTTTCTAAAACCTTTATCTTTGAACGACAAATTGATAACATTTAATCATTTTTATTATGTCAGTATTAGTTGGAAAGAAAGCCCCGGCATTCCGGGCCCAGGCCGTTATAAACGGTTCGGAAATAGTAGAAAATTTCTCTCTTGAAGATTATATCGGGAAAAAATATGTTGTTTTTTTCTTCTATCCAGCAGATTTTACATTTGTTTGCCCTACTGAGCTCCACGCGTTCCAGATAAAACTGAATGAGTTCGAAGGCCGAGACACCGTTGTGGTGGCAGCATCGACAGATTCAGCCGTTTCGCACTGGAAGTGGCTGCAAACGCCCAAAAACGACGGAGGTATACAGGGTGTTACCTATCCTATTGTTGCAGATCATTCATTGACTATCTCTATGGCATATGATGTGCTGGCCGGAGAGTATACCATGGATGATTCTGGCAATACGCTTTTTGAAGGTTCGCCAGAAGCTTACCGTGGACTCTTCCTGATAGACAAGGAGGGAATTGTACGTCACCAGGTTATAAATGATATGCCTCTGGGCAGAAGTGTAGATGAAATACTGCGGGTTATTGATGCGCTACAGTTCACCGAAGAGCACGGTGAGGTTTGTCCTGCGGACTGGCATAAGGGAGACAAGGGACTTACTGCAACGCAGGAAGGTATTGCTGATTATTTGTCAGAGAAGTAACTGTCAGGATATGTTCGGCAAAAAGCCTGTACATACCAGGCAACCACACTGCAAGTCGTACAAATAAGAGTAAAGATATCAGCAGGGAAGTAATCTGTCTGAAAGGCAACAACGGAAGGAAATTGATTTTGATTCAACCCCTTCCGTTTTTTGTTTGTGAAGGAGGCCTCCTTAAGGCATATCTCATCACTTGTTATAGTTGCGTTATTTCAATAATTGATAAAGCTTTCGAAGGTAGAAAAATGTTTATTTCTATTATACCCTCTGAATAATATCCCAGTAGCTTTTTCCCTTCATTCGTTCTTATATAAATTTTACCTGCCGGCGGTAGATCATAATCTTCAGCATTAAACGTAAATTCAACCGGAACAGTATAATCACTTATACTGGCCAGTGCTATTCCCAAATCTCCATCATCTGCTTTCCATGCTCCCGAATATAACAACGGGACACTTTTTTTAAAAGTAGTCACGTTATCATCCTTTCTTCCTGCGTATATAGATAATCTTGAAATATCTATTTCCCCATTTGGAACTTCCATCCGAGGGGGCCTCAAAAATTTCCCGTATAACAAGTATTTCAGACTTTCGTACCGTAAACGGGCAATATTTAACAAGTAGTCAATTTCCTCTTTTCTTTCTGTATCCAAAAAACTATTATAATTGGCTATAGTTGTTTGAATACCCCAGACAAACGATTTTGCCTGTTCCATTAAAAATTGTTTATTGAATTTCTCATCCAGTAATTGCCCGGCCTTTTCAGGGGCAAACTCTTCTGGCCATAACTCATCATAGGGAGGGGTAACCAACGAGGAATAGCTCCCGAAAGTAATTCCGTATGGATGATATACTGCCTGAAAAAATGGTATTGTTTCCGCATCTCCCACACCTGCATATCTCTCCCTGCTAGCCTCAAGGGTTAAAAAAGCATCCAGGTAAGGAAGCCAGTTCTCAGCCGAACCCTCACCTGTGAAAACAGGTTGTCTTTCTCCAAAATCTTTGGACTGTATCTGTTTGATCATCTTCCCCGAACTGTTCACCCAATAATTACCTCCTCCGATGGCGTGACCATGTTTTTTATCATAGCACATCCTACTCAAACAGGTCTGATCCATATAGACACCATCAGCACGGTAAATATTCACAACACTATCACACAAAGAGGAATAATGATTCCTCCAAAATTCTGTACCCACACACATATTTATCAGTGCGTTACCTGTAAAGATATTATAAACATGTGATAGCATATTACCTCTCCTGTCTTTTACCGTATATGGTTCTATCTTCCCAGATTTCCAACTCTCCGAAGCATCTCCCCATTGAATTGCGTTCATATATACCAATGAATGAACGCCTGAATGGCGGGCCGATTCAATAGCGTGGATAAACGACTTGCTTCCTTCTCTTGGAGGCAAGTATTCAGGGAAATTATTATCGTAGGAGCAATTATGCCACCAATGCCAAAGGACATTGACAGGGAGTCCCAGCTTTTTTCTTAATTCAACTGCGGGTTGAAGCACGTATTCAGACCGTCCTCTGTTCCATACCCACAGAGCTGTGTTTTCCAACCAGACGGGAGTAAGCCTGTTTCTCATCCTGCTTTCCTTGACCCATCTTTGCTGTACAGCCCACTCTCCGTATATCTCCGCTACATCAAGCCAGTCGCCGGAAAAACAGCCTATAACAGACTTATAAGCAGGCGAATAAGACACTAATGATGAATCAGATGAGGGATAATTAATCATTCTGTAGACTAAAGTATTAAGAGAGTCAAACGTAAGCGAAAAATTTTTCGCAAAAGAGAGAGAGTCGTCACATGAAGCATAAAAACCGGCCTTCTCCGGATTATAAATCGCAATTACCTGACTGGAAAGTGCACCGGGATAGATCCATTCCATTTTTCCACTTCCTCTTTTTAGTGTTTTTCTGGGTTCAGCAAACAAACTACCCATCCATGTAGGGATAACCAACTCTTCGTTTTCCATCTCGTTTAACCCTGCAATCTTGGGAAATGTCACACTAGTTAATTCGTGCCCATTCAATCCTTCAACAGATATGTTCCAGTAAGAAAACGCTTTGCTCTTATCAAGGGTGACTTCTGCATTCACTCTTAATTTGTCCATTTCACCGAAATCTTCCCAACATAAAGAGAGTGTCAGTGCATCTAACTTTGAATATGAAAATTTTAAAGGAGAAATTTCATCTGCATAAGACAAGCCGGTCTTATCGGTATTGAAACAGATCTCCCAGGGCAAACCAATTACAACATTCTTGTTTATAAACTCATAGCCACTAACTATATCATTAAAGAGAATCAGCTTACCTGTTTTCTCTTCAAAGCCCAGTTTAATTTTTCCATTTTCAATGAAAACTACTTTATCGGAGAAAAGACTGGCTTTACATTGATAAAAAAGAGTGGTAAAAAGTAGAATGAAGATTCCACAAGAAAAACAGCTTACCTGTTTTTTATTCATTATTTTTCCTCGATATTTTTCTAAAGTTTTCTGCCTGTTTATTTGTCTGGTTAGCAGGTCTCATCACCTTTGTCACATCATATGCTAATCAATTTCCTTGCAGAATATTCATCTTCTTAAATACTGCAGTGATATGATCTATGGAGTAGTCGATCTGCTCCTTGGTATGAGTTGCCATCAGAGAGTAACGAATAAGGGTATCGTTGGGTGCAACTGCTGGTGAAACAACCGGGTTTACAAATATCCCATCTTCAAAGAGCAGTTTGGTAATCAGGAAAGTTTTATCATTGTCGCGTACATAAAGCGGCATGATGGGTGTTGAGGTAGGCCCTAATTCAAAACCTCTCTCTTTAAACTGGTTAATAGCATAGTCGGTAAGCTCCCACAACCTCTTCACCCGTTCTGGCTCCGACTTGAGAATATCAAGAGCGGCTGAAGCTGCAGCAGTGGCTGCCGGTGTTATACTTGCACTGAATATGTTGGTACGGGCATTGTGTCTCAGGTAATTGATAACAGGATATTCACCAGCGATAAAGCCGCCAATGGATGCAAGAGATTTGCTGAATGTACCCATCACCAGATCCACATCGTCGAGCATCCCGAAGTGGTCACACACGCCACGCCCGCTGTACCGCTTACCGAGAACACCCAGGCTGTGCGCTTCATCAACCATTATATTGGCATTGTATTTGCGCGCCAGCCTCACTATTTCGGGTATATTGGCCAAGTCCCCCTCCATACTGAAGACACCGTCTACAACAATCAGCTTTACTTTCCTTGGATCGCAACGTTTCAGTTGTTTCTCGAGAGATCCCATATCGTTATGACGGTATTTATACTTTGTAGAGAAAGATGTTCTTAATCCTTCAATTATTGAGGCGTGGTCACGTTCATCCCAGATGATAAAATCGTCTCTTCCGGTAATACATCCAAGAACACCTTCATTTACGGTAAATCCTGTAGAGAAAACAATTGCCTCATCTTTATTCACAAAGTTTGCCAGTTTTCGTTCCAGTTCAAGGTGAATATCGAGTGTGCCATTAAGAAAACGTGATCCGGCCATTCCTGTACCATACTTCTCTGTAGCTGCAATTGCGGCCTCTTTTACTTTCGGATGATTTGTAAGACCTAAATAGGCATTTGAACCGAACATCAGGACTTTTTTCCCGTTGATGACAACCTCTGTGTCCTGATCGCTTTCAATAGCCCGAAAATAGGGATAGATGCCTGCAGCTTTAGCACGCTGTGGAGCATCATATTTCATCATTTTTTCTCTTAAGATATTCATTTGAAAAAAATTAAAAAAATAGGCTTCTACCTAAAACAGTACCGGAAGCATCTATCTTTTACGAAACTAATGTACAAAGATAACAATTAATTTAAAATCCAGGAAGTATCAATTTTTTTTTGAATTATCCAAAGCAGTCTGGATACTTCTTTTTAAACATTTTTGAATGAAAAGCGTTTTAACGACATAGATAATAACAAAAACAATTATAATTATGGTAAGTAAAGAATTAGAATCTGCAATCAACAAACAGATAAACGCCGAATTCTGGTCGGCCTACTTATATCTGTCCATGTCCTCTCATTTTGCTAATGCCGGATTGCCCGGTTTTGCCAATTGGTTTAAAGTACAGTTTCAGGAAGAACAAGATCACGCACTTAAGTTCATGAATTATCTTATAGCCAAAGGAAATAAAGTGGAATTAGCACCTATTGAAAAGGTAAGCACATCATGGGATTCAGTGCTTAATGCTTTTGAAGATACACTGGAGCACGAAAGAGTTGTTACCTCGCTTATAAACAATATTGTTGCAATAGCCAGGAAGGAAAATGATTATGCAACCGAAAACATGCTGCAATGGTTCGTAAACGAACAGGTTGAAGAGGAGGAGACTGCCCAGGGCGTGATTGACGCATTGAAACTTATTGGCAATAACGGCTTTGGCATTTACACCATGGACAAAGAGCTGGGAAATAGAACATATACTCCCATTGACACAAGCATATCTGCTCAATAAGTCGCATCATGAATTAATATAAAAAATCAGGGAATATGTTGAGTCTCCCTGATTTTTTATATTATAATTGAGATTATCCAGAAAGCCCTGAATATGATATGTCTATTCACAATTAGCAAACAGACATGATGTATTGCTGCTAAGTGGCTACATAAAAACATAAGGAGACTTATGAATTGGAAATAAATAAAAAAATTACTAACTCGCCAAAAAAACGAATAATGAATGACAAAAAAATTTTAAGTGTTTTATTAACGCTTTTTCTGTTGTTATCCTGTTCTAATTCATCAGTTAGCAATGCAGGCTCCCTGTTATGGAAAGTGTCCGGCAACGGACTTGAAAACCCATCCTATCTGTTTGGCACACACCACCTTGTCCCTATATCAATTCTGGACAGCATTTACGGTATCCGCTCCGCTTTTGAAAATACTAAGCAGACCGTTGGAGAACTGGATATGAGTGATATGGCAGGCATGCAGATGCAAATAATGAGCCAGGCGGCAATGCCTGAAGGAGTAACTTACAGCTCATTACTTGACCACGAAGAAGAGATGTTGCTTGATAGTATGCTCCGAGACGTTTTGGGAGTTGGGCTGGAAAAGCTGGGGATGCTTAAACCTGCAGTTCTTACAAATTTAATTTCTATCTCTCTCTTTCAGAGGTTTTATCCTTCTGCTGCTTCTGCACAAAGCCTCGACCAGTATTTTCAGGATGAAGCAATAAGGCTTTCCCGTCCCGTGATGGGGCTGGAAACAGCTCAAGATCAGATAGACTTGTTGCTAAATATTCAAACATTACAAAGGCAAGCCGATATGTTGATATGTATGGTGAAGCATCCCGACTTGTTGAAAGAACAGATGGACGATCTTCAGGTAGCATATCATGCCCAGGATATTGATGCACTGAGAGAACTATATGACAAAGAGATACCTGACGACCCGTGTCCCAACACCGATGCAGAGAAAAATGCATTGAATGGTGATCGCAACCGTAAATGGCTTGAGAAACTGCCGGCAATCATGAAGGAGAAGTCTTCATTCATTGCTGTGGGATGCTTGCACCTACCAGGAGAGGAGGGCTTAATTGAAGGTCTGAGAAAGTTGGGATATACTGTTGAGGCAGTAAGATAGCAAAAAGCGGGGTGCTTTGATGTAAACCCCGCTTTTTCACAATTTACAGTTTCTTTAATCCTTTGACCTGCACTTTATCCTTTACTGGAAACAGGCTAATAGCAAAACCACCTCCAGCTACCGCTTGCTGTATCAGTTCGGATTTATCAGTTACGACTACCTTGCGGATAGTGTAAGCCTGTGGATTGGTCTTATAGTTAGCATCCTTTGCATCAGCATATATCGTAGCAATATATTGTTTGCCGGGATCCAAAAAATCGAATGAGATTTTAGAAGTAAACTTGCTATTCCCCGTGGTATTGCCGACGAACCAGTTATTTGTTCCTTTCTCCTTTCGGGCAACAGTAATGTATGCTCCCGGCTCTGCTTCGAGGTATAAGCTTTCATCCCAATCCAATGCCACATCTTTGATAAACTGGAATGCATCGGGGAAACGCTCGTAATTCTCCGGAAGATCGGCAGCCATCTGCAATGGACTACTCATTGTCACGTACAATGCCAGCTGATTGGCGATGGTAGAATTGCAGTGCGACTGATTGTTGGGATTGATTTTAGAAATATCCATTTCGAAAATACCCGGGGTATAATCCATCGGCCCGCCGATAAGACGCGTGAAAGGCAGTACTGTTACGTGACTCGGCTTGTTACCCCCGAAAGCCTGATATTCTGTTCCTCGTGCCGATTCGTTGGCAATCAGGTTGGGCCAGGTACGTGAAATACCAGTGGGACGTACAGCCTCATGGGCATTGACCATGATCTTATATTCCGCCGCCTTCTCTATCGCATACTGGTAATGGTTGTTGATCCACTGACTATAATGGTTCTCACCACGGGGAATAATATCCCCCACATAACCGCTCTTCACGGCAGGATAATCATACCTGTTCATCAATTGATATGCCTTATCGAGATGGCGTTCATAGTTTCGCACCGAAGATGATGTTTCATGATGCATGATCATTGCTATGTTCTTGTTTTTCGCATAACGGTGTATCTCCTCAATATCGAAATCAGGATAGGGCGTTTGAAAATCGAAAACAAAATCTTTTGAATTACCGAACCAATCCTCCCAGCCAATGTTCCACCCTTCCACCAATACACCATCCATCCCATGCTTTGCCGCAAAGTCGATATATCTTTTTACATTGTCTGTAGTGGCTCCGTGTCGTCCGTGAGGTTTTACCACAGAATAATCCGTAACACCTATATGAATACTTGGCAAATCATGCGTATAGGACCAGTCGCTTTTTCCGGTAATCATTTCCCACCATACGCCGACATATTTCATGGGTTTAATCCAGGAAGTATCATCAATCTTCGAAGGCTCATTGAGGTTTAATGTAATATTGGATGCCAGGATATCACGTGCATCGTCACTTACGATAATCGTACGCCAAGGTATTGTGCAGGGAGTTTGTAAATAACCTTTTGCTCCGTTGGCATCGGGTGTGATCCAGGATTGAAAGATGAAATCATGGTCATCCAGATTCAGGTGCATGGCTCCATAGTTAATCAAGGCTGCTTCGTGCAGGTTGATGTAAATGCCCTCGGCTGTTTTCATCTGCAATGCAGTTTGTACACCTGTATCAGAAAATCCAGTCTGAGAGAGGTTTTCCTGTCTACCCCCTTCATTGAGGCCTCTGATCTCCGATAATTTGGAAATATTATAATCATATTCCTGGGTATCATAGTCGCCCGGAATCCAGTAAGCGGTATGATCTCCGGTCATAGCAAACTGGGTCAACTCTTCTTTGACGACAAAGTAAACCAGATTCTTCTGCTGCGGAAATTCATACCGAAACCCAAGTCCGTCGTCAAACAGACGAAAACGGATCACCATATCGCGATCAGTATCCTTCTGGTTGAGTGTTACCGCCATCTCGTTGTATCGGTTGCGGATCTCTTTCGTTTCACCCCATACGGGCTCCCATATCTCATCGAATGAACTGTATTGTACCTCAGCTACATTGAATCCGTCGTACAAAGATGTTTTGGGATCTTTTTTACGATTAATTTCAGAACCGAACTCCACCTTGTCGCTTCCAATCAGCTCAAGGCCCAATTTACTTGGATTGATCACCGTTTTCCCATTATATTTTAAGGTATACACCGGCGTTCCTTGTTGATCGACAAAGAAATTCATCTCCAGATCACCGTTTGGTGATCTCAGATTCTGTGCCGCTATGATGCCGGCAATCAGGCAAAAGTATAATAGTATAAATATTTTCCTCATATGATTAAAATTAAGACATGAGAACCAAGACAAAAAACCGGACCTTCATTTGTCTATAAGTTCCTTATTCATAAGTCTTGGTTACAATGGATTCTTTTATATGCTTTTTTAATTAATATGGTTATCTTTTTTCTATGATCGGGTATTTTCACTCGACACTCATTCGACTCCTCGCTCCACCACCATGCTATAGATGAAACATCGTTCTCCGCTGTGCGGTAAACAGAAGCTTCATCCGTTTTTTTGGCTGTTTTACCATTCACGGTGACCGAAACAGGCATTTTATCGAGATGATAAGCCAGGATCATGTTCCTTTTGTCCGATTGTTTGAATCCATTATCCGACGGTACAATTTCCGTACGGTATCCGTCGGACAGCGTAGTACAGGTAAACCGCGTTCTTGAAGCGATGTTATCGAGATACTCGAGGTTCTCTCCCTCATCTTCATAGAGTTCGAATTCTGCCGTTTCATCTTCATAGTCGGGAAAAATATGAATAAACAACGGATAGTCTTTCTTTTCGTGGATATATTGCATTACCGGCATCATCGGGACGATGGAGCCTTTCTTTACAAAAATGGGAATCACATTTAAAGATGCACGATAAGCAATTTGCTGTCCACCCAAATAAACGGTTTTTTTGTCGTTAAAATCAATCCATTCCCCTTCGGGCAGATAGAGACGCTTTACCCTTTCTCCCTTTTTCAATACCGGCGCTACAAGCAGTTCTTCACCAAACATAAACTGATCTTCAACCTTCAGTGCCACTTCGTCGTAGGGATATTCCATAAACAGCCCCCTCATAATAGGCAATCCTGTATCATGCGCCTTCCGGGTATAAGTGTACAGGTAAGGAAAGAGCTGATATTTCAATTCGATGGCAGCTTTGCTGTTTTTCTCAGCTGTTTCTCCAAACATCCAAGGTTCTACCGCATTATCACCTTCGTGATGAGCACGGCTCAATGGATTAAAAATGCCAAACTGCATCCACCGGGTGTAGAGTTCTGCCGTTGCCGGGTAATCGGTAATATCACCGCAATAGCCAGAAATATCTGTTGTCCAGAACGGAATACCTCCCAATCCGGCAGAGATACCGATCGCCACCTGGTTCCGTAGTTGCCCCCACCCTTCGAGGAGATCATTGCCATTGCCGCTATCGCCACTCCAGCCAAAGGTATAGCGCTGGAGTCCGGCATAAGCTGCACGCGTCATCTGGAACACCCGTTTGCCCGGGTTCCTCTTTTCAAACTGCTCTTTTACTACCTTGTCCCAGGTCAGTCCGTACACATTGTGAATCTCACCGTGCATACCGATATGGTGCCGCATATGAAGTCGATCAATGTCCTCCTCATTGCTCCATGCCGGTTCGCCCATATCTGTCCAGAATCCGGCAGCTCCATCATTTAATGGTTTCTGCTGGTACTCACCCCACCAGTCGGTCACCTCCGGAATGGTAAAATCCACCACCCCACAGTTACCTCCCCATGGCCAGGGCATATCATACGCTTTCCCTGTTCGGGAATCCTTTACGAAATAACCGAGACTGTCGGCTTCTGCCCACTGTTTCTTATTTGCTTGAGAGATCACCGGATCCTGTGAAAGAATCACTTTAAAACCTTGCTCATTTAAAGTAGAGAGCATTTGCTTCGGATTGTTGTAATTTTCCTCTCTCCATTCAAAATTCTGCAAATATTGTGTCCAACCGATATCCTGATAGATTATATCGCATGGAATTTGACGCTTACGGAATTCGGCAGCCACCTCCAGTGCCTGCGCTTCTTTCGTGTAAAGACCACGACTTTGCGAGAAGCCAAACGCCCACTTAGGCGGCATAATAGGTTTCCCTGTCAGGGAGATATACTGACTCAGGATATCCTTATAATCTTTCCCGAAAATAAAGTAATAGACAAATGCTCCGTCTGGTGCCTCAAACGAATAATATTCATTGGACTCTGTACCAAATTTGAATTCTGTTTTATAAGTATTATCAAGGAAAATCCCATATTGGTAACTACTCATAAAGAAGGGTATACTTTTATATAGCGGATCCTCGTTTACACTGTAGCAGGGGCGGTCGCTGTTCCACATCTTGTATTCCCGTCCGCGTCGATTGAGAGGCCCGGCCTTTTCTCCCAAGCCGAAAAACTGTTCGTCGTCTCGCAATACCTTGTAAGCTTTCTTCGCCGTGGAGTCAGACACGTGACCGATCTCCTTATAATCACTGAACAACAGTTTTTGCCATTTATCAAAAATCTGTAGTTGCATCGGGCTCTTGTTCATCCTGATACGGAGCCTGGAAGTGTATATCTCGTAGGATGATGGTTCGTCGTTCACCGTTATCTTCCCCATATTTTCGAGGTCCTCATTGATTACTGCAAACGATTTATTTTTGCAAACAAATGTGCCATGGGGATCGAACCATATTTTCACGACAGAGCTGCTGAGAAAATCCAGTGATAGCCTCGATCCATCATCCGCATTAAACACAACCCTATTTCCCTCTTTTGTATATGAGGTGACCTCCTTCACTCTACCACCTTGTTGTGCATAGATGACAAAAGGAGTAAAGAGAATCAGCAGTAATATAAATTGTAGATACTTCATCAAATTTCTTTTACATGATAGTTAATACTCGATGACAATCATGTCCCAATATTTCAACGACGGAAGTGTCAATCTGACTTCATTCTCTGCCTGTGTGAAGTCGAGCGTTCTGGCTGCCCCACCGTTTATATCCGGCGAAGCAAACCAGACATTTTTCACTTCACTGTTCACTGTAACTTTTATTCCCGCGCCGATGATCATCGCTGGTTCTTTCTGGATTCCATTGGTATCTCTCCATTCCATGGAATTTACATCAGAGAAATTAAGAAAATGAATCACTTCCTTGTCTGTAAATCTTTTGCCGGTAACGGCTACAGTCCCCTGTGATGAAGGCCAGCTTTCGAACCTGGCCCGATTGTCGACCGACTGCACACTAAACGAAGCAAACGCTCCTCCGTCACGTAAAAGATTCTGATAAGCCACAAGGAAATCGTAGTAACAAACCAAAGCCTCCTTCAACTCTCTCTTTATCTGCAGGTTAGAATTTGGAAAATATTCGTTTGCCAGGTAGTGTTCACCCAGTTCAAGGTGAGCCCCTCCGAACGAGAATATCACCGCATTGGTCAACAATACACCCGGTGCATTCACATAACCAGAACTGTTGGATTTTGCATAGTTAACATAAGCAGCAAGCACGGTCTGTTTCTTGTTATCAGCATAAGCATTGTTGTCATGAATCACTTCTGCCAGCTCTTCGTAAGTTTTGCTTTCATCCCACACTTCGGTATAGAGAAAGTCTACTTGAGATTTGGCAATATACTTTTGTCCGTATTGGCCAACCGCGTTCATCACCAACCGCTTGCCAGATTCGTACTGCTTCATGGCAGCAACAAAGGGAGCATAGGTTTCATCCAGCTTCACCACATTGCCCTCATAATCGTATACCATTCCCCGGTTACCTAACTGATCAATATGATAACCGTCGAAATCGAATACCCGGTATACATCGTTATGACGTGCTATGAGATAGTTCTGCCACGCATTGTTTGCCGGATTTGTGAGGTAAATGCTACTGCGAAAGGGGGAATCAAGATGGTGACTGTCTTTGACTGAGCGGTTGGAATCCTTGAAAATATACCACTCTTCCTTTACACCATCAGCCGCCGCATTGCTCAATGCGCCAAATGCGAGATTATAAAACATCGCTTTCATTCCTCTCCCATGTATGGCATCAATATAACTTTTCACTGTAGAGAGATAGTTGGTACGACCAATGAGATCGGGCCACTGGGACAGCGGATTATCTACGGTTCCTGCCAGCGGGCGGTGGTGGTCGTGCATCCAGTCATAAAATTGAACCCCGTTGATGTGGTAACGGTTTAAAATCTCAATATTTCTCCCAACCTGCATCTTCGACAGATCACCATATGAAGAGAGAAAGCCGTAACGAGGAAACTTTGTCCAGTCGGAAGAAACATCCACAGCAATGGTGTGATAAATCTTTTCTCCTTTTTCATCAGTTTCGTAAATATCCACCATATACCCTTTGAAATCTTCTGCTGGTGTAATCCATGACCAGCTCGTCCCCTGCAGCTCCTCCTCCTTTATTACTTTTCCCAGGTGCGAATAACGCACTTTTGGGTTGCCGGAAGGTTTTTCTTTCAGGGTAATACGAACAGTCTCCCCTGGTTTATATACCGACTTATCGGTAGTAATGCCAACCGCCAGATAGGCATCGCCATAAGTTACCGGATTGTTTTTTGTATCATAATCATCTTTGCATGAAACCAATGTCAGCAAACAGATAAAAAACAGGAAGGTGATTTTTTTAATCATAATTTGAATCAGGGATCTGCCACACCTTTCATCCGATGTGGCAGATCATCCCTGTTTGTTTATTGTTTTTGAATGGTGATGGTTTCTTTTAACTGATCGAGTTCGATTTTATAAGTGCCGGATTCCGAAATCCTCCACTTGTAGTCCACGCCAGCCCCGGGATAATTAAACAACATCTGTTCTGTCTGCCCCGTAGGTGATTTATCTGCTTCGCTCGCAATAAACCAGGCACCATTCCAATCGGATTGCTTGTCGCACGTAAACTTCAGCTCTCCACCCTTAAGTGATCCGCTCCATGTGAACTTGTAGGGATCGGCTGTGGCCGTCATAGGGGTAGCATTGCCAATATCCCATCCATTGGGTGAAGCATCGCCTACGAGGTAAACCATTTCAAATGGCACAAATGGAACGATATCTATCTTCATGTCCCGTGTATCCAGTTTGATTTTATATACGCCGCCAGTAATGTTCCATTTATAATCAGGATCACCCGCCCATTTGTCCACATCGAGGCCTATGCCTTCTGCTGTCTTATCAACAGTGGGACGGAAAAAGGGTGCGTCCCAGTTTCCTGCTGCAGTTCCTATTTTAAATTCACCCCCGGCTGAAAGGTCATCATTGTAATGGAAGATAAACGGATCCACAGGATTCACGGCCATCGGCTGAAAACTCCATCCGGTGGGATTGCCTACAAACCACAATTCGCTATATTCCGGTCCTTCACCTCTTACAATACTGATTGTCATCGTAATCAAATTCACTTTTACCGTATAGGTTCCTCCTTCAGTTATTTCGAACTGTTCGTCGTAGGGATCATCAAAACTTTCGCGCAGATAGAGTTTCGTATCGCTCTCTCCCTTGTTATAAGAGGGAGCAAACTCTCCCAGCGTGGTGATAAATTTAACATTGCCAGGCGAAAGCGATCCGGTCCAGGTAAACCCTTTGGGAACATTGCTGATGGGGCGCATTTCTGTGGCTTCGCCGGCATTCCATCCGTTGGGTGTAGCATCACCCAGCATGTACAGTGTCTTGGTAATCGGTTTGTGTGTTTTGACCGAGAGGCGTTGCAGGTTCGAAATCTCCGGTTCGATACCCTCTGCAGCGATAGTAGCAATAACACGAGCCTCCAGCACTACCTCCTTATTGACCTCAACACCAAAATTATTTAGCAATATCTCATTCAGCTCTTCGTTCTTGTAAATTTTTTCGTATACACCCCTTCCCAAATCAATCGATACACCTCCGACAAAGTTATTACCCTGCAAATCCATCTGAAAGGTATAGCTAATTCCGGCATTGGTACCCTGGTTGGAACCGGTTGTCCATGACAATTTCAGGGCTTCCGAAGTCGGATTTGCAGCATCCAGCTCGATTTCAGCCGATGAAGCAGTTATTTCAAGGGGACTGCTTCCCTTGTCCAGTTCCATGTAATTATCGTCGGCACACCCTACAAACAGTGTGACCCACAACGACAGTAAAAATAGTAATCTGTATATCTTCATAACAGTCTCTCTTTTTGATATTAATATCCTTGATTTTGTGTGAGATTAGGATTGGCATCCCTCTCCTTTTGCGGGATAGGAAACAACAGGTGTTTCTGCGTCGCGTTGATTTTACCGATGGAGTGCAGGAAATCCAAGGCATATTGTCCGTTATCCCACCTGATGATATCGAACCAGCGATGTCCTTCGAAGGCCAGTTCAATGCGACGTTCATTTCTGATTTTCTCTCTCATCTGTTCGGTTGTGAGATTCTCCACATCTCCCCGATTTGTCAGGCCTGCTCTTTTACGCACCTGGTATAATGGTTCTTCTGCTTCTGTTGTTCTTCCCAGCTCATTCAGCGCTTCAGCTTTCATCAACAACACATCTGCAAAACGCAATACCACGATGTTCGCTGAGTTGGTATTATAATCTGGAGAAACGGACAGTGGCACAAGGAACTTCCGAACATTGTAACCCGTGTTCGACATATTTGCTTTGTATGATTTGCCGTCGAAATCAGGGCCTCCCTCATACAAGACAGTTTTGTCTTTACGCAAGTCCCCATTCTCATATTGGTCCACGAACTCCTGTGTCGGTTGGTTCCAGCCATAAGCACCGCCAACCCATCCTGTATTACGCGGACCCATGTAGGTACTTAGCCAGTTGGCCTGGTTTTCATCACTCCAGAAACCAGCCTTGGTCAGTCCGTAATATTGCACTTCAAACAGAGACTCTGCTGTGTTCTTATGCCGTTCCTCACCCCCGAAGCTATCGCTGTAATCGGAATTCAGGGTATAACCGAGGCTCTCTACCAGCTCACTCATCTGTAGTGATTCTGCATACATTCCCAATGTCAGATAAACCTTTGCCAGCATGCCGGCAGCCGCACCCTTGGAAGCACGGCCGATGTCGCTTCCCGAATATGCTTCCCTGACCGGCAACAATTCAATTGCATCCTTCAAGTCAGGAATTATCACCTCGTTGTAGATGGTCATTTTGTCGGTACGCTCGGGCAGCAGGTTGTCTCCAGGCTTCGGTGTAGAGACCGTCATCGGGACATCTCCGAAAAGCTGCACCAGAATGAAATAATAGTTGGCACGAAGAAACTTCGCTTCTCCGATAGAACGGTTTTTCAACGATTCGTCGATATCCATCTTCGGCACATTTTCCAATACCGTATTGCAGTATAGTATCCCGGGATTGGGACCTCGCCATATGTCCAGTGCAGCTGCATTGTCGGCTGTAGCTACAAAATTTGCCAAGGTAACAGTCTCTATCCCGTCGGTGCCTCCACCAGCACCCACTTCGCTGTTTCCTGCAATGATATCGAGCGTCCAGATTCTCATGTTGTATAATTTGGGACGCTGTAGCGGCTGATAAGCCCCATTTACCAGGGCAATAGCCGACGCTTCGTCCGTGAGTGCCTCGGCACTTGGGTCTTCATACGGAACTTTATCCAAAAAATCGGAGCAGGATCCAAAGAGTGTCAATACCGATAAAAGTCCAATTATATATGCTATTTTTCTCATATTGTCATCGATTAAAATTGAATATTTAGGCCTAAACTGATTGTACGTGTTATCGGATAGGTGCCGAGATCTACACCTCCTGCCCCTACTTCAGGATCAAAACCAGAATAACCGGTCAATGTAAAGAGGTTCTGGCAAGAGAGATAGAGTCGTGCCATACTTAGTTGAGCCTTCTGTGCTACTGATTTCGGCAGCGTATATCCTAACGTGAGATTTTTCAAACGAAGGTATGATCCATCCTCGATAAACCGGTTGGAATGGCGTACATTCTGATTGGGGTCACTGTAGACAGCACGCGGAACACTGTTACTTGTTCCTTCTCCTGTCCAGCGGTCCAACACCTTTGTCGTCTGGTTCTGCGGGACTGACATACTTTCCTGCCATATTCTGTTGGCATTGTAAATGTCGTTTCCGGCCACACCCTGGAAAAAGACCTGCAGGTCGAAATTTCCGTAAGCAAAGCTGTTGTTCATGGAGAACGTCCATTCAGGGAATGGATTACCGATAAAGGTACGGTCATCGGCATTGATGACTCCGTTGTTGTCAAGATCACGAAACTTGATATCGCCAGGTGCTGTTCCGCCGGTTACCTGCGTAGCATACCGGTCCACCTCCTCCTGATTCTGGAAGATGCCGTTGGTTACATAACCATAGAACGCGTTCACAGGTCGTCCTTCGGCACTCACCTGCACTTTAGTCATATTGATATCCCCACCGGTAAACAGGGCAATACCGTCATTCATTTTGATTACTTCATTCTTATTGTAAGAAACATTGAAATCGGTATCCCATTCAAACTGGCCCGTGAGGTTTCTGGAGGAGACAGTCAGCTCAAGCCCTTTGTTCCTAATCTCTCCGGCATTTATACTCGGCACGTAAATGTCTGAATAACCTGTAGTGATGGGTACTGACATCGGCACCAGCATATCGCTTGTGTTTTTTAGGTAAGCATCAAGCGTCAGATTAATCCGTTGATTCAATAAAGAGAGATCCACCCCGGCATTAAACTGCCTTACCGTCTCCCATTGTACATCCTGATTGGGCATCACCAGCGGATAAAGCGTAGAAACCGGTGTGCCGTTGAACACATACTGCCCTGTTTTCAACCTGGTAAAATAGGCGTAGTTGTCTATACCTCCCTGGTTTCCCGTTTCTCCGTATCCCAAACGGACTTTCACATCGTCGACCCATTCGTTTGCGTGGAAGAAAGGTTCTTCCGACAAGCGCCAAGCTGCGGAGAACGAGGGAAAAGTACCCCACCTGTTTTCTTTGGAAAATCGGGAGGAGCCATCGCGACGGATTGTTGCGGTGAAAAGATATTTGTTGTCGTAATTGTAATTGGCTCGCCCCATAAACGAGAGGATAGCCCAATCATTTTTGGTACCCCCGACGGTGGGGTCGGTAAGCCCGTTATTCAACTGGCTGTTATTATCACTCAGGAATCCCTGCACACTTGCGTTCATGCGGTTATACAAGTTATTCTGGGCGCTGGAACCAATCATCACGTTTACGTTGTGTTTATCTGCGAAGGTGTCGAGGTAAGTAAGCGTATTGTCCCACAGATAGGTAAGACTTTTATTCGACTCTTCATACAGTGATGACTGCGGCTGCGGGATGGGCTTCCAGTCATATTTGGGACTAAAGCTGTTCTGATCCCAAAACTTGAAGTCGATGCCACCCAGTGACTTAAAAGTAAGTTTATCTGCCGGTTTTATTTCAGCGAAGATATTTCCAAGCACGTTGTATCCGTTGGTTCTGTTTCGGCTAAGTGTTGCTGTTCCAATAGGATTGCGTATATCCCCGTACTGATAAGCCGGTTCTCCAGGACCGGAGTATGAACCATCTTCGTTGTAAACCGGCTGAGTAGGTAACGAAGCCATAGTACCGCGAATATCATAAGAACCCTGTTTCTTGATATCGTGACTCAGGGTTATATTGTTCCCGAATTTTATCCATGAACGCACGTTCGATTCGCTATTGAACTGCACCGTGTATCGTCGGTATGATGTATTAGACACAACACCGTCCTGATCGAATACTCCTCCCGACACATAATAATTTCCCTTATCACTACCTCCGGAATAGGAAACCGTATAGTTTCTCATTCTCGCCGAACGGAAGAGTTCATCAAGCCAGTCGGTACCTTCACCCCAAACCGTTGGATCAGCAAAGTCGGCGCGCTGTGTCAGCGGGGAGGAGGCGAACTGGTTATAATTGGCAATCATCTCGTTATGTAACGAGGCAAACTGTGTAGCATTCAACATCTGTGGCATGCCGGTAGCAGTTTGTACTCCCCAGTTCGCACTAAATGAGATAGATCCGTCACCAGATTTCCCCTTCTTCGTGGTAACCAATATGACGCCGTTTGCCCCCCGCGACCCGTAAATGGCAGTGGCAGAAGCATCTTTGAGCACATCCACGGTTTCCACATCTTCCATATTCAGGGAATTGATTCCCAGGTCCGTGGGTACCCCGTCTATAACCAGAAGCGGTTCGCTGTTATTGATAGTGCTAATTCCCCTGATGCGGAAGGAGACATTGTCACCCGGTTTACCGGAGGAGATGACCTGCACACCTGCAGCCCGTCCCTGAAGCGCTTCCCCGATACTGGCTACCGGCTTGTCCTTCATCGTCTCCCCCGAAACCGATGATACAGCGCCTGTGAGATCTCTTTTTTTCATCACACCATATCCGATTACAACCAACTCATCCAGCAGCTGATTGTCCTCTTTTAGCACAATAGAGAGATTCGTTTTACCAGCAACCGATATCTCCTGCGGGTGATATCCCATATAAGATATGGTTATTACTGATGATTCGGGCACTGCCAAAGAAAAATTACCATCGATATCACTTACGGTACCGGTTGTAGTCCCTTTTACAAAAACGGAAGCACCTATAACAGAAACACCATTCTCATCAGTGATATTCCCGGAAATAGTTTTTTGATTCTGAGCCGACAGATGAATACTGAATATTACACACAACATCAATAATAATAATAACCTGCATGCAATAGGCTCTTTGGATAATTTTTGTTTTTCCCCCATGTTAATAAATTTAGAAAATAAAAAATACAAAGGTTATAGTCACATTTATACATCAATTTACATTAGTACTTTTCTAGGGTCGACTAATTAAAATTTCATCGTTCTCGTTTAATTTCAATGAATAGTAGCCTCAAGATAAATTCAACAATAACATAGGCAAATGTAAAAGATGAAGTAACAGAAAAAAAATCAGGATAGTTAACATATAGATACAACAATAGTTATACAGTCTGTACATCAGCATAATACTCAAATATAGAGACGTGAAAAAGTAGATGATATATATCTCAAATTTTCTGTATAACTCCAATTTTCCTCACAAGACTTTCAAATTTATCGCGGGGTACAGCCGCTTTATTTCGTACTCTAGTACGATAATTATAGATAGTGTTTACCGAATAATGCAGGAAATTGGCAATGCGTGAACTGTCGGTTATCCCTAACCGGATCAGAGCAAATATACGTAGTTCTACGTTCAGCAATTCATTAGGTTTCAGGTTAAATTGTTCTTCTTCGAGCAACAGAGAGTTAAATTCCTCCACGAAATTGGGATACAGATGAAGAAAGATGTTATCGAACAGTTTATATAGCTCCTTCAGCTCCTGATCAATCATATCATGCGATTTCAACATCCTGAAAAGTTCGTCTATCTTTCGTTCGGCAGCTTTTTTATTGAGCGTGTTCCGGTATTTCTCTAGCTTATCTATATAGGTGGAACAAAGATCTAGGAAATGGCCGATATAGGTTTCCTTTATTTCGTTGGATTCGGACAATTCATCGTTTACATCCGACAATTTTCTATTCGTTCTGTTCAATTGATCGACAGTACGTTGTAAATCATTATTCAGGTCATTCAACTTCAGATTCGTTTGATATAACTCCTTTCTTATTCGGGCGATCTTTTTCATTTGTCGATAGACGTAGATAACAGCGATGATGAGGAACAGCGACAAGAGACTCACCAGAACAAGGAAGAGCTGCAGTTCTGACTGCTGATTCCTGACTTTTTCCTGATAAGCCGAATCGATTATCGGAAGTATTTGTGAGATTTCATACGTCCGCAAACGGGCATTACAAAACATGGCATCTTCCATCGACGATTTGATGCAATCATAAGCCTTTTCTATGTTACCGGTCTCAAATAGTGTGATCGCCAATGCCTGCATAGAAGCATTTTCCTTAATCGCATTCTTTATATCGCAAATAGCCGATATCGCATAATAGGCTATTTGCTTGTCAATATCTCCTTCTTTACGGTAAATATTTGCAAGGGCATAGGTTAAAACGGCCTTTTCATGATTCTCCTCTTCCGATTGATTGATTAGCTCTTGTAAAATTTGTTGTGATTCGGCTAATCGATTTTCGTCGAACAGCTTTTCGGCAAAAACAATCTTGTAATGGTTGGATTCTTTATTCAGGACACTTAACAACGAGTCCCGGTACAGGCTGCTCTTAACGGTATATACAGGAGCAATGGGATTATTGAACGAGTAGCTTCTATATAACTGCTTATAGCTATCATAATAGTTGACTAACAGGTTATCGGCGAGCTCAGTTTTATTGATATTCGTGAGAATATCTAATGCCTCGATATAGAGTCCCGAGACTATATATAAAGAGGTGAGATTAAGTTTCGATTCATTGATTCTGTAGCTATCACCTAAGCTTTCGGAGAGCTCCACATTCTGCTTAGCGTAATGAATGGCAGAATCGGAAATATAAGTTTTATACTCGTTAAACAACTGCAGGTTTATGTCGTATCGCTGCATCTCGTTCATATTGGGCATTCTCAACATCTGCTTTATCGAGGCGACACGTTCTTCTTTTTCGGACATGAACACTGCCTTATCTTCCATCATCTCGTATAGCATCTTGAGCACCTGCTCTTGTTGTGGTTCCGCGGCAAAAACATTGTCCACGGTAATAACAAAAACAACTGCCATTAATAGTACGAAAGTAGATGTGCGAACATTCATAATCAAATTAACCTCTTTTCTCCAACAACACCACATTCTCCACATGGTGGGTATGTGGGAACATGTCGACCGGCTGTACTCGTTTAACCTTGTATTTGCAGTCCAGCAGATTAAGATCACGCGCCTGAGTGGCCGGGTTACAGCTTACATAGACAATCCTTTCTGGTGCTGCAAACAAAATGGCATTGACAACATCTACGTGCATACCAGTGCGGGGCGGATCTGTAATAATTACGTCGGGATGACCATGTTCTGAAATAAACTCCGCCGTAAGTACATCCTTCATATCACCGGCAAAAAAGAGCGCATTTTCGATCCCGTTTATCTGCGCGTTTACCCTTGCATCCTCAATTGCCTCCTCTACATACTCAATACCAATTACTTTTTTTGCCTCACTTGCAACAAAGTTGGCGATGGTGCCAGTACCGGTATAAAGGTCGTACACCAGCTCATTGCCTGTGAGCTGTGCGAAGCTACGTGCAACCTCATAAAGATGATATGCCTGCTCGCTGTTAGTCTGGTAGAACGACTTGGGGCCGATCTTGAAGCTCAATCCTTCCATCTCTTCAAAGATATGATCCCTGCCGCGCCAGGTCACCACCTCCTGGTCGGTAATGGTATCGTTTGCTTTTTGGTTAATGATGTATAGCAGTGATGTAATTTGTGGAAATCTATCACTTATGAAATTCATCAACTCCTCTCTTTTTTCTACATCATCTTCATAAAAAACCACAATCACCATCCATTCTCCTATGGAACTGTTGCGGATCATAAGGGTGCGCATGAGCCCATTTTGGCAGCGCAGATCAAAAAAAGGGAAACCCTTTTCCAGGCAAAACTCCCGTATGCAATTCCGGATCTGATTGGAAAAATCATCCATCAGCCAGCATTTGTCGATATCAAGCACCTTATCGAACATGCCGGGGATATGGAAACCAAGAGCGTTCATTTGAGTGAACTCCTTACCAGAGCTTATCTCCTCCTCGGTGAGCCACCGTTTGTTGGAGAATGTAAATTCAAGCTTGTTGCGGTAAAAAGTGGTATCAGGTGCTCCCAGAATGGGGGTGATCTCTGGCAGTTCTACCTTGCCTATCCTTGTAAGGTTGTCAACCACCTGCTGCTGCTTGTGCCGCAGCTGCTCCTCATAGGGCAGGTGCTGCCACTTGCAGCCGCCACACATCCCGAAGTGCCGGCAGAAAGGATCGCTCCGCTGCGTTGAAAATTGCTGAAACCGCACTACCCTCCCCTCGGCAAAAGTGCTCTTCTTACGCGTTAGCTGGATGTCGGCCACATCGCCGGGAGCTGCAAAAGGTACAAACAGCGTCATGCCATCAACCTTCGCCACCGCCTTACCTTCGGCAGCTACGCCGGTAATTGTCACACCTTCCAGCAAGGGAAGTTGTTTTCTCTTTCTTGCCATCTGTTTTATCTCTTTATTTAAGATTCGCATGCATTACAATTACAACTAAGTTCGCGACAAACAATGTTTTATATTTAACTGTAATCATTTACATTCATAAATTATGCGAAAATTGAACTTTATATTTACAGATACAAAGATAGAGGTTTTTTAAACGAATTCGTCTAGATATTACCAGACAAAAATCATCTATCTTCGCTGGAGGGAGCTGTTGTCGTGCTCAATGCCGTCCCATGTCAAGGGCTAATGATTGAAGAACTCAATACAATCCATACCAACCTGGTATTTAGTTCCATCATAATTTTCATGTTCCAAATATTCTATTTGCAGTAAATTCTTTCCCTTATTAATATCTAAATTTCTCAGTATTTCTACACCTATCGTATCCTGCTCGTAAAATGGCTCTATAACTCTATGCCTTTGCTTGTTCAATGTTGATATTCTGATCCCCTTTGTTTTCGAGCAAGATATTGCATTTCCTTTTAAAAGGCATCACCCAGTAACACGACATAGTACTGTCATCGTCCACTTTCGTGTACCATGAATGGTTTTTTCTTATCTTATAACCTGTACCGAAAAAGTCGCCGATAGGAGCACTGATTGTCCTTATGCCATCAAATGAAATGTGAATTATAGTGCTTCGAAGTGCTTGTTCATAATTCTCAGCGTTAATTTTAAGGGTAATTGTGCGGATTGCAAAATAATCATCGAGATAAATCCTTAGCACTCCTCGTCTCGAATTCTCGCCGGAAAATGTCATCCACATCCTTACGATAGCTCCCGGTCCTTTTGCATCCATCAGCACATACTCCTTTCTGCCGTGATCGGTTTCAGTTCTTACAAACATGCTTCTGTCCCAATTAGCAAACCAGCTTTTTTGATCAGATTCAACCGATGCCCGGTCGTAACTGCTGAATTGTTTACAGAAATAGCCGGGTGAAGGATATTCAGCCAAAGTCTTCCTGTTTGTCATCTCAAGAAGAAGGCTCTCCTATGATATTTTTTGAGAATAAACGATATTGAGACTTATTGCCAACGAAAAAATAAGAATTCCTGTTTTTTTGATGGTTGGATTCATTCTTTGTTCTCCTCTTCTGAAATTGATTAAAAAGTGCCCCGATCAAAATTAATTGATAAATCCAGGCACAAAGAGGAATATCATTTCACAAAATGATACTATCTTCCCATTTCGCACAATTCCCGTTTATAAGAGGTGAAAATAAATAAAATTTACCGAAAAAATAATTACTTTAGTTATTAATTAACCTCGACATTAATTTTGGATGAATAATGAATACGAAAGTACCTATAATAACAGCCGTGTTGTTTTGCCTGGGCGGTTTGCTGTTATCACCGGCATCTTTGGCCAAAAACTCCGATTATTATTTCAGAAATATGGCTGTAGAGGACGGCCTTTCGCAAAATATGGTATATTCTATCTTACAGGATAAAACCGGTTTCATTTGGTTTGGCACGTTAGACGGGTTGAACCGGTACGACGGGCTAAGGTTTAAAATCTTTAAGAAAGACAACGAAAATAGCCGTAGCATCGGTTCAAATAAAATCCTGTCGCTGCTCCAAGATAGCAATGAGAAGATATGGGTTGGGACAACCAACGGAATATATATTTACGATCCAATGTGTGAAAAATTTTTCCGTTTCGATATGAAAACGACTGACGGGGAAAAGGTGGAGGGCGCAGTCAGGGATTTAAAAAGAGATGGGAAAGGGAATATTTGGATAGGTGTACAAGACAAGGGTATATATTGTTTGAGCAATGAAAAAGAACTTAAAATATATCGGTTGAAGAATACAAACGTACGAAAATTTGATTTTGATGTGGATGGCAACGTATGGGTGGCGACCTATGGGCGGGGATTGCTTAAAATTAACCCGGCATCTGCTCAAGTGAAGGAGTTTCTGATAGATGAGAAAAGGAATAAGATTTCAGAGAACGATATTAATACCATTTTGTCATTTAGCTCCAGCTATCTGTTGGTCGGGACGGTCAATAAGGGTGTACAACGGTTCGATTTGCATACCGAAAAATTTACTCCGTTTTTGGAGAAGGGACAGGACAATTCACCTCTCTTTGTACGGTGTATGATAAAAACTGACAATCAGGAACTGTGGATCGGTACTGAGGAAGGTGTATTTATCTATGATTTAAGAACAAATGATTTTGTTAATCTTAAACATAGTCATAATAATCCTTATTCATTATCCGACAACGCAATTCACAGTCTTTACCAGGATAAAGAAGGAGGGGTATGGGTTGGTACTTTTTTTGGTGGGGTCAGCTATTTCCATAACTCTTTCACACAGTTTGAAAAATACTATCCGAAACCTGGTAAAAACTCAATAAGTGGGAAAAGTATCAGTGAGTTTTGTGAAGACAAAAAGAAAAACATTTGGATCGGGACAGAAGATGCCGGACTTAATAAATTTAACCCAATAACTATAGAGTTCACTAAAAGCCCGATAACATCAGGAAATATTCATTCCCTGTTATGCGATGAAGACAGATTATGGGTAGGAACATTTTCTGATGGTCTTCATGTTATGAATCTAGAAACTCAAGAGGTGGATTCGTATAAAAACGGTGTGTCAGACTACTCGATAAAAGATGATAATATTTATTCAATTTATAAGGATACCTCAGGAAGAATATGGATCGGGTCATCGACCGGCTTGCAATACTACAATGAGCAGACAGACGACTTTAGGAGAATTAAGGAGGAAATCATAAAAAACCAGGTTAACGATATACTTGAAGACTATAGAGGCACTCTATGGTTTGCCACAATTGGCAATGGAGTTTTCTCATACGACAGATTCTCAGAAGTATGGCATCACTATTTATCAGCATCTGAAACACAAGACGAGGATACCGGAAAATCAATTATTTGCCTGTTACAAGATAAAAAAAACAGATTATGGATAGGTACGGAAGGGGCAGGTATTGGAGTCTTCAACAGAGAGTCAAACTCCTTTTCTACTTTAATTACTTCTAACACAGGCTTACCCAACGATGTTATCTACAAGCTGATAGAGGATCCGAAAGGGTATATTTGGGGCAGCACAAACAAGGGGATTTTCAGGCTTGATCCTGAGAGCTTGGATGTTATAATTTATACACATTCGAACGGACTATTGGGAGATCAGTTCAATTACAAGTCCGGATTTAAAGATCATAACGGTAAAATATACTTTGGAGGCGTTAAAGGCTTTGTGGCATTTAATCCATGTGATTTGGGCATTAATGAATACATTCCACCGCTAGTTCTGACCAGTTTCCAAATTCAAAATAAAGAAGTTTCTTTAAATGACGAAGAGTCTCCATTAATAAACTCTATCACACATAGCAATAGCATCAACATCCCATATAATTCTTCAGTATTTAGCATTGGCTTTGCCGCCCTTAGCTACGTCTATCCTAAAGGTAATATTTACGCATATAAATTAGAGGGACGTGATAACGACTGGATTTTTGGCTACCAGGCCCATCAGGTAAATTATACAGATTTATCACCGGGAAGTTATACATTTAAAGTAAAAGGAGCTAACAGTGACGGAATCTGGAACGAAACAGGCGTATCCCTGTCTATCAATATTTTACCACCATGGTACCAGACAGTATGGGCGTACTTACTCTATCTTGCAATAGCAGGTGCCATCCTGTATTATAGCATACGCAACATTGTTAGAAAAGCTAAACGCCGTAATGCAAGGGTACTCAAAGAACTTGAAAACACCAAGGAGAAGGAACTATATACTGCAAAAATTGAATTCTTTACACATATTACACACGAGATAAGAACTCCTTTAAGCCTGATTAAGATCCCATTGGAAGATGTTATTAAAAATATCGACCGGCAAAGTCCCTATCTGGAAAATCTTACAATTATCCAACGAAATGTCAACAGATTGTTGAAGCTGGTGAATGAATTAATGGATTTTAGGAAGACGGAATCACAGGTTCTCAGATTAAATTTTGCAAAAGCCGATATCATAAATATTGTAAACGAAACAATTAATAGATTCAAGCCGAGTTTTGAATCCAAAAAAATTACATTTAACACACTCTATTCAATCAAGAGCCTTTATGCCGATGTTGACAGGGAAGTCTTAACGAAAATATTAAGTAATTTATTCTCAAATGCGTTAAAACATTCTCATACAGTCATAGAGCTGGGTTTAAGGTGCAATGAAAAATACTTTGAAATAAAAATTGAAAATGATGGTGATGTAATTCCTGACGAATACGTCGAAAAAATATTTGAACCTTTATTTAAATTGAACAAAAACATCCAGGGAACAGGTTTGGGCCTTGCGTTTGTAAAGTCGCTGGTGGAGCTGCATAAGGGAACGATCTGTTGTGATAACTCTAAAATGGGAAAGACAATCTTTGTGATGACTCTTCCAATTAAGCAGGAACAAAGTATAAATATTCACGATGAAGAGGATCAATTCGAAAAAACAGAATCCTCACAAATAGCCTTGCTGAAAAGTCAAAAGCCAAGTGCTACACCAACAATTCTCACTGTGGAAGATAACGAGGAGTTTCAGCATCTTCTCTATAAACATTTGATAAAAAAATATCATGTATTGCAGTGTAAAAACGGAATGGAGGCTCTAGACATTTTGGATAAGGAAAATGTAGATATAGTAATTTGTGATATAATGATGCCTATAATGGATGGATTGGAATTTTGCAAAACAATGAAGGAGAACATTAAGTATAGTCATATACCGGTCATCCTATTAACTGCCAGAACCAATTTGGAATCCAAAATTGAAGGGATTAATTGTGGTGCAGACGAATATATTGAGAAACCGTACTCTACCGATTATCTTCTGGCCAGAATTGAGAACCTGCTGGAGAGCCGAAGAAAAATGCAGGAAATGTTCAGGAACTCACCCGAACTTGCTTATCAAAGCATTACTCACTCAAAAGCAGATGAGGATTTCTTACAAAGACTAATTGCTATTATTCATGATAACCTTGATGAACCTGATCTGAATATTGACAAACTAGCTGAGGAAATGGCTGTCAGCCGATCAACTCTCTATAGGAAAGTCAAAAATGTATCCGAACTTTCTCCAAATGATTTTATTATGCTCATAAGGCTTAAAAAAGCAGCTGAGCTGATAAAAGAAAAACAATATCAAATCAGCGAAATTGCATATATGGTAGGTTTTAGTTCACCGAACTATTTTTCGAAGTGCTTTTTTAAACAGTTTGGAGTTTCGCCTAAGGATTTTTAATCCTCCCCGGAATAATTGTTAACCTTATTTTGACACAATTTTGCATTTAATTGGAACAATATTTCAATCCTTAACACTTTAATTTGTCCATCTTTGGATTGACTATTCATTCTATTTGAAATATTTTTGAATCACTTTCTATAACATCATTTCGCAAGAATATTGTAAAAGCGATATTTCCGATATAATGAGTTCTCAAATTTAATTTTAATAAGAAAAATTTTCAGAATACGTATGGATATCTTAATAGAAAAATTGGGTGTACTTATCCTTATTAAAAAGGGGGTTAAAGATGCTCTAATCAATGTGTGTGGCGTAAAAGGAAGAGGATTCTCTAAACATTGAGTCCACTCCTAAAACCTTTTTTTCAAAAACGTAAAAAAATGAGATATTTAGGGAGGGAGTTGCTTAAAAATTAATTACTGAACTTACATTATTTTTGATATATATCCATATTTTAATGGAAAATGCGAGCCTTTTTTGACTCGAAGTGATCTTTATTTGTTTGCATCACGTATTTCAGTATTCTCCTGAAGTTTATCCACGTAGCCCCGGAGTGCGGCCACAGTTGGTTGGCGGCAATCTCTCGGTAGCGAGTTTTGCCGTTATTGCAAGGGAATCCAAGTTGAAACATGGAAGCCTCGACATTGTTGCGCTTCCATTTCTCCTCTATGGGAACATCTCGTAGTTTTTCCCTAAGCATGTATGTACGAACACTCTCAAGCGTTAAGTATTAGTATTTACCTCCTCCTTGTTGTTGCGATATACGAACTTATTCCCCGGCTCATCCATGGTATGGTCAATCAGCGAGAACTCGGACTCTGACAGGCTGCGCTTGTAAATATGCTCAGCACGCTCTTCAATGAACAAAACGAGGGTCTCGTGTACGAGTTCATAGCGAGAGTACCAAGCTATATTGGAACCTATCAGCTTGATATCCACACGGATTTACTTGCCGCGGACTTTGAAGTCAAGAATTTGACTTCGCGTGATCTGCTGCATGCATTCCTTGAACAAGTCCACACTATTTTCCCTGTTGTAATCCATTGCCTTTTATCGGAAAAGTTAGTAAGTGGAAGGAGAAGGAGGGGTATCATCAGGATCACCATTACAACCAGGACACGCACAGAGGTGTTGGAAGAGCCGTTATCGGAAGAATAAAGGACCTTTAAAATGTCTTCGTTTACACGTGTTACAACGGGTTAGCGGGAAATATTATCCCAAAAGTCATTTTTCAAGTAATCTTTCAACGAGGAGCCTCTTAGCATCCCGGAAGGGGATGAAAACATGTCTAGTTGTGGGTTCTTTCCGAACTCTTTGAACATTATTTGCAAGCTTTAAGCTTTGCTCTAAGTTACTGAAATATACACTAATATGCAAACAATTAAGGTGCTGTTTTCAGCGCCGTTTTGAAATATTAATCATCACTTCCGAATGGTCAGGGATTTTCATGAAAAAATGCCAGGAACTTTTCAAAATAGACTCATAATTAGAAAATCCATGTTTTATATCATAAAAACTAATATGATACCAAAAAATAGTATGAATAATGATTATTACTTAAAAAATCTCATTTAAAATTCCCAACTCAAATTAATAGTTTTCAAAGCGGAATTTCTCTTTTTTTTCGAGAGATACCGTTTTATTTTCTTTTCATCTTCACTGTTTCTTGCACGTTTAACGTGTTGATTTACTTTTTATGGTGGCATTTTTTATATATATTAACATTATCACTCTTCCAAGGCATGGCAATTCCTTGTCATAAACCCTTTTACGACACGAAAGATGGCGATGGACGATTAAGTGAAAATCCGTCATCCGGTCATCGTTGTCGTTATTCGCTGCTCAAAATCACGCCACCCCGCTTTTCGGTAATACTCCTTAGGCATTTTTACCGTGACCTGCCTGCCGGATTTCACCACTTTACCCGGCACTCGGATAAACCATTCTCGGAAGGTAGAGTGCTCTTGGCGCCAAACCCAAAAGTCGCCCCGGTATCGCATGAGCACCGATAAACTGTAGGCAAATGACGAAAGTTGCCAAAGAATATCGTTTACCCAAAAATCATGCGTGATGGTTTTTCCCGCACAAAGCGAGTTTTTGGTTTGCTCGATCCAATTCTCACTCTCTGATCGGGATCCATAAAGGGTATGGAGCTGCAAGGCATCCAATCCTTTCAGGTTCGAGCAATAGCAAAAGTACTCATACTCGGGTACAAATTGTTTTTCGCCAAAATAATCGACTTCAACCATTTGCTTTATGATGCGCACGGCATAAAACATGCGGGGATTCCTCCAACCGCTACATTGATGTATAAACCGGCAGGTCGCCGTCCGTGGGTCAACCGGTTGCCATGTCTGCCCGGCAAGCAAATCTTTCAGGTTTTTTCAGCTTTACTTTCACCAAATATTCATGTTTGCCCTCTTCCAGCAAATCAAACAATCCACCATTGAAAAAAGCCGCTGTCTGCCCTGAAAAAAACCTTCTCCACCTTTTTGGGGAAGAGCGGCCAAGGTTTCTTTGACAAATTCACAAACGCCGTTTGAGGTGTAGCTTGAACCGGGCGGAGCCACGAATTGACAAGCAGTTTCATCTCCGTGACGAAACATAAGATGGGGTGATAGCTTTTCGCGCCCTTTTTATGCGAGTTGTAACCCACTTCAGCTCCTTGTTGGTTGCCGTAAACGGTAAATGTGCTTGAGTCGCAATCAAGCGTCACGCGTTTTAACCCGCAACGGGAAACTTGCAAGCCGGTAAAATCCAATAACAACTCGTGAAGCGAACGGGCGCCCCTTTCACCCAAACCTGTCAAATGGCGGCGTATGGTGTCCTCGTCAATGTTCTTGGGTAACTTCAACAAGCGGGAAACCAAGGCGTCAAAGGTGAAATTTTCAATCCGCTTCAAACGGTGAACACCGCACAACGAAGCCAACAGGACACTTGAGAGTATTTGGGCTGTACTGAAACGGCTTGCATTGTGCCGGGTGGTTGGGAAAAGATGTTCCAACCGACGATAAATGCCGCAATGGTTGATAAAATCAGAGGTTACGCTTAACCCTGAATATGACGTTAATTGTTCTGAACTGAACTCTTTCTTTACTGAACTGGCAGTAAATGAGATTTTTTTACTATTTTTTGTATTGCATGTGTCGGGTGAGTGTTATTTTTTTATTTAACACCTTAAAGATAAATACTTTATCTGACACATGCAACTTTTATTTGAGACTTTTAGGTATTAATTTAAAAATGCGAGAAGAATGAAAAAAACACATTCAAATTCCAAATGGAAAGGATTTCTGTTTGCCATGTTGTGGACAGTATCCTGTGGGCTATTTGCCCAGAACATTACGGTAAATGGATCTGTAACCGATGCTAAAGGCATGTCAGTTATCGGTGCTACCGTTATGGTGGAAAACAATGCCAATATTGGTACAGTTACCGATATAGAAGGCAATTATAGATTAAACAATGTTCCTTCTAATGCTTCACTGCAGTTCAGTTATGTAGGAATGGTTACCCAAATCATTCCAGTAAAGGGTCGCACCGACATCGATGTAGTCATGGCTTCGGATGCCGAACTATTGGACGAGCTGGTGGTAGTGGGATATGGAACAATGCAAAAGAAACAGGTTACCAGTTCCATTACTTCACTATCTGCAAGCGACCTGCCGAAAGGTGTGGGTGGTTCTTCCATTGCTAACGCATTGCAGGGAAAAGTTGCTGGTTTGGTAATGTCAGGTACGGCAAGCCCCAACTCAGGAAACACTTTCCAGCTGCGGGGTATGGCATCAATCAACACATCGCGGGCACCACTAATTGTAATTGACGGTATGCCGGGCGGTGACATCCGCACTCTTTCAGCAGAGGAGATTCAATCGATCGACGTATTAAAGGATGCTTCTGCAGGTGCGATCTATGGTACAAGAGCTACAGGTGGTGTAATATTAGTTACAACCAAGAAAGCGTCTACTGGTAAATTACAAGCTACCTACACGAGTGAGCTGCTTCTCAAGAAAGCATTCGGTAAACCTGATCTACTTAATGCACAAGATTATATTGCAACTTATGAAGGTGCGAAGAACGATGAAGGGCATGAGACTGACTGGTGGGTTGAAGCCTTGAGAGACAATCCCACATCTCAGAGACATATAGTGACACTGCAGGGAGGACAGGAAACTGCCCGTATTTTTGCATCATTAATGTATGACGAAAACAAAGGTGTTTTACGTGGAGACGACCGCCAGGATTATGCAGGCCGTATCAATACAGATTTCAAATTGCTTAATGAATGGCTTGATGTTTCATCACACTTAAGCTACAGACAAGCAAAACGTAATCAGAGTAGCCCTTCTATTGAAGGAATTATGCGCGCCAATCCTACACAGGCTGTGCGTGACCCCAGCAGTCAGACTGGATGGAACATTTGGACAACAGGTGATAATACCGAGATGAACGAGATAGGTGAAGCAGCACTCAAAACTAACGAAGGAATGGATAAATGGTTCCGTCCCGACGTGTCTCTAAAATTGAATATCCTGCCAGTCGAAGGCTTGTCTTATCAGCATACTTTTGCTTATGAAAACAGACAGTGGGAAAGACATTATTATCGTTCAATGTTCTCTCGTGAAGAGCTTAGAGCAGGTCGCAAAGGATGGGCCGAAATGAACTACAGTAAAACCGAACTGTTTAATACCGACGGTTACTTGTCATATCTTAACGAATTTGGTCTGCATACAGTAAATGCTGTTGCAGGTTATAGCTATTTCGAAAGAAATGGTGACGGATTTAATGCTGCTAACGGTAATTTCACCAATGACCGCGTAATGTTCTGGAACCTTGGCGAAGGAACGAGATTAACAGAAGGACTCGCCAGTATGGGATCTTCAAAAAACATTACTGAGCGACTGATGGCTTATTTCATGCGTGCAAACTATTCATACAATGATACGTATATGGCGACTGCCTCTGCACGACGTGAAGGATCAAGTAAATTTGCTGTAAACAACAGATGGGGTAACTTCTGGTCACTATCCGGAGGATGGCGTCTATCAAATGAAAGCTTCCTTGAAGATGTAAACTGGCTAAATGACCTGAAACTTCGTGTTGCTTATGGTGTAACTGGTAATGAGGGTTTCTCTGCCAATTACGCGGCAAGAATGTATGGTTCTGATACCAGATGGCTGATGCCAACAGGAAACTGGGCAATGAGCTATGGAGCCACAACTAATCTTAATGAAGACTTAGGATGGGAAGAAAAACATGAGTGGAACGTAGGGGTTGACTTTTCAGTACTTGACAACAGATTATACGGTAAACTCGATTTCTACAGACGTAACATTGAAGGTTTGATCTACAGCGTGGAAGTTCCTCAACCACCTAATACAGAATCAAGCATGTATAAGAACATCGGAACAATGAACAACCGTGGTTGGGAAATTGAACTTGGTGCAGATATTGTAAGAGGAAGAAACTGGAATTACAATACATCATTAAATCTGACTCACAACAAAACTTTCATCGGTTCACTTTGGGGAAATCAGACTTATATCAACGGAGGTTACATCAACAACTGGGTTGAATATGCTCACAGAATTGAAGAGAATGTTGAAGTAGGAAGCTATTTCATGTATCGCTATGCAGGTGTAAGTGAAGGACGTTTCCAGATTTATGACAAAGATGATAATGTAATCTTCTCTGATGATGGAACTGTTGACGACCGCGTTTATCAGAAGAACTTCACTCCTATTATCATGGCAGGATGGACTCACAATTTAGGATATAAAAACTGGGACTTCAATATGACTCTTACCAGCTGGATCGATTTTGATATCTATAATGCTATCGAACTTGAATATGGTTTAAGGAACGTGGCTCAGGGCAATATGCTGTACGATGCAATTGAAAAGAACGGACATATTACAGGGCGCCCCTCTCCAAGTGATTATTTCCTCTATGACGGAACTTTCCTGAAGATTCAGAACCTATCATTAGGATATACTTTAGCAATGAGAAAATATACTGATATGATCAATTCAATCAGATTCTATTTTACAGGAGATAACGTATATACTTTCACCAAATACCCAGGATTGAATCCCGAAATTGATATCACAGGATGGGATGCCGGTATTGAGAGAAAAGGCAATATTTATCCACAAACCAGAACATTCACTTTTGGCCTTCAGTTAAACTTCTAATAGACACAATTATGAAAAAGTACAAATTATTAATAACAATAATAGCATTAATCGCTATCTCTTCCATTTTCAAATCATGTGAAGTAGAACCTATATACTATTCACAATCAACACCCGATCTGTTTTTTGATACACAAGAAAAGGTATATCAGAGAATGGGGCGTGCTTTCACTCACTGGGCATGGTGTTTGGCCTCTGGACAGGCTCACTCTAACTTTGTTATGCTGCAAGAATTCACCACAGACGAAATGCTTGTACCATCGCGTTATAACGACTGGTACGACGGTGGTAACTACTTAAGAATGTATCATCACGATTTTACCCCTACAACCCGTGGCGTTTACGATGCCTGGAGAGCCTTTTCAATGGGTATAGCGCAAGCATGGAGTGCAAAAGATGATATAGACCAGTATGTTAATTTTGACGAACTGGGATTCCCCGCAGGCAGTCGCGAAGCTGTATTGATGCAATTGCAAACATTATCGGCCTATTTCTATTGGTTCGGACTTGACATGTTTGGAGGTGTGCCTCTGTATATTTCCACAAAGGGAGATATTCAGCCACGTGCTACAGATGTGGAAACATTCAAATTCATTGACAGCCTTCTTACTGAAGCTATCCCACAATTGCCTAAAAAGACAGTTCTTGGAGCTCAGGAAACAGGAGCAATCAATCAGGCAGCAGCTGCTTTATTAAAAGCCCGTCTATACTTTAATGCAGAATCATACATAAGAAAAGATATGTATGCAGAGGCAGCAACTATCTGTCAGGATATCATTGACGGAAAATATGGCACTTATGCACTTGAAGATGACTGGACAAATATCTTCGGATTTAATAACGACCGTTCAACAGAAATCATCTGGTCAGTACCAAGTCAGAACGCCATCAGCGAAAGAAGCGTTGGCCCGTACTCTTCACACTATGGAATGAACGAATACTGGGCTAATGGAGAGATTGGTAACCGATACAACGGATATTGCCTTGTTCCTTCACTCGACGTAGAAGGTAAGTCTTATTTACCTGGGAGCGATAATCCAAGTTCAAAAGGCACATATCGACTGGGAAGTCCTTTTGCAAAATTTCACGATTCAGATATACGCAAACAGTTAAATGCGTATGAAGGTGAAGGTAAATGGCGTGGCATGTTCTATTTTGGTGAACTAATCAACCCTGTTACAGGTGATGCATGTCACGGAGGTAACCGTCAGGTCAAACCAACAGAAGTATTAGTGTTGGTTGACCAGATAGCCCGTATCTTTCCTCAAGCTGGAGCAGAAGCTGATCATGGTAAAGAAGGTGCACGTTGGGGAGAAGAAGCTTCAGGAGTTCGCTTGGCTAAGTTTTCACCAATTCCATGGCTTACTGAGAAAACATTTAAAGGTAATCCCGATATACCTGTATTCAGACTTGCAGAAGTTTACTACATGTTAGCCGAATGCAAAATGCGTGCAGGTGATAAAGCAGGAGCAGCTACTCTGGTCAATGAAGTACGCGACCGTTATTTCCCAAAAGGTGATCCTGATCCGGTAACAGCTACCAATCTTGACGAATGGCGTATGCTCGACGAGTGGATGATTGAATTCATTGGCGAAGGTCGTCGTCGTACTGACCTTGTACGTTGGGACAAATACACTACCGAAGCATGGTGGGATAAACCGGCAGACGGTCCTAGCAAAGCACACTTCAACCGCTTTCCTATACCTGAGCAAGCAATGGGTAGTAACCACCTTATTGAACAGAACCCAGGATACGCATCCGCGGAATAAGATATAACTTAAATTTAAAAATGGTAAGTAATTTTACTTTAGTAGTGATGTACTAATTTTTCGTATTCTCGTGTAACATATTTATTATATAGCAATATATGGTCGTTCTTTGATTTTTGGACTTGAATTTAGAATCCGTAATTTTGAATTTCAGCAATTAAAACCTTAAAATTATGTATTTGGGGAAGTATGTTTTTGCCCAACTGTTGTCTTTTGTGGACAGATACGAGTTTACTAAATGCGTCAAACGGTACAAAGGCAATCGGCATACACGGGAGTTGGATTGTTGGAACCAGTTTGTCCTGCTTTTTTTCGGACAGACACTTACGCTCAACTCGTTGCGCTCGATAAGCGTGAATTTGCGCGCACACCAACACCAGCCTTACCATTTGGGCATCAAACGATACGTTGACGCCTCGGTGATTTCGCGAGCCAACGAAAGGCGCGACTGGCATATTTTCGCCGATTTCGGGAATTATCTCATTCGGCTTGTACAGCCTCTGTACGCTGATTTTCCGGTTGAAAATGCCAATCTCGAAAATGCAATCTTCGCGTTGGATTCAACCACCATTTCGGTGAGCATCAACCTTTGCTCTTGGGCGGAAGGCAAATACAGCCGGGGGGGCAGTCAAGATGCACACTTTGCTGAATTTGCGTGGAAGTATTCCAGAGTTTATCCTGATAACCGACGGCAAATAACACGACAGCAATGTGTTGGATGAAATCCCGTTTTATGCCAATGGCATCTACCTGATGGATAAGGCATACGTCGATTTCAAAGCGCTGTTCCGGCTCAACAATGCACATGCATTCTTCGTGTCCAGGGCCAAGGAAACGATGCGCTACTCAGTGGTGGAGCAGAATTTCAACATCGATGAAACAACGGGATTGTGCACTGACAGAACGGTCGTCCTGACGGTCGCCAAATCGAAACGGCTGTATCCCGGGAAATTGCGCCTGGTTGAATTTTACGATGAAAAAAACAACGAACTGCTTGTTTTCCAGACGAACAATTTTGAGGTTTCGCCCCTTATACAGCACGGCTTATATCGGAACCTGAAGTAACGGCCAGGATTGGCAAAGCGCCTCAGGGAATGGTTCTCATTCCATCAGGCATATTCCAATGCGACAGCTACCGGACAGGGGACTCATTCATCAGTTATCCCGAAAATCCAACATCAAATGGAGATAAAGTGGTAATGAAAAAATTCTACATGGATAAATACTCGGTCACCAACAGACAATACCGGGAATTTCTGGAGGCAACAGGATATCAACCAAATGATACGGCAAATTTTCTAAAGCACTGGACAAACAATCAAATTCCCAAAGGGCAAGAGAACTATCCTGTAATGTATGTAACTCTTGAAGATGCAAAAGCCTATGCTAAGTGGGCAGGAAAACGTATTCCGACCGAAATAGAATGGCAGTATGCGGCTCAGACCGAAAAAGGCAACGAATGGCCATGGATACAGGAAAAACCAGTGGAAAGGGAAGAAGAATTCATCACGAATACTCTTTCTGTCTGGAAGATAAAAGGAATAAACCCAAACCGATGTAATTTGGGCGATGGTTCACTTTACCCGGTTGGAAAATATAAGGATGGAGCAAACCCATACGGATTAAATGATTTAGTCGGTTGTGTATGGCAGTTGACAAATGATGTATATGATAATACCACTTATAGATATATAATGTTAAAAGGAGGAAGTTATTTCTTACCCACATCTAGTTTTTGGTATGTACAGGGGGGCCCTAGAGAATTGAATTTTAGGCAATATTTATTACGGCTCTCACCATCGTTCGAAAGAAAAGCAACGGTTGGGTTCCGCTGCGTCAAGGATGCTTTATAAGAATAAGATTTGATTATTAACTGATTCTACAATTGATATACAGAGAGCGATTTTAATAAATCCGGCCTATTAGATAAAAATTCCGGGTCCGATATGCATGTAAAGAAAACAGACAGACAAAAATAAATTAATTTATGTAAATTTGAAATATTATGAAGAAAGTAAACTTGATCATTTTATTTTTTATTGTAATAAATATGTGCACCAAGTCTCAATTAAAACAACCGACAACAGATTTATATTTAAATAATCGTACACCATTAATTACAAAACCATTTATGGAACTCCCAGTAGGGACAGTACGCCCTGAAGGGTGGCTGAAAAGCCAGTTGCTAAAGATGAAAAACGGGATGACAGGACACCTTGACTCTCTTTACAGTGAGGTTATGGGGCCTCGAAATGGATGGCTGGGAGGCGACGGAGATGTATGGGAAAGAGGGCCTTACTGGATTGACGGGCTGTTGCCTTTAGCATACATCCTGGATGACAGCTTGCTAAAAGCCAAGGTCCAACCCTGGGTGGAGTGGACATTGAAAAGTCAGAGGCCTGATGGTTATTTTGGCCCCTCTGTAGATCGGAAACCGGAAGAGGGATTACAAAGAACAAATGCACAGGACTGGTGGCCAAAAATGGTTGTATTAAAGTTCATGAAATCATATTATGAGGCAACTGGCGATGAGCGCGTCATTCCTTTTATGACAAACTATTTTAAATACCAATTAAAAGAGCTGCCCCAGAAACCCTTGAATCATTGGACACGTTGGGGACAACAACGGGGAGGAGATAACTTAATGGTCGTTTATTGGCTTTATAACATTACCGGTGAAAAATTTCTATTGGATCTGGGTGATTTAATCACCGGGCAAACTATCGACTGGACAAATTCTTTTTTGGAGGGAAATATGCTTAACAGGCTCTTTGGCGTACATTGTGTGAATCTGGCACAAGGCATGAAACAACCAATTATCCGGTATCAAGCCACAAAGGATACAAAACATATTGATGCTATTAACAAAGGATTTTCCGATTTGATGAGAGCGCACGGTTGGCCTAATGGATTATATGGTGCGGACGAGCTGTTGCATACCGGAAATCCGACCCATGGTTCTGAACTTTGTACTGCGGTTGAACTAATGTTTTCTTTGGAAAAAATGGTTGAAATTACAGGAAATGTAGCATGGGCAGACTGGCTGGAAAGAGTTACTTTTAATGCATTACCCACACAGGTGACTGACAATTACGATGCACGGCAATATTACCAGCAACTTAATCAGGTAGAAATATCACGCCATCAAAGAAATTTTGTAACCAGCTACAACGGCACCGATCAATTATTTGGGCTTTTGACTGGATATCCCTGTTGCACTTCAAACCTGCACCAGGGTTGGCCTAAATTTACAAAGCACCTTTGGTTCGCGTCAGAAGATAACGGTTTAGCAGCACTTTTTTATTCGCCTTGTATGGTAACTGCAAAGGTAGGATCCGGTACTGCTGTGAAAATTGAGGAAACAACAGATTATCCATTCGACGAGTCAATTCATTTCCAAATAGAGATTATGGATAAAAAAATAGAATCGACAGAGTTCCCATTCTATTTGCGAATCCCTGAGTGGTGCAGCGAAGCTACTATAAAAATTAACAATGAAATTCGATTAAAGGCGAAAGGCGGAAATATTGAAAGACTATCAAGAAAATGGAAATCAGGAGATAAAGTGGAGCTAATACTACCAATGAGTGTTATTATCACCCGTTGGTATGAAGGATCTGCAGCAGTTGAAAGGGGGCCGCTTTTATATGCTTTGCGTATGGAGGAAAAATGGACAAAGGTTCGGGATGACCGCAAGTTCGGTAGCAGGTATGGCGACTGGTATTACGAAGTTCACAGCGATTCTCCCTGGAACTACTGTTTAAAAGAAGAATCAATTAAGCCGGAAAATATTAAAACCGATTTTCAGGTAGTGAAAAAAAGGATGAAAGGATATCCCTGGAATGTTAACAATGCACCCATTGAGATTAAAACAAAAGGGAAGCGGATAAATGAATGGCAATTGTACAACAGTTCTGCAGGGCCCCAACCATTTAGTGTTCAATACCAGTCGGAAACTTTACCCGAAGAAGAAATCACTTTAATCCCTTATGGTTGCACAACATTAAGGATAGCTGAATTTCCAATTACAAGAAAATAAGTTAAAATGTATCAAAAATGAACAAATATTTGATTTCACTCATAATCCCCCTTTTGGTCTTATGTTGTATAATGATCAAAAATGAAACGAACCCTTCATCAAAGATGATCAACCAGGTAAATTTCGCAAGTGTAAAAATCACAGATAGTTTTTGGTCGCCAAGGCTAAAAAGCCATGTAATATCAACGCTTCCTGTTTGTATAGATCAAATTGAAAATAAAACAGGGAGAATCCGCAATTTTGAAAACGCGGGAAAAGGTACCGGCGAACATTCGGGTATTTTTTACGATGATTCCGACGTGTATAAAGCATTGGAAGGGATGGCATACAGCCTTATCAACAACCCCGATTCCGAACTGGAGAAAAAATGTGACGAATGGATCGATAAATTTGCGGCGGCGCAGCAACCCGACGGGTACATCAATACATTCTACGCGCTTACGGGGCTCGATAAGCGATGGACAAATATGGACAAGCACGAGATGTACTGTGCCGGACATATGATTGAAGCGGCAGTGGCATACTACAAGGCAACGGGCAAACGGAAATTGCTGGACGTATCAGTTCGGATGACCGAGCATATGATGAGTCTGTTCGGGTCAGGCAAACGTCATTGGGTGCCGGGGCACGAGGAAATAGAACTGGCATTGGTTAAACTCTACGAAGTGACAAAAGAGAAAAAGTATCTCGACTTCGCTTACTGGCTTCTCGAAGAGAGAGGCCATGGATATGGGAGCAAGGGAACGGAAGGGGAATGGAACAAACTCTACTATCAGGATTCTGTACCTGTAAGAGAACTGGAGGAGATAACAGGACACGCAGTACGAGCCATGTATCTTTTCTGTGGAATGGCTGATGTAGCTGCACTTAAGGGGGATAAGGGTTATATTCATGCTTTAAACCGTTTATGGGATGATGTCGTACTTCGAAAAATGTATGTTACCGGTGGCATTGGTTCATCGCTGCAGAACGAAGGCTTTACCGAGCCTTACGATTTGCCCAACTATGAAGCTTATTGTGAAACGTGTGCTTCGGTTGGGATGGTATTCTGGAACTCACGCATGCATCAATTAACCGGCGATTCAAAATATATTGATGTGATGGAGCGGTCCATGTACAACGGAGCTCTTGCCGGCATATCTTTGAACGGCGATCGGTTCTTTTATGTGAACCCGTTGGCATCACACGGCAATCATCATCGCCGTGAATGGTATGGAACAGCTTGCTGTCCCAGCCAGATCTCCCGGTTTTTGCCATCCATCGGAAGCTATATTTACGGGGTATCAGATAAGGCAATATGGGTAAATCTATTTATAGGGAACAACGCTGAAATTACTACCGGGAGAGAAACTGTCATCATACATCAGAAAACCGGTTATCCGTGGGATGGTGCAGTAGAGCTTAGCATAGATTCACTAAAAAGGCCAATGGAAAAGGAAATTCGTCTGCGCATTCCCGGATGGTGCAAAAAGTACAAAATCACTATAAACGGTGAAAAAGTAGAGAACATACCAGTTGATAAAGGTTTTGCTGTGATCGACAGAAAATGGAAAAACTCCGACAGGCTGACATTCACTATGGATATGCCTATAGAGGTAGTAGAGGCTGACAATCGTGTAAGAGAGAACATCGGTAAACGAGCCGTTCAGCGCGGACCGTTGGTATATTGTATGGAAGAAGTTGATAATATCTCTTTTGATAACCTGTTCCTGACAAGGAACACAAAATTTACAAACGGTTTTGAACCTGCTTTACTAAACGGGGTAGTTGCAATAAATGCATATATAAACAGCGATAGCATCCGTTTTGTTCCATACTATGCCTGGGATAACAGAGAACCCGGACAAATGAAAGTGTGGATTAACTATAAAGAATAAAAATCAAACAACAGAGATAGTGTAAACGCTCCACCTTTTGATGGAGCGTTTACACTATCTCTGTATGATTCTGAACTACTTTGCTTGAATTTTGATTGAAGCACTCCTAATCCCTTTGGCGTTGGCCTCGAAAGTAATTGTTCCAGGCTTATCGGCCGACTCAACAATTGCCACAAGCTTGCCGTTGAAAAGGTGCATCTGTGGCAGATGAAACAGGTCGAGGCTTGTGGGGTCACCGTTGGCCCCGGCACGGTAGGTTCCTGCCCCGTTCACATTGAATTTAACCAGTTCATTTACATTGGGGCAAGGGTTTCCGTTCTTGTCTTCAACCGATACGGTGATGAACGAAAGGTCTTTTCCGTCGGCACTGATCACATTCCTGTCTGCTTCCAGCACCAGACGGTACGGTTTCCCTGCTGTGTGGATCTCTTTTTCAGCAACCGCAATCCCGTTATTGTCATATGCAACCACCTTCACCGTTCCCGGCTCATACCGGGTATCCATCCACATCAACCGGTAGCGCTTCTGCCGTTCCAGCCCTTTCTGTGCTTCTGAGCTGTAGCTCCCTTTGAGCGGAACGGAGAGATCTTTTTTCCGTACACCCTGGCTCTTGCCGTTGATAAACAACTCTGCCGAGGGATAATTGGTATAGACGAATACCGGTGTTACCTCGCCCTCACGGCCCTCCCAGTTCCAGTGGGGAAGGATATGGAGTGTTTCAGCCTCTTTGTTCCAGTGGCTTCGGTAGAGGTAGAAGCGATCCTTTGGAATACCTGCCAGGTCCACCGCCCCGAAGAGGGAACTGTGGCTGGGCCAGTTGCTATAATAGGGCGTGGGTTCGCCCAGATAGTCGAACCCGGTCCATATAAACTCACCGATGGTATAGGGCAATTCCTCATGCTGTATAAAGTCATCCTCCGGCAGGTTTGACCAGCCGGCATGCTCAAGGTCGTAGGAAGAGGCCTGATGATCGTCATACATAACCATCGCCTTCCGCTCCACCGGGAACTTGTAAACCCCGCGTGAACTAAGCGTGGAGGTGGTCTCACTGCCAAGCACTATCTGCTGCGGCAATTTCTCATATGCTTCCTGATAACGAAATGAGCGGTAGTTGAAACCAGGAACATCCATGATAGCAGCCATATGGTTGCTGAATACATGATCGGGGCGGTCCATACCATTGGTAACAGGACGGGTGGGGTCTTCCCGGTGACATATATCCTGAAGGTAACGGGCCACCTTAGCACCCTGCGGGTTGCTCTGCTCTTCCACCTCATTACCTATACACCACATTACCACGCTGGGGTTGTTACGGTAATGATGCAATACATTGACCACATCCTTCTCTGCCCAATCCTTGAAATAGCGGTTATACCCATTCTTTACCTTAGGTATAGCCCATTCATCAAAGGTCTCAACCATCAGCATCATCCCCATCTCATCAGCAATACGAACATATTCAGGAGAGGGCATGTTGTGCGAGGTACGGATGGCGTTTACACCCATATCCTGCAAGATGCCAATCTGACGACGTATCGCCGCTTCGTTCACTGCGCCACCGAGCGGCCCCAAATCATGGTGCATGCATGCGCCTTGAAATTTCACCTTTCTACCATTGAGAAAGAACCCTTTATCAGCAACCACCTCAACACTACGAATGCCGAAAGAAGTAGTAAATTCATCTACAGGATATGCCAACTCCTCAGTAGTAGTTTTATTCTCTTCTGTTTTCACCTTTCTTTCAACCATAATCAGCTCTGAATATACCTTGTAAAGGTTGGGCTGCCTGATATCCCACAACAGCGGATTCTCTACTATAAGTGACTGCTCCATCTCATCCCCATCGAATTTGGTAAATTCATCTTCCGACTCAGCCACTAACTTCCCGGCAGGGTCGAGGATCGAGGTCTTCAGCCTGAGAAAGTTTATATCGGAAAGCCCTTCTGCGCAATCCACTTTCGTCTTCACATTAACCTTCGCAAATGCTTCATTTACTTCGGGTGTAGTTACATAGGTTCCCCAAACAGGAATATGAGTCTTGTGAGTTGTAATAAGGTGTACGTTCCGATAGAGCCCAGCTCCCGGATACCAGCGGGATTGCTCTTCGAAGTTCTCTAAGCGAACAGCCAGTGTATTGTTTTTCCCATCACTGTTTAAAAGATCTGTAATATCGAAGTAAAACGTATTGTAACCATTAGGCCAGACACCCGCCTCTTTCCCGTTTACAAAAACACGGGCGTTGCTCATGGCACCATCGAACTGGATGGTTACGCGCCTATCGTTGGAAAAACCGGGAATAGTAAAAGTGTTTCTGTACCACCCCACTCCAACAAAAGGAAGCCCGCCGGTACGGCCGTAATGTTCTATGGCCTTTGTTTGTCCATCCTGAACGATAGCCATCCTGTGAATATCATTTTCTTTGCTGAACGGGCCGTAAGTAGCCCAATCGTGGGGTACTCTGACCGATTGCCATTCACTGTCGCTAAAATCGGTTTCAGATGACCTCGGATTATCCTCCCGGGTAAATCTCCACCCATTTTCCAGAGTGATGCTGGTCCGGGTCTGTGATTCTATAGCCGATAAACCTAAAAAAAGAGCAATCAATATAATAAACGTTTTCTTCATGTCTTTTTACTTGTAATGTGAACCAATACTTTGGCAAATATCAAATTAATAAACTTCAATATTGACATTATGGTTATCCAAATAAACAATTTGGCTGCGTCACCACCTGGAAGAAATCATTACCCTTATCATCCACCAGTATAAATGCCGGGAAATCTTCCACCTCTATCTTCCATATCGCCTCCATGCCTAACTCCGGGTATTCAATGCATTCGAGGCTTTTGATACTGTTCTGCGCTAGAATTGCAGCAGGTCCACCTATGCTCCCGAGGTAAAAACCACCGTGCTTTTTACATGCATCGGTAACCTGCTGGCTTCGATTACCTTTTGCCAGCATTATCATGCTGCCACCGTTCGACTGAAACAGATCAACGTAGGAGTCCATGCGCCCTGCCGTTGTAGGTCCCATTGAGCCTGAGGCATATCCTTTGGGGGTCTTTGCGGGCCCGGCATAGTAGATAGGATGATCTTTTATGTATTGAGGCAGTCCCTCGCCAAGGTCGATACGTTCTTTGAGCTTTGCATGGGCAATATCGCGCCCAACAATGATGGTACCGTTCAACGACAACCGGGTGGAGACCGGATATTTTGACAACTCAGCCAGAATCTCTTTCATAGGCCGGTTTAAATCTATCTTAACACCTCCAGCTTCCCCTGCTTCACGGTATTCCTCAGGAATAAGGCGAGTAGGATTATCTTCAAGCTTCTCAATCCAAATACCATCGCGGTTGATCTTCGCCTTTATGTTACGGTCAGCCGAACAGGAAACACCCATTCCAACCGGGCAGGAGGCGCCGTGACGCGGCAGGCGGATCACCCGCACATCGTGTGCAAAATATTTCCCTCCAAACTGTGCACCCAATCCAAGCTTTTCCGAAGCCCTCTTCAGTCTCTCTTCCAGCTCATGATCACGGAAAGCCTGGCCGAGCTCATTCCCTTCCGAAGGAAGGTTATCGTAGTATTTAGCTGAGGCCATCTTCACCGTTTTCAGATTGGCTTCGGCTGAGGTACCACCGATAACGAAGGCCAGGTGATAGGGAGGACATGCAGCGGTACCCAGCGATTTCATCTTATCAATAAGGAAATCCTCAAGTTTCCCGGGGGTCAACAGAGCTTTCGTCTCCTGATAAAGATAGGTCTTATTGGCCGAACCTCCTCCCTTTGCAATACAAAGGAAATTATATTCATCTCCATCAACAGCATACAGGTCAATCTGTGCGGGGAGGTTTGTTCCAGTATTCACTTCATCATACATATTCAACGGCGCATTTTGCGAGTAACGCAGATTCTCGTTAACAAAGGTGTTGTAAACACCCAGTGAAAGGGCTTCTTCATCATTGCCTTCAGTCCATACCCGTTGACCTTTTTTACCCATGATAATGGCCGTGCCTGTGTCCTGGCAGAAAGGTAGAATTCCCTTTGCGGATATCTCCGCATTGCGCAGGAATGTAAGAGCCACGAACTTGTCGTTTTCACTCGCTTCGGGATCGGACAGAATTTTTGCTACCTGTTCCTGATGTTCGGAACGAAGCAGAAACTCTACATCACGAAAAGCAGTCTGAGCCAACAGCGTCAATCCCTCTTTCGATACTTTCAGAATCTCCTTCCCTTCGAATTCAGATACTGAAACATGCTCCTTAGTGAGCAGATAATACTCCGTTTGGTCCTTCGACATGGGGAAAGGCGGCTGATATTTGAATGGTTTATTTGCCATAAATAATTGGTTATATTTGTTTTGATTACTATCTGTTTTATTCTTAAGCAGACAAAAATACAAAGAAAAAACGGCATCGAAAAACGATAAAGCAAAACATTTCCCAGTCATACCCGGTCGCCCATACCTTAAGATGCACCCTCTCGCCGGAGTCTTCTGCCGTTAAAGACTCATCTCGCTCTGCCTCCTCTCTCAGCGTATCTTTTCTATCCTGTAATCCAAGCTATATTGTAGTTTACTGATCTACTATAAACTGATTATTTTTAAACTTTTAAATAATATACTGAGAACAACCTAGAACAGCCCAAATGTTATTATTTATAATTAATATAAATAATACAGAGAAAAATCTTACCTTTGCAGGCTAATCAGGGAGTTTATTCATCTATGCGTCTTTCAGAACTTCAGACAGGACAAAAAGCATACATCATAAAAGTAAATGGTAGTGGGGCTTTCAGAAAACGTATTCTCGAAATGGGGTTCGTTCGTGGAGAAGAGGTAAAGTCAATTCTGAACGCTCCTTTAAGGGATCCCATCAAATATGAGATCATGGAGTACGATGTTTCATTGCGCCGCAGCGAAGCAGTGATGATAGAAATCTCCATGCTAAAAGAGGATGTCGGGAACAATGGTTACACCAAAGATGAACTGGCCTTAACAGGAGAGCTACCTTGCAATGGCACAGGGAAGGGGCATAGGAAGCGTCACCGGAGAAGGGATAACTGCCTGAACAAGAAAAACATCAAGGTTGCCTTGCTGGGAAACCCCAACTCGGGAAAGACCTCCATCTTCAACCTCGCATCGGGCGCTCACGAACATGTTGGTAATTACAGTGGTGTAACAATTAATTCCAAGGAGGGGAAATTAAGGCATAACGGATATTCATTTACGCTGGTAGATCTTCCCGGCACCTATTCTCTATCTGCATATTCACCTGAAGAGTTATATGCAAGAAAATATCTACTGGATGAGAAGCCTGACGTAATTGTGAATGTGGTGTCAGCTTCTGCGCTGGAGAGGAATCTCTATCTCACCACCGAACTGATAGATCTGGAAGTCCCCATGGTTATAGCCCTGAACATGTACGACGAACTGGAACAGAGCGGCCGCAAATTCGATTATGAAAAGTTCTCTTCACTTATCAATATTCCAGTTGTACCTACCGTCGGCAAGAGGGGAGAAGGGATTCCGCAACTGCTTGAGAAGGTTATTGCAGTACACAATGAGGAGGTACACAATTATGTACAGATCCCCTACGGCAGGGTATTGGAAAAATCGATCAGCATCATGGAGCGTGAAATAAAAAACTGCAATATTTCCGGATGGGGAATACCTCAACGGTATATATGCATCAAGATGCTTGAAGGCGACCACGAGGTAGAAAGGCGTACCAGGGAACTCCCCCTGAATGAACAGATATTTGCACGTAGAGATAAGGAACAAGCATATATCGGGAAACTTCTCCGCGAAGACCCGGAGTCGGCATTCACCAATGCCCGCTATGGCTTTATCGCTGGTGGGCTGCAGGAAACGCTCACGGAGAAAGGTCAAAAGACAGATAAAACAAAACTGCTAGACTCCATACTTACCCACAGGTATCTTGGCTTCCCACTATTCTTTCTCTTTCTCTGGGTCATGTTTGAGGCTACGTTCCGTCTGGGGGGCTATCCAATGGAGTGGATCGAATGGCTGGTGGCCCAACTGGGTAACCTCATCAGAAACAATATGGCTGAAGGGCCTCTGAAAGCTTTGATTGTTGATGGTATTATCGGGGGTGTGGGTGGAGTTATCGTGTTTCTTCCCAATATCGTAATATTGTACCTCTTTATTGCTTTTATGGAAGATTCTGGTTATATGGCACGTGCAGCCTTTATCATGGATAAGCTTATGCACAAGATAGGGCTGCATGGGAAATCGTTTATTCCGTTAATCATGGGATTTGGTTGTAACGTTCCGGCTATCATGGCTACACGTACTATCGAAAGCCGCAGTAGCCGGATGATAACCATGTTCATTGTTCCGTTCATGTCGTGTAGCGCCCGCTTACCAGTATATATACTCTTTGTTGGAGCATTTTTCCCTTCCCGGGGCAGCATTGTAATGCTGGGATTGTATATTTTTGGTATTGCGATAGCAGCTCTGACAGCCCGAATGTTCCGGAATACACTGTTCAAAGAGGAAGAGACTCCGTTTGTTATGGAGCTGCCTCCCTACAGAATGCCGACTAAAAAATCAATTCTCACACATATGTGGGATCGTTCAAGCCAGTATCTCCGTAAAATGGGAGGACCAATTCTCATCGCATCCATCCTGATATGGTTTCTGGGATACTTTCCACAAGACAAGGAGAGAGACAATTTGTTCGACAGAGATATAGTGCAGATAGGTGTACAATATGACAAGAATGAAATCAGCAGCGACGAGAAAAAGCAGATGACAGCCGTGATTGATCATGCCCGTAACACCTCTCATCAGGAAAACTCATACATAGGAAGGATCGGAAAATTTATTGAGCCTGTGATGCGTCCCCTTGGGTTTGATTGGAAAATATCAGTCAGCCTGCTTTCAGGGATGGCTGCCAAAGAGATCGTTGTCAGCACAATGGGAGTACTCTACACCGGCGATAGTAACAATCAGCATTCGTTGCAGGAGCGGCTGCAAGCAGAAACCTATCCGGGAGGGGCACCAGTTTTCACTAATCTCGTGACCATTGGTTTTCTCCTTTTCGTGTTGATCTACTTCCCCTGCATTGCCACAATCGTGGCTATTAAGGAAGAGTCTCACTCTTGGAGATGGGCTCTCTTCAGCGTACTTTATTCCACCGGCCTGGCGTGGCTTGTTGCCTTTGTGGTGCATCAGGCAGGAAATCTTTTTGTTTAAAAATAAGAGTCAGCTCCTAAAACCCAAAATATAAAATTGATTACATATTATTGAATACAAACATCTGTTTTGGCCCGATTATAATGAAAGAGACTTTTAGGGAAGAGATTTAAAAAATATTTATCTAACATCACAAAATTTGTTTCAAGGAGATGGACCTACAACTACTTATAGTTATTATAACAGGTATTGCGGTTGCGGTTAAGCTTATACGCTCAATATATAATCTCTTTGTTGAAAAGAGAGACAACCCCTACTGCGGCGGTTGCAAAGGATGTGATATATCAAACATGGTAATGCCACCAAAAAAAGAGTAATTCTCATTAATTGAATTCTCTGTTAAATATAGGATATCACATTTGCCTGACTCCCGCCGGCAGCTGCATACACTAACTCCGTTATCTGAAAAGAACCGCTTAGTCAATCCCGGAAAATAGCTCTTTCGTCAGGAAATTTGCATTACTCACCAAAAGTTGTCCGGCAATTTCAAAGAACCCGTATGGTACCGTGAAAACGTTAGTGAACTATTTCGTTAAGCTAAATGAGCAGAGGACAAGTTTATTTGGACTATTCCATAGCGAGAAATAGTCTAACGTTAGTGAACTATTTTGCTGCAATCGTGATGCATTCGAAGAATGAATGAAAAATTTTCAATGAAAAAAACATTACTTCATGTTGAACAAAAGCAAATAAATTATGTTTATTTCAGGTATAAATTCTCACCAATATCTTTTTTTAAAAATCATATTGTGAAACTTTTATGAAAAAGTTTTTCATTTTTATTTTCTTACTCATAAGCGTTTTGTCTTATGGCCAGAAAGGAAATATCCAGGGTCGCGTTTACAATGCCAAAACAAACGAACCGCTTGAATTTGCTACTATTCAGATTGAGGGTACTACCATTGGATCAAATTCAGATATTGACGGCAATTTCCGGCTTACAGGTATTGATCCCGGGTTCAAAAAACTTATCGTGACTATGGTGGGCTTTGAAAAGACAATCTCACCGGAAATACAGGTACAGGGAAATCAAACTTCGTATATAGATATTGAGGTTAGGGAGGCATCTATCCAGCTTCAGGGTGTGGAGATAATGCCCAGGATCACGGCAAAGCGTATCGAAAGCCCATTGTCGGTGGTAACTATCGGAGTACAACAGATTGAAAAAAGCGCCGGTGCCAACCGCGATGTATCTAAAATAGTGCAGACATTGCCCGGCGTGGGCGCAACCGACCCAAACCGTAACGACCTGATTGTCCGTGGTGGAGGCCCCTCGGAAAATGTCTTTTACCTTGATGGCATAGAGATACCGGTGATCAATCATTTCTCCACCCAGGGAGCTTCTGGAGGTGTAGTCGGAATCATCAATCCCGATTTTGTTCGCGAAATCAGCTTCTACACCGGAGCATTCCCTGCTGCTCGCCCCAATGCATTAAGCTCAGTGATGGAAATACGTCAGAAAGATGGCAGCAAAGACCGTCTGCATAGCAAGATTTCAGTCGGAGCTTCGGATGCAGCTCTTACCCTTGACGGCCCAGCAGGTAAGAAATCCACTTTTATCATTTCAGCCAGACAATCCTACCTTCAATTGCTTTTCAAAGCGATAGGACTTCCCTTTTTACCTACATACAACGATTTTCAAATTAAATATAAGTACTCTGTCGGCCTCAAGAACGAACTCACGTTTATTGGCCTCGGCGCTATCGATAACATGACACTCAACACCGATTTGCAAAAGACCGGTACCGAGTCGCAACAGTATCTGTTAAGCTATCTTCCCGTTTACAAACAATGGAATTATGCTTTAGGGACCGTTTACAAGCACTTCTCCGACAACTATTTTGACACTTGGGTACTCAGTCGCAACATGCTGCGAAACAGTAATTACAAATATCCTGAAAACGATGAATCCAAACCTAAGAGTTCCGATTATCGCTCCGATGAAGCAGAAAATAAACTGCGCTTTGAGCGCAGTTACCCTGCATTTCCTGTAAAACTGCAGTTTGGTGGAGGAGTAAAGCATACCCGATATACCAATTATACTTACAGGAAGATCTTTATTGACGGAACAACTCGCGATTTTGATTATCAAACTAAACTCAACCTGTTTGCTTATCAGGCTTTCGTACAGCTTTCCGACGATTATATAGACGGAAAGCTTAGGCTCTCTCTAGGACTCAATACGGCAGGAAACACATTCAACGATAATATGAGAAACCCTTTTAATCAACTTTCGCCCCGCTTTTCGATATCATATGCCTTATCCGAAAGATTGAACCTGAACACAAACATTGGACGTTATGTTATGCAACCTTCCTATACGACTATGGGATTTAAAAACAGTAACGGAACATTTGCAAACAGAAATGAAAGTGTTCGATATATTCTTTCAGATCAGGTAGTTGCAGGTTTTGAATATAATCCCCAGGAAATGATACGGTTTACGGTAGAAGGGTTTTACAAGCAATATAACCGCTATCCGATTTCTGTAGCCGATGGAATAAGCATTGCCAGCAAGGGCACCGAATACGGCCAGGTGGGAGACGAAGAGGTGATTTCCGAAGGCAAGGGAAGAGCATACGGTGTAGAGTTTCTAGCCAGGGTTATGTCGTTGGGAAATGTAGATCTAACCTCTACCTTTACCCTTTTCAGAAGCGAATTCAGCAATAGTAAAGGCCTCTATATCCCTTCATCATGGGAAACAAAGTCAATATTGAATATTACGGGGGGCTACCGTTTCGGCAAAAGCTGGTATATTGCAGCACGGTGGCGATATGTGGGTGGGGCACCCTATTCTCCCATCGACTGGAACCTGTCGACCGACAAAGAGGCATGGAGCATCACCAGTCAGGCTTATATCGATTATAAGAAATTCAACACATTGCGTTTAAAAGATTCTCATCAGCTGGATATTCGTATCGACAAGGAGTTCTATTTTCAGTGGTTGATGCTGAATGTTTATGCCGATGTACAAAATGTATATAACTTCCGTTCTGAGAATACGCCCATCTATACCAATAAAGATACTGAGGGGAAGATAATGGACGATCCGAATGATCCAGGGAAGCGGCAGTTGCTTCGCACGCTCGACTCTTTCAGAGGAACAGTATTACCAACAATAGGGCTTATCGTAAAATTTTAAAAACTCCCGGAATAGCACTTTAACTTCATTTATAACTCAGCTGCTTAAGATTGATATGATGAGTCTGATTCAAAAACCATAAAACCAATTTAACGGATTGTAAAACACTGAATTTCAGAATATGTTCCCGTATATTTTGGACATAAAAGACTTATCGGAGGAAACTAATAGGAATAATATTACTGAAGAAATAAAGTAAAAGCTTTTACATCTGCGCTTTAAGTAACCTTGAAGAATAAAAAAACTCCCCTCGGGTTTCCCTGAAAGGAGCTTTAATGTGCGGCTGAAGGGACTCGAACCCCCACGACTCTCGTCACTAGATCCTAAGTCTAGCGCGGCTACCAATTACGCCACAGCCGCAAAACGGGATACAAAGGTACTACTTATTTTTTTATCTGCGACTCTCCGCTTGCTATTTTTTTTACCACCTCTTCAACCACCCGCGGATAGTGAGTATACTCCAGAACATGAACTTTCCGGGCAATATCATCAGGCGTATCCTCTTTATTTACTTCACAGGTTGCCTGATAGATGATGCTACCTTCATCATAATTTTCATTTACATAATGTATTGTGATTCCCGACTCCTTATCACCTGAATCAACCACAGCACGATGCACCCTGTCGCCATACATTCCTTTTCCTCCGTGCCTTGGCAGAAGAGCAGGATGAATGTTAACTATTCGTTCAGGATAACTGTCAAGAAGAGGTTGCGACAATTTCAGGAGAAACCCGGCAAGTACAATAAAATCGATATTGTATTCACGAAGAGTGTCGAGAACAAGCAGGCCGTCATCAAATTCAGGCTTGCTGAATGTAAAAGAGGGGATACCCAGATGCCTGGCACGCTCGTGCACATAAGCATCTCTTTTATTAGAGATAATTAGTGAAACCACAATATCGTCACTATCGGAAAAATAACGGACAATATTTTCAGCATTACTGCCGTTACCCGACGCAAAAATAGAAATACGAGTCATAAAACGGATGTTTTTTGCACAAAAAAACGTGATTTGTGCACTTATTTTGATTTTAATAGACAAAAGTTTGCACAATTAGAGAAAAAATGCGTTACTTTGCATCGCAAATTTAAGAATAAAATTTTTAATTTATTAATTAATATCGAAAGTTATGTCTGAAGTAGCACAAAGAGTAAAATCGATTATTGTCGACAAATTAGGTGTTGAAGAAGCTGAAGTAACAGAAACAGCAAGCTTTACCAATGATTTGGGAGCCGACTCACTTGACACAGTAGAATTGATCATGGAATTTGAAAAGGAATTCAATATCTCAATTCCAGACGATCAGGCAGAAAAAATCTCTACTGTTGGCGACGCAGTTTCTTATGTAGAACAACACGCGAAATAATCCATTCTATTCATGGAGTTAAAAAGAGTAGTAGTAACAGGCTTGGGAGCAATTACTCCGCTGGGTAACGACGTTAAGACAACGTGGGAAAATGCCTTAGCGGGTAAGAGTGGTTCCAGGCCTATTACTCATTTTGATGCATCGCTTTTTAAAACGCAGTTTGCCTGCGAAGTAAAAGATTTCAACCCCAGCGATCTTTTTGACCGCAAGGAAGCAAGAAAATATGACAGATATGCCCAACTTGCGATCAAGGCAGCCAAAGAGGCGATGGAAAATTCCGGACTTGACCTGGAGAAAGAAGATACAAGCCGTATTGGGGTAATATTTTCTGCGGGGATCGGAGGAATAAGAACATTTGAAGACGAGGTAGGTGACTATTATATCAATAAGGAGAAAGGACCACGGTTCAACCCCTTTTTCATTCCGAAAATGATAGCGGATATCGCAGCTGGGCATATCTCTATGATTTACGGACTGAGAGGTCCGAACTATGCAACCGTATCCGCTTGCGCTTCATCAACAAATGCCATCGTGGATGCTTTCAACCTCATTCGTCTTGGTAAGGCAAATGTGATCGTTACCGGTGGTGCTGAATCGACCATCAGCCCGTCTGCCGTGGGCGGATTCAATTCAATGCATGCTCTGTCTACACGAAACGACTCTCCGGAAACAGCATCACGCCCGTTCAGTGCGAGCCGTGACGGGTTTGTTATCGGCGAGGGAGGGTCAGCACTCATCCTGGAAGAGCTGGAGCATGCAATAGCCCGTGGAGCAAACATTTACGCGGAGGTGGCCGGTGGAGGTATGTCTGCCGATGCATACCATATAACCGCTTCACATCCTGAAGGATTGGGAGCAAAGTTAGTTATGCGTAATGCACTGGAAGATGCCGGAATGAAGCCCGAAGATATCGATTACGTAAACGTACATGGAACATCTACAACTGTTGGAGATATATCAGAGGTAAAAGCTATTCTCGAAGTATTCGGTGAACATAGCTATAAACTGAATATCAGCTCTACAAAATCGATGACAGGCCATTTGCTGGGAGGAGCAGGCGCACTTGAAGCAATGCTTAGTATCCTGGCAATCAGGGATCAGATTGTCCCCCCCACCATCAACCATGAAGAAGGGGATGACGATCCGGAAATTGACTATAATCTTAATTTTACATTCAACAAAGCTCAAAAAAGGGAGATAAGAGCTGCGTTATCTAACACTTTTGGCTTTGGGGGACACAACGCAAGTGTAATTCTCAAGCAATACAGCAAATAATGTGTTAAGAAGACTCGTAAAAAGGATCAAGGCTCTCCCTCATATTGGGAAAGAGCCTTATCTTTCATATTACAATGTACTTGGGTTCTATCCTGACAGGATTGATCTCTACAGGGAAGCTATGACTCACCGTTCCTCTTCCGTACGCTCCAAAAAAGGGAGATGGGTGAACAATGAGCGACTTGAATTTTTGGGAGACGCCATTCTCGATGCTATCGTTGCAGATATTCTCTATAAAAAATTCGAACACAAAAAGGAGGGATTTCTTACAAGCACTCGCTCACGTATTGTACAAAGAGAGACACTTAACAAGTTGGCAGTAGAATTAGGACTTGACAAGAAGATTGTATCATCTACCCGAAACCTGGCACACAACACTAACATATATGGAGATGCTCTCGAGGCTCTAATTGGCGCCATCTACCTTGATCAGGGCTACAGGGTAGCCAAGAAATTTGTATACGAAACACTTATAAAGGAGCATCTGAACATTGAAAAGGTACTAAAGAGTGAAGTCGATTTCAAATCACGCCTAATTGAATGGGGACAAAAAAACAAGGTGGATGTCTGTTTTGAGGTCACAGAATCGCTGTATGATACCCAAAACAACCCTGTTTTTATTTCATGTGTAAAGGTTGCAGGAGCTGAGATTGGTTCGGGAAAAGGATATTCAAAGAAAGAGTCGCATCAGATGGCAGCCAAGGTGGCCATCAAAAAACTTAGAGAAAGCGACAGCCTGCAGGAAGCCATCGCCAAAACTCAACAAAATAACTTATCAGCTCAAAACGAAATAACACAGGAGTAATGTCCTGAACAGAATTAAGGCAGCTAAAAAAATCATCTGTACTGACAGTCTTCAGAATGTGGTGCGTGCAACGCTTACCCTATAAAGTACCAAAAGAGATACCCATGCGCTTACCATGGACAACCAGGTCAGTGTCGGGTGTTACCAGTCGAAGCTTTCCTGCAATTTCTGACAAAGGTATATCGGAGATGCTGTTTCCCAGCTTTGCCACCATTCTCCCAAACTTCCCTTCATGGATCAGTTCCGCAGCATGTCCCCCCAGCAACGTACCAAGATTTCTGTCATAAGGCGAAGGTGATCCGCCTCTCTGTATATATCCAAGCACTGTTTCACGTGTCTCGAAACCGGTATGCTCCTCAATTTCACGGGCGAAATATGTAGCTGGCCGTTCTCTCACTGGCACTTCCACACCCTCTGCAACAGCAACAATAGAATAAGCTTTCCCCATCTCCATCCGTTTGTTGATTTTTTCTATTATTGCCTTCATATTATATCCCAGTTCGGGTATAAGAATTATATCCGCACCCCCTGCCATTCCTGCATAAAGGGTAATCCACCCAGCGTGATGCCCCATCAGCTCAATCACCATAACGCGACGGTGAGAACTGGCTGTGGAGTGTAGCCTGTCGATAGCCTCGGTAGCAATATTTACCGCCGTATCAAAACCGAAGGTTATATCAGTGCCGTACACATCGTTATCAATGGTTTTTGGTATCCCCACCACATTTAATCCAAGCTCCGAAAGCATCCATGTTGTTCGTTGGGTGCCGTTTCCTCCAATGCATACCAGACAATCGAGCCCCAGCTCGTGATAGGCATTTTTTATCTGCTCCCTGTCCTTCTCGTCGGGAGAGGTAATCATCTTGCGAAATACCTTTTCACGCGCAGTCCCTAAAATTGTACCACCCATATTAAGGATACCGGACAACGACGGGTCGGTAAGTTCTACAATATCTTTATGCAACAATCCTGAAAATCCATTCAAGATACCTATTACCTGCATACCGTAATTATTGATGACTGTTTTACCTACACCACGTATTGTAGCGTTAATGCCTGGAGCATCTCCGCCTGAAGTAAGAATACCGACTTTCATAAAATTTTTCTTTTAATCATTCAGGTCTGTGGATAATTGAATAGTCGCATAGATGCTGAATTGCAAACTTGTTACCTCCCTATTCTACTTATCCTTCAAAATTGACATGTAAATGTGACATGCAAAGGAAATAAAAAAGAGGTAAAAAAAGAACAGGAGGGGGTTATTTTATTAAGGAGACTTCATAAAAGCCCTTAAAAATTATGCTTAATTGTTGGAACCCCCACTAAATGCTTGTTAACGCCTTAAAACTCTTTCCTTATATCAGTCGCAAGATATTTATTTAAAAAAACTCCAAAGCCTCCCGGTACCGGCTGCTTATTAAAAAATTGAAAGCTTGGAAGAATATTTATTTATTGCTGCTAAAAATTATCTCCGCAGCTCTGTCAGATGCACCGGGCCCACCCAGAACCTGTTTCATATTTTTGTAATTATTAAGCATATTCTGCCTGTAGCTCTGCACATGAAGAATCTGATGCAACTCTTTGCGAATATTGTCTTCCGTAAAGTTAATTGCAAATAATTCTTTTACAACCTCATGTCCGCATATCAGGTTAACCAGCGAAATATAAGGTGTGTGAAGAAGATGTCTGAATCCCCAATAAGATAGCCTGGGCATTGCCATGCGGTAACATACCACTTGGGGCACTCCAAGCAAAGCAGTCTCAAGGGTGGCTGTCCCCGATGTCACCAACGCCGCATCCGATTGTGCCAGAATGCGATAAGTTTGATTGAAAAGCACGGTTGCAGGAGGGAAAGAGGTGGTGAAATCTTCATAAAATTGTGGATCTATTCCTGGGGCACCGGCTACAATAAACTGGTAACCATCAGCAAAACCCGCTACCGCCTGTAGCATAGAAGGTAAATTGCCCGCGATCTCCTGTTTGCGGCTTCCGGCCAGAAGAGCAATAACAGGCTTGTTCTCGAGGTTATTGACAGTGATGAAATCGTTGAAAACCTCATCTTTATGGCTTCTTGCCGCAATAGCATCTAACGTTGGATTACCAACATAACGGACTTTATATTGATGTTTTTGGTAAAAATCGACTTCAAACGGCAGGATGGAGAGCATCTCATCAACATATTTTTTTAACAATCTTATCCTGTACTCTTTCCATGCCCAAACTTTTGGTGATATATAATAATAAACAGGAATTCCAAGAACTCCTTTTGCATACCTGGCTATTTTCAGGTTGAATCCCGGATAATCTACCAGAATAACCACATCGGGACTGTATTCTGAAATATCTCTCTTGCAGTAAGCTAGATTTTTGAGAATAGTGCGAGAGTTCATAACAACAGGAATTATACCCATATATGCCATATCGCGGTAATGTCTTACAAGTGTCCCACCTTTTGACTGCATAAGATCACCTCCGAAGAAACGAAATTGAGCCTCATCGTCAAGTTTTTTGAGCGACTGCATCAGGTTCGATGCATGCAAATCGCCTGATGCTTCTCCTGCCACAAGATAATATTTCATGTTTTTTATTTTATAATCGCCACTCGTTCAACTCGGGAAGAAAATTGTGAGCTGTCATATCTATTTTGACCGGGACTACTGCTGCATAACCGTTCGCAAGTGCCCACTCATCGTTATTATTGTTTTCCTCTTCCCAATTTTCAAAATTACCGGTCATCCAGAAGACATCTCTTCCCATGCCATCTTTCGACCGGTGATACTCATTCACCCATTTCCCTTGTGTCTGGGTTGTCATTCTAATCCCTTTAATGTTGCCCGCAGGAACATTGACATTCAAACAGATCCCTCTGGGAAGCCTAACTTCAAGAACTTTTTTTGCAAGCTTGCGAGCAACATTTGCCGTAATTGAAAAATCCGCGTCGGGCGTAAAATCACAAAGCGAGAAACCTATTGAAGGTACATCAAAAATACAACCTTCAATTGCTGCCCCCATAGTTCCTGAATAGAGCACACTGATGCCGGCATTTGAGCCGTGATTGATTCCTGAGACAAGCAAATCGGGTTTTCTGTCCATGAACTCGTTGAGTGCAAGCTTCACACAGTCTGCCGGCGTTCCGTTACACATGTATGCTGTAAGATCCTCTTCTTTGTGAAATACTCTTGCACGAAGCGGTGTTGAAGTAGAGATAGCACTCGACATGCCCGAGCGGGGTGAATCGGGTGCAAAAACAACAATCTCTCCCAAACCTTTCATCGCTGAAGTAAGCGAAACAATTCCTTTAGCCTGATATCCATCATCGTTGGTGACAAGGATCAGGGGTTTTCTATTACTCATCATTCAATTTTTTAAAACCACAAATATAAGTAAATTCAAACACTTCCGCACAATGATGACTGTTTACAGGTCTAATTATTATGTAATCCTTATAATAACATAAGAAGAATTTACTACCTTTGGACGGTTAGATTAAATAAAAAAAATCAATATAATGAGAAAATTACATCTTTTGTTTTGCTTATTACTTATTTCCCTTACACTTTTTGCACAGGAAGTAAGACCAGTAAAAAACTTAATCGTTATGATCCCTGACGGCACCTCCATAGGTGTGTATTCCGCAGCAAGATGGTTCAAATACTATAACAATCAGGGCGAGTCGCTTCACATTGACCCCTATCTCACCGGGACCGTTACAACTTTTTCATCCAACGCGCCCATAGGCGACTCTGCACCTACAAGCTCAACATATGCCACAGGAATCTTGCAGCAATCGGGTAATGTAGCAATTTATCCGGAAAAATCGGATAACGACATTTTCCCGGTTGACGAATCAAGAACCTGGCAGCCGGCGGCAACAATACTTGAAGCGTCTAAAATTGAAAAGAAAAAAGCAGCCGGACTGGTAGTAACCTGTGAATTCCCGCATGCAACTCCTGCCGACTTTTCGGCACATCATTATAAACGAAGCAATTATAAAGCCCTTGCAGCTCAAATGGCATATCAGAATTTAGACGTGATGTTTGGAGGTGGAAACGGAATTCTTACGGATGACATCAAACAACATTTGTCCAACAACGGGACCACACTTATTCAGGATGATAAAAATTCACTTCTTAACTATAAGGGAGACGGAAAGGTTTGGGCATTGTTTGGTGACAAGGCTCTGCCTTACAACATCGACAGAAACACTGATAAGATACCAAGCCTTGCAGAAATGACAGAAAAAGCTATTGAACTACTATCAAAAAATGATAACGGTTTTTTCCTTATGGTAGAAGGGAGTCAGGTGGACTGGGCAGCACACGCCAATGACCCTGCTGCTATGATTGACGAATTTCTTGCTTTTGACGAAGCTGCAGGCAAAGTGATTGAATTTGCTATAAACGATGGAAATACAGCTGTGGTAATTCTTCCCGATCACGGGAACAGCGGCTTCTCAATAGGCAGGAAAGACTGCCCCGGATATGATAAGCTTTCAATTGAAAAATTATTTGGAGCAGTATCAAAATATAAACTTAGCACCAATGGTTTGGAATCAATCCTGGCAGATACGAAACCTGAAAATATTAAAGCTGTTTTTAAGAAATATACCAGTATAGACATTACGGACGAGGAGTTAGAAACGCTGCTCTCTTCCAAGAACTACAAAGAAGCCGATTATACAAAGGTGGGCACAGGCAACAATCTGGCGCATAATATTGGGAATATTTTAAATTCACGCACCTGTTTTGGGTTCACCACAGGAGGCCATACCGGAGAAGAAGTACTTCTTGCAGCCTATCACCCACAGGGTGATGTACCTGGAGGGCACCTGATGAACACACAGGTAAACGAATATCTTCAGAAGGTATCGGGTCTGGAAACATCGTTGCAAGAGCTTACAGACCGGATTTTTGTAAAACATTCGGAGTTGTTTTCAGGACTTAATTACTCTATTGATAAAAAAGATCCTGACTTTCCTTTGTTACGAGTAAAAAAAGGGAAGAACAGTCTTGAAGTGAAGGCTTTTTCATCGGTGGCAAACCTTAACGGAAAACCATTCGATATAGGCTCAGTAGTGGTTTACATCGATAAAAACGATACTTTTTATCTGCCAAAGATGCTTGCTGAGAAATTATAAACGGCAATGGAATTTAATCCAGGTTGTTGAACAAAAAAATCCACTTTACCGTGGATTTTTTTGTAATAATGCAATGAAAGACTTCATGGTCGGGACTTATCTCTTATTTGCTGTTTCAATATTTCCCAGAAATGAGATATGTTCTCTGTTTACATCACTCACATCGAGGCGTGCTGTACCGTTCTCCCAGATATCAAAGCTAAATGTCACAGCCCTGTCCAAATCTAAAATGGAAATTTGAGCAATCCAATTCCCTTTTTTCTTTCCCTGAGCGACCTGGTACGAAAAATCGGTACTTGTGAAGTTAAAACCACCTTCCCGCGGATCCATGAGTGCCCGGTATGCCCGTCCATAATATGGCAGATATGCCTTTACAGTATCGGGAGTGACTTTTACATCATAATAGGGAGAAAGGTAAACCGACATAAATCTGTTAGGATAGGCATAAGTGGCTTCAAAAGTAAAGTGAGGTATCTCCACCGCATTTTTTATCTCTGCTGCCCGCATCTCTTTATCGGCGGCTGTCTGTGTGCTTCCGCATGCCTGAAAAACAAGCAGGACAAAAAGCACAACTATTACATAGCGTAGCAATTTTGTCATTTTTCACCTCCTTAATTATTTGAAAGATCTTTCTGAGTTAAAGCCAAAACAGCACCGTATATCAATGCTGCTAGCGAAAAAACTAATCTCAGGCAAGAGAATATTTTTACGCGGGTTTAATGCAAAAAATAAAATAATCACATGAAACCTATATATTTAACACCTGAAAACATGATATTGTTTAACTAAAAGATCAGCAAAAAAGGAAAAATGAGAAAGGTAAAAACAGGTCATCACCACTATAATGAAATATGCCATATATATAGCTGACTTGGAAACAGTCCTAGTGTAGAAGTATGCATTCAGATAAGATATTAGAGGCACGACAAGAGTTAGAAAGAATATGTTCCGGCTCCAGTAAACAATCTGCAATAATAACATAAATACGGTGAGGAATACCACAAACTGCATAAAGCTAATTGTTAGCACTTTATCTCTTGAGTAGGTATTTATACTAAAAATCATGTTCGACACAAAAAACAGGCCGGTAATAATCACAGCCACCCACTCCGAAACGGAAAAAGCTGGAATCCCGGGAAGCGAAAATAAAGCAAAAGCTAAAAAAGGCTGAACGAAACCGGGAATATCATCGAAAAGAAAATAGAGAGAAAAAACAGATAGATATATTAGTGAAACACCGAAAAGCGATGACAAGAGCGAACGGAACTGAGGGCCGCGCATTGTCCGTTCCCCTTTCCACCATAGAGGTATCAGCATAAGCGCGTAGATCTGGAACAATGAAGCTGCAGCTATTAACACCCCTGCACGAAAGGAATAGAGGTATGAACTTGACTTTTGATAAGATCTCAGTAGAGGAAAAAATGCCAGCAGGACAAACACGATGGCGATATAGTTGCCGTTCATCACAAGAAAACATGGATGGAGGCTTAACAAAAAAAGAGGAACAACAAAGGGAAGATTTGAACGTGAACGGATAAGGTTAAACCTGCCATTCATAGTGGCAATTATTGATGCAATAAGAAAAACAGAGAGAGTGGAAACGAAAAACGATGTAAACGGATCATCAAACAAATGTTCAAAATATCTCCAAAGATGGCTATCGTCGATAAAAGAGGCTTGTGCCCTGTTTCCCCAATAAAACATTGCGGCACGCATACCTATCACACATATTGAAGTGAGCACAGGGATGAAGCGTCCCTCGACTATTACTGACCTGAATCTCCTTACAACACTGTGCATGAGGATTGATTGTTTACGGGATGCGAAGATCGAACCCTATATCTTTTCTGAAATAACTCTCTTCGAATCTTATTTTTTCAATGTTCTTGTAGGATGTTTTTAATGCTTCATCCATTGTGTTGCCATAAGAGGTAACTGCCAACACGCGGCCGCCTGCAGTAACCACATCGTTGCCCTGAATTTTTGTTCCTGCATGAAACACAATACTATCCTGAATATTTTCAAGACCGTCAATCTTTTTACCTTTTTCATAGGCTTCTGGGTAACCCCCTGAAACCATCATAACGGTTGTTGCAAAACGACCGTCAACCTCCAGCGTTTTGCTATCAAGCGTCTCGGTTGCCACACTGATAAACAGTTCTAAAAGGTCGGACTTGACAAGCGGCATCACCACTTCCGATTCCGGATCACCCATACGCACATTGTATTCAATCACTTTTGGGTCTTCTCCTATCTTAATCAGTCCCAGGAAAATAAATCCTTTATATTCGATCTTCTCTTTTTGTAATCCTTTTATGGTAGGTTCAACAATGCTAATGCGCACTTTTTCCATGAATTCTTTATCTGCAAAGGGGACAGGCGATACGGCACCCATGCCGCCGGTATTCAAGCCGGTATTACCTTCTCCAACACGCTTATAATCTTTTGCAACAGGAAATATCTTGTATGAGTTTCCATCGGTCAACACAAAAACCGAACACTCTATACCAGACAGGAACTCCTCTATCACTACCTTGCTGCTTGCCTTGCCGAACTTCCCGTTAAGCATCTCCCAAAGCATCCTCTTTGCTTCATTAAGTTCATCAATAATAAGTACACCCTTACCTGCAGCCAATCCGTCAGCTTTTAACACGTAGGGTGAAGGAAGTGATTCTAGAAAGGTGTTTCCCTCTACAATATTTTCAAGAGTGACAGTTTTATAAATTGCCGTGGGGATATTGTGGCGAATCATGAAATCTTTGGCAAAATCCTTGCTCCCTTCCAGCTGTGCCCCCTTTTTTGAAGGGCCTATTACGGCAATATGACAAATATCTTCATCGTCATGAAAAAAATCGTAAATACCTTGTACCAAAGGGTCTTCAGGACCGACCACAATCATATCAACATCATTGTCGAGCGAGAATTGCTTCATCGCTTCAAAATCAGTAACGCTAATAGAAACATTTGTCCCCAGCATTGCAGTGCCTGCATTACCAGGAGCAATATAAAGATTATTCAGATAGCCGCTTTTGCGTATTTTCCACGCTAAAGCATGCTCACGACCACCGGAACCAAGAAGAAGGACATTCATAATGTCAGCGATTCATTTACAATTTTACTTATTCATTGCCTTATCAGAGACATCAGGCAACAGCTTACAAAGCTACTAAAAATATTCTTAAGAAGCAGATAGTAAATTAAAATTTGGATTATGATTAGATAAAATTGATAAGCAAAAGCTATCTTTGCACAATAAACAAAAAAATGAACAGTAACAGGATATCAGCCCTATTTGGCATACGCTACCCTATTGTACAGGCCGGCATGGTATGGTGCAGCGGGTGGAGGCTGGCTTCAGCAGTTAGCAATGCCGGTGCTTTGGGATTGATTGGAGCGGGATCAATGCATCCTGTCACGCTGCGGGAGCATATTAAAAAATGCAAGGCAGCAACTGAAAAACCCTTTGGGGTGAATGTCCCGCTGATGTATCCCCAGATAGAAGAGATTATAAAGATAGTGATGGAAGAGGGAGTACCTGTAGTTTTCACTTCCGCTGGAAATCCAAAAACGTGGACCCCGGTACTGAAAGCCAGGGGAATAAAAGTAGCGCATGTTGTCTCAAGCTCCCTGTTTGCCCAAAAATCCGCTGCTGCAGGTGTTGATGCCATAGTTGCCGAAGGGTTTGAAGCAGGTGGCCACAACGGCCGCGAAGAGACCACCACACTTACTTTAATACCACAGGTAAGGGGTGCAGTTGATCTGCCGCTTATTGCCGCCGGTGGTATTGCCTCCGGAGAGGCGATGGCTGCAGCATTTGCTCTGGGTGCAGAAGGGGTGCAGTCAGGTACACGCTTCGCCCTTACTTATGAGAGCTCTGCCAGCGATGCATTCAAAGAAAAGTGCATCACCTTGGATGAGGGCGATACCATGCTTTCACTCAAGAAAGTAAGTCCCACACGCATAATTAAAAACGACTTTTACCGTCAGGTTCAGGAGATGGAAGACAGGGGGGCCACAGAGGACGAATTACGGCAACTCCTTGGCAGGGGTCGTTCCAAAAAAGGTATTTTTGAAGGTGATCTCAACGAAGGCGAGCTAGAGATTGGGCAGATAGCTTCACAGATCAAACAGATTATCCACGCCGAAGATGTGGTGAGAAAGATGATTGAAAGCTATAACCAAACAGTAATAAGGCTGTCTCAGCAAACTTTTGAATAAACAAGCGTTGCAACCAAACGTAAGCCGGCATGCCAATATCTGCAAATGAGGAATAACTTTATAGATATCCGTTAGTTAATTGAAATGAAATCATATGTAACACTTGTACCATACGGGGGACTTGCAAACCGCATGAAAGCTATCGAATCAATTATAGCTTTAATAAGAGGTACGAATATACAAGCTACGGCGATATGGTTCAAAGACAAAGGACTGAACTGCTCTTTTGAACAATTATTCCAATCAATTGACATACCAAATTTAAGATTGCGCAACGCTGTATTATCGGATTACATACTGTATGACCGTCCCCGTAGGAAAAACCTTTTTATTCCATTTATTTTTGAAAAAGCTGCTTTCAATAACTGCCTGTATGAAGATGATGTAACACAAAGGGTAAGCATGAATTTCGACTTCCGTCAATGGGTGTTATCAAATAAAAAAACTTATCTGTCAGCATGCGTGCTATTCTATCCAGGCGAATCTAAGTTCAGATTCAACTCTTTTATTCCTGTACCCTGGTTGCAGGAACGGATAAATGAAAGGTGCAAAAATTTTACAAACTATACTGTTGGGGTACATATCCGCCGCACAGATAACATTAACTCCATCAGAGAAAGTCCTACTGAATTGTTTATCCAGCGGATGAAAAAAGAGATAGAAAGTGAAAGTGACGTACGTTTCTACGTAGCATCGGATTCTACGGAAGAAAAAAAGAAGCTTACAAGCATTTTCGGAGATCGAATAATAACGGACTGGAAACCCACTTCACGATCTACCCCCGAAGGGATAGAGGATGCTTTAGTGGAACTATACTCCTTATCACGTACACAAAAAATATTTGGATCACATCGCAGTTCTTACTCAGAGACAGCTGCTGAAATAGGCAAGATATCACACGAGAAGATAAAAAGCAAATTATAAGCTGCCCATAAAGAGATGCCGGTATTGATTTATTTACTTTATCTTTGTATTCAACTATGCAATACGAACTTTTTCAATTGGAACGATTCTCATTTTTCAGCCTGAGCAGCGGGAGTTGCGGCAATTGCTACTATCTGGGTAACAGCCGTTACGGCATCCTTATAGATGCCGGTATAGGGCCCCGCGTTATCAGAAAGCGACTTGCCGAAAACGGAGTTGATCTATCATCTATTATGGCAGTTCTGATAACTCACGATCACTACGATCATATAAAATCGGCCGGATACCTGGGAGAGAAACTGCATATCCCGGTGTATGCAACCCGTGAGGTGCACAGAGGCATATCAAACAGTCCACTTATACGCCACAGCCTCAACGGGTCATCAAAATATATTAAAAAAGGGAACCCTTTTCAGATTGAAGATTTCCGCATTACTGCTTTCAACGTGCCACACGACAGTATCGATAATGCAGGCTATTTTTTTGAATTCGGCAACAACAAGCTTACTCTGGTTACCGATGTAGGTGCCATAACCGATGAGGTAGCATACTATATCTGCAAAGCAAACCACTTGGTTATTGAAAGCAATTATGATGAGGAGATGCTCCGTAACGGCTGCTATCCCTATCATCTGAAACGCCGGATCACATCAGGAGAAGGACATCTCAGCAACCGTGAAACTGCCGAATTCCTAGCTAACAACTATTCATCGGAGCTGCGCAATATCTGGCTCTGCCATCTGAGCGGCGACAATAATAATCCAACACTGGCTTATGAAACAGTAGAGAGACAGCTTTCGCAGAGAGGTATAGAAGTGGGGCGCCACGTTGCGCTACATGTGCTAGAACGAAATGTGCTGTCGAACAAAATAGATTTTTAGCCTATGAACCCTGCCCCTGTCATACTCTTCACATATAACCGTCCTTCCCATACCCGGCAAACATTAGAGGCATTGCTCAACAACAAGTTAAGCAGCCAGAGCGTGCTATATATTTTTTCTGACGGTTATAAAGACAACTCCGATAAGAGTGAGGTGCTGAAGGTACGTGAACTTATACACTCAATAGAAGGCTTCAAGGAGATTCATATTATTGAAAACAAGTTTAACCAGGGCCTGGCAAGAAATATTATCGACGGTGTTACCAGGATTGTAAACGAATATGGCAGAGTAATTGTTCTTGAAGACGATATTGTTACATCTCCATATTTTCTGACGTTTATGAACGAAACGCTTGAGAGATTCAAAGATGAAGAGAGGATAGGTCATATACAGGGATTCTGTTTCCCTTTGCCCGACCTGCCGGATGTCTTTTTAATAAGATGGACAGGCAGCTGGGGATGGGCAACCTGGAAAAGAGCTTGGCAGATGTTTAACCCTGACGGGGAAGCTCTGTTATTGTCACTGAAAAAGAAGAGACTAACAAAAGCGTTCGATTTCAATGGAAATTACCCATATACACGTATGCTGAAAAGGCAGGTTAAAGGGAAAAACGACTCCTGGGCTATCCGCTGGTACGCTTCACTGTTCCTGAACAACGTTCTTTCACTCAATGCAGGAAAATCACTCGTTCAAAACATTGGATTTGACGGAAGTGGAAGACATAGCGGAAGGAACATCGTTTATTCGACCAGTCTCCATAAAGATGATTTAAAGACAGAGATCGGAGTAATCAGAGAAAACAGAGCTGTAAAAAAAGCAATCGGTAAATATTACAGAAGAAAAAACTCTGTTTGGGCAAAGTTAAAGGGAAGGATTAACCGTTTTCTGAGAAGTAGATAACATATGAACATTCTCATTGTAAGCACATCAGACATTTACGGCGGGGCAGCTTTGGCAGCATTCAGGCTAATGAGAGCACTAAATTCCGGTGGAGAAAATGTTAAAATGCTTGTCCGGGATAAAAGGTCAAATGACCCTGATGTGTTTGTGGTTGGCAACCAACTCAAAAGCAGATGGAATTTTTATTTTGAACGGGGAGCGATTTTTTTACAAAACCGTTTCTCAAAAGAAAACTTATTCGACGTTTCTATCGCCAACACTGGCTGCTCAATTACAGAGCTACCCTTATTCAGGGAGGCCGATGTTATTCATCTGCATTGGATTAATCAAGGGATGCTATCCGTAAATGAAATTGAAAAGATCATTGCCTCCGGCAAAAAGGTGGTGTGGACAATGCACGATATGTGGCCGTTCACCGGAATCTGCCACCATGCGGTTACTTGCATTAACTACGAGAGGTCATGCGGTTTGTGCCCCTATTTAGTATCAGCATCGCCTGAAGATCTGTCACACAGTATTTTTCTGAAAAAACAAGCCATCTACGGAAATGGGAAAATCACTTTTGTGGCCTGCAGCAACTGGCTCAAAGAACTTGCAATCAGAAGTCCGCTAACGCAAGGACATACGGTAGTATCCATACCTAATCCCATAAATACTGATGAGTATTGCCAAAAAAACAAATTTGAAGCGCTCAAAAGGCTCAATCTGCCCGTTGACAGGAAAATTGTGCTGTTTGCAGCAGTAAAAGCATCTGATCCCAGAAAAGGGATTCACTGTCTGCTCGAGGCAAGCCGAATACTTGCAAAGAATCACAACAACATACTGTTCATCATTGCCGGCGGCAACGGTGAAGAATTGGAGGAAAAGCTTTCGCTCCCTGCTATTGACTTGGGACTTATTCCGCCTAATAAAATGGTTGATGCCTATAACGCTGCCGATCTGTTTGTAACACCATCGTTACAGGAGAACCTGCCCAATACCCTCATGGAGGCAATGGCATGCGGAACACCCTGTGTAGGGTTCAATACAGGTGGTATTCCCGAGATGATCTTACACGGTGAAAACGGTTACGTAGCCAAATACAAAGACGCCGGAGACCTGGCAAACGGGATATTATGGACTCTTTATAAGGCCGATTACGCAACACTATCATCCAACGCACGCAAAAAAGCACTTAAAGATTACAATGAATCACTGATAGCACAACAGTACATCGATATATATCATGCTTAAACTTTCTGTCATAACTGTTACCTTCAATGCCGAAATGACTCTGGAACGAACACTGAAAAGCGTTCAGGAGCAAACATATCATAACATTGAGCACGTGATTGTAGATGGAGCGTCAAAAGACGATACACCGATGCTCATCAGTCGATATTCAAATGAGAAGATGAAATGGATGAGCGAGCCGGATAAAGGATTATACGACGCAATGAACAAGGCTGTAGCAATGGCATCGGGCGATTATATCTGTTTTCTGAACGCCGGTGATACCTTTTTTGAAAAGGAAACGGTAGAAAAAATGATGCAATCTTTTAAGGAGAAGGCTTCTCCCGATATTCTCTACGGAGAGACTGCCATTGTAAATGGAGAGGGTGAATTTTTACATATGCGCCGCCTGAAAGCTCCTGACAGACTCTCTTGGAAGAGTTTCAAAATGGGAATGGTAGTGTGTCATCAGGCATTTTTTGTGAAACGGATACTCTTTGAGCCTTACGATATTTCATACCGATTCTCCTCCGATTTCGACTGGTGCATTCGAATGATGAAAAAGGCTGCATCAATTTACAACACTCGCAGTACGCTCATCAACTATCTTAACGAAGGAATGACTACTGCCAACCGTAAAGCATCTCTAAGAGAACGGTACCGTATCATGGTGAAATATTACGGCCACCTGTCAACCTTGCTTCATCATGCATGGTTTGTTATAAGGGCTGTTATAAAACGCGATGGGAAAAAGTGATTTAATATTGAGAAATACCTTCTCTGTTTACTTTATTTATGCCTCTTTGGCCTTTGAAAAGGTAACTGAGTATTTGGAAAGACCATTTGAAATAACAGGAGGATGCGTGCGAATGTTTATCTACGAAAAGGCTATCGAGTGTTGGAAATGACGGATTGATACGATAGAGATGTTTGAGATGATTGAAAACAACAGCATGATAATGAATAAATCTGATGTTTAGTAAAATGAAAAGACGAAAACTTAAGGTTGAAGAGCTGAATCGTATAAGTATTGAGGAGTTTCAGGCTGCTGAGAAAATTCCCCTGGTAATAGTACTTGATAACGTACGCAGCAGGAACAATATAGGTTCTGTTTTTCGCACAAGCGATGCTTTCAGAGTCAAGGAGATATTACTTTGCGGTATAACCGCAACACCACCCGATGCCGAAATCCACAAGACTGCTCTCGGTTCCGAAGACTCAGTAAAGTGGCGCTATTTTGAAAAAACATTATCGGCCGTTCAGCAACTGCGATCTGAAGGCTATACAATCTTCTCCGTTGAGCAGGCTGAGAACAGTCTCTCATTGGAATCAACGGAGTTGGACAAAAACAAAAAATATGCTGTTGTCTTCGGACACGAAGTTTACGGTGTGCAACAATCAGTTATCGATGCTTCGGACGGGTGTATCGAGATCCCGCAATATGGCACCAAGCACTCTCTCAATGTGTCGGTTGCTGCAGGTATTGTAATATGGGATTTTTTCAAAAAAATTTTGCATCCCTAAAATTACACTGCATGAATTGAAGTTCGCCATGTGCGAAGGCCCATTATATGTTTACCGGGGATATAGCTTCGTAAATCTCGGTACATCAGTTAAAAAGGATAAAACTGATATTTAAGAGTCGTACCTCTCTAGCCTTAAGGTTTTCCCGTTGAATACTGCATAGGAGAAGTATGTTATCCAGTCCCCAAGCATAATTACTTTAGAGCTCTCTGCTATGGGCAGTTCAAGCAATATATGGCGGTGTCCGAAAATAAAGTAATCAATATCAGGAACTTCACTCAGTTTCTGTTTTGCAAAGTTGACAAGATTCTCCTTTTCCTCGCCCAGGTAGGGCTGCACTCCGCCGTAGAGGCGGCTGCTATTCGACCAGGCATGTGCCATCGGTATGGTCCACCTTGGGTGAATAGCCGAAAAACATCTCCTGAGGAATTTGCTGTGGAACACTTTTCTAAGCAGGCGAAACGACCTGGAGTTATCCCCCAGCCCATCGCCGTGAGCAAGAAAAAATTTCTTTCCTTCTATTTCGGTTATAAAAGGTTCGAAATGCAGAATTAGCCCACACTCTTCTGAAAGGTAGTCGGTTAACCATATATCGTGGTTCCCAATAAAAAAATGGACCTCCACCCCTGAATCGGTCACCTCTGCCAGCTTTCCCAAAACACGAGTAAACCCTTTAGGTACAACATACCTGTATTCATACCAGTAGTCAAATATATCACCCATCAGATAAATCGCCTGGGCATCCTGTCTTGCGAAATCAAGCCAACGACACAGCTTCCGTTCCGTCTCAAAGGAATCGTTATGCGATTTTGATCCTAAATGGGCATCAGCGAGGAAATATATCTTTTTATCCACTGTTAATGATTCTGCAAATTTCCACACCAGATTACATCATTCCCAGCTCCAGAAGAGCCTCTTCACTCATCATCGAACGATCCCACGGCGGATCGAAGGTAAGATTGATGTCCACCTTTTTCACCTCCTGTATCGATTCAACTTTCAACTGCACATCCATAAGGATAAAATCTGCAGCCGGACAAGCGGGCGATGTAAATGTCATTTCTATTGTTACATTGCTATCATCATCTACATCCACATCGTAGATCATACCCAGATCATAGATATTCACGGGAATTTCGGGATCATACACCGTACGGAGCATCACCACTATTTTATCTTGTATCGCCTGTATCTTTTCGTTCATAATTCATTTTTTATTATTAAACCGAATTCCGGGCAAATTGTTTCTTTAATCAGATAATTCCTTCATCTGCATAACTGAAATAAGTTTCCCCGCATACTATAATATGATCCAACAGCATGATATCCATCAATTGAGCAGCATCTTTCAGCTTTTTTGAAATATGAGTATCCTGAGGGCTAGGACGGCAATTCCCGGAGGGATGATTATGCCCAAGTATTATACCTGATGCATAATGATTTAGCGCCTCTCGAAGAATCAGACGGATATCCACAACGGTCCCCGAAATACCTCCCCTGCTGACCTGCATTGTGGTAAGTACCTTGTTTGACCGGTCTGTAAGCAAAGCCCACGTCTCTTCATGGTTCAGATCGGAAAGAATTGGAAAGAAATGTTCATGTGCATCGCGTGATGATACTATTTTTCTTCTGTCGGAGATATCCGTATTTTTCCTTCGCCTCCCCAATTCGAGAGCCGAGATAACTGTAACTGCCTTGGCTTCACCTATTCCACGGAAGTTCCGCACCAGGTCGGCCACACTCATACGGGCAAGATTATTCAAATCGTTGTCGGCTTTAAGCAGAATTCGTTTACTCAGTTCTACCGCACTCTCCCTGTCATTACCAGAGCCAATCAATATAGCAAGTAGCTCCGAATCGGAGAGCGCCGATACCCCTTTCATCACTAATTTTTCCCTTGGACGATCTTCCTCTGCCCACTGTTTGATACTTAACCTGTTCATGTTATTATATTTCCGGATTGTAACAGAACAAATGTACGAATAAAAATCATAATGGGAAGGGGACGGCAGTTTTAAAACAAAAGAGGACGGACATTTTCTTTCATGTTCGTCCTCTCTAATACGAAGTTATTTAAATGTTTACTAAGAATCACTCTCTCACACGTTCCACATAGGATCCGTTTCGTGTATCAACTTTTATTTTTTCACCTGTGTTTACAAAAAGTGGCACACGCACCTCAGCACCTGTTTCAACGGTTGCAGGCTTCAAGGCGTTTGTTGCGGTATCGCCTTTTATTCCTGGCTCGGTATAGGTAACCTCAAGCACAACATGCAGAGGCATTTCTGCTGTAAGAATAGTCCCGCTTTCGGCATGGATCTGCACATCCACTATATCACCTTCTTTTAAGAACTGCACTCCTTCAATCTGCTCTTCAGGGATGGGTATTTGCTCAAATGTTTCGGTATTCATGAAATTATATCCCATATCGTCGCGGTAGAGATACTGAAAAGGGCGACGTTCTATACGTACCTCATCCACCCTTACCCCCGAGTTGAATGTCTTTTCAAGCACGCGTCCGGTAGTCACATTTTTAAGTTTTGTACGAACGAAAGCTGCCCCTTTACCTGGTTTCACATGCAGAAATTCCACAATAAAAAAGTACTGCCCATCCAAATCGATGCACATCCCGTTCCTGAAATCAGCAGTTGTTGCCATAAAATATTGTCAGTGTTAGTATTACTTATTATTAATTGATTCAGAGCGCAAAAGTAATTATTTCATCTGTAAAAAGCAAATGAAAATGCTTTAGCATTTATTAAAGGTGAAGAAATAGTTTGCAACGAAGTTCCACAGGGTTACGAATGCAGTAGCGATAGCTTTAGATATGTAGAAGTTTATCTTCCCCTTTTCGTGAAGTAGATAAAGAAACAGGTTATTCAATCCTAGGCCAATCACCGAAACTAGGAAAAAAGATAAATATTCAAGTCCCACATCAGGATTTTCGCTTTCAAATGTCCAGATTCTGTTCAAAACATAGTTGGATGTGGCTGCCAGCATAAAACCGATTGAATTGGAAAGAAATTTATTCCACTTTAACTTCTCCTTGCACATCCATGTAAAGAAAAAATCGATCACCGTACCCGACAATCCTACCACGCCAAACTTAAGAAACTTTAAAAACAAATCTATCATCATTCAAAAACTTTATTAATCGGTTTTTCCATTAAAAAAAGATACCAGATGAAGCCTGTACCTAACTACCGTTTTCTGCAAAAATAAAAAGTAAGTCCCGGTAAAACGAATTTTACAGGACTTACTTTCATTAATAGTTATTTATAGCACATTCATCGCATCCAATACCATCTTCACAATAAACAACACAAATATCACCCACATGGTCGTGGAGATCTGCCTGAATTTTCCGCTCAGCGCTTTCAGGAAGACAAAAGATAGCATGCCGAACACGATACCCTGGGCAATACTGAAAGCAAAAGGCATCATCACAATGGTAAGGAAAGCCGGCAGGGCTTCTGTCATATCATGGAAATTGATCTTTACAACTGAAGTTATCATGAACAGCCCAACCAGTATAAGCGCTGGAGCAGTAGCTGAGGCAGGAACCATTAGGAACAGCGGGGCGAGAAACAACGCCAGTGCAAACATTACAGCCGTGGAGAGAGCGGTCAGCCCGGTGCGTCCTCCCACAGCTACGCCAGAAGCACTCTCAACGTATGAGGTAACTGTACTTGTTCCCAGAACAGCACCAAAGGTTGTGCCAAGAGCATCGGCAAAAAGGGCACGTTTAATTTGCGGAAAGCTCCCTTCGTTGTCAGTAAGCCCAATCTTAGAAGCAACTCCCAAAAGGGTTCCAATGGTATCGAAGAGATTTACAAAAAGGAATGTAAACACTACGATCAGCATATCGGGTGTAAAGATATTGTGCCATTCAAACTTCATAAAGATTGGTGATATATCGGGAGGGAGAGCAACAATGCCTCCTTCGGGCAGGTGGACCAGTCCCAGCAAGCCTGCAAAAATTGTAGCGACAATAATCCCTATAAGGAACGCCCCGTGTACTTTTTTATGATACAATACCGCTGTAAGTATAAGTCCCGCCGAAGCGACCCATATATGGGGGTTAGACATCGCCCCAAGGGTTAGCATGGTGTTTTCATCTTTCACAATCAATCCCGCGTTCTGCAGCCCAAGAAAGGTAATGAAAAGGCCTATTCCTACTGGAATAGCATTTTTGATTGAACCCGGAATACTCTTCACTATCAGTTCCCGCACATTAAAGAACGTGAGGATAACAAAAATAATCCCTTCTATAAAAACTGCAGTAAGGGCCATCTGCCAAGAATAGCCGAGCCCTAACACTACTGAAAAGGCGAAGAAAGAGTTAAGCCCCATACCGGGTGCCTGTGCCACCGGCAGATTAGGGATGAACGCCATAAACATGGTTCCCAGTACGCTAGCTAATGCCGTTGCCGTAAAAAGTGCTGCCTTGTCCATACCCGATGCGCTCAGGATATTTGGGTTCACTATTAAAATATAAGACATGGTGAGAAAAGTTATGATCCCCGCCACAATCTCGGTACGAACAGTCGTCTTGTGTGCTTTTAGCTTAAATAATTTTTCCAACATAGATTCTTATATTAAACTTCAGAAAGTCCATTTAGTTGCCAGCGTTGGGATGGCATAAAAATTCTCAAGTCGCACAAAATTGTAGCTTATCTCCACTTCGCTCCCAACAGAAAAATTGGGAGTGACATTGTACCATATCTGCGGTTCGCTCAGCAAAACCAGCCTTTTCCCCGATTCAACACCTGTACGGTCTTTGTTCTCGGACCACAAGTCGAAAAATCCGGAAAGCGAAAGCTTGCTATCAGCCAGCAACGAGTTCCATGTAAAGGTCCACTGTGCGTCGTGACTCACCTCCTGAAACGAATTCAGCTTGTATGCCACGTATGTGTTCATGTGGAAATTACCCAACTGAAAGGGGTATCCCAAACCTCCCAGATAAGCAGCAGGAATGGAAAAGCCAATACCTGTACCTTTTACCAGTCCCAGACCCCCATTATATTCTATATGGGGAAAAAGCGGAAAATCGCCTATCTTAAATTCACGGGCTATCTCTGCATAAACCAATCCCGGGTTCCTTTTATCGAAACTAAAATCAAAGTCCACAAACATAAAAGTATTCCCCCACCGGTCGGGTTTAAACATTTCAAATGTAGCCGTAAGATAATTGACAGGGGCAACTTCATCGCCGTAAAATGAATGGCGGGGATCGAAATGCAGTTGTAGATTCTGCGCCTCAATCACAACCGCAACAGAAAGGATTGCAAGGGAAAGAAAGATCTTCCTGAACATACTGTAGTTGTTTTGATGAGTTAAACAAAAATAAATCGCAAAAGTAATAAAAAACGCAAAACAACACCGGTTACAGAAGACTTTTTTTCCTTTTTTATACCAAATGCCGTTATTACCGCTTAAATTTGTAATTTTGCCTTTTTAAAAAACTAGCCGGTAAAATGAACGAAGAAAAAGCAAAAAGTTTGGTAATCTACAACACATTAAGCAGGACAAAAGAAGTTTTTAAGCCACTGCATCCTCCTCTCGTGGGTATGTATGTATGCGGCCCCACTGTGTATAGTGATATCCACCTTGGGAACTGCCGTACATTCATCTCTTTCGATATGATATACAGATATCTGCTTCACCTCGGATACAGAGTGCGCTATGTACGCAATATTACAGATGCGGGGCATCTTGAAGGCGACCGTGATGAAGGAGAGGATAAATTTGCCAAAAGGGCCAGGATAGAACAACTTGAGCCGATGGAGATTGTACAAAAGTACACCATCGGATTTCATGAAGTACTCTCACTCTTCAACACTCTTCCGCCAAATATTGAGCCCACCGCCACCGGACATATCATTGAGCAGGTAGAGATGATAAAAGAGATTATGGCTGCAGGGTTTGCTTATGAGGTGAACGGATCAGTCTACTTCGACGTAGAAAAATACAGCCGTCACCACGACTACGGAATGCTTACAAACAGAAAACTGGAAGATCTGCTGGAAGGTACTCGCGAACTGAGCGGACAGGATGAAAAACGGGGAAGGCTTGATTTTGCACTATGGATAAAAGCAAATCCGGAAACTCTTATGCAGTGGCCTTCACCATGGGGCCAGGGTTTCCCGGGCTGGCATATCGAATGTTCAGCCATGAGCACCAAATACTTAGGTACTTCGTTCGATATTCATGGTGGCGGAATGGACCTTCAGGCAACTCACCACACCAATGAGATTGCTCAATCGGTAGCCTGCAATCACACTGAGCCTGTAAAGTACTGGGTTCACACCAATATGCTCACCGTAAATGGTACACGTATGTCCAAAACGGCGGGAAACGGTTTTTTGCCAAGGGAGCTGTTCACCGGTAGCCATCCATTGCTGGAAAGAGGTTATTCACCCATGACCGTACGTTTCTTTATGGCTCAGTCTCATTACCGGAGCACACTCGATTTCTCCAACGAGGCTCTTCAGGCATCAGAAAAAGGATATAAAAAATTGATGGAGAGCTTCTCAACAATAGAGAAGATAGAGCCTTCACCCTCCTCTTCGGTAAACATCGCCGATCTGGAAGACAGATGCTACGCTGCCATGAACGACGACTTTAACAGCCCCGTGCTGATTGCCCATCTGTTCGATGGAGTACGTATTATCAACTCAGCGTACGATAAAACAGAATCTCTCACTGCCGATGATCTGGCAGCACTGAAAAGGGTTATGCACACCTTTGTTTTTGAAGTATTAGGGTTGGTGGATGAGTCAAAAAGCGTGGCAGGAAGTAATGTGATTGACAATCTTATGAAGTTGATTCTTGATATAAGAGAGACTGCCCGTGAAAACAAAGACTGGGCTACTTCAGATAAGATACGTGACGAACTGAAAGCCGCAGGCGTGGAGATAAAGGACACCAAACAAGGTGTTGAATGGAGAATGTAAGACAGAATATGTATATCTGGACAGGATATTAAACAATTGAGAAAGCATTATATTGCGCCCTAAACCTAAAATATCAAAAATAATTATTTATAATATAAATACCTTTTTGGCAATTGATATTAAAATAGATTTTCAGAGGAGACTCAAGGCATTGAATGTAGAAAGTAAGATAAACAGAGTATGACGAAAACCGGGATAGTGGTATTCATAGTGAAAAGATATGCAGAAAAGAGATGCAAGGTCAAAACAATATTCAAAGCAGAAGAGTGTAAATAACATCAACAACCGATTGCCAATATTTCACAAGGCGGAAAAATTAATTAAATGAATTTAAACAACGTAAAAGCGAAAAGAAACAGCTGAACCTTCGTTTTAAAGTATTATTTTTGTATTATATATCAGTGATAAAAGTCGCACAGAGATGCAATTACAATATAAATTGTTTCCACCCGGCTCAATCCGGGTCACAGTACAGCTCCCCTCTTCTAAGAGCATGAGCAACAGAGCTCTTATTCTCAATGCATTGAGTTTGAGCGATAATCCTATCAGGAATCTTTCCGATTGCGAAGACACGCAAGTGCTTATAGATGCTTTCAACTCCGACTCCAACGTGTTCGACGTTAAGGGGGCCGGCACCGCAATGAGGTTTCTGACTGCTTTTCTAGCGGGGATGGAGGGCGAATGGATCGTAAAGGGGTCAAAAAGAATGCATGAGCGCCCCATTCATCCTCTTGTAGAGACTCTCATAGCGCTGGGAGCAGAGATTGAATATCTCGAGAAAGAGGGATTTCCACCTCTCAAGATAAAGGGGCGAAAACTCAAGGGTGGCGAAGTGTATCTCTCCGGAAATATCAGTTCTCAATTCATATCGGCACTACTTATGGTTGCCCCTCTGATGGAAAAGGGACTGACCATGCATATCGAGAAAGAAATAGTCTCCAGGCCTTATATCGACCTTACTCTGAACATGATGGAGAAATGTGGCGTTCATGCCAAGTGGGAGGGTAATGATATAACAGTCAAGCACCAAGCCTACAAGCCAATTGAGCATGTGGTGGAGGCAGACTGGACCGCTGCTTCCTATTGGTATGAAATGGTTTCCCTGCTTCCAGGTTCTGAGGTAAAGCTGAATGGGCTGAAGAAAAAGAGTCTCCAGGGCGATGCCAATGTGGCTAATCTTTTCGGCGACCTGGGTGTAACAACTGATTTTGTTTCGGATGGTATTATCATTCGTAATTCAAAGAGAAAAACGAGAAAATTTTTTCACGACTTTGTAAATGAACCTGATCTAGCACAAACTTTTGCGGCTACCTGTTGTTTTATGGGTATACCATTTCTTTTCTCAGGTATCCAGAGCCTGAAGATCAAAGAGACTGATCGTGTGCAGGCATTGATCAATGAGTTGGAAAAGCTTGGATATCTGCTTAATGAAACTGAAATAGGCATGCTTGAATGGGACGGAACGCGATGTTCTCCCGTAAAAGAGCCGTCTATAGACACCTACGATGACCATCGTATGGCTATGTCCTTTGCTCCGGGTGCAATCATTTTAGACACACTGATTATTAATGACCCAAATGTGGTTTCCAAATCGTATCCCAATTTCTGGGAAGATTTAAAATATGCAGGATTTAGAATAGAAGAAAGGTAACTGATTATGCAAAGTTTATTTGTTTTTGCCGGCATCATAGTTTTTTTCATCATAGCACTTGCTGTATCCAACAGCTTACAGCGCAAAAAGGGTAATACGAAGGAGCGGGAAGCCACTCCCCCCTATATCGACTTAAGTGGAGGCGGTTGTTGCGGAGCGCACGAAGTGTGCGAAAAAGACAGCCTTATAGCTGCCTTCGAGGAGAAACCGGAATATTTTGACGACGAGGAACTTGATAAATACTCAAACCGCGACTCTTCAAAATATGCCACAAACGAGATAGAGGAGTTTCGTGAGGTGTTCTACTCTGTTCTTGATGAGGAGAAACCACGCTGGATAAGAAGCCTTCAGATGAGAGGAATTTCCGTTCCCGATCAGATGAAAGATGAAGTGCTTATGATAGTAAATGATCTTAGAGCACAAAAAATGCATGCCTGACAGGGAATAAAGAGATGAATATCATTGAACTGTTTCAGTATGCTTTCTTCAGGAATGCACTTTTGGGAAGCCTTTTCGCAAGCATTGCCTGTGGAATCATAGGTACTTATGTAGTTACAAGACGATTGGTATTCATCAGTGGCGGCATTACACATGCATCATTCGGGGGATTGGGAATAGGTTTTTATTTTGGTCTTCCTCCTGTTTTGTCGGCTATGGCCTTCTCTGTTTTTTCAGCTTTCGGCATCCAGTGGCTATCAAGCAAGCAAGACGTTCGTGAAGACTCTGCCATTGCCGTCTTCTGGTCGCTGGGAATGGCAATAGGAATAGTACTTACTTTTCTTACCCCGGGGTATGCCCCTAACCTGTCGGAATACCTTTTCGGCAACATCCTTACTATTACACGAGCCGATATTGTTTCTCTGTTTGTTTTATCACTTGTTCTCCTGCTTTTCTTTGTACTGTTTTATCATTCTATTGTATCAGTATCGTTCGACACCGAATTTGCCCGTACCCGGCGTCTACCCACCCAATTTATTGAATATACGATGATGCTCTTTATCGCTGTTACCATTGTCCTGAGCATCCGCCTTGTGGGTATTGTGCTGCTTATGTCGCTTATCACCGTCCCGCAGATGACCGCCAACCTGTTCACTGTAAGCTATTCAAAAATTATCTCACTCTCTGTCCTGTTCAGTTTTGTGGGATGTGTTACCGGCTTGCTTCTCTCTTATTACCTGAACGTTCCCTCCGGAGCATTTATCATTTTTATACTGATCTTGATATTTTTTATCGGGAGAACCTTAAAACTCATTTTAAAAAACAAAAACAGGAATAATTAAAAACACGATAAGCATAGAAATGCTATTTAATCCATTAACTATCTGAGAATATGCTTTGCCGAATCTCAGTAGCCTTTCTTTTCGATTGTCAGTTGTTAAATAAACATTAACCTAAATAAAAGTCCCCTCCGATAAGTTTTTTATACACATAATGCACAAAATCACATACTTATTTTTAGCATGTTGCAATCCGTTAATATCGGTTTTCGGGGTTTTCGTGACAATCTCAAGTTTCGATATTGAAAAGCCTAAAACTTTAAGAAACTTATATGGCATACACAATAAAACAGTGTTTTTAGTGTTATTTACATAGAACAACGCCATATCGATATAAAACATATACTCCTCGCTGCTATCCAGCGAAAATCTACTAATATTGAACAAAGTAAATATCCTTATATCGAACACGCGTTGCAATAATTATTCATTTTAAACCGGTGAGTGAAATTAAAAGACAAAATCTGCATAGTTATCTCGGGATCTCTCTGTATAGCCCTCATTTTCGGGTGTTCTACCAAAAAGAATACCCCAGTCACACGTGCCTATCACGAGCTAACCACCCGCTACAACGTTTTTTTTAATGCACAGCAGGCCTATAATGAAGCACTGGCAAATCAGGTGGAAAATTTATCTGACAATTATTATAAACTACTCCCGTTTTACCCCTTGGAAACAATACAGGGGAAGACAACACCAGGCGGACCGTTTGATGGCGTGATTGATAAAACCACAAAAGCCATTCGGGAGCACTCTATTTCAACTAAACCGCGCCGCATCTCCTCAAAGAGATACTCGAAAGAGCAGTTACAGTGGTTTCGACAGGAGGAGTATAATCCCTTTATGAAAAATGCCTGGCTGCTTATGGGAAAAGCCTTTGTGCAGAACCGCGACTATGAAGAGGCGTTATCGGTTTTCGGTCAGATCTTACGCTTATACAAGGATGATGCCGATGTGAAGTTTGAAACAGAGATCTGGATGTTGCGTATATACACTGAGATGAACAGGACGTACGATGCAGACAATATGGCCTATGTTTTGAAGCTGAAAACGGTTCCTACTCATTTAAACACTATTTTCACAGAGACTTACACACTCTATCTGCTTCATAAAAAAGAGTACGCCAATGCTATCCCTTACCTGAAAAGAGCAATCAGTACCGAGAAAAATCACAAACAGCAAAAACGGCTGCAATTCCTTCTCGGGCAGGTTTATGCAATTCTTGGCGAGAACAAAAATGCTTACCAAGCATTCGAAAAAGTAAAAGGGCTCACTACCCCTTATAATCTTTTGCTGAATGCCACAGTTTACCAGACTGCCCTTTCTACCGGAAAGCAACAGCACAAAAGTCATGGAGAGTGGATAAACCTAGCTAAGAGAGAAGTCAACAAAGACACTACCGCAACGGCTTATAAGCTCTATAAGATATACAGTGAACTAGGTAGTGATTATCTCTCTCAAACACTATATCAAGGACTGACAGAAGAGAAACCAAATAAAAAGGAGACCACATTATCTTCCTTGCCTGCACCCCAAAGCAGGGTATCTCTTTTTACCTACCCTGAAGAGGAGTTGTATCAAAAAGCATATGAGGCTTATAAAAAAGGAGTTACCGCAAGTGTGCATAATGCTTTTGAAGAATTCATCGTTAAACATCCCGGATCGGGATTAATGCCTCAGTTCCTTCTGCTTAACGCACTATCTTACGCGCAAACAGGCAATGTGGCACAGACAAATGAATATTTGAACAAGCTTCTTGAAAGCTTTCCGGACTCAGATGCGGCTCCTATTGCCGAAAACATAGTGGAAGCGATATCGCAAGGCCGGACATTGGCAGACAACGCTTCCATGTATGTTGAGTGGAATAACGATTCGGCCGGCTCTCTCAATCAAAAAAAAGTAAAATTTGAGAACACCCTGTTCAGTAACGATAAAAAAGGGCTGCACCTTTTCCTCCTCTTATTTACACATAACTACACTGGTAAAAACAGGCTCCTTTTCGCAACGGCAAATTTCAATTTTTCACACTTCAGCTATCGCCGGTTTAATCTTTCTTTCATCCCTCTCATTAAGATGGAGGCGCTCAGTGTTCAGCCCTTTAACTCTTTTGAAGAAGCTTCACAATATGCACAAACAATATTATCTGATTCCATTTTTATATCTGCGTTGACTAAGGAAGTTTTTCCCGTAGTAATCTCCGAAGAGAACATCTCCTTACTGCAAATCCCGGAAGATATTGAAGAGTATCTTACCTTCTGCCGGGAGTATTTAAATACTTCACCGGCAAGAGTTCAGCAGACTGAAATGATTGTAAAAGCAGAAACAGGTGAAAATTTCGCACAAAAAGAGGAAAAGATTGTACCTTTGGATAGACGGAGTATCCCTGTGGGGGAAGGTTCGGTGAAACCGATCCGGCAAACAGACCGAATTACACCCGATGAGTTGAAACTGAGGCTCGAAGTGAAGGCCGCTGAGGCGATCCGGCAGAACAGGAAAGCCACGGAATCCGCCAGCAGAAAAGCTTTACAGAAAAAACGGGAACGTGAAAGAAAAGAAAAGATCAGGCAACGGGAACAGGAACTGAAGAGAAGGCAGCGCTTGCGTGAAATCGAATTAAAACAACGTGAACGGGAAAGAGATTTAAAAATTCGGAAACAGGAGGGTACCCGGAGAGAGAAGCTCAATGAAAGAGAGGCACTATTGCGTAATCAGAAAAAATAAACAGTTAATAAAAGCATAAACATCGTTTTCATTTGCTTATATGAATATGAATAGTCAACGTATGAAACAAATTGTTTTTGCAACAAACAACAGCCATAAACTCGACGAGATCAGAAAAATTATTAACGGAAGACTGCAAATCCTCAGTCTTTCCGATATTAACTGTCACAACGAGATAGAAGAGACCGGGGGAACCCTTGAAGAGAACGCCCTTATCAAAGCCAGATTCGTTAGAGAAATGTTTGGATACGACTGCTTTGCCGACGATTCAGGACTGGAGGTGGAAGCACTTGGTGGAGCTCCCGGCGTTTACTCATCGCGTTATGCAGGTGAAGGGTGCAATTCTATCGACAATATGAATAAACTGCTCCTGGCATTGCAGGGATTGGGAAACCGCATGGCACAATTTCGCACCGTAATAGCTTTGGTTATCAATGGAGAAGAGCACCTGTTTGAAGGAGTAATAAAGGGACAAATCATTGAGGAAAAGCGTGGGAAAAGCGGTTTTGGTTACGATCCTGTATTTGTCCCCCTTGGTTATGATCAAACCTTTGCCGAACTGGGCAACGACATTAAAAACAGCATCAGCCATCGGGCCATTGCCACTCAAAAACTGGTCGATTTTCTGCTGAAGCAAGAGTAACACTCTCTTTTTATTGAAAAATTCCCTATCTTTGAGAACTTAACAAATAAATTTATAACCTATGTCAACCAATATTCGTACAGGCATCATCGGCTACGGACTCTCCGGCCGCGTGTTTCATGCACCTTTCATCGACGTTGTGGAAGGCTTTGAACTTTCAAAAATAAGCACATCAAATCCCGGAAGGCAGGCCCTGGTAGAAGAACGATACCCAATCACAACAGTTGTTCCCAACGGAAAAGGGATCATCGATGATCCAGAGATAGATCTCGTAATCGTTACCTCTCCCAATACCGGTCATTTCCGTTGGGCAAGAGAAGCGTTGCTGGCTGGTAAGCATGTTGTGGTTGAAAAGCCTTTTACTATAAATGTAGCAGAAGCAAACGAGCTTATTGAGATTGCGGAACGACAAAAAAAGATCTTGACAGTTTACCACAATCGCCGTTTCACCAGCGACACCAAGACTGTAAAAAAACTACTTGAAAGCGGAATATTGGGAGAAATTGTTGACTATGAGACCCATTTCGACCGATACCGAACTGAACAACGTCCTAATGGGGCTTGGCGTGAAGAACCTCTTCCCGGATCGGGCATCTTCTACGATCTGGGTTCTCACCTTATCGACCAAGCCTTGTGGTTTTTCGGCATGCCTGCAGCAGTAACGGCGCAAATCGACTCACAGCGGCCTTGGGCAAAGGCTGACGACCATTTCGACGTGCGCCTCCACTATTCCAATTTCATCGCTACTCTGAAATCTGGAATGATCTGCCGGATACCTGGACCCACCTATATGCTTCACGGCACTAAAGGGTCGTTCGTCAAGTATGGGCTCGACGTGCAGGAGGCAACACTCGACAGCGGTATAATACCCTCCGGAAAAGATTGGGGGCGTGAACCGGATAACATCTGGGGCTCCATCAACATCGAATATAAGGGAGTGAAAATACAGGGAAAAGTAGAAAGTGAGCACGGCGATTATCGCGATTATTTCATCAATCTGCGTGATGCTATCAACGGTGAAGCCGAACTGGCCGTAAAACCGGAAGAGGCACGCAACGTAATGAGGATCATTGAACTTGCATTCCAGAGTAGCAAGGAGAGAAGGACCATCAAAGTCTTGTAATAGCTATGACAATCAGGGAAGATGTTAAATTGTTATTTCAACATCTTCCCTTCACCATTTTGAAAGTGTGTTTCATTACTATAAAAATGAAACGCTTTCGTATTTAACCTTCTGTCCCGATAATGCCAGCAACTTAATTATTTTCTTTCTGAATTGATTTGTTCTATTCTGATAAAGGCCAAATCCGTTTTATCAAAATCAGAAACAGTAAAGGTAAAAACACTGTTTGTCTCTGAGAAAAATTTCTCAATTTTTTTTTCTTCTTTGGAGGTATATACCTTAATGGCATATTTCCCGGGCATGGTTACAGAACATTGGATAGCTACATCTTCGTTCTTAGCCCCTTCTAAATTATCAGTAATTTCAATGCCGGTAAGGTCGTATATCAGAGCAAGCGTTTTTCCGCCATCTAAATTCAAGTGGCTGATTTTTATATTATCGTCTTTTGCCGTCAGCACAGCATATCCAGGTCCCGGTAGACCCGGGTAAATAATGTCTACATTACTGGTGATATTTGAAAATATTCTCGTCAATGCTTCTCTTTCTGTTACTTTATTTGGCAGTTCTTCTCTTACCTCTCCGTAACAATACACTCCAAATCCTTGCGCAGCACGTTCAAGTGTTTGTGCTGTGAATCGGCGGAAGTAAGGCAAGGAATTGAAAGATCCTATCCCAATCTCTGATGGTATGAGTACAGGCAGTCTGTAATTATACATATTTCCGTAATGTATGTCTAACCCCAAAAGAGCTTTTTCTCCCCAATGTTTATAAAGCATTGTACCTATAGCATCTAAGTTCCCGTCGGCATAAGTGGCAGCACTGGTCCCGGTCATTTCTACTCTTTTCGGGTCATTGGCTTCCGCTTGTCCCGCATCTAAATTAAAAGAGATAATTTTATAGGGGTCGCCTTCGTGATAGGCAGTTGTAAATTGTTTCCACCACCAATCCATAGCATCTTTCTTAAAGAGCGCATAATCTGTTTTGTTTGTCTTTAGCTTCCATTCTTCGTAGAGTGCTGATGTAACCGGATTAAAGTCGCTTTCATCCAAAAAGCTAAATCCTTCCTCGTTCCCCAACTGAATGCCCAATACTGTTGGATCGTCGCGATAATGTACCGCCAGTTTATATAACATGCGACGAATACGGTGAAATATTTCGGGATGCCCGTAAACGTGCAGCGGACGAATTCCGCCATCTTCGAGCAAACTCTTAATATCTTTATATACTTTTCCGTTTCGTTTTGGCCATTGCATTGTATAATTGGCCGAATCTCTATTGTCGAGGTGAAAAGTCCATGCTGTCTCAGGTTTTTCAGTCGGCACTTTGTCACGCTGGGCATGGAGAAACAGTATCCATTTAATTTTGAGTCCTTGCTTTGCGGCAGCATTTGTTACTTTATCGGAAAAGCTGAAGTCGAATTTATTATCCTGTGTTTCAATATCTTCCCAATGCAACATAACATAAGCGGTATTAGCTCCAATCCCCTTCATATCAGCAAACACCTTGTTGTAATCCGTATCCGGGTGGTAGCGTGTGTCCCAATAGCCTGTTTCTATAGCTTTTATGAAGAATGGCTGCATCACACCATTTTCTTTTGACATGTAAACAACTTTCTTGTTAGTAAGGCGTACTAATGAAAATGGTGCGTTAACTGTGTCTTTGTGCTCATAATCTGTTATGATTGCCGATTTTGGAGCAAACGGAGTCATAAAAGGAATTTCTTTGCTCATCATAGACTGAGCGCTGACTGCCAGGGATAAAATTAATCCGGCGACTAAACAAATAAAAGGTCGTATCATTGTATCAATAGTATCTGGCTTTAGAAGGAGCTTCTCCTTTATATTTTTCGTTTGTATAAACCCTGATCCAATCTATTTGCATATTTGGAGGATTACCTGGATTCCAGTCTGCCGGGTTTGCGCTTCCCATCCAGGATCCCTGACTAAAGGAGAATCCGGGAGTCATCATAAAATACCATCCTTCGGGGGTATTCCAGGGCCAGTCGATATTCCCGTTGTCCCCATATTTATGAATAAAATAGCAATCTCCATTAATACCAGCACGTATCTCTTTTTCTGTCAGTTCAATCCAATATATATGCCATTGGTTCATATCGTCAAGATCAAGCGTTTTATGAGTACTTCCATTAGGAGATTGATTATTGAAATTTTTGGAGTGCAGCGTAAACCACGCCTTCTCATTGGGCTTAGCCCGAGGTGTTTCCAGGAGATCTATCTCTCCGCATTCGGGCCAGCCAACGTAAGACGCGCCGCCATCTTTTCCGTAACGGGAGTTCTCCGGCATAAACCACAAGGCATGATTAAACCCGAGTTCGGGACCACACTTCATACGCACCTCATAGCGCATATTTTCTGTAAAAACGCCCCAGTATTGTGGAGATATGGGGGCAACCGTTTGTGTGGAGTAGGTAGAGTATTTCACAGTATTTCCGAAGAAATTGACAACTGAGTCGGGCTCTTCGATAGTAAGAAGATGGAGAACACCTTTTTTTACTCTCATACACTTGCTATTGTCTATTGCAGCATGATTCTTAAACCATTTCATTTGGTCTTCAAATCCGTAAGGGACACCATTAGGATTTACATCTTTGTCTTTAAATTCATGGGCTGTAAAGAAATACCATCCTGTCTGTGTCGGGTGCTTATCACCTGGTTTCAATTTAATTGGTTTGGAAGGGTTGGAATAAATAAGTGTTTCGTCTTCCTTGGGTTGTTTTACTTGTTTTGTCTGTGCTATAAGCGGGGTATAGTTGAGTGTCAACAAGCAGACACTAATAATAGTAAATAATATTCTAATCATAGTTTTATAAAGATTAGCAGTTTATTTGTTTAATTCAAACAAAAAAGTCATCGAACTATTTCTTTCTATTTTTTTTGGCAAATAAATTTTCACTTTGTTGCCTTTTACTTCGCATCTCCCCTTTTATAAAGTTTCAATAGCCCATAATCTGTTAATTAATGGATTACGTGGCATACAGGAACTTTATTACCGAACTGATTTAAATTATAAAAGAGAAAAAAGCACCGGCACTATTGCCGGTACTTTTTAAAAAATTTAGTAGCCAATAGCTCCTGAATTTGAAGTAAGCGGCCAACCGGGATTCTGATAGATTACCGAAGTAGAGGGATCATCGGGATTGGTGGCTGTAATTCGGAAATGCTCAATGTTGATCGGACTCAAATAATGAGCTTCACACCATTTGTAACCATCTTTCACGTAGTTGCTCGCAGTCAGGTTGATGCGATATGGACGGATATATTCGCTCTCATCAGGACTAGAAACGTTAGCTTTAGCAGCCGGAGCAGGAATCAGCACTTTTTTGGCATCTATTTTCCCTTCCGCTTCATAGAGAGGTTTATAATGAGAGCCCCAAAGACGGAATCCTTCGGGCATAAAACCGTTGATATTATCAAGAGCTCTCCATCGTTTCAGATCGTCCATACGAAAGCTTTCTTCCATAAGTTCGCAACGACGCTCTCTTCGGATATTGTAAAGAAGTGAAGATACCAAGTTCTTACCTGAATATTTTCCCCAATCTGACTCTTTACTCAAATCGGTAGCGGCAACTGTAACAGCGTAATCTGCAGGTAGCATTGCACGGGTACGCAGCTGTTTCCAATATTTATCTGCAGTAGCGTCAACGCTGTTTCCACCATTTTTAATGCACGAAGCTTCAATATAGTTAAGATAGGCCTCTGTAACTCTGAAGATAGGACAGCCTTCAACGCACCAGCTACCACCTCCGGCATAGGGTTCGTCCGAAAGGCCTTTGCGGAGAACATATCCGGTTACAGGCCTTACTTCAACCAAATCGACTACGTTGGGAAGAAGTGGCGCTTTGTCAAGGTTATCGCTTTTGGTGGTAAATTTTTCACCGGGTGTCATCATGAAAATCTGCAAACGATTATCGCGGTTTTCTCTTACACTTTCGATTGAAAGATCACCTTGATAAAGCGATGATGCATAAATTGGCTTGCCATCGCTGCAGAGGAATGTTTCAACAAATTGACGAGTGAATCCGTTATTTCCGCCATGACGGAGGTAGGAAGACGCACTGTGATTCAATTTGTCATTACCGCTACCTAAATCTTTCTCATAAGCACGCCAAAAAAGTATTTCAGGATATTTTTCCAGGCTCTTGTCAGCAAATTGTATGTAATAGGGGTTATTGGCATATCCACCGTTGTTTTCTGCCAAAGGAATAGCATCTGCTAGTTCTTTGGAAGCTTTCATACATTCATCGAGAAAGAAAGATATTTCGGTTTCGATATTGATACCTGTTTTTTTGCCAGGCCAACCCGGGCCACCAGGAACAAGAGCTGTTCCTTTATGATAGCTTAACCAGCTTGCTTCAAACAGTGCTACACGAGATTTCATCAACAATGCAGCATTTTTTGTCAGTCTGTTTTTACCTCCAACAGGTGCATTATTCATATATTCAATAGCTTTATCAAGATCAGAAAGAATGAACCGTGCCACTTCATTGCGTGGAGCACGTACGCTTGCCTCGGTAAGAGCAGCCATATCGTCAGGTAATTGAGTTGTGATAATAGGGAAGTCGCCCAATTCTTTCAAACGGGTAAAGTAGTCGTAAGCACGAATGAAATACACTTCTCCAATGTATTGTCTGAGGTTTACATCATTACCTGTCAGTTCTTTTCCTTCATAACGGGGAAGAACTGTTTCGAGGAAGTAGTTGCACGAGCGAATTATTTCAAATTTCCAACTATCATTGTTAGAATCAGTTTCAGGTACACGCCATTGCCCCGGCACCCAACGCGTGCTGTAATCTGCGGAAGTCTGATTGTCGGTATGCCTGTCGTTACCAAATGTCCCAACACTTCCCCACACACCGTGAACCGGGAAAATTGTATACAGATTGACAGCATAGGCGGCAAGATCGTTATCTGTCTTTAAGAACGTGTTTGGGGTGATCTGCGACAGAGGTTCTCTGTCAAGATAATCATTGCAAGAGGATGTTACAAGCCCAAAAAGGAACAGAAACATCACGGAGATTTTAATATTTTTATTCATATCAATATGTCTTTTAATTAAAAGTTAATACTCATACCAACGGATAATGTCCTGACCAATGGATATGTCTTTGTAACACCGGATGCCCAGGTACTGCTATAACCGGTACCCAAGACTTCAGGGTCAAACTGACTGGTCAAACTGGTAATAGTGAACAGGTTTTCGCCTGATAAGAATAATCTGAGGTTATTGAGGTTTATTTTATTCATCATTTTCTTTGGAAAGGTATAACCAATTTGAGCATTCTTCAAACGAATATAGGCCGCATTTTGTAAGTAACGGGTCTGAACATACTGGTTCTTACCGGCGCTTAGGATCGGACGTGCAAAATAAGCATCAAGGTTTGCACCATCGGGGTCTCCTTCCGGACGGAAGAAGTCGAGATGTTGAACAAATCCACTCGATTGCCATTTACCTCCTGCTGCACCAAAGAATGTATTTCCGGCACACCAGTAGTCGCGTTTTCCAACTCCCTGGAAGAAGATGCGAACATCAAAACCTTTCCATGCTGCATCAAGATCGAGACCGAATTTGTAGCGAGGGAGATTGTTGCCAATAATCCTGAGATCACCCGGATCTGTGATAGTGCTGCTCCCGGTATTTATTTTTTTGTCATCGTTGAGGTCGCGATACATAATGTCTCCGGCTTCCCATTTGCTGCCAATTTGAGACTGGTCGGTAGTAGCCAGGTGTTCTTGCATCTCTGCATCAGTTTTGGCGATGCCGATTGTTTCAAATCCCCAGATCTCACCTAAATATTGACCTGCCAGGTATGTTGAGATTGATCCGGTCGGGTTAGGGTAACGGTCAATTTTTTGACGGTCGTCTGATAAGTTTGCTTTAATTCCATAAGAGAAACTTCCTATAATATCGCGCCAGCTAAGGTCTAATTCAAAACCTTTTGAGGTTAAGTCAGCATTGTTGGTACGAGGTACTGCAATACCAAGAATATTTGGAAGCGCTGGTGCAGGCCCTACCATATTCAATGTATTCCGTACAAAGTATTCGGCTGATAAATTTAGACGGTTGTTGAACGCTGAAAGGTCAAGGCCGATATTCCACAAACGGACAGTTTCCCATCCCAACGATCTGGAAATAAGGGCGGGAATGCTCGATATGTTTTGCTTGGCTCCATTAATTATCCATGAATTCCAGTTAGTGTTTGAAGCACCTGCTGTAAAAGGCATAGTCTGTATATACGGATACAGGCTTTCTGTATTCTGATTGCCCAACTCTCCCCAGGATCCGCGTAACTTGAAGTTACTTACGAACTTGTTGGAATCAATTGTTTCCCAGAACGATTCGCGTGCAATGTTCCATCCGAGAGAGAAAGAGGGGAAGAAATTCCAACGTTTTTCCCTTGCAAAACGTGAAGTACCGTCGTAACGGCCACTGACTTCCAAAAGATAGCGCTCTTTGAAGTTGTAGTTGATACGCCCGAAAAAACCTGCAGTAGCCCAATCGTTGATGTTGCCATAAATCCCCGTATCTTTACCTGATGCAGCTCCGATTGCCTGAACCTCCTGGCTGATAAGGCCAGCACGAGTAACCCCAACTTCATTGTACTTGTTCAGTTCGGACTGAAATCCAGTCAAGAACAGAAAAGAGTGTCCGCTATCTAGATTAAGCGCGTAGTTAGTATAAACGTTTGGGTTGAAAAAGTTAGTGCGTGCGCGGCTCTCTGAAATACTTGTAGTGCCTGATGTATTGGCAGGCGTATTTTGGACAGTCCAATCGGTGGTAAATAATGTTGTTTTGTGAGTAAGATAATTATCTGTACGATAGTTCATCTCAGCAAAAATCTTCCAATTCTTTACAAATTCGAATTCCAGCTGCAACTGCTGATAGAAAATATCATTTTGTTGAATATTCCTGCCGCTGTTCATAATAGCATTGGCAAAGCTTCTGTAGTGCCCGTTAGGATCAATTAATGGCTCAGTTGGCCAACGCTTAGCAATATCGTGATAAATCTGGGCATCGTTCATTGACAAATATGTTGGTTTGTCAAGGTCGTTACGTATCCACTTCGTACTGTAATTAGCCTTTAGGTAATCGGTAACCTGAGCATTGATTTTTGCAGTAGTAGTGTAACGTTGCAATTTATCAGGGGCAAAAGAGATAATACCGTTTTGAAGCATATAGTTACCTGATACGTAATATTGGAACTTTTCCGTACCACCACTAATGCTTAAGTTATGCTCGTGTGAGGTATGTGTTTCGCCAAACATGATGTCATACCAGTTATTGTTTGCATTCCCAATCCAGTTCCAGGTTGTTCCATCAGCATTGGCATAAGTCTGATCGGTAATTTTTCCTGCTTGATAGTCAAGAATTAATTTCATCACTTCATCGTTATAGGTGACCCCCTCACCATTATTTATCGCAGCTCGATTGAAGTATTTAGCGAAAGTATAAGAGTCCATTGTCTCCGGCCTGTTAATAGCATTGGTAAAACGGATGTTGTTGTTGTAATTTACAACCACTTGTCCGGCTTTTCCTTTTTTAGTTGTAATCAAGATAACACCGAACGGAGCACGTGAACCATAAATAGCCGAAGATGCAGCATCTTTCAAAACCGAAACACTTTCAATGTCTTGAGGGTTGAGATTATCAATGCTACCTTCCATCCCATCAATAAGTACCAAAGGGGATGCTTTTGAGTCTTTACCGATGGTGCCTGCACCACGAATGTTAATATTAAGGTTATTACCTAACTCCCCTCCGTTTCCACCGTAGCTGAAGTTCATACCCGGAATAGCACCTTGCAGGGCTTGAGTCACAGAGGCGACAGGGCGAGATTCAAAAACCTTGCTGTCAACTGTTGATACAGCACCGGTTAAATTTACTTTCTTCTGGGTACCAAAACCTACCACAACAACCTCTTCCAATAACTCAGTGTCAGAAGTCATAACCACATTAATAGTAGTGCGTCCGTTTACAGAAACCTTCTGCGTTTTCATACCTACGTAGGTGAACATCAAGTTTCCGCTTGCCGGAACATTGTTCAACACATAGTTTCCTTCAATATCGGTAGTGGTGCCTATAGCAGCATTACCTTCCACAATAATGGTCGCTCCTATCACTTCCAGTCCGGTATCGTCTTTCACGTTACCTTTCACCGTAATGGTTTGAGCATACATTCCTAAAGACATCATCCACAGCATGGTGAATATTAGTCCTTTCCACATAATAATTGAATGTTTCCTATTCATTCTGATTTTTTTTAAAATTAATAATTGATTCATAAATCATGGCTGTTTTTATTGTTTTAGAATAGCTTTTTATATTTTTGATTAACTACATATGTTTTGTTAGTTTATAACAACTTCATCCAGATAAACCCATGTTTTTTGTCCTTGTCGCACGTGATATGGCGGACAAATTCCCGGATTTTTCACATCGATACGTATATATCTTGCAGAAATATTACAGAGAAGGAGTGATTTATCTTCACTAAAAGTTCCTTCGCGAAATATTTCCTCATAAGGGGTTTTCAACTGTCCGATTTGATGGAAATTCTCACTGTTTTCTGAAACAGATACTGTGAATTCGGATGGTTGATGCACCCCCATACCACTATTGGTTATGGTGCCAATGGAAAGAAACTGTAACGCCTGTACTGTCCCCAAATCAATAACAAACGAAAAATCAGTATCGTACCAACCCCTCCATTCAGAATCGGTGTGTTTCAAACTTCCCCGAACTCCGTTCACAAGCAACAATAAATTTCCGCTTGTTCCTTTAATTTTTGCTGCTGTAGCTTTGTTGAAACGTATTGGAAACGACAACACCTCTCCCATTCGCAAACCGTTTTTAAATGCGGCGGCTTTTATAAAAGTATACTTATCCACAACTAAACTTTTTTCAAAAATATGCGATTGATGTGTAGGTTGTGACCCATCCACGGTATAATGCACTTGCACATCGGGACGGATACAACTTATCGATACTTCTAATCGTTTATCATCTATTGGGAGCACAAGGTGATCGAGGTTATACATAGATGCGGCAAAGGAGATACGCATTGCCGCAAGCCTATCTGTAAATGCATCAAGCCGTGGTAAGAAATCATTCCAGTCTGCAGCATTTTTATCGCGCCACGCCATATCTGCAAAGGCTATCAAACGCGGGAAAACAAGATATAGTACATCTTCAGGCGATGAGCAAAATTCAGTCCAAAGTGAGGCCTGAACGCCCATCAAGAGGTTTTGCGCGTTTTTATCCCAGTCCGGTTGAACAGGTTCGTAATCGTAAACGTCTTTAAGCGTATTGTTCCCGAAATAGGTAAACGGCTCAAACCACTGAGGCCCCTGATATCGGATTAAATAAAGCTTTTTGGCAGGAGTCATTACAAACCTGTGTCCGAGTTTAGCTGCTTTTATCGCTTCTTGTCCATTGCCCTGCCAACCGAAAATTATTGCATTTTCAGGAATTTTACTATTCGTCAGTTCATCCCAACCCATTACTTCCTTTCCTTTACTCTGAACATATTGACCGACACGTTTCATGAAATAACCTTGCAATTCTTCTTCTGTTTGGATATTCTCTTTTTTCATTCTTAATTGGCATCGCGGGCATTTCTTCCAATAATACTTATTGGCTTCATCGCCGCCAAGATGAATGTATTTTGAAGGGAAGAGAACCATAATCTCATCCAAAACATCTTGGAGAAAAGTGAAAACACTGTCGTTTCCTGCACAGTAAATGTGTGAACGACCCTCTCCACCGCCAGGTATTACACCGAAAAACTCATCATCAACAGGACATGCTAATTCGGGATAAGCTGCCAGTGAAGAAACCGTATGGGCAGGCATCTCTATCTCTGGAATTACATCTATCTGACGATCAGCCGCAAAGCTCACTATTTTGCGGACATCATCCTGAGTGTAAAATCCACCAACTGTAGCCGGTTCATGCGCCTTTTGATTTCGCCTGTTCGGAAAAGGATAAACATTACGGTTTACGCACCACGCTCCAATACCGGTAAGTCTTGGGTATTTTTTGATTTCAATTCTCCAGCCATTATCGTCAACCAAATGCAAATGAAGTATATTGAGTTTAAGCATTGACATTGCCTCAATGATTTTCAAAACCGTTTCCTTAGGAATAAAGTAACGCGACACATCCAACATTAATCCGCGATAGCCGAAACGCGGCTTATCTATTATTTCTCCGCATGGCACTTTCCACTCAATTTTCTTTATATTAATGCTGCCTTCAATATCAGCAGGCAGCAACTGTCGTAAAGTTTGGAATGCATAAAAAAATCCGGCATTTGTTGATGCTGAAATCTGAATTTTTGATGGATATACGTTCAGCTTATAGCCTTCAAAAGGAATTGATCTGTCTGTTTTGAGCTGAATGTCTGATTTATTTGATTCCCCTGATATAATCACAGGTCGAAATCCAGCTGAACTAACAAAAATATCTGCAAAAATTTTTGCAGATATATATTGCTCTTCACTTTCAACCGAAATTGTGGTTTGCGGAGAAAAGTTAAAATAATCTTTGTTGTGCCTATGAGCTGATACAACTGGTGTAATATTATATGCCTTAACTAAAGGACTAAAAGCAGATATTAATATAAATACGAAAAAAAAACTTTTTTTCCTCATGTAATCTTAAAATTAGCATTTTGAAATAAAAGACAAGATCATAGTTTATTAAAAAAACTCACATATAGGGATATATTGATAAATGTCATTAAATGACATTACCGATTAGAACTATTATAATTTGTTTGAATGTTTTTGCGAAATTCTAAAAAAATTCGTGAAAGAATGTTCAAAAACATCTAATCTATTTCAAATAATATCTATTTAACATATTCTCTTGCTTATAAAGGCCTATGATAATATATTGATATGTTTTAGCATTTTATTGATAACATGATATATAAGTCCACTTCTATAAGTATTTTTCACGTAAAGTGGACCAAATGCATATTAAAATTAAATGTATCCTGTTAAATGTACAGGTTTATATTCAACGATGGAATAATTGTCCATGCGTGTATTTACATCCCAACTTATTTGAGATTCATTTAAAATAGAAGCAGGTTTCTCCGCAAATTAAGTTAAGGTTATATCTCCTTTATTTAATTGAGATAGTTAAGGGGTGGATCTGATCTATAAATTAAGTTAAGATAGTAGTTGAAGAGCACAATTATGAGACAAAATTTATTAAGAAAAAAACATCATTTATCAGTTTCAATTAGCTAATTTTGTAGAATGAAAACGAAAGGGGAAAATTTTTATGAGCTATACATTTAGAAACCGGTTTTTAATTTTTATAGCTATCTTATTTTATCTTTTACCGTTATTTACAAAAGCTCAAAATAACAACTTCTACAATTTCCATACTTTTTCTCTTAAGGATGGATTGACACAATCTACAGTATATGCTATTTTACGTGATAATAATGGCTATTTGTGGATTGGCACAGGTGCTGGGTTGAGTCGTTTTGACGGTCAACTAACCACCAGATATTTTGCTTCTATTAATGACAGCGAAACAATTCCCGGAAACCGTATCTTTTCTATCATTGATGATACAATGGGCAATGTATGGATAGCTACTTCCGGAGGATTAGTGCGCTTCGATGATAATAAAAATATCTTTGAGCGTCAGGAAATCAATGGAAAACCAATTATCGGAAACACTTTATCTGTTTTACCTGATGGCATTTTTTGCACCTCTGTCGACTCGTTTTACAAATATGATTACAAAACAAAAAAATGGCAAACACTACCTGTAAAAAGTAAAAATAAAGTTGATTTATTTTTCACAAGTACTGTTATGCTGAGTAATAACAAATTCTTATTAAGCGCCCGGCACAAGAATTTGTATCTTTACGATATCAACACAGGCGAATTCTGTGAAGCTGCATTTTACGAAGGAAAACATGATGTGAACAAAGTTTATCTCGATAATCAAAATCTCATTTGGGTTGCACCATACGGCGAAGGGCTCATGTGCTATTCACAAACAGGACAACTGATTAAAATCTACAATACCGCTAACTCCGGCTTGAACAACAATGTGGTATTAGATATTATTGAGCACAACGGCAGCCTATGGATTGGAACTGACGGAGGAGGGATTAATATTCTGAATACTGCTAACGATGAGTTTTCTCATTTACTGCCTATCCCGGAGAAAACATCTTCATTCCCTGCAAGGGCTATCGCTTCACTTTACAAAGACAAATGGAATAATCTTTGGGTAGGCAGTATTCGCAACGGATTAATTGAAGTCAAATCAGTATTTATGACTACTTACCTGCAAACTACATTTGGCAACCCTCATGGACTAAGCAGTTCTACCGTTATCTCATTACTGCAGGAGGACGACAGTACCATTTGGATTGGAACAGACGGAGGTGGGATTAACAAATTTAATCCTAAAAACAGAAGTTTTGAACATTTTCAGGCTTCAATTGGCGACAAAGTTTCCTCAATTGTGAAACATACAAAAGATGAGTTGTTGATTTCGGTTTTTGGGCAGGGTGTTTATTATTTTAACAAAAAAACCGGTCGGAAACGTCGTTTGATAGTGATGAATGAAAAGGAAGATTTTCGTGTGCTCAGATCTGGCTATACAGCAACCTTGCAAACCAATGATGGCATACATTATCTAATTCTTTCCGATAGTATCTATGAATATGACAGCCGGAATAATTCATTCACAATAATACATTTAGAGAAAAATATCTCTGAACAAAGTCATGTGATACGACAGGTAATATCTGATACTAATTGCAGATTTTTATTCACTGCAAACACCCTGTATTCACGTACTGAAAATAAAGAGTGGAAAAAAATGATTTCATTCCCTTCGGAGGAGATTATTGGGACTGTTGCACTCGGCTATGGTGAGACCTTATGGATTGGTACAAACTACGGGCTTAATCGTTTTAATCCACATACAGATAGTGTGGCACATACAATTCCATTACCTTACGAAAGTTCCATCACATCTCTTATATGTGATTACCAAAATCGTCTATGGATAGGTACAAATGGTACATTATGGGTATATTATGTTAACGAAAACCGTTTTGAACAATTCGATGTGTCAAGTGGAGCCATACCTAATGAGTATATGCCACGCTCAGTTATGATCTCCGGCAGTGGAAATATCTATATGGGTGGAGTAAACGGACTATTGTTTATTGACAAGAATATTATTCCATCAAAAACTACACAACCGGAAATTCAACTTAATGAGGTAATTTGTAACGATAATTTGCGTCAAAAACTTTATACAGCCGGAAAAAATATTGGGGAACCACCACGCTTAAAATTAGCTTGGAACAAATCATCGATAACTATGCAAATAATGGTTCCGGAAAAAGATATTTTCAGAAAACGTTTGTTTCATTACTATATTTCAGGATTTTCCGGTAAGCCAATTGAGACTGAAGACCAAAATATTACTCTGCAGTCACTTCCCTCAGGCAACTTTACTATTTCTGTATCGTGCAATTTAGCTAATGGCTTATGGAGTGACCCGCAAAAAATCCTATATCTTTCCGTATTGCAGCCCTGGTGGAAAAGTAGCTGGTTCATCGCTCTTTTTACTCTTGCTGCTTTGGCTGGTATCATTTTGACTGTATTTTGGTATATTCGCAAAAAAGAGAATGCTCATAAATGGCAACTAGTTATGCATGAGCAGGAAGTTTATGAAGAAAGGCTGCGGTTTCTTACCAATATAAGTCATGAATTACGCACACCACTAACACTTATTTATACGCCGCTAAAACGAATTATAAATCGGTTGCCTGAAACAGGAACAGGAACAGGAACAGAAAATGAAAAAAATGAAATTACCGGGATTTACAAACAGGCAGCAAAAATGAAAGAGATTATCGATATGGTGCTCGATATGCGTAAAATTGAAACAGGTAATGAAAAGCTAAACATCGAATTATATCCGCTGCACGAATGGATTATAGATACGGTAGAGTATTTTTCTGAAGAGATGAAGTACAATGAAATTACCCTTAAGTACAATTTTGACGAACATGTAGATAAAATTTCTTTTGACAAGAGAAAATGCGCCATAGTCTTATCTAATCTTTTATCCAATGCGCTAAAATTTGGCGGATTCAAAGGCAATATAACCATAAGTACCAAGTTGAGCAAAATTGAAAATTGTGTTCGAATATCTGTCTCGGATGAAGGTAAAGGGCTGAATGATTTAGATACCGACCGGTTATTTTCATGGTTCTATCAGGGAAAGCACGAGTATGGGGGGAGCGGTATCGGCTTGGCTTTTTCAAAGAAGTATGTTGAAATGCACAAAGGAAAAATTGGTGCACAAAGCAACAAAAATGGAGTAGGAGCAACTTTTTATTTCGAATTGCCTTTAAATCAACATCAGCTTAATAACGATGTTACCATAAAAGCTCAATGCAACGAGCTAACTGATAACGAGAACGATTCATCATATTCACAATATAAAGCAATACCTCGTTTCAACACCTCAAAGCTCTCTTTGTTGGTTGTTGAAGACAATCCTGAATTGCTCATCTTCTTAAAACAAAATTTCAGAGACACATTTCACACCGTTTTAACTGCAACAAATGGTGTAAATGCATTAGAAATAATTCGCAGTATGCAACCCGACATTATTTTGAGTGATGTTGTTATGCCTCGTATGGATGGTTTTGATCTTTGCCGTATTGTAAAATCGGATATCTCCATAAGCCACATTCCTGTGGTGCTGCTCACTGCACGTACCGGTTCAGAGGATACGTTACTGGGATATAAGCTTGGTGCGGATGCTTATGTAACGAAACCTTTCGATATTGATTTTCTTCAAACCATACTCGAAAATCAACTTAACGCTAGAGAACAAATCAGGGTGCAATATAAATCTAAAGCTACTGTTATGCAACCTCATGAAATAACTTTCAGTAATGCCGATGAGCACTTTATACAAAAACTTAACGCGCTTATTGAAAAACATTTAGATGACTCAAAATTCAACGTCCCATATATTGCCACGGAAATGGGGATGAGCCGGGCATCGCTTTACAACAAGATGAAAGAGTTACTGAATATCGGGGTAAATGATTATATAAATCGAATAAAACTTGAAAGAGCGGCTTTTTTATTAACCTCAAATCCAGATTTAGAGATCGCAGAAATTGCATCGAGAATGGGCTTCTCATCCCAACAATATTTCAGCACAAGTTTTAAACAATACAAAGGTGTTTCGCCGAGTGAATATCGGAAAAGGGAGCCCTGACGTGATGTAACCATTTCTCTGAACCTGATTCCTTTCGGCACTATGATGAAAATGGGCACCAGCACGATCAGTGCGGAGGCAATACATTGGGAAAAACATTGAAAATCCGTCTATTCTCTTTTCTCGGAACAAGCGGAGTGCAAGGATATATGAATATATTCAAAAAAACCACTCAGCGGATCTCTTGAATAAGTTTTTTCACTGCTCTTTCAATCGTCTTTTCACTCTTAAGCAGAGAGATGAATTTGCTACCTATTATTGCTCCCGAAGCTTCCCTGCAGGCAGCATCATATGTCTCTTTATTTGATATTCCAAAACCTATCAGGCGGGGATTCTTTAACTGCATCGCATTTACCCGCCGGAAATATTCGAGACTATCCTCACTAAAGGTGTCTTTGGCGCCGGTCACCGAAGCATTGGAGACCATGTAGATAAAGCCGGAAGTATGTCTGTCTATCTGCCTGATCCGTTCTTCCGATGTTTCAGGAGTAATAAGCATTATCATTCGAAGGCCATACTCTTTAGCAATGAATTTATAAGATTCCATATATTCGGCAAAAGGTAAATCGGGAATGATAAGACCGTCAATTCCGCATCTGGCTGCTTCCCTGCAATAATTATCGAACCCAAACTGAATTACCGGGTTGAGATACCCCATCAGCACCAGAGGGATCGATACCGACTGCCGCACATCGGTCAGTTGTGAAAAAAGAGTTTTCACGCTCATACCGTTACAGAGCGACTGCGCTCCAGAAGCCTGTATTACGGGTCCATCGGCCATGGGATCGCTAAACGGCACACCAATCTCAAGCAAATCCGCTCCATGTTTCTCAAGCGCCTGTATTACACCAACTGTATCGTCTAATTGCGGATATCCTGCGGTAAAATAGACCGATAAGATATTCTTTCCTTTCTCTTTAAATAATTGATCAATCCTGTTCATATCTGATTATTTCACTAAATTTAAACTTATTCTGCCACCTTCGCACCTCACCAAAAACCGGACTTAACGGAAGTGTTCTATTAATATTCTTATTAATTCAATATCTTTAATTGCCGGGGCAATCTCAAAACGACTGTTCACATCGATTCCTATATACTTGGGATGTGAAAAATATTTCACTGACTCTGCATCTTCCGGTGAGATACCGCCACTTAACAGAAAAGGTGTTCCGCCACGGTAATCCAAAAGCAGCTCACGGTTGAATTTCCTGCCGGTACCACCATAAAGCGGTGATTTTGTATCGAAGAGAAAATAGTCGCAACAACCTTCATAACGTTCCGTAAGCACTATGGGGAAGGGCTCATCTATGCTTATTCCAAATGATTTTATCACCGAAAAGCCTTTATCTCTCAACGCATTGCAATATGCAGGAGATTCATTTCCGTGCAATTGCAAAATCTGCAAGCGGTTATTATCAGCCAATGCAAGAAGAGAATCGATATCCTCATCCACAAAAATGCCTACTCTCTTCACCTTCTCCGGGATATAGGCCAATTTTCCACCTGTGTAGCGGAGCGACTTCCTGTAAAAGATAAATCCCATCCAATCCACCCCCAGCTGTTCTACTTTGCGAATGTTCTCTTCATCGCGCATACCACACACCTTGATGATCATTTTTCAATTCTTTTATTCATGCTTCATCGTTATTAACTTATACGGCTCCTCTTTATTATCCACTAAATTCAAGTTACTCACTATGAATTACCTGGCATTGCCGTTACTACCGGTAATATCATCTATCATCTCTTTCAGGCTCTTTCCTGGATTATCGCCCTTCATAAAATGTTCTCCGATAAGGAAACCACGATACCCTGCCTCTCTCAACTCTTTAACGATTGCAGCATCAGAAATGCCGCTTTCTGAAATCAGAATAGCCTCTTCCGGAAGTAGCTCTGCCATACTGAACGACTTCTGCAAGTCGGTCACAAAACTTTCCAGATTACGATTATTTATACCGATAAGAGTGTTAAGCGGAGTGATATAGTCCACCTCTCGTTCATCGTGTAGTTCCAGCAAGACCTCCAGTTGCAGGTCGCAGGCCAGTTGAGTTAGCTCTATGCATTCCTTCTTTGTAATAGCTGCCGCAATAAGCAGTACAGCGCTAGCACCTGCCAGTTTTGCTTCAAACAGCTGGTACTCATCTATGATGAACTCTTTCCGCATTACAGGAATCTTCACTCCACAGGATGCCTTTTCCAGATCTTCCATCGTTCCTCCAAAGTATCTCTCATCAGTGAGAACAGATAGTGCCGAAGCACCTGAGGACTCATATTCCTTTGTCACCCTGCTCACATCGGCAGAACGGTACAGCCACCCCTTGCTTGGAGAACGACGCTTAAATTCTGCTATGATTCCTGTTTCTGAAAATTCCAAAGCTGTTTTCAATGAATAGAAGGGGATAACGGCATCCTCAAGCTGCTTTTCCAGGAAGGGGAAGGGCTGCTTTTCCTTTCTCCGGGCAACTTCTGTTCTTTTATGTATAATGATCTCTCTTAATATATCTTTCATCTGTCGTCTGCTTTCTGTTTACTGTTGTCTGATACCGGCTCACCTATGCGGAAAATACTCCGGAACGGATTCAATGAACGTTATCCATATTCTCTTTTCAACTGTTTAACGTTACAAATTTCTCCAGCACCATCAATGCCTTTTTCCCATACAATGAATCTTCGGCCATTTGTAAACACTCCCCGATAGGTTTCTCCTGATCGATTGTCTGAATGCCGAAAGCAGCATTAACCAACACCGCATTCATCTGTGCATCAGTCGCCCTGCAATTAAGAACATTCCGGAATATTTGAGCAGCCTCTTCAGGGGTGTCCCCTCCATACAACGCCTCCTGTGATACACGGCTAAAACCGAGTTCTTCAGGGACAAACAGCTGTTCGCCTTTATTTGAGGACACTTTAAACTGACTTGTGAGAGATACTTCATCATAACCGTCAAGACTATGTACGATACAGAATTTCTTATCCTCCTCCTGGTAAATATAACTGTATAACCGCAACATAGACAGGTTGTAGACACCCAGCATCTGGTATTTGGGTTGCACAGGGTTTACAAGCGGCCCCAGCACATTGAAAAAATTGCGGACTCCAAGGCTTTTTCTCACAGGAGCTACAGCCTTTAATGCCGGGCTGAACAGAGGAGCGTGAAGATATGTAATATGGCAGTTCTCCAGACTTTTTCGAAGAAGATTAATATCGGTAGTAAACTTCACTCCCAGCTGCTCAATAACGTTACTTGCACCACTAATGGAGGTGGCCCCGTAATTGCCATGCTTAACTACGTTGTATCCTGCTCCGGCAACCACAAAGCATGCCGATGTAGAAATATTAAATGTATTTTTGCCGTCGCCGCCTGTTCCCACAATATCCAGCGGACTGTATTCAGACAGATCTGTCGGTAAACGCATCTCAAGCAGTGCATCGCGAAATCCCAGTATCTCATCCACCGATATGCTTCGCATCAGAAAGGAGGTGATAAGAGATGCAATCTGGGTATCGGGAATATCTCCATTTACAATATTGAAAAGTATCTGTTTGGCTTCTTCTCGAGAAAGATAATGAGAGTCAAAAAGCTTATAGAGTATTTCTTTCATACTATATTCAAATATTTTATTATTCAAGTTTCGTATATATAAATTAAAACATATACAGCTAAATATGAGGCCTGTGAAATGTATAGTGGGAACCCATTCGATGAAACAGTCGTAATCTGATAAGCTGTTTGAGCAAAACAAGTGAGCGCTATATTATCATTGTACCGCTTGATATTTATGCATTAAAGAGAGTTGCCGCTTTGTCGATGGCCAGCTTCAACGCTCCCAGCTTATTATTTACTTCGTTCAGTTCGTAAGTATCGTTACTTTGAGCAATTACACCTGCACCGGCCTGATACCACAGATCATTATTCCTGCTCACAAAGGTCCGGATAGTAATAGCCTGGCTCAAATCGCAATTAAGACCAATAAACCCAATACATCCACCATATGCACCGCGGTTGTGAGGCTCTATTTCGGAAATGAGCTGCATAGCCCTCACCTTTGGTGCACCGGAAAGAGTGCCGGCAGGGAAAGTGTCAAAAAAAGCTTTTATGTGATCGGCATTTCCATTGAGAGTTCCGCTCACGCGTGAAACCAGGTGTATCACATGAGAATAAAACTGAGGCTCTTTGAAGAACTCCACCTTTACATCGTGTGCATTACGACTCAAATCGTCCCGTGCAAGATCTACCAGCATCGCATGCTCCGCATTCTCTTTCGGATCGTTCAATAGATAATCCAAAGCTTTCATATCATCCTGGTAGTTACCGCTCCGTTTGGTTGTCCCGGCAATCGGATCAATAGTTATGGTCGATCCTTCTATCTTACAGTGCGTCTCGGGTGATGAACCAAAAATGCGGAATCCGCCGAAGTCGAAATAGAAAAGATAAGGTGAAGGGTTTATGGAACGTAATGCACGGTAAACCTTGAAATCGTCACCCGAAAAGGGTTGCACAAACCTTCTCGAAAGAACAATCTGAAATAGCCTACCACCTACGCAGTGCTCCACTCCTTCACGCACACTATTTTTGAATTGTTCGTCGGTCATGGTGCTGTATTCTTCTCCTTCTATAAAAAAGTTGTAAGTAGCATAGTTACGTTGATTTATAAGTGATTCCAGTTTGTGTAGAGTGCTAAGCTCTCCTTGCTCTTTCAGTTCTATCAGTGTGATTTCATCTGTAAAATGGTTGAAGATCATCACATATTTATATAGGATATAGAGCATGTCGGGGGCATCGTTCCGCTCCTCTATGCTCTCTCGCACAGCAATATTATCCGTATATTTCACACAGTTGAATGTAGTGAAGCCGAATAATCCGCAATGCCCACTTTCACTACCAGTCACTTCAAAATGTCCAATAAAGCTGTTTAGTGCATCGGAGATGGTAAAATCTTCCGAAAGTTGCCGTTCTTCCTCCCGGTCATCAGGAAAGAGGAATCTGCAGATACCCCTGTTCACCTCAACTCGTGCAATTGGCTTTAGTGCCAAATAAGAGATACTGTTCTCATTGGCATGGTAGTCGGAGCTCTCAAGCAATGCCGACTGGGGAAATGCATCCCTTACTTTCAGGTAAGTGCTCACGGGGGTATGCAAGTCACCCATCACCTTTTTGCTGTTAGTTTCAAATTTGTATATCATACGATAATAGTTTTATTATGTTTAGTACTCTTTTTCATACCTGAAATATGTATCGAGATCCTTGTCTCCTCTTCCGGAAAGTGTCAATACAACAATATCACCGGGAGAGAAATCCACTTTCTCGAGCGCTGCAAGAGCATGAGCAGATTCAAGTGCCGGAATTATACCTTCATGCCGTGTAAGGTCAAATGCAGCTCTTAGCGCTTCGTTATCGTTGATAGCGTACACTTTTGCTCGCCCTGTAGCTGCAAGATTGGCATGTACCGGACCTATGCCCGGGTAATCGAGTCCGGCAGAGATGGAATAGGGCTCAGTGATCTGCCCGTCTTCGGTCTGCATCAGCAGTGTTCTGCAGCCGTGCAACACACCCGGTTTACCCAGATGGATTGTAGCAGCCGATTCGCCGCTGTCTATTCCTTTACCTCCAGCTTCAGCCAACACTATGCGAACCTTTTCATTATCCAGGTACTCATAAATGGTACCAGCAGCATTACTCCCGCCGCCCACACAGGCAAAGAGGTAATCAGGATAATCACGCCCCTCTTTTTCTGCAAGCTGAACCCTGATCTCCTTACTGATGACCGATTGCAAACGTGCTACAAGGTCGGGATAGGGATGGGGGCCGATGGTCGACCCTATAATGTAGTGGGTGTCGGCGGGATGGCTGCACCAGTCGCGTATTGCCTCGTTGGTGGCGTCTTTCAGTGTCATATTACCGGAAGTGACCGGAACAACCTTTGCACCCAACATCTCCATCTTTCTCACATTCACCTGCTGACGTTCTACATCGGTTTTTCCCATGTAAACCGTACACGGCATCTGCATCAGTGCACAAACAGTAGCCGTTGCTACGCCGTGTTGTCCTGCTCCTGTCTCTGCAATAATACGTGTTTTACCCATTTCACGGGCTATCAGGATCTGTCCGGTGGTGTTGTTTATTTTATGTGCACCCGTATGGTTTAGGTCTTCCCGTTTCAGATATATCTTCGCCCCGAAACGCTCCGACAGACGGTTTGAGTAATAAAGCGGCGAAGGCCGCCCCACATAATCGTGCAGAAGCCGGTTAAACTCTTTCTGAAAGCTCTTACTCTCGATAATTGCCAGATAAGCCTCCTTGAGGTCTGTTACACACTGATGCAGTATTTCAGGAATGTATGCTCCTCCAAACTCCCCATAATATCCCTTCCCATCAATTGAAAAATGTTGCATATGTTTATTTATTTAATTGTCTTCTGTAGCGGCCCACGAAAGAAGTATCGAATGTTGACAATTGTTTGATCAACCTATCTCCTCTATTTCGTCCAATCCGTTTGTTGTCTGCCTATTGTCAATATCCTGCCTGCAGTTTGTATATGCTAAAAACACAAAGAGCCTGTCGCAGGATTGCGACAGGCTCTTTATATTTTTTCGATTTACTATAAACGCACGATGCTTCTCCTTACGACATTTTGAGTAGTAAGTAGCGCCACCAATATCCGTTTATAAGTAGATTCGTCATTTCGCTATTATTTTGGTTGCAAATATATACGATCGAAAAATAACACGCAACATTTTTTTCTTTTTTAACTTTAAACCATATTCAGGTTAAATTACCTCTGCATCAAAACCGGTTCGTTTCACGGTTTTGATGATATCCTCCGGAACTAGATCTTCCGTTTCCACAACCAATATTTTATCTGGATTGTCAAGCTCCATATTCCATGAATGTATTCCTTCCTTTCTATTCAAAAAAGGGGTAACCTTAGCTAGGCAGTTTGAGCAATTTATATTTGTTTTGAATCTGATAGTTCTCATTTTATTTCCTTATTAAAATTAGATGGAAGCAGCTGTTCTTTGAAACATCAAACTTTCATTTTAAAGACAAATGTAAACCTTTTTTGTTCATATTTCCCCTAAACCAATTGGGAGCTGAAGGGAAATTCTCTTATAATGGTCTGTATTTAGACCATTATAAAACCATTTTAAAACCATAATAACACCAAATAAATACGGAGTATATTAGGAGAAGATACGGAGGATCATAAGACAAACCCAAGCTCGGTTGAGGATTATTTCCTGTTCAAAGACAGGCTGGATCTTCAAAAACATTGAACAAGAAACAAATAACCAAAACAAATGTGATGATTTAGCGGGGCAGAGAGCAAAGATTCGCAATAAATGCATTATTTTTGGAAATGGCAAAAAAACAAAACAGGCACAAATTTACGCATCTGCTGACAGTTGCAGGGGCGTTGTTTGGAGTGATAATCATTTTCAGCCGCAGCACCCCCCTTTCGGAATGGTATATGCGCCACATTTACCCTGCGGTTGCAACCGTGCTATCCATGCTATCGGGGTTATTCCCCTTTTCACTCTACGACCTGTTTATTATGGCAGCGTCACTTTATCTGATAAAGCTGATTCTCTTTGTGATCATTCGGAAGAGTGGTTTTAAAAAGTTTCTTTATTCGCTGGTTCGTTTTGCGACGATTCTGGTCACCTGGTTTTATTTCGCATGGGGCATCTCCTATTTCAGGGAAGATTTTTATGCGAAGAGCGATCTCCAGGAGACTACATTTGGCGCAGAAAATCTAAAAAACTTTGCTGTTCGTTTTATTGCAGATGCCAACAACGCTTTTGTGGATTTCGATATCGTGGACAAAGAGATTGTCCGGGAAGAGATTGAAAAATCTTATATCTCATTGCACCGGAAGCTGGGGATTGCCTACCCCAATGGCAAAAGAAGAGTAAAACCCATGATGTTTGAATCGCTCTACTCGAAAATGGGTGTCTCCGGGTATTTCGGACCTTTTTTCAATGAAATTCATGTGAACGACTACAGCCTGAATTTCACTTACCCTTTCACATTGGCACATGAAATGGCCCATCAGTTTGGTATTGCGACCGAATCGGAAGCCAACCTGTATGCATTTATTGTTTGCGTGGGAAGCGAAGATGAACGAATTCGGTACAGTGCTTATGTCTCAACGCTTCTCTATTTGATGAACGATGCTGCTTATTTTCTGCCGGATGAGGTTGAGTCATTGACATCGCCAATACGAACGGAAATAATCGCAGATTTGAGAAGAAACCGGGAACACTGGCTGGTCGTCAGGAACAAGTCTCTCTCGGAGGTGCAGGACAGGGGCTATGATGCTTATCTGAAAACAAACAAAGTAAGCTCGGGGCGTGAGAACTACTCCGAAGTAGTTGGATTACTGATTTCAAGCTACGACATCTACATAAAAAAATAGCAAAGAAACTCCCGGAAGAACCGAGCTAACTAAAGTTTAATTCAGCTGTTATATATAGTAAATAACCGGTTATAAAACGGGCATGAATTGCTTGCAATCGATGAAAGGTAGGTATTCGCTCGCAGTAGCATAGTTCAAGCAAGCTTGACTCTGCTCATTTAGTCTAACGCGGACATTCCTTACACAAATGAAAAAATAAATAATCAGATGAAAAAGTTATTCCTTTTATTTACAGCCGTATCATTCATTGTTGCCTGCTCGGGGCCAAAAGGATTGGTAAAGATTGAACCGAACGGTAGTGAGGCCGCTCCGGAAGATTCCGTGGAATACGAGCTGATTGTCATGGATGCGGGATTCGAGACCTGGTATACACTCCAGGATTCACCGGCCAGGTACCGTTCGCAACAGTACTACGAAGGCTGGAACCAACAATATGTGTCGGCCTGGAACTATCTGGCTACACAACCGGGCAGAAGATCTTTTTTTCAGACCATCGTTGGATATGAACCGGGTGTGGACTATGGCTTCAAGCTAAACCACAAACTGTTCTACTATTTTCAGTACGTGGAACATGTTCTGGGTATTCCCATTCTGTCCTACCATCCGGAGGGCGTGGTCTTTTGAAGATATTTGTCCGTCATAACAAAGGGTAGAGCCTAAGGGCATGCCTTTACGTTGCTTTCCGGGATATTTTCCGGAAAATAAGCATTGTCATATTTTTTTGTTCTTCAGACGCAGGCTGTTTGTCACCACACTTACAGAACTCAATGCCATTGCAGCACCAGCAATCATGGGGTTTAGCATAAAGCCTGTGAGAGGATACAATACCCCTGCCGCTATGGGGATGCCAATAATATTATAAATAAACGCCCAAAAAAGGTTCTGACGGATGGTCTTGACTGTTGCCCGGGAGAGTTGGATTGCCTTAGGTATCTTATTCAGATCAGAAGAAATAATGGTCATTTTCGCCACATCCATTGCGATATCGCTCCCCGCTCCCATGGCGATGCTTACATCGGCCTGAGCCAGCGCACCACTATCGTTTATTCCATCTCCCACCATCGCAACTTTTTTTCCCTTTTGCTGGAGTTCCTTCACCATTTCGGCCTTTTCTTCGGGTAAGACACTCCCTTTATAGTGAGTGATGCCCAACTCTTTTGCCAATGCAGCTGCTACTTTCTCATTATCTCCGGTATATATAGCCACGTCAATTCCCATATCGCGAAGTTTATCTATCGCCTCTCTGGAAGTAGGTTTCATTTTATCGGTAATACCTACCACACCATATGCCTTCTTCTCATCGGCAAACAGGGAGACAGTATGCGCAACATTCAGTTCTTCGTCGATTTTGCGTTGCAGTTCAGATGAGATCAATATGTTCTTCTCCTTTATAAACTGCTCATTCCCCACATAATACGTCAACCCATTATATCTCCCCTCTATTCCTCTTCCGCTTACCTGTTGCACAGTCACATCGCCAAGTAATGTACAGTTCTCTTTCAGTGCTCCCGTGATAGCATCCGCCAGGGGATGCTCCGACCTGTATTCAATACTGTAAAAGATGTTATGATAAAACGTAAGAATACCAGGCTCCCACATAACAGAGCTAACCTGCGGCCTCCCCTCGGTAATGGTACCGGTCTTATCGAGCACCACAACATCAATATCCTTTGTCATCTCCAGGCTCTCGGCATCCTTGATCAGAATACCCTCTTCCGCTCCTTTACCTATACCAACCATAATGGCTGTAGGTGTGGCCAGTCCCAGAGCACAGGGACAGGCAATCACCAGCACCGTCACCATCGCCATCAGTCCGAAAACAAAGCCGTTGCCACCACCGGAAATAACCCAAACAACAAAGCTCAGCAAAGCAATAATGATCACTACCGGAACAAATACACCTGCAATTCTGTCCACCAATCCCTGTACGGGTGCCTTACTTCCCTGTGCTTCATCCACGGTTTTTATTATATGTGCCAGCAACGTCTCCTTACCCACCTTCCGGGCCTTGAAGCGGAAGCTTCCTTTCTGGTTGATGGTACCGGCATAAACCTTTTCTCCCGGGAGTTTTTCAACATGAATCGGTTCACCTGATATCATGCTTTCATCTACAAAAGAACTTCCTTCCGTCACCTCGCCATCCACAGCAATTTTGTCTCCCGGCTTCACGAGAACTATATCACCTACAAGTACCTCTTCAATGGGAATCTCTTCCGGTTTCCCGTCCCTGAAAACAATCACAGTGGAGGGCTGCAGCCCCATCAGCTTCCTGATAGCCTCAGAGGTGTTTCCCCTGGCACGGGCTTCTAGCAATTTCCCAAGCAGGATAAAGGCGATAATCACACCCGCCGCCTCAAAATAAACATGTGCTTCCAAACCGCGGTTTTCCCAAAACCGAGGGTAGAGCATATTAAAAAGGCTGAACAGATAGGCGATCCCGGTACTTAGTGCAACCAGCGTATCCATGTTGGCGGTATGGTGTTTGGCTTGCTTCCAGGCACCAACAAAAAAACGTCGTCCGAATATAAACAGGGCAGGGGTTGCCAGCAACCACATCGCTATGTTGGCAAACGGAGCATACATAAAAAACATGCCTATAATCACCAGGGGGACAGCCAATCCCACTGCCCAGATAGTATCACGACGAAGTTTTATATAATTCTCTTCCCGGAGATGTTCCAGATTTTCAAACGAAACCTCTTCCTCCTCTATCAACAAATCGTACCCTATCTCACGAAGGGCAGTTTTCATATCCGAAGGAGTTACAACACCCGGAAGGAACTCAATATTCCCTTTACCATTGCCATAGTTAACAGATGCGGCAAGCACACCCGGAACAAACGAAAGGATATTCTGAGTACTTGATGCGCACGCAGAACAAGTCATGTTGAGCACCGGCCGGATGATTTTTTCAGTTTTTACCTCTCCTCCCGATTTCCTGATGACAGCTGCCACCTCCTGCAGTATCTCTGCTGCAGCATCATTATATTTTTCATCTATTGCTATCGTTATCATTTTCTGTCTGCCGTTAAAATGAAACGATGCAATACCTTTTATCTGTTGAAAGGAGAGTTCAGACATAGCCGGCTCGCCTGTGATATATATTTTGTAACTGAGATTCTCTTTCATAATTAGTTATAACAATTCTGAATAGATGAAGTTCAAAACGAGTTTCATCATCTTTTTCATGAAAAAAATTGTATTTTTGTAAATAAATTTCGTACAAACCCTGCCTGACCGGAACTGGCACTGATAAAAATTTATTTTTGTTATGTTTAACAACAAGCCTGGTGTTATCCTGAATGAGAAAGCTTGAGCTGAACATAACACAGTGTCACTTGGTAAGCCAATTTTTGAATGCTTCACAGCGGAGTGTTATACAATATTGGCAAGCATCAAAACAGTGAAATTCTCTCGATCTACCTTTAACAGTTCTTTGAGCACTGGCCGAGAGATGATTACGCTCTGGTATAGATAAATAAGGGATTGTAATTTACCGGGAAAAGACAAATAAAAAATTAGTTGCCTGTAAGAGATGTCTGATGAAGTAAACGATCTTATTGAATTAAAGAACGGCTCGGAAAAAGCTTTTGAAACTATCTACAAACGATACGCCGGAAAGCTTTACAACTTCATTATGACCATCTCTCATGGAGACCGGTATATGGCAGAAGAGATTGTTCAATCAGTATTCGTAAAACTGTGGGTAATCCACCAGCAGATTAATCCAGAGAAGTCTATTCTTTCTTTTCTATCCGTTATCGCGAAAAACATGCTGCTTAACAAGTACCAAAGACAAACCGTTGAATTCTTGTATCATGAGTATGTTTCAAAAGAGCAGCCGGTTCATGACACGGTAACCGAGAAAGAAATTGATAGAAAATGGCTTGAAAACTACATAAATGAGCTTATCGAGCAATTACCCCCATCTAGAAAAAGGATTTTTATATTAAGAAGAAAAGAAGATTTATCAACTAGGCAAATCGCGAAGGTAATGAAAATATCCGTCAGCACTGTAGAAACTCAACTTTCACTGGCAACTAAATTTATACGAAAGGAGTTTGAAAAGAACTACGATAAATTGTTTCTCTTGGGACTCTGTTTGTTAATTTAACATAATGCACAACGTATGATTAAGGTAATTCCAATCACAAGCTGTACTATTTAATAAAGGAGCTTCAGGGTAGTCAACTGGTAAATACATTACACCCCCCATAACTAACAACTCGATCAAATAATGGAAAAAGAAAAATACATATTGCTTTTTGAGAAATATCTCCGGAACGAGGCCTCTGAAGAAGAGAAAGAACGTCTACTCACTATGCTTCGGAGGGACAAATACATCAATCAATTATTGGAAAAAGGACTTGAAAATAGCGAATCGGAATTCGATGAAGAAATCATAAACCGTATGTATGAAAATATTCGCACGACTGTTTTCCCTTCAAAAAAAAGCACGCGCAAGCTCATACAACCTGTATGGCGAAAAGCCATGCAGTGGGTAGCCATCATAATGCTTCCGGTTTTATCAGCATTTTTAGCATATTATATCACTATAAACCAAACTTACAACAACAATAATAATGTAACCGTCACTGCTGGCAATGGCGAAAAGGCCGATATTATGCTCGCTGATGGTAGCCACGTATGGATAAATTCCGGTTCTTCGCTTACTTACAACGAAGGTTTCAACCGCAAAGAGCGTAATGTTTACCTTGAAGGCGAAGCCTATTTTGAAGTGGCTAAAGATGCTGAACGCCCGTTTATTGTAAGAACCGGTGAAATGGATATCCAGGCGTTGGGTACTGCTTTCAACGTGAACGCATATAATGATGAAAGATATGTTTCATCCGTTTTACTGGAAGGAAAAATCAAAGTAATAGCGCTGGGGCAGGAACACATACTAACGGAAAACGAACGCGTTACAATAGACAGATCACTTCAAACGCTTTCCACTGACAAAGTTTATGCTTCCGATTTTGTGCAGTGGAAAGACGGAAATATCTATTTCGAAAATCGCTCCTTTGAAGAAATTGCCAATACGCTATCACGCGTTTTCAATGTAGAAATCAGGTTTGCCTCCGACAGCCTTCGCCCAATTCGTTTTTCGGGAACCCTCGGAAACAGCAGTATTCGCAATGCAATGGATATATTATCACTCACATCGCCCATGTACTATGAAATGAATGGTACTGTTATAGAGTTATATTACAAAGAGTAGTTCACGATCAGGTCTTTCTTAGTTAATATTATGGTAACACGCCAAATCAGGCACAGACCTTTAGCTGTACGCTTGGGGCCTTTCTCCGCCATTATTAAAGTAACACTCCAAAACAAATAGTCGTTTAAATGGCTTTCTATTTATCCTTTTTCAAAAGCTATCTGTTTTCTTAAAAACCGGTCAGTTAAATATTGCTAATTATAGTTAACCTATTAGCGGAATCATTTTACATTCCTGTACTATTATTAACAGGCGGGATAAGCACACTGGAGAAAAAACCTATTATATATTTTTCATTCATCGGAGATAAGAGTGAAACCTAATATGATTTTTTATCCCGGCGACCAAGGTCAACACTTAAAAAATTTAATTTATGAGGCAAAAACAATTTTTCAAAAGGTCCCCATTAGCAAGGCTTGCCATACTCTTGCTTTTATGGGTTGTGACAAATGCTACCTTCGCGCAAATTACCGTGAACGTGCAAAACAAACCATTGCGCGAAACATTGAAAGAAATTGAAAAAGTGAGCAACTACAAATTCTTTTACAACGAATCGCTTCCCGGATTGGACAAAAACATCACCGTCCGGCTCACCAATTCCGGTATTGATGCAGCTATGCAGCAATTGCTTTCGGGTACAACCATCGAGTATCGGAAAAACGAAAACAACATCATAGCATTGGTAGAAAAAGGTGCGACGAATCTGCCAAGCGCTGATCCCGCACAAAGCCGGCAAACTCCTGTCAAAGGACGTATTGTTGATGCTTCCGGTGAGCCTGTTATTGGAGCAACTATTCTCGAAAAAGGAAATCCAGGTAACGGAACTGTTACCGATTTCGATGGAAATTTCACCATCAACGTTGCTGCCGAAGCTATATTGCAAGTTTCGTATATCGGCTATCAGGAACAGGAAATTTCCACAGCCGGAAAAACATCAATAAATGTTGTGATGCGGGAAGATACACAGCAGTTGGAAGAATTGGTGGTAATAGGATACACCGTGCAACGTCGCGAAAGTTTAACGGGTTCACTTCAAACAATTTCTACCGAAAAGCTAAAAAACATAACAACTCCTTCCGTTGAGAATATGCTTAATTCCAAAGCACCGGGGGTATATGTTGCACCCGGTTCGGGACAACCCGGCTCTGTAGGAACCGTCGTTATTCGCGGTAAATCAACCGTGAATGGAAGTACCGATCCACTTTGGGTTATAGATGGCGTGATTGTAGGCAACAGTTCGGGATCTTTGAATCCCGCGGATATAGAAACGATGACCATCTTGAAAGATGCTGCCTCAACTGCTATCTACGGCTCGCAAGGTGCAAACGGCGTAATTGTGGTAACCACAAAAAATCCCAGAGCCGACAAATTGTCCGTGACACTTTCAGCAAAATCAGGTGTAAGTAACCTGATAAAAGGCAACTTGCAAGTGATGAATGGCGCGGAATTATATGACTATTATTCATCTATGGACAATCAGGAATCAATTGTTTTTCCGAGATGGAATTCAGACTTAAGAAATAGTGATTTTAACTGGTGGGATCAGGCTACGCAAACAGGAATTGTCCAGGATTATAACCTGTCTATTTCCGGCGGTTCAGAAAAAATGCGTTCATTAGTATCAGTAGGTATTTACGATGAAACCGGCTCTGTGAAGGGTTACGATTTTGTGCGATACAATTTTTTATACAAAACTGATTATCGTCCTACCAACTGGTTGACAATTAAACCGTTTATCTCAGGCTCACGTCGCGATATCAACGACCGGCAGCATTCTGTTTCTGCAATGTATTCAGCCCTGCCGTGGGACAGTCCTTATGACGACATAGGCAATGTTGTTCCAAATCGCTCACCGTTATGGGTAAACAGCAACGGCACAAACTATATGTACGATTTGCAGTGGAATTTTTCGAAATCAACAACGTACGAATTTATGGGAAATTTCGATTTCGATATCAAACTTACCGATTGGCTCACGTTCTCATCCGTAAACAATATAAAATACCAGGGGTATGCTTCAAAAGCGTACTACGACCCGCGTTCGTCTTCAGCAGAAGGTGTAAATGGACGTATCCAGGAGTACCGTTCGGAAATGACGCGACGCTACACCAACCAACTGCTTCGCTTCAATAAATATTTCGATAAACATTCCATTAATGCCCTCTTGGCATATGAATTTAACGATTACAACACCAATAATGTGGATGCAATAGGAATAGGTTTTGTGCCCGGATTCGAAATTCTCGACGTAACTGCAAAACCAGAAAAGACCAAGGGCGGCGTATCTGAATGGGCTGTACAGTCAGTGTTTTCAAATATAAATTATGCATATGACAACAAATATTTGGCTCAATTATCATTGAGACGCGATGGTGCATCAAATTTTGGAGACAATGCCAAATACGGAAACTTCTTCTCCATAAGTGGCGGCTGGAACATTCACCGCGAAGCATTTTTTCAAAATGATATTGTGAATGAACTTAAGCTGAGAGCTTCGTATGGTTCAGTCGGAAACCGTCCTAAATCGCTCTATCCTCAGTATGATTTATATTCTGTTTCTTCCGGATCAAGCTATAACGAAAAATCGGGTGCACTTATCTCACAAATTGGTAACCGGAATCTCACGTGGGAGAAAACATATACTACGGGAGTGGGGATCGATGCGGCTCTCTTTGACCGCGTACGTTTAACTCTCGATTATTACGATAAAAACACAAGCGACCTGCTTTACCAGGTTCCTGTATCCGGATTAACAGGTGTTACAAGTGTTTGGCGTAACGTGGGTGCAGTACGTAATAAAGGATTTGAGGCTACCGCAAGCATAGACGTCATCAAAAACAAAGATTTGCTATGGACTATTGACGGGAATATCGGATTAAATCGAAATAAAGTAACTGAACTTTACGGGCAACGGGATCCGCAAACCGGGAAGATAGCTCCCATAATTGGTGGCAGCGGCGTTAATATTGCAGGCGCAGCACAGACCATTCTGCGTGAAGGAATTGATGCCGACACATGGTATATACAAGAATGGGCAGGGGTTAATCCTGAAAACGGTGCACCCCAGTGGTACAAGACCGTAACCGATGATAAAGGAAATAAAACCAGGGAGGTGACGAGCTCGTATGCAGAAGCGGACCAAGTAGAATTAGGAGCTTATACGCCTAAATTCTTCGGAGGTTTTTCCACATCGCTTTTTTGGAAGCAATTTGATGCTAATATGGTATTCGGTTACTCCGTGGGTGGAAAAATTTATAATTACACCCGACTCGAATACGACTCTGATGGCACATATACCGATCGCAACCAGATGCGTTTAATGCCATCGTGGAGCCGGTGGACAAAACCCGGAGATATCGCCACTCACCCCAAAGCCATTTATGAAAATGCCACGAAATCAAACAGTGTCTCCTCTCGCTATCTAGAAGATGGCTCATACTTGAAACTGCGCAGTATTTCGCTGGGATACAATCTGGAATTGCCTCAATTTAACTTAAAAAATGTAAGGTTTTTTGTAACAGGTGAAAACCTTTTCACTATCACTAATTATTCGGGTGTTGACCCCGAACTTCCAACTTATGACGATGGTACAGGGCGCAAAATAGTAGGTGTAACTACCACCGTTTATCCCTCTACCCGCAAATTTTTATTTGGAATCAATGTAACATTCTAAAAAAGATCTAAACAGATGAAAAAAATATTTCTATATAGTTTACTCATTGCAGGCATCTTATTTTCTGCTTGCGATATAGATAGGTTGCCCTACGGCTCTATGCCCGACGAAAAAATAAAACAAGACCCTGACGGTTCTCTTGAAACGTTGCTTACCGGTACGTATGCACAACTGAGAGGCTGGTCAGACGTGATGCACCGCTGCGGTGAATACGCAGGCGATAACATCATGATTCGCGGATCATCCACCGATGCATTTTACGAATTTATTTCTTACTCGCGCACACCAAATAATTATCGTTTACAGAGTTTTTGGGACAATAGTTACAAAGCCATCGCTCAATCGTCAAATATCATTAAACTGATCAAGGAAGGACAAAGCCCCGAAGTTGACAATCAGCTAGGCGAGTGTTATTTTTTACGCGGTATGCTCTATTTTTACCTGTCGCGTGCTTATGGCCGACCCTACGCACAGGCTCCGGACAAAAATCTCGGAGTTCCCATCGTCAACGGAACTCCAGACGATGTCTTCGGTAAACTACCCGATCGGTCATCAGTCCAGGACACGTACAAACAAGCTATTGCCGACTTGGAGAAAGCCATTACATTATTAACTATCGACAAAGGGCCGGCTTATGCTTCCAAATCAGCTGCTCAAGCTTTATTATCACGTATTTATCTGTATATGAGCGGAACGTATGACAATCCGAATACCGAATATGCTAACTTGGCAATAAAATATGCCGACGAGGTAATTAATTCCGGTAAATACAGTTTGTTACCACGTGCAGACTTTATGAAATACAACACACTGAAACCCGAAAACAACAAAGAAAGTATTTTCGTTGTAAAACGTGTAGCTACCGAATTTTCAGGTTATGACCATTATTACGGCATTGGCGGAATGTACTCCAATATCGGTGGAATGGGCTGGGGAGAAATGTACGCAAGCGCTAAATACATCAGTTTACTCGACGAAACCGGACGTAACGACTGGGCAAACAATAAACTGGTAGATGCGCGTGCCGCATTTATCGAGCCACAGTATTCAAACGACAACGTAATGGTTTTCCGTTTCATAAAAAATTTGTATAACGCTTCCGGGGTACAAACTAATTATAGTTATGTACAAGCCCCCATTACAGTATCGGCCAACACCGTAACCTGTAAAGAGGGAGATAAAACATATTCATTAACACCGGTCGATGCTTCGCAGGGAATTTACTCCATAAAATATGAAGACGGGAAAACATATACCGGCGTTATCGACAAATTAATGAAGCTCAACCGGGCTTATCCGATGTTTTATATTGTAAAATGCTCACGTGAGGGCGAAGATTCCCAACTCCATTCGCCCATCATTACCCGATTGGCCGAAATGTATTTGAACAAAGCGGAAGCAGCCGCCAAAACCGGAAAATATGGAGATGCACTGACAGCCTTGAATATCATTCGCGAACGTTCATTGCCTGGCGAAGGCTATTCCGCGCTTACTGCCGCCAATGCCTGCGAGTTGATCGATAAAGAACGTCAATTAGAACTCGCTTTCCAGGCAGAACGAAGCTACGATGTATTTCGCAACGGCAAGTCGCTAACGCGTCATTATCCAGGGCCACATAATGCGATGGAAGAAGTGAAAGCAACCGATTACCGGGTAGTGTATTACATTCCCCAAAATGCAATAAACGCATACAAAGGTTCGGGTAGTACATTGACACAGAATCCGACATCAAATTAATTTTTCATTCCAAACACTTTTATTAATCTGTGAGGCAGAACAAATAACTGCCTCACATTTTTTCATTTTCTTTCAAAAAACAATCATGACAAAAATCATCAATTACATCTTTATCGCCTTACTTGGACTGATGCTATCTTGTGCCGGAAACGGAGGACAGGCGACAACTGTAAAATTAATAGAAACAAATATTCCGTAACGTCCTCCCGGGCAAGAGGATATGTTCAACTTTGCAGCGCCAAAAATGGATATGGTACGAGTAGGATTCATTGGACTGGGAATGCGTGGTCCGGGAGGCTACAACGTTTTACCCACATTCCCGGTGTTGAGGTTAAAGCTCTCTGTAATTTACACTCCGAACGCGTTGACAAAGCGCAGAAAATTCTGGGAAAAGCCGGATTTCCCGAAGCTGCTTGTCAGGCACTCGATATCCATCGTGGTGACAAAATGAATATTCTCGTAGCAATGAGACAAAGACAATTGTTCTTCAGTCGGTTAACCTAATGAAGTCGCAACGAAACATGATACTGACCGTAAAAAACTATCTGACGAAGAAAAAATAAGGATTAAAAACCTCGTTGCCGCATTGCTTCAAACGTGAGCACGGCAGTGGAGACCGAGACATTCAGCGAATCAATCTTACCGCGCATGGGGATTTTGATTCGCTTTGTCGCATTTTTCAGCCAGAATTGGGTGAGCCCGTCTGCCTCGGTCCCCATTATAATAGCTGAAGGTTGTTTAAAGTCTATATTTTGGTAAAAATCAGAAGCCTGTAATTCTGCTGCATAAGAACGGATATTATGCGCCTGCAGCCATGCAAATGCCTCTTCGGAAGAGCAGGCGGCCGTCTGCACGGTAAAGATGCCCCCCACCCCTGAGCGGATCACATTTGGGTTATACAGATCGGTCTGTGGATCACATACAATCACCGCATCAACAGCTGCAGCGTCGGCGGTGCGAAGAACAGCACCCAGGTTGCCTGGCTTCTCAACCGATTCAAGCAGTATAACAAAAGGGTTGGAGGAGAGATGTATGTCACATAGTCTGTGATGTTTAGGCTTTGCAATTGCCACAATCCCATCGGAATTCTCTCGATATGCTATTTTCCCGAATACCTGTAGTGATATATCGAAAATATTATTCCCGGGCAACGATTTCAGGATGTCGGGATATTTCGACTTTTCAAACATCTCGTAGCACACGTATACCGACTCTACCTTATATCCGCTCTGCAAGGCCAGGGAAAGCTCCCTCGCACCTTCAATCACGAACAGCTGTTGCTTTTTTCTCTCGTTGCTCTTCGACAGTTTTACAATGTTTTTTATCGAAGTATTTTGCAGACTTGTGATCATTCTCTTATTTTTGTGTGTAGTCCTGAAAATAGACAATCGCCCAAACTTTTTTTATATGGTTCAAATAAAGTCCATCACTCTTTCTATTGTTTAGGTATAAATAAAAAAGTCAAAGGGCAGACTTATTATCTTTTTTCAGCAGAAATGTATCAATAACCTCCCTGAATGATTTTTTTGGCAGAGCACCCATCGCCATCTGAGGTTGCTCTTTCATGGGAATAAAGAGGAAAAGGGGGATGCTCTGCACACCAAAGACAGACGCCAGCTCTGGCTCTTTGTCCACATTGATTTTATATACATGGATATAGTCGCCATATTCTGCAGCCAACTCTGCAAGTATGGGAGATGTTATCCTGCATGGGCCGCACCAGTCGGCATAAAAATCGACTATTGCCGGCTTATCACCCATATATTTCCAGGCTTCTGGATTCTTTTCATAGTCGAAAACTTTTTCCAGAAATGCAGCCTTTGTCAGTTCTATTGGTTTTACGGTCTTTTTTTCCTGCGGCTTGGCAGCCGATGCCGCAAGCACAATCATAAGTGCTGCGAGGATGGTTGTTATTTTTTTCATTATAATTTCTCTAAAGTGTGATTTCAAAATGCCCACTCATTTCAACAACAAACCATTGAAAAAAGTTTATCGGTAAGGTTTAATAACTCTCATCAGTTACAATTCGATAAGGTTTAATAACTTTCATCAGCAACAAACAGGATAAATTAAAATGACTTCCGGTCTTTATATTTTATCGTGTTTGGGCCCGGCACACCGAATTCTCTTGCCGATACATTTTCAAACTCAACCTTCCATATCTTTACATTATTAACAGAAGGTACCGAATAACTGAACTTCCTGCCGGAGTATTGGCGCATAATAATATCCAGCGCTTTTACTTTCTCATCATACTCTTCTTCGAAAACTACCTTACCTTTACAGATCACACTATAGGAGCGCATCCGGTAACTGCAAGCCACTTCCTCATTCTGCCACACAAGCGTGGGGTCTGTACAGAAGGTAATGCATACATTTGGATTTTTCTCAATGATAGAGATTGAATGCCCTTCCTGTGCCGAATGAAGATAAATAATTCCCTCTTCGTAACCGAAGTTCATTGGTAATACATACGGAATTCCGTTTTCATCAGACATCCCCACATAGCACAGCCTGCATGCCCTGATCGCATTATCTATGCGTTCTTGCTCTTCAATTGAAATGGTTCTCATATTGTTGTCTATCTATAACTCTTTTTGGTTTGTTGAGGGGCCATCCACGGTAAGCATAGGAGTCCCCTTTCCCATCTTTTTTCATATCATAGAACATTTTCTGAGTTTTTCAACTTATCTAATTCTCTCTCTGCAGGTGCTTGCAGAAGAAGCGGAAATAATTGAGACACTATTTTTATCATGCCGTAGGTTGAAAGCACAAACTAATTACCGAATACCAGCTGTTACGGATTTAAACATGGAAACGGCTTACGAAACTGTTGTTCCACTGCTATCAAAAACAGTTATTCTTTTTCCGCAAAGATAAACAAAAAAAGGAAAATCTTCTCCAGATCCTCCCTTTCTATATTTTTACCGCCTGTGTTCGGGCCGGTTATTTTACCTTATCCACTATTGCTTTAAACGCTTCTGGATGATTCATTGCCAAATCGGCAAGAACCTTACGGTTGATTTCAATCTCATTTTTGTGCAAAGCACCCATAAGGCGGGAATATGACATACCGTTTTCACGGGCTGCCGCATTGATACGCTGTATCCACAAAGCGCGGAAGTTGCGTTTTTTGTTTTTACGGTCACGATAGGCGTAGGTAAGTCCCTTCTCCCACGTGTTTTTTGCTACGGTCCACACATTTTTGCGGGCACCAATGTAGCCTCTTGTTAATTTCAGAACTTTTTTTCTGCGGTTGCGTGAAGCAACATGATTTACTGATCTTGGCATAATGTTACTTGTTTTGAATGTTAGCGTCTCTGTCCTGCAGAGCTCTTGGGAGCGTACATCCGGTTATTAAATCTCTTTACTGGAAACGTCGGTTATTTCAGCCTTAACAGTGTTTTAATACTATTCAAGTCTGATTTGTGAACAAGTCCCGTATGCGTAAGATTTCTCTTCTGCTTTTTTGTCTTTTTCGTCAGAATGTGACTCTTGTACGCATGTTTCCGTTTGATTTTTCCTGTTCCGGTAAGGGCGAACCTCTTTTTAGAACCGGAATTAGTCTTCATTTTTGGCATTTTGCTGTTCTCAAATTTGTTATTACTAATATCTTTTCCCAATCCGCAATACGGCGAAAAAGTTTGCAAAAGTAATGATTTTATTTTCTTTAAGCAAACAATTCTTTAATTTTTTACAGATGTAGAGTCAACCAGCAAGTGCAATATTACATACAATTTTTGTAAAACACATTTTTTGGTGAATTAAAATTCAATTTTTCTCTGGGTCTGTGATTCAGCTTGTACTGAATTTGTTTTATATCGTCATCGGAATAATCTTTAAATGAGGCTTTTTTAGGAATATATTGCCTGATTAGTTTATTTGCATTTTCAATGGCTCCTTTTTGCCATGAAGAATAAGGGTCGGTAAAGTAAATGGGTACTTCTAATTTTTTTGTTATCTCCCGGTGTGCTGCGAACTCGGATCCGTTGTCCGTTGTAATGGTTTTCAGTATATCTTTGAAAGGGAGCAATGCCTTGAAGACCTCCTTCACAACACCACCGGAATCTTTTCCTTTGGGCAATTTTCTGATCAAAAGATAATTTGTTTTTCGCTCGGTTAATGTCAGTATGGCCTCCGAGTGTGTTGCCCCGATGATGGTATCCATTTCAAAATCTCCAAACCTGGTTCCATCTGCTTCTGCAGGTCTTTGACGAATACTCACGCGATTGGGAATGTTCTTGACCGATCCTACAGGTCTTTGACGATACTTGAGTCTGTGACGACAATGCTTATACAAATCTCCGCCCTCGTTCTTATCCTTACGAATCCATTTATAGATGGTCTCGTGTGAGATATCTATTGACTCATATCTTTTGAAATACCCACTGATTTGTTTGGGAGACCAATCCTGACGAACTTGACGAAACACTTTTTGTTTGATCCACTCAGGAGTAGCTCGGTTCCCCGGCAAATGCTCTTTGCGCTCATTGGCCATCTCCTGCGCCAAACGCCATGAGTAGCCCCCGAACTTATTCTTGTTGCGCCGTACTTCTCTGGATACCGTGGAGGGGCTGACACCGATCTTCTTGGCAATTTCTCTTTGGAAAGCGCCGTTTTTCATTTCCAAATAAATTGCATACCTTTGCTCTGAAGTTAACTGTTTGTATTTTTTCATAAGCAACATAATAGTTAATTTTAGGGAGACTTCGGTCTCCTTTCTTGTTAATTTATGTTGCCGATTGACGCTCTTTGGGGGTTTCGCACCCCCATGCCGCTTGGCAAACCCCCGCGGTGTTTTTCATGGCTTGTTTGAGAAAAACTATGTCAAACTTATTGCGGGTGTTGCACTTCTAAGTTGAACTTAGGAGATCGGGGTACATAACTAATCAGGCCGCCTCAGTGGCCAGGATATCCAGGATAAAGTGCTGAAAACGTTACTCGCAATCAGAAATCACTTGAGAAATTCGCTGAGATATCCAGGATAAAGTGCTGAAAACGTTACTCTTCTTTGTTCTCTTTCTTAAGGGCAGGGGAACCTTTCTTAGGGGTAAGCATGATAGACATACGTTTTCCCTCCATAATAGGCAAATGTTCCACTTTGGCATAATCCTCAAGGTCGTTTGCGAAACGCAGAAGCAACACTTCACCCTGCTCCTTGAAAAGTATGGAACGCCCTCTGAAAAAAACGTATGCTTTTACTTTTGAGCCTTCGCCCAGAAAATTCATGGCATGTTTCAGTTTAAAGTTATAGTCGTGATCATCTGTTTGCGGACCAAACCGGATCTCTTTCACAGTAACTTTAACCGCTTTAGCTTTTTGTTCTTTCAGCTTTTTCTTTTGTTGATACATAAATTTCTGATAATCTATGATCCTGCATACAGGCGGTTTAGCCATGGGAGCAATTTCAACAAGATCCAATTCTTTTTCTTCGGCAATTCTCATTGCTTCTCTCGTAGAATAAATACCCTCTTCTACATTATCGCCTACTAATCGGACTTCCGGTACCCGGATTCGTTCATTGATACGGTGCTGGTCTTTTGAGTCTTTTCTCATTCAGAAACTGTTAATTTTTTCTCTGTGTTGTTGTAATTAATTTTAATTTCGTTGTTAAATCGATGAGTCCACTTTAAATAGTGGCAATTTTAAGTTTAAAAAAGTAATTCGTTGATTTTTCATTTCCTATTTTTGAGAAGCAAGGAAGTAAAAAATCAAACACGATAAAAAGTTTCTCCCTTATGGAGGTCTTTATATAGCGAAAATCGGTTATTAAACCATTTTCATGCGCTCTTTGACTTATTGTTATCAGATAATTTCCAAGGCGGACATGGTTTATCCATAAACATCTGGCGAAAGTAAATAATTTGTGCCTGAGCAAACCTCTGTATCGTGTTTTGTTGTTCCTCGTATGGAAGCAATACTGAAAGATGGTTGCCTCCACGTTGTTTCTTTTCATCTGTTCCTGCCCGGGGATAGCCGCGAGTTCGTGTCTTAGTTCTGCAGTTGCTATCTGTTCGTTCGTAAAATACCGGTACTTGCTCTTGCCTGTGGTGGCAATCCTCCATTTATCCCCGGTTTTGTATGCAGGGATAATCTCTCCGGTTTCGATATGGGTGACAACCAGCTCACCCTCCTTCATCTCCAGGTCATATTTAGATTGTCTCCCTTGTAATCCGCTTGTTATAAGTTCAATTGAGTTCATATCGGCAAACTCCCTGTTACCAGGGGGATTGATAAGCACCATCGGCATAGACTTTCTCTATTATATCGGTGCTTACCTTCTCCTGGATGTTGGTAACGGCATCCTTCAGGTAGCCATTGTCTGCAGCACTTGCCGGTTTCACCTGAACGTTTACGATCAGGTTGGGTTTGTCCTTCTGTTCATCCGTGTCATCACAGGTCTCGGTGATGTTCACACTGTAGCCCTTTACCTTCTGGTCTCCTTTTTTTTCGATAATCGGCATCGGGGTCATTGTGGTTTTGAACGCTCCTGGCCGTGATGTCCTCTTTGGGACGAAGGATAGCCTGTCCCTTGACCACCTCGTATTGCTCGTGGAAGACACGGTGAAGAAGGTCGTAGCCGGTAGTGGTCTCTGCAAGGCGTTTAAGAACCTGATAAATGAGCCCACCCAGGGAAGAGATTTTCTCGCCGAGAGTTTCACTGTTTAAGCGGTAAACCATATTCTGAGCATCTTCTTCTAAAAAATAGAAGTACCTGTTTCCTGAGCCTGGGGTTCAAAAGAAGCATCCCCCTATCGCCCAGGTCCTTGATAAACCCGCGGAAAGTGTTGTGAATGATCTCGAAACGGGAGTACCAGGCGATGTTGCTGCCAATGAGCTTACTGTCCATACGGACAGATTTGCCGGATATCTTGAAGGTGGAGAGTTGGTCGCCAGTGAGCTGCTCGAAGCTCTTTTCCATCAGGTTTACACCATACCGGTTTTCGTATTCACAAATACGCCTTCTCAGTAAATAATAAGTATCGATAGAGGGTGCAACATCACTCAGGGAGACTAGACCCAGGGCTTTACGCACCAGGAGATCGAACTGGCATTTATCGAACAGATCTTCATCGCTACAGCCAAAACCCTCCTTGATGATGGACATTCCGATAATCACCCGTATGGAAGCATTGGGAGCGCCCATGTTACCCTGTTTGAAAAGGGGAGCAAATATGGTTTCGTCTATTTGGGAGGTGACGTTTGCATAAAACCGGTTGTGCCACGCCGCAGGATCATCATATTTTTTTGCCTCACGCTTACCCATTTGGGTGGAAGGTGTGGAAAACATGTCATATTGTGGATTTACAGATGTCTTCTTGAACATGATTTCTTCTCTTTTAGGTGATGCAAAATACGATTTTTTTATCTGATAACAAGGGATTTTCAGAGCGTTTTATCAACAAAAAACGGAAATAAAACAACAAAATTAAAGTCAGGGACTTTTTAAAGTGGACTCAATCGATATAAATCATCAAAATTTCGCAGGATTCATCATTTCTTCAACCTCCCTTGAAATTTCTTTTGCAAATGTAAGCAATTTTACCGAACCTTTGTCTTCTCCGCCCTGTTTTCTTACCGAAACCTCTTCATTTTCTGCTTCTTTCTCACCCACGATAAGCAGATAGGGTATCCTTTTTAATTCATTATCTCGAATTTTTCGCCCCACCTTTTCATTGCGGTCATCTACCTCTGCCCTTATACCAAACCTTTTCAGCTCTTTTACTGCATTTTTTGCATATTCATTGAATTTCTCACTAACCGGAAGTATCACTGCCTGAGTGGGAGCAAGCCACAATGGAAACTTACCGGCGGTATGCTCTATGAGAACCGCCACAAAACGCTCCATTGATCCGAAAGGTGCCCTGTGAATCATTACGGGACGGTGCTTCTGATTATCGGCACCTGTATATTCCAGCTCAAACCTTTCAGGGAGGTTGTAATCCACCTGTATGGTTCCCAACTGCCAGCGTCGCCCCAGAGCATCCTTCACCATAAAATCAAGTTTTGGGCCATAGAAAGCAGCCTCTCCAGTTTCCACTTTCGCTTTTAGCCCTTTCTCATTACAAGCCTCAACAATTGCCCGTTCAGCTTTCTCCCAATTTTCATCAGATCCTATATATTTTTCCCTGTTTATCGGGTCGCGAAGTGATATCTGAGCTTCAAAATTTTCAAAATTCAACGCTTTGAAGATTATAAAAATAATATCCACCACCTTCAGAAATTCATCTTTTACCTGATCGGGTGTACAGAAGATATGTGCATCATCTTGCGTGAAACCTCTTACACGGGTAAGGCCGTGCAGCTCTCCGCTCTGCTCGTACCTGTACACTGTTCCGAACTCTGCCAGCCTCAGAGGCAAATCTTTATATGAGCGCGGAAAGGTTTTATATATTTCACAGTGATGTGGGCAGTTCATTGGTTTCAAAAGGAACTCCTCACCTTCTTCGGGTGTTTTTATCGGTTGAAAAGAGTCTTTACCATATTTTGCATAATGCCCCGAAGTGATGTACAGCTGCTTGTGCCCTATATGAGGTGTAATTACCTGGTCGTAATCAAAATCATTCTGAATCTTTTTCAGGAAGTCTTCCAACCTAAGCCTCAGCTGCGTACCTTTTGGCAACCACAAAGGCAATCCAGCACCTACTGTCTGAGAAAAAGCAAACAGCTGGAGCTCTTTTCCTATTTTTCGGTGATCTCTCTTCCTGGCCTCTTCAAGTATCAAAAGATACTCATCCAGCATCTTCTTTTTCGGGAATGTGATCCCATAGAGCCGGGTGAGCTGTGGGCGTTTCTCATCGCCGCGCCAGTAAGCTCCCGCAGATGACAGAATCTTTACGGCCTTTATATATGATGTATTGGGCAAGTGAGGGCCCCGGCACAGATCAGTAAAATTACCCTGTGTATATGTAGTTATTGAGCCGTCATCGAGCTCTTTGATGAGCTCTACCTTGTAGCTCTCGTTTCGTTCAGAAAACATTCTTACGGCATCACTCTTGGATATACTTTTTCTCTCAATATCCTCTTTGGCCGTGATAAGCTCCATCATCTTTTTTTCAATAACAGGAAAATCTGACTCCTTAATGGTAACGCCCTCACCCGGATCCACGTCATAGTAGAATCCGTTTTCAATAGCGGGGCCTATACCGAATTTAATCCCCGGATAGAGCTCTTGCAGTGCTTCTGCCATCAGGTGAGCCGACGAGTGCCAGTAAGCGTGCTTACCCTCATCATCTTCCCATTTCAGCAACCGCACAGTTGCATTATCCTCTATCGGCCTTGTCAAATCCCATGTTTCACCATTCACACTTACTGCAAGCACTTCCTGAGCTAAACGGTGACTTATACTCTTTGCTATATCTAATCCTGTTACCCCTTTTTCATATTCCCTTACTGATGAATCGGGAAATGTAATTTCTATCATGTTATGCTGTTCTAAAATAACTTTTTTCTTATGTGACTGCAAATGTAATGATTTTGTGAATTACGAGATAGCAAATTCACAATAAAAATGTTTCTGGAATGTTAATAAGGGACCTCTTTACTGCATTCTCTTAATAATACTGTATGATTGAACAACACCCAGTTCACCTGCTTTGCGGAGGTCGTCTAGCCCATCTTCGGACTCTCCGATAGAGAGGCGTGACAATCCCCGGTTAAAATAAGCTTCGGCAAACTGAGGTTCTAGCTCAATAGCCTTGGTGTAGTCGGCTATCGCAGCACGAAAATCTTTCTCAAGGCTGAAGATCTCGGCACGGTTGTAATAAGCGTATATGAAACCGGGATTTAAGCTGATAATCTTTTCATACTCTTTCAGTATCTCTTCATATTCAATCGACTTTGTTGATATCTCCGGCAACTTAGCCTTTCCAGGCATTTTACCCAGATCAGGCAGATCGATCCCTGACTGTGCATCCATCAGTAGCGGCTGTTCAATCAGATGATCATATTCAATTTGTTTTGTGCGGATAATCGCTTTTGCAAAATGAGCTACCAACATGTCCGGCATCAATTCAAGGACCCTGCTCATGTCCTTAAGAGCATTTTCATAATCCTGAACAAGCATAAAATCCATTCCTCTTCCGAAATAGAGAGCAGCGTTAGCGGACTCATGTTCAATCCTTCCAGAATAGTTGTCAATAGAGCGGAAATGTGTTTGTATCTGCAACTCATTTAACGACGCCTCGTTGTTGGTAACTTTCAGAAGCCAGGTAAGGTAAAGCTCTTTGTTTGCCCTGTCTATAGTTTCTGAATAGTATACCGGCCTGCGCACCTCGTAATCCCTTTCATAATAGGTGAGTACAAACTTTGGCTCAAGCTCGACCGGGGCTCTCATATTCTGTACTTTTCCCCTGCTTTGACGCTGATACTTGCTTTTCTGTGAAGTGTCTTCATCTGCCACCACCAGCAAGTTGAACTTATCTATATCCTGATCGGCCTGATCGCGGGTATCTCTTGCATCACCCTGCTCTCGTGCCTGTTTAAATGGTTCTGGATTCTCTGTGGCCACCTTTCTCGCTTTAGCCTCTTCTGAACGGGCCAGCATATAATCACGTTCTGCACCACGGAGATCGTCCAACTCACGCTTCAACTGCGAACGCATATAATAACCGGTAAAAAAATCGGGATGTTCCTCCAACACATAGTTCAAATCGTTCAATGCATCGGTTTTATTTCCAATTTCGTTGTTCAGCATAGCCCTGTTCAGATATGCTATTGTGTTGCCTGGCTGCAGCTCAATAACTTTATCGAAATCCTTTATCGCCCTGTTGTTATCTGCAACCTGAGCACGCAACAGCCCCCTGTTAAACCGGGCAATAAGGTTACTCTCATCCATCTCTATTACCCTGTCGTAATCGGCCATCGCTCCGCGCAGGTCGTTAAGGTGGTATTTCACTAACCCCCTGTTGATGTAATTCCCTTCAAAATAAGGATCTAGCCGTATAGCCTCATCAAGGTCGGCAAGAGCCCTGTTATACTCGTTCTGCTGGAAATAGAGCAGCCCTCTTGCAGAAAAAGATTGAGAAGTATAGGGATCAATCTCGATTGCTTTATTCAGATCAGCCATTGCATTGATGGTATCTTTCAGTTCAAGGTACATCTGTGAACGTGTAATGTATCCCGGTGTATAATCAGGGAAACGGCGGAGCAGCACGTCGAAAAACTTCTCAGCAATATCGTATTGCTTCATCTCGATATTCACTATCCCCATATTTACCAGGGTAAGCCTGTCTTCAGGAAAAAACTCAAGGCTTCTCTGATAGTCGGTGGCGGCCAGCTCATACTTTTCCTGATTTTGCCGGGCTGCACCGCGAAGCTGATATGCAGCGGTATAGTAGGGATTACGAACCAGACAGTTAGAGGCATCATCCTCAGCCCCTTTAAAATCATCGAGCATAAATTTTGCGACTGCTCTAAAGTAATAGGGATCAGCGAGGTATGGTTTCGCAGTTATTACCTGATTAAAATATTGAATTGCCAACACATAATCTTCAAAATAAAGCGCGTTTTTCCCTATCATCATTACGCGGTCTGTGTTTACCTGTGCCGATACCGACAGAGTTGAGAAAAATAGAAAGACAGCTATGAGAATTTTCTTCATTTGTAATTTCTTCCTTTATTTGTGAGAGAAACTCACTTTATTCATATCTTTTTTTCACTACCAGCTAAATTGACTGTGTCTTCTTAAGCCCTTTGGATGTGCGAATATATAGAATTTCCTGCATTCACAGCATAAAAAAAATCTTTAAGAGTGCTTTTTTTAATTATTCAACATAGTAACACCTTTATTGTTGTCAGATGCGCCGTACAATCCTGCTTCCATCGCTCTCTTCACATATTAACATTTTCACGGTATTCTCAGGTAAAACAGGCTCTATCAGCTCGGGCCACTCTATAAAGCAGCGACTACCACTGTAAAAGTAATCTTCACAGCCTAAATCAAAAACCTCTTCAAGCTTGTTGATGCGGTAGAAGTCGAAATGAAATATTGAGTCCCCGTCTCTGTCTTTATACTCATTGATGATAGCGAAAGTTGGACTTGTAACAGTCTCCCTTACCCCAAGTTCCTCGCAGACTGCTTTAATAAATGTTGTTTTCCCTGCACCCATGCTCCCATAAAAAGCAAAGACCTTGTCATCACCCATATTCGCGATGAATTCACGTGCAGCAGATCCTATTTTTGTTAAATCATTTATTTTTATATCCATATAATTAAAACTATTTACTTTGACCGGAGCAACAATTGCATATATTTAAACTGAACTATCTGGGAGAAAGTGTGACAAAAGGCACTAGCATCTCTTCAAGGGAAATTCCGCCATGCTGGAACGTATTCCCGTAAAAAGACGCATAATGATTGTAGTTGTTTGGATATACAAAAAAATCATCGTTCTGCGCAAAAATATATCTGGTAGTGATGTCGGGAGACGGCAACCCGAAATTTTCAGGATGAATAATATCGAACACCCTCTTTGGATCGTAGGCCAGATTTCTGCCCAGCTTGTAACGGAGGTTGACATTGGTTTCTCTGTCACCGATTACCTTTACCCCATTTTTAACACGTATGGCGCCATGGTCGGTAGTAAGCACTGCCCTGTAACCTTTCCGCGATATATCTTTAAACAACTTCAGAAGCGGTGAATGCAAAAACCATGTTTTTGTGAGTGAACGGTATGCAGACTCATCTGGTGAGAGTTCCCGAATCATTTTTGACTCTGTTCTCGAGTGTGCAAGCATATCAATAAAGTTGAATACTGCAATATTCAGGCTCTTGCTCTCAAGTTCCGAAAAACGGGCGTTCAGTTTTTCTCCCTCCAGGTTGGTATTCACCTTGTGATATGAAAACTTAACATCACGCCCCGACCTGAGTAAATGTTCATGGATGAGTCGCTCCTCCATCATATTTTTACCTTCTTGATCAGTTTCGTCAATCCACATTTCCGGATATGTTTCCGAAATTTGTTTTGGCATCAACCCTGAAAAAATGGCATTCCTTGCATAAGGAGTTGCTGTTGGCAGAATACTGAAGTAAAGAGTCTCATTGCATGAGAAGTACTCACTGACAATATCTTTAATTGACTGCCACTGATCGAAACGAAAATTATCGATAAGAATAAAAAAGAGTTTTTCGTTTTTTTCTAAAATCGGGAAAACAAATTTCTCGAAAAGGCCATGGCTCATCACGGGACGCGAAGTACAGTTTATCATCCACTCTCCATATCTTTTCCTTACAAACTTAGCAAATAGCCTTCCTGCTTCTGCCTTCTGTGCAAAAAGCATCTCTTTCATCGGGCTCTGTATTTGGTCAAGGACCATTTCCCAATAAACCAGCTCTTTATAAACAGAGATCCAATCGTTGGGCAAGCGGCTACTTCCAATTTCAACACTCAGCTGATTATATCTATCACGATAATTACCAGTCGCTGCTTTTGAAATAAGTTCTTTTTTATCTAAGATTTTTTTAATAGCCATCAGCACCTGGTTAGGATTAACCGGTTTTATCAGATAGTCGGTAATTTTGCTGCTGATCGCCTGATCCATTATGCCTTCATCTTCACTTTTGGTTATCATTACTACAGGCATATCAGGCTGCAATGCATGAATTCCTGCAAGTGTTTCCAATCCCGACAACCCAGGCATATGTTCATCAAGAAAAACAATATCAAAAAAATGTGTGCGGCACAACTCAAGTGCCTCACGCCCATTATTTACGCATTTCATCAGGTACCCCTTCTCTTCCAGAAAAAGAACATATGGTTTCAACAGGTCTATCTCATCATCCACCCAGAGAAACTGCGCCTTATCCATCTTTTAATTGTCTTGTAATTGTTTTAGATAATTAAACAAATGTATCTATTTATACTGTATCACACAATATTTTTTACTTTTTTAGGAACATATATGTATCCTGATGCAGCAATTTTGTAACTGCTATTCAGATGTATATATTTCTTGTTATTTTTATTGGTTTATGCTGATTATATGCATAAAAAGTGTATTTTTGTAGAAACTGGTATCTATATCAATAACTTAAAACCTGAAGAAGTTGAATTACAATTACCGGGTGAAATATTATTCGGAGTACATGAAGACAATTAATACTACTAAAAAAACAGAATATATGACAGCATCAACAAAAGCAGGGCATTATATTGACCTGGAAGAGAAATACGGAGCACATAACTACAACCCGCTGCCGGTAGTTCTCTCGCGCGGAAAAGGCTGTTACCTATGGGATGTGAACGGGAAGAGGTATTACGATTTCCTTTCGGCCTACTCTGCCGTGAACCAGGGACACTGCCATCCAAAAATTGTGAGGGCACTAAAGGAGCAGGCCAGGACACTTTGTCTTACATCACGTGCATTTTATAACGACTGTCTGGGACCATACGAAGAGTATATTCACAATTATTTCGGATATGACAAGGTTTTGCCAATGAACACCGGCGCAGAAGGAGTGGAAACCTCACTAAAGCTGGCTCGTAAATGGGGTTACCTGAAAAAAGGAATCCCTGAAAACGAGGCAATAATAGTGGTTTGTGAAGGAAACTTTCACGGAAGGACCATAACTATCATCTCCGCCAGCACCGATAAGGATGCTCGTGCAGATTATGGACCCTACACCCCCGGAATTGAAATTATTCCATACAATGATCCGCAAGCACTTGCTTCGATATTGGAAGCAAAAGGCAACCTCATAGCCGGATTTCTGGTAGAACCAATACAGGGTGAAGCAGGTGTAAATGTACCTGATGAAGGATATTTGAAGGCTTGTTACGAACTGTGTGAAAAACACAACGTCCTTTTCATTGCCGATGAGGTTCAGACAGGCATTGCCCGTACAGGTGAAAAACTATGTTGCGACCATGAAGGGGTGCGTCCCGATATTGTGATCCTGGGCAAAGCAATTTCTGGAGGGGTGCTGCCTGTTTCTGCTGTACTCGCCGACGATGAGATTATGCTTACTATCCGTCCCGGCCAGCACGGTTCTACATTTGGCGGTTTTCCATTGGCATGCAAAGTTGCTAAGGCCGCGCTGGAGGTAGTCAGAGAAGAAAATCTTGCAGAGAAGGCTGCTCTTCTGGGTGGCATATTCCGTGAGGAGATGGAGAAAATACACAGTCCGTTTATAAAACAAATACGTGGAAAGGGTTTGCTGAATGCCATTGTTATAGAACCTCACAACGGCAAAGAGGCATGGGATATATGCCTTAAGATGGCCGGGAACGGATTGCTGGCAAAACCTACCCATCGCCACATCATCCGTTTTGCCCCTCCGCTGGTAATCAAGGAAAAAGAGTTGAGAAAGGCAATTGAGATCATTAGAAAATCAATCAAAGCTATGGAATAATATTTTTTCCGGCAGTTTGATTTAAGAGCGATATCACTTGTTTTTAAACAGCTGAAGTAAAATTAAATCGAAATGAGTCAGATTAAAATTCGGTAGTTTTATGCAGACAACTTCCAAAATATTAATGGTACGCCCTGCACGTTTTGCATATAATGAGCAGACTGCCGGGAACAATTATTTTCAACATAAATCAGATTCTGATTCAATTGCAGATACAGCATTAAAAGAGTTCGATGCACTTGTGAGTATGCTCCGCGGTAAAGATATTGATGTGACTGTTGTTCAGGACACACTTGACCCGTGGACGCCCGATTCTATATTCCCAAACAACTGGTTTTCATCACACATAACCGGAGAGCTTGTGCTTTATCCAATGTTTGCAGAAAACCGGAGGTTGGAAAGGAAACCCGAGGTGATGAACCTGCTTCGCCGGAAGATGGATCACCGCAAAGTGGTGGATCTTACACACTGGGAAAATGAGGGTGAGTTCCTGGAGGGTACGGGTAGCATGATTTTCGACCGTTACAAACGGATAGTATACTGTTGCCGCTCAAAACGTACATCGGAAAAAGTTCTGGCTGATTTTTGTTCACTTATGAATTATGATGCCGTTGTTTTTGATGCAATAGATAAAAAAGGCAATCCGGTCTATCATACAAACGTGATGATGTCGGTGGGGACACAGATAGCAGTGGTGTCACTTGAATCCATCAGAGAGGAGAAAGAACGCAGCAAGGTTATCTCCAGCCTTGTTTCTTCTGGAAAAATTATCGTGAACATTTCGTTGGATCAGGTTGCACATTTTGCCGGTAACATGCTTGAGCTAAAAAGCCGGGGCGGACATCCGGTCATGGTGATGTCTTCATCGGCACGTGGTGTGCTGACAACGGCACAGGAAACCATCATCTCTACGTACAATTCAATTGTTTCGGCAGATCTTACAACTATTGAGACAAATGGTGGCGGCTCCGCACGCTGTATGATTGCAGAAATATTTCACTAAAGTTAGATATTTGCTCACCATGGCATAATATAAGTAAACTTATCTTCTGCTCATACGGCTTAACGCAAATAGTTCACTAAAGTTAGATATTCCAATTTTTTTATTTACTTTGTGTAAATATGATTTCCTCAACTAAATTAATCAAAAAAACTATGTCATTTAAATCAGAACTCAAAGAATTTTTAATGCGCGGCAGTGTTGTGGACATGGCCGTGGGAATTGTAATTGGCGGGGCATTCGGGAAGATAGTTACTTCTTTCGTGAACGACATTTTAATGCCGCCTATCGCTTTAATCACTGACCAGGGACAATTCACAGACCTCAAGCTTGTTTTAAGACAGGCGGTAATGGAGGGAACCGAGGTGATTTCACCTGCTGTTACATGGAATTACGGAGCCTTCATTCAGGCAGTAGTCGACTTCCTTATAATCGGCACATCAATCTTCCTCGTTATCAAAGGTATGAACTCACTTAAACGCAAAAAAGAGGAAGAGCCAGCACCGGAAGCTCCGGCAGAACCGACAAAAGAAGAGTCATTGCTGACAGAAATCCGGGATTTGTTGAAAAACAAATAAGATTGTTGTCACCGGAGTGTAGAAAAGTAAGGTGTTGCTAAACAACATGCTTGCAAATGTTTTAAACCATGCAATGTTCAGTTGAAGGGTAACGGGTTGCTTAAACAGCCCGTTATTTTAATATTAACCGGGTATGTAAACCATTTGCAAACAAGAATATGTTTAACAGATAGTTCAAATAAATTTAATCGACAGCCATACCACGGGAAACCTTATCTGTTTGGGCGTTCCGGTGAACCTCACCTGGAGATTTACATTGTGTAAATTATGGAATAAAAGAGGTGAGGTTATAACAAAACAGGTTATGCGATATGTTTTGTGGCTATTGACAAGCATAGAACTGAAAACTATTATTGAAAAAATAATTCCTGTTTTTTGTAACCGCACGGGTGAAGTTGCAGTCATATCAATGTAAACAAAGTAAAAATCTTTAAAAACTATTTGAATTATGGAAGATTTAATTGCTATTATTGCTATAGTTTGTATCTTTGGCCTGCCGGTTATTGCCGGTATAATCCTGGGAATGAGAGCTATCAAAAGTCGGAATGATGAACGGATGGGATTAATTAATCAGGGAATTATTCCTCCCGACACTCCAAAAAAGAAAGCAGCCCCCAACAGGCTCGTGTCACTCAGGAACGGGATTGTGCTTGTTGCTCTTGGAATAGGGATAATTGTCGGATTCCTATGCTCAGAATACCTGGCAATCGGAGAAGGGAATGAGTTCTGGGTAACTGGTGCCAGTGTGGTTTTCTTTCTCGGGATAGGTTATCTGATCTATTTCCTGGTAACTCAAAAAATGCCGCTTACGCAGCAAAAAGAGGAAACAGAACAGGAATAAAATCAGTTTGGATGAACGAGAATCAGCGTATACAACAGGTGCTTTCGGGAAACACTTCCGCGTTCGCATACTTTGTCGAGACCTATCAGGTTATGGCGATCACCATAGCCTATCGGATCTGCGGTAATATACAGGATGCGGAAGATGTTGTGCAGGAAAGTTATGTAAAGGCATTCAGGAATCTGCGCAGTTTTCGCTCCGACAGCAAATTTTCCACATGGTTGTATCGTATAGTTTACAATACTGCTATTACGCATACAAAGACACAAATGTGGATAGGTGTCAGAGAGGCAGGGATCGAAGATGCGTCTCATCTGGCTGATAATACACTGGAAATGAACATGGATGAAAAGGAAAGGAAAGAGATTGTTGCAGACGTAATGCAGAAAATGCCTAAGGGAGATGCGCTTTTACTAACGCTTTACTATATGGAGGACAATCCAGTAAAAGAGATTGCTAAAATAACAGGTTTAAACGAACCGAACGTCAAGGTGAAACTGTTCAGGGCAAGGAAACTTTTCAAGGAGATGGTTGTTTCGAGTTATGGAATGCAGGTTACAGGTTCATAAAAATGATAATAATGATGGAGAAATACAGTAATCAAAAAGAAGACGAAAAAATTCGTCAAATGTTGTTATCCGTAAAAATGGATGCACCGGAAAACCTGAAGCATCGCATAATGCAGCAGATAGAGACCGAGAAGGCACTTACACCACAGAAAATAAAAGCGAAAAAAGAGACTGGCAGTGTATTGATAGAGCTGGGTACTATCTTTGGCACCATGTATGCCGTATTGGCGGCAATGATTGCCGGGGTATATTTCCTTTTTGGCAAGGAATTTCTGTTTTCAGCACAATTTTTAGGAGCGGTGATCCTGGTTGCCTCAATATTCAGCCTGTTATGGCTTATATCGCGCTTAGATGCCCATATAAGGGAAAAAAAACGGGTGTTATCAAAAAGAGAATAGATCAAAAATTAATCACTTTCTGCTTAACTGCCCTACATTACTGCCAACGCCTCTTAATAATCCGTTATAGCGGTTATCATCTGAAATAATCTTCAATCCTTCCAGAAAGATATCATTTTCTTCGTTGATAATCCTAAAAAAGGCCGATGAGTCAAACAGGTCTCTAGCCATCAGTGCCTTAAACTGAACAAAAATCAAAGGGCGGGAGGTAGTGAACTCATCATCGTTCCACTCAACATTTTCTTCTTTAGCAATATTTTTCAACCTTCCCACCACCTCGTCAGATATAATGTATCCTTTGTTAAAAGAAAGCACATCTGGATATTTCTGCAACAACACTTCACGTTTAATGTCCACCTCAGAGATAGCAGCCCTGTTGATAATTCCTTTCGCATTAAGGTTCGCATGAAACATTGTTCCTGAAGTAGTATCCATGGGCACAAAATAATCCGGCATTATCCCTCCTCCACCGTATACAGTACGTTTATTCACCAGTGTTGTATATCTGAGAGAGTCGGGAAAGCGAATGCTGTCTGCAACAAAAAGTTCACCGTGATTGTAACGATTCACAAAATCACGGTTATAGGCATCAATGTTTCCCGTTTCATACGGTTTCTGAATACTTCTTCCTGTAGGGGTATAATATCTTGCAACTGTAAGTCGTATCATAGTACCGTCAGGTAGAGGCAGCTGGCGTTGTACCAGGCCTTTACCAAAAGTCCTTCTCCCCACTACCACACCTCTGTCCCAATCCTGAATGGCTCCGGCGAGGATCTCACTTGCTGATGCCGATGCCCCGTTAACCAGTACCACCAGCTTACCTCCCTTCAATTCATCGTTGCCGGAAGCGTTCATTGTAAAACGGGGCTGGTTCTTTCCTTCGGTATAAACTATCAGTTTATTCTCGCCCAGGAACTCATCAGCTATCTCATTAGCAGTTTGCAGTATACCTCCGCCGTTATCGGTAAGATCGAGAATAAGATGCTTCATCCCTTTTGATCTCAACTCTCTTTCTGCCATTTTGAACTCAGTTCCTGAGGTAACACCAAACCTGCTGAGACGGATGTACCCCACATTGTGTGTAACCATGTAGGAAGCATCGATACTTGTGATAGGGATTTTATCCCTTACGATACGAAACTCCATTAACCCGGGAACACCCCTGCGCTGAATCTTTACGTTGACAACTGTCCCTTTAGGGCCGCGAAGGCGCTTCACCACTTCCTGATTACCCATTTTCACGCCGGCAATAGTGGTGTCATTCACCTGAATGATTTTATCTCCCGGGAGGATACCTACCTTCTGTGACGGGCCACCTGAAATCACCTCCATCACGTAAAGGGTATCAGTAAGCATATTGAACGATATGCCTATTCCGTTGAAGTTCCCTTGTAAGGGTTCATTCATAGCCAGCACCTCCTCTTCGTTAAGGTACGACGAGTGGGGGTCGAGCTCTGCAAGCATTGCGCGTATTGCTGCTTCGGCAAGTTTTTTTGAATCTACATCATCAACATACAAGCTTTTTATAAGTTGAATTGTTCTTTCCAGTTTTACCCCATCGGGTGATGGCCTGAATTGCGCAAATAAGTTACCCCAAGCAAGGAGTACGCTTAGGGCAGTAATAATTATCTGTTTATACATCTTTTCTTTTTTGAAGATCAAATCTTCATCCCTTTTGGAATAAAGCAGCTGACATCATGGCCGTAACGCAGCAGTTCCCTTACGTGTGAGGAACTGACGTGTGTTAAAGCGGGTTCAGTGAATAATACAAACGTTTCTATTCCCGAAATAGTTCGGTTCATATCGGCAATTGTTTTCTCGTACTCGAAATCCACTACCGACCTTATACCACGCAGAATGTACCGTGCTCCAGTTTTCCGGGCGAATTCGATTGTTAGCGAGTCGTAGCTTTCAACCCTTACACGGGGTTCGTTTTTATATAACTCGCGAATCATTTCAAGACGTTTGTCCAAAGTAAAAAATGAGCTTTTTGATTCATTGACTCCTATCGCGATTACAATTTCGTCCATTAAAGACAATCCGCGGCGTACCAGCGACTCATGGCCAGTTGTGAATGGGTCAAAAGTGCCTGGAAAAACAGCAATCCGTTTATCGGGTACAGTTGTTTGGAACATTCTACTATTTTAGTATTGCTATAATATTAATAATGGACAAACTAAGCCACCTCATCCTCTTCCACAACCAAATTCTCTATAATAAACGATTGGCGTTCGGGAGTATTCTTACCCATGTAAAATTCAAGCAGTTCCTTAAGAAGGTCCTCTTTGCGCATGGTCACCCTATCGAGGCGAATATCTTCTCCAATGAAATTACGGAACTCTTCGGGAGATATCTCTCCCAAACCTTTGAAACGGGTTATCTCCGGGTTAGGGCCTAGCTCCTCAATTGCGCTGAGCCGTTCCTCTTCGGTATAGCAATAGAGAGTTTTCTTCTTGTTACGAACACGGAAAAGTGGTGTCTGTAAAATATAAACATGCCCCTTTTTAATTAGGTCGGGGAAAAATTGCAGAAAAAAAGTAAGCAGCAACAGCCTGATGTGCATACCGTCGGTATCGGCATCGGTTGCAATAATCACTTTGTTGTACCGCAGCCCATCCATGTTTTCTTCAATATTGAGTGCTGCCTGCAGCAGATTGAACTCTTCGTTCTCATAGACAATTTTCTTTGTCAGCCCGAAACTGTTAAGAGGCTTCCCGCGAAGGCTGAACACAGCCTGGAGATTGGGATCGCGACTCTTGGTGATGGAGCCACTTGCAGAATCTCCCTCAGTAATGAAGATACTTGATTTTTCCCGGTCATCACCTTTAGCATCGTTGTAATGGATTCGGCAATCGCGTAATTTTTTGTTGTGAAGATTGGCCTTTTTAGCTCGCTCCTTCGCAAGCTTGGTTACACCGGCAATTGCCTTACGTTCCTTTTCGGAGTCTAGAATCTTTTTCTGCAGCACATCCACCATATCAGGATTCTTGTGCAGATAGTTATCCAACTCTTGCTTTAGAAAATCGTTTATATGCTTGCTCACTGAGATACCGTTAGGTCCCATCTCTTTTGAACCAAGCTTGGTCTTTGTCTGAGATTCAAAAACCGGCTCTTCCACTTTTATGCTGATAGCTGCAACTATGCCATTACGAATATCGGAGTACTCAAAATTCCGGTTATAAAACTCCTTGATCACACGTGCTACAGCTTCACGAAAGGCTGTCAGATGGGTCCCTCCCTGTGTGGTATGCTGCCCGTTTACAAAAGAATAATACTCCTCTCCGTACTGGTTGGTGTGAGTGATCGCTACCTCAATATCATCGCCGAAAAGATGAATAATGGGATAGAGTTCATCAGAAGTTAGATTTTCATTCAACAGATCTTCAAGTCCGTTTTTCGACGAGTATTTTTTACCATTAAAAACAATGGTTAAACCTATGTTCAGAAATACATAATTTTTAAGCAGCGGTTCAATATGCTCATCCCGGTAGTAATACTCACCAAAGATCTCTCTGTCGGGTGTAAACTCTACATGAGTACCGTTCTGATTTGCACTGCTCTCTATGTCCCCTTCATGCGAGAGTACACCTTGCTGGAATTCCACAACTTTTGATTTCCCGTCACGCGAGCTTACCATAAGAAATGAAGATGAAAGTGCGTTTACTGCCTTTATCCCCACCCCATTGAGCCCTACTGACTTTTTAAATGCTTTGGAGTCGTACTTGGCACCGGTATTCATCTTGGAGCATACATCCTCAACCTTTCCCAGGGGAACACCCCTGCCGTAGTCTCGTACTGTAACTTTATCGCCCTCGACACCCACCTCGATAGTCTTGCCAAAACCCATCATATACTCATCTATTGAGTTATCAAGTACCTCTTTTAGCAACACGTATATACCATCATCGGAAGATGAACCATCTCCCAGTTTTCCGATATACATACCCGGGCGGCGGCGTATATGTTCCTGCCACTCCAGAGTAACAATATTCTCTTCTTGATAGTTATTTTGAAGTATCTGTAATTCTCTTTCTGTTTCGTTCACTTTTTATTAATTCCTCTATAAATTTTTTATAAAAGCTCTGCGCCTTTTTGTCTGTTTAGCTTCAAGGTCGTCCCACAATGATTGTACTCTGCTGTTCAGTTCCAGTTCTGGATTGCTCTCTGCATATTCAAAACCCAATTGAATGGCAGCAGGGATAAACTCATTGAATAACAAAGCATTTACTCCTTTGCCTTGGTATTCAGGATCAACAGCTACCAGCAACAGATCCAATACATTGTTCCCTTTTCCCTTTAAAGCTTTATACAGATGATACCATCCTGTAGGGACAAACCGCCCCCTTGCTTTCTGTAAAGCTTTGGCAATACTTGGCAGGCCTATTCCCACACCAATCAACTTATTGTCTTCCTGCCTTATTACTAGGGTCAGAAATTCCAGACGAAGCATTGGAATGTACATATCCACGTAATAATCGATCTGTCTCTCGGAGAGCTCTACAAAGCCATACAAATCTTTATATGCGCGATTGATTAATTTAAAAATATCTCTTGCATAAGGAATTACATCCTTTTTACTCTGGAGATGTTTTACAGCCAAGCCTGAACGTTTTTTTACTATCTCAGTTGCACGGATAAACCGTTCAGGCATCTCTTTAGGGATAGTGATGAGATACTCCACCCAGTCCTGATCCTTAACATAGCCCATCCTTGCCATATGATCCACATAGTAGGGATAGTTATAAATGGTGGACAAAGTGCTCATCTGATCGAACCCCTCAACGAGCATACCCTCATGATCGAGATCGGTAAAACCCAGCGGCCCGTGAATTTTCTCCATGCCTCTGGAACGTGCCCAACTCTCAGCTGCGCCAAAAAGTGCGTCAACTACTTCACTGTCATCAATAAAATCAACAAAACCGAAACGGGCATTCCTCTCATTCCATATCTCATTCGCTTTGAAATTGATAATTACAGCAATCCGTCCCACTATCTCTTCATCGCGGTAAGCAAGAAAATATGATGCATCGCAATGATCAAATGCAGGATTCTTGGTTCTGCTGAGCGTATCTCTCTCATCATAAACTAGTGGAGGAACAAAATATTCATTGCTCTCATAGAGATCGATGCCGAAATGGATGAACTTCCTTAAATCATCCTTCGTAGTGACTTTATTGATTATGACTGACATTTTTTAAATTCTTTTTTATTTCCTTACTTCGCAACTTACTTACAACTGTTTTAACATTGACACAAAGATAATGATTTTTTTGTTTATCAATAAACAGGTAATTTATTCTTTCACTTTCTCCTTATAGAATTCCCATCTACCAATTACATTCCTTACATAATTTACTGTTTCATCTCCCCTGAAATATCCGTTCTTACACACAGGATCAGCATAATACTGCTTCAGACGCTTCAACAGGATATACTTTTCCACGTTACCTTCCCACACATTCTTATCCGCTTCATACTTCTCTGCCAGTGCCCGTGCATCGAAGACATGCCCCACCCCGGCATTATACGATGCCAGAGCCATTTTCAAGCGTTCGTCAGGGTTCTCAACAGATCTAAAAAGTGCAAGCAGGCTTTTAAGATATTCAGTACCGGCACGTATATTGGAGTCGGGATCAAGTATCCGGTTTTGATCAAGGCCCACTGAAGCTGCCGTTTCAGGCATCAGCCCCATCAACCCTGCAGCGCCTGCCCAGGATTGCCCTTCAGTATTGAATGTTGATTCCTGGAACGCAATAGATGCTAACAGCCGCCAATCGATTTTCTTCTCTTTACCATACTTTTTAAAAAATATATCGAAAGGAGATATTACCCCCCGCCCCAAAATATCTCCATATGTAAACCTGTCACTTGCGGAAAACCCTTTCGCTTCTTCAAAATAACGTTTTATAATATGCAGAAATTCGGGCTCGGCCGCCTTGTTTTCAATCCAGCTGTCAAGTGAGTCGGCCAGCACCGGCATATCCTTCCTCACCATCCACGATGAACGCTGATCGAAACTTACCTGAAGATCAACATTCAGGTTTCTGAAATAGGTCTGGTTAAGCCTGGCAAGATCATCATCAGCAACCGTATAGGCCAGTTCTCCACGGGAAACCATTCGTATAAGGTCCTCCACGACAATAGTGTCTTTGCCTGCATGTTCAATGTAAATGCCTCCACCCAGCTCATTGTTGAGATTTTCCATTCTGTCAATATACTTTGACCCTTCAATAACCGTTACACTCTTCCCTATAAGCCCTGTCACATCGGTAAGAAGTGTATCGCCTCTCATTGCACGTTGAACAAGCACCTGGTGCGAGATCTGCTGAAGCCCGCAATAGATTACCGAATCTTTCAATGCATTGGTTACAGGCATATTATATGCGATAACATCACCCTCTCCACTCTGCAACATCTCCAAAAGTGCTTTTGGATTTTCTGCGACAATAATCTCCGGGATAAGGCCGTGATACCTGCTAAAATCAACAATCATATCATAATGATAACCCATCGGTTGATCACGATAGATAAAATATGAAGTAGATGTGTTTAGCGTAAGAACACGCAGGGTGCCGGACTGAAGGATTTGATGAAAATCACGCCTGCTGTCTTTCTGTTTCCCACACCCGAGGCATGACAGCACCAGCGACATTAACGCCAGCGACTTCAAAACCATTTTGTTCATGTCGGTCAATTTTCATTAAAACTGCGGCAAAGGTACGAAAAAGATCTTATATGAATATGATATCTATTTTATAATCATTTGTTTGTGAAAACATAAAATAATGGGTTATATTTGTAAATAGTCTAACTTTAGTAAACCCTAAATTGAGTATCCGTAATGAAGTACATGAAAATATTTACTCTCTTCTTATTCATTATTGGATCCATTGCCGGCATATATTCCCAGGATTCAAATTGGCGCATATATGTGGAGCATATGGCTGAGGAAGAAGGGATAAGTGAAACCACCATTGAGAACATATATGAAGAGTTACTCTATCTGGAAAATAATCAGATGAACCTGAACAGCATAACTCGCGATCAGCTGGAACAATTTCCTCTCCTTTCGATTGAGGAGATTAATGCCATTATGGGTTTTCTTGAGAAAAACCGACCCCTATACACAGTTTACGAGCTTAGGAACGTACCTCGCCTGGATATAAAGACTGTTGAATTAATTCTCCCTTTCTTCTATACGGGAGAAACAGATAAAACCACAGCTAAACTGTCGTTGCCCGGGATAGCGAAAAAAGGATTAAACGAGCTTCAATTCCGACTCGACAAAACAGTTACACCCCGTGCCGGTTACGGCGAGTTTCCTGATAGTATTCTTGAACGCTACCCTAACCGAAAATATTGCGGTGAGGATTTTTATACATCACTCAGATACTCTTTTCGTTACCGAGATAAAGTACAGTTGGGTATGACTGCCGAAAAAGATGCCGGAGAGCCTTTTTTTAAATCAGATCATCCTAAAGGGTACGACCATTACGGAATTCATATGATCATAAATGATATGGGGAGATTAAGAACAATTGCACTGGGTGACTACCGCCTATCTTTCGGCCAGGGATTGATTCTTAATAACGATTTTATGGTAAGTAAGGCATGGAGCAACGATAATATCGCACGGCGTACACAACATCCGAAACGCCACTTTTCTACGGCCGAAAGCGGTTTTTTCAGAGGGATGGCAGCTGTTTATGAGTATGACAAGATATCTGTAACGGCCTTCTATTCCAACAGACGCATTGACGCAAACCTTTCCGGTGATGGCGAAATCACTTCGTTCAAAACCGACGGATTGCATCGCACACCTCTGGAGATTGATAAGAAAAAGAATACCCGGGAACAAGTGGTAGGGGGAAATATCAACTTCAGGAAAGAAGGGATACGGGTCGGTATAAGCGGATTATACAATACTTATGACAGAGTATATAACCCACCGGAACAGAATTACAACATCTACTATCAGAGGGGCTCTTCGCATGCTAACGCAAGTGTGGACTATTCCTGTCAACTCCCCGGATTTATCTTTGCCGGGGAAACAGCAATAGCTAAAAACGGAGCTATAGCCACACTGAACACGGCACAATACCGTCCCTCGCAAACTCTCTCCTTTACGTTGTTGCACCGATATTTCCCTATCTCATACAATTCTCCGTATGGACAGGCTTTTTCTGAAGGGAGCAGGGTGCAGAACGAAAAGGGTCTATTTTTGGGCAGTGCCTTTAGCCCTTTCCGGAAGTTTTCGGTTGACACGTATATCGACTTTATACGTATTCCATGGCTTAATTTTGGCATAGACACTCCCTCAAAAGCAGTGGAATACTATTTTCTGGGCAATTATGCAATATCTCGCCAAAATTCACTGGATATCCGCTACAGATACAAACAGAAGGAGAAGAACAGGCGCATTCCCGGTGAACCGGTTGCTTTGGTACTGCCCTATGCCACACATAAACTCCGCCTGCGGTATGTTCACGAGCTCAAAAACGGGTGGAATTTTCGGACAACAGCCGATATGGCACATTATACGGAAAAACATTCACCAGCTGAAAACGGATTTATGATCTCCCAAAATACAGGTTACCGAGGCAAAGGGCGAATCACCGGCGATATATATCTGGCTTACTTCAGTGCTGACACCTATAACGCACGGCTCTACTCGTATGAACGAAATCTGCTTAATACATTCTACATGCCTTCATTCTACGGACGAGGATACCGGCTGGCAATCTCGGCAAAATATAATATTGCCACAAATCTGTCATTTTCCGTGAAAGCAGGATACACACACTATTTCAACCGTGATACTATCGGAAGCGGCACGGAAAAGATTAACGGCAATAGCCGTACCGACCTGTTCAGCTACCTGAGGTGGAAGTTCTGATAGCTATCATTGATTTTTGTCCGACTTGAGAAAAATCGGCAATGACACAGGAAAAGCCTGGCAACTTATGTCAATAGTTTTTTGTATTTTTGTAAAAATTATTGATAGATGCCCACCCCACTCCTGCAGATAGACTCACTCACCAAAAGCTTTGGAGACCTCCTTCTCTTCAGTGAAATCTCTTTCGGTATTGCTGAAAGCGACAAGATAGGACTGATTGCCCGGAACGGATCGGGCAAGACCACCCTGCTGAATATTATTGCTGGCCAGGAGTCTTACGACAATGGAAGGGTAGTATTCCGTAATGATATCCGGTTTGCATATCTGGAACAATCTCCCCGGTTCGACCCAAACCTGACGGTACTTGAAGCTTGTTTCAGTACCGGCACCGATATAGTGAAACTGATATCCCGGTATGAAGAGATAATCTCCTCCAGTAGTCAGGATGGGCTCGATGAGGTACTTACCGAGATGGATTTACATCATGCCTGGGATTATGAACAACGTATCAAACAAATTTTATCGCAGCTGAAGATCACCAACCTGCATCAGAAAATGGGCGAGCTATCGGGAGGACAGATAAAGAGGGTGGCGCTGGCAAATGTGCTTATCAGCGAACCGGAGCTGTTGTTTATGGACGAGCCGACAAACCACCTCGATCTTGAAATGGTGGAGTGGCTTGAGGAGTTCCTCTCACGGAACAGCATGAGTCTGCTCATGGTAACACACGATCGCTATTTTTTGGATAGAATCTGCACGCAGATACTTGAGATAGATGAAAAACAACTATTTTCCTATAAGGGTAACTTTTCTTATTATCTGGAAAAACGCGATGAACGAGTATCTGCACAGAACACCGAGACAGACAGAGCAAGGAACCTGATGCGAAAAGAGCTGGAATGGATGAATAGACAGCCTCAGGCACGCGGCACAAAGGCTAAATCACGCATTGATGCATTCCACTCACTCGAAGAGAGAGCCCGACACCGGCGTGAAGACCAAAATATACGCCTGGCAGCAAAAGGTGTGTATATCGGGAATAAGATCTTTGAAGCAAAGAACGTAAGTAAACGCTTTGGCGATATAAAGATCACGGAAGATTTCAGCTATATCTTTTCACGCTACGAGAAGATGGGAATAGTAGGGAATAACGGTACAGGTAAATCTACCTTTGTTAAGATGCTCCTAAACGAGGAGCAGCCTGATAGCGGCAGCTTCGAGATTGGCGAGACAGTGAATTTCGGTTATTACAGTCAGGAAGGATTGTTGTTTGATGAGCAGATGAAAGTGATTGAAGTGGTACAGAATATAGCTGAAGTTATTGACCTCGGCAATGGTAATCACCTCACCGCCTCGCAGTTCCTGCAACATTTTCTCTTCCCCCCCGAGAAACAACATAACTACGTGTACAGGCTCAGCGGCGGTGAAAAAAGGCGCCTCTATCTCTGCACTGTGCTGATCAGAAATCCCAATTTCTTAGTTCTGGACGAGCCAACCAACGATCTGGATATCATCACACTTAATATCTTGGAAGAGTATCTTGCCAACTTCAAAGGATGCCTTATCGTGGTATCTCACGACCGGTTCTTCATGGATAAAGTGGTGGATCACTTGCTTGTTTTTCAAGGAGATGCCCAGATAAGTGATTTTCCAGGGAACTACACACAATACAGGGAATGGAAATCAGAGAATGATAAGATACAATCCGAAATGAGCCGTATTTCTAAACCTGATACTAATCAGCATAGAAAAAAAACTGAGGAAAAAAGGAAGCTCACATTCAGGGAGAGAAAGGAGTTTGAAGCACTGGAACAGGAGATTGAAGCACTGGAGTCTGAGAAAGAGTGCATAGGCAGCGAACTATCATCAGGGAGCCTTTCCCCTGATGAACTGATGAACAAATCAAACCACCTGTCGGAGATCATGCAGCTGATTGATGAAAAAACTATGCGTTGGCTCGAATTAAGCGAACTGGAGTGAAACCGTTTTTATTAAATATGCCGGAACAATGCTTCACTAAGGTTAGACTATTTCTCGCTATGGCATAGCCCAAATAAATTTGTCCTCTGCTCATTTAGCTTAACGAAATAGTTCATATATTTATAATCATTCTAAATAAATAATGCTACCCTTTTATTTTTTTATTTTAATCTCAAAAATGATTATTTTTGTAAGCTGACGATACTGAAAGGATTAATAAAAACAAATAAACTAAAACTTATGAAAAGTGTAAAGGGAACACAAACCGAAAAAAACCTGATGCAGTCATTTGCAGGAGAGTCGCAAGCCAGAATGCGTTATACCTATTTTGCCAAACAGGCAAAAAAAGAGGGCTTTGAACAGATTGCCGCCATTTTTCAGGATACTGCCAACCAAGAACAGGAGCATGCAAAACGTATGTTCAAATATCTAGAAGGTGGAATGGTAGAAATTACCGCTGCCTTCCCTGCGGGAGTGATCGGCACCACTGCAGAGAATCTAAAGGCTGCAGCTGAAGGTGAAAACGAAGAGTGGACCGAAATGTATCCTAAGTTTGCTGATATAGCCGAAGAAGAAGGATTCAAGGAGATCGCCACAATGTATCGAATGATTGCCAAGGCAGAGGCAATTCACGAAGAGCAGTACCTGAAGCTGCTGAACCATGTTGAAAATGATACAGTATTCGCCCGTGAAGAGGAGATAGAGTGGCAGTGCCGTAATTGCGGTTTTGTCATCAAGAGCAAAAAAGCTCCGAAGACATGCCCTACCTGTCTGCATCCCCAGGCTTACTTCGAGCCCAAAAACGACAGGTACTACTAAAAAATTATTCCACGTATTATAACGCTGAGGGTGTTTCACAATGTGATTCCACCCTCTTTTATTTGTACTCCCCGTCAGGGAACATTACCTGATATTCAATTCTTAGAGACTTATTTCTATTCTGATAGCCTGTTTTTATCTGATTTATTACTACTTTTGCACGCTATTTAATCCTGGTATGGAGTATAACGAAATATTTGCCCGTACAGAGCTGCTTATAGGAAAAGATGCAATGCAAGCTATCACCACAAAAAAAGTAATTCTTTTTGGGGTTGGAGGCGTTGGTAGCTGGTGTGCCGAGGGGTTGATACGAAGCGGTATCATGCATCTTACCATCGTGGATTCAGACAGAGTTGCAGCAGCAAACATAAACCGTCAACTGCCGGCTACCACAGGAACAATTGGAGAGCTTAAGGTAAATGTGTTAAAAATGCGACTGACAGAAATAAATCCACATGCAATCATAAATACAATACCTGAAATTTATAATGCCGCATCGTCCGGTTCGTTTCACCTTGAAGAGTACGACTATATTATAGATGCAATCGACTCCCTTTCCAACAAGGTTCATCTCCTCATTACAGCCTCAAAAACCGGTGCAACCCTGTTCTCGTCGATGGGTGCAGCGCTCAAGATAGATCCGCAGAAGATTCACGTAGCGGAATTCTGGAAAGTACGTGGCTGCAAACTGGCATCGGCTCTGCGTCAGCGGATGCGAAAAGAAGGGAAGCCGCAAAAGCCCATACTCTGCGTCTACAGCGAAGAGCTGCTTAATAACAGGGGGGAGGATGTGTTGACAGATGCCGGCGAGCATGGCAGTTTCCGGAAAGCGCAGATTAACGGAACCATGGTGCAGGTAACTGCCGTATTCGGATTCACCCTCTCAGGACTGGTTATTCAGGATATAGTGAAGAATCTGTGAACTTTCTTCCATTTTTCTTACCTTTGTCCATTCAATTGAGAGACAACATTTGTATGAAATGGGAATAAAAGCCTTTCACACAAATTAGCATACAAAAATATTTTCGATAATCTGACGAACAGTAAAAACTGTTTTTTTACTGTTTTAAAGTGTAGAAAACGACTAACTTCAGTGAAAATAAAAGCTTTAATCGTATGAATATTGAACAGATACTCCAGGAGGCTATCAAAGGAGCAATCAGGGAACTTTATGGTACAGATGTGGAAACGTCGCAGATAACTCTGCAGAAGACAAAAAAAGAGTTTAAAGGACACTACACGCTGGTAACATTTCCCCTGCTTAAAATATCGAAAAAAAATCCTGAACAGACAGCGCAGGAGATTGGTACCTATCTGGCAAAAAAATCTCCCATCATCGCTGAATTCAATGTAATAAAAGGGTTTCTTAACCTGAGCATCGCTTCAGACACATGGGTAAAACTGCTCGAATATATTAACGCACAGCCAGAATACGGCTTCACACCGGTGGCCGATGATGCACCACTCTATATGGTGGAATACTCCTCACCCAACACCAACAAACCACTTCACCTTGGTCACGTACGCAACAACCTGCTTGGACACTCACTGAGCGAAGTATTGAAAGCTAATGGTAAACGGGTGGTTAAAACCAATATCGTGAACGACCGGGGTATCCATATTTGCAAGTCGATGCTGGCGTGGCTAAAATGGGGCTATGGAGAAACACCGGAATCATCGGGAAAAAAGGGAGATCATCTCATCGGGGACTATTACGTATTATTCGACAAAAAATATAAAGCAGAGCAGGCCGTATTACAGGATAACGGGCTGACTAAGGAGCAGGCCGAGGAACAGTCGCAACTGATGGAGGAAGCACGTGAAATGCTCAGAAAGTGGGAGGCCGGTGATGAAGAAACTGTAAGCCTCTGGAAGAAAATGAACAGATGGGTATATGAAGGCTTCGATGAAACATATCATCAGATGGGTGTCTCGTTTGACAAGATCTATTATGAATCGGAAACCTACCTGGCAGGAAAAAAGGAAGTATTAAGAGGTCTGGAGAAAGGGCTTTTCTACCAGAAAGAGGATGATTCTGTATGGGCCGACCTAACTACTTACGGTTTGGATCATAAGCTCCTGCTTCGTGCTGACGGCACCTCTGTATATATGACACAGGATATTGGTACTGCAAAACTGCGTTTCGATGATTACCCCATTGACACGATGATTTACGTTGTGGGCAACGAGCAGAATTATCATTTTCAGGTGCTTTCAATACTGCTGGATATGCTGGGGTTCGAGTTCGGAAAAGGACTGATACATTTTTCCTACGGAATGGTGGAACTGCCTGAAGGGAAAATGAAATCGCGCGAAGGGACTGTGGTAGATGCCGACGACCTTATGGTTGAGATGATTGAAACCGCCAGGGAAACTTCAAAAGAGCTTGGAAAGCTTGATGATGTGTCGCCAGAAGAGGCAGAAGCTATTTCCCGCATGGTGGGGATGGGCGCACTCAAATACTTCATCCTGAAGGTGGATCCGAAGAAAAATATGACATTTAATCCGAAAGAGTCAATCGATTTCAATGGTAATACCGGTCCGTTTATTCAGTACACCCACGCCCGCATCAAATCAGTTTTGCGCAAAGCGGAAGAGCAAGGTATTGTAATTCCTGAAAAGCTAAGCGGATCAATACCGTTATCGGAAAAAGAGGAAGGCTTAGTACAGATGCTGTCTGAATTCGGGGCAATTGTGAAACAAGCCGGAGAAGAGTACAACGTATCACTAATCGGCAACTATGTGTACGATATGGTGAAGGAGTACAACCAGTTCTACCACGAATACTCCATCCTTCGCGAAGAGAACATAGCGCTGCGTGATTTCCGGCTGGCACTCTCAAAAAATATTGCATTGACCGTAAAAAAAGGGATGAAACTATTTGGTATTGATGTTCCCGAAAGAATGTAATGGTAGCGAAGTCGCTTTATAAGGTAAGATATGTCCTGTCCTACTCCATATGAATGTGCGAAAGAATTTGTAACCCACACCGGCAGGAATATTTTTATTACCGGAAAAGCCGGCACGGGTAAAACAACTTTCCTGCACCAGTTTTGTGCCGAGACTACTAAACAGACAGCCGTGGTGGCGCCGACGGGCGTGGCGGCTATCAATGCCGGCGGGGCAACTATCCATTCGTTCTTCCAGTTGCCATTTACCCCGTTCACACCGACTCCTGCCGGACGCGAATCGCTGATCGCCCGCATTAAAATGAACAGTGCCCGCCGTCGCGTGATCCGTGAACTGGAAGTGTTGGTTATTGATGAAGTCAGCATGGTGCGGGCTGATGTACTAGATGCCATAGATACGGTTCTTCGCAGTGTACGCCACAGGCACTCGGAGCCCTTCGGTGGCGTACAGATGGTTTTTATAGGGGACATGTACCAACTGTCACCAGTGGCCAAGGCCGATGAGTGGAGGATTTTGTCGGATTATTACCGGGGAATATATTTTTTCCACAGTCAGTCCATTCAGGAGCATCCGCCGGTTTACGTGGAGTTCGACAAGATATTCCGTCAGTCAGATAACCTTTTTATTGACTTATTGAACCAGGTGAGGAACGATTCTCTTTCACCAGAAGGGTTCAACCTGCTGCAAAGCCGTTATGATCCGCATTTTAACCCATCACCAGATGAGAATTATATCACGCTTACCACGCATAACTTCAGCGCAGATGCGATCAACAGCGCCGAATTGGAAAAAATCAAAACAACCGTTCACCAATTCAAAGCTGTTGTTAAAGGTGAATTCCCTGTGAACGCTTTTCCCACCGATATGAATCTCGAACTTAAAGAGGGAGCTAAAGTGATGTTCGTGAAAAACGACATGGAGGTACCACGACGTTATTTCAACGGGAAAATAGGCAAGATCACCCGCATCATGGAAGAGAGCGTAACCGTGCTCTGTCCGGGCGACAAAGATGAGATCACCGTTTCACCCGTAATATGGGAAAATATCCGCTACACTACCAATCCCGAGACCAACGCGGTGGAAGAGGAGATAATAGGCACTTGCAAACAAATTCCCCTTCGGCTTGCCTGGGCCATTACAATTCATAAAAGTCAGGGGCTCACATTCGATAATGCAATTATCGATGCTGGAAAAGCCTTTTCACCGGGACAGGTGTATGTGGCGCTAAGCCGTTGCCGATCGCTTGACAGCTTGGTGCTGAAAAGCCCTATTAACCGCTACAGCATAGAGGTAGACGAACAGGTTGTCCGGTTCTCCTCGTCAAAACCCGATGAAAACCATGTTGCCGAAGAGCTTCAATTGGCAAAGGAACAGTTCAAAATTAACTTACTGCTTCAACTATACAACTTTGATCCGATTCTTCAAACAGCACGCTCGTGGTACTCCGATACAAAGGAAAACGAGTCTTCCTTCAGTGAAGAAACTGTTCCCTTCGTGGGTGAAGTCTGTAATAAGTTAACTGAACTGGAACAGGTAGCCAGTAAATTCAGAATACAACTGCAGCATATCATCCGGCAAACACCTGTCGACAAGGTTTTTCTTACAAAACGGATTCGTGCATCCTCCTTATATTTCAACGAAAAAATTGAAACATTGTTGCGGACGTTACAGGAATCTGCAGCAACCACCGACAATAGGGCTAATGCAAAGGAATACGATGATGACATCACTTCCCTGTTTGCAGCTGCAGCCCTGAAAACACATCTGATTTCCGCCACAGCCAATGACTTCAGCGTAGAGTCGTACTACAAGGCTCGCAGTCAGTTCAGGAAACCCCCTTTCTCCCTCACATCGTACAGCCGCGACAGCACCGGAACACAATTAAAATCGAACCACCCCGAACTTTTAAGTGAACTGGTTCAACTCCGCAACCACATCAGCAAAGAGGAAAATCTGCCGGTATATATTGTGGCATCCGTAAAGACACTGGTACAAATGGCCGATTACCTGCCGGAGACAGAAAAAGATCTACTGAAAATTCATGGTTTCGGAAAGGTTAAAGCAGAACGTTTTGGTGCGAAATTTCTTGAAATCATCAACAACTATATCACGGCATACGGAATTGAATCACAAATGATTCATTTCAAGGAAAACAAAAAGCAGAAAAAGAGGAAAAAATAAAAAAGAATCCGGCTTCGGATGAGTCACGGATCAGATTCAAACACTACTGATTCAGACACCATGTCAGATTCACTCGAATGTCCACAGCACATGGTCAGATTCAGACACTATTGAGCAGCGTAAAAACGTTTAATATTTACCTTTCTCTTTTTTATCTCGATTCTGAAAAGCGGGATTCGAGTTGTTTCTCCTGCTTCAACCCTGAACAGTTGTGTTGGCTTTTCACAGTAAGTATGTTCAGCAAGCGTATTTTGATCGAGAATTATTGTATACTCCCCAACAGGTAAAAATGTGAGAAATTTACCTTTGTTATCGGTAACCACAGTCTGAATAACAGAGCCACTACTATTCATGATGGTAAACATCAGCCCTTCATACCTCGGAATAAAATCATCATATTGTTTATCAGATAAATATTTAACGCCGCCCTGCAATGATCCGCTCTCTTTGAGAGGAATATCTATTACAGTTCTTGAACCGTTAACGACAACCTCTTTTGGATCAAAAAACCATCTTCCTGTTTCAAAAGGCTTTATACAGTACTTTCCATAAGGTACCAGAGAATAAGAGACTTTCCCTTCCTCATCAGAAATAAACACCTTCTCACCAATATTCAACAAATATTTACCGGCAGTTTTTTCATCATCGTCAAATTTACCATTGGCATTAATGTCATAAAATATCCGTGCTGCCACACGGCTTTTTCTTCCGCTCATTGGCTGCGTTCCTCCAAGTTTAAAGGTAACACCAACCTGTGCGTTGAATATATCGCCTCTGCCATGCGCACCATAAGCGTACCTGTACCAATATGAATTAAGGAACAAATTAATATTGCTTTTTGGAATATAGTTAATATTAATATGTGCAGATGGTACGCCTCCCTGGTATTTATCTTTACTATAGTTAATACCTGCTGATAGAAATAGTTTATTGGAAAGCTTTTTGTTGGCTGAAGCTGAGGCTGTGAAGCGTCTAAATCGCTCATTAAGGCCTCTCGACATCATATACTCGTAAAGATAATAAGCACCATTTTGGTAAGTGGCATTCAGATCAAGCCACTGATATGAATAACTTATGGTTGCCCTTGTCTGGTATTGCATATCATCTCCCAGAGGGTTTTTAAAAAACCCTCCATCGAGTGTGCCCAACAGAGAATAAGCGATATCCCGGCTTTGCCATCCCCACTGCCACCCCAGGCGATGCGACTTCATCTGCAAATTTTTACTTCCTGCCGGCACCATGGGAGAAAGCACCCGTGACGGATTACTTTCTCCCTGATGCTGGTAATAAATCAATGACGATAACCTTTTATGAGCTGGTAACGACATAGTTATATTTCCATAACTATTCTCCGATTGATAATTGTAACTATGACCATACGATTTTGGTTTAATCTTACTGTATGAGACACTCCCGCTTAAATGCAGCTCGTTACTGAGTTTAATATTTGCTCCCTGGGAAAATGAGGCTGTTCCCTTTCTGTTACCCGGGAAATAAGCATCGCTGAAATATCCTTCGCCATTTAATGTGAAGTCGCGTGTAATTCTTCCTCGATAAAAAAATTCTGCAGCTCCTGAAAACCTGTTACCGCTTTTCATACTGTATTTACCAATTGTTCCGTACCCTTTTAGAAATATATTCCAGTTTTGCCCTATACCGCTTCTAAGCTCCATTCCTGCAACATGAAAATATGCACTCTCATAAGGATTTTTCTGGTATATATAGCTTATTTTTGCACCCTTGTTATGATTATTTGCACCCAGTTCGCTCTGTAGATATATAGAATAGTAGTTTGAAAACCAAGGCTGGCTCCCAAGCAAGTTAAAATTCTGATCAATAGCGCCAATTATCAACCTTTTGTTACTGTTTCTATCAGAAAACATTGCTTTTGCTCCTCTTCCGAACATAGGTAGTTCCGTCTGTTCACTTATATTACCTATGATGAATTCATTTTCGTAAAGTTTATACATCAGCGAAGTGTTGGTGACCAGCGGTGTAGATTGGGCATTGTATTTGTTTATATTGCCTTGAAGCTGCAGATATCCTGCAGGCAGGTTTAAGTGACCTCTGCCATGAACCTGAATCATGTTTAATGATGAATTATACTGTTTATAGCTTAGCGATATAGCATTTTCCGTGGCTGTTATTCCGGGTATAGTTGAATTGTAGGGAGGAGTGTCAATGTACCTGCCTGAACAATGCACGTTTTGGACAGATATGGTTTTATTGCCGAACAAGGTTTTCTCACTCCCTTTCATTCCTGTTACATATACAGGGAACTGGCTTGATGCAAGCAGGTTGTCGCTGGGAACAAAGCTGAATAAAAATCTTTTACTTTCTCCAGGGACCAGGATATCACACTGTTCGGTAAAGGTATGCGCCCCTCTCAGATTTGGCACATTAAATACCATAGTCACCTTTTCAACAGTATTTCCGTTATTACTTACAGTTACCTGAACATGTACCGAATCTATGGGGTGAACAACCATAACAGGCGTAGGGTCAGCCATTAAAAAAAGTATCGATTTCTCTTCCACCTCCTTGAAAATCTCCTTGTTTGCCAGCTTAATCCCATCATCGTTTACAAAATCATAGCTTACGGCCCTCCTCCCGGCTCTCATCCATGTTTCTACTGTAAGTTTGTATGAAACAAACAGTGAATCTCCCGGCAACAGTAACACCTTTCGTTCCGGCCGTGAAATTATGCCTGCTTCGGAATTAATTTTTATCACTCCTCGCAAGGTATCATTCGTATTGTTTGTAGCTTTAATTATATGATTAATAACCTGCCCATTAAGAGACGATTCACGTATTTCAAGCTCAACCGGAACTAGCGATTGGGCATTCATACCCCGGGATATAAGCAACGCAATTAACAGTGCTTTAAATGATAGAATTAAGTATTCGGGGGAGCACATTATTATTGAGGCGTTATTTCATAAATCAGAGATGTTCCATACAGGTTTGATGATGCATCATAAAGCCGGTAATCATTAGGCTGTGTAGAATATATGATATTAAAAGTTGCTGTTTCATTCCCAGTTGACACACCCCGGAATATGGTTTTCGATTCGGTTGATAAGGTTGCAGGGACAGAAGTTCCGGCACTTCCTGAAAGATGCAGCTTCACTACATCAAGAGGTAGGGAACTTCCTTCTAATGATGAGAAGTTTGCATCTGTAGATCTGACAGATATCTGGTAATCTGTTGTTGCTGTAACCAACAAGCCATCGCTGTACGTAACATTTTTACCATGAATATAATCGTCCATACTGTTTAGTTCAAGTAATCCGTTTGATGCTTCAGCCGAAACACGTATTGAATACTCGTTTTCGGGTGGAAGTGTGCCTGAGAGTCTATGGACATGAATAATAAAAAAAACATCCTGATATCCGATAACACTATTATCCGACCGGTAAGCTGTAAACCTTAAAACTCCGTTAAATATCTTATTCCTTAGAGAGTTAAGATATCCACCTCCTGCAACTACGAAATCAAATACCATTCTGAGATTATAATATGAATTCCACTGGCTCACGTTGTATAGAGGAGCGTTGGAAGAGGGCACCAGAAATACCTCGTTATCATCTGAAAGGATAACCGGAGATATCATACCTATCTGTTGAACGGTTGGTAGTGGTCCCGGATTATTTGCTCGACCTTCAGTATATACCGGGACCAGGCTTAGTCGCTTCAAAGGGAAAGCTTTATTACCTGCGGTGAAAGGTTCAATTATCCTGACAGACAGTTTCCACCCGGGAATATTCAGGTTGGTTCCAATATAAGTAAAACCCATGGTAAACCCATCTGCAGCCACTGCTCCATTATAGGAATATACATTCAGGTAGTTATGGCTCCAGCCGTTGAACATTAGCTGCCCGTACGACATAGCTGCAACTGATAAGAACAGCAATATATGTGGAATTTTTTTACTCATTGCTAAACACCAGCTCTGCAGCTTCAATTGTTGTTTTATCACCATAATCGAGCATTACGGTTGCAATAAAATCGCCCTTCACCAGAGGTTTTGTCATAGGAATACTCAAGGTACGTTTATCTCCCGGCAATGTATAAAAATCTATCGGCTCTAATTCAACCTCATTACCTGTGGACTTGTTAAAAAGGCTGCTGCTAACCTTTCCGTTTATCCATATATTGCCACAGTTAGTGAAAATCAGATAAATAGATCCGTTCTCCCGGTCTAAACCAAGATTCTCTATTTCCAGTTTTTTTATCTCCGGAATGCTACTTCTTCTGTATATCTTAACCCCTTGGCGGACATTAATTTTTATGGCTGCACCTTGTGAATCAGCGCCATCAAGGGGATTCATTTGAGTTACATAGAGCATGGCCGTCTGCACTTCTCCTTTTATACCTTCTATTGGTACAGTCATGTTTAGGTCTATCTCCCGGTTCTCTCCGGGTTTAAGAGAAAGGTATGTTCCTCCGGGGAGTGTCAGCCATCCGGCACAGGAGTTATCAAGTGAACCGGGTGGAAGCATAATGTTGTTACCCTTGTCGTCATATTCCCAGTCCCCGAAAGTTATTGACAGGTTCAGCGCATGCTCTTTGCTGATATTGCTTAAATATATTTTTTGCGAGCTTGTTTCCCCAGGATTAAGATTATAATAGGCCCTTGGCGGGGAGACTGAAATACCGACTTGCGAAAAGAGATTCTGCGATATAAATATCAATGCTCCCGTAACAAAACATATACACAAAATCGACTTGTTTTTTACTGGTAACATAAAGCTGAATTCTTTAAAGGTGAAAGTTAAAAAAGGGAAAGTTAGATATAACAATCACTCTTTCCCATTTATTGAATTCCGGTTTAACCTCTAATTTGCAACTATTGTATAGGTAACATCAGCAGTATATATAGACTCTGGGGTATCAGGATGGGTATATTTGTCGATATATTTATATCCTCCACCTGCTTCGTTGTTATAAGTTATATTGTATTTCAATTCCGATCCACCTTTTTCAGAAGAAATCAGTGAGGTTTGTGTAGTCGATAAGTTAACTGAAGAAAAAGTCCCACCACTTGTGTTATCAGATCCGGCTTCAGCCAAAACAACCATATCGGAAGCTGCAATATTTTCAGTTCCTTTTGTGAAATCACCATTAGTCTGCACTGACACCGTAAATCCACCTGTACTGAAAACAGTAAGATGGTCTTCTTTTGTAACAGAAACACCATTGTTATAGTCATCCTTAGTGTAATACTCAATATCCACATTCTTTTGGGAAGGATTAACCGAGATAGTTTGAATAGGCTTGAATTTGATATTTAAAGTTACATTGTCGGCATTTGCAGGAGTTCCTTCAGCCATCACCTCATTTACACTCACTAAACCGCTAATTAAAATAGCAGCGGTTAAAAATAAATTTTTTGTTTTCATCTTTTTGTTGTTTGATACTTTATAAAAAATTTGAATTATATATGATTCGAATAAATTCACATTACGGACATTTCGTTATATTTTCGAGACATCTGGTCAGCACACTATTATATCGCAAAAAACATAAAGGCCAAACTGTGGAATACCTTCAGTTTTTTACTTGATAAAAAACAATAATAATTATACTATTGCGACACTATCTTCACTTTTAAGACAACTACCAAGAGTAATTTTATTATTGCCGAAAATTTATTGATTATTATCTTAAAATTAGGGACACGATTTTTAAAATTTCGGCGGAACACATTCCGGAGGTAGAAGGACAAAGGATAACCCTTGATCTAAATACTGTTCAATGATTTGGTTCTAATAGGAGACTAACATAACAACATTACAATTTTTTAATTCTAAAAAAAACATCAATAACGCTGTACTGCAATGTACATAAGGGATAGCTCAGCTTTAATATTTTTAAGCGTAAAGTCCTATTCTATAAGGTATTACTACCCGACACCCAAAAAACGCTGCAAATGTACATGTTTTTTTTGTAACATTCGTGTTTTTAACTTTGTTTAAGTTTATTTACAACTGATAAACATTGCGATTTGTAAAAGAAAAAGTAGCCGGATAACCGATGAATGCTTATCTTTGGGGAAAAAAATTGTTATGTCTAAAAATTTTTATTTAAGCTGGTTGTTAACAGCTATTTTTTCAGTTACAACACTTTATGCATCTAAGGTAGATACCGTAAAAGTGTTCAGCCCTTCAATGAAGAAAGAGATCAAGGCGGTTATAATAACCCCCACCTCCTGCTCAGCGGATACCCCGTCTCCTGTACTTTACCTGTTACACGGATATAGCGGGGATTATAGCAGCTGGGTGAAAGCATTTCCTGTAATCAGCGAGCTGGCTGACAAGCATGACATGATGATTGTCTGTCCCGACGGGGCATATGGAAGCTGGTATATGGACAGTCCCGTTGATCCTGATTTTAAGTATGAGACCTTTGTCGCTGAAGAGTTGATCTCATGGATAGATAAAAATTACAACACTGTTGCATCACGCGAAGGACGTGCCATAACCGGACTTAGTATGGGAGGCCACGGCGGTTTGTACCTTGCCTTCCGGAATCAGGATCAGTTTGGTGCTTGCGGAAGCATGAGCGGGGGTGTTGACATACGCCCCTTTCCAGACAACTGGGATATTGCCAAAAGATTGGGAACACAACAGGAGTTTCCCGAACGATGGGAGCATAACACCGTGATGGGTTTACTTCATCTGCTTACTCCCAATAAGCTCAGTATTATTATCGACTGCGGGACTGAAGATTTCTTTTACGAAGTGAATGAACGCTTGCACAGAGAGCTGCTGTACAGGAACATTCCTCATGATTACATTTCCCGCCCCGGCATTCACGACTGGAATTACTGGGCAAATGCAATAAAGTACCAGATACTATTTTTCAGCGAGTTCTTTAAAATCAGTAATTAAACACACTATATAATTACGATTTGCAAAATTAATCTGTAAAAATCTCAGGTCACCCTGCCCGTATTTTGCACCGCCTTAAAAGGTCGAGCCTGAACTGGCATGACCTGAGTCGTTTATGAGAAGCCAGTCTTTTGTAAAGCCAGCCTTTTGTACGGCCTTAAAATATCTAATAGACAACTAACAATAAAAAAAGCAAGTTATGAAGAAGTTTATTTCACTGTTTTTGTCCATTTTTGCAGGAATTGCCATTTTTGCCCAAGCACAGCCTGAGGCCTTCAAATTTGCACTTATAACCGACACACACATTGGAAGCCCTGATAATAATGAAGACCTTTTCCGTACAGTGAAGGATATAAATTCACAAAAGGATATTGCTTTCGTGATTGTCTCGGGAGATGTGACCGAATTCGGTTCCTATAACGAATTACGAATGGCAAAATGCCTGCTGGATGATCTGGATGTGCCGTGGCATATCCTGCCGGGGAATCACGATTCCAACTGGTCGGAGAGCGGGACAAACGATTTTTTGAGGGTGTTCGGAAATGAAACGTTTGGTTTTGATTACAACGGTTATAAGTTCATCGGACTTGCTTCCGGTCCTAATATGCGAATGGGGCCCGGGCAGATACCACGTGAAAACCTTACATGGTTTTTTAAAGAGTTAAAGAAAACCAACACCAATACACCTATTATCTACGTAAATCATTACCCCATGGATAATTCACTTAACAACTGGTACGAGGTGATGGATGCTTTGCGTCCCTACAATGTTCAGTTGATGCTTTGCGGGCATGGACATACCAATAAAGCAATGAATTTTGAAGGCGTGCAGGCTGCTATGTGCCGATCCAACCTTCGTGCAAAAGAGGATTATGGCGGCTACAATATAATAACAGTCAACCCGGGAGAGGTTTCTTTGCAGGAGCGGATTGTCTCCGGAGAAACTCGTGCTCCGTGGCTCTCCTGTTCAACACATGGCCGTCCACGGTGGGAAAGCGATTCTCCCAGGCCCGGCTACAGCATTAACATAAACCATCGTCACGTAAAAGAGGCTTGGAGCATACAGGAGGAAAGTGATATGGGCAGCGGTATGTTCATCCATGAAGGAGTGTTGATTTACACCAACACTGCCGGAGAGATAAAAGCTGCGAATAGTGCTGACGGCCAGACTATATGGATCTTTAACACCGGAGGTAAAATTTACTCCACCCCCACGGTATACAAGAACAAAGTATGGTGTGCTTCTTCCGACTCTTACCTGTACGGACTTGATGTGCGAAACGGTAAGCAGTTATTTAAACTAAAAAACGACAAGCCGGTGGTCTCATCTGCCGCTTGTGCAGATAATATGGTAATGATTGCCGGTGGCGACGGTTGTTGCCGGGCATGGGACGTAAACACAGGAAAACTCCGTTGGAAGTTCGACAGTGTTGAAAACTTTGTAGTGACACGTCCGCAAATAATAGAGGCCCTGCTATTTTTCGGAAGCTGGGGAAATGAGTTTTACGCAATAGATATCAAAACCGGCAACTCACGGTGGATCTGGAGCAACGGGCATACTAACAGAATGCTGTCACCTGCACAGGTTGTTCCCGTAATTACACACGGGCGTATTTATCTTGCCTCTCCTGACAGATTCATGACTGTGCTGGCAGAAAAAACGGGAGAGGTAATATGGCGGTACAACGATCCGGAGCAACGGGTACGCGAATCGATTGGAATTTCTGAAGATGGCAACACGGTGTATGCCAAAACAATGGATGGAAATATTATTGCTATTGATGCAACCGTTCCGGAAAGGAGGGTGAAATGGGTTTCATCGGGTGAAGATATGGGTTACGAACTTACCCCCACACCGGTTGTGGAGAAAAACGGAGTTGTTTACGCTCCCACCGACAAAGGGCTGATCTACGCTTATCGCGCATCTGATGGCACCTTTTTATGGAAGTACCGCATCTCAAGCGGACTGATTAACATGATCCTGCCCACAGAGAAAGGCGAACTATATGTCTCTTCAATGGATGGGAAGCTAGTGAAGTTAACGGTTTTATAGCGTGGCACCCAGGCTGCTTCCTTCAATACAAAATTTAGCGGGAACGATGCTCTGCAGTTCTCCCATCATACCATTAGCAATCTCTGGCACGATACTATAGATGCTATAGTTATCTTTTTACGTTTCTGAACATTTTAACGATTCGTTCAACACCTTTAACAAGCTTGTCTGCTTCCTCTTTTGTGTTGTAGAAGGCAAAGGAAGCTCGTACGGTTCCCTCTATGCCAAGCTCATGCATAAGGGGTTCTGCACAGTGGTGCCCTGTTCTTACCGCTATACCCATCTTATCCAACAATGTACCTATATCGTATGGGTGAATACCATCCACCAGAAACGAGATCACACTGCTTTTCTCTCCGGCATTGCCTATTATACGTAGTCCCGGTATGGATAGTAGTTTTTCAGTTGCATATTGCAGTAACTCATGTTCATATGCGGCTATCTTATCTATTCCGATTGAAGTGAGATAGTCAAGAGCGGCAGCCAGGGCCGCTGTTCCCACAAAATCGGGTGTCCCGGCCTCAAATTTAAAGGGCAGGCTGTTGAAGGTGGTTTTATCAAAAGAAACGCTTTCAATCATCTCACCTCCCCCCTGGTATGGAGGAAGATCATTTAACCACCGCTCTTTACCATACAATACCCCTACACCGGTAGGGCCGTATATCTTGTGTGAAGAGAAGACCAGAAAATCACAATCGAGCTGCTGTACATCAACCCTGCAGTGCTGTACAGACTGGGCTGCATCAATAAGTACAGGCACGTTTTGTGCATGCGAAAGCTTTACTATCTTATCTACAGGATTAATTGTACCTAAAACATTGGAAACATGTGTTACAGAGACAAGCCTGGTACGAGGCGTTATCATTCTCGACAGTTCATCCGTCAGCAGCTCGCCATCAGCGTTTATTGGGGCCACTTTCAGCTTCAACCCGTAATAATCGCACTGCATCTGCCAAGGAACAATGTTGGAATGATGTTCCATTGCGGTAATCAAAATTTCATCACCCTCCTTGCAGAATTTACGGCAAAAAGAGGAAGCGACTAAATTTATCGATTCGGTTGCTCCACGCGTAAACACAATCTCGTTGGAAGAAGCTGCGTTGATAAATTTCTGTACCGTTCTCCTTGAGGCCTCATGTTCATCGGTAGCTGCCTGGCTAAGAAAATGCACCCCCCTGTGTACATTGGCGTTTTCGAGACAGTACATTTTAGTGATCTTGTCTATCACACACTGAGGCTTTTGCGTTGTTGCCGCATTATCCAGATAGACCAGTGGATTCCCGAATACTTCACGTGAAAGTATCGGGAAATCGTCGCGTATCTTGTATATATCAGCTTTATTCAAATTACTCCTCTTTTCAACATTACTATCAACTATTTGCATACATTGCAGTTCCCGCATCGCATCAGTTCGCCCCTGAAACGCTTATCAATAAGGTTAACCAGCCTCTCCTGAAGTGTTTCAATACGTATAAGATCCACCACATCACGAGTAAAAGCCACCATCAGCAGAAGTCGCGCCTCTTCTTTGTCTATTCCCCTTGCGCGCATGTAGAACAGCGCTTCATCATCTAAATGGCCTGTAGTAAGTCCGTGAGAACATTTTACATCATCAGCATATATTTCAAGCTGTGGCTTTGAGTACATTCTGGCATCTTCAGATGCGCACAGATTCCTGTTAGTCTGGTAAGCCTGCGTTTTTTGGGCATCTCTCTCCACCAATATCTTTCCGCAGAAAACCCCTGTCGATTTATCCTGCAAAACAGTTTTAAAAAGTTCGTTGCTCGTACAGTTAGGAACGGAGTGATCAAGAAAAGCGAAATTATCGATATGCTGTGATTTATCGCATATGGCAAGTCCTCCCGCGTGTGCTTCGGCATGTTCGCCCAGAATGCGGTACCGATAGTTGTTACGGGTATATCCGTTATGGAGGGTAATACCGCTTGTAACAACATTGGATTTCTCTTTCTGTTCACTGAACAGGTTGTTCAGGCGGGTCACCTTCACTGAGTTTTCCTCAAGCTCATACATATCCACTTGTGCAGACACATCGGCAAAGATCTCTGTAACCTGCGTCACCACAAAATTAACATCGTCAACCGTATGATCACACACCAGCAGTTTCACGTGTGCATTCTCTTCCGCAATAATCAATATTCTCCTGTTCACATTCAGATCTACGCCTCCGCGTAATATATTGATAAGCTGCAAAGGTTTATCAACAGAAACATTTTTAGGAACATATACTACAAATCCATCCTGAGCAAACATAGTGTTGTATGCCACAACACCATTATCCGAGTAGTCTGCAATTTTCGCATAATATTTTTCAAACTGTTCGGGATAATTAACAGAAAAAACCTGCAAACTGCCTACAAAAACACCTTCCGGTAAAAACTCCAAATGCTGGTTTTTATCGTAATACCTGTCGTTTATAAGAAAATATAGGTTTGTAGAGAGGTTGGGCACATCGCATTTGAAGGCATCGTAAGGATTAACCGGAATAGGAATATTCCGTAGGTTCAAACCTAAATCAGCATCAAAAGCTCGTGCAATATTCGAGTGTTTGTAATCTTCATTCTGTGAAGTGGGAAATCCAATATTCTTAAAGGTTTCAAAAGCAGCATCTCGGTAACTGTTCATCGCCTCTGAGGAATATCTGTCCAGCTCACTCCTGTATTGTTCAAACAGATCTATATATTGTTGTTCAATCATTTTTACAGATGGGTTTTGGGATATGGAGTTATCAGCCAGTCATAGCCTCTTTTTTCGAGTTCGAGGGCTAAATCGGGGCCTCCTGATTTAACAATCTTACCCGCATACAGCACATGCACAAAATCTGGTTTGATATATTCAAGCAAGCGTTGGTAGTGAGTGATAAGAATGGTTGCATTCTCTTTGGTCTGGTGCTTATTCACACCGTCAGCAACTACCCTCAACGCATCAATATCAAGTCCTGAGTCGGTCTCATCAAGAATAGACAAGAGTGGGTTTATCATAGCCATCTGAAAAATTTCATTTTTCTTTTTTTCTCCACCTGAAAACCCCTCGTTTACCGAGCGGTTAACCAGCTGGCTGTCCATTCCCAACAACTCTCTCTTATCGCGCATCAGTTTCAGAAAATCGGAAGCAGTAATCGGCTGTTCATTCCTATATTTCCTTTGTTCATTAACAGCAGCACGCATGAAATTAACCATGCTCACACCGGGTATCTCAACCGGGTACTGAAAACTAAGGAATATTCCCTCACGTGCACGATCCTCGGGTTCCATATCGAGTAGATCTTTACCATTGAAAATTATACTGCCCCGGGTAACTTCATACTTGGGATTTCCGGCGAGCACAGACGCAAGGGTACTTTTCCCTGAACCATTAGGTCCCATAATAGCATGAACCTCGCCGGGTTTTACTTCCAGATCTACACCTTTTAATATCTCTTTATCTTCTACTATCGCATGCAGATTCTTTATCTTTAACATATTTGTAATCACGTGTAATATTATTAAATAGGCTGCTCTATTTAACGCCGCCCTAAAATAGTTTATTTGATAATACGAGTATGACAACAATTGCCACACAAGGATAGAATTCTCGAGACTGATAACAAACGATCCTCCTGAAATGTTTGATTTGTGCCTTAAATAATTGCTCACCCATTATACTAAATCGGGAACCGTCTCCTTTTCAACGCACCTATCCCTTTTCATCTTCGGCAATTATATCTTCCGCCTCCTTTATCTTCTTAAACAGATCAGATGCGAACACAAAATCGTTAAGCTTTACGTTATCAGCATCCATTATTTCCGACCTGTTTCCTTCCCACTCCTTTACCCCTTCATTGATAAAAATAACATTGTCTCCAATATTAATTACCGAATTCATATCATGAGATACAACTATTGTTGTCATTGAAAAATCTGTTGTGATATCATGAATCAGCTCGTCTATAAGCTGAGATGTTTTCGGATCGAGCCCCGAATTAGGTTCATCGCAGAAAAGATATTTCGGATTCAAGGCAATTGCTCTCGCAATAGCCACCCTTTTCTTCATTCCTCCGCTTATCTCTGAAGGATAAAGGCTGGCTGCATTAAGCAGATTGACTCTCTCGAGGCAAAATTCTGCACGTTTTTTGCGCTCACGCTTATTCTTCCTGGAAAACATATCAAGCGGAAACATCACATTCTCAAGCACTGTCTTTGAATCAAACAGTGCTGCTCCCTGAAAAAGCATTCCAATATCGCGACGAAGTCGACGAACCTCACCTGGTTTCATGCCGATGAAATTCTTTCCATCATAACATATCTCTCCAGATGTAGGAGTAATTAATCCGACAAGGCATTTAAGCAGAATCGTTTTCCCCGATCCGCTTTTCCCGATGATCATATTAACTTCTCCCTTATAAAAGGTAGTATTTATATTGTTAAGAACAACGTCGCCGTCAAACTCTTTTGTAAGATTTTTTATTTCTATCATACAGCCATTCCTTTACCCCAACACCAACTGCGTAAACACTAAGTCGGTAACAAGAATCAAAACGCTGTTTATCACCACCGAATTGGTACTGGCCTGCCCCACCTCTAGAGCGCCACCTTTTGCTGTGTACCCAAAATAGGCTGCCACAGATGCAATTATGAAACCAAAAAGCATCGATTTAAAAATGGAATACCAGATAAGTGACTCTCTAAAAAATGCCTGAATTCCATATACATAAGTATCAACTGATGGTATCCCCAGAACAATACATATGACATATCCTCCAAACATTCCCGTAAACATGCTAAAAACGACCAACACTGGCATAAATGCAACAAATGATGCTATCTTTGGCAATATCAGGTAATTTGCAGAGTTAACTCCCATTATTTCAAGTGCGTCAATCTGCTCGGTGATGCGCATTGTTCCAATTTCAGAGGCTACATTAGAACCCACCTTGCCAGAAAGGATAAGGCACATAATGGTGGAGGAAAATTCCAGCAGAATAATCTCTCTCGATACAACACCCACGGTAAACCTCGGCAGCATAGGTGAGTCGATATTCAAAGCTATCTGCAGAACAATAACAGCTCCTATAAAAAAAGAGATAATAACCACAATCCAGATAGAGCTGACACCCAGCTGATAAACTCCTTTCATGAACTCTTTCATGAACTCTCTAATTCTATCCGGCACTGACAATACTTTCTTCATCAGCAACGCGTATTCCCCTACACTTTCTATTGAACTGATAAAACTCATGTGCCTTTTTCGTTCGCTAATTATTTTTGCAAAGATAAATAAAATTATTACTGCGACTTACAAATCTTTCAGCAAGACATCATTTTTGTCATCGAACATACTTTTACGGGTATTCTCCAAAGCGTTCCAGTGATCCCGAAACTCCTCTTCTATATCTATCATGAAATCTTCCGATCCATGCTTATCAAGTTTTGAAATCAGGAGGTTCACCGTAATCTTATTAATATCGAATGCGGGCTGGTATGCGGGCACTCGCTCATCTGACGCTGAAGGAGTGATTGAGATAATTTTCAGTTCAAGCAGTTCATTCAAGATGTCGTTTGTAAGCCGCACCGGCACCTTGCACCACACCGAAAGGTGATCAGCAGTAAGTGGTGGTTTCCCCTCAGCAAAACGTTGAACTATCTCAGTGGTGATCATAAGCGTGAAAAAATCTTTATATCTGCGGCTAATATTTCGCGTCTCCTTCTCGAAAGAGAATTTCCTTACATTTTGTGCTGCATAGGATATCTCTGCGCCAATAAGAACAATAAACCACGATGTCTGAATCCAGAGCAACATTAGAGGGATAGCGGCAAATGTACCGTAAATGGCATTATAGCGGGTAATCCACAACTGACCGCTCAAATAGAGCATCTGAAAAAACTGAAATGCTGTCCCCGCAATTATTCCTGCAAGCAAAGCATTAGTAAATTTCACTTTTGTATTCGGCAAAAATTTGTAAAGTACAGTAATCAGAAGAATGATTAAAACAAAGGGTACAATATTCAGCAGGCGGGGTATAACAGGATACAATATATAGATAATCTTCAACGTATTGTTTTGAGGATAGCTGATGATACTCAAGGTATTGGCAAGAACAAAAAATATTGGCATCAGCAGTATAAACGCGGAATAATCGGTCACTTTCCGCGCAATACTTCTTCCTTTAGGCACCTGCCAGATTTTATTCAGGTTATTTTCAATATCACCGAAAAGGAGAATTATAGTATATAGAAACAACATAATACCCACTCCTGCAAATATTCCCCCACCCTTCGCCTCTTCTAACGACTTTTTAATAAGCAGAAACAGCAGGTTCAGAAACTCGCGGGTTCTCTCCTCTGCGGTCGCATTTTCTCCGGGTATAGCGGTAGTTATATCGGCTGAACCGGGGGTACCAGTGATATTTGAATTTCCTAAGTGTACCTGAACAGCGTTCACACTGTCGCTTGGTGTTTCGGGGATGGGTACTATTACCTCACTATGATGAACATCGCCAAGCATGAAGTTAAAGATACTGCTCTCCATTATATTCTCTATTCCAAATCCACGAGCAATGGCAAAAATTACTGCCAGCAACGGAACTATAGAGAGTAAAGTTCTGTATGTAAGCGACCGGGAACTGGCAGCAATATCAAGCTCCTGCACATTACGGACAGTTAGCATAACCGTCTTTATGGAATCATAAAGAATATTTTTTTTATTTGAAAGGGTTTCGGGATTCTGACGCCATATATCGAACGACAAAAATTGGATCAGTTTTTTTATCCTGATCCTTAAAAGATCGAGTCTGCCGGGTTTTTCCTCCTCTTCGCGATCGTATCTTTTGTTTTTTTTTGCCATTTTTTTTCTTAATAAAAAAGCAGCTGGCCTGTAAGCCGGGTTCTGTATCCCGAAGAGTCGGGATGTCTGTCATTTATCTGCGGATAAGTGTCGCCACTCTCCTTTAGCGGCCTACCCCTCGGCATCGGGCGAGCAACCCTACATATCCGATATACATGGCCTTGCAACCCATAACACGTACGGCATGCTGCATTGCTGCAACATCCGGTGAGCTCTTACCTCACCTTTTCACCCTTACCCGCGGCATAAAACCCGAGCGGTTATTTTCTGTTACGCTTAACTGCCCTCACGAACAGCTTCCCGTTAGGAAGTATGGTGCTCTGCGTTGCCCGGACTTTCCTCCACGACGTTAAAAGTCGCAGCGACAAACCGACCTGCTGCAATTGCAAAAGTAATACTAAATTAGCGATTTAACCCTATTTCTTGAGGTTTTTTACATTTCAGAATATGATTTAAGATTTAGATTCTTTTCTCAAACCAGCAGTATGGCAAAAAAGTTTCAACATATCACGCAATTCAATACCCAATAGCAGATGGCCAGGTAATAAAATACCGCGATACGCCGCATAATCGATTAACTGCAAATATAACAGGCCAGAATAAAGGCAAATATCCCTTTTCGCTGATTATATGGCGATTAAGCAAGCACCCGCCAAAGGGTTATTAAATTATACGCTGCTTTCCGTTATAGGATGAAGGACGCACAAAAGTAACAGCCAAAGGATTATTAAATTACACGGTATATTGTGAAAATTTATTCATAAACTCTTCATAATAAGTCTTTGAGACAGGGATATCGGGTGTGCTTTCAGCGTCAAGCTCCAGGACAAGCCCTCCTTTTATCTTCTTCAATATCTTCACCTTGTCAATATTCACTATGTAGGAACGGTGGCAACGAACCAAGGGGGTCTCTTTAGTTAGGTTCTCCTCCATCCACTTGAGCGAGTTACGAATTAAAAAACGCGACAACCTCGATTTGTTCAGATAATAAATGGTCGCATAATTATCTGCAGATTCAATATAAAGTAGATTCTCCAGCATAATAGATATCTTCAGATCACCTTTTTCATCAGGGAAAGCGATTAAAGTTTTCGCATGTATATCGGCAATCTTTTCATGTCCTATATGCTCTAACAAAGCACTTTTCTCTTTCCATGAAAAATATAGCCAGGAGATTAAATACGGCAAAAGTAACACCAGTGTAGTGTTGAAAAGGCTCTGGCGGAAAATTTCGGATATATCCCTGACGATCCCATCCTTGGGAAAGAATTTAGCAAATAGGGTGTAGAAGATAGCCATAGCCACTATCTCGCAGAGTATCCATAATGCGTATTGCCAATAGAGTACATCCCGCCTGTTTGAGTAAGCTATAAGAATCACACGGCTGATTACAACAACCAACATTCCTGTAAGTATTATCAGACTCGAAAACGCAAAATATTTAATATCTGAAATACCTGGATACCAGTCGCGGGAGCCGAAAGGTTGAAAAAGATTGATAAACAATAGCGCGAAGAGAGCCGTAAAAAGAATCATTCTAAGGCTGTTCTTCTTATCATATAGATATGCAGGGATCTTACCGTCCATCTTATCATCAAATTTTTTCCTGTTCAATACAAAATTAAATTTTTATTGAAGACTTACCAAAATAATTGAGGATGCGGAGGAGATTTTTCACCCCTGCATATCAGATTTCACCCCATATACAAGAATATATCCCTAAATTGCTGCCACTTTCCCTTTCATTTGCTAATAAGTGAAAAAGCCTGTTCTTTTACCGAAAAAAGGAATTATGACAAGTTATTTGAAACAATACAAAGAACTTAATCAATGTTTCAAACAGGGGATTGAATCTCATTTGGAGAAAAACAATATCGATATCTGTTTTTTCAGTTTCCACAGTTTTTCAAATGAAGGTAAAAATAAAATATCAGAGTACTGGGACAACAATATCACCGAAAATTTTTCTTTCGAATATCCGGTCTTTACTCCTTCTGAAAAAAAGAAATTTAACGAAGCCATCGTGCTTCTGCACGGGCTTAACGAGAGAAGCTGGAATAAATACCTGCCATGGGCTGAATATATCTGTAACCATACTCGCAAACCGGTAATATTATTCCCGTTAGCTTTCCATATAAACCGTTCTCCGCTCTCATGGTCAAACCCCCGTAGTTTAAGCCTGTCGCAACTGTTAAACTTCAGAAGGGAAAAATTCAACGGCGATCGTTCTATCAGCTATGCCAATGTAGCTTTAAGCGACCGCATAAGTCAGTTTCCAGAAAGATTTTATCTGTCGGGGCGTCAATCCTGGGAAGATTTAACTATTCTCTTCGAAGAGATAAAAACAGGGCATCATACGCTTTTCGGGGAAGGTGCCCAAATAGACATCTTCTCATACTCCATAGGTACCTTTCTTTCGCAGGTTGCCCTTATGGCAAACGATAAAGATCTTTTTTCCGACTCCCGCCTATTTATGTTTTGTGGCGGAAGCATCTTCCGTTCCATGTTTGGCATATCAAGAAGCATTATGGATAAACCTGCATTTGAGAAGTTGCAACACTATTATATTAATGTTTTCGGTAACGAAAAAGCACCAATATGGAAACAAGACAATGGCTTTAATGCATTTATGCGAATGATAACGCCTGAAAGGATGAAGAGCAAACGCGAAAAATTATTTTCAGGTTTGGCTAAACGAATAAAAGGAATTGTACTCGCCAAAGACCAGGTAATACCTTACAAGGGAGTTCTGGAAGCTTTGGGCCGAAAAACCGCGGAAGCCACTGTCCAATTAATCGATTTCCCTTTTCCCTATACACACGAGAACCCGTTCCCCATTAACACAAAGGATGCCTCATCGGTGAACAGAGCTTTCGTCAATGTGTTTTCACAGGCAGTAGAGTTTCTGATTTAAACCATCATTAATATATTTGAGATTTGTATTAATTATAATATTTTTATATTTTTGAGGTTCGATTTCTCAAAAAAACTAAAAATAATTTTCAGGTGCAGTCATCATCGGGATACAAGGCTCAATTTGAAGAAGTGTATGTTTCCAACTATGCACGAATGAAACGATTTGCACAGCAATACCTAATCCACGAGGAGGACGCTGAAAATATTGTGCACGACATTTTCTCAGAGCTTTGGGAGAAAAAGATGGAATTCTCTTCTTTCGTGAACTTTAACGGATACTTATTTATGATGTTGAAAAACAGGAGTATCGATTTCCTCCGTCGTAAAACCCTTGAACAACACGCTATCACCGAGATGCAGGATGAATACACCCATAGCCTGAAACTGAGACTCGCATCTTTGGAAGAGCTGGACAACAGGCTTCTCTCAGATAACAATATCGATACCATCATCCAAAAAGCAATTGATGCACTACCCGAAAAATGCCGGGAAATTTTCGTGATGAGTAAAATAGAAGGGAAAAAACAAAAAACAATCGCAGAAGAACTCAACATCTCAATCCACACCGTTGAAAGCCAGATGGGCATAGCCTTCAAAAAGCTGAGAGAGGCATTAAAAGATTACATTCCACTCTTTATCTTCTTTTTTATTTAACTTATTATCAATGGATTTAATCTTCTCAGATTTTATTTCACCATCTCTATCAAACCAATCCTTTACAAGACGAAGTTGCAGCAAGTTTCTTCTTTGCCCGACCGGTTTAACGAAAAAGTTTCCACAACTGAATATTCCAAACTATTTTACCCTCTATACTTGCCTAAAGAAAAAAATTTACTCTTTCATTAGCGGATTTTTACTTTTCATTCGTTTTATTAATAACAAGCATTAAAATGGACGAACAACTATTGCGATATTTTTCTGGAGAATTAACGATTAGCGAACAATTGGAATTGACTCTCAGTATTGAAAACGACGACCGGTTAAAGGCCGAATTCATTCGTTTACAGAATCTAAGTGCGGTTTCGGAACTTTCATCTCACCCCACAGACCGTAGTGAGGGAGACAGACATTTCAAAACATTTATCTCTCGAGTCAAACGTAATGCCAAAAGAAAAATCTTTGTCAATATTGCGAAATATGCAGCAATAGCGCTTATTCTGGTCGCTTCAACCGTTTGGGCTACGCTCTGGATCACTGACTCAGAGGCAACGGCAATGAACACGTTATTCGTACCGGCGGGACAACGGGCGCAACTAAGGTTACAAGACGGAACCGAAGTCTGGCTAAATGCACAATCAACTTTGAAATACCCTTCTCGCTTTTCTAAACGAAAGCGGCAGGTAGAGATTACAGGTGAAGCTTTTTTTGATGTGGCAAAAGATAAAAATAAACCTTTTATCGTTACCACACAAAACACTCATATGAAGGTGCTTGGAACACAATTCAACGTGTATAGTTATCCCGGAGCAGGATACATTCAAACAGACCTGGTAGAAGGTTCAGTGAAAGTCTATCAGGAGTACAATGAGAATATCAGTATAGTCCTGAAACCAAATGAACAAGTGATAATAAAAGGAAGTAGTATGACTGTCGGCAATATCGATAATCCCGATCATCTGCTTTGGAGAAATGGAATTTACTCTTTTAACAACGAATGTTTGATCGATATCATTGAGAAATTGCAGCTCTACTACGATGTGAAAATTATAGTGGAAGATCCTGAAATATTCAATACAAGATACACCGGAAAATTTCGCCAACGCGATGGAATTGACGAGATCATGCGTATTATACAAAAAATTCAGCCATTTAAGATTGAAAAAGACAAAGACGAAAATATCATCACCTTAAAAAAATAAAATAATGAACTCTCTAAAATATAATTGCCTATGAAGAATCAGATTCATAAATAAAAAAGCGACAGGTGCGCCAACACCTGCCGCTAAGCTTAAAGCAAAAATTCAACTATTTCGTTAAGCAATACGTGCATAAGACAAACTTGTTGGAATTATGCCTTTGTTAGAAATAGTCTAATTGTAATGAACTATCACTTAGTATTCACTTTAAACTCATACAAATATATGATAAAAAACATTTCATCGGATCGCTTTTTGCTAAAAAAAAGCGACTTTAAAGATTTATTCAAAATCATGAAAATCTGCTTATTTCTATTGTTTGCCTTCGCATTTCAACTGATGGCAACAAATACAAATGCCCAGGATGCTATAATTGAACTGAGATCCAACTCTGTAACCGTAAGTCAGCTGATCAGTGAAATTGAAAAACAGACGGACTATCTGGTCGTTTACAGCAACCGCGAAGTAAATACCAACAGAATAATTACTTTCCAACGGAAATCGGATAAAGTCTCCGAATACCTTAACGAAGCTTTTGCAAATACTGATATCGGCTACGATTTTGAGAACAACTATATTGTCCTTTCAAAAAAAGCCCAACAAACAACTAACATTCTTACTAATTTGGAGCAAACAGCCCAACAGCAAGGAAAAACCGTAAAAGGAACCGTTACCGATTCAAACGGAGAACCAGTTATTGGCGCTACGGTTATAGTGCAAGGCGATGCTAGCAAAGGTACGGTTACCGATATCGACGGAAATTTCACCCTTTCCGGAATTCCGGAAGATGCAGTCTTATTGTTCAGTTATGTTGGAATGAAAGCGCTGGAAGTATCTCTTAAAGGAAGGAGTAACGTATTGGTGGTGATGGAGTCAGATTCGGAGATGCTCGAAGAGTTGGTGGTAGTGGGATACGGAACACAAAAGAAAGCAAACCTAACCGGTGCTGTAGGGCAAGCTGATCCGAAGCAAATTGAGAACCGCCCAATTCCCAATATTGCTGTTGGTCTTCAAGGCATTATCCCTAACTTGAACATTAGCATGTCAAGTGGAGTGGCCACAGAGGTGCCTAGTTTTAATATACGTGGAATGACTTCGTTGACCGGAGGAACTCCTTTAATTGTCATTGACGATGTGCCTTCAACAGTAGAACAACTGATGAAATTGAACCCCAGTGATATTGAAAATATATCTACATTGATGGATGCTGCATCGGCAGCAATTTATGGGGCTAGAGCGGCCTTTGGTGTGGTGTTAGTGACCACCAAAAATGCCCAAAAAGAAAAATTGATTGTGACTGTAGGTTCAAATGTTTCTTTCCGCAGGCCTATCACTATCCCTCAATTTGTAACTGAGCCTGATACCGTTGTGTCATTACGGGTGCTTGGAAGTGGTTTGTGGTATTCGGTAAAGGATATCTATGGTTCGAATGATATGGACTATTTACATGCTGTAGCCAGAGGAGAGGCCGACCCAATAAGATTAAATCCGGAACAACCAGATCGGTGGCAGTATGCAGGAAGTACCGACTGGTTTAAAGAAGCAGCCAAAAAACATGCAATATCTCAAAACCATAATTTCTCAATTTCAGGAAAAGAGAAAAAGGTTAATTATTATTTCTCCGGAGCCTTTAACAGGCAAGGTGGTTTGTTTAAAATTGCAAAAGAGGATTTTGACCGTTACAATCTTCGGTTTAAAATCAATTATAATTTGACTCCCTGGTTGGTACTGTCGAATAATTCTGGATTTTCCTACGATATATACGATGAATCATCCCGAAGGATAGATGTTCAAACCTTGTTTGAAACCCCAACTTTCGATATGATCAAAAATCCTGATGGTTCTTGGACTGCAAGAGGAGCTTCCGTGTTCGGAGCTATAAAAGATGGAGGGAGAAGGGTCTCCAAAAATAATAATTTCAACACAACATTTACAGCGAAAGCCACCTTATATAAAGACCTGGTTTTTACAGGTAAAGCCTCTTTTCTGAAAGCCAGTTATGACATGTCGGCATTTTGGATCCCTATCCCCTACAAACTGGGACCCGATCATGTTGAAATCTATCGCCCTTTAAAAGAGGCTCAGCGTGAAGCTCAGTCAAAAAACCAAAACGTTTTTGATTTATATTTTGACTATGATAAAGAAATCGGCAAGCATAAAGTGCATTGCTTGGCGGGGTATAATCAGGAATATTATTACAATAACTGGTTTTGGGCATCTAACAAAGACTTAATCAGTGAGAATGTGCCTTCGATTAATTTAGCTACAGGCGATCCTTTAGTTGGGGAAAACATTGACGATTGGGCTACCCGGAGCGTTTTTTACCGATTAAATTACAACTTCGATAACAAATACCTTTTTGAATTTAATGGGAGATACGATGGGACCTCTAGGTTTCCAAGCAACAAACGATTCTGTTTTTTCCCTTCAATATCGGCTGGATGGAATTTATCGAAAGAAGAATTTTTCAAACCTCTTAGTTCCTATGTGAATTATCTGAAACCCAGAATTTCTTATGGTAATTTAGGAAATCAGGATGTGAGTTCCTATTTCTACTTACCCAGTATGTATTCCGGTAAAACCGAGGCGATTATTTACGGTGGCAATAAACTTGATCAACTTACCACTGTTTATGCACCAGGGCTGGTATCCCCCAATTTAACCTGGGAAACAGTTAGCACAATAAATTACGGGGTAGACATGGGTTTTCTCCAAAATCGTCTGAGCGCAACATTTGACTATTATCACCGCAACACATACGACATGCTGACCCCGGGTAAAACACTGCCAGCTGTTTTAGGGACTTCATCTCCAAAAATGAATGCTGCCGATTTGATTACCAAAGGTTGGGAACTAACGGTTTCATGGCGAAACGAGGCGAAAATACTGAAATCACCCTTTAATTATTCTGTTAAAGCAATTCTTTCAGACAGTCGGGCATGGATTACCAAGTATGATAACCCTGACGGCAAATTAAGTGATTACTATGTTGGTTATGAAATTGGGACAATCTTTGGCTTTGTTTCCAACGAATTATTCCAATCTCCCGATGAATTAAAGAATCATGCCAATCAAGGAATGTTGTGGACTTATCCTGACAAAGTACCCCCTGGACCAGGTGATATTAAGATTGAAGATCTGAATGGCGACGGAGTAATCAGGACAGGCAATACCATTTACGACCTGCAAGATCAAAAAATTATTGGCAATTCATCTCCTCGTTACCGGACCAGCTTTATGTTCGACTGTAATTGGAAAGGAATTGACTTGAGCTTGTTTGTTCAAGGAATCCTGAAGGGAGACTATTATCCTGGCGACACATATTTTTGGAGCGTTTATCAAACTCCCTGGATGAACGTAACTAAATGGCATCTTGACAATATGTGGACTCCCGAAAATACCGACGCTTATATGCCCCGCTTAAAAGGGTATGCCGCTTCGTGGTGGGGTGGTGGCGAACTGATTCGGGCAAACACCCGCTATTTACAGAAAAGAACTTATATGCGACTTAAAAATGCCAGCTTGGGATATTCCCTACCAGAATCCCTAATTCAAAATGTGAATATTTCTGGAATTCGATTCTATGTCAGTGGTGAAAACTTGTTTACATGGACTGCATTTGAAAACAAAAATTGCGATCCCGAGACATTGGCAAAATATCCACTTCAGAAAACATTTTTATTTGGTGTGAATTTTACATTTTAAAAGAATTAAAGTTTATGAAATCAACATGGAATCTTAAAAAAACATACACAACCTCTCACACTACTGGGAATGAGAAGAATGAATGACCATGCTGGTTAAATAAAATAGCATAATCAATAAACAATTTTAATGAGATGAAAAAAACATTATGCATAATAACAGCTTCAGTCGCATTGCTAGCCTGCAATGATGATTTTCTGGAGCGTTATCCTCAAACGAGTATCGTAGAAAAGAATTTTTTCAAAACAGTCGCTGATCTTGAAACTTATTCAAATCAGTTTTATGACTATCTATATGTCGAAAACATCGACCGCAATACCGATAATACCACTATTGAAAAAGGTAACATCAGGTCCCTTATGCTAGGAACCATCACTGCAGATAATGCTGGCGGATGGGACTGGGGCTCTTTAAGGGCCATTAATACGCTGCTCGATAATTCATTAAATATAGAGGGAGATGATCTGGAGATCAACAAATTTAAGGCTGTTGGTAAATTCTTCAGGGCACGTTTTTATATCGACAAGGTTAAAACCTATAGCGATGTTCCTTGGTATGGGAAGGTACTTACTGATACCGATATTGATTTGTTATACAAAGCTAGGGATACCCGTGAGATAGTCGTTGATTCAATTATTGCCGACCTTGAATATGCCACAAAATATATGGGGGAAAGCAAGCATAAAACGCGATTATCAAAGTGGGCTGCCTTTACTGAATTGGCAAGATTTTGTCTCTACGAAGGAACTTATAGGAAATACCACGAAGGAGAAGCTGATTTGCATGTGGTGAAAACACCAGAGTATTTTCTAAATAAAGCCATTGCTGCTGCCAGTGAGGTGATGGAATCCAAAAAGTTTGATATTTATTCAACCTCAAACTTTGACACCGACTACGGTAGCCTTTTTAAATCGTATGAACTGAATGACAATTGTGAAGTTATCATGTACCTTGCTCACGAAGAGAATAAGCGGGAAAACAATTCAGGAAAAGTACTTGATTATGAAAACGGGATTAGCCGTTCCTTTGTCGATTCGTATCTTTACAAGGATGGATCCTTTGTTCCCCGTAGTGTTACCGATACTTTACAGATAAATTATATTTTTGAAAATCGGGATCCAAGGTTAAAGCAGTCAATCATGTATCCCGGCTATGTGCTGTACAAAATCAGGGCCCACAAATTGCCCATAAACAAAACCGGAGGATACGGACAAATCAAGTTTTTACCCGATGAGAGCAAAAACCATTTGGCCATTTATGTTTCGGCTTCCACATCACTCCCTTTATACCGGTATGCTGAATTATTACTGATATATGCAGAAGCAAAGGCTGAGATGGGAGAACTCACCCAGGCTGACCTGGATAAAACGATAAATGTTTTGCGAAGAAGAGCCGGTATGCCCAATCTATTTATGAACCCTCCTATCGATCCTATGATGGCTGAAATGTACAACAATATTAAATCAACACAAAGTGCTGAACTGTTAGAAATTCGAAGAGAAAGAAACATTGAATTGTTTGCCGAAGGATTTAGGTATGACGACCTGATGAGATGGAAAATGGGCAAAGTTTATGAGTTCCCTCAGCAGGGAATATATGTGCCTAAATCGGGACTAGTTGATATTACTGGCGACGGAAGTCCAGACTATTACATCTGTGATACTGACGAAAATATCCCTTCAGACTTGCCCGGGGATATTTCAATTGAGATTACCTCGAAAAGCAATATTCCGTATTTTCTTGAATATGGAGATCACGGACATATCATGTTCAAAGCCGAAAAAAACGGATTAGGTAGTTTTGTCGAGCCTAAGTATTACTACCGTCCTGTCCCTACTTCTCAACTTAATTTAAATAAAAATTTAAAACAGATTTTTGATTGGGATTAATATTAGTTAAAAAAGATAGACATTAAAATAGGCCACGTCAAAAAACGAATAGCATTTATTGTACATGGCGAATTTTATCGAAAAAACAAAAATTAAATGAAATGAAGAATATTTATAAAATCATACTGGGACTATCTTTGATAGTAGTGGGTTGCCAGCAGGGAGTAGATATTGATGTGTCAATTATTCCAGACAAACCATTTATAAAATCAATTACTCTTGCCAATATGGATTCTACCGGGATTATTCGAAATCCCATAAGTCAAACCAATGTGATAGACACCATTAACTTTATTGATTCGGTATTTGTAAAAGACCGTTCGGTTAATTTTTCAAATATCTGGGCACAGGCATCTCTCGAAGAAGGTTGTACAATAGAACCTCTTGGCGATTCCCCGGCTTTTGGTGAATATGGAGATTTCTCGAAACCCACAAAATATAAAGTTATTTCCCCTACCGGAAGAAGTGCCGAATGGACCGTCGTGGTTGACTTTGAAAAAATTGTAATTAATTGTAAAGTCGATAACTGGGTAGGTAATATTTTCTGTAGCGATGGCATCTGGAGCAGCTACAGTCCGGGATATTGCACAGGCACTAAAGTTTCCAGCAGTTGTGACAGATTAAACCTGACATTCCCTTTTTGGGACGACGAAGCACTAATGGCAACTTTCGAACTGGAGCTAGGGGATTATGACCCCGAGTTATTTTCCGGAAAAATCACCCTTTTAGACGATGTACACCTTGTTGGTTCAGGATATGATGTTACATTCCATAAGGGTGATGCGGGAACTTATAGCCTACTTTCGGGGGTGATGGAGTTGGTAATTGACTTTAGCGGATACGATATAGGTGACGATAAATATAAATTTACTATTAAAGGACAATAAGTAGAATATTAACAATAGAGGTATTACCCAATTACGGCTATCATTCAATAAGCAGTGATAGCCGTAAATATCTCGATACGTGCATCTGTTCCGATTGATCCTCTAAAGGGTTTAATTTTTAGATGGTGCTTGATCCACTAAAAAACTATTTCTATTAAAGCAACTGTTTAATTTTAAAAAATGCCATATTTTGAGCCACACAATAATTAATTATAAATAAAATGAACACAATTGATGTTTTTACAAATGAGTACAAGGTAACAAAAAAACAAATACGATGGGTTGCATTATTAACCTTTATCTGTTCGCTGTATATTCCACTTGCTTCTTTTGGGCAAGAGATAAAAGTAATGACATACAATATCTATCATGGGGAAGAATATTATTCTCCGGGTGAGAAAAATTTGGAAAAAATCTCTGCAATTATCAATAAATACAAACCTGACTTTGTTGCCATGCAGGAAGTAGATAGCATGACCAATCGTACGGCAACAATAAATAACGGGGTAAAAATGGATGTTATAAAAGAACTTGCTGCCATGACCGGGATGTATGGTTTTTTTGGTAAGGCTATTCCTTACAGCGAAGGAGGTTATGGCGAGGGTGTCTTATCGCGTTTTCCCTCCAAGTCCATGTCTTATAACCTGCCGACTCCATCAGGTGGTGAAGGTCGTGCTTTACTGATGATAGAACATACTTTTTCAAACGGACAAAAAATTATATTTGCCGGGACCCATCTGTGCCACCAGTTTCCCGAAAATAGGCTGGCTCAAACCAAGGCAGTCTGCAATATTCTCAAAGACTCAACTATTCCTGTAGTTATGGGGGGAGATTTAAATTTTACACCAGATTCGCCCTCTTACCAAGAAATAACTAAATATTTTGAAGATGTAGCAAAAATGAGGGGGAAAGCCAAGTACACATTTTCTTTTGACGAACCCTCTTCCCGGATCGATTATATCTTTGTCTCCAAAGGCCATAAATGGCGTATTAAAAATGTAAAAGTGATAAAGGAGAATGCCTCTGATCATATGCCGGTTTTAGTCACTTTGGAGCTGAAAAAATAGGTTTTTAAATACAACCATATTGGTCGGATTTGGTTAAAATTGCAGCAATAAAGAAATGAAAAATAGCTTGCTTTTGGTTTTCTTATTTAATTAAACTGAATTCCTATGATAAAAAAACATATTGCAATTATATGCCTTTTTTGTATGGTATGGTCATGCGCGGGCATTAAAAACGAGATTGGAAAGCCCTATGTCGGATGGAAAAACGGCGAGATGGACATCCATCATATTTATACAGGAAGGGGAGAGGCAAATTTCCATATCTTCCCTGATGGCACATCGATGCTGATAGATGCGGGGGACTGGGATCCTTCCGATTACGACAAGATGTGCGAGCTGCTGCCCGACTCTTCACGTCGTTCAGGCGAATGGATTGCCCGCTATATAGAGCAGGTGAATCCATTTAAAAACCATGTCGACTATCTGGTGGTTTCCCATTTTCATAATGACCACACCGGCGATTGCACAAATAAAGCCAAGCAGACCTCAGTAAGAAACCCAGATTACGTTTTAACTGGTATAGCAGAAGTTGGAGAAACTATTAGTTTCAGCAAGATGATAGACCGCGGCTGGCCCGACTATCAATACCCTTTCTCTGTTAATGACTTGGACGTAGACAATTACCGTGCCTTTGTCGACTGGAAAATTGAGACGGAAGGATTATACCCCGAGCGCTTTGAAATTGGCAGCAACAAACAGATTGTGTTACTAAAAAACAAAGAGAAATATCATGAGGCATTCAGCATTCAAAACCTGGCGGCAAACGGGAAAATATGGACTGGTGAAGGCTTGGAGACGACCGACTACTATGAACTTCATCTCGATAATAAAACAAACTGGCAAAATGAGAATACCAAAAGCGTAGCCATGCGAATTTCGTACGGCCCGTTTTCCTATTATACAGGAGGTGACTTAAGCGGACAGTTGCTCGACGAAAAGGAAAATCCGGTTGATACAGAGGAGGAAGTTGCTAAAATATGTGGCACCGTAGATGTGTGCAAAGCCAACCACCATGCATATAAAGACGCAATGAGCGAGGGTTTTGTCAAAAACATTGGAGCATTTGCATACATAATCCCGGTGTGGGATTACGAACACATTCAGCCGGTTGTCATGGAACGAATTATTTCCCTATCTCCACATGAAGGAGGGCCAAAGATATTTACGACTCAATTCCCAGTCAGGCTCAGAAATCAATACCGTAAAGAAAAATGGCTAAATTCGGTTTGCCAGGAAGACGGGCATGTTGTTTTGAAGGTGTTTGATAAGGGCAGAAAGTACAAAATTTATGTACTGTCGCCACGTGATGAAAACCAGATAGTAAAAGGAGTCTATGGACCATATTATGCAAAATCGGATTTGCAGAATTAATAATTATACAGATGCTTCGTTTTAGAAAATAATATTCTGTGGCTCTTAGTATTTTCTTTCATAATGTCGGTGATAATGTCTAAAAAAATAAATTTAAATGATGAGAGCACCAAATGTTTATAGACTGGCCTGTTGCTGTATCCATAAAAATAATCAGAAGCGAAAGTCAAATGGAATTTATAATACACAAATAAAGGTTTTGACAGATTAGAATCACTAATTAAACAATAAATACAAATAACTATGGCAATTAACAGAAGAGAATTTTTAAGAACATCTCTAGCGGGAAGTGCTGTAATACTTGGCAGCAAGCTAAATGGAATGAATAAAACGGTGTCGGACCTGGATATGGTAAACATTACCGACGAAAATAATCCTCCTGCAAAAGGAAAATCAGTCCTGGGGCTCCGCTGCAAACATATTCCTACAGTCCGTATTGGGGTAGTAGGGCTGGGCCGGGGAGGCGCTGCAGTCAATCGGCTTAGCCTGATTGAGGGTACGGAAATAGTGGCTTTGTGCGACCTGAATCCGGAGCGAATCAAGAGCAGTCAGAAATCGCTGAAAAACAATAAGCGAAAGGAAGCTGCCATTTATACGGGAGATGAGGATTGGAAAAAAAATGTGCGAACGTGACGACATTGATTTAATCTACAACGCAACGCCATGTAACAGAGATAAATATCCCGACTTCTCATCCATGTTGCCGTCGAAGTCGTCTAAATCCTCGCCACATCCGCCATCTCGTGGTGTAAAACCTCCTTTTGGTGGAAGCCATCCAATCGATGGCAATGTTTTATCACACATGAAATGTTTTAAATCACGGCCGATTTAATTCGCCCCAAACATTATTTATGGGTACTGCTTGTAAATTTTCACCTCCGAATCCGCCTAACACCAGCTCACCCGTATACAGTAAGATCCTTTTTTATTAAATTATGTTGCTGGTTGACACTCTTTGGGGTTTCGCACCTCCAACCGCTTAGCACCCCCCCGCGGTGTTTTTCATGGTTTTGTTTAAAAACCTATGTAAAACTTACCGGGAAAGTTGCAATTCTAAAATACCAGATAGCAATCTTTAATCCGATCTGTCATCGCCTGTTTGAATGAACAGAATAATAATTCACATTTTTTTCATACATTTGTAAAATCAAAGCAATCAATTTGCAACTTTTTTGCAAACGGTCACTAACAGATATTACAAATCTGACAAAATGAGCCTTATCTGAAATGAAGGGTTTTTTCTATAAAGTATAAAAGTGCTTTGAAGAACAAAACAATAGATATAAACTCACGCACGCTTCGCCTTCTGCAGGAAGGAGATGAAAAGGCCTTTGAACATATTTTTCATTTCTACTACAATCAGGTTTATACATTTGTACTAAACACGCTTTTCAATAAAACTTTTGCAGAAGACATTACACAAACTGTCTTCATAACGCTCTGGGAGAAAAGAGAAACAATTGATCCCGATACCAATATTGCACCTCTTCTTTATACCATTGCCAAAAATCATGTTTACAGACAAACGGAACAATTGCTGCGAAAATACAAATATGAACAAACTCAACAGGAAATTATGCCGGAAGAGAGTAATCCGGAAGAAGATGTAAATAATCTTTTTCTGGAGAAAATTCTTTCAGAATTGATTGAAAAACTTCCCACAGCACGACGTAAAATTTTCTTATTAAGCCGAAAAGAGAATCTGTCAAACAAAGATATTGCTTCCCATTTAAATATTTCAGAAAAAACAGTTGAAACACAAATAAGACGCTCTCTTATTTTTTTAAATGAAAAACTGAAACACTACCTCAATTTGCTGATATTTTAATCTGTCGGTTGCTATAATTCCGGAAACCTTATGCGTCATTTTTAACATTATATTGTTAATAATAATTAATATTCTTGTTAAAACCGAAATCTTTGTAAGGGTTTTACCTTCCTCACGTATATAACAATAAATATGTCAGAAGAAATTACAAATTTGGTTGGGAAATTTCTCTCCAATACCCTATCGGAAGAAGAAATAGGTAAGTTGCTCCGTGCTTATCAACAAAAGCAGATAAGCGAAAAGCAATTTGGAGATTATTATGCAAGCAAATGGGAAGATGCCGGCCAGCATCCGTCCCGGCTCGCCGCAGAAAACAGGGAAAAAGCATGGGAACAGTTTAAGATGTATATGCGTCGAAATATCCAAACCCTTCCGAAACACAAAAGCAGATGGATTGCAATGGCGAGCATAGCAGCCGTAGCTATACTGTTTTTTATACTGGGCCTCTCGCTCCAACGGATCCGTAATCATTCACAACAAGAACTTGTGGTAATGGTTGAAAACGGACAAAAGGCAAGCGTTCAGCTTCCCGACGGTTCCCGGGTGCGCCTCAATTCGGCCAGCGAACTGCGTTATTCTCCGGATTTCGGAGAAAAAAGCCGAATGGTAAAACTGGAAGGAGAAGCCTATTTTGAGGTACAAAGCAACCCAAACAACCCGTTCATCGTGTTAACACGTGACCATCTGCAGGTAAAGGCTGTGGGGACAAAGTTCAACATTAAGGCATATTCCAATGATGATCAAATAACCGGAACACTCATTGAAGGCAGAATTGAAGTAAGCAACTCATTGTTATCCGAAGTGCTGGCTCCTAACGAACGTATTTCATTCAATACTAAAGATGGAATGTTCAGTAAGTCCCGTATAGACAGTGTAAATGAAGCCATTTTTTGGATGACCGATCAATTCGTGTTCGACAAAGAAACATTAGGAGACATTGCCAAAATACTGGAAAGAATGTACAACGTAACTATCTCTTTTACATCACCCGAAATAACAGAGATACAATATAGCGGAAAAATCAAGAACAACAGTATGGAGAATGTACTGAATCTTATCACTGTTGTTTCCCCGCTACAGTACACAATGTCCGGATCGCACATTACATTCAGTAAAAAACAGAATTAATAACTCACAAAAAATAGACGTGTATGAAATAAAACAGAAAACAACTCACCTGATTACAATAGAAATGCCGGAGCAATGTAAGGGCATCACTCCGGTTAAAGAATGCAATATTCCGCTAACAGGATAATAACACAACAGCAACTTGCTGATGGCCGCATTCATATGGGGGACAAAATTACTCAATCATAGTGAACTTCGTGCCTTTTTATCCTTAATTATATCCTAAAACAAGCTAAAATCTAAAAAAATTTATTCAATGAACGTACAAATCAAACGAATTGGCGTGAGCTGTTTGCTCCTGCTGCTACTAAGTATCGGGCAAAGTATGGCGCAATTGAGTATTTCTGCGACAAATACGGAAATAAAAAACATACTTCGACAAATTGAGGAAAAAAGCAGTTACACTTTTTTCTATAGCGATAATTTTCTGGATTTAAACCAAAAGGCGACCATCCAAACTAAGGACGAGACAATTGAAAACATACTAAACAGGTTGTTCCGGAATACGAACATCGACTATCTGATCAACAACACACAAATAGCGCTATCCGAAAAGCGCGCGAAAGAAAATCCCGTCAACACCGCCCAACAACAAAGAGGGAAGACCATATCGGGAACAATTCGCGATAACGCCGGCGATCCGGTTATAGGGGCAACCATCGTGGAAAAAGGGAATCCTTCACACGGAACAGTTACCGATACAGACGGTAACTTTAGCCTTCACAATACGCCTGAAAATGCTATACTCCAAATTACATATGTAGGCATGAAGCCGCAAGAAATAGCTATCAAAGGAAGGACAACAATACATGTCGCTATGGAACCGGACTCAGAACTGTTGGAGGAGTTGGTGGTTATCGGATACGGAACAATGAAGAAAAAATTGGTGACGGGTGCTACAGTTCAGGTAAAAGGTGAAAATATCGCACGATTAAACACACCCAACGTATTGGGGGCTTTACAAAGCCAGGCACCGGGGGTTAACATTACACAGGTCAGCGGATTTATCGGGGACGGTTTTAAGGTAAACATCCGCGGTATCGGTACCAATAATTATTCAACTCCTTTGTATGTAATTGATGGGGTTGTAGGCGGCAGCCTCGACGGACTAAGTCCTAACGATATCGAAAGTATTGACGTATTAAAAGATGCGGCAACCGCGGCAATTTATGGTTCAAGGGCTGCTAATGGCGTTATTCTTGTGAAGACTAAAAGTGGGCAAGCAGGAAAACATGAAATTACGTATGACGGTTATTACGGGATACAAAATCTCTATAAAATACCCACTGTCCTAAATGCCCAAGAGTTTATGAGCATTCAAAATGAAGCCCGGATCATGGATGGCCTGCCAATATATAATTGGAATAATTTAATTCCGACCAGAGATCTGGCCTCTATTCGTGACGGTTCATGGAAAGGAACGAACTGGACAAAAGAGATCCTTAATAAAAACGCCCTTATTCAATCCCACAGTATCGGCATCAACAGCGGAACGGAGCGATCTGTTTCATCCTTGGGCCTTACATTCCTTCAACAAGAAGCTACAATGGGCGTACCTTACAATATTCCCATTTTAAATCGGTTCAATGCGCGAATCAACACGGAATCAATTATCCTTAAAAAAGGAGACCTTGATATATTAAAAGTGGGTGAAACGCTTAATTATCGTTTTAATCGTTCTCAAGGACAGGTCGCTCGGGATGATATATACTGGAACACAATTCACAATACATTAGTGATGAGCCCATTGATGCATGCATACAATAGTAAGGGCGAATACTATACCTTTAATGACCAGGTAGCCGATGGTTATAATTGGGATACAGCAAACAATGCGAATAAAAACCCGATTGCATACATGGATTATATGATGAATCAAAACCTCAGTAAATCTCATTTCTTGCAAACCAGCGCCTACTTGGATCTGCAACCTATCAAGGATTTAACGTTCCGGTCACAGTTCGGTTATATGCTAAGTGCATCCAGCTATAGATCATATATTCCTTCTTTTGGAAAATTAACGGCAACTCTAGAGCAGGTGCAAGACCGCGTAACCCAATCCATGGGGCAATCTCAATATTGGACATTGGACAACACGATCAATTATGTTATGACATTTGGAGAACATAATCTGGATGCGCTCTTGGGACAAGGTATGACACGCCAGATGCTAAGCGAATCAATGAGCGGCTCCAATCAGGGATCTATCTTTTACGATTTCGACCATGCCTGGCTAAGTAATGTGCCTGGTTTAAATACAGTACAATCTCTTACCGGTACCCCTACCCTGTCAGGTGGCTCCTTATCTGCATTTGGACGATTGAATTATAACTATAACGAAACATATATGGCTTCGTTTATTTTACGAGCCGACGGCTCTTCAAATTTCGCTCCAGGGCATAGATGGGGATATTTCCCTTCCGTTTCAGCAGGTTGGGTAATAAGCAACGAAAAATTCTGGAATGAAAACATAAAAGGTGTAGATTTCCTGAAGTTACGCGTATCTTATGGTTCAAACGGTAATGACCGCGTTGCATCTTTTCAATATGTTGGATTGATAACTTCTAACAATAATAATGGCGGTTATCCTTTTGGCAATTCAATGGGAGATGCAGCCACGGGTTCATATGCTTATCGTGGGGTAAATCCAGATCTGAAATGGGAAACACAAACTATGATTAATTTGGGAGCTGATGCCAGTTTTTTCAACAACTGTATGAGATTGGAACTTGATTGGTATAATCGTATTACCAAAGACTGGTTAGTAGATCCCCCTCAGCCGGCAGATTTTGGAGTTTCCCCTGCTTTTATTAATGGCGGTGATGTTCAGAACACCGGGTTTGAAATAACCTTAGGCTGGAACGAGCAGGTAAGTAAGGATTTCTACTTCGATACAAACCTCTCGTTGAGTTATAATAAAAACAAGGTTCTAAAAATTGCAAATGCGGAGAAGATTCTTCGGGGGCCTATCAGCGTATTGTGGGAAGGATCAGACGAAAGCTATCGTTCTGAGGTAGGGAAACCATTCGGATATTTTTATGGATATAAAAGTAGCGGCATTTTTCAAAATCAGCAACAGATTGATGATTATAAAGGAGCCAAACTTCTGGGAGATAATACACAACCGGGCGATGTTATCTGGCAGGATATCGATGGAAACGGAACCATTAATGCCGATGACCGCACAGAAATAGGAAATCCGCATCCCGACTTCACACTGGGTTTTTCTTTTAACATAGACTATAAGGGAATTGAACTGAACGTGAACACTTACGGTGCATTCGGTCATCAGATATTGAAATCTTATCGTGATTATGTAGCCTCTCCAATGGCCAATTATACAACGGATATTTTCCAACGTTGGCATGGAGAAGGGACATCTAACAAATATCCGCGTGTATCAAGTTCGGTAAACTCAAACTGGAATAGGATATCCGATATTTACATAGAGAACGGCGATTATTTCAAAATAAAAAATGTATCCCTGGGATATGACTTCAAAAGAGCATTTAAAAGACTCCCTCTTAGTCAGTTAAAGATATATGTGACTGCACAAAACCTGTTTACATTCACAGGTTATACAGGAATGGATCCTGAAATTGGGTATGGAGCAGGAAATACCTATGCACAAGGAATTGATTTAGGATTTTATCCGAGTTCGAGGGTATATATGATTGGTATGAATATCAAATTTTAAAATAGAAAAACAATGAAAAAATATATCGCATTTATCCTATTATTGACCATTGGTTCCTACATAAGCTGCAGTGATTTTTTAGACAGTGAAAGCTTGACAACCAAATCAACCGATAATTTCCCGTTTACTGAAACGGAAGCTAACGAATTGATTACAGGCATATATGCCAATATGTTATTCCAGGATCCGGAAACATCCTCTTATTTCTATCTGGCGCAATTGGCGAGTGACGATTGCTTGGGCGGGAACCTGGAAGCATCGAATAACTGTGCGACCAACTTTCTGATGTACACAAACCTGAATATGCTACAACCCTTATATGCCCGGTGTTATAGGCAAATCAACCGTGCAAATGTAGCCATTGAAACATTAGATAATGTAGCAAAGTGGTCGAGTGAAACCGAACGAAACCGCTGCTTTGGTGAAGCCTATTTCCTACGCGCTTTCGCATTTAATGAACTGGTACAGGTTTTCGGCGGCGTTCCTTTACGTACAGACAGCAGAAACCCGGATAAACTACCGCGTGCATCTGTCGATGAAGTATATCAACAAATAGCTTCCGACCTGAAAAATGCCATTGAATTGATGCCGGACCGCATTTATCTGGATGGTTCGCCGATGGTGGGGCATGCTACCAAATACGCGGCAGAAGCCTTAATGGCACGTGTATTCCTTTTTTATACCGGGCGCTATGATAAAACCGAGCTTCCCGACGGAATTACCAAAGCACAGGTCATTGAATGGATAGATGATTGCGTGAACAATTCCGGTCATGATCTGGTTTCAGATCAACGCAACCTTTGGGCTTATACAAACAAAGCCTCCCAGGATAATGACCGTGAAGAATATAAATATCAATATGTGCTGAATAATCATCTGGATTGGGCCGGCTTAAGCCCCATCGAAACCCTGTTTGCCAACAAGCATAAATTAAAAGGCAACAATTGGACATATACATGGTTTAGCAATACAGTGTCGCAATTTTATTCTCCCTCGGCCGATAATTCAAAAGCAGAAGATGGAGAAGGTTACCCGTTTGGCAGAGGTTGGGGAGCCGGTCCAGTTTCGCCAGCTATGGTAAATGACTGGATAGAATGGTCGGAACAACAGTCCTATTTGAACGGAGCGACAGAAGATCCTCGCCTGACTGGTTCCATCTGGTCGTATCGTGCACTTGATCCGAATAATACAGGAAGCGTATTATTCGACCGGAGATTAACTCCGGATGAGCCTGATTACACGGTTTCGTATCGGTACTATGAACAGACCGGTTATCATCAGAAGAAATATATTAATGTTATGTCATATCAAAACATTAACGCCAATGATCCAGGAAAAAATCCGGTTTACGGAATCCGATCATTCGCTCTTCAGCTCTATCCTCAAATAACCGCTGATGTTATAAGCCAATCGCTGAACAACATCGCTGACTTAATCCATATTCGTTTTGCGGACGTATTGTTGATGCAATCAGAATTAAAAGAAGATGCCACCGGACTTAATCGCGTACGCGCCAGGTCGAATTTGGCGCCAATTGCTTATTCACTGGCAGCGATCAAAAACGAACGTCGTTGGGAATTTGCTTTCGAATCCATACGATGGTGGGATTTGTTGAGATGGTCAGGACCATCTTTGGAGGAAGCAGGAGAAGCGCTAAACAAACAAAAAGGATTTACCTTGCTTAATGCAGGCGTAGAAGTTCCAATGGTAAATTTTGACTACAAGGCTCGTTTAAAACAGACGCAAGGTTGGTGGCCTATTCCACAGACTGAAGTAGATTTATCGGGTGGTTTGTTTGAACAGAATCCCGGTTGGGAGTCCAGCGCTTTGTTTTCCAGTTGGAATAGATTACAATAACTTAAAAAATGATCAAGTATGAAAACAATAATAAGAATTTTTCTGCTGGGTATTTTATTCACTTATGGATGCGACCCGATTGAAGACATGGCACTGCGTGAACAGTTTGAAAATGCTGGAGCTCCTATAAGTCAAGCCGAATTGGATGCTGCTTTATCTGTTACACAACCTATTCCTAACACAGATGACAAAGTGGAAGGCGATCAGTATGTCGTATTGAAAAACAGTCGCCCCGATGTTGGCGGTGTATGGCACTTGGGATGGAGTACCGGTGAAAAAATTGTAGCATCCGATGACATTACCGTTATTTATGATGCTAACGGCGAATATGAAATCTATTATACCGGCATTTCCGCCAATCAGGTTGTTACGTCTAAAAAATTCAACATCAGCGTAACCAACTGTTTCGATGAATATGATCGTTTGTTATCAGGCGCAAAAGACAAAGCAGACAAAACCGCAAAAAAGACCTGGACATTTTTACAAGTAACAGGAGCCCTTTATAATGGAATGTATGGTAACTGGAAATATTATGATCCGGTTCCCGGACAGAACTCCTGGGGGACCGTAAATGCCGCAACCATACCGGAACAAACCATGGTATTTGAATTTAATGCCCATAAAATGACTACTTATTTGGGATCCGGAGCGGTATCAAAGGAGGGAACCTGGGCCTATACGCATAACAAGCCCGAAGGAGTAACAGGTGAATTGATAACCACTGCTCCTGTTATAGGCACCAATATTAGCTGGAGTGTCTGGAAAGGGGCCTCCACTCCATATTGGATAACGTATATTAGCGAAGACCTATTGGTGTTATGTTTCCCACAGACTTACAGTAAGCCTGCAGATGCAGCGGACTGGGATTTTTATGGGACCTATTTTTACCTTGTACCAAAAGAGGAATAAGTAGGTTTATCAATTGCCGGTAACAGGTATTGTTCTTGTTATAGGCACATTTTTGTGATTTATTGTTTTTCTAATAGATAATTCACATTTATATTCACTTATAATAAATGCTATTGGTTATTACTGTGAATAATAGATAACTTATGAGTTATATCATATTGATTCCAAACAGAATGTTAGTAAAAAATATAACAAAAACCCTTTATGTTGTGTTTGCGCTTTTGTTGTTTACAACTTGTGAGAAAGACGATTATGAAGCGGGATTAAAAGCTCCCGATAAGGACAGCAATATGCCTGAATTAGTAGAAGGACGTATCGCACTGGCTTACGTGACATCCTGGAGTACGGTGATCCCCGATCCCCAATACCTGACAAATATCAATTACGCCTTCGCCGAACCCTATATGGAGGGCGGAGTCTATAAAGGAATCTATGTACTGGGCGACGAAAACCGTTTCCGGCAGATCGTAAATCTGAAGAAGGCTAATCCGAATCTGTCCATTTCCATATCATTAGAAAATTCACAAGGGGAAGGTTTTTCACAACTTGCCAAATCGGATGAATACCGCAAAGCTTTTGCCAATGATTGTAAAGCTTTCCTGCAAAAATGGGGCATCGATGGTATTGATATGGACTGGGAGTTTCCCGGCCTCTCATGGAGCGGTGATCCGAATGCTTATGATGCGACAGTAGATGTAGCGAACCATGTACTGTTGATGAGGCAACTGCGTGAAACCTTAGGGACCCAGTACCTGCTCACCTATGCCGGCTATTGTATGGATAAGCAACCGATTACGGGAGGATGGCGCTATATCGACATTGCAGCCGTTGCCCCTTACGTCGATTTTGTGAATATTATGACTTATGATTTGGATGCGGCCCCCCATCATCAATCCGCACTGTATGATCCGTCGGCGGCTTCTGACTGTTCCCGTGCCGTTCAGGCCTATCTGGATGCCGGCATGCCGGCCAATAAACTGGTGTTAGGCGTACCTTTCTACGGGCGCCACTCATGGACGGAAGCGATCAACTACAAAAAAATCATCGATCTCGACGCCCGATCCTATAAGATCGACAATTGGGACAATGCGGCTTCCGTTCCGTACGTCACCTACAACGGGGTTTACTATTGCGGATACGACAATGAGAAAAGTATCGGAATGAAAGGCGAGTGGGTTCTGGGTAAAGGGATGAAAGGCCTGATGTTCTGGGATTATGACGGTGACGACAATCAGGGAACTTTGCGAAAAGCCGTATGGAAGTCTGTAATGAAGAGCAAAAAATCATAACTATAATTTATTGAATATGTCAGTCAAAATACAAAATTTTAAATTACATCTGCTTTTTATATTGTTTTTGTCTATCGCGATCGGAGTTCAGGGACAAACGAAACAGGAAGGAATAGATAAAAATTTCTTTCCTTTCTCGGTATGGTACAGTGGCGGCAAAGCCAGAGCTCCAATGCTGTCTGAGATAACAACAAAGTCGGAGCAGGAATGGAGAACCGATCTCCGGCAGATAAAGGATCTCGGATTCAACACCGTTCGTACATGGGTTGAATGGGCAGCCTGTGAACCGGAACCCGGTAAATACAATTTCGCCAATTTGCACCTTCTCATGCGACTCGCCAATGAAGTGGGATTAAAAGTATTCATTCAGATATATGTGGATTCCGCTCCGGACTGGGTAGCACAAAATTATCCTTATGCGCTGTTCGAAGCGCAAAGCGGAGATAAGGTACACCCCCAATCGGCACCAGGAGCCTGTACAGATAACAAAGCCGTGGAAGATGCGGTACTCAATTTTTATTCTGAAACAGCTAAAGTAGCAACTTCATATCCCAATTTTTTTGGATGGGATCTCTGGAGTGAACCGCATATAATCAACTGGGCATCTCTCAATTATATTCCAAATGTTCAGTTCTGTTTTTGTGACGGGACACAGGCAAGATTCAGGAAGTGGCTTGAGAAAAAATACAGCTCCCTCGAAAATTTAAACAGAGCGTGGTACCGTAATTTCACAGACTGGCCGCAAGTAGAAGCTCCAAGGTTCAGTACCATTTTAAGTTATACCGACTTCATCGACTGGAAAACTTTTATATATGAAAAACTGGTTCAGGATATGCAGGCGCGTTATGACGCAATAAGGAAAGTTGACAAGACTCACCTGATTACTGCTCATGCCGTAGGTGCATCGCTCTTTCAGTCTCCCCATGTTGGCGCGGGAGCAACGGACGACTTTCTTATGGCCGGTCCGTTGGATTATTATGGGGTATCACTCTATCCCAAACACAATCATCCTCAAAATGCATGGTCGGTGACAACGCTACGTACCGTGATGGACTTCACCAGGAGTGCAAACCGTGAAAAAGGTGGTTGGTACGTTGGAGAACTGCAGGCAGGATTAGGTACTATTGCGCTTCAGGTGAGTGACCCGGTGACCTCCGGCGACCATCGCATATGGGCCTGGTCGGCTATCGCCAAAGGGGCTAAAGGAGTAAATATCTACGCCTATTACCCAATGTCGTCAGGATATGAAGCAGGAGGGTATGGCTTGATTAATCTGGATGGAACCTTAACCGAAAGAGCAATAAAGGCAGGGGAAATAGCAGAGGTGGTGAACCGAAATCAGCAACTCTTCCTGGGTGCTACTCCTGCAAAGGCTGAAATTGGCATTGTATATAATCCGCTGACCCAGATGGTAGGAGGAATGCAGCGCAACGATTTTCCGGCAGCATTGAGCCAATCACTGATTGGTTATTTCCAGACATTTGCCAATCACAATATCCCTGTAGATTTTATCCACAGAAAACATATAGAAAACCGGGATCTTTCGCAATATAAATTGATCATAATCCCCTATCCTATCATGTTCACCCGAGAGGCGGCATCCGGATTGCGTGCTTTCGTGGAAAATGGAGGATATGTATTGGCGGAAGCCCGTATCGGCTGGAACGATGATCGTGGTTATGCTTCGGAAATTATTCCTGGTCTAGGGATGCATGACATTTTCGGTGTAAGGGAAAATGAAATCAGAATGCGTGACAATATTGAGTTGACAATTTCAGATGAAAATCACCCGGCACTGCAAGGACTTGAAGAAGGAAGTAAACTCAAAGGCTCTTTATATTTGCAGTCGTTAAGTATTCTTCAAAACAAAAATGTAAATATTTTAGCTATAGACGAGAAGGGACAACCGGTTGTTGTAAGTACTCAATTTGGGAAGGGCGAATCGATGCTCGTAGGATCTTATTTAGGGATGGCCAATTTTAAGGAGGTGAGCCCTGAAAATGACAGGTTCTTTGTCAATTTACTGAAATGGGCTAAAATTAAAAGACCTTTTACAACATCTCTTGACGGAAGAACTTCTAATCAGGTGGAAGTCCGGCTGCAGGATACAAAGGACGGTCCCCTTCTTTTTATCATCAACCATAGTGCCGGTAGTGAAGAAATTGATATAGTTCTGTATATGGACTCTGACGGTGTATATACCCTGCGGGATGTAATCAATGAAACGCAAAAAGAGGTGCGAAGCTCCGGTAATACGCTGAACATCAACACCCGTATTGACAGCAAAGATGTCCATGTGATTGGAATAACTGCAAGCAATCAAATTTCAAACAAAAAGAGATAACTCATGGCTGTTATAGGGATAGATCTGGGAGGTACCAAAATTACAGGCGCCCTATTTGATGAAAATGGTAGGATACTCTGCCAGGTATTGTGCCTTCTCGAAGAACGAAAAGAGAGCGAGGTAGGCCGGCTGGTTTTGCATACCATCGATGAATTAATTGAACGACCGGAGGGACGCAGGGATGCTGTCGAAGCATTGGGTATCTGTGTCCCGGGTATAGCGGACAGTAAGACTGGACTCATATGGGCACCCAACATAAACGGTTGGGAAAACTATCCGCTTCAAAAAGAGATAGAGGAGCATTTTAATGATGATAAGGTCACAATTAATATTGCCAGCGACAGGACCTGTTACATTCTGGGAGAGAAATGGAAGGGTGCAGCAAAAAATGCCACCAATGCAATATACATCTCAATAGGTACGGGTATTGGAGTGGGAATTCTGGTTGATGGAAACATACTACACGGACATGGAGATATTGTTGGTTCTGCCGGATGGTTTGCAATTGAGACTCCCTATAGAGAGGAATTTGAGAGATATGGTTGTTTCGAAAGTTATGCATCTGGAGATGGCATTGTACGCCAGGTAAAAAGGCTACTGGAAGATGGGACTCTGTTTAGAGAGAGTGAATTATATAAAAGAAAAATTGGGAGCCTGTCAACAAAAGATATTTTTGAAGCAGTGAATAACGAAGATCCCCTCGCATTGTTTGTTATTGAAAAAGCAATTGAAATGTGGGGTATGGCTTCAGCCAACTTAGTCAGCTTGTTAAACCCCGAAATAATCATATGGGGTGGAGGTGTTTTCGGACCAGCCATAAAATTCATAGAACGCATTTATGAGGAAGCTGCCAGATGGGCACAACCCATTGCTATGAAGCAAGTAAGATTCGAGAAATCAATTTTACAAGGTGATGCAGGACTATATGGCGCCGGTTACCTGGCACTTGCATCCATTAACAATAGCCTCAAGATGGGATAAAATAAGCAAAGCCTGCTTTATCTATGTCATGGCAAACGAACATCTAACTTTAGTGAAAATCAATAATTTTAATTTCGTGAAATACAATAAAACATACGTATATGTAGCCGCCTGTATAGGCATGGCTTTTTTCGGGATTGCATTTATTGTCATGGGGTCCGTTCTGCCCACATTGACTGCTGAATATTCTCTTGATGAAGTAGGATCATCTTCCCTAGTTTCTCTACTGCCAGTAGGAGTACTTGCAGGTTCACTCTTGTTTGGGGTTATTGTAGATAGATTTGGATATAAATTATTGCTTATCGTAAGCACACTGTTTACATTATCTGGAATCGAAGGATTGTCGTTTTTCGAAAACCTGAATCTTTTGCGTATATGTATATTTCTTATCGGTTTAGGTGGAGGTATGCTTAACGGCTCCACAAACGCGCTTGTTTCAGATATCTCAAATGACAAAGAGCGTGGTTCAATGCTAAGTATCCTTGGCGTTTGTTATGGCATAGGGGCGTTGGGGATGCCTCTTTTACTGGGAATGTTCTCCAGAACATATTCTTATCAAATAATATTGCAAGGTACGGGATTGTGTATGATGGCTGCCGTTCTATATTTTATTTTGATTAATTTTCCAGAACCAAAAATCAGACAGGGATTTCCAGTGAAAGAAGCTGTTAAATTGATAAAAGAACCTTTGATCCTTTTTTTAAGTTTTTTCCTCTTTTTCCAAAGTGGTGCTGAGGGGCTTATCAATAACTGGACTACCAGCTATCTTGATGGCAGAGTTGCATTGAATGGTAAAGATGTGGTTCTGAGCCTGACATTCTTTGTTTCAGGAATGGCTGTCTCCCGTTTATTTCTCGGTTATTTATTGCGTATAATAAAAAATGAATATGTTCTTCCGGGAGGAATAATAACTGCCATCATCGGAATAATCATGCTCAATTACGCATGTAATTTACGATTAGCCTCAATCAGCCTTTTTATTACAGGGTTTGGCCTTGCAGCGGGATTCCCGGTGATCATCAGTTATATAGGAACATCCTACAAAAATATGAGCGGAACGGCAATCGGATTTGCAATGGTAATTGCGTTGATCGGAAATACCCTGATGAATTATGCCATGGGGTTTATTTCAAAAACATTTGGCATTTCCTCTTTTACACTCGTTATAATTATTTTACTACTAATACAGTCAATTATACTTTTCACTAATTCAAAAAAAATTAAAAATATCAATTAAAATTACAATTATGAGTCCACTTTAAATAGTGGCAATTTTAAGTTTAAAAAAGTAATTCGTTGATTTTTCATTTCCTATTTTTGAGAAGCAAGGAAGTAAAAAATCAAACACGATAAAAAGTTTCTCCCTTATGGAGGTCTTTATATAGCGAAAATCGGTTATTAAACCATTTTCATGCGCTCTTTGACTTATTGTTATCAGATAATTTCCAAGGCGGACATGGTTTATCCATAAACATCTGGCGAAAGTAAATAATTTGTGCCTGAGCAAACCTCTGTATCGTGTTTTGTTGTTCCTCGTATGGAAGCAATACTGAAAGATGGTTGCCTCCACGTTGTTTCTTTTCATCTGTTCCTGCCCGGGGATAGCCGCGAGTTCGTGTCTTAGTTCTGCAGTTGCTATCTGTTCGTTCGTAAAATACCGGTACTTGCTCTTGCCTGTGGTGGCAATCCTCCATTTATCCCCGGTTTTGTATGCAGGGATAATCTCTCCGGTTTCGATATGGGTGACAACCAGCTCACCCTCCTTCATCTCCAGGTCATATTTAGATTGTCTCCCTTGTAATCCGCTTGTTATAAGTTCAATTGAGTTCATATCGGCAAACTCCCTGTTACCAGGGGATTGATAAGCACCATCGGCATAGACTTTCTCTATTATATCGGTGCTTACCTTCTCCTGGATGTTGGTAACGGCATCCTTCAGGTAGCCATTGTCTGCAGCACTTGCCGGTTTCACCTGAACGTTTACGATCAGGTTGGGTTTGTCCTTCTGTTCATCCGTGTCATCACAGGTCTCGGTGATGTTCACACTGTAGCCCTTTACCTTCTGGTCTCCTTTTTTTCGATAATCGGCATCGGGGTCATTGTGGTTTTGAACGCTCCTGGCCGTGATGTCCTCTTTGGGACGAAGGATAGCCTGTCCCTTGACCACCTCGTATTGCTCGTGGAAGACACGGTGAAGAAGGTCGTAGCCGGTAGTGGTCTCTGCAAGGCGTTTAAGAACCTGATAAATGAGCCCACCCAGGGAAGAGATTTTCTCGCCGAGAGTTTCACTGTTTAAGCGGTAAACCATATTCTGAGCATCTTCTTCTAAAAAATAGAAGTACCTGTTTCCTGAGCCTGGGGTTCAAAAGAAGCATCCCCCTATCGCCCAGGTCCTTGATAAACCCGCGGAAAGTGTTGTGAATGATCTCGAAACGGGAGTACCAGGCGATGTTGCTGCCAATGAGCTTACTGTCCATACGGACAGATTTGCCGGATATCTTGAAGGTGGAGAGTTGGTCGCCAGTGAGCTGCTCGAAGCTCTTTTCCATCAGGTTTACACCATACCGGTTTTCGTATTCACAAATACGCCTTCTCAGTAAATAATAAGTATCGATAGAGGGTGCAACATCACTCAGGGAGACTAGACCCAGGGCTTTACGCACCAGGAGATCGAACTGGCATTTATCGAACAGATCTTCATCGCTACAGCCAAAACCCTCCTTGATGATGGACATTCCGATAATCACCCGTATGGAAGCATTGGGAGCGCCCATGTTACCCTGTTTGAAAAGGGGAGCAAATATGGTTTCGTCTATTTGGGAGGTGACGTTTGCATAAAACCGGTTGTGCCACGCCGCAGGATCATCATATTTTTTTGCCTCACGCTTACCCATTTGGGTGGAAGGTGTGGAAAACATGTCATATTGTGGATTTACAGATGTCTTCTTGAACATGATTTCTTCTCTTTTAGGTGATGCAAAATACGATTTTTTTATCTGATAACAAGGGATTTTCAGAGCGTTTTATCAACAAAAAACGGAAATAAAACAACAAAATTAAAGTCAGGGACTTTTTAAAGTGGACTCAATTATGACACTTTCACTTGAATGGTTGGCAAATGCAAGAGGCATTATGCGAAAAATCGAAGAAACACAGCTCGAGAACATTAAAAATGCTGCAACTGCAATGGCAGATAGTATAGAAAAAAACAGATGGGTGCATACATTCGGCTGTGGACATGCCACGATACCCGTAGAGGAAATGTATCCGCGCATCGGTGGCTTTGTAGGATTTCATCCAATGGTAGAGCTACCAATGACTTTCTTCACCGGTATAACCGGACAGATGGGAATCCATCAGTTCTTGTTTCTTGAAAGAGCGGAAGGTTATGGTGACGCGATCATGAAAGCATATAACTTCAGTAATGAAGATTGTATATGGATTTTTTCACACACGGGGATTAACAATGTAAACATAGATGTGGCGCTTCATGCGAAGAAACTGGGACTGAAAGTAATTGTTTATGGATCTGCTGTAGAAGCCAAGGGCAAAGTAACCCGTCACAAAAGCGGAAAAACACTTTTCGAAATCGCCGATATTGTTGTTGATTCGTGCGTTCCGGTGGTAGATGCCTCGGTTGTTCTAAAAAATCACCAAGACAAAATAGGACCGGTATCTACTCTCGCTTTTGTCACATTAGTGTGGATGACCGTGACTAATGTTGCAGAAATTTTGGCAGACAGAGGTGTAAAATTATTCATCCATCCGTCACACAATGTTCCAGGCGACACCACGGCTCAGGAACGGTTAGATGCATGTCTTTCCGAATATAAGCGCCGAGTTTCATCGGTCTAGAGAACAATAACATCGGTCTAGAGAACAATAACAAAGGAACTTTTTATCTGAAAGGCGATTTATGTAGATAATATTCAATCATTGAGCAGAATTTCAAGAAAGATTTAAATTATCCAGGTCAACGATCTGATAAATACCTTTTGTATGCCAATTTACAAAAACATTGTCCTATGTTGGTAACTTAGACTGATTTTGAAAAAGATCAGAATGACAACTACCAGGCATTGATAACCTGTCCAGCCCTTCATCATCCCAGATATCATTGATAAAGCATTTGAAAACAGGCAAGTTGCATGACCTTTGCCAGATAGAAATTACTTTTATGTAAAGAAACGAAACTGCTGACCGGTTAAAATTTAAGTAAAAAGATTGTGCTACTGATATAATGTTTCGTCGTTATGTTGTAAATTTGCTTTTCTAAACGATATGGACAGAAGAGATTTTTTAAAAAGATTATCAGGGGGGATTTTATTAGCAACTTTACCTTGTCATTATTCCTGTAAAATACTTACACGCTCTTTGCGTTTTGGTATTGTTTCCGATATCCACTATGCAGATCGGGAACCTTGGGGTACAAGATTTTATAAAGAATCTATCGCCAAGCTTCAACATGCGATTGACCTTTTTAATAAAGAAGATTTAGATTTTATTATTGAATTGGGTGATTTAAAAGACCAGAATATTCCAGGCAATAAAGAAGAAACGATAGGATTCCTGAAAAAAATTGAATCTGTTATTAAATCATACAAGGGTCCGTCCTATCATGTTTTGGGCAATCATGATATGGATTGCATTTCAAAAGAAGATTTCCTGCAATACACATCTAATCCAGGAAATGCAGATAAAAAAACATATTATTCTTTCGATGTTCGAAATATTAGATTCATTGTACTCGATGCCAATTTCAATGAAGACGGGACTCCCTATGACAGTGGAAATTTTGACTGGACACAAGCTTATTTGCCGAAAGAACAGTTAGAATGGCTCAGCCTTGAACTTAAAAAGGATGACAAGTACGTTGTTGTTTTTATTCATCAGCTTTTGGATAGTTTTTCCGACATCTACGAATCGGTGTGCGTAAAAAATGCAAATGAAGTGATTGCTCTTTTGGAAAGTCGAAAAAATGTATTGGCAGTATTTCAGGGCCATCATCATGAAGGGCATTACAGTTTCCGAAAAAATATTCACTATTGCACAATAAAAGGTATGATTGAAGGAGAGTTGCCCGACAACAATAGTTTCGCAATAGTTGAAATTCATCCGAATTATGACATTTCCATCTCAGGCTTTTACAGTTATGCCTGTAAAGAGATGAAACACTTTCAATTTGGCGAATAAGTTTTGATGTTCAAGAAGTCTGTAATCTGAAAAACAAATCCACTGTAATAGAATGGATCAGCTGGATTCATGGCCGGGAATCGATCAGTACGGACGCGATTATGTTGTTGATGAATCTTCCTCACTGACGATACGAACATGTGACTGGAAATATACAGAACCCAATAACGGTAGTGCATGTTACAGGCTTGCCAATACAGAACTGGGGAACAGACAGATCAGCTCTACGATATGAGCTCAGAAAAGAATGAATTTTAAAACGTTACACATAAAAACGAACTGATACTGCGATTTATGAAGCAGATACTGTGAAATGAGGAGAACAAAGGGAATATGCAATTTCCAATTTTTTAATGTAACTTTAAAAATGAATAAGAACGTAACAATATGAATAACAATTTTTTTGCCGCAGGGATTTCCTTAGCTGCATTTGTACCAATCATTGCCCAACAAAAGCCAAATGTGGTATTTATCGTTGCAGATGATTTAGGGTATGGCGACTTGAGCTGTTTTGGCCAGGAAAAGTTTCTGACTCCCAACATAGACAGGTTGGCATTAAACGGAACCCGTTTTACACGAACCTATTCCGGTACAACAGTGAGTGCTCCCTCGCGAGCCAGCCTGATGACAGGATTGCACACCGGACACACGCCCATTCGCGGGAACAAGGAAATAAAACCTGAAGGCCAGTTTCCTCTGCCGGCAGGAACATTCACTTTATTTCACCTGTTTAAGAATGCAGGCTATACCACCGGTGCATTTGGGAAATGGGGGCTAGGACAGCCTGGTTCTACGGGAGATCCTAACAATCAGGGCGTAGACGATTTTTTTGGATATAACTGCCAGCTGCTGGCCCATAATTACTACCCCGATCACTTATGGCATAACCAACAGCATGTGAATCTTCCCGAAAATGACAACGGTCAGTTTGGTTCTTTTTCGCAAGACCTTATTCAAGGAAAAACGCTGGAGTTCATTGATAACCACAGTAAAAATCCGTTTTTCCTCTTCGTCCCGATGGTCCTTCCGCACGCCGAACTGGTTGTGCCCGAAGATTCCATCATACAGAAAATAAGAGGAAAGTTTGATGAAGAACCGTATAAGGGTACCGATTCCGGTCCCGCTTTCAGAAAAGGCGGTTATATGTCGCAGGAATATCCGCGAGCTACATATGCCGCCATGGTAATGCGAATAGATATGTACGTGGGACAGATTATCGAGAAGCTTAAAGAAACGGGAGTGTATGAGAATACTTTAATCATTTTCACAAGTGACAACGGCCCGCATTGTGAAGGTGGAGGCGATCCGGACTTTTTCAACAGCAATGGCATCTACCGGGGATATAAACGTGATCTGTATGAAGGTGGCATTCGTGTTCCAACAATTGTTTCGTGGAAGGGGAAAGTACCGGCAGGTAAGAAAAGTGATTTCGCCTTTGCATTCTGGGATTACATGCCTACATTTGCCGAGCTGCTGGAACGTGCAACACCCGGCAATACAGACGGGATAAGCGTTCTACCTGCAATATTGTGCAAAGAGGGACAGAAAGAACGTGATTATTTCTATTTTGAATTTCAGGAGATGAATGGAAAACAGGCCGTCATCAGAGGAGACTGGAAGCTTATACATCAAAATATCCGCAAAAACCCGGTATTTGAGCTGTATAACCTCGCTTCAGATCCTTCGGAGAACCATAACATCGTTTCACTCTATCCTGAAATTGCCATTGAAATGAAAGAAATAATGAAATCAGCCAGGACTGAGGACCCTAATTGGCCGCTATTTTAAAAACATTATCAGTTTGATCATAAATATAAACTTAAGACTTATGACCCACCAATCAATGAGATCAATTCTAACTTTCGGAGCCTGTATAGCATTGCCGGCAACGGCACAGGATGGAACTCGCGAACCTTTGAATGAGAGACCCAACATAGTGCTGATCTACGCAGATGATCTTGGGTACGGCGATCTGTCTTGCTACGGTGCTACACGAGTACAAACACCTAATGTAGATGCACTGGCTACAAACGGCCTGCGATTCCGCAATGCTCATTCTGCTGCAGCAACCAGCACACCATCGCGTTACGGATTATTTACGGGTGAATATCCGTGGCGAAGGAACGATACGGGAATTGCTGCAGGCGATGCGGCACTGATAATTAAGCCACATCGTTTCACATTGCCCAGGATGTTCCAGGAAGCAGGCTACACAACAGCAGCCGTTGGAAAATGGCATTTGGGAATGGGAGCCGAAAACGGCAAACAAAATTGGAACGAACGTGTTGCGCCGGGACCGGCGGAAATAGGGTTCGACTACTCCTACATCATGGCAGCAACGGGAGATCGTGTACCGTGTGTTTATATGGAAAACCAACGCGCCGTTAACCTCGACCCGAACGATCCCATATCTGTAAGCTATACTAATAACTTTAAGGGCGAGCCAACCGGAAAAGAAAATCCCGAATTGGTATACAAACTTCGTCCAAGCCTCAATCACGGCCATAATATGAGTATAGTCAACGGAATTTCGCGAATAGGGTATATGAAAGGTGGAAAATCGGCGCTATGGGAAGACGAAAACATTGCCGACAGCATCACGATACATGCGGTAAGATTTATTGAAAAGAACAAAGAGAAACCGTTCTTCCTATATTTCGGGACTAACGACATACACGTACCTAGATTCCCCCACGAACGCTTCAGGGGAAAAACCGAAATGGGACACCGCGGCGATGCAATCGTTCAGTTAGACTGGTCAGTAGGAGAGATAGTACGAGCTCTGAAGGAAGCTGGCATCTTCGAAAACACACTGATCATAGTCACCAGTGACAATGGACCCGTGGTAGACGATGGTTATATGGACGAGGCCGTGGAGAAACTGATGGACCACAAGCCCTGGGGACCGTTCCGCGGCGGCAAATACAGCACCTTCGAAGCAGGAACAAGAGTCCCTTTCGTAGTGCACTGGCCGGGAAATGTGAGGGAGGGTGTCTCCGATGCGCTGGTATCGCAGATAGACATGCTAGGGACAATGGCGTCGCTGATAGGCAGGGAGAATGGAAGCAGTATCCCGGAAGACAGCCGGAATCAACTACCCGCATGGCTGGGGATTGATCCGGACGGCCGGGATTATGTTATAGGTGCAGCTTCCTCTCTGACGATTCTCACCCACGACTGGAAATACATTGAACCAAGCAACGCCAGTCCTTATAACAGGCTCACCAATACCGAGTTGGGGAACAGGCAGGCAGACCAGCTCTACGACATGCGTTCAGACAGGGGTGAGTACGATAACGTGGCGGAGAAAAACAAACTGATTTTGCGCTTTATGAAGCAGATACTGGAAGAAGAGAAAAGCAAAGGTATGGGGCTCAATCTCTGAAAATATTCATACATAAAATTATAAATTAATAGCAACAACAACTTTCAGCTGAGAACAATCCCAATGGATAGAATAATACATTTTAACCTTGGTATATAAGAAATAATGAATAGCAAGAACTGGAAAAATTATTAACCGGGTTTATGCCCACAAAAAAGAGGCTTGCATAAAACAATAGCATGTTTCATTATTTGAAAAGGGAATGTTAATGATTGTGTGGTAGCTGAAAACAGACTATTTTTGCTCGTGGATAAAAATATGATTCGACATCAATAATCAGAAAATGTACGACGAGAAACTTCTTTTGAAACAGTTGCAACAGGGTGATGAGAAGGCATTCACGTCGTTGTTCAGGAAGTATTACAGGGATTTGGTGATGTTTGCCGGTTCCTATCTTCCTGAGAAAGATTGTTGTGAAGATATAGTGCAAACAGTTTTTGTTAATGTGTGGGATAAACGAAAAGATTTGAATTACGAAGTCTCTTTAAGATCTTTTTTACTGACTTCCGTAAAAAATAGTTGCTTGGATGAGTTGCGCCATAGAAAAGTGATAACAAAGTACCAACAGAACTACGATATATTGTGGAATAGCATGGATGTGTCAACAGAACAGCATGTCCTTTATTCCGAATTGAAATCTCATCTTGATAAGGCGTTGTCACTGTTGCCAAAAAAGCAGAGAAAGGTGTTTGAAATGAGCCGCTTGCATGGAACAAGGTACAAGGATATTGCACGTCAGCTGAACATATCGGAGCGGACCGTAGAAGACAGAATAGCGAAAACGATGAAATCACTTGTCAATTACTTGAAAGATTATCTCCCTTTTCTGTTTATTTTACATTTTTTACAATCATGACAAATGTGGAATATTGATTATGGCACGTCTCTTTAATGTATAAAGGTAATTAAAAACGTAACATTAAAAATTGACTAAAGAATTTGACATATTAGTTGCAAAAGATTTTGAGGGAACCCTAAGCGACGAAGAAAAGGAAAGGCTGAGCGAGTTGTACAATCAAAACGACTCTTTCAGGCACCTTTATGTCAGCTACAAAAACATACGGTCTGTCACTCATCCTCCATTTAACCCCGATTCTATAGATCTTGGGGCAGCAGAACGTTCCGTAATACGACAGATTCACAAACACAAAAGAAATGCACATTCACAATTTCTTGTCTGGTGGCAGAAGATTGCTGCAATCCTGCTAATCCCTCTGCTTGCTGTGACTCTCTATTTGTGGATGAATAAAAGACAAGGGGAAGCTCAGGCAGAATTGATTCACGTTGTCACATCCTTACCGGGAACACGCTCAAAAGTTAATCTTCCTGATGGTTCTGAGGTCTGGCTGAATTCAGGCAGTACCCTTACATATCTACTTGATTTCAATAAAAAAGAGAGAAGAACCATTATTGAGGGAGAAGGATATTTCATTATAGATGCAAATCCAGATAAACCTTTTTACATCTCAACCAATGGGATAGAGGTAATGGTTACCGGAACGGAACTGAATGTGGAAGGATACCCGGGTGACAGCCTCAAAAGGGTAATCCTGGCCAGCGGAAGTGCAGCTGTTACAACAAAGGGTAATAAAACAATCTCTCTTAAACCCGACCAATGCTTCACACTCAATACGCTTACCGGTCAGACTGCACTCAAAACCACTGATGCAGCTCTCTACGGCAAATGGAAAGATGGTATCCTCGCCTTTAGGGATGAGACACTTGAAAACGTATTCAAACGAATAGGGCGTACATTCAACGTGAATATACGAGTAACAGACTCACGTTTGGCTGCACATAAATACAGGGCTACCTTTGAGGATGAAAGCCTTCAGCAGATTTTAGATGCCATACAACTCTCTGCACCTATCAAATATAATTATTTTAAGCAGAATAATGGAGGCCGAAATTATGAGATAATTGAGGTCTGTCATAATTGATATTTTTATTGAAGCGTCACCTTATCTCTTTTCCTGTTGATAAGCGCCATGATAGAAATCGATGGAATGTGGATTTAAGTTATTACCACTTACCTGAAATGTTAAAAATAGAATTAGAATGTGGATTTTTCCAAACAGCACGTCTTATCCTATAGCAAGTGCAAACATTAATTAATCTATTTAATTACATTAATATTTTTTAACTTATGGCGAAAGAAAAACTATTCCTGAAAAAAAATGAATCAGGGGTCAGAACGGAGAAAATGAATCCCTTCATCCTGTTGTACTTCATTTTCTTTATGATCACGGGGACAATACATATTCAGGCACAAAACAGAGTGTCGCTCAGCCTGAATAATGTAACACTGGAGCAGGCAATCAGCACAATTGAAAACCAAACCGACTATCGTTTTCTTTTCAACAAAAACCTTGTCAATGCCACACAAAAAGTGAGTGTGAGTGTGAACGGTCAGACCATTGAAGCTGCATTGGCCCAAATTCTTATGGGGACCGGTATCGGTTATATTGTTAACGACCGACAGATTGTCTTGCACCCATTGAAGATAACGCAGAACTTATCACAGAAGACTGAAGAGAACCGGATTTCCGGGAGAATTGTAGATGCAAACGGTGAACCTATTATCGGGGCAACCATTATGGTGAAAGGAACTGGCAGAGGCAATGTAACTGATTACGATGGAAACTTCATTATTAGCGCAGGACCTGATGCCGAACTGGAAATATCTTATGTGGGATTTCAAACGCAAACCGTTTCTGTTGCGGGGAAAAACACAATAGTTATTGTGCTGCGCGAAGATACACAAACACTAGAAGAATTGGTGGTTGTAGGATATGGAACACTTAAAAAAGCCAACCTCACAGGAGCAACTACATCGATAAATATGAATGATGTATTGGGAAATCGCCCAGTAGTGAATGCCTCAACAGCCCTTCGTGGAACTGTCCCTGGCCTGCAAATTGTAAATGGAACGGGAGAACCCGGTGCCGAAAATGTGATGTCTATCCGTGGAGCAACAGCGTCAATCAATGGAGGAAGCCCTCTCGTGCTTGTTAATAATGTCGAGATGGACATTAATATGCTCGATCCGAATGATATAGAAAGCGTTACTGTATTGAAGGACGCTGCATCTTCTGCTATTTACGGAGCACGTGCTGCCTTCGGGGTGATTCTAATCACCACGAAAAAAGGGCTCACCGATGATAGATTTCAAGTAGATTATTTCAACAATTTCGCGTTTTCAACCCCCCGGAATTTACCACAAAAAGCGACTCCCCTGCAAACGATAACCATGTTCAAAGATGCAGGATTGACCAACTGGAACAATAACAATATCGATAAGTGGATCGAACTACTGAATGAATATAATACAAATCCGCAAGCCTATCCCAATGGTTCTACTACTATTGATGGAGTTATATACAATCTTCGCGAATATAATTCAATAAAAGATATGATGTCATCGAGTGGGTTTCAGCAAACACATAATGTTTCAGCTACCGGGGGAAATGCAAAATCATCATACAGAATGTCTCTGGGCTATGTCAGTGAAGATGGAATTCTTATCACAGATAAAGACTCATACAACCGTTACAACATTTCAGGATATATAAATTCGCATGCTATTTCATGGTTCAGGCCTGAATTGGATATCAAATATACTTCTTCAGAACGGAAACTGCCTGATACCAACGCTCCTTACGGAATCTGGGGAAGTGCAATTGCCTTCCACAGCTATTACCCAATAGGATCGACGATGGCAGATAATGAAGAATATTTTTACAATTCACCGTCATATCTAATTCAAAAAGCATATCCAACAACAACCGGACTGGATAACATCCGCCTTGCCGGAAAAATTACTATTATACCGATGAAAGATTTGAATATTATCGGTGAATATACTATCAACAAACAATTCTCCGATAAAACCCAATTCAATCCTATTTTCACCTACATGAGATCACAGGATAATATTATTGAAAACAGTACTACACCTGCAAACTCTAAATTCTACCACACAAACGAAAAAAGCAACTATAATGCACTTAATATTTACGGCGATTATACTTACAAGTCAAAACAACATACGATTAAATTCATGACCGGATTTAATCAGGAAAAATATTCTTGGCAGCAATTCTATGAAACGAGGGCAGAGATGATTAACCAAAACCTGCCATCGATTTCAGGCGGAACCGGAGAGGTTTTTGCTGACGATGCTTACTCGGAGTATAGTATCAGAAGCGGTTTCTATAGAATTAATTATGATTATGCCGGCAAATACTTGTTAGAAACAAATGGCAGGTACGATGGTTCTTCAAAATTCCCCAAAGTATCCCGATTCGGATTCTTCCCTTCTTTTTCCGCCGGATGGAGAATAAGCGAGGAGGGTTTCATGAAGTGGAGCCGGGAACTTATCAACAGTCTCAAAATCAGAACATCTTGGGGTAATATAGGAAACCAGAACATCAAACCATATATGTTTGTACCCGGGATGGAATCTTACGTGACAAACTGGCATATCGACAACCGAAGAGTCTATTCATTGAAAATGCCTTCTCTTGTGAGCAGTTCTTTCACATGGGAAAAGGTGCAAACACTCGATTTCGGACTCGATTTGACCATTCTTGACAACCGCCTGAATGCTGTTTATGACTGGTATCGACGTGATACGAAAGGTATGCTCGCAGATGGGGCCGAACTTCCTTCGGTCCTGGGAACCGGTGCTCCACGTGAAAACGTAGCCGATTTACGTACACAAGGCTGGGAAGCATCAGTTGAATGGCGCGATCGAATAGGCAATGTCAATTACAACCTGGGATTAAATTTATATGATTCGAATACAAAAATTACCAAGTTTGACAATGAGGCCGGACTTTTACCAACTTATGACAGCTCGGGAAAGATAACACAATACTATGTTGGGATGGACGTTAATGAACAATGGGGATATACTACCGACCGTTATTATACCGAAAATGACTTCAATACCGACGGCACTTTAAAAGAAGGTATTGCAAAAGTAGAAGGTTATACACCAAACATTGGTGATATTTTATATGTTGATTATGACGGAAATGGAGTTATAAACAGCGGTTCAAATACACTTCAAAACCCGGGTGATCGCAGAATTATCGGCAACAGAACACGTCGTTACCAATACGGTATAACCGGAGGGGTCGATTGGGAAGGTATATCGTTTTCGTTCATTCTACAGGGTATAGGTAAAAGAGATGTTTGGTATGGCAATGAACTTTTCTGGCCATGGTACGATGAGTTCAGCACACTTATGAGCAGCCAGCTCGATTATTGGACACCTCAAAACACAAATGCTTACTTTCCACGGGTATATGAAAGGGCAAAAGGAAACTCTTCCGCCAACAGATTCACTCAAACAAAATATAAACTGAATGGAGCTTACCTATCCGTAAAAAACATCACGCTTTCGTACTCTTTCCCAAAAGCAACCATAAAGAAATACAAACTAAACAATCTCTCTGTTTTCACAAGTGTAGAAGATTTATATAATTTCAACCATTTACCTAAAGGTATGGATGCAGAAGCCGGATCAAAAGCTCGAGGATGGACTTATCCTTTCCTCACAAAATGGGCTGTGGGTATGAGAATTGGACTTTAACAACAAAAAAAATGAATAAAATGAAAACAAAAATAATATCCATCTGTCTATTAATTTTATTAACTATCAGTTGCAATGATAGTTTTCTGGAGTTATATCCAAAAGACGAACAAACGGAAGCCACTGCTTTTGTTACATATGAGAATTTCAAAACATATGCCTGGGGACTCTATGAAGTCTTTCCTGGTTATTCAGATACATATTTCACAGGTGATTTAAACGGTGGATTGTTCACAATGATGACAGCAGGTGGACAGACACCGTGGTCGATGGGAAATGTGATTGTGCCCGCTTCAGACAATATTAACTGGAATTTTTCTTTTATCCGGAAAGTCAATATTATGTTGGATAATATTGACCAATCGGCGATGAATGAAACAGACCGTAAGCATTGGCGATCGGTAGGGCTGTTTTTCAGATCATACAAATATATGGATCTTCTGAGCAAGTTCGGTGATGTGCCATGGGTAGAAAACACACTGACTGAAAAATCTCCCGAATTATATCAACCCCGCGACTCTCGTGATGTGGTGGCAGCAAACATCCTCAGAGACCTGATAGAAGCCGAGCAAAACATCAAAACAAACGGTGATGGGGCAAATACAATAAATAATTTGGTTGTAAACGCATTAATTTCACGATTCAGGCTGTTTGAAGGGACATGGAGAAAATATCACGGTTTGAACGAATCTGAAAAATATCTCCAGGCCGCCATAAATGCATCACAAAAAATAATCGCGAAAGTACCTAATGTCTATAACAATTTCGATCTTTTGTTCAATTCTGAAGATTTATCAACTGTCGGAGAAGTGCTCCTTTACAAACAATATTCACCGGGTTTAACAGGACATGCACTTACAAGACGTGTACGAACAGGAGAAATGCAAGTGGAAGGAACACGCTATCTGGTTGACAGCTACCTTTGCACAGATGGACGTCCAATATCAACAAGCCCGCTATATGCAAACACAACCGAGTATGATAATTTCCGCAATCGTGACAGACGTCTATACCTAACAATTTGTCCTCCCTTTAAGACAGGTGATGCTTTCTCGGGTAATATTACATCATGGACCCGCCATGCCAATCCGGCGTTTAGTGAATATATAGATATAATCAACAATGCCTCATGGAAAGGCGGAAAATCACTACCTACATCCAACTTTCGAAACTTATATTGTACGCGTATGCCCAATTTGGCAAGCGCAAAAAATGGTGTTTTCAACTGGGGCAAAACATGGATGGGGTATTTTGTTTGGAGGTATTACAACACGACAACAGACGTATCTACCAACACCGACGTAGGAACCACGGATGCTCCCATTTTCAGGGTAGGAGAAGTAATGTTAAATTATGCTGAAGCCGCATTTGAACTAGGTCGATTTACACAAGAAGTTGCCGATGCTACAATAAATAAACTGCGTGCACGGGGTGGAACCAAGAACATGACAGTAGGCCAAATAGATGCAGATTGGGACACAAAACGTGACTCAGACGTTGCTCCTGTCCTTTGGGAGATCCGTAGAGAACGAGTTATGGAGCTTGCTACGGAGGGTTTCCACTTCGACGATTTGCGTCGATGGAAAAAAGCGGAAAAAGTACTCAACAAACAACCCCGCGGAGCATTTATCAGTAAAGCAGATTATGGGAACAGCAGCTCTACCAAATTGCAGGATGAAAACGGAGTTACTATAACCGGCAACGATACACAAGGTTATTTATGGTATCATGGCGTCCCCAGCGGATGGTTGCCGCATTATTATCTTTACCCTTTGCCCCTGAATGATCTGGCTCTAAATAAAGAGCTAAAGCAAAATCAAGGATGGAGTAAATAAAATATTAAATCCCGGGAAACCACTTCATGTTTTTGAAAAAGTTTCCCGGGACAAGTATTTTATACCTTAATGCTAAAAACTCTATCTTTGCACTCAAAACCTAATATTATTTCTTTCAATGAACAAAATTATCTTTGCCACACTTGCTTTGTGTGTTTCATTACTTTCATTCTCTCAATCCCGCCAGATAATAAATATCAATAACGACTGGCAATTCACGCCCGGCTATGAAGTTCACAACAATATTTTTACCAAAATTACGCTGCCACACACATGGAATATGGATGCCATGAGCGGAAAAATAGATTATTACCGCGGATTCGGCAATTATCAGAAAAAAATATATGTGCCTGAAGATTGGGAGGGTAATGTGATATTTCTGCGGTTTGGGGCGGTAAATCACACCGCAACGGTGCAAATCAACGGTGAAACCGTGGGAGAACACCAGGGCGGATATTCAGCGTTTGACTTCGATATATCCGATAAACTAAATTATGGTACCGAAAACACAATCTTGGTAAGGGTTTCTAATGCCCTTGATCTGGGTATTATGCCATTGGTAGGCGATTTTAACTCCTACGGTGGAATCTATCGTGACGTGGATATTTTGCTTCTACCTAAAAATCACATATCTGTCAATCGCTTTGCGTCTAATGGAGTACGCATCATCCAGAAATGTGTAACAAAGAATAGTGCCGAACTTGTGGTACGCATAGCAGTGGAAGGAAAAGGGAGGTTGAACGTGAAGTTAAAAAATAAAGAGGGAATAACAGTTGTTTCTACACAACAAAATATAACTCAACAGAGTGGTAAACAAATAATTGAAGTGCCGTTTTCACTAAAAATGCCGCATCTGTGGAACGGTCGGAAAGACCCTTACCTCTATTCAGCTGAAATTGAATTTGGCACCGATAAGGTAATACAACCTTTCGGATTGCGCTATTTTGAAGTGGATGCACAAAACCGCTTCCGACTAAACGGTGAACTGTTGCAACTGCACGGCGTCGGACGTCACCAGGATAATGCCAATGCCGGAAATGCCATCTATAGGACGCAAATGGAAACCGATATTCAAATCATGTTGGAGATGGGCGTAAATGCTGTCCGGCTGACACATTACCCGCACGATCCCTACTTCATTGAACTTTGCGACAAAGAGGGCATAATTGTCTGGAGTGAAATTCCATTTGTGGGACCTGGCGGTTATCGCGACAAAGGTTTCGTGAATACCAGGCGCTTTCGTGAGAATGGGAAACAACAACTTGCCGAGATGATTGAGCAGCTATATAATCATCCTTCAATCCTATTTTGGGGCATTTTCAACGAATTAAAAGAAGAAGGCGATAATCCCTTAGAATACGTAAAAGAGCTGAACACACAGGCAAAAGCTGATGATCCTACACGCCTGACCGTGGCGGCGAGTAACCAAAGTGGCGATCTGAATTTTATTACCGATCTAATTGGCTTTAACCAGTATTTCGGCTGGTACGGCGGCAATCCTTCCGACGTGGGCTCCTGGGCTGTCGGGATGCACGAAAAATATCCCGGTATAAAGCTTTCCATATCTGAATACGGAGCCGGAGCAAGCCCTTTTCATCAGCAGGAAATATTGACAAAACCTGTCGCAACAAGCCGTTGGCACCCCGAAAATTGGCAAACCCATTTTCACGAAGAGCATTGGAAAGTTATTAATGAACATAACTATTTTTGGGGGACTTTCGTTTGGGTAATGTTCGATTTCTACGCCGCACATCGCACCGAAGGTGAACGCGATGGAATCAACGACAAAGGGCTGGTAAGCATTGACCGTTTTGTGAAAAAAGATGCTTTTTATTTCTACAAAGCCAACTGGAATAAAGAGAATCCTTTTGTCTACGTTTCTGAACGTAGAAATTCGAGAAGAAAAAACTCCCTGCAAACGCTGAAAGTTTATTCCAACACCGAAAGTGTTGAACTGTTTTTAGATGGAAAAAGCATTGGAAGACGCTTAAATAACGGGTATGGAACTTTTGTCTGGGAAAATTGCCTGTTGAATAATGGGAAAAATACCATAGAAGCAGTTTCTAAAGATAAAAATGTTAGCGATAAAATTGAAATTGAAATAATATGAAACTAAAAAATATTATAATAGTAATCCCGTCGTTTCTGCCGGCAATGGCAGCGCTGCCCCAACAATCTCAAAAGCCAAACGTCCTTTTCATAATTGTTGACGACCTTCGACCCGAACTGGGATGCTACGGTTTGGATGCCATAAAAACGCCCAATATAGACAAGTTGGCAGGGAAATCAACAATATTTCAGAATGCTTACTGCAACATCCCGGTTAGCGGAGCATCACGTGCAAGCCTTTTTACCGGTATGTATCCCAAATTCCCAAAACGTTTTGTCAATTATACCACACGTGCTCAAACAGATGCCCCAGATGCCGTGCCATTTTCACAACTGTTCACCAATAACGGATATCATACCGTTTCCAACGGAAAAGTATTTCACCATATAGACGATCATGCCGATTCGTGGAGCGAACCTCCCTTCAGAACACATCCTGATGGTTATGATGTATATAATAATGAATACAACCGCTGGGAAATGTGGCTGAACGAAGAGTCAGCAAAATATATTAACCCGAAAACTTTGCGTGGCCCATATTGCGAATCGGCAGAAGTGCCTGATTCAGCATACGACGATGGGAAGTTAACCCTTAAAACCATTGAAGACCTGAAACGTCTTAAACAAACAAACAAGCCCTTCTTTTTGGGTGTAGGATTTTGGAAACCACATCTCCCGTTTAATGCTCCCAAAAAATATTGGGATATGTACGATCGCAATAAAATTCCTTTGCCCGACAATCGGTTTCGCCCCTTGGATCTCCCCGATGAGGTACAAGGATCGAGAGAAATATATGCATATGCAAGAGTTGAAGAACCGACGGATACAGTATTTTTGCGCGAATTACGCCATGGATATTATGCTTGCGTGAGTTACGTAGATGCACAAATCGGTTTAATCCTTGACGCCTTAAAAAAGCTTGATCTGGAGGAAAACACGATTATAGTGCTGTTAGGAGACCACGGATGGAACCTCGGAGAACACAATTTTATAGGTAAACATAACCTGATGAAAACATCCACACACACTCCTCTTATTGTACATGTACCTTGGTTTAAAAACGGAAAATCACTCTCTATGGTAGAATTTGTAGATATCTATCCCACATTGTGTGAACTGTGTAACCTGCCTGCACCCCAAAATCAGCTTGACGGAAAAAGCTTCGTTCCGATACTCAAAAATCCGAAAACCAAAACCAAATCATCCGTTTTTATACAATGGCAAAGTGGTTATAGCATTGTGAACAAACGCTATAGCTATGCTGAATGGGAAAAAGAAGATGGTAAAACATCAGTCATGATTTTCGACCACAAAATAGATCCAAAGGAGAACAAAAACCAGGTCAATGAATACCATTACAAAAATCTGTTGATGAAATTTTCAAAATATATAAAATTAAAAACCAGCCAGATAGTTAGTTACAAGTCTGCCCCGAACTGACTCTGGGAGGTGTGAAAACGTCAGATATTCTCACAGATTAAAAGTATGCCTTAGCCTTCAAATCAAAAAACTATCTCGGAATAAGATACGATGAACACTGGGCAACCTATACAAATGACTCATATACCGGATTCTTTATGGATGGACTTCCATACAGCGTTGATCCACGCTTTTTCGATATATATGCTTTGCCATGTGATGATGGGCATAGGTATAATACAAATACCAAAAGCTTTGATTTGGTAAAGGTTGGCGAAACTGTTCCTGAAGGAGAGAAACCCACAGTAGTTGCCACAGTGAACGTAGAATATGCGGTAAATGGCTTCAATAGCGGAGATTGGGGAGATGCTGGTGCGGCAAACGGGGTTTTGAATAATTATTACAAAAGCGCTCCATCGTTACAGAAGAAGTCAGGAGAAGCAGAAAAATTCTTATATAAATATCCGGTTGCATCGGAAACATTTTATGGGAAAAATCTGAATGATCAGTTAAGCAAGATTATTACGCAAAAGTATATTGCGCAATTGCCATGGCTACCATTGGAAGCATGGTGCGACCATCGCAGGCTCGAACTGCCATTCTTCGACAATGTGGCTGTAGATAATCCGCTTAGTAGAATGTCATGGCTTACAAAAGAAAATGTAAAGAACTCACAGAAATACAATTTCTTCCCTCAAAGGTTGAGATATCCCTCATCATTGGAAAACAGTAATCCTGAAGGTTATAAGCAGGCACTACAGCAGCTTGGAGGAGAGAACGGTATCTTTACACCATTATGGTGGTCAAAAGGTAAAAATGAGAAGTAATGGGAAAGTAATAAAATTTCAAGAATAATCTTAATTTTTCAGGTAGGGGGAAAACTTTGTTGTTTTCCCCCTACTCTGTACTTGATAGCTCGATAAAAGTTTCGAAACACAACGTAATAAATTAATTATCTTCAGACTGGCCATTTTTGAAACAACGTGGCCTTACTTTCAGATTGTCCGTCATAAAAATAAACATTAACCACAGTATTGTAAAACCGGTTACTCTGAAAATATTATTCTTTTTAATCAACCTAAGTTTTTCACCTAGATAACAACTTTTGTTTTATTTAGAAACATGCTTATTCAAAACTTGCCACATATACAATTTTATTTGTTAAACTCGCTTAGTTTTTTCATCTTTGCAGTGTTTACAATTAAATAAAGATCCTTAATAATATTCCACATAACTTTTTTATGTTGGAAATAATTGTATATAGATTTAATTGTTAATTAGTTAAATGCGCACTCGCCGAATTGTCGTTAATAAAATAAATATATAAACAAACCTCAAACATAAATTGTCAAATGAAAAGAACGTTCCTGCTTTCAATACTGCTTTTCTTATCGTTATTAGCGGTAGAAGGGAAGACCAGAAAAGCAGTATTTATAATTATTGATGGCGTGCCTGCTGACCAGATTGAGCGGCTTCAGCCACCTGCGATATATGATATTGCCTCGCAAGGAGCATATTCCAAGGCATATACAGGTGGCCAAACCGGTGGTTATTCACAAACAGCAACAATCTCTGCAATAGGTTACACTAATCTGTTGACATCAACATGGGTAAATAAACACAACGTTACAGGTAACGATAACCTAAAGCCGAATTATAATTATTGGACACTGTTTAGAATTGCCAAAGAACAGAAAAAGGACTTTAAAACTGCATTATATTCGAGCTGGACCGACAACCGTACGGTTTTAATTGGTGAGAATAAACCTGAAACAAATCACTTGAAAATTGATTTTGTGAAGGATGGATTTGAACTTGATACTATAAATTTTCCACCCAAAGATAAAGATTTGCATATTTTTGAAATCGACGAACATGTCTCTTGCCTGGCGGCAGAAGGCATTAAAAATGATGCTCCTGATTTAAGTTGGGTCTATCTCTGGTATACAGATGATGCCGGTCACATTTACGGGAACGGCCATGATTTTGATGAATATGTGATGAAAGCGGATAGGCAGGTTGCACGTGTTTGGGAAGCAGTGAAATATAGAGAAAAAAACTACGATGAAGAATGGATGATAGTGGTAACCACCGACCATGGACGTGCTGAAAACGGACATGGCCACGGCGGTCAATCGTGTCGTGAACGAACAATTTGGATTTCAACCAATGTGGCTGTAAATAAATACTTCAAAAGTGGTAATCTGGCGATAACAGACATTGCCCCATCAATCAGCCGGTTCATGAAGTTTGAAGTGCCGCAAGATGTGTTGTGGGAACAAGATGGGATACCTTTTATCGGGGATGTTGATATTTATAATCTAAAAACAATGCCATACGATAATTCAGTGTATCTCACATGGGACACCATATCAGATAATAACCCCGTTACAATTTATGTGTCAACTGAAAACAAGTTCAAAGAAGGCGGAAAAGAGAACTGGATTAAATTGGCTACTGTAAATGCAGGTATAAACAGTTATAAAGCAGAACTAAAAGACCTGCCCGCAGGTAGTTTTTATAAATTTGTAGTTGAAACGAAAAATAATCACTTAAACAGATGGATAATAAAATAAACATTGCCTATATTTGATATTATTTACAATACATTTGTTGCTTAGAAAATGCAGAGGGAAGAATAACAGCATAAACCTGCTATTTTCTTCCCTTTATTAATATTTAAGTTGCATAGGACAGCATAACGTACTAAATGCTATCAAGATAAAACTATACAGTTATGCATTTTTTTTGCAGTTTGTACATTTTCGCACAGCAGACAACACCTCAGTAGTGACGTACCTCAGCAATGTTAGGCATAATTTGGTTTGGTACAATCAATCTTCTTTGAAGTACATACTTTTATTGTTTGAATAATGCCATTAAGTGAGAATCTATAGAGATAATAATAGAAAAAAAGAATTATGAACCCCAAGAAATTATTCACCCTTGCTTTGGTTCCACTGACGGGGCTTTCAGCAAAAAACACAATTGCTCATAATAATCGTCCCAACATTATCCTATTTATGGTGGATGATATGGGATGGCAGGATACATCGTTGCCTTTCTGGAAAGAGAAAACTCCACTCAACGAGCGTTACCATACACCAAACATGGAGCGGCTGGCATCGCAAGGGATGATGTTTACCCAAGCATATGCCTGCAGCGTAAGTTCGCCTACACGTGTGAGCCTGATGACAGGAATGAATGCCGCCCGGCACCGGGTAACCAACTGGACACTCGAAAAAAACACCTCAACCGACAATCAGAGTAACATGCTTCAGTTCCCGGAGTGGAATGTGAACGGTATTTGCCAGGCTCCCGACGTACCTTACACATATGAAGTGACTTCACTGCCGCAATTGCTCAAAAACAACGGTTATCACACCATCCATTGCGGCAAAGCGCACTGGGGGGCCATCGACACACCAGGGGAAAACCCACATCACTTCGGCTTTGAGGTGAACATTGCAGGGCATGCAGGTGGTGGGATAGCAAGCTATCTGGGAGAAGAGAATTATGGAAACAGGACCGATGGTAAACCATCATCCAGACAAGCTGTTCCGGATCTGGACAAATACTGGGGAACCGAAACATTTGCCACGGAGGCATTAACTTTGGAAGCTCTGAAAGCACTCGACAAAGCCAAAAATCTTGGTCAGCCGTTCTTCCTCTATATGTCGCACTATGCAATACATATCCCTGTCAACAGGGACAAACGTTTTTATCAAAAATATATTGATGCCGGACTCTCGGAAAAAGAGGCTGCTTACGCTGCGCTTATAGAGGGGATGGACAAAAGCCTGGGAGATCTGATGAACTGGCTGGAAAAAAACGAACTTGATAAAAATACTATTGTAATTTTTATGTCTGACAACGGAGGATTCGCTACCGATACCCATTGGCGCGATGCACCTTTGTACACTCAGAACGCTCCACTGAACAGTGGGAAAGGATCGGCATACGAAGGTGGTATTCGGGAACCGATGATTGTCAAATGGCCGGGAGAAGTAAGCCCCGGCACGAAATGCGACGATTACCTTATTATTGAAGATTTTTTCCCAACTATTCTGGATATGGCTCAGGTGAGAGAGCGGAAAACTGTACAAACGGTCGATGGAGTAAGCTTCATGCCGATGCTGGAAGGCAAACCTACCAGATATGACAAACGTAACCTTTATTGGAACTACCCCAACCTTTGGGGTAACGAAGGACCAGGTATCGGCTCTACATGTACCGTTCGCAGAGGCGACTGGAAGCTGATATATTACTATGAAACCGGCAAAAAGGAACTGTTTAACATAACCAACGACATAGGCGAAACGGCCAATCGTGCTGAACAGAACCCACGATTGGTGAAAAAGCTGTCGAAAGAGCTGGGAAAGTTTCTACGCGGTGCAGATGCACAACGCCCGTCATTCAAGACTACAGGTAAGCCTTGCCCATGGCCCGATGAAGTGGACAAATAATAAAATAATGTTAACTCATAAAATTTGAATAGCTCCTCTTTAATTTTTCTAATTGACAATAAACCCGATTAAAAAATTTATCATCTCCCTGATATTATAGCTATTAACAACAACAGATATCTCGCAGCAGAACGACAGGGAAAACCTGGAAATATCACATAAAAATACAGAGAAGGCTCTTGCGAGCTATACAACATTAGAAAGGCTGAATTGCAGACTGTAAAATGGGTGACCATTCAGCCGTTTTTTGTAAATTTGAGCACCATTGCACAACAATGTAACGTTAAACATGATTATTTACCAACATAAGAAAGAGAGAATATGAAAAAAACTATTATCATTGCAATATTGGGAGTGGTTGTATGCACCTCTCTATTTCCACAAGAAAAAATTTGGAATGAAACAAAAGAGCAAAAGGCTGAAAGAATGAAGTGGTGGGTAAACGATCGCTTCGGGATGTTTATCCACTGGGGACTGTATGCTCTTCCAGCACGACATGAGTGGGTTCAGACAAATGAAAGAATTCCGTTAGAGGAGTACAAAAAGTATTTCGACAATTTTAACCCAGACCTGTATGATCCGCACGAATGGGCAAAAATGGCCAAAGAGGCAGGCATGAAATATGCGGTAATCACTGCAAAGCATCACGATGGGTTTTGCATGTTCGACTCAAAATATACCGATTACAAGGTCGTGAATACTACATACGGCAAAGATATCATCAAAGAGTGGGTAGATGCATTTAAAGAGGCGGGGCTAAAAGTGGGGTTCTACTATTCGCTTATTGACTGGCATCACCCCGATTTCACCATAGACAGAATTCACCCGTTGCGCCCAGGCTCAAATGAGGAATATGCTAAGCTGAACGAAGGCAGAGATATGAACAGGTATCGTAAGTTCCTGAAAAATCAGGTTACTGAGCTGCTAACCAATTATGGTAAAATTGATATTCTTTGGTTAGACTTTTCGTATCCGGGCGAATTTGGGAAAGGACGTGACGATTGGGATGCAGTTGAACTGGTAAAACTGGTCAGAAAGCTTCAGCCTGAAATAATTATTGACGATCGTGCCGACATTAGAGATGTGCCCGGTGGCTGGGATTTTATAACTCCAGAACAGTACAAAGTGGATAGGTGGCCAGAATTAAACGGGGAGCGTGTCCCCTGGGAAACCTGTCAAACCTTTTCTGGCAGTTGGGGGTATTTCCGCGACGAAGCAACATGGAAAGACAACAAGCAGCTGCTGGTGCTTCTGATTGAATCTGTAAGCAAAGGAGGTAACTTATTGCTGAACGTGGGGCCAACAGCACGCGGAGAGTTCGACTACAGAGCTGTAAGCGCTTTGGAGAAAATGGGCAACTGGATGCATTACAACAGCCGCTCCATCTATGGCTGTACCGAGGCCCCTGAGGCTTACACTGCCCCTGATAATACACTTTTGACCTATAACTCGGCAACCAACAGACTATATATCCACCTTTTGGATTACCCGTTACAAAATTTTAAACTTCCGGGATATAAAGGAAAAATTAAATATGCACAGTTTCTGCATGATGCTTCAGAACTAAGAATTACTGTACCGTCAGGCCATCACAAAGTTGAAGATGATGGATCGGACACAGGTGATTTAAACCTTAGTCTTCCTGTACTGAAACCAAATATTGAGATCCCTGTAATTGAGCTGATTCTGGAATAAAATAATTCACAAAACAAGCTATGGCTTATTCATTTATAATTATTTGAGCTTATTTGCTGATTTAGACTATGAGTGCAGGCAACAAGAGAGTGATATCACATTGCGATTCACTCTTTTTTTTATTGAGTCCACTTTAATAAGTCGTTTTGTGAAAATATGATATTTGATTTTCAAGTGATTATGATATCAAATCTTCTAATTTGAGACTTTTTCAAGCAGACTCAATATTATTTTGATTTATCTCGATGATATGGGTTAAGTTGATTTATCACAAATTGGTGCTACAGGATACAAGACTCCGAATATTGACAAGTGAAGGAATGAATCCTTTTTAGAAAATCGTTATTGGGAAATTTAGTGCCGGTATTCAAAAAAGCAGAAAAATCTTTGTTTTAACAGCAGTTCGGTAGATGTTTTTAATGTTAAATATCTGTTTTTCCTGCGAAATTGTTATTTTATTCAATTAAACAATTATCTTTGCAACAAATTTATTTGCATTAATGCAACAATTGTATTTGACATACACTATTACTACTACAACAATGACCATGACCCCTTGGGGGGTTATGTAAATTTTCACATCCGTAAGCAGGTATTGCTTTTATTGCGAACCATCCGGTTATCGCGTTAGAAATCAAATTTTTCCAATAAGCTGAATAAATTTACAACAGATTGATTTAAGTGCATCGCAGCATGTGCTTTTTCATTAAGTTAAATGAGTATGGGTATAAGTTTATTTACGCTATGCTATAGTGGGAAAAAGTTGAAAGATTTCAAAAAAATTCAAACTTTAGTGATCATTTTATTAATCTTTATCCGTTTACAGGAACGGGAATAATTGTAATAATCAAATGAAGGTGATGAAATTCGGGGGAACATCCGTAGGGAATCCCGGTAGTTTACAGCTGGTCAAAAACATTATAGAGAATCAAAAGGAGCCTGTCATAGTTGTCGTTTCGGCACTCAACGGCGTAACCGACCGTCTTTTACTGGCGGCAGACTTTGCTTTGAATAATAACTCAGGGTATAAATCGCTGCTTGACGAGATGGTGGACCGGCATAAAGAGATAATCGAAAAAATGGTAAATACCCCGACTGGCAAGGAGGAGGTAAAACAAAAGACACAGCAGTTGTTTGAGGAGTTGTATAACATCATGCAAGGTGTTTTTCTCATTGGCGATCTGTCTCAAAAAACATCAGATAAAATTGTGAGTTACGGAGAAAGGCTCTCATCTCTCATTATCAGCAAAGTTATTGAAGGGTCTCAACTATACGATGCCACAAAGTTCATTAAAACCCACAAACAGTTCAATAACCATATCCCAGATCTTGGACTATCCAACGAACTGATAAGAAAAACTTTCTCAGAAATGCCGCCTCCTGAGGTGGCGATAGTACCGGGCTTCATATCATCAAGCTACGATAATAATGAGATCACTAATCTTGGGCGTGGAGGATCGGATTATACTGCTGCGATTATTGCCGCAGCAATGGATGCTTCAATGTTGGAGATATGGACAGACGTAGATGGGTTTATGACAGCTGACCCAAAGATAATTAATTCTGCTTATGTGATTGAAGAGCTGTCGTTTACCGAGGCGATTGAGCTGTCGAACTTCGGTGCAAAGGTGATTTATCCGCCTACCATTTTTCCTGTTTATCACAAAAATATTCCTATTTACGTCAAAAATACTTTCCGCCCGGAATCAGAGGGAACGCTGATAAGGAACATTCTGCCAACCCGGAACGGAAAGATAATAAAGGGCATCTCATCTATAAATGACACGGCACTTATAACTATTCAAGGCCTTGGCATGGTAGGCGTCATCGGGGTAAACAAGCGGATATTCTCTGCCCTGGCCGATAACGGCATCAGTGTCTTTATCGTTTCACAGGCATCATCAGAAAACAGCACCTCTATAGGGGTGCGTTCTCAGGATGCTCCTCTTTCACAAAAGGTTCTCAGCAAAGAGTTTGCCCATGAGATTATGATGGGAAGCATAAACGAGATAATTGTAGAGTATGATCTGGCTACCATTGCCATTGTCGGTCAAAACATGAAACATGTGCCAGGTATTGCTGCAAAATTTTTCGGAGCACTGGGGAGGAACGGTATCAGCATTGTAGCTCTGGCACAAGGTGCAGGTGAGACAAATATAACATGTGTAATTTCAAGGTCAGATCTGAAAAAGTCTCTTAACGTAATTCACGACTCATTCTTTTTGTCACCCTACCAGGAGCTAAATCTATTTGTTATAGGTACCGGCACGGTAGGTGGCAAGCTGCTTGAGCAGATCAGGCAGCAGCAAAACACACTTAAGGAACAGAATAAGTTGAGAATAAATATTGTAGGTATTGCCAATGGACGAAAAGCACTATTCACTCGTGAGGGTATTCCATTGGAAGGATATTTCGACAATCTGATGTCAAACGGGGTAAAAAGCACTCCTGAACGAATTCGCGATGAAATCCTGAAAATGAATATTTTCAATTCCGTTTTCGTAGATTGTACGGCAAGTCCGGCTATCACTGATCTGTATAATGATCTGATAGCAAGAAATATCTCCGTAGTAACTGCCAACAAGATTGCCGCCTCATCAGACTATGAAAACTATAGAAACCTGAAGGAAACTGCCCGAAAAGCAGGAGTAAAGTTTCTTTTCGAAACAAATGTAGGAGCAGGACTGCCCATAATCAACACAATGAACTCCCTGATCAACTCGGGAGACAAGATAGTAAAATTGGAAGCAGTACTCTCCGGGACGCTGAACTTTATCTTCAACACTATTAGTGAAGAAATACCCTTCAGTAAAGCAATAAAGATGGCTGTTGAGGAACAGTTTGCCGAACCTGACCCCCGAATAGACCTGAGTGGACTTGATGTTATAAGGAAACTTGTTATTCTTTCACGCGAAGCAGGAGCTTGTGTAAATCAGTCCGATGTAACAAAACATCTTTTTGTGCCACAGAAGTATTTTGAAGGTACACTTGATGAGTTCTGGCAAGCCATACCCGAGCTAGATGCTTCATTTGAGTCACGCAGGAAAGAGCTTGCAAAAGAGGATAAAAAACTCAGATTCGTTGCATCATATAACAACGGAAAATGCGAGGTGGGACTTCGCGAGGTAGAAAAAGGACACCCATTCTACGATCTTGAAGGCAGCAACAACATCATCATGATCACGACCGAACGCTACAACGAATATCCGATGGTAATCAAAGGATATGGGGCAGGCGCAAGCGTAACTGCTGCAGGTGTATTTTCAGACATCATCTCTATAGCAAATATTAGATAATATGAGAAAAAGAGTTTTGAGTCCCCCGCAAATAGTCTCTTTCATTGCAGGCTGGCCAAAACATATATTAATGTTCAGTGCTTTCGCAGGAGGCTAAGTTCTTGTATGCTTAACTCCGTGATATACGAAACTGATTTACATATAAATGACTTTTTCAAGCAGGATTAATCATATTGATAATAAAATGAAACTGATAATTATACTTGCGGACGGGATGGCAGATGAACCCATAGCGGCATTGAATAATAAAACCCCGTTGCAGGCAGCCAATACCCCATACATGGATATGCTGGCACGAAAAGGCAGGAACGGACTGTTGAATACTGTTCCTGAAGGCTTCTCCCCCGGGAGCGAGATTGCCAACCTGTCGATACTGGGATACGACATACCTTCGGTTTATGAAGGGCGTGGCGTTCTTGAAGCAGCAAGCATGGGTGTGGATATCCTGCCAGGAGAGATGGTGATGAGGTGTAACCTGGTATCACTGGAAGGAGAGTTATTGAAAAACCATTCAGCAGGACATATCACCACTCCCGAAGCAGCCGAACTAATTTGTTTCCTGAATAAAAAGTTAGGAGACGAAATTTTTAGTTTTCACAGCGGGGTCTCTTACCGCCACCTTTTGAAGATGAAAGGAGGGAACAAGCATATACGCTGTACACCCCCGCACGATATTCCTGAAAAGCCATATTCCATCCACCTTATAAAGGCTGAGAGCATTGAGGCTGAACAGACTGCGCGCAAATTAAACAACCTGATCCTTGACTCTCAGCAGATTTTGGGTGATCATCCAGTGAATAAAAAAAGAGTGGCTGAGGGCAAAGACCCGGCTAACAGCATCTGGCCCTGGTCGCCCGGCTTCCACCCAAAAATGAAACCACTCAGTGAATTGTTCCCGATAAAAGGTGGTGCTGTAATTTCGGCAGTCGACCTGATACGGGGAATCGGTGTTTATGCCGGGCTGGAGGTTATAATGGTTGAGGGTGCTACAGGATTGTACAACACTAATTATGAGGGAAAGACGCAGGCTGCACTCAGTGCACTGAAAAAAAACGATCTTGTCTATCTTCACATAGAAGCCAGCGATGAGGCAGGACACGAAGGAGACGTATTGTTAAAAATAAAAACTATAGAGGACCTTGACTCGCGCGTTGTAAAGAAAATATACGAGGAGACAATAAAATGGGACGAACCGGTAATAATTGCCATACTCCCCGATCATCCTACACCCTGCGCCATTCGTACTCACACTCGCGACGCTGTGCCGTTTCTTGTTTACCACAGAGATATCTCTCCCGACAAGGTACAGGTTTTTAATGAGTTTACAGCAGGAGAGGGTGCTTTCGGACTCCTGAAAGGCAATGAATTTATACAAACTATTCTCAAATAGCAGCCCGGTAAATTTTCACTTATTATCAATATAATCAGGTAACTACACCGTACATTATAAAACGTTATTCAATGCTGATAATCAATATATTATGAGCAGTCATTGAGAAAAATTGCGGAACGTTGCCAAAAATCCAGGAAATTAAAAAAGTGAAGAAATAAAAAATCCAATAATGAACTATTACAGCACAAACAAAAAAGCGCCGCTGGCTTCCCTTAAGGAAGCGGTAGTAAAAGGGCTCGCATCTGACAAGGGCCTATATATGCCTGAAAAGATCAAGCAGCTTCCCGATACTTTCTTCAACGAGATCGGTAACGCCAGATTAAACGATATCGCTAAAACCGTTGCAGATGCTTTTTTTGGTGAAGATATTCCAAAAGATAAACTTGAATCCATTGTTAGCGATACACTTAATTTTGATATCCCCATAAAAAAGGTGGAAGAAGGAATTTATGTGTTAGAACTGTTTCACGGTCCCACCTTCGCATTCAAAGACGTAGGAGCCCGTTTCATGGCCAGGTTGCTCTCATACTTTGTGAAAGAGCAACATCAGGATGATGTAAAAGTACTGGTCGCCACTTCCGGTGATACTGGAAGTGCTGTTGCCAACGGCTTTCTTGGGGTTGATGGTATAAGGGTGTACGTATTGTATCCCTCGGGAAAGGTGAGCGATATTCAAGAAGCACAGTTCACCACACTGGGTCAGAATATTGTTGCACTCGAAGTAGATGGAACATTCGACGATTGCCAGGCACTGGTTAAATCAGCATTCATGGATAAGGGACTGAACAAGCAGATGAACCTAACCTCGGCAAACTCAATTAATGTGGCACGATTTCTTCCGCAATCTTTTTACTATTTTCATGCTTATGCCCAATTAGCAAAGCTGGGCATCTGCAACGATGTAGTTGTTTCTGTACCAAGTGGAAACCTTGGTAACCTTACAGCAGGGCTATTTGCCAGGCGCATGGGATTACCCATTAAACGCTTTATCGCCGCGAACAATAGGAATGATGTGTTTTTCAACTATTTGAATACTGGAATATACTCACCCAAACCCTCAGTTCAAACCATAGCCAATGCGATGGATGTGGGTGCACCCAGCAATTTCGACCGAATTATTGATTTGTACGGTTATTCACACAAAGCTATCCGGCAGGAAATATCCGGATATACATATTCAGACGATGATATAAGAATCACTATCCGTTCTGTTTTTGAAAGAACCGGTTATCTGCTCGACCCACATGGTGCATGCGCATATTGTGCATTAAAAGAAGGTAGGGCCAGAGGAGAAACAGGCATTTTCCTTGCCACGGCACATCCTGCAAAATTTAAAGAAACAGTTGAAGAAAGTACCGGTACTACCATTGAGATACCAGCAGGACTTGCAGCATTCATGCAGAAAAAAAAACATTCGTATCAGCTTTCTAACAACCTTGATCATTTTAAAAAGAGGCTAATCGGCCTGTCTTAAGTTTCTTTTTATTATTTTTGCTGCAAATTAATGCATTAATGAGTAGTTTTGTGTTTGAAAACCATTACTACCGGCTCTTTGCGAATGAGGCAGCTATTACATTTTACATATCTACTTATCGTTCTGTCACTTTGCCTTCATTGCTCTTCGGTAAGGAAGACGAGTGTAGTGACAAATCAGATAACCAAACCTTCTGCATCGGCAGCTCTGCTACCCGATTCAGAAGATAAAGATATTCTCTCACCTGAAACATCATTCTCTGAATCAGATAACAGGGACAGTGTGTTAGATGCGACAGCGTCGGCCGATATCTCGAAACAGAATATTGTTCCCGGCACAATTCCACAGGAACCATTATCATCCGATTCAATTCAACTGCCTGACTCTGTTGCACTCTCAATAGCTACGGATACTTTGATGGCACCAATAGCACAAGATACTGTACCTGCCGGGGAACAGATGCTGAAAGCTGCTGTCCTTTATACAGCACAGGACTCAATGGTGTTCACCGCCGACAACATGGGATTTCTATATGGAAATGCCGAAATAAAATATGGCGAAATGGGTATCAAGGGGGAATTTATCACTATGGATATGGACAGCAGCATTATTTCATCTACATTTGGCATCGACTCCGTGGGGAAAGAATTCGGATATCCTGTATTTTCGGAAAGTGGTACTGAGTATGAGATGAAGAAGGTTCGATATAATTTTGATACACGTAAAGCATTTATCAATAATGTTATTACTCAACAGGGAGAGGGGCATATAGTTGCAAATGATGCGAAGATGAACGCTGATAACTCTTTCTATATGAGAAATGCAAAATATACCACCTGTGACAATCATGATCATCCACACTTTTATCTGAACCTGTCTAAAGCAAAAGTACGCCCCGAAAAAGATGTCGTTACAGGACCGGCCTGGCTGGTGGTAGCCGATGTGCCCCTCTTTCCCATTGTGCTGCCCTTTGCATTCTTCCCATTCACGAAAACTTATTCATCAGGCATTATTATGCCGGGATACGGAGATGAGATGACCCGAGGATTCTATCTTCAGAATGGTGGTTACTATTTTGCATTGAGCGATTATATTGATCTTGCTGTAACCGGTGAGATATATACAAAGGGTTCATGGGGTATCGGTGCTCGCTCAAATTACCGTAAAAGATATAGATACTCAGGGAGTTTCAATGTATATTACCTGAATACTGTTACCGGAGAAAAAGAACTAAAGAAAGTTGTACCGGAAGCTTACTCCGTGGCAAAAGACCTGCGAATCAACTGGACCCATTCGCAGGATCCGAAAGCAAATATGTATCGCACACTCTCTGCAAGCGTAAACTTCTCTACAAGCAGAAACAACCACAGAGATCTCAGCAGGTTATACTCGCGTGAGGCATCTAACAACACCAAAAGTTCGAGCGTTAACCTCACACAACGTTTCCCTGACTCTCCATGGAGCCTTTCTGCAACAATGAGCATCAACCAGGTATCGCGAGATTCCACCATTGCAGCCACACTTCCTAATCTTTCAATCAACATGAGCCGAATCTATCCGTTCAAAAGAAAGAATTTGGTGGGTGATGAAAGATGGTTCGAAAAGATATCAATGAGCTATTCAGGAGAGTTCAGAAACTCCATAACCACCAAAGAAGACCTGTTTCTGAAGTCTAACCTGGTGCGAGACTGGACAAACGGGATGCGTCACAGCATTCCCGTGAGTGCAACGTTTACTCTGTTCGATTTTATTCAGGTATCGCCATCGTTGAATTATACAGAACGATGGTATACCGGTGCTCACAAACAAGCCTGGGATCCCATAGCCAAGAGACATGTCACAATTGATACAATTCAAGGATTTAAACGGGTTTATGACTACAGCACTTCACTAAGCGTACAGACAAAGTTGTACGGTATGTTCACTCCATGGTCGATATTCGGAGATAAGATACAGGCCATTCGCCACGCATTCTCACCCAGTATCAGTCTGAACTACAGGCCGGACTTCGGCGATCCGAAATACAATTTCTTCGAGACATACACCTATAAGAATGAGTATGGCGAGGATGTAGAATATACCTATTCTCCCTACTCAACAATGATGTTCGGAACTGCTCCGAAAGGGAAGAGCGGGAGTATAGGATTCGATTTCAAAAACAATATTGAGATGAAGATCAGATCAGACAAAGACTCAACAGGAGTGCGCAAAGTCAGCCTTATTGATGATCTGGGAATCAATTTTAATTACAATATGATGGCCGACTCCATGAAGTGGAGTATGATAAACTCAAATATCCGGTTGAAATTCTCAAAATCATACACTCTCAGCCTAAATGCAACATGGGACCCATACCTGTATGCACTTGATCAAAACGGGACCCCCCGCCAGATAGACAAACTAAGGATAGTCAACGGCAAAGGATTTGGGAAGCTTATGAGTACAGGCACATCTTTCTCATACTCACTGAATCAGGATACATTCAAAAAATTATTCAGCCGCAGCAGTGAAGAGGGCGATAAGGATAAAGGCGCTAAAAACCCGGAAAACAATCTGCCAGACGATGGCACAATGGGGGCAAACCCTTATGAAGAAGCCGAAAAAAGAAGCTCGTTCGACCGTTCTGAAGACAAAACAGGGGAGTTCGATAGCGATGGCTATCTGATAAATAATGTAAACTGGAACATCTCATTCAATTATTCTTTGAGGTATGGTTATGGAGAGTTCAATAAAGAAAGAATGGAGTACAGTGGCAAGCTAACTCATAATTTCGGCATGAGCGGTTCACTCCAGCCTACAAAAAACTGGAACTTCACTTTCAATACCGACTACAATTTCGACCTTAAAAAATTCACTAACATCAATTGTACGCTCACCCGGAATCTGCACTGCTGGACCATGTCGGCCAGCTTCATACCAATAGGGCCATATAAATCGTACAACTTTGTGATTCGAGCCAACTCTTCTATGCTACAGGATTTGAAATACGAACAGCGAAGCTCGCCTTATGACAGGGGAATGGACTGGTATTGATCTATTTATTACCCCACAACTTCTTCATCAGCTCATACATCTTTGCTTCAGCCGCATTCGACTGAGGATCCCAGAACTTACTCCCTTTCAACTCTTTGGGAAGGTAATCCTGCCTTACGAAATGATTATCATAGTCGTGTGAATATTTATATTCCCTGCCATAATCAAGCTCTTTCATCAATGAGGTGGGAGCGTTGCGTAAATGCAGCGGAACAGGCAGATTACCGGTCTGTTCGGCTTTAGCAATGGCATTGTCAATTGCCAGATAAGCGGAATTACTTTTGGGCGATGCTGCCAGGTAGATGGTTGTTTCTGCCAATACAATCCTGCCTTCGGGCCAACCGATCTTTTGCAGTGTTTCGAAACAGGCATTTGCCAGGAGCAACGCGTTTGGGTTAGCCAGGCCTATATCTTCGGCGGCAGAAATAACAAGCCTTCGCGCAATGAATTTGGGATCTTCTCCTCCTGCCACCATTCTTGCTAGCCAATAAATTGCCGCATCGGGATCACTTCCACGGATCGATTTGATAAAGGCAGAAATTATATCGTAATGCATCTCACCTCCTTTGTCGTAAGCAGCCGGATTCTCCTGCAGCCGCTCGGTGACCATCTTGTCGGTAATCACAATATCATCTTCGTTATTGTAGGCGACTGTCAGATCTAGTATATTCAGCAGTTTGCGGGCATCACCTCCCGAAAATCTAAACAGGGCTCCAGACTCTTTCACTTCAATTTTTTTCTCTTTCAGGATAAGATCTTCCTTTAGTGCACGCTGCAGCAGCACCTCCAGGTCTTTCTTCTCAAGGGATTTCAGCACGTACACCTGGCAGCGCGACAGGAGCGGCCTGATTACTTCGAATGAAGGGTTTTCGGTAGTGGCCCCTATAAGTGTTACCGTACCGGTCTCTACGGCATTCAGAAGGGAATCCTGCTGCGACTTACTGAACCGGTGTATTTCATCTATGAAGAGTATTGGTGCGGCATTGTTGAAAAAACTATTGCTCTTTGCTTTTCCAATCACCTCACGCACATCCTTCACCCCTGAATTTATAGCACTCAGCTTGTAAAAAGGTGCGTTCACAGTATTGGCGATTATATGGGCAAGGGTCGTCTTCCCTACTCCCGGTGGTCCCCAGAATATGATAGACGGTATCCTGCCGGAGTCTATCATCCGGCGCAATACAGCACCCTTACCGACCAAATGCTTTTGTCCGATAAACTCATCAAGATTTTGCGGCCGCAACCGTTCAGCTAAGGGTACACTCATAATTTTTCCAGAATTAGCAAATGAATGATTGCAAAGTTATGATTTTCCAGTAAATATAAAAAATAGACATATTACAGCACTCCTCTCCGATAATTTTTTTTGCAGTAGAGCCTAGACAGATATTGACACTCAATGCATTAAAAATAATAATTTTTGATATTCACAATTTTAGGAGTGAGCTCAAACATGTTATGGTCTAACACTATCACTGAAAAGCGGTTGCTGGTTGATATGTTTGACAGTAAAACATGCAGGTATCGTTGCTTTCTCAGCAAACAAAAATTACGGTGACAAGCACAACAGGATATGCCAGGCGAACTCGTTTTATCTCCTCTCTTTGAGATAGAAAACTATTCTTTTTGCTTTCACCAGCTCATCGTGGGTAATCCGGTGGTTTTTCCACCGTTTGCCATCGACCTCTATTCTGTCAATTAAGATAGCCTTGTCTGAAGGCCGCACACTCTCTATTTCAATCGTGTGACTGTTGTAACGATATGCATCAAGTGTTATTGTCAGCTTGTCGAAAACAGGTGTTGTAAACGTATACGAGGGGTCTGTTGCATTATCGGGATAAAGACCCATCATGGTAAATACAGCCCAGGCCGACATGGTGCCGGTATCATCGTTGCCGGGAAGCCCGTCAGGTGAGTTTTTGAAATGTTTCGCAAGCAGCTCCCGGGTAATCACCTGCGTTCGCCACTCCTCCCCCTTCAGATAACTGAAAAGATAAGGATAGCTGATGTTAGGCTCGTTAGTAGGGTCGTAATGCCCATCGTCAAATACCTCCTGCAGCTTTTTTACAAACTTCCGTTTGCCGCCATGCATTTTTATCAACCCCTCCACATCGTGGGGCACCATAAATGAGTAGTTCCAGGAGCTCCCCTCGTGGAAACCGTGTACAGGCTCAAAATTCTCGCCCTGCTTGGGGTTGAAAGGCGACAGGAATTCACCGTCGGGCAGAATAGGTCGAAACACCCCAAACTCCGTAGAATAGTATTTCCTGTAATTTAGCGACTGGCTGTAAAACCGATTTGCATCATCATCTTTTCCCAGAGCTTTTGCAAATTTTGACAAGGCATTATCGGCGATATAGTATTCCAGTGCATGTGACACTGAATTATCAAACTCCTCCCTTAACGGAATATATCCCCTGGCAATATAGTCGTCAATATCTGGACGGATAAAATTATCTTTTCCCGGAGTAGCAGCAGATTTATACATAGCATTATAGGCAGCCTCTACATCAAAGTCGCGAAGACCTTTCATCCAGCTATCCACCAACACCGGGATGGCGGGATCACCCTCCATGGTGAGCGTTTCGCGGCTGTAAAGCTCCCATCTTGGCAGCCAACCTCCCTCTTTATACATGTTTACAATGGAGCGGACCATATTCAGCTGCTTTTCGGGGTAAAGCAGTGTTAAGAGCTGGTGTACATTCCTGTAGGTATCCCAGAGTGAGAAAACTGTGTATCGGGCTGAATCTGTTTTGCGGATTTCGTTACCTTCCATTTCGGGGTATTCACCATTCACATCATTCAACACATTCGGGTGAATGAGAGCATGATAGAGACTGGTATAGAAAATAACCTGCTGGTCTTTGGAACCTCCTTCAGGTATAACTTTCGACAAAGCATCGTTCCATGCCTTGCGCGCATCACGCTTAACTTTTTCAAAATCGAAACCGGGCTGTTCTGTTTCCAGGTTCAAACGTGCATTTTTGGTACTCACAAAAGAGACTCCTATCTGAACTTCAACCGACTCTCCCCCCGTCATATCATACATAAAAAATGCGCCGATATCATCACCGGCAATATCTCGGTCATACCGGGTATATAGCTTTCTTTTTCCACTGGTCTCATCCCACTGTGCTTCAACTCCCATCTCACGCTGCATCTTCCAATAACCGGCAGCTTTGGGGTTTTTGTTTACCCGCATAACAAAATAGATGGGAAACACCGCTTGAGGGTTATAACAAAACGAACCCAAAAGTTTCATACCTTCAACTTCGGTATCGCTCACTCGGCGCATCCAAGCTCCGGACTCATTGGTAAGTCCCTCACCCAGGTTCAGAATTATATTTGCCTCTCCTTCGGGAAAGGTGAAACGGGCAATGCTGCTTCGGGAAGTAGCCGATACCTCCGCTTTGATATTATACTTTGTGAGTATGTTGGAGTAATAACCAGGAGTAGCAGTCTCACTGGTATATTCACTCCCATATTCCGTGTAGTTTACGTTTAAATCTCCCGAGGTAGCCATCAACAAGAGTGAACCTGCTTCAGGGCAACCTACTCCGCTCAGATTCACATGTGAAAAACCTGTTAAAAAACGGTTCACATTTGAATAGGGTGTAGACCACCACTGCTTGTCCTTATCAAACTTGTTCTTATTAGATCCCATCACATTAAACGGCGATACCGACATCATGCCGTTCGGCAGCACCGGACCGGGATTTGTGGTTCCGTAATTTGTTGTCCCGATAAAGGGGTTCACCAAATCAGCCGGTTCACCGGGATATGCAAAAAGAGAGAAAAAGGCACACGCAATGAAAATCAGTCTCTGAAAACAGTTCATAATTTGCAGTTATAGTATTTGTAAAAAAACATCTGTAAACGTTCCTTACACTTTCAATTTATGGACTATCGCCTCTACTGCAGCACTCATCCCTTGTGCATTTTTACCTCCGGCAGTAGCAAAATGAGGTTGTCCCCCACCACCTCCCCGAATATGTTTTGCTGCTTCCTGCACCATCTTTCCGGCATGGAATCCTTTCTCTACCAGATCGTCACTAAGCATAACCGTAAGGCTGGGTTTCCCGCTTGAGACAGTGGCACCCACAAAAAGCATCTTCTCCGGGAACTGCCCTTTAAGCTGATATGCGATATCTTTCATAACTTCTGCAGAGCCCATCGGCAATATAATTTTAAAGAGAATCACACCATTGACCTCCTGCTTCTTATCGATAATCATCTGCTTTAGCTGCTCGGTTTTCTCTTTCACATACTCCTGGAGCTGCTTCTTCATATCCTCGTTATCTGAGAGCATCCGATGTATCCCCTGCATCACATCAGGCACATTATTAAGAAGATTCTTGATTTCGTACAACGCATCTTCCTTTGCATACAGATAATCTTCACAAACCTTGGCGGTTAACGCTTCTATACGGCGGACCCCTGCGGAAATAGCGCTTTCGCTGATAATTCGGAATGTTCCTATACGGCCTGTAGAGGATATATGAGTACCACCACACAGCTCAATAGAGGAACCGAAGCGAACAGTGCGTACATCGTCGCCATATTTTTCTCCGAACAGAGCTATTGCTCCCTGAGCCTTTGCCTCTTCAATGGGAACATGGCGATGCTCTTCTATGGGGAAGTTTTTCCTAATCCTGGCTGTCACCTCTTCCTCCACCTTACGGATCTCCCCGGGTGTCATTTTTTGAAAATGGGAGAAGTCGAACCGCAACAGTTCTGGTGACACATATGACCCTTTTTGTTCCACATGTGCGCCCAACACCTCACGCAATGCCTCATGCATCAGGTGTGTAGCAGAGTGATTGCACTCTGTTGCTGTCCTTTTATCCATATCAATTTTGGCTGTAAATGTACCTTCCAGGTTATCTGGCAGTTTATGAGTGAGATGCACCGCCAAATTATTTTCACGTTTGGTGTCGAATATCTCTATTTTCTCACCTTCATCCGAAATCAGCCAGCCTTTGTCGCCAACCTGCCCTCCCATCTCAGCATAGAAAGGAGAACGTGAGAGCACAATCTGATAGAAACTGTTTTTTTTCTGCTTCACTTCCCGGTAACGAAGAATTTGGGTTATACATTCCGTTTCATCATACCCCACAAACTCCGGATCACCATCCTGCACTTTTGTCCAGTCGCCCGTCTCCACTGCAGCCGCTTTGCGTGCTCTATCCTTCTGTTTTTGCATCTCTGCATTAAAGCCGGTCACATCAACCGTCATCCCATGCTCACGCAGGATCAGTCCGGTCAGATCAAGCGGGAATCCGAAGGTATCGTAAAGCTTAAAAGCAATCTCGCCACTCAACTCCCCACACTCTTCATCGGGCATATTTTTCTCAAGTAGTTTTATTCCGGTCTCCAGGGTACGCAGGAACGACTCCTCTTCCTCCTTCATCACCTTCTTGATAAGCGTTTGCTGAGCTATCAGCTCGGGATAAGCATCGCCCATAACTTCTATTAGGACAGGGATAAGATTAAACATAAACGGTTCATGCATCCCCAGGAAAGTGTACCCATAACGGACTGCACGACGCAGAATACGACGGATTACATACCCTGCTTTGGCGTTAGAAGGAAGCTGGCCATCGGTAATGGAGAAAGCAATCGTACGCAGGTGGTCTGCGATAACACGCATAGCGATATCGGTTTTTTCATCCTCTCCATATTGTCTTCCACTTATATCACCTATCTTTCGGATGACTGGCTGAAAAAGATCGGTGTCGTAGTTCGACAATTTACCCTGTACTGCCATACACAATCGTTCAAATCCCATACCGGTATCTATAACTTTCGCGGGTAGAGGTTCCAGCGAACCGTCTGCTTTACGGTTATATTGCATAAATACCAGGTTCCATATCTCGATCACTTGCGGATGACTTCTGTTCACGAGAGTAAGCCCGTCAACCTTCGCGCGTTCACTGTCGGGGCGGATGTCGATGTGTATCTCGGAGCATGGGCCGCAAGGGCCTGTATCACCCATCTCCCAAAAATTATCATGCTTGTTCCCGTTTATAATCCGCCCTTTAGGCAGGTATCGCTCCCAGTATGAAGCCGCCTCATCGTCACGCTCAAGATTCTCTTCGGCAGCGCCTTCAAAAACAGTGGCATACAGCCTATCCTTATCAAGCTTAAGTACTTCGGTAAGATACTCCCATGCCCATTCAATAGCCTCCCTCTTGAAATAGTCGCCAAAAGACCAGTTACCAAGCATCTCGAACATGGTATGGTGGTATGTGTCGTGTCCGACTTCTTCCAAATCGTTATGTTTACCGCTCACGCGCAGACATTTTTGGGAATCGGCAACCCTCGGATATTTTGCAGGCGTATTGCCAAGGATAATATCTTTGAACTGGTTCATTCCGGCGTTGGTAAACATTAATGTGGGGTCGTTTTTAATTACCATGGGAGCCGAAGGAACAATATGGTGTTCTTTCGATTGAAAAAAATCTTTGAACGACTGTCTAATCTCTTTGGAAGTCATCATACAAGTTATATGTTACACGTTAAAAACCAAGGATAGAAGTAATATGCCACGGATTAACCGATCTGGAGCGTAAGGTTTCTTTGCACCTTCTCCTAACCCTTGCTATGTTTTTTATTTCAAAACAAAATGCAAAGATACTATTTTCTTAGGTTTTTTGGAACAGGTTTTTTGGAACAGGAGTATTTCCTTTTACGAAAGACGCTTAAAAATTAATTCGGTTTAACAATACTCGCAACAGATGTTTTACCAGGCCCAATAAATCTTTAAAAAAATACCAATATATTTATCGGCATTGGGTAGTAATTTTTCCAAATTACTCCAATAGATCTGATAATCTGCCAATAATTCATCAACCAGTACTCTTTTCAGATGCCGCTCGTAAAAATTTGCTTCAATTAATTTTTCTATTTTATCACTCAAAATTTTCTTTTAATGATTTGGCATCGTGCAAGAATTAACAATGACTGGCTTTAATATGTGTGCTTAAACAGACAAGACACTTGCAATGAAATATGTAAACAAGAAAAAGTATAAATTGAAACAAACAATAAACATTATTCGTCCAGTTTGTAATCAATGAAATCTCCGGTAGTCTCGATCAGACGGTTGAAGTCGTCTGGAAAACGTTCTCCACCATTGGCATTAATAGAAATGAATTTGCTTTGACCGTTTTGAACCAATTCAATGATATATAAAATTGAATTTTGTAAATTATTATTTTTCTCAAATCCGTAAGATTCTCTCATATCATTAATACCGCTTTTACTTACCAATTCCCTAAGTTCTATATACTCCTCTGTTGTTAGATTGCCCTGTCTGACTACTGGACGGCTAACCCCTTCGTATTTATCAAAAAAATAATTATTCTGTTCAATTTTATAGGTGGAATCGGAATTCATCTGAAATTCTACCTTATAATTCCCGATACTCTCCATGGTGAACTTGTAAGTGAAATCCATTAACTCCGGGTTGCTTCTTTTACACCCTGCAAACATAAAGATTGCAATAGCAACGATTGATAATTTGTATCTGATCATAAACCTTAAAATCAATATAAAAGGGAGGATATCCTCCCTTTTAGTTCAGTTATATAAAATTATTTATTTCCATGGATCGGGTTGTACCAAATATGGTTCGCCGTTTTCATCATTTCCCATGGTTTGAATTTGAGTTTGAGGTATTGGGAACATAGTTTTACTTGCATCCAGTGTAACAGCAGCACTGAATTTGGTGAACAAATATCCCTTCTCAAAATCGATATATTCTTTAATTTGCTGCGACATATATTCGCCACCCAATCGTGCCAAATCAAACCAGCGTTGTCCTTCCATGGCCAGTTCCAATTTCCGTTCCATCCGAACTGCTTTTATACATAATTCTTTATTGGTGAACACAGCATGCGTGGAAGGATACTCTTTGACAAGGTAATTTGCCGCAGGATTACCATTTGGCAGTTTGATTATGTTCACGGGAAGAGCGGCCCGTTTACGAATTTGGTTGACCATATTCATGGCTTCCGCTGTATTTCCGTCATTCGCCAAACATTCGGCATAAAGCAATATCATATCCCTTAAACTCAGGTATTGCAAGTTTATGGCCGACCCCGGTGCCCAACCGGCACTTAATCCTCCACCGGCCAATCCCGCGTCTAATTCTTTTTTTGAATAAACGTGTTTCTTAGGCATAAAGAATCCGCCGTTCCCCATATCTCTCACCCAGTTGCTTTTGGGAAACCCCCAGTCTTTATAGGGGATACCGAAACGTCCAATGGCAAAATCGAGACGTGGGTCAACAAGGGCATTGGTATTGACAGATAGTGGCGCTTCTTTTTCAGTAGACGGGTTTTTTACCGATACATACGGCTCGCTCCTGTAAGAATTATCTAATAAAGGTAATCCGTCCGTACCCACTTTAAAAGAATTAGCCAATTCATAAGAAGGTTGGTAAAAGCCACAACATCCACCGGGAGAATCGGCACCACCATGGGGATAGCATAAAGACATTCCTGTATTGGCATTGTTATAGTCGTTAGAAAATTGAACCGCAAAAATAGACTCTTTACCGTTATCGCGATAACTATCAAAATTGGCGTTCATATCATCTTCCAACCCATATTTCAGGGCATTGGATGTTTGGCCGTTATCTATTACATCTTTCAGAATGGGTTTTGCTGAAGCCATGTCGCCTTTTTGCATCAGGATTTTAGCCTTTAACGCTTTGGCTGCCCACAAATTTGCTCTTCCAGGCAAATCCTGTTTTTCCGGCAAATTAGTTATAGCAACATCTATGTCGGCCAATACTTTCGGGTAAATGTCAACATCATTATGTATTTTGGGATCATTATCCTTGACGGTTTCATCCACCCATGGAATGAAAGGGCCAAACACTTTTATGCCCTCAAAATAGAACAACGTTCGGAGAAAATACAGTTCCCCTTTCCGGGTTTTCACAAAAATTTCCGGCAACTCTTCTTCCACTTCTTCTATGGTTTGCAAAGCAATGTTCACCCGTTTTGCGCCTTTATACACCCATATCCATTTTTGATTAATATAGTTATTGTTCGATTGCACACTATATTTCTCCATATCGTTTAAAACGGACTGGTCATTGGCATCGGAGCCTTTGTTGGCGTCGCCGCCATACATGCCTCCAAACGTCCAGTTAAAAGGGCTAGCACCCCAGCCATCTTCAGTAAGATTGGCATAAGCTGTTGTAGTAAGTAAATCGACACCTGTCTTATTCATCAAAGCAGCCTGATCTATACTCCCTTGAGGCGTTTTATAAAGAAAACTTTCTCCACAAGAAGCCAGCATAATAAAAATTGTGGCAATAAATGATATCAGAATATTATTATTTTTCATACTGTTTAATAATTTAAAGTAATTTAAAAAGCGAAATTTACGCCAAAAATTAATCGCATTGTTGTGGGCCAGCCTCCACCATCAATTCCACGGCTCAAGTCGGCACGATTACCCACTCCGGTTTCCCTGTTCGTAATTTCAGGATCCAATCCGGTGTATTTTGTAAAGGTCAACAAGTTCTCAGCTTGTAGATATATACGTAGGTTGGAAATAGTTGCCTTTTGTAACCATGACTTAGGCAATGTATACCCAACCACTAAATTTTTCAACCTTAAAAATGAACCGTCTTCAATGTAGTAAGAATTAAGCACTTTTCCTGTCCAACCATCCTTTGAGTCTAATATGGGCAATTGGGCTTTTGAATTGTCGGCACCTTTTTTCCAGGAAAGATCGCGCATTCGAGTGGAGCGGTTCCCTCCAAACAGGGGAAAATCAGTAAAAAATTTGGTGTTATTGAGAATATCGTTTCCTAAGGTTGAATACCAAAACATAGTCAAATCCCAATTTTTATACGTGAAAGAAGCATTTAAGCCGGCAATTAGATCGGGATGCGGACTACCGATGACTGTACGGTCGTTCATATCGATCTTACCATCGGGTTCTCCATTTTCGCCTCCACCCAAATCGGCATACTTGTACTTTCCCACATACTCCTGCGGACCCGGTTTATCGGGATCCAACAAATCTTTTTGGGTGGTATTATAGGGAACCGGAGAATTCATGACGTCTTGTTCATTTTCATAAAAGCCTATAATCTTAAATCCATAAAATTCCGATATGGGACGCCCTTTAATCGTACGTGTTTCACCCACATCAAAGCGGTCACCATATCCCCATAAAGCAAAATCATCGGAGTTGGAAAGGCGCAATACCGTATTTTTATAGGTTGATAAATTCAATCCGAGGTCCCAGGAAAAATCACCTTTTTTATCCCGATAATTAAATGTAAAATCGGCACCCACGTTTTTCATATCTCCGTAGTTGATGTACGGTTTTCCAATTTCATCGTTTGCTAAAGCCGAATAAGCAGCTTCTATCAACATGTCGGAAGTTTGTTTGTGATATAAATCCAATGATGTGGAGAATTTTCCATTCCCAAAAGTAGCATCAATTCCCAGATTGGCCATTTTAGTAGATTCCCACTTCGTATCTTCATTACCAAAACGGTTCAACCTGTAACCCAGGTTTGTTCCGGTATTTGCTCCGCCAAGATCATAATTTGTGGCTCGGGGATAGGTTGTAAACTCCATCGCGTAGTTAGTGGTTCGGGCCATCTCGGAATTACCGGTAATTCCATAACCAATACGCAATTTCAAATCGTCCAACCAGTCTCTTGTTCCCTCCATAAATTGTTCTTCCGATACACGCCAGCCCAAAGATGCCGATGGAAAAGTACCGTATCTGTTTTTTTTAGCAAACCGGGAAACTCCATCTCTGCGAACAATTCCCGTAAGTAGGTACTTGTCTTTAAAAGAATAGTCGGCACGGGCGAATATTCCAAAGAGAGCAAATTCACCGTTGTACCATGAATCATTTTCCCGTTGATCATTCCTTTCTCCCATCCCTAGCGTCCAGGTATTGATATTGTCTTCATACAAATATCCGAACCGCTGTCCGCTCATACCGCGTCCCAGCCCGTCACGGATGGCTTCCGATCCCAAGATCACATTTAACGAATGAATGTCGTCAAACACCCTATTATATGTCAAGGTATTGGTCCACACCCACCTGAAGTTAAATTCCGAACGCTCTTCCAAATTATTCGTTCCCGGACTTTCGGAAAATTCGGGATTCTTTTTACTCATTCGGTAATAATAACGATTGGTATAATCCACACCAAAATTCGTCCGGAACATCAATTCTTTTATTAAATCCACTTCACCCCAAAAATTACCAAAGATTCTCGAATTGCTCCAATAATTATCTTTGTTCCTGTATTCCTGAGCAACAACGTTAATGAAATTTCCGGTTCCATTGATTTTCGAACCGGCCCAATTTCCGAATTCATCCTTTACCGGAACCCAGGGAGAGGCACGGTATGTCCATGAATATGGGTTTGCCTCGTTAAAATTGGTGTTTAGACCAACATCTTTTGTCCAAGTATATTGCAAATTTTCACCAAAACGCAACCAGGGGCGAACATCGAATGAACTGTTCAAACGGGTTTGATATCTTTTGTAATAAGAGTACTTCACCGTTCCCTGCTGATCGAAATAGTTCAATCCCATCAAATACTTTCCCTTTGTATTACCCCCAGACAAGGTTAACTGATGGCTCTGAATGGGAGCTACCCGGTCAATTTCGCTCCACCAGTCGGTATCTGAAAAAGGGACCATTTGATTATCGGGGAACGAATAGTTCTTAATATCCTGATTTTCACCTTTCGCTCCAGTTACCGTAAGATAATTGGGGATACGAGGTTCCGGGTATTCGCCAAATTGGGCATGATAGGGAATAGCTTTGTCTGCAGGTACACCACGGAGCAACATGGCGTTGCGTAGCGACTCCCACTCCAACGCCAACCGGTCGGCGGAGTTTAGCAAATCGTAACGTTTGGTTGTTTTTTGAACTCCATAATAAGCATCATACGTTAATTTTGGCTGTCCTGACGCCGTTCCACGTTTGGTGGTAATCAGAATAACGCCATTGGCCGCCTGTGCCCCGTAAATGGCAGCGGAGGATGCGTCCTTCAACACTTGCATGCTTTCAATATCGTTAGGATTCAGACTGCTCAGGTTCTGGTTACGGGTAGATACACCATCGATAACGTACAAAGGACCATTATCATTCACCGTATTAATTCCCCGGATACGAACCATGGTTGCCGAACCGGGGGAACCCGTTTGGCCAACATACACACCCGCAGCTTTTCCTTGCAGCTGCTGTGTTGCAGAAGAACCACTTGCAGCCAAAAGATCCTTGGTATTCACCACAGTTACCGAACCGGTAATATCTTTTTTAGCCTGAGTGCTGTAACCTACCACCACAATCTCCTGAAGACTTTCTAAATCTTCTTGCATCACAACCGTAAACTGCCGTCTTTCGCCAATAGTTATTTCCTGTGTAATATATCCTACATATGAGAATACCAATACGGAACCTGGCGAAACCACATTTAACGTGAAATTTCCATTAATATCAGTAACCGTGCCGTTTAAAGTTCCTTTTTCTACAACGTTCACACCGATCATCGGCGTACTACCGGCATCGGTAACCGTACCTCTAATATTAGTTTGAGCAAACACACCCATGGCAATTATCCACAATGAGGTGAATAATAAGCTTTTGATTAGATTTAACATTTTTTGTTTCATACTTCCATGTTATTTGGTTTAATAATATATAACTGATTTATCAGTGTTAATGAATGGATTTATTTTAAATTGATAGTGTCAACATTATTGCAATCCCAAAATAAATTTTAATACAAGATACTTAATGGTAATAATATCAATATCAATCCTTAAGGCGTTCGTGAAATTTACGAATTAAAAAAATAAGCAGAGCTTTTTAAAGGTAACTTTATCTCGCTTAATAAATCATAAACCACAAATATAAATCATTATCATTTATTAACCAAAGGAATGTCTTTTTTTGACCTTTTCTTCTGTTATCTTATGTTAATTAACGGAAGAAATTGTTTATAAAACAGCACATAATTATTAAGTAAAAACTGCTGAAATCTGATTAACAAGAGGTTGCATAGTAAAGTAGAAAATTATATCAAAAATTACAGAGCGAACTAACAAATATAACAGGACGAAAACTTGCAGAAGAAAACTTTAAAATTCCAAAAGAGGGTATTCGCCGTATCACCATTATCCTGGGATGTTTTATAAAAGAATTCAGCAAAGGAACAATTTCAGTGGCTTCAAAAACTGTATAACTGAAACTTTAAGCGTAGATATCAGGTATAGTTTATGTTACACTTAATAAATTGATATTTGAGACAGCAGGATCACAAAAAGCGTTTATATTAAAGTTCACGTTATATTCACTTACACTACTGTCCGGTTTAAAATGAAACAAATGTTATATACATCTATTATACAATGGAATACACTCCATTTCCAACTTTTCGATTTGAAATTAAATCTTGGAATATTCCTAAATGGGCAAATATAGATATATTAATTATCAATGGATTATAAATTAGTAAGACATAGATTAATGTTTAACCAGACAGCAGTAATTCACTTAATTGAAGACAATAGCAGATTTTTGAATAGTAGAATTAAGTGATTTGTTGTAGAAAGTAAACATTTGTAGTGAGAATAAAGAAAAAAAGTTTGCCTTTCACCTGAATAATCGTACTTTTGGGATGATTTAATCAGGATATATGTCAGTAATAACAATTGAAAGATGCCCAGTTTGCGGCAGCGGGGATTTAAAAAAAATTTTTGATGCTGTTGATCATTTCTCAAGCAAGGAGGTTTTTCCTGTTTGTGATTGCACGGTGTGCGGATTCCGCTTTACAAACAATTTCCCATCGGAAGATGTTATCGGAAAATATTACGACTCACCTGACTATATCTCTCATTCCGACTCAGACAAAGGACTGATTAACAAGCTGTATCACCTTTTCAGGGAACATATGCTAAAGAGAAAAGTCAAAGTGGCAGAATCATTTGTTAAAGGTTATGATAAGACATTGCTTGATATAGGCTGTGGAACAGGCTACTTTATGAACGCTGCCGAAAAATATGGTTTTGCAGTCTCCGGCATTGAGAAAAACAAAAAGGCACGGGAATGGGCAAACAACCATTTCGCATTAGACGTAAAGGACGAGAAAAGTTTTTTCGAAATGAAAGATGTATCGTTCAGTATTATCACTCTTTGGCATGTACTCGAACACCTGGAGAAACCGAACGAAACCATCGACAAGATAAAGGATATTCTCGCACCCGATGGCACAGTGGTGCTTGCACTGCCTAACCACCACTCTTATGATGCAAGATTTTACAAAGAGATGTGGGCTGCATATGATACTCCCAGACATCTATGGCACTTTACCCCGGTTTCCGTAGAGCAACTGCTTGCAGGGCACAGGATGAAAATCGTAAAAAGATTCCGGATGCCTCTGGATGCTTTTTATATTTCTCTGCTAAGTGAGAAATATAAAGGAAGCCCCGTGGTTGTAAAGTATATCAGGGCTTTTTCGATTGGCATAGCAGGATTTGTATTCTCCCTTTTTCAACCTGAATGCTCCAGCTCGATGATATATATTGCAAAACGTATAAGCGAAGAGTAATAAATTTAAGTATCAACTAAATGGAGAAGATAGAAATTTTCTGGAATCAGAATTTTTGAATAGTTGCCTTGTATATATACAATGACGGTTTTATAGAAAAATGAATCCCTCAAGCAGGTTAATTCACCAAAATCAATAAAAATTTGCCTTTGCACCCGAATAATATTATTTTTGAGAACTATATTGCGAATATTTTCAAAGCAATAAGCTATTTGTAAATATACTTCTTAGCGATTTTAAACTGAAATATCAGTATGGGTAAACGAAGAAAGCTGATCCGGTTCGATGACAAACGACTTTTCTACTCCATTCAGGAGGTAGCCGATCATTTCGCGGTAAACGTATCACTCCTGCGTTTCTGGGAGAAGGAGTTCGACAACATCAATCCTAAAAAAACCACCGGAGGAACACGCCAATACACCAAAGAAGATGTGAAACAGGTGGAGATAGTATATCATCTCGTAAAAGAGAAGGGGTTGACGCTGGAAGGTGCCCGCCAGACTCTAAAGTCGAAAAAAGATGATGAGGCAAAACGTGTGGAAGCAGTTGGCAAACTTATGGAAATAAAAAAAGAACTGCAATTGCTTGAAGAAGAGTTTGATCAACTGCATGAACTCCAAAAATATTCGAATACTGAAACAGAGTAATGATAAAACAAGAATAATTTACATAATGGAATAGCTTATCGATTTAGTAATAATAAGGTTGAGTCCCCTCCTAAAACCTCAAAACCCAATTTTATTGGTTTGCAACTTATTGAATATCAATGTTCATCTTGTGAAATTTTTCAAGAAAAAAGACTTATCGGACGGGACTCAAGGTAAGGTTATGATTAAATCGATAAATTAGTAAAATATTTTTACCTTGAACCATAATTTATAATCTTATGAACAAATTTTTTTTCTTGCCAGCCCTTCTTCTCTGTACTTGTATATTCGCACAAAACAAAACAACTGTGAAGTCAGGTGCTGAAATAACTGATGCCTATTTTCCCCTTTTGAAAGATAAGCGTGTAGCTGTAATGACCAACCAGACAGGAATGGCGGGCAATGAACATCTTGTGGATATGCTGATAAGATATAAGTTCAATGTGGTGGGCATATTTTCTCCCGAACATGGCTTTCGCGGAACTGCCGACGCAGGTGAACATGTAGCCAGTTCAACAGATGAAAAAACAGGTACTCCCATATGGTCGCTTTATGGAAGCGGTGGCGGAAAGCCTTCTGCAGAAAAAATAAAACAGTTTGATGTGTTGTTGTTCGACCTGCAAGATGTAGGACTCCGTTTCTATACCTACTACGCCAGCATGGCACGAATGATGGATGCCTGCGCGGAACACGGCAAAAAAATGATCGTGCTCGATCGCCCCAATCCCAACGGCATGTACGTGGACGGACCCATTCTGGACATGAAGCATAAATCGGGTGTAGGGTGGCTTCCCATACCGGTTGTGCATGGCATGACACTGGGTGAACTGGCGTTGATGATCAACGGTGAGAAATGGCTTCCCGAAGACAGGGTGTGTGACTTAACCGTTGTGCCCTGCGAAAATTACACACACCAGACACGATACGAATTGCCCATTGCCCCGTCACCCAATCTGCCAAATATTCACTCTATATACCTCTATCCATCCACATGTCTATTCGAAGGTACAGTGATGAGCCTGGGCAGAGGCACCCCCCAACCTTTTGAGGTATACGGGCATCCGAAATATAAAGAGTCTGATTTTTCATTTATCCCGCAAGCCGTTCCTGGAGCAAAAAACCCGCCGTTACTTAACCAGAAATGCTACGGGGTGGATCTGCGCAACCTGCCGGATGAGGAGATCATCGCAAGCGGTTTCGACCTTACTTACATAATAGATGCATACAACAATCTGAATATGGGTGAAAAATTTTTCACACCCTTTTTCGAAAAGTTAACCGGTGTGGACTATATCCGCCGGGATATCATTGCCGGCAAATCGGCCAAAGAGATAAAAGATAAATGGTTTTGCGATGTGGTAAAGTTCAAACTGCAGAGAAAACCCTATCTTCTCTATAAGGAATAGTAACAACGGGAGCGGTTCGATTTATAAAAAATGCGCAATGATGTGCATTTTTTGTATTTTTGCATTTTCTATATACAATAATCAAACGATTCTGGATTCCGGTTTTGGAATCCTTAAATAAATTCAGGTAATCAGATGGAGATTGCAAGCAAATACAATCCTGCAGAAGTAGAAGAGAAGTGGTATAAGTACTGGATGGACAATAAATTGTTCCATTCTGAACCAGATCATCGTGAACCATTCACCATTGTCATACCGCCGCCAAACGTAACCGGAGTACTCCACATGGGACATATGCTTAACAACACTATTCAGGATGTGCTGGTACGCAGGGCACGTATGCAGGGAAAAAACGCTTGCTGGGTTCCGGGAACTGATCACGCTTCAATCGCCACCGAGGCAAAAGTGGTGAACAGGCTTGCATCGCGGGGAGTAAAAAAAACCGACCTCGGCAGAAAAGAGTTTCTTAAGCACGCGTGGGAATGGACTCACGAGCACGGAGGGATTATTCTGGAGCAACTGAAAAAACTGGGGGCCTCATGCGACTGGGACAGAACAGCTTTCACCATGGATGATGTTCGTTCCGAAAGCGTACTGCGTGTATTTTGCGACCTGTACGAAAAAGGACTTATATACCGGGGCGTACGTATGGTGAACTGGGATCCCAAAGCCCTTACGGCTCTTTCTGACGAGGAGGTGATCCATAGGGAGGTAAGCGGTAAACTCTATTATTTAAGATACAAGATTGATGGTGATCCTGATGGCGCTTACGCGGTGGTTGCTACTACACGCCCTGAAACCATCATGGGCGATACGGCAATGTGCATCAATCCCAACGACCCGAAGAATGCCTATTTGAAAGGGAAAAAAGTGATAGTCCCTCTTGTCAACAGGGTTATTCCCGTCATTGAAGATGATTACGTTGATGTGGAGTTCGGTACGGGCTGTCTTAAAGTAACACCTGCACACGATATAAACGACTATGTACTGGGAGAAAAATATAACCTCCCGGCTATTGATATCTTTAACCACGATGGTACCCTCAATGAAAATGGAATGCAGTATGAGGGAATGGACCGTTTCAAGGTACGTAAGCAGATTGAGAAGGATTTGGAAAAAGCAGGCTTGCTCGACAAAACAGAGCCTTACACTAATAAGGTTGGATTCTCGGAACGTACCGATGAGATTATTGAACCGAAGCTATCAATGCAGTGGTTCCTGAAAATGGGGCCACTGGTCAAACCGGCTGCTGATGCGGTTGAAAATGACACTATCAGATTCTATCCCGAAAAATATAAAAACACCTACCGCCACTGGATGGAAAACATAAAGGACTGGTGCATAAGCCGTCAGCTGTGGTGGGGTCATCAAATTCCTGCCTATTTCCTGCCGAAAGGGGGGTATGTGGTAGCTATGAGCAAAGAAGAGGCTTTGGAAAAGGCACGCCAACAGGTTGATTATGATATCACCATCGACGACCTGAAACAGGATGAAGATGTCTTGGACACCTGGTTCTCATCATGGCTGTGGCCTATATCAGTTTTCGACGGCATAAACAGACCCGGAAACAAGGATATCAGTTATTACTATCCCACCAGCGACCTTGTTACCGGGCCCGATATCATCTTCTTCTGGGTTGCCAGGATGATCATGTCGGGATATGAGTACCGTCAGGAACCATGTTTTCGGAATGTTTATTTCACGGGGATCGTGCGTGATAAACAGGGAAGGAAGATGTCGAAACAGTTAGGCAACTCACCCGATCCTGTTGAGCTGATGGATAAATATGGTGCCGACGGCGTACGCATGGGAATGTTACTCTCTTCAGCTGCCGGAAATGATCTCCTCTTCGATGAAACACTCTGTGAACAGGGGCGTAATTTCAATAACAAGATATGGAACGCGTTTCGTCTTGTAAAAGGATGGGAAATTGACAAGAATATCACCCAGCCTGAATCGTCTAAAATAGCTGTAGAATGGTTTCAGGTAAAATTATCGGAGACTATTTCGGAGATTGACGACCTCTTCTCTAAATACCGGCTTTCCGAAGCATTAATGCTTCTATATAAGCTTTTCTGGGATGAATTCTCAGGCTGGTACCTGGAGATAATAAAACCGGCATATCAGCAGCCTCTGGATGCTGATACATATAGGGCAACGCTAAAATATTTCGATGCCTTGCTGCGACTGTTGCATCCTTTTATGCCATTCATTACCGAAGAGTTGTGGCAGGCACTGTACACAAGAGAGACAGGAGAGAGCATAATGACTGCTCTGCAACCTAAAGAAAAGACAATAGATAAAACTCTGATTGACGGGTTCGAAGAGATGAAACAGGTGGTTGCCGGAGTGCGAACCATACGGTTGGAAAAGAGTATTCCAAACAGGGATGAGCTTCAGTTACAGGTTATTGGTAGCCATAACAGTAAATACAACAGTATTATACTAAAGATGTGCAACTTGTCAAGCATCTCTGCGGCCATCGAGAAACAGCCTGGCGACTCGGGATTCCTTGTAGGAACAACGGAATACAGCGTTCCCCTTGCTGATAAGATGGATGTGGAAGCCGAACTCAGTAAGATGAAAGCAGAGCTGGCCTATACAGAGGGATTTTTACAGTCGGTATTAAAAAAACTTGGCAACGAACGGTTCGTCCTGAACGCGAAACCGGAGATAGTGGAAAACGAGCGCAGAAAACAGGCGGATGCCGAAAGTAAAATAGCCCTGCTAAAAGAGAATATCGAAGCATTGTCAACTGAATAATAGTTAAAATAGACCTTAATAATCTTGCTAGTTATGAAGAGTCTTTTTTAACTGCAATAAAAAGATGTTTAAACTCCTCTCTTATATTTCTACAAGAATTTCAGAAAAAATTATCTCCACGAAACCAGTATCGGGAGGAGATATATCTTCTGCCTACCTTATTGAGTCTGAAGCCCGGAAATATTTTCTGAAGGTAAATTCAAACCTTTGTGCTTTGGAGATGTTCCACGCGGAACAAAAAGGACTGCAAACCATTGAACAGACAAAAACCATAGCTGTCCCTCATGTGCATCTCGCAGATACCATAGAGGGGAAAGCCTTTCTCTTGATGGACTTTATTGAAAGTAAACGCCCCGATATGTCTGACTATATTCGTTTTGGAGAAGTGCTGGCCGAATTACACCACTGCTCACAGAAGGATTTCGGATTCAGTACAGATAATTTTATTGGGAGTCTTCCACAACGGAATAACACCCATGCCGGCTGGGCGGAATTTTATTGGTTCGAACGTATACTCCCTCAGCTTCAGTCGGCGCTTAAAGCCGGATTGATACAGCAGAATATCATACCAAAAGAAAAAGATGTTATCCCTCTGTTTCAAGAAATATTTGGCGATGCGAAACCCTCTCTTTTACATGGAGATCTATGGGGAGGAAATTACCTCATTTCAACCAATGGTGTCCCCTGCCTTATCGATCCTGCTGTCTATTATGGCCATTCCATGGTAGATATTGCCATGAGCGGCCTCTTCGGTGGTTTCGGGACCGAATTTTACAACGCATATCACGAAATCATCCCTAAAACCGAAAACTATCTTCAACAAATTGATCTATACCAATTATATTACCTGCTTGTACATTTAAACCTGTTCGGTAGCGGATACTACTCCTCCGTTTCATCAATCTTGAAAAAATATTTTTGATCTTTTTTAATACGATTAAAACTCAAGGTAGGGTTCAAGACGGTAGATATCGTCTGTGGTGAACTCATCGAGCATAGAAAGCTCGTTGATGGAAACAATATCTCCTTTTCGTCTGCGCAAGTTGATGATGGCCTGAACCTGTTTGTAATTAAGGTATGGATGCCGCAACATCTCCCTGAATTCAGACTTATTGACCTGAACTTTGCGTAAATTGGTATTCGTTTCAATATAAATATATGGTATTATGCTAGAGTACAGCTCGTTGTCAATGCCATAAACCTCCAAAAGCTGCTCAACCCTTGCGAAGCCACCCAGCAGATCACGGTATTTAACAATACGGGAGGCGTAGATACTGCCTATACCAGGTATCTTTTTCCAATCAACTGTATCAGAATTGTTTAAAATGATCATTTGGCCTTCTGACAGTTTTTCCGATCTTGAATAAGATTTACGGTCTCCAGGCGATTCATCCCTCGGTACTGTGGGTTCTTTTAAAAAATTATCCCTTCCTGAAAAAATTTCAGCTGAATCATTTTCCGTTCCGATATTAAAATAATCCTCCTCATGCTCCTTCAATTTGTTACGGAATTCTTCAAACTCTCTTATCAATGAGTCATTTTGCTCAACAATAAACCCGGATGAGTTCCTATAGCGAAGCAGGCTATTCAATATTAAAGTTAACACGATAAGAATCAACAAAAGAATTACCGCAATTTTTGAACCACTCCGGAAATATAAAAAATCTTTCCATTGCATACGATATATATATTTATAATACTTCAACTTACTGATTGTGTGATTAATGACTGTAACCAAATCTACCTTTCCGGTTAGTGCCAGGCAAATAAGAAGCCTTTGCCGGGTATGATATTCTAAATGGTTACGGTCGGACTTTGCCGGGTATGATTTAATCAAATGGATGTCGTGTAAATCCGGTTCCTCAGAATTATAAAGATAGAAAATAAATCAATTCCTTTTAATTAAAAGGCTTAAATTGTATCTTTGACAGATTTCTGGTCAGAGATCCGTTTAATTGATGATCCTAGCATAGTCTCGAATAGTATGGTATTGAATTACATTTGGATTGCATTTTTTTTGGTCGCTTTTATAGTAGCGACAGTTAAGCTTGTCTTTTTCGGAGATATATATGTGTTTAACGAAATCATGAATTCCACCTACGATTCAGCTAAAACCGGTTTTGAGATCTCGCTGGGACTTACGGGTGTGCTGGCTCTATGGCTTGGCGTGATGAAAATAGGCGAACGCGGAGGAATGGTTGAATTGTTCTCAAAGGCAGTTGCACCACTTTTTTCGAAACTCTTTCCCGACATTCCAAAGAATCACCCGGCATCAGGATCCATTCTGATGAATATATCGGCAAACATGCTTGGACTCGACAACGCAGCCACACCTTTTGGATTGAAAGCGATGCAGGAGTTGCAAGAAATCAACCTAAACAAAGAGGAGGCATCAAACCCCATGATTATGTTTCTTGTGTTAAATGCATCGGGACTGACGCTTATTCCGGTCACCATCATGGTGTACCGCGCTCAGCTGGGAGCTGTTAACCCTGCCGATGTGTTTATTCCCATAATGATTACCACATTTGCTGCTACTCTTGCCGGCATGATTGCCGTCTGCCTTAAGCAAGGAATCAATATTTTCAGCAAAGCGATAATAAGCTTTATACTTGTAATGTTGGGAATTATTACTGGAACCGTACTGATATTTCAATCAATGCCGCAGGAAAAAATCAATATTGTCTCCAGCCTGGCAGCAAACATCATTCTGTTTACCATTATAGTGCTTTTTATTGTAAAGGCATTGAAAAGAAAAATCAATATCTTCGATGCCTTTATTGACGGTGCAAAAGATGGATTTAAAACCGCTGTCTCCATCATACCATACCTCATTGCCATTTTGGTGGGTATAGGTGTTTTCCGCGCTTCAGGAGCGATGGATTTTTTGATGGATGGACTGCGAAACCTTGTGGCGTTGACGGGCACCGATACACGCTGGGTGGATAGTATGCCCACGGCTCTGATGAAACCGTTAAGCGGTAGCGGAGCACGAGGGATGATGATTGATGCAATGAAAACGTTTGGCGCCGATTCTTTCACCGGGAGACTATCGAGCGTACTCCAAGGAGCAACCGACACCACCTTCTATATTGTTGCCGTTTACTATGGTGCAGTGAACATCAAGAATTCACGCTACACCGTTCCCTGCGCGCTTTTGGCTGATTTGACCGGTGTAATTGCGGCCATTTTCGTGGCCTATCTCTTTTTCGGTTGAAATAAGGCAATTCTCAAAGTAAATAAATGTTAAATATATGGCTGTTACTTTTCATGTGGAAAATGTTGATTTTCCTGCAATAAAAAATAGAGAAACTGCAAACTGGATAAGAACCGTTGCGAAAAATTATGGTAAAAATGTGGGAGATATCTCTTATATTTTCTGTGACGATGAGAAAATACTGGAGATTAACCTTCACTACCTGAATCACGACTATTATACAGATATTATCACTTTCGACTACTCCGAAGGTGATATAATATCGGGAGATATCTTTATCAGTCTCGATACAGTGAATTCCAATTCACAAAAGTATTGTACTGAATATACAGAGGAACTGCACCGTGTTATTATACACGGAGTATTACATTTATGTGGGATTGACGACAAGTCAGCCACCGATGCCAGATTGATGCGTGCAGCTGAAAACGATGCTCTGAAACTATTATCTGTATAAATATTAAATATTTACATTAGGGAATACAATATACTTTTGGAAACATACATTTGAATAAACAAAACTTATTATACTAGTCACTTTATATTCCAATACTTCGGTAATTTTTTTAAAACAGTTCTTATAGTTCTCTGAATATCAATAGAGTATGGCACTTTTTGGGGATCTGGCATAAATTGTTGACTGTCAGTATTATAAATGAAGTTTTAACGAAGCATTAATATTCCATATAACATAATACTGAAAACTTTTTTATACCAAGTTTGATAAGAAGGCTTATACGGACATTATGGACAGTGATTTCACTACCGGGGGAAAATTGAAATTTACGGGCAACCCACACAAACCACACGTTTAGTGGCAATTACAATAGAGATTATAGCGGCCAACTATCGGTCTGCCTCCATATACAATTGGCTTAGTGACGCTTAAAACAACCTTACCTGTAATTAACAGTTAGAATATTCTTAACTTTTTCTTTTTTAGTATCTTTGCATAAGCATAAAAGGTACTGCTTTATAAAACAGGTGCAGAGTAAATTCATTTACTTATCAGAGGGCAGAAATAGAATATTTATATTACAAGATGAACTTTAAGTACGATATAATTGTTGTTGGTGCCGGGCATGCCGGATGCGAAGCTGCTACAGCAGCGGCCAACCTGGGCTCTAAGGTACTGCTTATCACAATGGATATGAACAAGATCGCCCAAATGAGCTGTAATCCCGCTGTAGGCGGCATTGCAAAGGGGCAGATTGTGCGCGAGATTGATGCTATGGGTGGGCAGATGGGTATTGTAAGCGACAAAACCGCTATTCAATTCCGTATGCTAAACAGATCGAAAGGACCTGCCATGTGGAGCCCGCGTGTACAAAGCGACCGTATGAAATTCATCGAAAACTGGCGTGAAATAATTGAAAACACACCAAACCTTGATATGTGGCAGGATATGGTAACCGAACTGACATTTGACAGGTCAATAGTTACCGGTGTTAAAACCCGCATGGGAGTAGAATTTTTGGCGAAAGCAGTTATTCTAACCAACGGAACATTCCTGAACGGATTAATACATATCGGCAAAGTACAGATTGGCGGGGGCCGTATTGCTGAGCCAGCCTCTCTCGGCATGACAGAGCAGCTATGCGAAAAAGGGTTTAAAACCGACAGGATGAAGACGGGTACACCTGTACGCATAGATGCCCGTTCTGTTGATTTTTCTCTTATGGAAGAACAGAAAGGGGATGATGATAGTTTTCACAAATTCTCATATTTACCCAATGTAAAGCGGGAGCTGAAGCAGCTCAGTTGCTGGATAACATATACATCGGAAAAAGTACATGAAGCAATTAGAGAAGGATTGAACGACTCTCCTCTTTATAATGGACAAATACAGAGTATCGGACCCCGCTATTGCCCGAGTATTGAAACAAAAATTGTTACTTTCTCCGAAAAAACCAGTCATCAGCTGTTCCTTGAGCCCGAGGGAGAAACTACTCACGAATATTATCTCAATGGTTTCTCCTCTTCCCTGCCCCTTCAAACACAGCTGAAAGCTTTGAAACTTGTTCCGGCATTTAGGAATGTTCATATTTATCGCCCGGGATATGCCATAGAGTACGACTTTTTTGACCCTACTCAACTGTACCCTACGCTTGAGACAAAATTAGTGAAAAATCTCTTTTTCGCGGGGCAGATCAACGGTACAACCGGCTATGAAGAAGCAGCCGGACAGGGGCTGATAGCAGGGATAAACGCTCATATAAATTGCCATGGAGGAAATCCATTTACACTGAGAAGAGACGAAGCATATGTAGGCGTACTTATTGACGACCTGATAACAAAAGGTGTGGATGAACCCTACAGAATGTTCACTTCACGCGCTGAGTATCGCATTCTCCTTCGCCAGGACAACGCAGACGAAAGGCTCACAGAAAAATCATATAACTTAGGGCTAGCCTCGGAAAGCAGAATGCACCTTTTGAAAGCAAAAGAGGAAGAAGTGAGAAAAATAATAGATTTTGTAAAAAACTTTTCAATCAAACCACAAAGGATAAACCCATTCCTGGAGCATATCGGTACAACTCCGCTAAAGCATGGCGTGAAGCTGATAGACCTGCTCACACGTCCTCATATCGACTTGTCATTGATGTCTGACAATGTGACTCCTCTTAAAGAAACCCTTGACACGATTGCTGACCGGAAGGAAGAAATAATTGAATGTGCTAATATCGAAATAAAATATAGCGGCTACATTAAACGGGAACAGATAATGGCAGACAAAATAACCCGTTTGGAGGAGATCCGTATCAAAGACAAGTTCAACTATACTGAAATACAGTCGTTATCTACCGAGGCAAGGCAAAAACTTACAAAAATAAACCCGGGAACCATTGCACAGGCAAGTAGAATACCGGGGGTCTCCCCCAATGACATTTCTGTGCTGCTTGTCCTCTTAGGACGATAAAACCGTAAATGTTCCACGTGGAACAGTGAAAAATCAAAATAAAATATATTAAAAATGAGCATAGAGACACTTACATCAGCTGTTAGAAATATTCCGGACTTCCCAATTCCTGGAATTCAGTTTAAAGATATCACAACGCTATTCCAATCACCAACTCACTTGAAAGAGTTAACAGACCTTTTGTATGAGCAGTACAAGGATAGAGGTATAACAAAAGTAGTAGGTATTGAATCAAGGGGATTCTTTTTGGGCCCCGCATTAGCTGTAAGACTTGGAGCTGGATTTGTGCCAATAAGGAAACCTGGAAAACTTCCATATAAAGTTATAGAGGAAACCTACACAAAAGAGTATGGAAATGACGCAATACAAATCCATGAAGACGCATTAACAAAAAACGATGTAGTCCTGCTGCATGATGATTTACTAGCCACAGGAGGGACAATGGCTGCAGCATATAATCTTGTAAAAAAACTTGGGGTGAAAAAAATCTTTATTAATTTTCTTATAGAATTAGTAGAACTTAAAGGCAGGAAGCATTTCCCTGAAGAGGTGGAAGTTAGTTCACTTCTTAAATTCAACGAATAATCATCAGCTTAAATTAGTGAGTAGATCAAATAACAGGTCAACAAAAAAACCAATAAAATTTATAATGCTTATAAAAAGCAATATCTACCGATGGTAATTAAAAATTTAAATTTTAACCCGAAAAAGATTTTTTGAAAAATTCAGTTTTGTAATTTTGCAGCAATTGCTACTTGCTAAAATGTCAGAAGAGATAAAAAATACACTTGCCGTAATTCCTCATCTTCCGGGCTGTTATCAGTTTATAGATGAGAAAGGCACAGTTATATATGTTGGCAAGGCAAAAGATCTGAAAAAAAGAGTGTCATCTTATTTCAACAAAAATCATGAACATCCTAAAACCAGAATTCTTGTAAGAAATATCAGAAAAATAAAATATATAGTTGTAAACACCGAAGAAGACACCTTCCTACTTGAAAATAATCTTATAAAACAACTAAAGCCACGTTACAACGTGATGCTAAAGGATGACAAAACCTACCCTTATATTGTAGTAAAAAATGAATTTTTCCCGAGAGTTTACAAAACAAGAAATATTGTGAAAGACGGATCAAGATATTTTGGGCCTTATACCTCAGTTCAATCTGTAAATACCCTTTTAGACATTTTCAGAAAAGTCTATAAAATACGTACATGCAGACTCAATCTTACTCCTGAAAATATTATTGAGGGAAAATTCAAAGTTTGCCTCGAATATCATATTAAAAGATGCAACGGCCCATGCGAAGGGTTACAGACACTTGAAGAATATAATAAGAATATTGAGGAAATTATTGAAATATTAAAAGGAAATGTTGCAATTATTGAAAAACAGGTTCAGGAGAAGATGCAGCTGCTTGCAAATGAATTGCGTTTCGAAGAGGCTCACGAGTTGAAAGAAAAATTGGTGCTTATTCAGAACTTCAGAGAGAAATCTCAAGTAGTCAGCAATACAAACTATAATCTTGATGTATTCTCAATTGAAGAGGATGAAAACTCTGCATACATTAACTATCTTCATGTTGTTAATGGCTCAGTAAACCAAGCATATACCTTTGAATATAAAAAGAAACTCGATGAAAGTGCTCAGGAATTGCTAAGTATGGGAATTATTGAGATGCGTGATCGTTTCGGAAGCAAATCGAAAGAGATTATTGTTCCGTTTATCCCGGATCTGAAATTATCGGATGTAGAGTTCACCATTCCACAGCGTGGCGATAAGCGTAAACTCCTCTCTCTTTCTGAGAAGAACGTAAAACAATTCAAAATAGATAAATTGAAAAAAGCAGAAATGCTAAACCCGGAACAGCGGACTACAAGAATCCTGAAAACCCTGCAAAAAGATTTGCAGTTAAAAGAGATGCCGTGGCATATAGAATGTTTTGACAATTCCAATATACAGGGAACAAATCCGGTTGCAGCATGTGTGGTGTTCAAAAAAGGTAAACCATCAAAAAAAGACTATCGCCATTTCAACGTTAAGAGCGTTGCAGGCCCTGATGATTTCGCATCAATGCGCGAGATTGTAGAAAGACGCTACTCTCGCGCGCTTAACGAAGGCTCCCCCCTACCCCAACTCATTGTGATTGACGGAGGTAAAGGACAACTAAACGCTGCTGTTGAATCTCTTCAGAAAAATGGGCTTTACGGTAAAATAGCAATTATCGGCATAGCAAAGCGCCTTGAAGAGATATATTTCCCTTATGACCCAGTTCCACTATATATTGACAAAAATTCCGAAACGTTAAAAATTATTCAGCACTTGCGTGATGAAGCACATCGTTTCGGGATTACCTTTCATCGTCAAAAAAGAAGTAAATCGCAAATTATTTCAGAATTAGATAATGTAAATGGGATTGGACCCGAAACAAAGAAAAAGCTTCTCTCTCATTTTAAAAGTATAAAAAGAATTAAAGAATCGAACGAAGAGGAAATAAAAAAACTTATTGGCAACAGCAAAGGCAATAAAATATTGAAATGGATTGCAGAAAGTAACAAAAAATAGTTTTATCGAATCTCCACTCTTCAATTCATAAAATTTCAGACAAGATATAATATTTATGAGAATTCTCATCCAGCGTGTATCACAAGCATCAGTACACATAAACGGAAAGGTAAAAAGCACGATAAAAAACGGTCTGATGCTATTGGTGGGTATCGAAGATTCCGACACTACGGAAGATATTGATTTTTTGTGCAAAAAAACAGTTAATTTGCGTATATTTGACGATGAAAACGGAGTGATGAATAAATCGGTACTGGATATTGATGGTGATATCCTTGTAGTTTCACAATTCACGCTGCACGCAAGTACCAAAAAAGGAAATCGTCCGTCATACATTCGTGCGGCAAAACCTGATATTGCCATTCCTTTATATGTAGAATTCTGTGAACGGTTAATATATACATTCGGGAAACCGATAAAAACAGGAGAGTTCGGCGCCAATATGCAAGTGCATCTTATCAATGACGGGCCAGTAACAATTTTAATTGATTCAAAACAAAAAGAATAAATTTATCCGGCTCCAAATATTATACAAACTTTATCAAGTTTGTATGTCTGATAATAAATACTGCGCAAAATAATATAAAAATGACAATCAATGAAGCTCAACAACAGGTAGATAACTGGATTAATAGCTTTGGCGTACGCTATTTTAGCGAACTTACAAATATGGCTATACTTACCGAAGAGGTAGGCGAACTGGCACGAATCATATCAAGAACATACGGCGATCAGTCATTCAAAGATTCAGACTTGTCAAAGAACATCGCTGATGAAATGGCTGATATATTATGGGTACTTATCTGTATGGCAAACCAGACAGGTGTGGACCTTGAAGATGCATTGAAAAAAAATATCATAAAAAAAACTGTAAGAGATTCATCAAGGCACAAGAATAACAGTAAACTAAATAACAAGAAATTAGAACCATAATCCTATTTTATAACTTATTAAACCAATCTGAAAATGGAAACAGATAAATATAGCAAAGCAATAAGTAACCATCCGTTCAAATTAACGGATAAAGAAGTAGCTGAAAAAACAGCAGGAATAATCGCTGAAAAATTTAATGAGAACAATAATCAGAAAGTATATAAAAAGCTTTATGGTTGCATAGACCTTACTACCCTAAACACAACAGATACAAAAGAGTCTGTTTGGAAATTTACAGAACAGGTAAATACCTTCGATGGTACCAATCCCGAAGTGGATAATGTGGCTGCAATCTGCGTATATCCTAACTTTGTGGAGATAGTAAAGGAAGCGCTTACAGCAAATGTTAAAATAGCATGTGTGTCGGGAGGCTTCCCTTCATCACAAACCTTCACAGAGGTGAAAGTAGCCGAAACTGCACTTGCTATCGCCGATGGAGCAGACGAAATAGATATTGTTTTCAATGTAGGACTTTTTCTTGAGGAGTATTATGAAGAGTTGTGTGAAGAAATTTCAGAGATAAAAGAGGCTTGTCGAAATGCTCCATTGAAAGTAATACTTGAAACAGGTGCATTGAAAACAGCAGAAAAGATTCACAAAGCCTCTATCCTCTCACTCTATTCAGGAGCCGATTTCCTAAAGACATCTACAGGTAAGGGTTACCCGGGCGCAACACCGGAAGCAGTATATGTAATGTGCCAAGCAATAAAATCATATTATTTCAAAACAAAACGTATGATCGGAATTAAAGTATCGGGAGGAGTAGCTACTGTTGAAGATGCTGTAAAATATTACACCATAGTGAAAGATGTTCTGGGTGAAGAATGGTGCAACAAAAACCATTTCCGTATTGGTGCAAGCCGATTATCGGATGTATTACTGTCTAAAATATAAACAAATTGAAATCAAATATATTATAAACAGCAATAAGATGAAAATCAAATTTTTAATGATGACTGCAGTTATCGGCATTTCATCTGTTTTCCAATTACCGGCACAGGAATACAGAGCTATTTCCGATTTGCGTAAACTACCCTATTGGCAGGATGTTAATGTTGTTAAAGTAAACAAGGAACATCCACGTACGCAATTTATGACGTACGACAATAAATCCGATGCGTTAAAAACACGTTTCGAAGAAAGTAAATATTACAAATCTCTAAACGGGACATGGGATTTTTATTTTGTAGATTCTTACAAACAGCTCCCTGAAAATGTTACAGATTCAACTGTCTCGCTTGACGGCTGGAAAGAGATCAGAGTCCCGGGGAACTGGGAGATGCAGGGATTTGGAACGGCTATTTACGTTAATCACCCTTATGAGTTCGTAGAGCGTGACCCGAAAACACGTTATCCGAAGATTGAACAACCCTACCTCCCCGAAGATAATCCCGTTGGCGTATATCGCCGTGAGATTGATATACCTGAAAGCTGGAGCGACCGGGAAATTTTTCTTAGCTTAGATGGGGCAAAATCGGGCGTATATGTCTATATCAATGGTAAAGAAGTGGGATATAGCGAAGATTCTAAAACAGCCGCCGAATTCAGAATAAACAAGTATGTAAAACCGGGAAAAAACACGATTGTTCTGAAAATATTCCGCTGGAGTACAGGATCTTACCTAGAATGCCAGGACTTCTGGCGTATGAGCGGTATAGAAAGGGATGTATTTCTATGGTCGCAACCCAAAACTTCTCTCCGCGACTTCAGAATTAAATCAACTCTTGACGATAGCTATAAAAATGGCATATTTGAGCTGGAGACGACAATAAGCAACTACAATTCAGGTGCATCATTTGCTGAGGTATCTTATGAGCTGCTAGATGCATCTGGAAAAATTGTTGCATCAGATATTAAGCCCATCAGCATCCATAGCAACGGTGAAAATGCCATATCCTTCACAGCTCAACTGGCTGATGTTGATACATGGACATCTGAACATCCTAACCTTTATAAACTGCTTATCACAGTGAAAAAAGAGGGAGAGCCTTCAGGCGAGGTAGTCCCCTACCCTGTCGGCTTTCGCCGAATCGAGATAAAAACAGTTAAAACGGGTGACAGAATCGACAGGCTGTTCCTTGTAAACGGTCAGCCTATTAAACTCAAAGGGGTAAATATTCATGAGACAAATCCAAAAACTGGGCACTATGTCACTGAAGAGCTGATGAAAAAGGATTTCACGCTGATGAAACAACATAACATCAACACTGTACGTCTTTCACATTACCCCCAATCGCGCCGGTTTTATGAACTTTGCAGTGAATATGGACTGTATGTGTATGATGAGGCAAATATTGAATCGCACGGGCTTTATTACGGCCAGCGCTCACTTGCAAAACATCCTGAATGGGAGCAGGCTCACATGGACAGGACAGTAAATATGTTTGAACGAAATAAAAATCATCCGTCGGTAACCATATGGTCATTAGGCAATGAAGCCGGTAACGGAATAAATTTTTTTCATACCTACAAATACCTAAAAGACCAGGAACGTAATTTTATGAACCGTCCTGTAAACTACGAACGGGGACTATGGGACTTTAATACGGATATGTATGTACCTCAATACCCAAGTGCGGCATGGCTCCACGAAATAGGAAGAAAAGGTAGTGACCGTCCTGTTATCCCCTCGGAATATTCACACGCAATGGGGAACTCAAACGGAAATCTTGATATACAGTGGGAGGCTATATACAAATATCCCAATCTACAGGGAGGTTACATATGGGATTGGGTAGATCAAGGAATGGAGGCCTATGACGAAAACGGGCGCCATTATTACAAATATGGCGGAGATTACGGTGTTGATATGCCTAGTGACGGTAACTTTCTCTGCAACGGATTGGTGAATCCAGATCGTACCCCCCACCCCTCTATGGCCGAAGTAAAATATGTTCATCAGAATTTTGCTTTTGAAGCAATTGATCTTACCAAAGGAATTTTCAGGATTATCAACCGTCAATATTTTTCAGATACCGATAACTACGTATTCAAATTCAATATTACTGAAAATGGTAATATATTATCTGATGGAATACTTCAGATTTCCCTGCAGCCTCAAACGAGTACTGAAGTTTCTGTCCCAGTAGGCAACCTGCAGCCTAAAGCAGGCAGAGAATACTTTATCAACTTCGAGGTAATTCAAAAAATAGAAACACCTCTTATTCCTGCAAATCATCTAGTTGCAATTGAACAATTCAAGTTGCCGTTAACAGCATCGAAGCAGATTTATGTCGATAAACCAAAAGGGCCTTCTCTGAAAATAAATAATTCAAAAGACAAAGTAGTAGTATCATCTCCTGTAGTAAATTTTGTATTTAACATGAAAACCGGAGTAGCTACCTCCTATAAAGTAAAGGGAATTGAATATTTTGATAAGGGTTTTGGTATTCAACCCAACTTCTGGCGTGGTCCAAATGATAACGACTACGGAAACGGTGCACCAAACCGCCTGCAAATATGGAAACAATCGAGCAAAAACTTCAACGTAACTGATGCGAAAGCCTATTCCGAAGGAAATAATGCAGTGCTTGAGACAACTTACCTGCTTGCTGCCGGTAACCTTTACACGGTGAAATACACAATTTACCCGTCCGGAATAATGAAAATTGGTATAGAGTTTTTCTCCGCAGAGAGGGAAGAGAAGCAGATTGCAGCATCAGAAGCTACTCTTACAGCAACCTTTTCTCCTGAAGCATCAGCAGCTCGCAAAGCTTCATCATCGCTTACCGTCCCTAGAATAGGCATTCGTTTCCGCTTACCAACATCTATGAACAACGTGGAATATTTCGGGAAAGGCCCGGGCGAAAATTATATCGACAGGGCGTCTGGTTCAAAAGTAGGTCTCTATAAAACTACTGTGGAAGAGATGTACTACCCTTACGTACGTCCCCAGGAAAACGGGCACAGAACCGATACCCGATGGGCAGCTTTTACTAACCAAAAGAAAGGGTTACTTGTTGTAGCCGATAGTACAATCGGTTTTAATGCATTGCGTAACAGCATTGAAGACTTCGACTCCGAAGAGGCTGTACACCGTCCCTATCAGTGGAATAATTTAAGCAGCGAAGAGATTGCATCACGTTCTGAGGAAGAAGCAAAAAACAACAGGCCAAGGCAGACACATATTAACGATATTGTTCCTCGGAACTTTGTAGAAGTATGTATAGATATGAAACAGCAGGGCGTTGCAGGATACAACAGCTGGGGAGCCCGCCCCCTTTCCGAGTACAGCATTCCTGCAAACAGGGATTACAAATGGGGTTTCACACTTATTCCCATTAGTAATACCTCTGAGATTGCTGAAAAAACAGTCTTTGAATATTGATCCAGATATACATAATCATTGGAAAGGCGGAATTTCTTGTCCGCCTTTCTTTTTTATGACCATAGCATAATTGATAAGTCACCCCCCACCCTGCCACTTTGTCGCCTTAATTCTCATATTTATAGAGTTTTTCGAGCACATCAAGCCATTTTGTCACTTTTTGAGTTATAAAAGGTCTAATTCTGTATCGGCATATCTTTTGCACTTTCAATAGTGTAACTAAAACTATTTCGTTAGTCTAAATATGATAAAAAAGAAATGGTTTAATTTTTAGAAAAAAATAAATTTAAACATAAACAAAAGAAAGGACAAAATTATGGCAATTATCAGACGTACCGGCAACTGGTTACCGAGTGTTTTCAATGATTTTTTCGGTAATGAATGGATGGAAAACAGCAGCAAATCTGTTCCTGCTATCAATATTCAGCAGAACAACAAAGGATTCACAGTAGAGGTTGCTGCACCTGGGATGACGAAAGAAGATTGTTTGGTTAGAATTGACGAAAACAATAACCTGGTAATCTCTTTCGAAAAGAAAATCGAACATGAAAATAAAGATGAAAAAGGTGTTTATCTCAGGCGTGAATTTTCATATACCCAGTTCCAGAGAACCATGATCTTACCAGATAACATTGAGAAAGATAAGATCTCTGCAAAGGTAGAAAATGGTGTATTAACTGTAGAAATTCCTACTGTGAAAGAAGAGAAAGTTTCCAAGTCGAAACTGATAGATATCAAGTAAAAAAAGAGAACAAAAATGAAAGAGGCTGTATCAGAATAGAGAAAAAGCCTTAAAAATTGTATATTAAACTATGTTCTCAGGCATGAGTGTTAATGATGAGAGGGTAAATTCACAATGTAATTTACCCTCTTTTTAATTGGCCCGGTCTCTTAAATAAGAGAGAAAGAGATGTAACAGAAACTGTATTTCACTACTGACTGCGGTAAGATCTGAAATCATACTCTCAGCTTTAGTCAAAAAATCATTCATTATTTTTGTAGCATATTCAATTCCATGCTGTTCTTTTGCAAACTGTAACAACAGCTCAATATTATCATCTGAATAATCTCTGGAATGAATAATTTGCATCATCTCCTCTACCAACTCTGAAGGGGCGTTTTGCAAAGCATAAATAAGAGGAAGGGTAATTTTTCCTTCCCTAATATCATTGCCTGTAGGCTTTCCTACATCAGCCTTATAATAATCGAAAATATCGTCTCTTATCTGGAAAGCTAAACCAAAAAATCTTCCCAGCATGCTGAACTTTTCAACGGTATCGGCGTCCGCTCCACCCGTTATAGCACCAATGGTAGTGCATACACTCATCAGTGAAGCGGTTTTTTTATCAATAACTTTAAAGTAAGCCTTTTCATCTATGATAATCTCACTTGCGAGTGAAAATTGTTCCAGCTCTCCTTCTGAAAGACTCTTCCCCATCTCAGAAATAATTCTGATTATATCAAGATTCCTTGTCTTCACGCTTTCGGCCAGTGCAGCAGATAAGAGATAATCGCCTGCTAAAACAGCCTTTGTGTTATCGTATACTGCGTTAACTGATTGTTTTCCCCTCCTGATCTCAGACCTGTCAATCACGTCATCATGAATAAGAGTGGCTGTATGAAGCAATTCTACCGTTACTGCACCGTGGTAAGTCTCGGGAATAATATGCCCGCATGCTTTTGCCGATAATAGGACCAATGTTGGCCTTAATTGTTTGCCATTAGTTCTAAAAATAAAATTAATCATCTCAGTAATGCGGGGATTATTGCTTATTACTGATTTGCGTAAATAGTCATCAAAAAGGAGCAGTTCTTCCTGAAGAAAATCTTTTATGACCGAACTTTGATCCATCACTGTTTCTATAATAACCCACAAAATTAAAAATAATTCTCCGCTTAGCAACAAATATTCGTAACTTTACATCCACTAAAATTTATTTTTAGTAAATTATGATACAAGTAACATAAATATCATAGGTTCCATGGTTACAATTGTAAAAGTAAAAAATTGTATGAATAAAAACAGACTTTTCCTTCTCGATGCATACGCACTTATCTACAGGTCTTATTACGCATTTATTAAGAACCCAAGGATAGACTCAAAGGGACGTAATACATCTGCTGTTTTCGGATTCGTGAATACGCTTGAAGAGGTGCTTCGCGAGGAAAATCCTTCACATATTGCCGTAGCATTCGATCCTGAAGGGCCTACCTTCCGCCATAAAGAGTTCGAGGGTTATAAAGCTCAACGAGATGCAACTCCTGAAGATATCAAATTATCAGTTCCCATCATTAAAAAAATTATTGAAGCATATAATATCCCCATTCTTGAGGTTCCCGGATATGAGGCAGATGACGTTATTGGCACTATTGCCAAACGAGCCGACAAAGAGCGTTTCGATGTATATATGATGACCCCCGACAAAGATTTTGCCCAGCTCACAGAGACTCATATCTTCATCTACAAACCAAAATACGGAAGTAGCGGATATGATGTACTAAACGATAAAAAAGTAATGGAAAAGTACGCCCTATCCCACCCGGAGCAGATGATTGATCTTCTGGGGCTAATGGGGGACAGCGCCGACAATATTCCCGGTTGTCCCGGTGTAGGAGAGAAAACTGCTATTAAACTGCTACACCAATTCGGTTCTATAGAGAATCTCCTCGAAAACAACGATCAACTGAAAGGCGCATTGAAAAACAAAATTGAAGAAAACCGCGATCAAATACTATTCTCGAAATTTCTTGCCACAATAAAAACGGATGTACCAATTGAGGTTAGAGAGAACGACTTTATACGTAAGGAGATGGACAAGGATGCTCTGCAGGAGATCTTTGAAGAACTGGAATTTAGAACACTGATTACGCGAGTATTTAAACAGGATTTTCAGAAGAAAAAATCAAACGAACCTGTACAGGGAGATCTCTTTTCGATGTTTGACAACACTAGCGTGCCGGAAGAAACTCAATTACTGTCTAATTTCGCTGATATTCATACCACTCCTCATCAATATATCATGGTACAATCGGAAGAGGAGATGGTAGCACTCAACAAGAAACTGTGTGCACGGAAATCGGTCTGTTTCGATACTGAAACAACAGGTGTTGATCCGCTTCTAAGCGACCTGGTAGGGCTATCTTTCGCATATACTGAGGGTGAAGCGTATTATGTACCTATATCAGCTAATCGTGATAGAGCGCTGCAACAGACAAAAATTTTCAAGACTTTTTTTGAAGATGAGGGTATAGAAAAGGTAGGGCAGAACATCAAATATGATATTCTCGAACTTCGTAACTACAATATCAATGTAAAGGGTGCACTTTTTGATACGATGATAGCTCATTATCTTCTCAATCCAGAAATCCGCCACGGAATGGATTACATGGCTGAAACATACCTCAAGTACAGGACCATTCATATTGATGAACTTATTGGCCCAAAAGGAAAGAATCAAAAAAATATGAGAGATGTAGATCCGGTCCTTGTAACGGATTATGCTGCTGAAGATGCCGATATCACGCTAAAACTTAAAAATATTCTCAAAAAAGAGATCAGTCAAAACAATCTTACACATCTTTTATACGAGGTTGAATTGCCTCTTATACATGTACTTGCCGACATGGAGTGGACAGGCGTACGGTTAGACCTGGAAGCTTTGAAAGACCTCTCAAAGGAGTATACGGCCGAACTTCTGCAGATAGAGAGAGAGATTATGGAGATGGCTGGCACCGAGTTCAATATGAACTCCCCGAAACAGACGGGGGAAGTGCTTTTTGACCGTATGAAGATTGTTGAAAGGCCTAAAAAAACCAAAACTGGCCAATACAAAACTAGTGAGGAAGAACTTGAAAAGATCAAATCCAAACACCCAATCATCGCTAAAATACTTGAACAGAGAAGCCTTAAAAAACTGCTTAGCACCTATATCGATTCTTTTCCACAGCTTATAAACCCCCGAACTGGGAAAATACATACATCATACAATCAAACTGTTGCAGCAACAGGACGTTTGAGCAGCACAAATCCAAACCTTCAGAATATACCGATCCGCGATGAACGGGGTAAAGAGTTGCGCAAAGTGTTTATACCCGATGAAGGATGTATATTTGCATCATCAGACTATTCACAGATAGAGCTGCGCATCATGGCACATCTGAGTAGTGATAAAAATATGGTGGAAGCGTTCAATAAAGGAGAGGATATTCATGCTGCCACATCCGCAAGAATCTACAAAATTCCTTTAGAGGAGGTAACAGAAGACATGCGACGAATTGCCAAGACAGCCAACTTCGGTATTATCTATGGCATTACACCTTACGGATTGTCGGAGAGGCTCAATATTTCACGTAGTGATGCCAAAGAACTGATAGATGGATATTTTGATACCTTCCCCGGTGTGAAGAGTTACATGGATAAAAGTATCTCCAAAGCCAGGGAAAAAGGATTTGTGGAAACTATCTTCGGCCGCAGGCGTTACCTGCCGGATATTAACTCCCGCAACGCCACTGTTCGCGGATACGCCGAAAGGAACGCCATTAATGCTCCTATTCAGGGTAGTGCCGCAGATATAATCAAGGTAGCTATGATACGAATATTCAATCGTTTTCAGCAAGAGAAGCTGAAGTCCAAAATGATCCTTCAGGTGCATGATGAGCTTGATTTCAATGTTTTTCCTGAAGAACTGGGAAGAATAAAAGAGATAGTGGTGGAAGAGATGGAGAATGCCTGCAAACTAAGTGTTCCGCTGAAAACAGACCTGGGAGTAGGTGATAACTGGCTGTCAGCACATTGATTGAGATATGCTGGACGGATTAGCGGAATACGGATATTGGGGCCTGCTGTTGTCATCGTTCCTGGCAGCAACAATTCTTCCTTTTAGCTCAGAGGTGGTTTTTGCTGCCCTGATTGCAGCGGGAATGGATATCTGGACATGCATAATTTATGCTACTGCCGGAAACGCTGCTGGTGGTGCAACATGCTATTATTTAGGTCGGTTGGGAAAAACAGAATGGTTGGAGAAATGGTTTAAAATCAAACCTGAAAAAGTCAATAAAACTATCACCTGGCTACATGGTAAGGGAGCCGTGATGGGTTTTTTCGGATTTCTACCTGCTGTGGGAGATGTTATGCTGGTAGCATTAGGTTTTATGCGTGCAAATATGCCCATTGTAATGACCTCAATGACTATCGGCAAGTTTCTGAGATATCTGATCATAGGGTTAGGAACCGGACATATTATGTCCTGGTTTTAATTATTCAGTTTTTAGTCTACTTTAACAAGTCGTTTTGTGAAAAAAGAAATTTTCTTTTCTAGTGATTATAATGCCAAATCATCTAATTTGAGACTTTTTCAAGCAGACTCAGTTTTTAATTTTTACTTTTAGTTTATCAATAAATATGTCAACGATACTCTTTCATGAAATTGTTTTTGGCCCCATTCACAGCAGAAGGCTGGGAATATCGCTTGGAATAAACCTGCTGCCTTACGACGGTAAACTTTGTTCGTTCGACTGCATTTACTGCGAATGTGGTTTTAACAAAGATTTCAGGACTAAAACAAAATTGCCTGACAGGATGAATGTACGTGCAGCTCTGGAAAATAAACTGTTATCACTCCTGAAGGAAGGCGTAACTCCCGATGTTATCACTTTCGCCGGCAACGGAGAACCTACCATGCATCCTGAATTTGAGGTAATTGTTGACGATACCGTTGAATTGCGAAACATCTATTTTCCAGATGCCAAAATAAGTGTTCTTACCAACGGAATGCATCTCGAACGGGGAAAGGTTTTAGATGCTCTGAAAAAGGTTGAAAATCCGATATTAAAACTTGATTCTGCATTCGATAAAACCGCCAAGCTTATCAATCGTCCCAACTCTCACATTTACAGGGTAGCAAAACAGGTTGAAAACTATAAACGTTTTCAGGGCAATTTTATACTCCAAACTATGTTCATCCGGGGTGAATTTGAAGGAGAGGTTATAGACAATACAACAGAAGAAGAGATTTCAGCATGGTTAGAGCTCGTAAGAGAGTTGAAACCGCGCGAGGTGATGATTTATACTATAGACCGGGAAACACCTGTTAAAACGCTTGAAAAAGTGCCCTTAGGCGATTTGCTAAAAATTGCCGACAGGGTAGGGAAGTTAGGTATAAAAACAAATGTTGCAGGGTAGAGTTAACTTTTTTGATATTTTGTACATTGAAAGCAGACTTACACGTTAAACTTGAAATGCATGATGTCTCCGTCCCTGACTATATACTCCTTACCCTCAACACTCATTTTCCCGGCTTCCTTTACAGCATTTTCAGATCCATAGGTAATATAATCTTCATATTTTATCACTTCAGCACGTATAAATCCTTTCTCGAAGTCGGTATGTATTACTCCCGCGCACTGCGGTGCTTTCCAACCTTTCTGAAACGTCCATGCCCTCACTTCCTGCGGTCCAGCCGTAAGAAATGTTTGAAGGTTTAATAACCTATAAGCCGCTTTTATCAAACGGTTCACTCCTGATTCTTCAAGACCAATTTCATTCAGAAACATCTCACGTTCTTCATAAGTGTCAAATTCAGCTATTTCTGACTCAATTTTTGCTGCCACAATTAAAATTTCCGCATTTTCATTTTTCGTTGCTTCACGAACCTGATCAACATAAATGTTACCGTTAACAGCGCTTGACTCATCTACATTACATACATACAACACAGGTTTTGATGTTAAAAGATAGAGATCTCTTGCAGCTTTAAATTCGTCTTTAGTATCGAAATGAACTGTCCGGGCAGATTCACCCTTGAGCAACGCTTCTTTAATCTTTGAGTAAACCTGAAAGGCAATCCTTGCCTCTTTGTCACCTCCTGTTTTGGCCTGTTTTTCTACTTTATTTATCCGGGCTTCAATGGTTTCAAGATCTTTCAATTGAAGTTCAGCATCTATTATTTCCTTATCCCTGACAGGATCTATCTTACCATCTACATGAGTAACATTTTCATCATCGAAACAGCGTAGTACGTGCAATATTGCATCAGTTTCTCGAATATTTGCAAGAAACTTGTTTCCTAAACCTTCACCTTTACTGGCTCCTTTAACCAATCCTGCAATATCAACTATCTCCACAGTTGTTGGAACAATCTTTTGGGGATTAACCAATTCAGCCAATTTATTTAAACGCTTATCAGGAACGGTAATAACTCCAACATTTGGTTCTATTGTACAGAACGGAAAATTTGCCGCCTGTGCTTTTGCGTTCGATAAACAATTGAAAAGTGTTGATTTGCCAACGTTTGGTAATCCTACGATACCACATTGTAAAGCCATTTTGTTGATATTTTAAGACCGCTTTATTTCTAAAAACTCACTTAAATAAAAAGCGGTGTATAAATGATTTTTTCGCGGTGCAAAGTTACAAAAAAGGTGTTAGTTAATAAACTCTCTTTACAGGAATGTGTTGTTTAAGTTATTACAACAAGGAGTCATCACCGAAAGGTCTATTTTATTGAAATCGGGAAAAATAAATTGATGTATTGATTTAACATCATTTTAAACCATAACGTCACAATCCATACCTTGCCGAAATTTCCAACATTCGCTCTATCGGCATCACAGCTTTAATTCTTACTTCTTCATCGATTAAAATTTCAGGCTTTTCATTTTTTAGACAGAGGTATAATTTTTCCAAAGTGTTCATTTTCATGTAAAAACACTCATTACAAGCACAGGTAGAATCTTCAGGGGGAGCAGGAATAAACAGTTTATCTGGATTTTCTTTCTTCATCTGATGTAAAATTCCCGCTTCTGTAGCAACAATAAACCTTATGTTATTTGATTTGGTTGCAAATTTTAAAATTGATGATGTTGAACCCACGTGATCAGCTATTTCCAACATATATTTCGGACATTCAGGATGTGCAAGAATTAATGCATCGGGATATTCTCTTTTTAAATCCATAATTTTCTCCAGTGAAAACTGCGAATGAACATGACATACTCCATTCCATAAAAGCATATTTCTACCGGTGAGTTTATTGATATAATCACCTAAATTTTTATCAGGACCGAATATTATTTTTTCCGATTCCGGAAGTGATTCCACAATTTGTTTTGCATTTGAAGAAGTAACAACAATATCTGTAAGCGCTTTTACAGCTGCACTTGTGTTAACGTAGGATATAACGGTGTGGTCAGGATGTTCATTGACAAATTTTTCAAATTCATCAGCGGGACAGCTTTCTGCCAAAGAACATCCGGCATTCATATCAGGGATAAATACTCTCTTCTCCGGACTCAATATTTTAGCCGTTTCTCCCATAAAATGAACACCACAAAGAACAATCACATCAGCTGTTGTTTTTGCAGCCCATTGAGCTAATGCAAGGCTATCTCCTACAAAATCAGCAATATCTTGAATTTCAGACTCCTGGTAATAGTGCGCTAAAATAATAGCATTTTTTTCTTTTTTGAGACTCTGAATATTTTGAATTATTTCTTCTTTTGTCATAAACTATTATTATTTACTTATTAAAAATAAAATCATATATGATAATAATGATGGCTTGTTGATAGTGTTGATGATTTTTTACCAAAAAATTTGACCGGATCGTTATCAAATATACAGAGCCGGTTATCAATAGTTATCAACAGGATAAATTTATTTTTTATCTTGAACGATAGATAATTATAAACTTTATCATAAACTGTTTATAAAAAGCAAAGTTAATAATTAATTTCTTTTCTGTTACAAAGTACCTGTTGAAAAGAAGGTGATATTCTACTGTTAAGAAAGTGTTATATTGTTGGGATAATCAGATATATTTTCTATCTCATCTATTTTCAACATTTCCAAATTAACTTTTAATAATCTGTTTACACACAATTCACAGGTTATCAACAATTATAAAAGTTGCATAAAATTAACCTAAACGCCTATAATATAAAGTATTAAAAAGAAAAATGAATTTCTATATATTGTTAATACTTATTTTAATATATCATTTGAGAACAAAGTTTTTATTACATTTGTTTGTTATTAAAGAGGAAAGTGAAGAAACTATATCCCATATTTATTCTGTTTTTACTGTATCTTCTTGTAAACTCCTGTATGTCAACAGTAAAAATTACATCTGTAGTTGAAAAAGATACGGAGGGGGATTTTCTGTTAAAATGGGAAGTAAGCCCTGATCAGGAAGGTAACATCGATATTTACTCATCTCTCACTGATAGTTCACTGACAAGTTTTACACAGATAACCTCCAGGAGTATCACTGACCAGGTTCTTAGGGTAAATCCTACAGGTTCCGGTTTAAGAGAGTATTTTATTCTCCGTACGGGGGGAGTACAGTCAGGTGTTGTTGCCAACAGAGCTATCGACATGAATAATATTAAGAATTTTAGAGATATAGGTGGATATTATACGACTGATAATCAACAGGTAAAATGGGGACAAATATACAGGTCTGCCGATTTAAGCAACGCTACATTATATGATCAGGAGAGGATAAGAAGGTTAAATATTAAGACAGTGATCGATTTCAGGTCGGAACGAGCTGCTAAAAAGTACCCTATTCTTATTCATCCTTCAATTAGAAAAATGTCTCTTCCGTTAAATCCTATGGATGCTTATAAGCTTGATGAGCAAATGAAAGATGTACATTTCGACCGGAGCGATGCTATACATTATGTTCAGGAGGAGTATGTAGCTATTGTGGAAAATCATAAAGTTCAGTTCGGAGAGCTTTTCGATATTCTTACAAATGATAGTAACTATCCTGTGTTGCTGACCGGTTCACTGGGTAAAGATGGTGTTGGAATGGCAGCATATTTTATTTTATATGCCATTGGTGTACCTGAAATTACATTGGAACAGGATTATATGCTTTCTAATATGTACATAGATCCTGCAAAAGCAGAAATAGATGCAAACAATCTCTCTGAATCTATGCAGGAAGCTGTGACTGCCATGCTGTCCGTTAACAGGGCATACTTGAATTATGCTATTGACCATATAAAAACAAAGTATGGATCGGTTGACAATTACCTTGAAAAAGAGCTGCGGGTAACTCAGGGAAAAAGAAATTTATTGAAAAAATACCTTCTTTATCGTTTTTGATTACTGTTTATTCAATTTATTTTCATACTTTTGCACCCGATTTTGATGGGGTGATATGAAATTTTACATTTAAGGTTATCCTTATTACCTTCATAAAATCACATATTGTAATTGAATTTTCTCTCATCTTTATGAACTATTTCGTTAATCTGGCACATAAGCTAAACTAGTTTGCATTATGTCGTGGATGGAAATAGTCTGACTTCTGTAAATATTTGCGTTTAAGCATTATTATCAGAAATCAGTCTTGGTTGCAATGTTATCGTAAAGCGATAAAAGAAACAAAACTTATTTTAAGCATTGTTGTTGCGGTCAAATGACTCACCTTGGTGAGTAGTTGTGTGGAGTGGAGTATAGAGAAATATCAATACTCACACATTAAACATTTATAAAAATGAGAACATTCGAAGAATTAGGAGTTGATTCCCAAATTCAACTTGCCATTACTGAATTAGGTTTCGAACAGCCAATGCCTGTACAGGCAGAGGTAATCCCCCTTTTGCTGGGAAACACAAGCAATATTATAGCACTTGCCCAAACCGGAACCGGAAAAACAGCCGCATTTGGTATACCCATTATCCAGAAAACAGATCCGAAATTTTTATCACCTCAAACGCTCATCCTTTGTCCAACAAGAGAACTGTGCCTTCAAATTGCAGGTGATCTGACTGACTATTCTAAATATGCGGAAGATGTAAAAATCCTTCCCGTTTATGGAGGTTCCAGTATTGAGAGCCAGATACGTGCCCTTAAAAGGGGTGTGCATATTATTGTGGCTACCCCGGGAAGGCTTATCGACCTGATAAACCGCAATACTGTATCACTGGATAATGTACAAACTTTTGTGTTGGATGAAGCAGATGAGATGCTAAACATGGGCTTTTCAGAAGATATTGACGAAATACTTTCGCATATTCCTGTGGAACGCAGTATGCTCCTTTTTTCTGCAACAATGCCGAAAGAGATTGAAAAAATAAGCCGGAAATATATGAAGAGTCCGGTAGAGGTTACTATAGGAAGGAAAAACGAGGGTGCTCAAAATGTAAGGCACATCTATTACATGGTGCATGCCAAAGATAAATATCTTGCACTGAAACGAATTGTAGATTATTATCCCAATATTTACGGAATAATTTTTTGCCGTACCAGAAAAGAGACACAGGAGATAGCAGAAAAACTTCTTCAGGACGGTTACGATGCAGACTCATTGCATGGCGACCTTTCCCAGGCACAACGCGATAATGTAATGAGTAAATTCAGAAACAGAAACCTTCAACTGCTGGTAGCAACTGATGTGGCTGCAAGAGGGTTGGATGTGGATGATGTTTCGCATGTAATAAATTTTGGTTTACCCGACGATTGTGAAGTTTATACTCATCGTAGCGGAAGGACCGGCAGGGCTGGCAAGACCGGTACATCAATCTCTATAATTCATATAAAAGAGAAAGGAAAAACTGCACAGATTGAAAAGCTTATCAACAAAAAATTTGAGAGACGTGAAGTCCCGAAGGGCGATGTAATTTGTGAAAAACAGCTGTTCAACTTTGTTGATAAAATTGAAAAAGTAAAAGTGAACGAGGAAGAGATAGAACGTCTGCTTCCATCTATTTTCCGTAAACTGGAATGGCTTGGAAAAGAAGATATAATAAAAAGAGTTGTCTCTCTGGAGTTCAATCGTCTGATTGAGTATTATCAGAAGGCCGAAGAGATTCACCAGCCTGAAGAGTCATCATCAAAAAGGAATGAAGGCAGATCTGGTGCTAAAAACTACGACAGAAATGAAAAAAATAGTCGTAAACCGGAAAAAGGTTATGCCCGCATATTTATCAATGTTGGGAAGATGGATGGTGCGAATCCGTCCACTCTTATGGGTTTCATCAATGAAAATGTGAAAGGGAAAGTTCCTGTGGGAAGAATAGACCTGTTGAAAAGCTTCTCTTTTTTCGAAGTTCCCGATGAATATGCGTCGAAAGTGGTTAATACTTTTAGAGGTATGTACATAGATGAAAGGAAACTGGTAGTGCAAATGGCTCAGGATGGTCATAGTCCAGAGAGAGGGAGGAGAGATTTTGCAGACCGTTTTTATCAGGAAAACAGCATAAACAGGCACAATAAAGGAAAAAATGGAGGTCGCAGGAAACGGTGATTGTTCCTCGGGGTTGAGCTGAATTTTTTACAGAGTGGGGTTCCTATATAATTCTCTTTATCTTTCAGATACTGTTGCAGTGCATCACCCTTTACTTAAAAAAGGAAGTCAAAAATTAAATCAATTTGATTCAATATCAGAAAAAATAAACTTTTCATTTATTTTATATGTGTCTTTAAAAAGGTATAGATGCTAAGTCTGTATCTTTTTTTATATCTTTGTGAACCATATAGCATAAGACCTATGGCACGAAGAAGACTTTCCCAGACTCAAATTGCTTTTATTATCATCCTCTGGCTTGTTCTGGTAGCGTATATTCTATTGTACGCTAAAATAACCTTTTATACCATTATTTCAATACTTATATCGGGAGCCATCGTATTTATTCCTGTTTACAAAAATCTAAAGAAATAGGTTTTATAGTAACAAAAATGATAAAAATATTAGAATATTTTTATCATTAGAAATTTATTTCTAATTTTGCATTTCAAAGTGATTATTTTTATACGAATTGTTAGAAAAATAATTTTAATGAAACTTGAATTAACGTTCTTGCTGCGGTAAAATGGTTACTACAAGTCTTCTGCAAAACAATGAAATCGAAATGATTAATATAATTATTAGAGGTTGCATCTGACAATAGTATAAATAAACAGATGAAATAATAAATTGTATGAAAGCTTCAGAGGTTATCGATCTATTAAAAAGACGTTTCCCCAACGAACCGGAATATCATCAGGCTGTTGAGGAAGTAGTTGAATCAATCGAGGATGCTTATAATGAACATCCTGAGTTTGAAAAAGCAAATATAATTGAGCGTTTGGTTATCCCGGATAAGATACACTCTTTTCGTGTTACCTGGGTAGATGATAAAGGAAATGTGCAGACCAATATGGGGTATCGTGTCCAGCATAACAATGCTATTGGGCCCTATAAGGGCGGAATTCGCTTTCATGCATCGGTATCTCCTTCTATTCTGAAATTTCTTGCTTTTGAGCAGACATTTAAAAATGCTCTTACCACTCTTCCTATGGGTGGTGCCAAAGGAGGATCAGATTTCTCACCTCGCGGTAGGTCCGATGGTGAGATTATGCGTTTTTGTCAGGCATTTGTTGAGGGATTGTGGCGAGTGATCGGGCCTAATACCGATGTGCCTGCCGGGGATATTGGTGTAGGAGGACGTGAAGTAGGCTATATGTTCGGCAAATACAAGAAGCTGGCCGAAGAGTTCACAGGTACGTTTACAGGCAAGGGACGCGAGTTTGGAGGTTCTCTTATTCGCCCTGAAGCAACCGGATACGGGAATGTATATTTTCTGCTGGAGATGCTGAAGACCAGGAATATTGATATAAAAGGGAAAAAATGTCTGGTGTCCGGATCCGGAAACGTGGCACAATATACCTGTGAGAAACTGATTGAGCTGGGAGCTATACCTGTTTCTCTTTCTGATTCAGATGGTTATATATATGATCCCGACGGAATTACAAGAGAAAAACTTGACTTCGTAATGGAACTGAAAAATCTTTATCGCGGCCGTATTCGCGAATATGCCGAAGAGTATGGTTGTAAATACGTTCCAGGAGCACGCCCTTGGGGAGAAAAAGCAGATATTGCCCTTCCGTCGGCCACGCAGAACGAGATTGACCAATCGGATGCCGCGCTCCTTGTAAAGAATGGGATTATTGCAGTATCGGAAGGTGCCAACATGCCTAGTACTCCTGAGGCAATAGAGATTTTTCAACAACACAAGATCCTTTATGCACCCGGTAAAGCTGCAAATGCCGGAGGTGTTTCGGTATCGGGACTGGAGATGACACAAAATTCAGAACGTTACAGCTGGCCAGCTGAACAGGTGGATGAAAAATTGAAATGGATCATGGGTAATATCCACGAAAATTGCGTTAAATACGGAACCGAAAGCGATGGTTATATCAACTACGTGAAAGGCGCTAACATTGCAGGGTTCATGAAGGTTGCCAAGGCCATGATGAGCCAAGGTGTTTTGTGATAAGTTATATACTTATTCCCGGATAACGGCTTTTTGCCGCAGTAAATGCAATTTCAAATAGGGATTCATAAATTTTTTTTATTCTGAGAATTGACGTATTTTTGCATTCTGAAAAAAGGATGGTCCGGTAGCTCAGCTGGATAGAGCAACAGCCTTCTAAGCTGTGGGTCGTGGGTTCGAATCCCGCTCGGATCACTCTAAAAATAAAGCACTTATCTAAATGTTTAGGTAAGTGTTTTTTGTTTTGGGAAAACAATGGGAAAACTAAAGGCTACTAATACTAATATATATCCACAATTTTCAATAACCCTAAAACACCTATTTACATTAGTTTTTAACCTGAAGGACTTAAATCTATTAAAGATATTGTAATAATTAATTATATTTGTGAAAACATGTTGGTACAAAACTTTCCAGTATATTTATTGGTTTGTGGGATAATTTTAAGTTTCTGAATTCACTAAATGGATTCAGAAACTATTTATTTTAATTAACATGCAACAAATACCGTGTGCGTAATAATAATCTGTAATGCTGAAATTTTAATCAAATTGAGAGGTTTTTTAAAATTCTATGAGAGCAAAAGTATACGTTGAAACCAATAAAAAAGATATTTACTATTATGACCATGTAAAAAAAGCTGTATATGATCTATATCCATTAAGAGTTGATAAGATTCAAACGCTGGAATATTTCAATGATAATCTATATGCCGATTCCAGATACCGGGCTTTTAAAAAAAACAATAACGATAAAATTAAAGAGTCCGATTTTAAAGAATTACCTGGTGAAGTAAATCGTGATATTGCTTATAAGGTTAGGATTGAACTATTGAATGTTATTTCAGACGATGATACTTTCATATTCGCGCATAATATATTAGCTCTAGGTATAAATAAATATGTTGAATCTCATAGATTAAATATTTGTAAGCCTAAACTGGAGAGTCTTGATGTTATATCAAAAATTGAGAATTTAATTTGCGAAAATAATGAAGATTATCCAAAATATAATTTGTCAGAATTCTTAATGCAGAAGGATCACTGGGAGTTTTATTGCAATCAAAATAGTGAACTTCAAAAGGATGAGAAATGGTGGCTTGAGGCTTTCAATTATGCTTATGAACTATTTGACAATGTACGTGTGAAGTCTTATGATCCTTTTAAGGCACAGTATATCATTAAAAATATTTATTTTAATGACAAAGAGTTTGAGCAAATTATTGTTACGATTATCAAAAATCTAATTGATAATTATAATTGCAATAATGATGATGAAAAAAGGAAGCGTTTGAAAATGCTATCAGTAATGATAGAAGAGTATAATAGTGAGAGTTACTTGAATATCGATAAGTATTATCAAAATAAATTACCTACCCTAAATCCTGATAAAATCAATTGGCTTAAAGCAACAAAGGTATTTAATTACAATATCATTAGAAAGTGGGTATTTCATGACTCCTTTAACCATGATCAGAGATTGAATATTATTAACCTTATAGAGAAAAAATACTATAAGGAAAAAGCAAGCCATCCAGATATTCTAATATATGATCTTTCAGAATATTTCCAGAACTTAAGAGATGAGGTTAATTCAAATCTAATCAAAGAGTGTGATGAGGTTAATTCATACAACGAGTCTTCATTTATGAAGGAAATTGAAGCTCTGAAAATTGATTTATTCCAAAAAACTAATGAAGTTGAGAGGTTATACCGGGAGAATGAAGCACTTAATAAGGAAAATCAAAAACTTGCAATAGATGTTTCTAATGATGGAATGACTGTTTCTCAACTGGCCATAACTTTCTATTACTTTTTTAATGAGTTGGGTGTTAACTTTGGCAACTCAGATAAAACTGAATGGGCAAAGTTGATTAATATAATAACCGGTAAGAGTAGAGAGAGGATCAGAAGAGCGCTTAATATTGAATTTGATACAAAAATCTCACAGAAAAATCTAAGATATATTGCTGGTTGTTTCCATAATTTATTCCCGCTTATCGAAGATAAAATAATAAAAGATATCAAAGAGTAAATTTGTAACCCCCTCTGTAACCCCTTCTGTAACTCCCTGACTCCGTTACAGCCTATATTTAGCTATCTATATTTGTCCCATCACCTCACTGTAGAGGTGGTGGCTTATTTTTTATTGGCACATAAATAAGTCTATTAATGCCATTAATATTATGGATGACAAAACAATTACATTTAATGAAGTACCTGAAGCTATTACTGTTCTGATTGAGAAAATTGGAAATCTTGAAAACATGATTGAAGCAACATTGAATTCCAAACCTAATGAAGCTGTATGGATGAATGTTGATGAACTGTGTGCTTATCTCCCTGCGAAGCCGGCCAAACAAACTGTTTACGGTTGGGTGTGCTCTAAATTTATTCCTTATCATAAGAAAGGGAAGAAATTACAGTTTCTGAAAAGTGAAATCGATGAGTGGTTAATGAGTGATACCAAAGAAGAGGAGGCTCTGCAAGAAGCAATTGAGGAACAAACTAAACGTATCCGTAATAATATAAGAAGGAGGAGCCTATGAAAGGAGTAGATTTAACTGATCGGCAAGATGAATGGTCTGACTGGATTGATGCTCAGGATGTATGCACTAACATGCATATTAGTCAGCGAACTTTACAGACCTGGAGAATTGAAGGTCTGCTTCCTTTCTCACGGATTAAAGGTAAGTTATATTACAGAAAGTCGGACATCTTTTTATTACTTAAAGAAAATTATAATGGTGACTTAAGAAGAGGTGATTACGAGAGTGAAGATGATGGGAAAGGAGGTATGAATGCTAGTGAAATGTGAAGTTAATGGAAGAGTAACTGAAGTAAATAATGTAGTTAGTGTTTCTGATAAACAAAATTTTATTGATTTACTCGATCTTGATTTAAGTGAATTTGAAAAACAGTTCGATATAATTGAAAGTGAATCGGTTAAAGATCATTCTCAAATTCTGTTTTCTCTTTATGAGCAAATCGATGAGGTGGATTTCAGAAATGAGGCTGGTTTCCAAAATGATGATCAGAAATTACTGCAGAAGCATTTCCTTGTTACGTGTGTTGAGAAAATTCTTGAAACGGCCGATAAGAATAATTGGGGGGTTTGCAGGAATCATAATTTCATTTATTTGTACAATGGTGAGTATTGGAGTTGTGTGGAGTCTCAGGATTTCCAAATATTCCTTGGTAAGGCTGCCGAAAAAATGGGTGTTTATAAATTCGATGCCAGGCTTTATACTTTTCGCCGACAATTGTTGCAACAATTTCTGTCTGTTTCCAGACTTCCAAAGCCTCAACAAACTGATAATTCTGTTTTGATAAATCTTAAGAACGGTACCTTTGAGATCGATGGTAGTAAAATGCATCTGAGAAAGCCTGACAGGAATGATTTTCTTACTTATCAGCTTCCTTTTCCTTATGATGAAAAGGCTGTGTGTCCTATCTTTGATGATTACCTAAACACTGTTTTGCCTGATGTGAACAGACAAAAAATACTGGCTGAGTACCTCGGTTATCTTTTTATTAAGACTTCTGTTTTAAAACTCGAGAAGTCTCTTGTTTTATATGGGACTGGTGCCAACGGTAAGTCTGTGTTCTTCGAGATCGTTAATGCTCTCCTGGGTGGTACTGAAAACGTGAGTAATTTTTCTCTTCAGAACCTTACAAATGAAAATGGTTATTTTCGTTCTATGTTGGCCAATAAGCTTGTTAACTATGCAAGTGAGATTAATGGTAAGCTTGAAACATCTATTTTCAAACAGTTGGTGTCTGGTGAGCCTGTTGAGGCGCGGTTGCCTTATGGTGAGCCTTTCACGCTTACCAATTACGCTAAATTGATATTTAACTGCAATGAGCTTCCAAAGGATGTTGAGGTGAATAATGCATTCTTTCGCAGGTTTCTTATTATTCCTTTTGATGTTACAATTCCGGAGAATAAACAGGATAAACAGTTAGCACATAAAATAATTAATAATGAATTATCAGGAGTTTTCAACTGGGTCCTGGACGGACTGAAAAGATTACTACAACAGAAGAACTTCACTCAGTGTGATGCGGTGGATAATATTCTAAATAAATATAAAAGGGAATCTAATACAGTTGCTCTCTTCATTGAAGAGAGGTACAGCACTAATACTGATAAGTTTATTCCATTGAGTAAATTGTACAGTGATTTTAAATCTTTCTGTAAGGATGATAATTATATCCCTGTAACTAAGAGAAATTTTAGTGATCGAATCCGGAACCTGGGAATTCTTATTGAACGGAAAAATTATGGTATGGCTGTAAATGTTGAGAGAATAATATTCTCAACCTCGGACAATAATACAGTAAGTTAAGGGTAAATTAAATAACTGTTCTATATTCTGCACTTATTTCACTTTCTACACTATTTCAAGATATTTAGACTGAAAAAGGCGCATTCTACACATAAAAAGTGTAGAATGTGCAGAAAGTGAACTTCCTACAACACATTAATAATCTCATGTCTTTGTATAAACAACCGTTTCTCGAACCTTATAAGGGTAGGGGAACACGTCATACTTGCCCAAATTGTAAAGTAAAGCAAACCTTTACTTTATATTTGGATGGTAACACCTGCCAGCCAATTCACCCTACCGTCGGGAAGTGTAACAGAGAGATTAAATGTGGATACCACTATCCTCCCAGGGAGTATTTTGCAGATCATCCGGAATTGTGGAAGAATGGATCCAGAGAGTATAAACCTCAATCTAATAATATTCCAATAAGACGGCAGAGCGCAAATAGACGTCCTGGTAAGCATTATAATACAAAGCTTCATTCCTCTTTAGCTGTTCCTCCCAAAATGGATTTAATCCCCCGTAAATACGTTAAAGAGTCCGTTTCAGCTAATTCTAACTTTGTCCGCTTTCTGTGTAAACATTTCCCTCGTGAGAACGTGAAAAAGGCAATAGAAAACTATGCTCTTGGAGCAACCAAAAATGGTAGTGTGATATTCTGGCAAATAGATATAAAAGGTAACGTGCGTACTGGTAAAATAATGCAATACAATCCCGATACCGGAAAGCGAATCAAACACAAATCAGGTGCTATAAACTGGGTACATAATATTTTAAAAAGAAGGGTCCCCAATTACACCAACTACAACCTCAACCAATGCTATTTCGGTGAACACCTCCTCAAATTCTACCCTAACAAACCAATCGCAATTGTTGAAGCTGAAAAAACAGCAGTAATCGCAAGTATGATCTACTCCAACTACAACTGGCTTGCAGCCGGAAACCTCAACGGCCTCAACACTGAGAAATCCAAAGTCCTCCGCGATAAACATGTAATCTTATTCCCTGATGCCGGCTGTTATGAAAAATGGAGTAGAAAGGCAGTCCAACTCAAAAGCGTAATGAAGCAACAAATTAAGGTTTCAGATCTGGTAGAAAAGCACGCAATTTTTGAACAGAGAGAAAATGGTTATGATATTGCTGATTATATAATTGAAGAAATTCGTTGATGAATTAACTAATGATTTTTATTGTTATCTTTGGTTGTTAGTTGTATAAAATGATTAATGTATGTATTTGTCATGTTTAAAATAAAAGATTGTCATAAAAATATTTATATAGATGGTAATTTGGTTGTTGAAAGTAACAAACCAGTTTCTTATGTAGATATGGTTCCATACTCAGAGGACAAAAAAGGATTATATGAATATATAGATCTAAAAAAAAATTATAATGAAAAAGGGGAGTCCATTTTTTACATTGATAATGATTTTGTTTGGGAGGACAATGCAATTTACCACGCAAAAAAAGAGATTTCTTTTAATAATATAAATGTCCATGTAAGGAATCCCTATAATTGTATTTATTCATACAAAAATAATCTTGCTCAAGTATACGATATATTTGAACTTCATGTCGATGGACTAAAAAGAAGGACATTAAACAGAATGTTATATTTGACAATAATGTCAATTTATGAATTGTTTATGGCCGATCTGGCTGTTACTTGTTATCTGAGATTTGATGAGTTAAAAAATTATCATATAAAAAATATACAACATTTAGGGAAGGATTTGGAAGAAAAAGATATTCCAGAAAAAATTAAAAAAAAGCATTTTAGTAAGTTTACAAGCAAAAATAATGAATGGTCTGTTCAAAAACACTTTAAGGAGTATTTTAATATAGATATTCCTGTTTTCGATTTATTAAATGATGCTTTTAGTAAAAGAGATGATATAGCACATCGATTTCATCAAACAATAGATAATGATTACATAATTGTAGAGGATAAGGAGATTTATGAGCTGGTTGATATAATTAATACTTTTGTATATGAACTTTTCGTAAAAGTAAAAAATTCAGTTTATAAATATTAGCTAATTACTCCATTTTAATTGTTTCTTTATTATTGACCTTTTAAGGCTATTTTTAGTAATTAGCTATAATGCCAATATCTATACATAAAACGATAAATATTAAAATATGAACAAACAACAACTAGCTGCTAAGATATGGCAGTCTGCAAATCAGATGCGCTCTAAAATTGAGGCTAATGAATACAAGGATTATATATTAGGATTTATATTTTATAAATATCTGTCTGATAGTCAAATACAGTATGCAAAAAAGAATTATTTTACTGATGAGGGTATCAAAAATCTTTCCGAAGATGATGTTGAAACAGTAGAGTTTTTCAGAAGTACAACAGGTTATTTCATATCACATAAAAACCTGTTTTCAACATGGATTGAAAAGGGGTTAGATTTTGATATTTCTAATGTTAGAGATGCTTTGTCAGCTTTTAATAGTTTAATAAGCCCAAATTATAAAAAGCTGTTTGATGGAATATTTGATACATTACAAACAGGATTAAGCAAACTAGGTGATACTGCTGCTTCTCAAACAAAAGCAGTTAGAGACCTGATACATTTAATAAAAGATATCCCAATGAACGGCAGGCAGAATTATGATATGCTTGGATTCATTTATGAATATCTTATTGGTATGTTTGCAGCTAATGCAGGTAAAAAAGCAGGTGAGTTCTACACACCTCATGAAGTATCACTATTAATGTCTGAGATTATTGCGAATCACCTTAAAGATAAAAGAGAAATACAGATATATGACCCCACAAGTGGCTCTGGTTCACTGTTAATAAATATTGGTAAATCAGTAGCAAAGCATATTGATAACGTTGACAATATAAAATATTATGCACAGGAGCTAAAACAAAACACTTATAATCTTACACGTATGAATCTAATCATGCGTGGAATTATACCTAGTAATATAGAAGTGAGAAATGCCGATACTTTAGAAGATGACTGGCCGTTATTTGATGAAAGTGATCCTATTGGAACATACAAACATCTAAGTGTAGATGCAGTTGTATCAAACCCACCATACTCTCAAAAATGGGATCCCACAAATAAAGAATATGACCCTCGCTATTCTGGTTACGGACTTGCTCCAAAAGGTAAAGCGGATTATGCTTTCTTGCTACATGATTTATATCACGTTTTAGATGATGGTATAATGACGATAGTATTGCCCCATGGTGTATTATTTAGAGGTGGTGAAGAGGGAACAATAAGGAAGAATTTAATTGAAAAAAACAATATTGATGCAATTATTGGCTTGCCTCCTAACATCTTTTTTGGTACAGGTATACCAACCATTATTATGGTTCTTAGAAAGAAAAGAGACAGGGACAATGTTTTAATTATTGATGCATCGAAAGGATTTGTAAAGGAGGGTAAGAATAATAAACTTCGTGCATGTGATATAAAGCGTATTGCCGATACAGTTATCAATAGAGAATCAATTCCAAATTATTCTAGGGTTGTTGAGAAAGATGAGATAAGAGAAAATGAATATAATCTTAATATTCCACGCTATGTAGACTCGTCAGATAAAACTGAAAGCTGGGATATCTACTCCACCATGTTTGGAGGTATTCCGGTAAATGAAATAGATGAACTCAATAAATATTGGGATGCATTGCCAGGCTTAAAAGAAGAAATATTTGCTAAGACCTCAGGTAATTATGCTGAACTTAAATCGGAAGACATAAAACAAATAATATCTCAGAGCAAAACAGTAAAAGAGTTTGAAGAAAGCTTTAAAGAGTCGTTTGCAGATTTCGGCGATTTTATGAAAGATAAACTATTGACAGATCCATCTGCAATTAATATTACTATGCAAGAACCTGTTTTTAGTGGAGAAATATTCGATAGGCTTAAGACAATTCCATTAATAGATAAATATGATGCTTACCAACTTTTAAGTAATCAGTGGGAAGTTATTTCTGTGGATTTAGAAGTTATACAGACCGAAGGATTTAATGCAACCAAAAAGGTTGAACCTAATATGGTATTTAAAAAGGTAAAAGGAAAAGATCAGGAAGTGCAGGAAGGATGGATGGGCAGAGTGATACCTTTTGAGCTAGTGCAGGAAACCCTGCTAAATGAAGAATTGCAGGAGTTGAAGCAAAAAGAGAGTCGTCTTGCCCAGATTACTGCTGAAACTGAAGAACTGTTTGATACCCTTTCTGAAGAAGATAAAGAGGGCGATACTGTAAACGAAGCAAAAGATAGCTTTGTTAACGCTGCAGTAACCAAAGAAGCCAAACAACTAAATGCTGAAGCAAAGAAAGTTGGCATTTATGATGAAGATTCTTATGAAGCAATAATAATTAAAGTTGACAAGCTTATTACCGAGCAGAAACAACTCAATAAAGAGATTAAAGCACAATCGGCTGCACTTCACATGAAAACCAAGTCGACTATTGAACAACTTACAGACGAGCAAGTAAATAAATTACTTGAGCTTAAATGGATAACCCCATTAGTCGACTCACTACACAAACTTCCAAAAACTACTTTGCAACAGTTGACAGACAAAGTGCAGGCACTAGCAGAAAAGTACTCAACTACATTTGCCGATATAACTAATGAAATAAAAGAAGTTAGTAGTTTATTGTCACAACAAATTGATGAACTCACCGGCAATGATTTTGATATGAAAGGTTTGGAGGAGTTTAAAACTATTTTGAATGGGTGATATTATGGAAGAGAAAAAGAATATCCCTGAGATTAGATTTGAGGGGTTTGTGGGGGAGTGGGAAGAAAGTTTTTTGGATAGAGTTGCGGATGTAAGAGACGGCACACATGCCTCACCTAAATATCTTTTACAAGGACATCCTTTTATCACATCAAAAAACTTAAAAAATGGTGACATCAGTTATGAAGATATTAATTATATAAGTGATATAGATTTTAATGAAATTAATAAACGATCTAAAGTAGATATAAATGACATATTAATGGGAATGATAGGGACAATTGGAAACATTGCTCTTATAAAGAAAAGTCCAGATTTTGCAATTAAAAATGTTGCACTAATTAAAGATACAGGGAAAGTTTATTATTTATATTTATATTATTATTTCCATATTAATTTTTTAACGAAACAGTTAATAAATGGCATGGATGGAGGAACGCAAAAGTTTATAGCATTGAATAAAATTAGAAAGTTATCTGTTCTATTACCTTCCAAAACAGAACAATCCCAAATCGGCACCTTCTTCCAAAACCTCGACAAGCAAATCACCCTTGAACAACAAAAGCACGATAAGTTAGTAACACTCAAAAAAGCAATGCTTGAAAAGATGTTCCCAAAAGAGGGTGCAAGTGTTCCGGAAATTAGGTTTGATGGGTTTGAGGGGGAGTGGATAGCAATAATATTAAAAGAGATTTCTAATATTACGATTGGTGAGTTTGTAATTAGAACAAAACAAAATCCCAACTCCTTATATCCTGTGTACAACGGTGGAAAATCCTATACAGGTTTTTATGACGAATATAATAACGAAGGTGACAAGGTACTTATAAGTGCAAGAGGAGCTAATGCCGGTTTTGTTAATATTGTAACAAGCCGATATTGGGCAGGAAATAGTTGCTACTCCGTGGATTTGATTGATAAGAACTTATTTAATACTGACTTTATTTATCAGTTTATGAAAAATAATCAAAATAGGCTGATTGACAATCAACAAGCTGCTAATATTCCTTCGGTGTCTAAATCTGAAGTAGAAAAATTTGTTATTTTATCTCCTATATTTGAAGAGCAAAATCAAATAGCTACTTATTTCCAGAATCTCGATAAGCTTATCTCCCTTCAACAACAAAAAATAGATAAACTCAAAAATATAAAGAAGGCTTGTTTGGATAAGATGTTTGTATAGTTTCTTTGAAATTAATTTTAAATAGATAGTATCATGATCTTTACATCAGAAGCGGAATTTGAAAATGCCTTAATAAGGGAGTTGACAAAAAAAGGGTGGGAAGACAATATATTAAAAAGACCATCTGAAAAAGACTTGCTTGATAACTGGGCAAATATTCTTTTTAATAATAACCAAGAAAGGGATAAACTGAATGGTTGTCCGTTGACTGATGGGGAGATGCAACAGATTATTGAGCAAATAGTAAATTTGAAAACTCCCCTAAAGCTTAATGGATTTATTAACGGTAAAACTGTTTCAATTAAACGAGACAATGAGGATGATAAATTGCATTTTGGGCAGGAGATTAGTTTAAAGATTTATGATCGTCTTGAGATAGCTTCAGGAACTAGTAGGTATCAAATTGTACAACAACCACAGTATAAGTCTGCATCGAGAATAATGCACGATAGGAGAGGCGATTTAATGCTTCTTATTAATGGTATGCCGGTTATTCATATTGAGCTTAAAAAAACTGGTGTGTCTGTTAGCCAGGCATATCATCAAATAGAAAAGTATTCAAAAGAAGGGATTTTTAGCGGAATATTCTCATTGATTCAGATCTTTGTGGCTATGGAGCCCAACGAAACGAAGTATTTTGCTAATCCGGGTCCTGATGGTAGATTTAACAAAGACTATTATTTTAATTGGGCTGATTTTGATAATGAACCTATTAATAATTGGAAAGAGATTGCTTCGACCTTACTTTCCATACCTATGGCGCATCAATTAATTGGCTTCTACACTGTTGCAGACACATCTGATGGTGTATTGAAAGTAATGAGAAGTTATCAATATTATGCTGCAAATGCTATTTCTGATAAAGTTACAAAAACTGATTGGAGTAATAAGAATCTTTTAGGTGGTCATATTTGGCATACAACCGGTTCAGGAAAAACAATGACTAGCTTCAAGTCTGCTCAGTTAATTGCTAATTCTAAAGATGCGGATAAGGTTATATTTATGATGGATAGAATTGAGCTTGGTACTCAATCTCTTACAGAATATCAAGGTTTTGCAGATGACAATGAGGAGGTTCAAGCTACTGAAAATACTGGAGTGTTAGTTACCAAACTAAAAAGTAATGATCCTTCTAATACATTGATTGTAACTTCAATTCAAAAGATGTCGAGGATAAAATTGGAGGAAGGAGGACTTAATGCTCATGATATTGAAATAATGAATTCAAAAAGAATTGTTTTCATTATTGATGAGGTACATAGGTCCACTTTTGGTGATATGCTTATTACTATTAAAGAGACGTTCCCTTCCGCACTGTTCTTTGGCTTTACAGGCACTCCCATTTTATCTGATAACGCAGAAGATACATATTCAACTGCAAATGTGATTGGAGATGAGCTGCACAGGTATAGCATTGCAGATGGTATAAGGGATAAAAATGTTTTAGGTTTCGACCCTTATAAAGTACTAACTTATAAAGATAGAGATTTAAGAAGAGAAGTTGCTTTAAATGAAGCAAAAGCAACTGATGAGGAAGAAGCTATATCTAACCCTGTTAAAAAAGAGGTGTACTATAATTTTATGAATACCTCTAAAGTTAAGATGGCAGGCTATTTAAATAGTGCCGGTAAATATATAAAAGGGATTGAGGATTATCTTCCAAAATCACAATATCTTACGTCTGAGCATAGGAGTAAAGTGGTTAAAGATATAAAAGATAGTTGGCTGACTTTAAGCCAGAACAGTAAATTTCATGCTCTTTTTGCTACAAATAGTATACCGGAGGCAATTGAATATTATAAGTTGATAAAGAATGAGATCCCGGGCTTGAAAGTTAGTGCATTATTTGATTCTTCAATTGATAATGAAGAAGGTGTTATTTATAAAGAACAGGGTTTAATTGAAATTATTGAAGACTATAATAAGTTATTTAGTATGGATTTTACTCTTGCAACTCATGGTAAGTTCAAGAAGGATATTTCTGTACGTTTGTCGCACAAAGAACCTTATTTAAGAATAGAGCATACTCCAGAAAAACAGTTGGACTTGTTAATTGTAGTTAATCAAATGCTTACAGGATTCGACTCTAAATGGGTTAATACATTGTATCTGGACAAGATTTTAGAGAAAGCAAACTTAATACAAGCATTTTCAAGGACAAACAGACTGTTTGGTCCTGATAAGCCGTTTGGAACAATTAAGTATTATAGAAAGCCTCATACTATGGAGCAAAATATTGAGAAGGCTTTTAAACTTTACTCAGGTGATATACCTTATACATTGTTTGTTCAAAAACTAGATTATAATCTGGAGATGATGAACTCTGTATTTGCTCAAATTGAATATTTATTTATAAATGCAGAAGTAGCAGATTTCCATAATTTACCCGATGATCTCACTGAGAGAGGAAAATTTGCAAGCCTATTTAAAAATTTAGATAGTTATTTGCAAGCTGCCAGAATACAGGGATTTAATTGGGGTGAGCTGACTTATAAATTCGGTAAAGGAGCAGGTAGTAAAACTATAACATTAGATTTTGATGAAAACACTTACCTTATTTTAGCATTAAGATATAAAGAACTTGCAAATGGTGGGGGGAGCGTTAGAACAACAGATGTTCCGTTTGAAATTGTAGGCCATTTAACTGAGATAAATACAGATGTAATAGATACCGAGTATATGAATTCGCGGTTTACCAAGTATTTAAATATTCTCAGAAATGAAGGGGCAGATCAAGCTCAAATACAACACAGTTTAGATGAATTGCACAGATCATTTGCTTCTCTGTCCAAGGAGGAACAGAAGTATGCTAACCTGTTCTTAAATGATGTTCATAGAGGTGCTGTAAAGGTAGATCCGGAAAAGAACTTTAGAGTTTATATAACAGAATATATGTCTAAAGGAAAAGATGACCAGATAAAGAGTATTGTTGATGCTCTTGGAGTTGATGAAGTGTTATTACGTGAAATGATGAATACCAGAATCACAAAGGATAATATAAATGAGTACGGTAGGTTAGATCATCTCAAAAACACTTTAAATATGGACAAGGCTAAATCTTATTTTGAAAAAATTGAGAAGACGTCCTTACCTATTTTCAGAGTGAATATAAAAGCTCATCATTTATTAGAAAAGTTTATAACTGAGGGTGGTTTTGAATTAAATGATTAATATTATTTTATATGTCAGACATTTTTTATAATAGTTCATCTCCTTTTATAAGTGTTTTAGCGTCGTTACTTGGGGTTCTATTAGGATTTTTTTTGAATAATTTATCTAGAAGAGGGAGGATTAAAATTTTCCAAAATGATATTAGCATTTATTTTTTAGAAAGTGATGAATATGGTGGATATATTCCCAAGAAAGAAATCACAGATAAGACTGTGTCTGTGTCAGTAAAAATGAATTTAGATCTTTATAATACATCAAGCTACTCACGAAAAATAGCTAGAGACATTAAAATGAAATTCAAAGGGGAGCACGGAACCTCCTTTTCTAATTTAAATAATTTAAATAACATAAACTTACTCCCGAACGAACTAATGAATTTAAGCATATCATTTGGGGTGAATGTGAATTTAGATGAAATTAAAAATTCACCTTGGGAATTTGTATATTACAATGAGAAAAACAAATTAGTAAAAGTGAAAATAAACAAGGAGCAATTATTTGCAGAAAACAAATAATAGTGTTTTGGGAATAAATTTTTTTTAAAAACATAATATCGATTGTTGTATTAAATTAAATGTCTTTATATTTTTTCAGTTGAAATACCCACTTAAAAAGCAATATACAATACTTCCTTTCATTAAATCTTAAATTACCCATATTTGTAACCTTTGAATCGAAAATAGACTAATTTTGTTCTTATGAAAAAGGAGCTAAACACCCAAAAAATAGAACTTATTCAACCTGAGAGTTCTGAACAGAAGTACCCGTACATAGGTAATGTACAGGCTGGCTTCCCTTCTCCTGCGGATGACTTCTTTCATGACTATATAAGTCTGGATGAACTCCTGGTAGATCATAAGGAAACTACATTCTTTGCAAGGGTATCTGGCAGTTCTATGGGAAATGATTTTAGTGATGGGGATCTTCTGATTATTGATAAAAGCCTTGAGTGGGAAGAAAATAAAATCGCTCTCTGTTTTATCGATGGTGAATTTACATTGAAGCGTATTAAAATGAATGATGGTAAATGTTACCTGGTACCTTCTAATAAGGACTTCCCATTATTCGAGGTGAACTATGAACAGGGTGTGACTATATGGGGAGTGGTAAAGTATTCCATACGAAAACACTGAAATATTAAACAGTAAATTTAAATGTACGCACTTATAGACTGTAATAACTTTTACGCTTCCTGTGAAAGAGTATTCAATCCTACTCTAATCGGAATACCAGTTGTTGTTCTTAGTAACAATGATGGTTGTGTTATTGCACGGTCTAATGAAGCTAAAGCAATTGGCATACCTATGGGAGCACCTGCGTTCGAGTATGAGCATCGATTCCGAAGATACAAGGTTAAAGTGTTCTCGGCCAACTTCCCTCTCTATGGTGATATGAGCAGACGTGTTATGAGTCTGTTATCAAATTACAGTCCTCATCAGGAGATCTATTCTATTGATGAATGTTTCCTGAATCTGGAGGGAATTAATGTGGACCTGCAGAAGTATGGACTTGAAATGAAAGCAAGGATTGAAAAAGGTACCGGTATACCAATAAGTATTGGAACTGCTCCTACTAAAGCCCTGGCTAAACTGGCCAACAGGATTGCAAAGAAGTTTCCAAATGAGACTGGTGGTAGTTATGTCATTGATACGGAAGAGAAGCGCATTAAAGCTCTGAAATGGCTTAAGGTTGAGGATATATGGGGTGTAGGCAGAAAAAATGCTAAGAAGCTTTATGCTATTGGTGCTTATAAAGCTATTGACTTTGTGAATCTCTCTGAAGCCTGGGTAAGAAAGAATATGACCATTACCGGGTTGAACTTGCAAAAGGATCTGAAAGGTATTCCGACTATCGAAATGTTGGAGCCTGAAAAAAAGAAATCTATTGGTACTTCTAGAACATTCGAAACTGATCTTCGTTCTTTTGACGAAGTACGTGAACGTATAACCACTTTTACTTCTATGAGTGCCGAGAAATTACGAGAACAGAATTCTTTCTGTAAACGATTGATTGTTTTCATTGGTACCAATCCTTTTAAGGAGCATGAAACGCAGTATTACCCCTCTATACAGATTAAATTGCCTTTCCCGACTAACTCTACCCTTGAACTGGTGAAGTTTGCTCATGAAGGCTTAAAACAGATATTCAAAAATAACCTGTATTATAAACGGGGTGGGGTATTGCTGACTGATTTTGTTGATGCGAGTGTTTACCAGCCCTCACTTTTCTTTAATTCTGATCCAAAACACAAAAAACTGATGGAGGTAATCGATAAACTTAATGACAAGTATCATCGTGATGTTGTAAGGCTGGCTTCACAGGACGAGCGGAAGCATAAGATGAAACAGGCTCATCTCTCTCAACATTATACTACTGATATCAACGAAATACTTACAGTTGAGGTGTAGTTGATTAATAACTAATCTTAAGCTTAGAAATTGGTGTAAGATTTATTGTAGTTGTATCATTGTCTTCTTCCCAATCTTGGTATTCAATTCCAATGCCGTTTTCCTTCTCATCTTCGGTTGATTCTGGTTCTAATATTTCCGATGATCCACATGATGGGATAATAAATAGAATTATTGATAATAATATTGCTCTTGAGTTTTTCATATTATTACAAAATTAAACATTTATCCTTAATTGTCAATTTATACAGGCTAATTTTTAATTTATCCTTTAACCGTTGTGTCACACTTTTTGTAGATATACCATCCCGGATATTAAGTGTAGTCCATCTTTTCCAACCTCGCTTTGCAGTGTTCTTTCCGCTCATTCGCTGGACACCTTGCGGTGTCCGGCGTCAATCACTCCTCTCACACCGCATCGCTATTCCCAATAGTCACCTCCGCTCCATTGCAGTGTGCATTTGGTCGCTGTCGCTTACGCTAACGCTTCCGTCATCCACACCGCACCGCTACCGACCTGTTCCTACCACCGCTCTTGCCCTGTGAGTTCTGGTCGCAAGCTCCCTCCACCCACACCGCAATCGCTCCATTCCGCTCATTCCATAATCCCTTAGAGCGACGCTTCGCGTCACTACTCCCGGGATTATTCCATTCGCTACCGTAGCATTTGCTGTGTGAATTAAACGCTTCAGTGCATTTTTGTCCGCTTCGCTTCCAAAACAGCCCTTACGCTATCACACAGCCTTGGGGTGTTTAGACCTATCGTGGTAAACAAAAAATCCGCCACAACTAACATTGTAGGATAGTTAACAGTCTATGTGTTTAATCTATTTACAGGTATGATTGCTTTCAACATTCATAATGTTGAAATATAGATTATCATTAACGTTTCTATATATAGTAAGCCATAATTTGTACCTGTATGTTTCTATCTATTAATTTATTGTCTTACACAATTATCAAGTTTAGTTTAGCATTCTTTCGTGCGGTTTCTATATTTACCCGGATGTTAATCAATGTAATTCAATAATTTGTAGCAAAACATTCAGGCTTTCAAGTTACTTTTCCTGGATATTGTAAAGGTGTACCAATTAAACAAAAACAGGTTATAAGGTGTTCCTCCGTCGTTCACTTAATGCAATAAAACATATGTGCAAGGGCAAGCCCTGGCGGGTGTTAGAGAAAATCTCCACCCTTCGGGTAGTATTTTCTCTAACACCCTTGCACATACCACATCCACAGTCACTCTTGCGCTCCAGTAGGTGCTCATCGTGTCGCGTCTGTTTGTTTTATTGCATGACGCTCACTCGGTCGTCACTCGTGGCTCTCTCTGCCCCCCTTGAATCCCCTTTAAGGTATTCGCTTCGCTCATACATTTTTTATAAAGGGGTGCAGACGCCACTCAGTGTTTGTGCTCGCCTGCGGGTCGCTCGGGCTGCCCGGCTTGTCACACTTTTTGTAGATACACCATCCCTTATTTATTACCTTTCTGGTAGTTTGTTATTATCATATATTTCGTCTCTCTCTGCCAATCTTGATTCTTGCCTTTTGTACCTTAGTCGCTTTCTGTGATTATTCCATTCTCTCCGTCATAATTTGGCTCATGCTTCGCTTCAAATTACTCCTTCGTTCATTTCATAGTCACAGCCTGGTAATTTAACGTCAAAGGTTTCATTCAGAGAGTCAGTCGTTCCTCCTTTCTCTCTGAATGTCCTTTTCCTCCCTGCAGGATTAAACAAAAAGTCCGCCAAGCCTGCTGATCACAGTAGTAGTCAGGCGCGCTCGTATCCTCGCGCTTCTTCCTGCCCACACCCTCGCTCCACTCGCGTCGGCTCGCGCCTCTCACTACGCAAAAGAATAAATTCTTTCGCTTCGTTCGGATAACCTGTTTTTTTCCATTGCAGTTAAGCATTCTTGGAATAAATTTTTTGTGTCCGATAGTTATAGTTTTTTTATTGCAGTTTTAAATCCTTTTTGTTTAATATTCAGCACCTGTTTTGTTCGTTTGGCCGTATCAGTATTTTACGTCTCTGCGCTTCGCTTGCGAGGCTTATGTGTGTCTTTGTATTCTTAAATTTCTTTGTTGTTTTTTCTTTTCTTTTGATTTAACTTGTCTATCTCAATTATTAGTTTTGCTTCGCAAATCTAATGCACCTTAACAGGTGCTTGATTTATTTAAGTCTGTATACATACCCTTATTCCTTCTATTATTGTTGAGGAAATTGTAACTTTGAGGAAGTAATTACAACTATTATGTTAAATAAATCATGCCATTTCAATAAAGTCACTTTATCACGTGATATAATGATTCAACGATTTGCTAAAGGTTTGTTGAGGTTTTCTTTTAATCTCTACTCTCTAAAGAATCCTTTGTGGATTCATATCGGTACTTCTTTTGAAGCAGGTGATTATTTAAAACATTTGCTCAGCACTACAGATTTGACTGTTCCTATTTATTCTTTAATGAATATGGTACTTGAAGCGGGTTTCAAATTCCCATTGGATAGAGTGATAAATATTGAGGATTCAGATTGTAGTGAATCCTTCTTTGAGTGTATTGATAGTTATCTTTGGAACCGAAAACCTGATTTTAATGAAGAGGATCTGTATTTAACTTACCAGATTACGTATGATGTTAAAGAGAGGTATGATAAATATATTAAGGAAAACCCCAGCCCGGATCTATATGATGAAATGTTCACTATTCTTACAGATTCAGACATCACTTATTATAACGTTGTAAATGGTTCTTTTTCAGAAGAAAGAATTAACAATTGCTAGTCCTGTATATGTTTTAAAAAATACATTCAAGTTACTACCTTCCGGATAAATGAAATCATAGCAAAGGTAGGTTGTCTTTTATATTACGTCAAGGTCAGGCACTTCGTGTTTTCAAGAAAATCTCCAATTATGCTGGCGCATAAATAGTATTTTCCTGAAAAACCTTGCCTAATATAACGACGCCATAATGCTATACGCTATGATTGCAATTTATCCTTTCCCTTTCATTGACCTTACACCTGTTAAGGCAAATTGACGCAAATCGAAGTAAAATTGAACAAATCAAAGCAAAATTAACCGATATTTTTAGCTCTCATATTTAATCATTTTAATTGCTTGAAGGAGTTGGTACTTATCCATATAAGTCCGTACCATGGCCGTACCATGTTCGTACCAAGTCCAATTAGTTTAACATTTTAAAAGTTTAATTATGGGTACTATTAAAAAAGGTATTCTCGGAGGGTTCTCCGGAAAAGTGGGCACCGTAGTTGGTGCAAGTTGGAAAGGAATTGACTATATCAGAAGTCTTCCTGCAAGTGTAAGAAATCCAAGAACACCGGGTCAGGTGAATCAACGGAACAAGTTTGCAACAGTTATTAAATTCTTATCAAAAATCAATCCTGTGATAAAGGTTGGGTTTAAGGATTATACCGCAAAACAAACGGCTACCAATGCTGCAATGTCTTACAACATGCTGAACGCTGTAACAGGTGATGCCGGTGTTTATCAGTTGGATTTTCCGAAGGTGATGGTTTCAAGAGGTACGCTTTACAATCCATCCACAGCTGATGTGATGGTTTCTGACGGTGATGTAACTGCAGCATGGAACGTGGATATTGCCGGTAACGGGGCGATGGACGACATGTCTAATGTACTGGTTTACAACAGCACAAAAGATGAGGCTGCTATTTCTGCTGAAGCAAGTGACAGAGCCGAAGGATTTGCTGCAGTGCCATATCTTGATCACTGGAAAGGCGATCAGGTGGAAGTGTTCCTGGCATTTACTTCTGCAGACGGGAAACTTGTTTCTGACAGTATGTATCTGGGACAGCATGAAATTCCTGTGATATGATCTGACAAACATTAATTCCATTTTTTAATGCTCAGAACCGCTCCCTTTTAAATCCGGGGGGCGGTTCGTTTTAAACTTAAATGCGATGATTGACTTGCTTAAAATTAATTACGAGCTGCTTGGAACATTAAGCACTATTGCCGGTGGCGGAGCGTTGGGTGGATTTATCTCTACTATGATCAACAGGAAAGAGATAAGGCGAATAAAGAAAAGCGAGGCCATACAATCTGAAGCAACTGCCAAAAGAGAAGATGCTTCGGCTGCAACCGAGATGATGAATCTGCTTGATCGAACCGTTGCTCACATGGAGAGGATGAATTCTTATAACGAGACTAATTCCGAAAGCTTGCTCAAGATGGTTAGAGAAAAGGATAGCATCAACGATCGCATGAAGAAAGATATGGAGCTCTTGCAGCTTCAGAGAACTGAGGATCACAGACGGATTACAGGTCTTGAAAAGGTTGTTAAGAGAGAGCTGGAATGGCGTAAAGACAGCGATTATCATTATTGCTCTGTAATTGATTGCGAGGTCAGGAAACCTCCATTTGGAACTTTTAAACGTGATGTGAAAAAATAATCTTTATGGATAAAGGTTTGTTTTTTAAGGTAATCTCAAAAACTCTCTTTTTTGGCAGGCTTACGCCTCATCAAAAAAGAGGTGTAGAAACTAAACTAACAGCTTTTGATATTTATGATATTGTTGATGATCGATGGAGAGCTTATATGCTTGCCACTGTATTACACGAAACAGGAGGTGAAATGCAGCCGGTTGAGGAAGTCGGAAAAGGTGCCGGCAGACCTTATGGAAAAAAAATTAAACATGATCGCACGGTATACACTTTCCCGGATAGGCTTTATTATGGTCGTGGTGATGTACAACTCACATGGTACGAGAACTACGAGTTGATGGGTAAACTTTTGAATTACCCATTATTGAAATATCCTGAATTAGCACTGGAACCTGAAATTTCTGCGAGAATTATGATTGAAGGTATGACTCGCGGTATTTCTAATCGTGGCGACTTCACCGGTGTTTCTCTTGAAAACTATTTCAATAATCATAAGGAGGATCCTATTAATGCCAGGAGAATTGTTAACGGATTGGACCGGGCAAGCCTCATCGCAAAATATTACAGATTGTTTTTAAATGCAATAAGAATTTCAAAAAAATAGGGTATGATACCACTAAAATATAAAATACTGTTTATTGCTTCTCTTCTATTAATTTCCTGTAAACCAAAACAGGTTATAACAGAGAAGATCTCTACCAAGTCTGACAGTTCTGCTGTCGTTCTATTGGAGGATGAAATCTCAAAAAAAGAAACTCAAATAGCTTCTTTACAAAGCGAATTAAAACGGTTTAAAGAAGAAAACTTCATCCTTAGGAATGAAGTTTCAACACATGAAATTAATTACGACACGACCCTGCCAATCAATCCACAAACCCAAAAACCTCCTATGTCATCAGAAATAATTACCAACAGTAACACCCAGCATGAAAAAAACCTAAATCAATATGAGATCCTCTTTCAGAAAGCATCTATTGAAAATGAAAAACACACTAATGAACTAATGAAATTGAAACTAACTAATGATTTTTTAAATAAAGAAAACATCAATTTAAAAAATGAAACTAGTGATAAAAACTATTTGAAAATTCTTATTATATTTATTTTATTAATCTTTATCATTTCGTTAATACGTAAGTAGTATTGTTTATCTGATGTTTAATAAGTAACATTATGTGTTAAGACAAGTATCAATCGATAAATATCCACAATTATTTAAAGATATTTACATAAAAATTAGTATGTTTGCTTGTTAAATAACGGATATATTATTTATTTCTCGTTTCTGAGGATGATATATTTTTCAACTACTTATTGAGATTACGATGAACACTAATATTGATGATAATAAAAACCGATATATAGAGAAACTTGAAAAACATATATCAGAGGCTAAACTCTCTTCAAAATACTCAACTGACCGTTTTGATATACTAATAATTACATTGTCTTCCAGTTCAATAATATTATCAATTAATTTTCTTGATAGTGTTGTTATTAATGAAGAATTGCAGTGCTTATGTCTTTTAATTATTTCTTGGTGTTTATTTGGATCAACTATCATTTTTAATTTATTTTCCCAATTGACAGCATACAATGCGCATAAATGGGATATTGAAACAACCAAGACAATAATAAAAAATGAAAAAGGTAAAGAGCTGTACGAGATACAAGAGAAGCAACAGAAGAAGTGTGATAGATGGAACTCCGGAACATTAATTTTAAATTGGTTTAGTGTTACTTCATTTGTTATAGGACTAATACTATTGATCATTTTCTTATCAATAAATATTCAAATTTAAAATTATGAGCAACGATAAAGATTATTTTAAAAAGCTAGAAGAACAGCAGAGGCAAAGAGAGGAACAAGCTAGACGAATTCGTGAGGAGGAGCTAAGAAGAATTCAAGATAACGAAGAGCGTCAAAGGAGGATTGATGAAAGTGTTAAAAAAGGCCGGCCAATAGATACAAGACCAGGTAAAGACGATTAAATAGGGTGCTTTTTCACCCTACATCTGCAGCATCAACTGTATTGTATGTCCTTTTTGGATTCACCAATTTCATATTTATCTCCCTCCTCTTCTTTGGAGTCAATTTCACGTAACCTGCAGTAACATCTTTCTTGGTGCTATGACCAACCATCTTTCTAACAACAATTGGATTTATAAATAACTCACTTGTAAGGTGTGTTATATAGCTATTTCTTGTATACGATGTCGATAAACTTGGATCCAGATCAAGTTCATTTGCTATATATTTAAGTGAAGAGTTTATTGGTTCCAGTTTCAGTCTGGTCTCTCTTTTTATTAAATTTTCATTATTTTCTGTAGGCTCAATACCATTTAAAAATGGGAAAATATATCCCTCTTGTGAATCATTGCCTTGTCTATTTATGATCTCAATCATTGGAGGTAAAATAGGAACATAAATATAAGTTGGTTCCTCTCCTTTTCTTAATGTCTTTTTTCGTTCAAAAATTATCTCATTTCTTGGTGCATCAATATTCTTATAAGTTAGTCGGCAAAGGTCTCCAAAATTAAGACCATTGCAGTAAAACATAAATACAAATATATCACGTGCTGTTGCCAGGGCTGCATTATCTGTCTCAAAATTCTCAATTTTCCATATATCTTCTATTGGCATTGCAATCTCTTTTCTGCCTCCTGCTGGTATTTCGTACTTCCCGTTATTTACTCCAAATGGATATTTGCTACCCTCAATATATGGTTTATCCCCATCTTTATTGTTGATTATTGCCCTTAACGTTCTCATATATATTCCCATGGTTGCATAAGAAACTTCTGTTTTCTCCCAGAATTTCTCGCATTCATTTAAAAATTTAGGTGTTATCTCATCAAAGGATATTTCTTCTTCAACAGTTAGTACATTACTTCCGATAGTTATATGCTTTTGTTCAATACAGGTTTTAATGAATTGTATTTTATCAGCCTTTTTCTTTTTTAGAGAATAGTGCTTGAATCTCATCAAAGCTTTTAAGGTTGTTCTATATATAGATGCATTTCCAACTTTATATTCGTTTTCTAACGCTGTTATCTTGTTTTGAAAAGCTTCATTTACTGTTTCTGATAAAGGCTTTTTTAAGATATTATCTAATGCCTCAAATGAAAACTCATTTATTTCAGCTAATGCGTTAATTGCGGGTTTTAATGATAGAGCTAAATAATTGCTTAGAGTTTGTTTTGTAAGTTTATGTTTTTTCAAGTCTCTATTAATGAATTCATCCCATTCTTTTATCTCAAATTCAAAACCTGAATAATAGTATTTATGTCTTCTTTCGTATGTTACTCGCCAAAAAATTGGTGCTTCAACGTCATCTTTATTTCTGTATTTTCTCGTTAAACACACCGATATATTTCTGTTCTTGTACTTTAAAGCACTTGTTTTTTTAGGTACTTTGTTTAGATTTGCCATAGTCGTAATTCATTATTTAGTAAGTATGGGAAAACAATGGGAAAACAAATGTACCTATACAACGATAAATAACCAAATATATCAAGCGTTATGTTTTATGAGTATTTTGTAATATGCAAATAATCAGACATATAAAATACAACAATAAATATCGAAAAATATTAGGTTTAGCCTTCTAAGCTGTGGGTCGTGGGTTCGAATCCCGCTCGGATCACATTGAAAATAAGGCACTTACAACAAATATTTGTAGGTGCTTTTTTTTATTGCACACGTTTTTCACACACAAACAACAAAAAAACTACCTACTTAAACAAAAAAACCACCTCAATAAATTGAAGTGGCTTAATTAAAATACTCCTACAAAAAATTTAGGCAAATATCATCATCTTAAAGATGATCTACATTAAAACTATTTTCACATGCATTGTTTTAGAATTGAATTTTATCTGCTTTAATAGCATTGTAGAAACTCAACATTATTCTATCCATATCTTCATAAAACTTCTCTTTGCTGTAATCAAAAATGGTTAAACCGCTTTCATCATATCTCCATGGACTAAGTGGTTCTATGCTTATTCTTGCTCTATCATCTCTTACACGTATATCAATTTTAGCATAAACTCTTGAGTCAATTGAGGAACCATAAAACGATGAGATAGTTCTTGTTTCTCCATTCATTAGATATTTCCCAATTAATATACCCTCTTCTTTGTCGCTAAACTGAATTACACTACTTGCATCAACAAACATACCAATCATCCAATCATTCGCTTTAACAAATAATTCATCTTTACTATCTGTCAAATCTGTATAAACCTTGATTACTGGCTCTTCAATTTGAACCATATTTAGAGTTCCACAAGCATTAAATACAAACAAAATTGAAATTAGATATACATTTTTTTTCATATTGAAGTGTTTTATAATTAGATTAATTTATTTATTAATACAAATATATGTATAAATAATTAATACTAAAAACAAATATTACTGCATCAGATCATCAGTATGTAAAAAACACAAAAAAACCACCTCAATAAATGAAGTGGCTTCAATGAAATAAAAAACTTTTCTATTTAATACCCAAATATTTTTTAACATGGTCGGGGTAATCTTCTGCTTCATAATTCCTCTTGGCAAAAGATAGGTCATTTCTGCACTCCCTTAGCCATTTGATATACTCCAGCTGTTCGGGTGTTGTAGGTCTGCTTAGTGGCTCAATAAACTTCCTATCAAAGGAATCAGACAAAGGGGTTAACAGTTGACAATCATTTTTATTAAAGTCATCATATAAGATTGCTCCAAACTCCAGCTTTAAATCTGCTATGTTGGTTTTACGAACGCCCATGTGACAAAATACAACCAGCCAGCTACTCCCCAAAACTTCACGTAATAACTTTGATTTGTCCTCTTCTGTCATGCTCTCAAAGTATTCATCTACAAAAGTGAATAACTCCATCGGTGTTTTAATCTCAATTTGCTTCATATTTTTATTATATTATTGTTATATTTATTTATCCTGTTTGTAAATTATTTTAGTGCCATTTACGCCATTCACCTCCCCGTAAACTCGCCGTTTTTACTCGCCCTAATCTCGCCCAACCATTACCCTAAACTTACCCTAAACTTACCCTTTTGTTGGTTGTTTTGTAGATTAAAAAAATCTCCCTGTCGCTCTGAAAATGACGATTAAATAATTCTCTTAGTAGATTGAAAAACGATTAAATTTAGATACTCCCATTTTTCCCATTTGAGTAGTTCAGAATGTTTGCCAAAAGTTGCCGAAAGTTGCCATTTTTTTACTCTTGCTGTAATCATTAAAAAAGTAGCATTACTTTTCTTTTATGTATTTCGATTAGCAAGTTTAATTTTCTCTAAATCTTTTCTAATTGTCTCGTTAAATTCATTAATCATGCTTTTATACGCTTTTCGTGCCCTGTGAACCCTTATCTCTTTTTTTATTAGTGAGACTACTCTACAAATAAATATGAGCCCAAAAGCCCAGCAAATGGCTGTCTGAATGAAATTAAATACTGTTGCTGTCATTACTTCCATTTTTTAAATTAATAGTCAATACATTAAATCCCTGTGCCTCCTGCTCTCTCAAATCGTCAATACTAATTGATTGAAGTTGAGGCAAAATAAACTTAGCCATATCAAGCATGAATTTAATCCTGTCTTTTGGCTCCAATGAATCTAAATCTTTCTGCATCTTTGGTAAGTTGTTCTCAACTAATAGTTGGAACGCTCTCCTTACTTCATTAGTACTCTTGTTTGGCACGCCCTCTCTGGTGCTAATCCTGCCAGCCATTGAGGCTAATTCTCTGTTTCTAAATCCCATAATAAATAATATTTATATTGTTAATAATCTTATATGTTATTTACTGTTAGTTTAACATCGTTTCCCTTAGCTGTTGCAATCGCTCAAGGAATGCCCCTGTATTATATTTTCCGCTTCGAATCGCTCGTATTGCACCCTTTACGTACCTGTCAGGCTCGCAAATGGTGTAGGAGGGTGTAATGTCTATCGGTTCATCAGGTAGCTTTATACTTGCAAAAAATCGTTCAAGCTCATCTGCTGTATTATTAATGTCTTGCTGTGGTGGCTGTTGAAATACTTTCACTTGGTCGGGTACCTGCTTCATCTGTTTTATAAGATAGTCTGCAATATCTAAACCGTTTCTCTTCTCCTCATCAGTTGCGTTCTTTTCCAGAATATCAGAAACAACGATCTTACAACCGTATCTCTGCCTTATTTCATTTGCTCTTTTTGTCCAGATCTCAAAGGCTTGTTCCTCCTTTGGTAGTTCAGATTTACTTAAATCAGGGTATAATATAACAGAACGATCTTTTAATACTTTTGATTTTTCAACCGTCAAGCCGGCAACACCTCCAGCCCCTAACCAAATTAGTTGGGGATATAGAACACTTCCTATAACTGCCGTTTTTTCTGCCTCTGTAATTGCTACAATTTTATCGGGCTGTTCATTGAGTAGGTGTTCACCAAAATAACACTGCTTTAAATTATAATCATCTGGCAGTTTATCAGCTCTTTTAAGCGTGTTATGTATCCAATCAATGGCACCGCTCGCATTGTGCACTCTCTTGCCTGTGGTGGGGTTGTATTGCATTATCTTGCCAGTTCTTACATTGCCGTTAATATCAATTTGCCAGAATATCACTCTCTTATCTTTAGTCGCTCCCAGTTTGTAGGTTCTGCAAAGTTCCTCAATGGAAATACTATTGTCGAGGCTCTTAAATAATCCAGTGAGGAAATACACAAAATTACTATCAGTGCTTTGTGTTCTATCCAGGTACTCAACCGGAATTAATCCCATCGGTTTTGGTGGCTGTGGTGGCTGTGGTCGCTGTATTACTCTTGTTGGTCTTGGTTCAAAACCTCCTCTTTGTGGATTATCAATAAAATATTGTTTTGGTGGGTAGTGATAGCCGCAACTATTAGCATGGTTACAAATTCCAACTATGGGGCTTATCGGTTGCCCAGTGTTTCCATCTAAATACAAAGTAAATGAATTACTTTTTTTACATTGAGGGCAAACAGTTCTGCTCTCTTTCCCTGTGTAGGGTCTCAAATATGGCTGTTTGTACATTTTCATCATCTTTTTATTCATTATCAAAAGTTAAACATGGCTCCTGCAAAGGGTTTGCGTTTGGTGCAGGTTGGTGCGCCCCATAGAAAAGAACCTAACCCAAAGGTATGGTGCAGGTTAGGGCACCCCCCTATATAAAGGGGTGCACTGAACCATACTGTTGCCCCATTGATTAAACCATTGAGTATATTGTAGCATTTCCCTTTTTTTTCCATTTGACTAAACCCTCGCTTTTAAAGTGTGCAACAAAATTTTTTGCTCTCTTCTCTACAATATCATAAGCATTTTCAACCGCCAGAACAAAATCACCGTATTTCATTTGAGGCTCCTTTGTGAACATCCGTTCAAGTATGCCTGCGTGCTGTTCGTTATCCCAATCGGTCGGCTGTTTAGCTTTTTCCCTGCCTGTCTCTGTTTTAAGTGCATCAGCATCATTATCAGATAAAATGTAAGGCAATCCCTCCTCATCAATGCCAAAAACAATAGGTTTAAACTCCCTGTCTCTGGTAGCTATTGGCTCAATTGTTGAATAATCCTCATTCTTTTCTAATTTATTCACCCCTAAAACCGTCAAACTCTTATTCATTAATTCAGTGCCTACGTGTCCACGTGCATTATTGTCACCCTTGTTCATGTGAAGGATGCAATTAATATGTATCATTCTTTCAGTGCTCCATTTAAGTAGCTTACTGGTTATCATGGTGGCTTGCTCCTCATCATTTATTGAGGTTATTAAGTCGCGAATCCCATCAATAACCACAAATCCCAAATTTGGGGTATTGTAAATCAGATATTCAATTATCTGAAGTCTTTCTTGTGGTGTAAATGGTCTTAGTGAGTAAACATGAAAGTTTGGTAATGTGTCATGATAATAATTTTTATCCAGTAGTCCATAAATACGCCTTGCACTCCTTTGAGCATAGTAACTGCTTTGTTCAGTATCAAATAGGATAACCGTTCGTTTATCCTCTGGCAATCCTCCTCTTATTCTGCCCTGTATGTCCGTATTACCTACAAGTGAGGCTACAAGTAAACCTGTCGCAAAGGTTTTACGGCTCTTTGCTTTACCTATTGTGGTGGAAGAGTCTCCTAATCCAAAAACTGGCTGTTCATCAATCCATAAACAGTGAGGTGGTTTTTCCGCATCAGTTTTTAAATCCAGCTTTGAGGCTTTTGCAATTTCCTGTATCTGCTCATCAGATAGCCCCTTATTGTATCCAAAATCAGCCCCATTATACGGCTGTGGTGGCATTATTGGCTGTTCTTTGAGTAGCTGTTCATTCTTAGCAATATCAGCCCCCAAAAGCTCTACAAAGTTGTTATTATCTTGCATGGCTATTTGATTTAAGGGGTGTATATTTCAGCTCACTGTCTCGTACGTACAGATACCATGCTTTATGCCCTGTTACCTCGCAATAGTTAGTACCCCAGTAGCCAATAAAGCGTCTTTCAACCAGTCTTAATATTGAGCTTCTTACCTCATTATAAGTGTACCTGTTATTTAGTTTATCCACTACCATGTTTGTAGTTGAGCTTTCTTTTAGGAATACATCGTAAACCAGCTTATCCAGATGATCGCTTGCTTTGACTGCGAGTTTTTGCCTCTTATGCCTTTTATTGTAAAGATTTTGAGTATCTTTGTTCTGCATTCCAGCGTTCAAATTTACGCCCTGTATCGGTTCGCTCTGATCGGGGCGTTTTCTTATTATAGCCATATAATTACCCCCTTTCCTTTCTGCGTGCCGAATCAGCCACGCTTTTAGTGATCTCGCTTACTTTGTCCTCTTTTCCTGATAACTGTTTGCTTATCCATTGATCCAGTTCATCACGTAAAAACACAATCTTTTTACCGCCCCATCTTTGGAATGGAATCTCTCTGTCAGCTGTCTTCTTATAAAGAGTGCTTTTCGAAATAGTTAAACCCCTTTCATTGATATAAGATAAACCCTCATCTAAAGAGAAATAATCTTTTTGCTCATCAATTGGATCAGCTACATTTGTTACCGGGATCATCTCTTTGAGTAATTCCCTTAAATCGTTCTTATTGACTAAAATTAAACTTTGCATAATTAAAATAGTTTTAGTTATTAATTTATGTAAAGTTACCCCCAGTCAAGCCCTAAAATTTCCGCTTTTTATAGGTTATTTCCACAAAAAGAAAAAAGGTTATCACGTTAAGTAACAACCTTTTAAGTGTTTTCTGTATTTTGTAAATTAGTTTAAGTTTGGGTTAAATTGTTTTAGTTTCTTTTCTATATCATTTTTCAGAGACAAATCGATTTTTTCGAAATCCATCTTTATATTTTTATACGCTTTAATTACTTCGTTTAAATCACCTAAAAAATAGATATTGTGGTTATATCCTGAACAATCGCCTTTTACAATATTTATGCTATCAACTGAATCAGAATACCAATCTTCATTCATAATACCGTTAATAACTAAACTATGTATCAGCGTTCTGATTTTACCCTTATTGCTTTTTGTTGTTATATTCCCTGAAAAATCAGCTCTTGCAACCCTATCAAAGAAATCAATTTCGTCAATATTGAACACGGGCTTTTTGCCCTGACAATAATTGTATATCAATTTAAAAAGTGAATAATCAACTTTATACTTTCGCCGTATATCAACTGACTTCGGGGCGGGTTCCGCATCATTTAAAAGATTGTTAATATCATCAATCAATAGATCAATAAATCCCCTTTTGTTAGAATACTCATCAATTAAGTTTGTGAGAAAATAACTTGAAAAATCCCCATTTTCGGGTATATTGCAAATAAAATTGCTGTTTAAAAATAGCCTGAATTCTAATTCATCTGTGGGGTGCTGTTTGCCTTCATACACTTTTACAAAGAATTCGCCTATCTTTTTAAATATGTACTTATAATTGTATGAAAGTAAGATTTTACGTGCGTTAATTAGTTGATCCTTTGATAACGAAATCAGTTCAGTTTTTGCACTATTATAAAGCCTTTTTAAATCAGCTTCATTTGTTTTGTTTATAGTGAGAAACATTTTAGATTTGAATTCTTTTAACGACTCTTTATCAATTCCCTGATCAATACGATCAGTTTCTGAAATTGTCACCAGTCCGACAAAATAATAATTTTCAGATATTACATTAATTGAATTCACTTCATTTAAAAGATCAGTAATATATTTCATAGCTGTATGTATTAAATCACGTTCATATATTTTACTTTTGAATCACCGTCAAGCTTCAGCAACAAAGAGTTATATTCAAATCGTGCGTCCCTGTCGTATGCACCAAAATAACCCTGCGTAACTGTCTGCGTGCTGTGTCCCAGTTGTTGCGATATAAAGCTTTCAGGAACACGAAGTTTATTTAATATCGTTGCGTAAGAATGGCGGGCCGTGTAGTTGTTTACTGAATCATAGTCGGGTATCATAAGAGTTCCGTCATCATGCTTCAATTCCCTGCAAATAGCTTTAATACGCTTATTGCTTTCGTGTGTGATGTTGAAAATCTTCTTTCTCCTATCCTGCTCATTAGTACAATCATTCAATAATGGAAAAATATAACCGCCCTTCGAAGTGTTACCGTGCTTTTTGATTATCTTTTTCATTGGTTCCAGTATCGGGACGTTTAGATAGGTTTCATCATTACGGGTATTACGTGTTTTATACCTGACAAAATTAAGTTCGCCCAGTACAATATCAGTGTATTTCAAACGGAATATATCAGTGAAGTTTATCCCTGAACCATAAAAACTGAATAGCCATAAATCACGGCAAAACTCTGTTAGTTGATCCCCACAATCTAAACTCTCAATCGCATGTATCTGTCTTAAGGTTAAAGCAATCTTTTCACCCCCTTTTGAGGTCTTTATAAGGTACTTCCCACGCCCAAAGGGGTAGGCATCATCTTTCAAATAAGGCTTGCCATCGTTGTTTATAATAGCCCTAAGCGTGCGTATGTATAGACTTATTGTTGCAGTCTTAACTCCTTCAGCTGTCAGGTGTGCTTCATAATTATTTAAAAATGATACTGTGATTGAATTGAAAGAAATATTCTTTCCCTTGTAATTTTCAAGTGAGTTCCTGACAGTTTTATAAATTGTGCTGTTTCCAATCCTGTTACTCTTAATAAGTGCATCAATCTTTGAGTTAAAAGCATCATTGACAGTTTTAATATCAGACTTCCCCAACTCAATATTAAGTGCATCAAATGAAAAGTTATCGGAAAGACTTTTTACTTTTGGCTCCAGAATTTTATTAAAATAATTAGATAGATCTTCAAACAATGGTTTCAGATGGTTTGCATTTTTTTTGTTAAACTCCTTCGGTTCTGATTTCTCGAACAATTCCCAGTCATCTGCATTCAATGATTTGCCAGTTGAGTAGTAAATTCTTTTTCTGTTAAATGTTATGCACCATCTCAATGGGCAATCGCCTGACTTATCCCTTCGTCTAATATCTCTAAATAACCTTACATTTAAACCTTCACCGTTCGAATAATAATACTTCATAGCAACATGATTTTTGCCTGTGGGCTGTTAATGTTAATGCACACGTTTTGCACACACAAATATAATAAATAATTGTGAAATAAAGAAATATAATGAAAGAAATATATTTATAAATGTATTGTAAATAAGGCTGTTGTATTAGTATCAGAAAAATCAGGAAAACATAAGAAATGTAAATAAATACGCCTTCTAAGCTGTGGGTCGTGGGTTCGAATCCCGCCCGGATCACTCTAAAAATAAGGCAGTTACAAGTAAAAATGTAGCTGCTTTCTTTTTTGTTATGACATGTTTATGACATTAAATTTGTAAACATGATGTATGTTATCTTTTTTACATGCAATCAAAACCTTCATTTCTTAAATTTAGCTCTTCTGAAAAATCTTCCAATTTCATATATTGGGGTCTTTAAGGGCTATCAAATACATCAATTCTAATTTGTACTTTTATAAAGGTTTCAAGTTCAAAACAATGTAAGCTACCCCTTTTTAGGACAGTCTTTGATTAGACTGCTAAATTAGTTGTTTATGTATACAATGTTATGATGTCGGACAGATTTTTGATAAGCCACTCCCAATACGAGGCGATACAGCGGGCAAGACTGCCCGTAAGGGCACTCGTCTTGGCCTTGACCGCTGTAGCGGCTCGTGTTACCTTTGCTTGTCAAAACATCTGTCATACTGCTTCCTTTCTTTTTATCAGTTCTTCCCTATATTCAAAGGGCGTCATGTTGTCCAACGACTCATGGGGCCGTTCTTCGTTGTAGTCTTTCCGCCAGGCTTCGGTCAGTTCCCTGACTTCAGATATGTTGCGGAAAATATATCTATCAAGAACAGCTCTTCTGTAGCTTCCGTTGAAGCGTTCAATGTAACCGTTCTGAGTGGGTTTGCCAGGCTGAATATAAATGATGTTAATCTCATTGCCTTTGCACCAATCTTTGAACACCTGAGCGATAAACTCAGGGCCATTGTCGCAGCGTATGTTCTTTGGTTTGCCATTCAGCCATATGACCTTTTCCAGAACTTTAATGACCCGTTTTGCCGGCATGGACATCGATATCTCCTGCGCCACGGCAATCTTGCAGGCATCATCTATGATGTTAAGAACACGGAACTGTCTTCCGCACTCAATCCTGTCACTGATAAAATCAATAGACCAGGTAATATTGGGCTCTTCAGGCATAACCAGAGGGTTTTTTAACCCTTGCAGGCAGACGTTTCTTCAATCGGCTTCGTTTCTCATAGTGCATTGCCTTGTACACCCTGTAAACCTTCTTGTGGTCCCATCCCTTACCCTCACGTCTCAGTCTTGAATAAATCTTCCAGAAGCCATCACCGAACTCGGCGGCAGCACGGATTGCTTCTTCTACTTCGGTATCATCTTTCTTCTCTGTATAGTAGAAGTAGGAGCGATGGATCTCCATCAGCTTGCACGCCCGAGAGATGCTTATACCATATTCTTCCACTATCTCTCCTGCCAGTTCTTTCTTTACCTCGGGCTCTAGAGTTTTTTTTCGATAACCTCCTTCAGTATCTTGTTGTCAAGAGCAAGGTCAGCATACATCTGCTTCAACTTGCGGTTCTCATCTTCAAGCTCTTTGAGGCGTTTGACCTGACTCACCTCCATCCCACTGTACTTGGACTTCCAATTATAAAGGGTCGCCCTGGATATGTTGTAGTCACGCGCTACAACTGAGGCATCCACTCCACTTTCAAGCTGATGGACTGCCTTTACCTTCTCTGACTCGCTGTGTACTGTCTTTTTCATTGTTGTTCCTATGCCTAACAAAGTTAATATTTTTGTCTAACTTGGAACTGTCCTATAAAAAGGGAAGGTTACACAAATAGGGAAGGTTACACATTTTATCCAACTGACCATTGTGGAGTGATTAGATTGAAAAACACTTCAATCAGTTTATATTATTTAGCTATGGAATTAAATGAGATTGGTAAAAGAAATAAATTTTCTAGAACATTCAGAGCATCAACAGGAAGAATTAAACAGTTAAGAATTGAAATTCCAAATGAAGCTACTCGGGTCGATTTTGACAAATATGTAGTTAATATAAATAATGAAATAAAAAAACTTAAAGAGGAGCTTTTAAAGACTGAATTAAAAATAAATGAAGTTATAAGAGGAAATCTTTAATTATATTTAAATAATTTACTTATAACATAGCCGATTCTCTATTGCTAAAACAACTTTACGCAATCAATCCTTGTGTAAAGTTGTTTTATTTTTAACCCAAATTCACTATCTTTACTCCTGTAATTCAGTAACATCAGGTATTGGAGAAAATAATATTGACACAAAAAAACGATGAAATGGAATGCCTCAGAATTCATCGTTAATATAATTACCCCCGAATCTTAGACAACAAGAATCATTAAAAAATAATATTAATTTTGTTGTCATGAAGAAAAGGAAAACTTACAGTGCCGGCTTTAAAACAAAGATTGTTTTAGAAGCACTTCAAGAAAGAGAAACAGTCCAGGAGATCGCCAGGAAGTATGAACTTCACCCGGGTCAGATCTCGACGTGGAAGACTCAATTTTTATCTCAGGCGGACCAGGTGTTCGAGAGAGGCGGCTCTAAAACAGAGGATGACAAGGAGAAAGACGCCCTGTTCAAGAAGGTCGGACAGCTTCAGCTGGAGGTTGATTTCTTAAAAAAAGTATTGGGGAAATAGCCAAAAATGAACGGATGAGCAAAATCGACAAGACCCACTCTTTAAGCGTTTCACGCCAGTGTGATTTGTTGGATGTGCCCCGTAGCAGCTTCTACTATTCGCCCCGTGAAGATGGTTCTATAATGAGGAACTGATGAAGCAGATAGACAAACAGTACATGATTACCCCGTTCTACGGTGTACCCCGGATGACACATCACCTTCGTGGCATTGGCTACGAGGTCAATCCCAAGCGTGTGCGCCGTTTATATCGGAAAATGGATTTATATGCGACCGGCCCCCGTCCGAACACGAGCAAGCCCCATAAGGGAGCAAGCCATGTGATTTATCCCTACCTGCTGCGTGGGTTAAAGGTAACGCGCCCCAATCAGGTCTGGGCGATGGATATCACCTATATCCCGTTAGCTGGCAGCCATCTGTACCTGGTTGGCATCATTGACGTTTACAGCCGCTATATCGTTGGCTGGTCACTGTCCAACACGATGACCGCCCATTGGTGCCGCGAGTGCCTTGAAGAGGCTATAAAGCACCATGGTGCTCCGGAGATAATCAATACGGATCAGGGGAGTCAGTTCTCCAGCCCGGAGTTTTCAGCTTATTTTTCTTCATACGAGGGTTTAAAGTTCAGCATGGACGGGAAGGGACGGGCTATTGACAATATCTTCATTGAAAGATTTTGGCGGAACATCAAATACGAGAAGCTTTATCTCGAACCATCAGACAATGGTTTGGAGTTATATCACAAAATAAAGGATTATATGAAGTATTATAACCAGGAAAGGCCCCATCAGGGATTGGAATATAAAAGGCCGATGGATGTGTACCGGGAGGCCGCTTAGTTTCCTGGGATCGCCCTGCAGGGCGATCCCAGGAAACTAACTTATCTGTGAATAGAAACTGTCTAAGGAAGGGGAGAAGTTTATAATTACTGCCATAATTTCAGAACAGTCAATCAAATACATTCTAGACACCCTAATTTTTTATTAATATTTAATATCATGTTTGTGTAGCGTAAGCACCCGATAAAGTCCCCGTTTTAGTTTACATTTTAAGTTTTGATCTTTGCCGGCAAACATAATTAAATATGACGCCAATAAGCAAAGAAGAATTTATGGTTATATTAAAACGCCAGCAAGAAAGCGGTTTAAGTGTCAAAGATTTTTGTGAAAATCAATCTTACACGGCTTCCAGTTTTTATTACTGGAAAAGTAAGTTTGGGCTGACTCGTCCATATAACAATCATGCACATGAAACTGCAGTGGATAAACTGGCTCCCATCAGTTTTAATCTATCTGAAAATAAGCCTGCACTTAAAACTGTTCCATCAGTTAATATTAAAGGAGAAATAAAAATAAAGTTGCCCGGTGGTATCCAGGTAAGTTTTATAGGCAGCACTCAAACTGAGGCTGCTATTAAATTACTTGCTCAAATATGTTCTGCACATGTTTTGCCTAAATGATACAATGCGCTATTTTCTCTGTCCGGGAAAGACAGATATGCGTAAAGGGATGAACTCACTCTGTGGAGTTGTGCAGAACCATATGGGATATGATGTTAGAATGGGTGATTGTTTCATTTTCATAAACAGAACTCGTACCACAATGAAAATACTTCATGCAGAAGACGGAGGTTTAGTTTTGTATATGAAAAGGCTCGAAGAGGGTACCTTTCGTTTGCCTGCTTATGATAAAGACAGCCGGTCATACCCTATGAACTGGTCCAGTTTAGTAATGATGGTTGAAGGTATACAGATGACCCAAACACTAGGTTGAAGCGACTAAAAGCGTTTAGAAACCACCAATAAAAAACTCAAATAAAAGTACTAAGTTCAAGATAGAAGTGCAAAAGATTTGATTACATTACACTTCTTATCTTAATTGTTTTTTTCCAAAATCCCCTTTCAAAAGTGCTTAAGGGGTTTTGAAAAAAACAATTAGTCAATCAGCAACATAAAAAAATAAAAAAGGAGACCGAAGTCTCCCTAAAATTAACTATTATGTTGCTTATGAAAAAATACAAACAGTTAACTTCAGAACAAAGATATGCTATTTATTTAGGCTTACAAAACGGAACAAGCAAGTCTGAAATAGCCAAGCAGATAAAGGTAAATATTTCTACGGTTTATAGGGAATTAAGCCGTAACAAAAACAAAACTGGAGGCTACTCATGGCGTTTGGCACAAGAGATGGCCCAAGAGCGCAAAGAACGTTTACCGGGCAATAGATCGACATCGGAGTGGATTAAACAGAAAATAATCCGTCTCATTCGCAAAGATTGGTCGCCCAAACAAATCAGCGGATATCTCGCAAAATATGATCAAATATCTATCTCTCACGAGACTATTTATCAATGGATCAGGCAAGATAAGAAATCGGGAGGAAACCTTTACAAGCACTGCCGCCACAAGCTCAAATACAGAAAAAGACCCGTAGGTTCTGCCACTAACATACCCAACAGAAAAAGTATTCGCCAAAGGCCAAAAGAGGCCGACGGAAGCCGGTTTGGAGATTTTGAAATGGACACCATAATAGGAAACGGACAAAAGGAAATAATACTGACAATGACAGAAAGAAATACAAACTTTATAATGATGAGAAAACTGCCTATGGGCAAAGACTCTAAGCAGGTTTGCAAGGAAGTCATTGCTATGTTGCTGCCTTATAAGGACAAACTGAAAACCATTACAACAGATAACGGATCCGAGTTTGCAGCACACGAACTGATAACAAAAAAGTTGAAAGTACCGGTATATTTCACTGATCCTTATTCATCGTGGCAAAAAGGAGCTGTTGAAAATGCCAATAAATTAATCCGGCAATACATCCCAAAAGGAGCAACATTTAAAGATTATTCTGATGAGAAAGTAAAAGAAATACAGCATAAACTAAACAGAAGACCAAGAGAAAAATTAGACTTTAGCAATCCTAAAATAGAGTTTTACAAAAATTATTACTAAATTGCACTTGCTGGTTGACTCTAGGAGTGTAAAATATTGCTCTGAAAGCTTGTCTGGCTCACGGTTTTTTAGTATTTTTATAGCTAAATACAAACCCATACAATGGACCAGTCGCAAGCATTAGAACTCTTAATAAAATCGCAAGCGGAACAAATCCGTCTACTTACTGAGGCTAATGCTAAACAGGCAGAGCAGATGACCGGTCTGCAGCAAAAGATTGATAAGCTCCTATCACAAATAGCCTGGTTTACCCGTCAGTTTTATGGACGTAAAAGTGAGAAGCTATCCAGGCTTGACCCCAATCAGCTCAACTTATTTGAAACATTAGAAGATGAAAAGAAACATCTTGAGGAAATAGAGGCAGAGCGCATCGAAGCAGAAAAGCAGATTGAAGAAAATATATCCTCCAGAAAGAAGACTCGTTCCAACAGAAAGCTGCTTGAAGGACTTCCCGTTATAGAAGTAATTATTGAGCCGGAAGATGTTGATAAAGATAAATACAAGCGCATAGGAGAAGAACGTACCCGTACACTTGAGTTTGAACCGGGTAAATTATATGTAAAAGAGATCGTACGTCCTAAATACGGATTAAAAGACAATCTCACACCTGCAACCAAAGAAGCACCTGCAGTGCTTATAGCACCGCTTCCTTTGTTGCCCATCTACAAAGGACTTCCCGGAGCCAGCCTCCTTTCGGAAATTATGCTTGGAAAGTATGAATATCACCTGCCTTTTTACCGTCAGGTAAAACAGTTTCATCACTTGGGAGTAAAGATACCATCAAATACCTTGAGTGGATGGTTTAAACCCACATGTGAGCTGCTAACTCCATTATACAAGATCCTGAAGGAGGAGGTTTTAAACACGGACTACATACAGGTTGATGAAACCACCTTACCTGTTATAAACAAAGAGAGCCACTATGCAAAGAAAGAATATCTGTGGATGATAAGATCTGTCATGAAGAAACTGGTCTTTTTCCATTATGATGATGGTTCAAGATCGGGAGATACAGCCTACTCTTTATTAAAATCATTTGATGGTTACCTTCAGAGTGATGGTTATGGAGCATACAATGTTTTTAAAGAAAACGACCAGATTTGTCTTGTTGCCTGCATGGCCCATATACGACGTCGCTATGAAATAGCTTTGGACGAGAACAAATCCCTTGCAGAGTATGCATTAAAGCAGATACAGCATCTTTACCAAATAGAAAGAATGGCAGATGAACAGAATCTGTCGTATGAGCAACGCTACAAAAAAAGGAATGAGCTTGCACGTCCCATAATGTTATCTTTTGAAAAGTGGATGGAGGAAACATATCCTACAGTACTACCCAAAAACCGCATGGGCGAGGCTATAAGTTACTCCTACTCTTTATGGCCACGAATGAAGAATTATTTAAAAGACGGCAGATTAAAAATAGATAATAATCTGGCAGAAAATGCCCTCAGACCGATTGCTTTGTCAAGAAAAAACTTAATGTTCTGTGGTAACCACGAAGCAGCTCAAAATACAGCAGTAATCTGCTCATTGCTTGCCTCGTGCAAAGAGTCCGGTATAAATCCAAGAGAATGGCTAAATGATGTAATAGCTAAAATGCCATACTACCAGAATCCGGGAAATGAAGATAACCTAAGAGCACTCTTGCCAAACAATTGGAAACAACAGGAGTCTAATAAAACTCTAATAATAGTCTAAAGAAACTCTAATAATTATCTGAGGGCCTAATTGCCAAAAGCAATTAGGAGAAAATCAAGGGGTAGTTGCTAGGGTGCTTACAGTGTTTTTAATAGAACTTATTTAACAGGAAACTTGTTTGAAGCCTCAAGAATTAGTTCACTCCAACGACCTGTAGAGATAGGTTTTTGTTCTTTCTTCATCATTTCTAATGCATAGCTTTCAGCCTCCTTAGTTATCCCAATTTTTGCAATTATTGGGTTCTCTTCACTGCCTAAATATATTGTTATATCAATTAATTCATCCATATATATTTAATTTCTGTTCTTTTATTACTTTGTTTTAATTTGTAGAAACTGTAGTTATTAACTTTGCTAAGACATAAAGTAAAAATAGGAAAAAGTTTGTCTCAATTAAATCTTATTATTACTGTCATAAACTTCCTCCTTATATAAAAAATATGCTAAAGTATATAAAAATCAACAAAATATAGTATATTTGCGATTATACCTAAAGTAATTAAACTTCAATAAATCAATGCGTCATGACTTTTTCAGATCTTTACACAAAAAATATCAATAAAATAATTGACTATGAAAAATCTAATATCGATAAACCTGTTTTTGTAATTCTTGGTCAAACAGAATTATATAAACCACAAAAACATGAAGACTATTTAACAGATAAAGAAACATTTACTTTAGATGGGAATGAAAATCTCTTTAATAATGATTGGTTTACAAGAGTATTTTTATCTTTAAATTCCGATAAACATTTTCATATAATTTCATATGCCCAGTTTTCCTATTTGACATTTCATTTAAACAGTTCATTTTTTAAAGATCGAATAGTAATTCTGAAAGATAATATTAGGCAGTTATTTCCTATTAGAAAAGAAGATTTTATTGAAGAAAGTGAAAATGAAAGTATAGAAAGAAGACCAGCAGGAATTCCCTTATATCAAGCAGAGCAATTACAAATAAATGGATCTTATTTTTATTCTGTAAAAACACCGGCAGAAGATTTTAAAACAATTAATGTTTTTGCTGAAAAGAAAGAACTGACAGATACTGAATCTGATAATTTTTATAATATTGATATTCACTCTGGCCCTTATGCATTGGACTATTTTATCAACAGTTGCATACAAAACAACAACCTTAATAGTGTTGCAACAATAACGAGATATCCAAAGCAAATTATTCCTGATTACTTAAATGACATAATTACATCGTTAAACTATATTTTAAATCAGTTTAATGGAAGCCTGTATTACGAATATAAAGAGGTTGTAAGAGAAGAGTACGAACCAAAAGATAAGACAAAAGAACTTTTAAGGCAATATTGGGGTGAGAAAGCAAATTTTAGAACATTAAGTGTATATACAGATCCTGATGAGGGAAATCAAATTACAGAGATTTCACAAGCTCTTATTGTTGAAAAAATTATAGAAGAATATGAAAAGACGAAAAAGGGTGAAAAAGCCAAAGATCTTTTCTTAACTGCACCCACAGGTTCCGGAAAATCACTTTTGTTTCAATTACCGGCTTTTCATATATCACAAAATAAAGATATTACTATTGTGGTATCACCTCTTATTGCTTTAATGAAGGATCAGGTAGATGCAATTATCAATGATCGAGATTTTCATAAAGTAGCATATTTGAACAGCGAATTAAACCTTATTGATAGGGACACAATTATTGAAAATTGCCAAAATGGCAATATTGATGTACTCTACTTATCCCCTGAGTTATTATTGTCATATAATATAAAGCATTTTATTGGTGAGCGAAATATAGGTTTAATTGTCATAGATGAGGCACATCTTATTACAACTTGGGGTAGAGATTTTAGAGTGGATTATTGGTTCTTAGGCAATCATATAAACAAAATAAGGAAATACAATGAAATGAATTTCCCTTTAGTCGCAGTAACTGCCACAGCTATTTACGGAGGCTTAAACGACATGGTCTTTGATAGTATTGATAGTCTAAATATGGATAACCCTCATATTTTTATTGGACAAGTTAAAAGAGAAGATATAACTTTCCTTGTCAACAATCATGATAAATTTGAGAAAAGCTATGAGAAAAGTAAACTAATACAGACAGTAAACTTTATAAAAGAAATCAACTCATTAAACATAAAAACTTTAGTTTATACACCTTACACAAAGCACATAAGAGAAATTATTCAAAAATTAAATAGTGAAGATCTCGATATTGCTGTTGGATATTATGGAAGTTTACCTGCCGATCAGAAAGAACTCTCATACAGAAAATTTAAGAGTGGTGAGAAAATGATAATGGTTTCCACTAAAGCATTCGGAATGGGTGTAGACATTTCAGATATTGAATTGATATATCATCATGCACCATCAGGTCTTCTTCCTGATTATGTTCAAGAAGTAGGTAGGGCTGCAAGAGATCCTGAAGTTAAAGGTTATGCTTCTTTAAATTATGCAACTCAGGATCAGAGATTCACGAAAGTTTTACATGGGATGTCTTCCATTAAACAATATCAAATACGTGAAGTCTTAAAAAAAATATATAGAGTTTATGTAAAAAATGAAGAAAGACGAAATCTGCTTTTGTCTGTTGATGATTTTGGTCACATATTTGAGAACTCAATAGATTTAGATCAAAAAGTTCTAACATCGTTAATGATGATAGAAAAAGATTATTTAGCAAAGTACCGTTTCAACGTCTTGGTAGCACGTCCTAAAAAACTGTTTGTGAAGGTGTTTGCAAGGATTTCAGACACACACTATTCAATTTTAAATATAAAATATCATGAATGCTATAGTGTTATTCCTTATTACTTAAAAGGATATAAATATATAGAACTTGATTTAGATAAATTATGGTACAAATTTTTTAAAGATATAAGTTTTCCATCCATTAAATATGAATATTATCAAGGAAAACTTTTAAGTAGTGAAGGCATTGAATTAGTTCCTCAATTAAAAATGTCATTCGAAATATTCTTTATGGTAAATAAAATCTACAATGATTTAAAGAGTTTACTTAGTATTATTGAATCAGTTTTTGTAGAATCAGATGGCTCATTCTTTACTCAAGAGGAATTTCATGAAAAACTCAACTATTCATTAAATGATGATAAAAAATCAGAGAAACTCTCCAAATTTATATTATCGACATATTCTGGCAGAGTACTGGGACCCGGTCATATCGAGAGTGGTGCGTTTTTAGCAAGGAAAAAATACAAAGATGTTTATACTTACAGAATATTCAATAATAAATATCTTCATAATTTTTCTTCATTACTTAGACTATTAAACAATCTTTTTAGTGGGACAGACAAGTTGATGGTAGAGAGATTTGCAACTAATACAGGGACTAATACTGAGAACTATGTACGTTTGGGATATTTTCTGGAAATTTTAGAATTAGGTGTTTTTGAAGTAAAAGGAGGAGAGAATCCTATGGTATTTATTCGTTTAAATGATCCTGATAGAATAAAGAGAGATTCTCATGATCAAAATTATAATAACACGCTTCTTACAAAAACTTTAGAAAGGCACTATATTAGCAATAGAATATTTGATCATTTCTTCTTGAATAATTTCTCAAACGAAGATAGGTGGAATTTTATCGAAGATTATTTTTTAGGTGCTGATATAGATACTCTTATAAATGAATACCCTGTTGGAGATAAAAATAACTTGAATATTATCGAGCATTTAAAAAAAAAAGGGAAAAAATAAAACCTGTTGAAATAAAACAACAATATAAATCTAAGATAAGCAGTGTTCATATATTTAAAGGGAAGCCCAACTCTTTTTATCCTTCAGATAAATTATTAACTATTGAAGATGACAAAGGAGTTCGAACAAAAAAAGTATCTAAGTGGATAACAACTGAACCTGTAGCATTTGACATAGAGAGAAAGAAACTGAATATTCAAATGGATAAAAACTCTTATAAGGTGCTTATGTCAAGATTGAGAAATCATCATTATGATTATTTCAAGAAATCACTTGGCCTAAATTTATTAATAACCTTTGATGGGTACGACACTCCAGTAAATGCAAGTATACCTTATAAAAACAATCCAATTGAATTTTATAAATGGATATGTGATAATCCAGATGAAGTAATACTTAGCTTCAGAGAAAAAGTAGAACTTGTGAATAAAGTATATTTGTTAAAACCAAGTGCCTTAAAAAGCATACATAGGAAGTGTAACCTTCCCTTTTTATAGGACAGTTCCAAGTTAGACAAAAATATTAACTTTGTTTGGCATAGGAAATAAAATGAAAAAAAAAGTACACAGTGAGTCAGAGAAGGTAAAGGCAGTCCATCAACTTGAAAGTGGGGTGGATGCCGCAGTTGTAGCTCGTGACTACAATATATCCAGGGCTACCCTTTATAATTGGAAGTCCAAGTATAGTGGAATGGAGATCAGTCAGGTTAAACGTCTCAAAGAGCTTGAAGATGAGAACCGCACGTTGAAACAGATGTATGCTGACCTTGCACTTGACAACAAGATACTGAAGGAGGTCATCGAAAAAAAACTCTAGAGCCCGAGGTAAAGAAGGAATTGGCAGGAGATATAGTGGAAGAATATGGTGTAAGCATCTCTCGGGCGTGCAAGCTGATGGACATCCATCGCTCCTACTTCTATTATACTGACAAGAAAGATGACACTGAAGTTGAAGACGCAATCCGTGCTGCCGCCAACTTCGGTGATGGCTTCTGGAAGATTTATTCAAGGCTGAGACGTGAGGGTAAGACATGGAACCACAAGAAGGTTTACAGGGTTTACAAGGCAATGCACTATGAGAAGCGAAGCCGTTTGAAGAAACGTCTGCCTGCAAGGGTGAAGAATCCTCTGGTTATGCCTAAAGAGCCCAATGTTACCTGGTCCATTGACTTTGTCAGTGACAGGATTGAGTGCGGAAGACAATTCCGTGTTCTTAATATCATAGATGATGCCTGCAAGATTGCCGTGACACAGGAGATATCGATGTCCATGCCGGCAAAGCGTGTCATTAAAGTTCTGGAAAAGGTCATATGGCTGAATGGCAAACCAAAGAACATACGCTGCGACAATGGCCCTGAGTTTATCGCTCAGGTGTTCAAAGATTGGTGCAAAGGCAATGAGATAAACATTATGTATACTCAGCCTGGCAAACCCACTCAGAACGGTTACATTGAACGCTTCAACGGAAGCTACAGAAGGGCTGTTCTTGATAGATATATTTTCCGCAACTTGTCTGAAGTCAGGGAACTGACCGAAGCCTGGCGGAAAGACTACAACGAAGAACGGCCCCATGAGTCGTTGGACAACATGACGCCCTTTGAATATAGGGAAGAACTGATAAAAAGAAAGGAAGCAGTATGACAGATGTTTTGACAAGCAAAGGTAACACGAGCCGCTACAGCGGTCAAGGCCAAGACGAGTGCCCTGGCGGGCAGTCTTGCCCGCTGTATCGTCTAGTATTGGGAGTGGCTTATCAAAAATCTGTCCGACATCATAACATTGTATACATAAATAACTAATTTAGCAGTCTAATCAAAGACTGTCCTAAAAAGGGGTAGCTTACAGAAGAAGATTGAGAAAACAAACTAAAATGCCATACTTTAGGGGTGAAATAAACATTATGGATATTCAGGTGTTTGGAATCCCTGAAATGTTTTTGTAAATTCGTTACGTAAATTGATAATCAAGTAATTATTCGTATAGCTTTCTATTACATAATAATTTAATAATACAGTTAAATAAGTTGATTAATAAGCATTTGTATAGCCCTGATTAATCTTGATAACTATAGAAATTACAGATACTAAACTCAATTTATAAATATGTGAATACTAAAGTGTAAACTTCTCCCCTTCCTTAGACAGTTTCTATTCACAGATAAGTTAGTTTCCTGGGATCGCCCTGCAGGGCGATCCCAGGAAACTAAGCGGCCTCCCGGTACACATCCATCGGCCTTTTATATTCCAATCCCTGATGGGGCCTTTCCTGGTTATAATACTTCATATAATCCTTTATTTTGTGATATAACTCCAAACCATTGTCTGATGGTTCGAGATAAAGCTTCTCGTATTTGATGTTCCGCCAAAATCTTTCAATGAAGATATTGTCAATAGCCCGTCCCTTCCCGTCCATGCTGAACTTTAAACCCTCGTATGAAGAAAAATAAGCTGAAAACTCCGGGCTGGAGAACTGACTCCCCTGATCCGTATTGATTATCTCCGGAGCACCATGGTGCTTTATAGCCTCTTCAAGGCACTCGCGGCACCAATGGGCGGTCATCGTGTTGGACAGTGACCAGCCAACGATATAGCGGCTGTAAACGTCAATGATGCCAACCAGGTACAGATGGCTGCCAGCTAACGGGATATAGGTGATATCCATCGCCCAGACCTGATTGGGGCGCGTTACCTTTAACCCACGCAGCAGGTAGGGATAAATCACATGGCTTGCTCCCTTATGGGGCTTGCTCGTGTTCGGACGGGGCCGGTCGCATATAAATCCATTTTCCGATATAAACGGCGCACACGCTTGGGATTGACCTCGTAGCCAATGCCACGAAGGTGATGTGTCATCCGGGGTACACCGTAGAACGGGGTAATCATGTACTGTTTGTCTATCTGCTTCATCAGTTCCTCATTATAGGAACCATCTTCACGGGGCGAATAGTAGAAGCTGCTACGGGGCACATCCAACAAATCACACTGGCGTGAAACGCTTAAAGAGTGGGTCTTGTCGATTTTGCTCATCCGTTCATTTTTGGCTATTTCCCCAATACTTTTTTTAAGAAATCAACCTCCAGCTGAAGCTGTCCGACCTTCTTGAACAGGGCGTCTTTCTCCTTGTCATCCTCTGTTTTAGAGCCGCCTCTCTCGAACACCTGGTCCGCCTGAGATAAAAATTGAGTCTTCCACGTCGAGATCTGACCCGGGTGAAGTTCATACTTCCTGGCGATCTCCTGGACTGTTTCTCTTTCTTGAAGTGCTTCTAAAACAATCTTTGTTTTAAAGCCGGCACTGTAAGTTTTCCTTTTCTTCATGACAACAAAATTAATATTATTTTTTAATGATTCTTGTTGTCTAAGATTCGGGGGTAATTATAAAAAGGTCGTAAATTTTTCGGAGTTCCGAACGGAGTTTATCCGTTATTTTTTCGTGTTCTTTCTGGGCGGTTTGCAACTCGGTTTTGAGCAAACGGTTTTCATCTTTCAAAGAATTATTTTCCGATTGTAGTTCTTCGATTTCGGCTTGTTGCTGTTTTACTTTTGAGCCACCGAAAAGAGAGTTTACGCCATCCATCAAATTTGCGCCCATTGCGGCTTTGGCGTTTTTGAATTTTTCTTTGCTTACTTCGGATTTGACTTTTGAGAGTTCCTTTTCGGTGTTTTTCTGTTTTTTGTGTATTTCGGTCTGATAGTGCCACTCTTTTCGGTCAAACCGTGCCACTATAATTCAGTAAGCACCCGATAAAGTCCCCGTTTTAGTTTACATTTTAAGTTTTGATCTTTGCCGGCAAACATAATTAAATATGACGCCAATAAGCAAAGAAGAATTTATGGTTATATTAAAACGCCAGCAAGAAAGCGGTTTAAGTGTCAAAGATTTTTGTGAAAATCAATCTTACACGGCTTCCAGTTTTTATTACTGGAAAAGTAAGTTTGGGCTGACTCGTCCATATAACAATCATGCACATGAAACTGCAGTGGATAAACTGGCTCCCATCAGTTTTAATCTATCTGAAAATAAGCCTGCACTTAAAACTGTTCCATCAGTTAATATTAAAGGAGAAATAAAAATAAAGTTGCCCGGTGGTATCCAGGTAAGTTTTATAGGCAGCACTCAAACTGAGGCTGCTATTAAATTACTTGCTCAAATATGTTCTGCACATGTTTTGCCTAAATGATACAATGCGCTATTTTCTCTGTCCGGGAAAGACAGATATGCGTAAAGGGATGAACTCACTCTGTGGAGTTGTGCAGAGCCATATGGGATATGATGTTAGAATGGGTGATTGTTTCATTTTCATAAACAGAACTCGTACCACAATGAAAATACTTCATGCAGAAGACGGAGGTTTAGTTTTGTATATGAAAAGGCTCGAAGAGGGTACCTTTCGTTTGCCTGCTTATGATAAAGACAGCCGGTCATACCCTATGAACTGGTCCAGTTTAGTAATGATGGTTGAAGGTATACAGGATGACCCAAACACTAGGTTGAAGCGACTAAAAGCGTTTAGAAACCACCAATAAAAAACTCAAATAAAAGTGTAAAATATTGCTCTGAAAACTTGTCTGGCTCACGGTTTTTTAGTATTTTTATAGCTAAATACAAACCCATACAATGGACCAGTCGCAAGCATTAGAACTCTTAATAAAATCGCAAGCGGAACAAATCCGTCTACTTACTGAGGCTAATGCTAAACAGGCAGAGCAGATGACCGGTCTGCAGCAAAATATTGATAAGCTCCTATCACAAATAGCCTGGTTTACCCGTCAGTTTTATGGACGTAAAAGTGAGAAGCTATCCAGGCTTGACCCCAATCAGCTCAACTTATTTGAAACATTAGAAGATGAAAAGAAACATCTTGAGGAAATAGAGGCAGAGCGCATCGAAGCAGAAAAGCAGATTGAAGAAAATATATCCTCCAGAAAGAAGACTCGTTCCAACAGAAAGCTGCTTGAAGGACTTCCCGTTATAGAAGTAATTATTGAGCCGGAAGATGTTGATAAAGATAAATACAAGCGCATAGGAGAAGAACGTACCCGTACACTTGAGTTTGAACCGGGTAAATTATATGTAAAAGAGATCGTACGTCCTAAATACGGATTAAAAGACAATCTCACACCTGCAACCAAAGAAGCACCTGCAGTGCTTATAGCACCGCTTCCTTTGTTGCCCATCTACAAAGGACTTCCCGGAGCCAGCCTCCTTTCGGAAATTATGCTTGGAAAGTATGAATATCACCTGCCTTTTTTACCGTCAGGTAAAACAGTTTCATCACTTGGGAGTAAAGATACCATCAAATACCTTGAGTGGATGGTTTAAACCCACATGTGAGCTGCTAACTCCATTATACAAGATCCTGAAGGAGGAGGTTTTAAACACGGACTACATACAGGTTGATGAAACCACCTTACCTGTTATAAACAAAGAGAGCCACTATGCAAAGAAAGAATATCTGTGGATGATAAGATCTGTCATGAAGAAACTGGTCTTTTTCCATTATGATGATGGTTCAAGATCGGGAGATACAGCCTACTCTTTATTAAAATCATTTGATGGTTACCTTCAGAGTGATGGTTATGGAGCATACAATGTTTTTAAAGAAAACGGCCAGATTTGTCTTGTTGCCTGCATGGCCCATATACGACGTCGCTATGAAATAGCTTTGGACGAGAACAAATCCCTTGCAGAGTATGCATTAAAGCAGATACAGCATCTTTACCAAATAGAAAGAATGGCAGATGAACAGAATCTGTCGTATGAGCAACGCTACAAAAAAAGGAATGAGCTTGCACGTCCCATAATGTTATCTTTTGAAAAGTGGATGGAGAAAACATATCCTACAGTACTACCCAAAAACCGCATGGGCGAGGCTATAAGTTACTCCTACTCTTTATGGCCACGAATGAAGAATTATTTAAAAGACGGCAGATTAAAAATAGATAATAATCTGGCAGAAAATGCCCTCAGACCGATTGCTTTGTCAAGAAAAAACTTAATGTTCTGTGGTAACCACGAAGCAGCTCAAAATACAGCAGTAATCTGCTCATTGCTTGCCTCGTGCAAAGAGTCCGGTATAAATCCAAGAGAATGGCTAAATGATGTAATAGCTAAAATGCCATACTACCAGAATCCGGGAAATGAAGATAACCTAAGAGCACTCTTGCCAAACAATTGGAAACAACAGGAGTCTAATAAAACTCTAATAATAGTCTAAAGAAACTCTAATAATTATCTGAGGGCCTAATTGCCAAAAGCAATTAGGAGAAAATCAAGGGGTAGTTGTGTAACCTTCCCTTTTTATAGGACAGTTCCAAGTTAGACAAAAATATTAACTTTGTTAGGCATAGGAACAACAATGAAAAAGACAGTACACAGCGAGTCAGAGAAGGTAAAGGCAGTCCATCAGCTTGAAAGTGGAGTGGATGCCTCAGTTGTAGCGCGTGACTACAACATATCCAGGGCGACCCTTTATAATTGGAAGTCCAAGTACAGTGGGATGGAGGTGAGTCAGGTCAAACGCCTCAAAGAGCTTGAAGATGAGAACCGCAAGTTGAAGCAGATGTATGCTGACCTTGCTCTTGACAACAAGATACTGAAGGAGGTTATCGAAAAAAAACTCTAGAGCCCGAGGTAAAGAAAGAACTGGCAGGAGAGATAGTGGAAGAATATGGTATAAGCATCTCTCGGGCGTGCAAGCTGATGGAGATCCATCGCTCCTACTTCTACTATACAGAGAAGAAAGATGATACCGAAGTAGAAGAAGCAATCCGTGCTGCCGCCGAGTTCGGTGATGGCTTCTGGAAGATTTATTCAAGACTGAGACGTGAGGGTAAGGGATGGAACCACAAGAAGGTTTACAGGGTGTACAAGGCAATGCACTATGAGAAACGAAGCCGATTGAAGAAACGTCTGCCTGCAAGGGTTAAAAACCCTCTGGTTATGCCTGAAGAGCCCAATATTACCTGGTCTATTGATTTTATCAGTGACAGGATTGAGTGCGGAAGACAGTTCCGTGTTCTTAACATCATAGATGATGCCTGCAAGATTGCCGTGGCGCAGGAGATATCGATGTCCATGCCGGCAAAACGGGTCATTAAAGTTCTGGAAAAGGTCATATGGCTGAATGGCAAACCAAAGAACATACGCTGCGACAATGGCCCTGAGTTTATCGCTCAGGTGTTCAAAGATTGGTGCAAAGGCAATGAGATTAACATCATTTATATTCAGCCTGGCAAACCCACTCAGAACGGTTACATTGAACGCTTCAACGGAAGCTACAGAAGAGCTGTTCTTGATAGATATATTTTCCGCAACATATCTGAAGTCAGGGAACTGACCGAAGCCTGGCGGAAAGACTACAACGAAGAACGGCCCCATGAGTCGTTGGACAACATGACGCCCTTTGAATATAGGGAAGAACTGATAAAAAGAAAGGAAGCAGTATGACAGATGTTTTGACAAGCAAAGGTAACACGAGCCGCTACAGCGGTCAAGGCCAAGACGAGTGCCCTTACGGGCAGTCTTGCCCGCTGTATCGCCTCGTATTGGGAGTGGCTTATCAAAAATCTGTCCGACATCATAACATTGTATACATAAACAACTAATTTAGCAGTCTAATCAAAGACTGTCCTAAAAAGGGGTAGCTTACAGTTGCTAGGGTGCTTACATTACTTCAATGATAATATACATAACGCAAATGACTTCACCGTTAAAGACTGTATTCAGGTGATTAATGACTTCATTGAAATGTTTGTTATTGACAAACCAGAACAATTTAGAATAATAAATTTAGAGTTCGGGGTTAATGTAATATCAGATATACCGGTTCAGGATTTAATAACACGTGCAGAATATCACGGTAAAAATCGTTTCTTGAGTGATTCAGGCTTAAAGTATTCAAAGAAAAGCTATACAGCTAACAAGTACGGTCAAGCTAATAACTATAAAACGATTAAGTTCTACGCAAAAGGCTTACAATTTCCAGAGTATGCAGATAAGAACCTTTTTCGTTTTGAAGTCAAAAGCAAAAAAAGTCAATACATAAACACGTTAGGTATATCAGATTTATCAGATTTACTTAAATACGATGTTTATTCGAGGTTAACTGCAGCCATTTTAAGCGAATTTAGGGAAGTATTGATATTGTACAGCAAAAGTGCTAACGGATTAAGCAGGGGTCAAGCAAACAGCCTTGAAAAGTATTTAAATACATATACTTGGTTCGAAGTATTACAGAAGCACCGTAACCAGTTCTACAGGATGAAAAAAAGGTTTCTTAATCTGTTAGACCAAACCGGATACAATATTCACAAAGTAACATACAAAGCCATAGAAGGTAAACTTGATTATCTTAATTCTCAACAGAAAGAAATTAAATACAACAGGGGTGCATTTTTACCACCTATCTCGAAAACCAAAAGGGTGCAGATTTACATATATATATACTATCAAACTGCACCTTTATGCCTAACTCGAATTTGTCCTGTCACTGGACTTAATTTAAACAGTGAAGAAGCCGGTTCAAAATATGCAAAATCCAAAACATTAAAGGAACTTCAAAGAAAAGACCCGATGTTATTTAACATAATCAGATATGACCTGCTTAAAGATTGTCTAAAAAGGCCACAAGATGCACCAACAGAAATTGATCATTTAACAAAGCAGATAAGAAACAGACATTATAAACTCAATCGGCCCAAGAATATGTTTTATTGGACGCACTATAAAGCAAACGATATTACAAACAGTTGTAAATTGACAAAAAAAGCCAAAATGATAGAAAAGAAGAGAATCATATCAAACCGTAATATATTTCAATATTCATTAGATTTTTGTTACTAAACATAAATCTGACCAATCTTAAATATATCTATTCTAAAACATTTTCATTAACTTCGCATCTAAGTTAAAATTTAACATCAATTGATACCGGTATCGTTTTTGATACTACCAGAATATAAATAACAAATGAACAATTTTAAAGAAAAAGCCGATCTGATATGGCGGGTGGCTGATCTCCTCAGAGGCGACTATAAGCAGTCGGACTATGGAAAAGTAATACTTCCAATGACCGTAATCAGGCGACTGGATTGTGTCCTTGAACCTACAAAACAGAAAGTATTAGATTATCTTCCTAAAGTACAAACACTTAATGAAGTAATTATAGAGAAGACACTGAACAAAGTTGCAGGCTTCAACTTCCATAACAGAAGTCCTTTTAATTTTGACAAGCTGATAGCCGATCCAAATAATATTTCTTTAAATTTAAGAGCATATATAAATGGCTTTTCTGAAAGCGCGCGTGAAATACTCGAGTATTTCAACTTTGATGTTCAGATAGACCTAATGGATGATCCAAGCACAGATCTTCTCTTCAGAGTCGTTAAATCCTTTCAGGAGATCGATCTTTCTGATATGGAGTCAATGGAAATGGGTTACGTGTTTGAAGACCTGATAAGAAGATTCTCCGAGCAATCTAATGAAACAGCCGGAGAACACTTTACACCGAGAGAGGTGATAAGATTGATGGTTAATATCCTATTTATCGAGGACAGAGACATCTTAACACAGGATGGAATTGTAAGAACTCTTTACGATCCGGCATGTGGTACAGGAGGAATGCTTTCAGTTGGAGAACAGTACGTGAAAGAGCTAAACCCTGATGCTGATCTAAAAGTATTCGGACAGGAGATAAACTCTGAGTCTTTTGCTATCTGTAAATCTGATATGCTTATCAAAGGTCAGAACCCAAGCAATATTAAGTTTGGAAACACTTTTACTGTAGATGGTCTGAAAGAAGAAGAGTTTGATTACATGTTATCAAACCCACCATTTGGAGTAGACTGGAAAAAAGCTGAAAAAATAATTAAGTCTGAAGCAAACAGCAAAGGATTTGATGGCAGATTTGGTGCAGGACTACCCAGAATAAACGATGGTGCATTACTATTCCTGCAACACATGATCTCCAAGATGAAAAAAGAGGGTAGTAGAATAGCTATAGTATTCAACGGATCACCTCTTTTCACCGGTGCAGCAGAAAGTGGAGAAAGCAATATTCGCAGATGGATAATCGAGAACGACTGGCTGGAAGCTATCATTGCCCTACCCGATCAGTTGTTTTACAATACAGGTATCAGCACCTATATTTGGATAGTTACCAACAAAAAGAGCAAAGAACGTAAAGGGTATATCCAGCTAATTAATGCAACCGGCACCAAGGACGAAGAACTATTAAAAGAAGGCAAAATTGAATTCAACCGTTTTTGGCAGAAGATGGACAGGAGCCTTGGTAATAAGCGCAAGAAGATAGCCGAAAACGGTAATGAAAAAGGCATTGGATTTATTACTGATCTTTATGGTAATTTCGAAGAGAATGAGTTTGTGAAAATCCTGCCAAATGAATACTTCGGATATTGGCGAGTAACTGTTGAACGGCCTTTGAAGGATGAAAAAGGAAAAGTAATCAAAACTAAGGGTAAGCCAAAACCAGATACATCACTCAGAGATTACGAAAATATACCATTCCTGAAAAAGGAAGCTAACGGCAAACTTGTTCCTCAAACTATAGAAGAGTATTTTGAAGCAGAAGTAAAGCCTCATCTGCCAGAAGCATGGATTGACGAAAGTAAAACCAAAACAGGTTACGAAATCAATTTCACAAAGTATTTCTATGAGTTCAAGCCATTAAGATCTCTATCAGAGATAAAAGCTGATATTCTGGAATTAGAAGAAAGAACGTTTGGCAGGGCGCATAAGGTATTGGAGATATGAGATTACCATGCAAGTTACCATGCAAGTTACCATGCAAGTTACCATGCAAGTCACCATGCATGTTACCCCGCATGTTTTAGATACAATTAAAAATGTAAAAGAACTATGATTGAAAGCAAAGGTGATATAATAATTTATAAAACTGTAGATGGTAAAGCATCTATAGCACTGTATGCAGTGGATGGTACTGTATGGATGAATCAAAGTCAGCTGGCTGAACTTTTTGACACCTCAAAACAAAACATAAGCCAGCACATTATAAACATTTTGTCAGACAGAGAGTTGCCTGAAGTTTCAGTTGTAAAGAATTACTTTACAACTGCCTCAGATGGTAAGCAATACGAAGTAACATTCTATTCACTTGAGATGATTTTGTCCATTGGATTCAGAGTACGTAGTAAACGTGGAATACAATTCCGACAGTGGGCAAACAGAAATCTTAAAGAGTATATGGTCAAAGGGTTTGTAATGGATGATGAACGATTAAAAAACCCTGATGGAAGACCAGACTATTTTGATGAGTTACTGAAAAGAATCAGAGATATACGAGCTTCTGAAAAAAGATTCTACCAAAAAGTTCGAGATCTTTTTGCACTTAGTAGCGATTATGATGGTACAGATAAATCAACCCAAATGTTTTTTGCGGAAACACAAAATAAGCTGCTCTATGCAGTAACCGGTAAAACAGCTGCAGAAATAATTATTTCACGGGCAGATCACACACAACCCAATATGAATCTAACCTCATGGAAAGGGCAGATTGTAAGAAAACAAGACATTTACACTGCCAAAAACTACCTTAATCACGATGAGATTGATACTCTCAATCGGTTAGTAGTACTTTTTCTTGAAAGTGCTGAACTAAGGGCTAAAAATCGACAAGATCTCACAATCCAATTCTGGAGAGACAATATTGATAAGATTCTCGATTTTCAGGATAAAAAAGTTTTAAACCATGCCGGAAGTATATCTAATGCAGATATGGAGAAACAGGTAAACAGAATCTATGAACTGTTTGATCAGCGCAGAAAGATTGAATCAGCTCAAAAAGCAGATGATGAAGACTTGGAAGAGCTCAAAAGACTGGAAGAAAAGATAAAGAAGAAATGAAAAAATACGATTCATATAAAGATTCAGGTATTGAATGGATTGGTGAGATTCCGAGTCATTGGGCGGTTAATAAAGTGAAGCATAACTTCTCCTTTAAAACTGGATTTACACCACCCAGTGGCAAATCAGAATATTATGAGGATGGTACCCATGTGTGGATTAATATTAGTGATTTACAAGAAAAAGAGATAAGCGACTCAGTGAATAAGATAACTGATAAAGCAATTGAAGACTTCAAGCCTGAAATTGTACAGAAAGGATCTTTACTCTATAGTTTTAAGTTATCTGTAGGACGTGTTGGATTCAACACTATGGATTGTTACACTAATGAAGCTATATTTTCAATAAATCCAGATAGCTCTACAAATCTAAATTTCTTTTATTATTCTCTTCCTGATCAAATATTAAAGAATGCAAACGAAAATATTTATGGTGCTAAAATACTGAATCAAGAGCTAATAAAAAATGCATACTTAGTTATACCGCCAACAACTGAACAAACCTCCATCGCCAACTTCCTCGACCTCAAAACCTCTGAAATTGATGAGCTGATTGCCGACAAAAAACGTTTGTTAGAACTTTATGAAGAAGAAAAAACTGCTATCATTAACCAAGCTGTTACAAAAGGTCTCGATCCTAATGTACCTATGAAAGATTCAGGTATTGAGTGGTTGGGTGAAATTCCGGAGCATTGGGAGGTGAAGAAGTTGAAATATGTTGCGGATATCATACTTGGTAAAATGTTGACTCCAGAAGACAAAGGAAATTATAAATTGAAACCATACTTAAGGGCAGCTAATTTATGTTGGCATCATGTCAATGTAGAAGATGTAAAAGAAATGTGGTTTTCTGAAAAGGAATTAGAAAAATACCTTGTCACCAAAAATGATCTATTAGTGAGCGAAGGTGGAGAAGTGGGGAGAACATGTATTTGGAATGAAGAACTTAATGAGTGCTATATACAAAATTCGGTTCATAAAGTTACTGTGAATAATAAATGTGATCCAAGCTATTTTTTACAACTATTCTATCTGTATGGAGTAAAAGGAGCTTTTGACTTAGTTGTAAACAAGATAAGTATCGCTCATTTGACACGTGAAAAGTTAAAAGAGGTTGAATTCACACTACCTCCTCTATCTGAACAAAAAGTTATAGTCCACCACATCGAATCCGAGTGCTCAAAAATTGACTTTAAAAAAGCCCGCACAGAAGAGCTAATCGAACTACTAACAGAATATCGCACAGCTTTAATAAGTGAAGCAGTAACAGGAAAAATAAAGGTAATTGAAGATTAAGAATCATAAACTATGAATATCACAACCGAAAACACATTTGAAACTGCATTGGTGCAGTCGCTGACAGAAAAAGGTGGGTACACTCAGGGCAATGCTCAGGATTATAGCCATGAGCTTGGACTGTTCAAATATGAGGTGTTGAAATTTCTTCAGGAGACACAGCCAAAACGATGGGAAAGGGTGTCTTCTATACATGGTGATAATGTTGATGAAAGAATAATACAAAGGCTTTATCGTGAACTGGATCTGCGTGGAAGCCTTGATGTTCTTCGTAATGGTTTTGTGGATAATGGTGTTCGGTTTCAGATGGCATATTACAAACCTGCTTCAACGCTTAACCCTGAAGCTACGGAGCTATATAATCAGAATAGCTTAAAGGTCTACAGGCAGGTCTATTATAGCTCTAAGAACATGAATTCGGTTGATGTGCTTTTATCTCTTAACGGAATACCTTTAGCTACTCTTGAACTTAAGAACCAGTTCACTGGACAGGATGTCGGTAATGCTCTAAAGCAATATGGCACTTCAAGAGATAACAGAGAACTGCTGTTTGCGTTCAAAAAGCGTACTCTTGTGCATTTTGCTGTTGATCAGGATGAGGTTTATATGACAACCAAGCTTGATGGCAGTAAAACATTCTGGCTTCCGTTTAATAAAGGCTATAACCATGGAAAGGGGAATCCACTAAATCCCGATGGTTATAAAACTGCTTACTTATGGGAGAATATTCTGCAAAAAGATAGCTGGTTGGAGATTATACAGAGTTTTGCACATCTTGAAAAGGAAGAATTCACCACAGGTACCAGTACTTATATCAAAGAGAAACTGATATTTCCAAGGTATCATCAACTAGATACTGTAAGGGAGATAACTGAAGATGTTTTAGATAAAGGTTGCGGCAAGAACTATCTTGTTCAGCACTCTGCAGGTTCTGGAAAGAGTAACACAATCGCATGGCTGTCATACAGGCTGTCCAGCTTGCACAACTCACTTGATGAAAGAGTATTTGATTCTGTTATTGTTATTACAGATAGAAGAGTACTCGACAAACAACTACAGGATACTATCTATCAGTTCGAACATAAAACAGGTGTTGTTCAAAAGATAGATAAGGATAGTGAACAATTGGCTATAGCACTTACTTATGGAACAAATATTATTATTACCACATTGCAAAAATTCCCGTATGTTATTGACAAAGTAAAAGACCTGCCGGAACGCAAGTATGCTGTAATTATAGATGAAGCTCATAGTTCACAGGGTGGTGAAGCAAGTAAAAAGCTTAAAGAGGTATTATCATCCAAATCATCGGATGAAGCTGTAGCAGATGATCAGGAAGATGATTATACTGAAGAAGATTATATCAGGGAACAAATCGAGAAATCAGCTATTTCGAGAGGTAAACAGAATAACATATCTTTCTTTGCATTTACAGCAACTCCAAAATACAAGACTCTGCAGGTATTCGGAGAAAAGGATGAGAATGGCAAACCTGCACCTTTTCATCTTTACTCAATGCGACAAGCTATTGAAGAAGGTTTTATAAAGGATGTTCTGCTTAATTACACAACCTATGAGCTCTACTATAAGTTATCTAAAGCTATTGAAGATGATCCTAAGCTAAACAAGGGTAAAGCATCAAAAGCTATTGGTAAATACGTGTCATTGCACCCACATAATCTGGCACAGAAGACTGAAATCATTATTGAGCATTTCAGGCAGGTGGTATCCAAGAAAATAGGAGGTAAGGCTAAAGCTATGGTAGTTTGTAGCTCAAGACTTCATGCTAAACGATATTTTGAGGAGTTTGAGCGATATATCAAAGCAATGGGTTATGGAAATGATATCAAGATATTAGTAGCTTTCTCCGGCAAAGTGATAGATGACAATGCACCTGACGGTGTGTCTGAACCGCAAATGACAGGTTACAGCGAAAAAGAACTACCCAATGTATTTGTAAAAAATGAATATAAGATTCTGATTGTTGCCGATAAATATCAGACGGGATTTGATCAGCCTCTTCTGCATACAATGTATGTGGATAAGAAACTGTCAGGAGTTAAGGCTGTACAAACTCTCTCACGTCTTAACAGAAATCATCCCGGTAAGGAAGATCCATTTGTATTGGATTTTGTTAATGACAGGGAAACAATCTTAGCTTCTTTCCAGCCATATTATGAGGTAACGACCGTAAAAGAAGAGACTGATGTAAATCATTTGTATGATCTTAAAGGTAAGCTCGATGAATTTCAGGTCTATTGGGTGCAGGAGATTGATGACTTTGCCAATATCTATTTTGATCCTGAAGCAAAACAAAATAGTGCTGTACATCAAAAACGTCTTTATGCTATCACTGATAAAGCTGTTGAGAGATACAAAGCAATAGAAAAGGAAGAAAAACAGGATGAGTTTAAAAAAGGATTACGTACATGGACAAATCTGTATGCTTTCTTAGCGCAGATTATGCCTTTCACGGATACGGAATTCGAGAAGTTCTATGCTTATGCCAAGCTATTGCAAACAAGATTACCGAGAAGAAATCTCTCCGATACTGTACATTTAGATGATGAACTGGCACTTGAGTATTATCGCCTTCAAAAGATAAAAGAGGGTGCAATTGTTCTTGAAAAAGGAGAAGAAGGTGAATTGAGCGGAACTTCGGAAGCTGGACTAAAAAGATCTAAGAAAGAAGAAGCACACTTATCAGAAATAATTGATGTACTTAATGAACGATTTGGAACCGAATTTGATGAAGCAGACCGACTTTTCTTTGATCAGATAGAAGCTGAGCTCATGGAGGATGAAACCCTGCAGAAACAGGCAAAAGTAAACAGATTAGACACTTTCAAATTTGCATTTGATGATAACTTCATTGATGTACTAATTAGCAGGGTAGAACAGAACAGCGAGATCGTAGATAAGATACTTACCAATAAAGCATTTGGTGATTGGGTGAAGGATTTTTATATGAAAAGAACATACTCAAGGCTAAATCAGTAATAAGTTATGGAAGATTTAGTAACCATATCAGCCAATTTAGGGACTAAAGAAGAACCATTAATCGTACGAATGGGTATTACCACTCAAGCGCATTCACTAATGAAAGAAATGTTGGAGAATGAACCAAAGCCAGTAAGCAACGAACGGTGGAATAAGATAATGTTTGAAGCATCTAAGAGGTATCCACCAGAGAAAAATAAAAGATGACGGAATGTTTATGTTTATAATGGTAACTGAATTAGTGCATTACTGCAATCCCAATATTGGGTAATTAATTAATGGTCTATTTTATGTAGCCTAAAACTAACAAGTTTAGTAATTATTTCAACTGATTGTCAGCAAGTTGACATTTTGAGAAATCGATGCGAATTACCGTTCTCTAAAACCCTGTATAAACCCTATTTATTTAAAGAAATTGCATAAATGAATCAGTAGATTCTATTTGAGATATTTATTCTATCCTTAGAGTATCATTAAAAAACGTTATATTTGCTTTTCAGCTCAAAACAATATATCATGACAACAACTAAAAAAATCTACTTCTATGTATTAATCCTCATAGGATCAATTCTGTTATTTTTAAACAGCTGCGAAAAGGGTGATATTGATGACAACGGTGGTAATAATGAAAAAGGAGATGTGCCCGTTTTGTCTACAACAGAGATAACAGATATTACTAATACAACTGCCACATCAGGTGGTATAATAACCGACGATAAAGGATTTACAGTTACATCAAGGGGAGTATGCTGGAGTACAAATGAAAACCCATCCATCAGAGACAATAAAACAGAAAATGGTGCGGGAGGTGGAAGTTTTATAAGTAGTATAAATGACTTAAAGCCCGGCACAAGATACTATGTTAGGTCGTATGCTACAAATAGCAAAGGTACTGGATATGGTATGGCAATGTCGTTTACAACCAATTATGACCCCATTCTTACTACAAAGGAAATAACCGAAATAACCCATACTACTGCCACGTCTGGTGGGAATATTACTGATGATGGAGGAGGATATATAACTGCAAGGGGGGTTGTCTGGAGTAAAAGTGAAAAGCCATCCATCAGCGATAGTAAAACAGATGATGGTGAGGGTATGGGTAGTTTTACAAGCAAAATTGTTGACTTGGATCCAAACTCTACTTATTATGTTAGAGCATATGCTACTAATAGCGTAGGAACAGTATATGGAAATCAATTTGTTTTTAAAACTCTTGAAGTACCTTGGAGAGAATCTAATGAAATACAATTTACCAAAATCGCTTCCAGTCCGCAATACACAAAACTTAGCTCGTTGTCAGGAAAAGGTCATGTAATGTATAAGGTAAACAAGATTGGAGAAGGTGGAAGTTCTCCTTATTTCCTCGATAAAGTGAAAGTTAAATATACCGGTTGGTATAAAAATAACTGGGAAAAGTCAGACTCATACATAGATGATCATGGCAATACTTTCACCAATAAAGTTGTATTCGATACTACATCAAAAAATAATATTCCCAGAACCTTCAGTGTAAATGGTGTTATAGATGGTTTTTCAACTGCACTCCAACACATGAAAGAAGGTGATATATGGGAGATTTGGGTTCCATGGGAATTAGGCTATGGCTCATCAGGCTCAGGCAATATACCCGGATATACAACATTGGTTTTTGAAATTGAACTTATGGAAATAATGTAGTAAATGTATTAAAAGTTTGACTAATCTAAGTTTCGGATTTGGGAGAAAGTCTTCAAATACTTCTTTTTTTAAACTAAAAACATCAAAAGTGTTCGGTAAAGTGTTCGGTTTTCACCAATAATTTATAAATAGAAGTTGCAATCATTTGATAATAAACATGGTGTGCAGATTGCTTTCGAATCCCGCCCGGATCACTTTAGAAATAAGGCACTTACAACAAATATTTGTAGGTGCTTTTTTTGTTTGGTAAAACATTTATTATAAAAGAGGTTTTTCACAATCAACTATATCTGCATTGATAAAATATTATCTAAGTGTGTTTTTATAAAGCAAGCCTTCTTTTTCAGATAATTGCCACCATTAAAGCACAATTAACCTTATCTCGCTTTCATGCAACTCCCCACCCTATAGAAAAAAACACCCACCGTGTTGGTGAGTGTTGCAAAACAAATTAATTCAATTGCCTGATATTATTTGAAGCAATCTATATAAGCTCCGAAAATATATAATTTGTTTCTTTGAGCTCCTGTAATTTCTTTAATTATATCTAACTTTTCTAAGTCAGCGAGTAAATTATAAATTGTTTGTGGTGATTTATCAATAAGCTTCATAATTTCAGAAGCAGAAATTATGGGTTTCTTATACATATAATCAATAATTAATCGTGCATCTATGCCTCTTTTTCCTAAAGTATCAACACTCTTTTCAATTGAGTTTTTTAACTGCATAATCGCACTTAATGTTTTTACTCCATTTTGAGAAGTTTCTACAACACCTGTAAGAAAAAACTTTAACCATTGACTAATATCGTTATGAGTACGAACGCGCATTAAATTATCATAATATAAAGTTCTATGGCGTTCAAAAAAATCAGATAGATATAGAATTGGACGCTTTAGAATATTTTTTGAAACAAGATATAATGTTATTAATAATCGGCCTGTCCTTCCATTTCCATCTAAAAAAGGGTGTATAGTTTCGAATTGATAATGAATTAGAGCAATTTTTATCAAGTCGGGTGTAAAATCATTTTCTGAATTGGCGAATTTTTCAATATCTGACATTAAGTTGTCTATCTCGTAGTGAACTGGAGGAATAAATATTGCATCGTTAAGAGTGGCTCCACCAATCCAGTTTTGACTATTTCGAAACTCTCCAGGTTGTTTATGCTGGCCTCTAACACCTTGTAAAAGGACTTTATGAGCCTGTTTTATAAGTCTAGTAGAGAAAGGTAATCTGTGTAGCATTTCAACAGCCTCATTCATTGCCATTATATAATTTTGAACCTCTTCCCAATCATCTCTTTTCTCTGCACTTATTTCTGATTTAGCTAAAAAAGCTTCTTCGATTTTCGTCTGAGTACCCTCAATCTTCGATGATTGTGTAGCTTCTTTTGCAATATGCATTTGAATAAACAAATCTATGTCTACATATTCAGAATACATATCTAAGCGTCCCAGGAAACGATCAGCTTTGCTTAATAGGCTAATGACTTGCATATCACCAATTTCCCATTTCCTATTTAATAATGTTGGCTGAAAGCTTTTATAGCCTCCTTGATTTACAAACTTTCCAGACTTGTAATTTTTCATATTACATAAAAATTAGAATGAGCAACCTTTTATTCTAAAAATACGCTCAAAATTAGAATAAAGAAATCACAATTCCAATTTATTCAATATAAATTAGAATAAGAGAGTTTTTATTCTAAGTTAGCTTGCTTTCATACGAACAAACCTTCTTTTCTCCGGATCAACTTTTGGATATTGTGCCTCGAGTCCTGCCATGTCCTGTTCATTAAATCGGCGTTTCCATTTATGAAACAACGATTGTGAGAGATGATTCTTTCGAAGCGTGGGTTGTAATCCATTAACTTCAACTTCATGAATGATCTGGAGCTTCTGCTCCTTGCTCCATTGATGCCTATCTCTTGTCATAATTTTACAAAATTAAAGTGTCAAACTGATTTGCCAAATAAAAGATCTGACATCACGAAGCAACGGATAGGGATTTTCATTCGGCTTGTAGCTTGCAGTTTTTTGGAACGCCACAGCCTCCCGTTTTAGATTATACGATGGATGAAATGGCAGAATTAGCCAAGTAAGTGGTAGAAAGTTCAGTCACTGTTCCGGGTGTTCAGCCCAAGCTGTTGCAGAATACTCAACCAATACATTATTAGATTTACTGCGACTTTTTGAAGTTACTGTTTTCAGCTATCTTACTGGAAATAATGATATGCATTTGAAGAATTTATCTTTGATAAAAACAAACGATCAATGGGTTTTTTCTCCATCCTATGATTTGCTGAATGTTCAGTTACATCTTCCTGAGGATAACGAAGAAATGGCTTTAATCATCAATGGAAAAAAAAGAAACCTAACGAAGGAAGATTTTATAGATTTAGGGGAAAAGTATGGATTAAACGAAAAACAAGTATTCAACACCTTTGCCCGATTTATCAAAGCGGAACAAAAAATGAAGAAAGCGGTACAGCATCCTTTTCTTTCTTCAGCTAACCGGATACAGTATATAGCTTTATTGCAAGAACGAATGCAACTCTTCAAATAATGAGTCCTCTCCGAAAACCTCAAAACCCAATTTTATTGGTTTTCAACTTATTGAAAATCAATGATCATCTAGTGAAATTTTCAAGAAAAAAGACTTATCGGAGGAGACTCAATAACTCAATTGAAAAATTGATTTAAGTTGTAATAGCACCCTTGGAGGGATAGTGTCACACTATCCCAATAAGTGTGCTAGTAGTAATAGAAGGGTTTCGCCTTAGCGCTTATCCCTATCCTCATCTTTTTCCAAATCATCAATAAAAGCCTCCATCATTCTGTCTTTATTTTCTTCAGGATCGGCTATTCTAAACCGTAACGAATGTTCAGAAACAACGTTAAATTTTTGTTTCAGGTTCGTTTTGTTTGATGAGGCCTGGTATTTAAGGCCCAACGTATCCGCATCCGAAAAGTTGTTCAGGTCAGTGCCCAGGTAAATAAATTGCCAGTTTTCACTTTTTTCAAGTTCCTGGATCATCTGTTTTACTTTCCGGGAATCATATTCACTTGAGGCATTTTCCTGGCCATCGGTAATGATAACCATTATCACCGTATCGGCATTGCATTCCGATTCTGAATAAGCAGTTTGCTTTACAATGTCGTTGATTGCATTTCCGATTGTGTCATATAGAGCGGTGAGACCTCCCGGGGTGTAATCGTTATTTGTCAATGGACGAATTTCATTCAACTGAAGATCATTTACTACCCTGCTCCAATGGCTGTTGAATTTATACAATGAAACAGTTATCTTACCATGAGGTTGTGATCTTTGTTGATCAATAAAATTGTTGAATCCACCAACAACATCCGATTCGGTTCCTTGCATAGAGCCACTTTCATCGATAACAAAAATGATTTTTAAATAATTTTCTTTCATAACTTTAAAGATTTTATATGAATATGCCGTAAAGTTATGGATATGGAGAAATGCGTATGGAGATTTACAAGCCTTGCAATATACTATCCTTTTCGTATATAACTAATTCTCTGTCTAATAATATTTTTTTTTCTTCACCTCTGTAACCGGTTATATAATAGTTTTCAGCAATATCTTCAGCAACAACTCTCAGGAATGCTGTTCTTATTCTGGAGCATTTCTCATTAACCGAATTATCGAAAGGGTCGGTCATCTTTTTTATACTTTCTCTGGCTTCGTCGGGATTTTCTCTAAGTGAAATATTTTTATAAATTGTCATTAGCTCTGTGCGATAGTCTGTCAGTTCTTTGAAAAGGATCCCTTCAGGATGATTTAGAAATAAAAAGTACAATGCCTTAGGCAATGGACTCATCTTAACCTCTTTCATTTCATAGTCCATCAGATAGATCTTAAAATCTTTTGTAATATGCAATCGGCTGAGCTTCCTGGTTGTCTTTTGTAGTTCTTCAAGAAATTCAATGAGTTTGGAAAGATACCCTGCCTCCTTTAGCTCATTAATTTTTTTTCTTAGATCTTCGGGTATTTCAAATGCTACTCTTTCAAAATGCGAATCAGCATCTTTTTCTTTTTTATATTCAACAGAATAGTCTAAAATCCTGAATTCTAAATGCGGTTCCTGATCTTCTCTTAATTGAATTTCAGCTTTAATCTGATTGATTTCATTAAGAATCTCTTTTATGTTAACTGTTAGCTGTTCTTTTGCAGTACCGCATCCACAGGGATGAAATTCAAATTTATACACTTCATCAGCCTCATCGGAAAAATAAGCTAATACAGGCTCGTCTGATATTATTTTAAAGTGGTTAATTAATTGTGGATAAAGCTTTGCCAGATCAGCCTGATCGTAATTATTGAAGTATGGATGGTTATAATCCATTACCTTATTGAAACTATCATTCGTCAATAGTTTGGGCAGGTAAATAAATGAGATCCCAATTTGTTTAAAACTATCAACGATGAACTGATAATTTTCAACTATTGCCTTGTTGGCATTATCATCAAATGAGGGCTCAATATAAATAAGGGCTTCTGATTTGTACTGATACATAGAATTAAAGTTTTATAGACAATAGAAATTTCATATATTTGAAAGCTGTTTTGGCCATCAATAGGTGGCTACGTCAAATTTAGTCATTTATTCAGTTACAACATGTGTTTTACCATTTCAGTTGAGAAAAAAACAAAAGAAGCGATCCGGAAATACCTGAATGCCAATAAAGGTGTACAGAGTGATATTGACTTTGACGACGATTATTTCCTAGTATCGGGTTTTGCTCACCCCAAACTGCCCATTATCAAACAGGGCAAGATTGAACTTTCGGAATGGGGCCTGATACCATCATTTGCGTACAGCGACGAGATGGCCAGGGATATCCGGGAAAAAACACTGAATGCCCGGTCCGACACTATCCACGAGAAACGTTCCTACAAATCATCTATTAAAAACCAACGTGCTATACTGGTCGTGGATGGTTTTTTTGAGTGGAAGCACGAAGGCAATACCAAAATACCTTACTATGTTTTTCCGAAGGACAATACGGTGTTCAGCTTCGGCTGCATTTACAACCTGTGGACCAATAAGCGTACCGGAGAGAGTGTTGATACTTTCTCAATCATCACCACCGATGCTAACCCAATGATGGAGGTAATCCACAATTCAAAGAAAAGAATGCCTCTGATCCTTTCAAAATCGGATATCAGCACATGGGTCAATCCCGAGACAGACATTAATATAATAAAAGGGCTGATGAAGCCTTTCCCAGAAACAGAAATGGATGCCTACCAGATATCCAGGAATGCGGGTAATTCAAAAATCAATCGTAATTTCCCGGGTATCAAAGAACAGGTTGATAATGCAAATTTATTTTAAAAATTTGAAATAATGAATTCATCCTTCACTATCATAATAAACGTTTGCATTTAAGCAACAAGTGTTTGCGCAATTATTGAACTTTTCCTGTCACGGCGTGTTGCTAATGGATGGTAACTGGCTTGCTAGAACGTGTCCTTAATCTATCTAATTTACTGTCGAGTGTATTTTTTGCGGTAAGCAGAAGAAAAAGAATATGGCATGTATGAATATTTTTTCTCACTTTCTCAAATAATGGTTCATCATGCAAGTCGCTTTCTTTCAGCAGAACATTAGGTTCATTAGGCAGAATCCCTTTGAATGAGCCGCCATTCTGTTGATTGCAATGTTTATTTCAAATACGCTATCACAAGGAACTGTTGAGAAAAATGGTGAAATCGTGGAAATTTTCCTCAAAATGCAAAAAAAGTACAAATAAAAAATTACCAATTTCTTTGAATATATTATTTTTGTTGTGGATTCATTGAATAAAGAATAGAATTACGCGCATTGATTTTTATTTAATCCAACCAAAATCTTAACTATGTTTTTATTTTTTCGTAGAGATTACGAGATTCTAAAAACATAGTTTTTTTATCTCTTTTCACAAACAGTGAACGCTTTCAATCCATCTTCATTTTCTTTATTTCTTATTTACATTAATCGTCGGGAAGAACATTGCTTCAGTTTTTATCGGATAAGCGAATTTTTATTCGGTGGTTTTTGTCCGGTTGTTGATAGCTAACTATTCGTAATGGATGCAAACCTTTTTTGCAAGACTGTTTTTATGTTAGTTGATAAAGAAAACAGGACTCTTGCTTATTTTTTTAAAGCGGCATACAGAATCACAAATATTTTATGTAAGTTTGAATAAAACTGATAGATATATGGGATACGAAATAGAACGTAAGTTTCTGGTAGATGGAGATTATAGAACTCATTCTTTTGAGAGGTTTATAATTAAACAGGGCTATTTGTCCCTTTCAGGAACAAGTGTTATCCGTGTACGTGTTAATGGAGAAAAGGCATTTCTTACCGTTAAAAGCGCTTCGGAGGAAGGGGGGATAAAACGGAACGAATGGGAGTATGAAATTCCGGTAGGGGATGCCGAAGAGATGCTGCTGTTATGTGAGGGAGCCGTGATTGATAAGATCAGGTATCTTATCAATTATGAAGGGCATTTATTTGAAGTTGATGAATTCTATGGTAGCAACGAAGGGCTGGTTATTGCGGAGATCGAGCTGGAAGAGGAAGATGAGCCTTTTGAAAAGCCTGATTGGCTGCGGGGTGAAGTAACTGGAGACATACGCTATTACAACTCATCACTCTCTATGCATCCCTACAAAGAGTGGGATGCGAAATAAAATGGAAAAAGCGGCTTAGCCGCTTTTTATAGTTTATTCAACAATAGTCACCCAACCATATTTATCGGGTTCGTCACCATACTGAATGGCCCGGAGCTTATGATACAACTGCTCACATATAGGGCCTGCTTTCCCGTCTTTTGAAATTTTGTAGGATCTATTCTCACTTAGGTCGTCGATCCGCAGAATGGGGCTGATTACGGCGGCTGTGCCGCAAGCGCCCGCTTCTTCAAATGTGGCAAGCTCTTCTTCTAATACGGGACGTTGCTCCACCTTGAGCCCTATCTCTTCTGCCAGCTGCATCAGGCTTTTGTTTGTGATAGAGGGCAGAATAGATTCGGATTTTGGTGTAATATAGGTGTTATCCCTGATGCCGAAAAAATTGGCAGGGCCACATTCGTCGATATATTTTTTCTCTCTGGCGTCGAGGTAGAGTACGGCTGAATAGCCCATTTCGTGTGCTAGCTCTCCCGATTTCAGGCTGGCAGCATAGTTGCCACCCACTTTGTATGTTCCCGTGCCAAGTGGCGCTGCGCGGTCGTATTCACGCATGATCACCATAGGTGTGGGCTTAAATCCCTCCTTAAAATAGGGCCCCACGGGTGTTACAAAAATAAGGAAAGTATACTCTCTTGCCGGCTTTACACCTACCTGGGCACTTGTGCCGATAAGCAGCGGCCGGATGTAGAGTGAAGCCCCACTATCGTAGGGTGGGACAAAATGTTCGTTTTTCTTTACAACGAGCAACACCATCTCTTCAAAGAGTTCTAACGGCAGTTCGGCCATCATGATACCACGGCAGGATGACTGCAGGCGCAAAGCATTCTCACGCATGCGGAAGATTCGTATCTTCCCGTCTTTTCCACGAAAGGCTTTCAGACCCTCAAATGCTTCCTGCCCATAGTGAAGGCATGTGGCAGCCATGTGTAGGTTCAGGTACTCCGAAGTTTCCAATTCAGGGTCGCTCCATTTTCCATCTCGGTAGTTACTGCGGACATTGTAGTCGGTTTTCATATAGCCAAATGATATATTTGACCAATCGATAGCATTCATTTTTAAAAAATTAATAGTATATAAGTTCAAATTATCCCATACAAATGTATGATATTATTTTATAAAATCACTTTTTTTCACAATATAAATCATTAATTTCGTATTTATAAATGATTGATCACATAACAATAGGTCGTATTCAGGACGCCGCACAAATTGTGGAGGTGGTGTCCGACTTTGTTACGCTTCGCCGCCGGGGTGTAAATTATGTGGGGTTATGCCCTTTTCATGACGACCGTACTCCTTCGTTTTACGTCTCTCCATCAAAGAATATTTGCAAATGCTTTGCCTGCGGAGAGGGTGGGTCTCCCATACATTTCGTGATGAAGCATGAGCAGCTTTCATATTATGAATCTCTGAAATACCTTGCCCGCAAATACAATATTGAAGTTGTTGAAAAAGAGTTTACCGATGAGGAAAAACAGGCTCAGAGCGATCGAGAGAGCATGTTTATCCTTAACGAGTATGCACGGGACTATTTTGTGAAGATACTTCACACTCACCCTGAGGGAAAAGCTGTAGGATTGACTTATTTTCGTGAACGGGGTTTCAGGGACGATATCATAAGAAAATTTCAACTGGGATACAGCCTCGAACAACGCGATGCCTTTTCTGCAGAAGCGCAAAAAAATGGGTATAAACGCGACTACCTGCTGAAGACTGGCTTGTCTGCAGGAGGAGAGTATAACCGGCCACTTGTTGACCGTTTTCGCGGCAGAGTACTTTTTCCCGTCCATACTCTCTCGGGCAAAGTGGTGGCTTTTGGGGGACGTATTCTTAAAAAGGTAGAGAATACAGGTAAGTACGTTAACTCTCCCGAGAGTGAAATATATTCCAAAAGCAATGAACTGTACGGAATCTATTTCGCAAAGAGCGCTATTGTTAAGCAGGACAAATGTTTTCTTGTTGAAGGGTATACTGATGTTATCTCAATGCATCAGGCAGGTATTGAGAATGTTGTGGCATCGTCGGGGACAGCTCTCACTCACGGCCAGATTCGTATGATCCATCGTTTTTCAGAGAATATCACCCTGCTTTACGACGGTGATGCGGCGGGAATAAAAGCTGCATTGAGGGGAATCGACCTGTTGCTTGAAGATGATATGAATGTAAAGGTGGTGCTGCTTCCTGAAGGAGAAGACCCCGACTCGTTTGCGAAAAAACAGAACGCAGAGGATTTTAACCGGTATATCGCAGATAATGAGGTTGATTTTATAAGGTTTAAAACGCAGCTCCTGCTGGAGGAGGTAGGTGATGATCCAATTAAACGTGCAGGGCTGATATCGAATGTGGTAGAGAGCATAGCGCTGATACCCAATACAATCACACGTTCAGTGTATATACAGGACTGTTCGCAGTTGCTTGATATGCCTGAGCGGGTGCTCATTGGTGAGATAAATAAAATTCGCCGGCGCAACTACGAAAAAAAGAAGGAACAAAAAGATAAAGAGGCTTCCTATAGTGAAAAGCAGGAGATTGGTGTTGCAACAAGAAGTGAAACCGGTTGGAAATTCTCTTCTGGAAATCCTTACGATAAGTATGAACTGGAAATTCTGCGTTACATAATTCGTTATGGGAATACGCCCATATACAAGAAATTTGAAAAGCATAAACGGAAAGAGGGTAAAGCCGTTATAGAAGAAGAGCTGTTGGTGGAGGTGGGGCCGGGTGTGACAGAGTTTGTGCTGTTTGACCTTGAACGAGATAAGATTGCGTTTTCAAATGATCTCTACAGGCAGGTTTTTGAGGAGGCAGTTGATCATCTTGAAGATGCAAGTTTCGATTCCGGACGATATTTCCTGTCGCATCCCGATCCTGAGATCAGCAAGCTGGCATCAGAACTGATGAGCGATCGTTATCATCTGAGCAAGATACATTCGAAGATACTTGGAGAGGAGGTTGGTGCCAGAGATTCGAGACTTAGTGAAGAGAATCAGCTTAACAGCTATGTACCTCGAGCTACCACCGAGCTTAAAAATGCCTATATCCTTCATAAAATAAAGGAGATAAGAGAGGAGATGAAAACAGGAGACCCGGATAAGAACCTTTCTCTTATTGTTGAATTGAAACAGTTGCAGGAGATAAAAAAAGTTCTCTCAAAAGAGTTGGGAGAGAGAATTATATTAAAATACTAACTGCGTGTTAATAATTCGTTATTTTGCATGCTCCCATACAGACCTAAAAAGCTTTTGGCTTAACTTGCGATGTTACTCATCAACAACATTGAATGTTGATTAGTCATTGCTTTTTCGGTAATAAAAATTTAATTATCTGAATCAATAACTTAAATTTGTACATATGTATTTAGAAACCACCGACGTAGTAAAACAGTACGCTAATCACCTGGCACTATATAGGGTGAGTATAGGGGTTCCCAGGGGGACAATATTCGGCCTCCTGGGACCTAACGGGGCGGGAAAGACCACACTCATACGCATCATTACGCGCATCACCGCACCCGATAGCGGTGGGGTAATGATTGAAGGGCGCCCTTCGAGAAACGAAGATGTGTATAATATTGGCTACATGCCCGAAGAGAGGGGATTGTATAAAAAAATGAAGGTCGGTGAACAGGCTATGTATCTTGCCCGGCTGCGGGGATTATCGAAAAAGGATGCACACCGTGAACTGATGATATGGTTTAAACGGTTTGATATCATGAGCTGGTACAACCGCAAGGTGGAGGAGTTGTCGAAAGGTATGCAGCAGAAAGTGCAGTTTATCTCTACCGTTATTCATAACCCCGACCTGCTGATCTTCGATGAGCCCTTCAGCGGGTTTGACCCGGTAAACGCAGAAATTGTTAAAAACGAAATGCTTCGTTTGAAAGAAGAGGGGAAGACCATCATCCTTTCCACCCATAACATGGAGTCGGTGGAGGAGCTGTGTGATAATATAGCGCTCATCCACAAGTCTCAGGTGGTATTGCAGGGGAATGTGTTTGATGTTCGTAAAGCACATCGCCCCAATATTTTTCGTTTTCGCCTTTTCGGAAATCAATTTGACCTTGAGCATCCCTCGTTCACGTTGCTCTCAAAGGAACCTTACCATGAGTTCATCGATCTTCGGGTGAAAAAGTCTGACGATATCAGCAGTAACGAGTTGGCAAGATTGATTTTCGATAGATACGAAGTGGTGAGTTACGACGAAGAGCTGCCCACCATGACTGATGTCTTTATAAAAACAGTTACACGTGACTCTAAACAGGCAGAAATAGAGCCAGTCTCGTTTAATCTCATTTAATCTCATAAAAAATGAATAAATCAGGATTAGTTATACAACGCGAATATATCACGAGGGTAAGAAAGAAATCATTCATTATCCTTACATTGCTCATGCCTTTGCTAATGATCGCTTTGTCGGTAGTTCCTTTATGGCTCTCCACCTTGAATGAAGGAGGGGTGAAGAGTATAGCGGTGATTGATAACACCGGCACTTATGCCCAACTGTTGAAATCTACCGGTAAATACCATTTTCATATTGTGGAAGAACAGGAACAGCAGGATACGGAGTCGAGATTGGGCAAGGATCTATTTGCCATTCTGCAGATTACTGGCGATTTGAATGAAAATCCGCGTGCTGTCTCCCTCACTTCAGACAAGCAGGCCCCGCAAGAGCTGCAATCAATTATCGAAAGCACTCTGAATGAGAAGGTAACCCAGCAAAAGCTTGATGAACTTTCATCGTCGAGCAATGTAGATGCTGAAGCTATTTCCCGGGTTCGTTCCATTATAGAGGATGGTCACAAAATATCTTTGAGAACCTTTCGTATGGGCGATGATGGAAATGTTTCGGAGTCGTCTACCGAGCTTGCCACTATTATAGGGATGGTTTTTACCATACTAATATACATGTTTATCCTCATGTATGGCAATATGGTTATGCAGGCTGTGTTGGAAGAGAAAAAAAGCCGTATTGTGGAGGTGATGGTCTCTTCGGTAAAGCCTGTAAACCTGTTGATAGGGAAAATTATTGGGATTGGGCTGGTTGGAATTACCCAGTTGGTGATATGGGGTGTATTGCTGGGAGCTTTATTCAGTGGTATGTCTTTCCTTATCTCTTCTCCAGAGCAGGCGGCAGCCGTGTCGGCAAACATGGGAGATTTCAATATGGAGGGCGTAGTCAGTTCCATCCTTAGTGTCAATTGGTTTGAGATAGCGTTCTATTTTCTTCTTTTCTTTATTGGCGGATATGTTTTGTATGCTTCAATTTTTGCGATGTTTGCCTCTGCAGTCGACAGTGATGAGGATACCAGCCAATTTATGACGCCGGTAACGTTGCTAATAATGTTTGCATTTTTTGCCGGATTTTACAGTGTGAGCAATCCCGACGGTCCTTTGGCATTCTGGACATCACTTATCCCATTTACTTCTCCTATAGTAATGATGGTGCGTATTCCATTCGGAATACCTTTATGGGAGAAGCTGCTGGCAGTTCTGCTGCTGTACGGTACATTTATACTTATTTCTGTTTTCGCAGCTAAAATTTACAGGGTTGGTATTCTGATGTACGGGAAGAAACCCTCCATAAAAGAGATGTTGAAGTGGGTCAGGTACAAGTGATAGTATATGATCTGCCGTATCAGAAAACAGCTGTTAATATTGAATAGCCCGATCGCGATCGAGGCTGTTGGTAATACATGCAGTCGTCAGAGAACAACTGTTAATTAAACCTCGGCGCTTATTACGGTCTGTAAGAGGTGAAATGTTTATGTATATATTAAAGAACCTGAGAGATGAAAACCCGGACTGAAATGAAATTATCTATGAAGCTGAAAATGTTTCTTTTACTTTCTGCAATTGTAACAACACTTTCTGCACAAGAGAAACCTGTGCAGAAATGGCTTGATCAGAAATTCTCCATGTTTATCCATTTCGGCTTATACTCCGTTTACGGCGGTGTGTACGAAGGAAAACCGGTTACTCGCGGATATAGTGAACAGATCCAGTCGTTTGCCGGTATATTCAGCGACTGGTATGCAGACACCGCAAGTGAATTCAACCCGTTGAAATGGAATCCGGACAGTATTGTGGCACTGGCGAAAAAGGCGGGTATGCGATCTATTGTTTTAACATCCAAGCATCACGACGGTTTTTGTATGTACCACTCGGAATATACTGATTTCAACATCGTTGATGCAACTCCTTATGGAAGAGATCTGATGAAGGAACTTGCAGAGGCATGCAAGAGGGGCGGGATAGATTTCGGGGTATATTTCTCGCTGATAGACTGGCATTTTCCACAGGCATATCCTATATCAAGTCATAATGCCGATCCTCTTACTCCTGAGCACTATCTTTTTAACCTGAAACAGGTGGAGGAGATCATGACCAATTACGGTGAAATTTCAGAGATCTGGTTTGACATGGGCTCTCTTACGCCACTGCAGAGCAAGGGCTTGTATGAGCTGGTAAACCGGTTGCAGCCTCATTGTATGATCAGTGGCAGGCTGGGGAACGACTTCGTGGATTTTGCCGTGATGGCTGATAACGAATATCCTTCCTACAAGTTGGGGGTGCCGTGGCAGACCGCCGCTTCCGTCTTCCCCGAAACATGGGGCTATCGCTCGTGGCAGGTGCGGGGACAGGTTCAACCGAAAGTGGAAGAGAAGATTGCCAGCCTGATAAAGGTGATCAGCCGTGGCGGGAATTACCTGCTAAATATCGGCCCCAGAGGCGACGGATCGGTAGTGGAGTTTGAGCGTGATATGCTGCTCGGTATCGGTAAATGGGTAAAAGCGAATGCTGAAGCAATATATGGTACAAAGCCTAATCCTTTTCCACATTCATTTGAGTGGGGAGATATAACTGCCGGAGAAAATTGTCTGTATGGATTTGTGCAAAGAGTGCCGTCATCTTCAAAAATTGAGATTTCAGGTTTCAGTGGAGTTGTAAGTGAAGTAAAACTATTGGCTTCAGGACAGACGTGTCTGTTTGTACAAAATGGCGGTCGTCTTGAAGTCGATTTGTCGCCCCTGCATAGCGAAGAACTTTTCCCGGTAATTAAAATAACATTTGATGATGGCTTTGTTGTGATTCCTTCACCGGTTGCTAAAGGGGCAGTTTTGACATCTCAAAACAGTATGCATCTTTTTGGGCATTCGAGCATTAACTATTATTCGGGTTATAAAAGCCTTATCGGTTATGATTGGGCTGTTCGCTCCCGCAGGAGTGTTGTCTCACCAGATATTATATTTACCGAAAGTGAGATTGGACGAACGATTGAGCTGGAGATCGATGGTCAGAGGCAGCAGGTAACGCTTCAGCCTTCAGCATCTGAAAAGGTGAGACTGCTCAAAAATTCTGTGAAATGGGGCAATTTATACCGGAAGCCAGGACGTGGCGTTTTTGGAAATATTGAAGTGGAGGGTATGGTAACCATTGATGTGGGCTTTGCAGATAACGGATGGAAAATGGTGAGAGATTTTCGTTACGGGGAACAAATATCAGAAAAGATCAAGCCTCGTGAAAGTATCCTTTTTCTGCAGGAAATTGAATCGTCGTGCCTTCAGACTCTGGCTGTTAGGGTTGGCTGCGGGAATGCAGTTTATATTCTGCTCAATGGTGAGTATGTAACTGCACATTTTTCTCCCACAAGACTAACATCGCAGGAAGAGATTGTTCTTCTGCCACTGAAAAAAGGAAATAACCAGCTTGTTATAAAATTTTACAACGGATTTGATAAAATGTTTTCCTATAACATCACTCCTTTGGAAGAGTGGATAGTATATACACAGAAGCTTTTGCCCCACACATTGCAAAAAAGAGATTTTCATAGTGTTTCACTCCGTTCTGCAGATGCGGCATCAAATGTTTCCCCGCTTCGGCTGAATAATGTGACAATCAATTTACGATAGGCATTTATTCCCGCTTTTTTCCCCGAGCGGCATTGATAATATTTTAGTGGTTTTTAATCAAAATGAATGAAAAGAGAAATTGGGTAAATTTTATTAATTCAGGGCAATGATGAAGATAGGTAATACTGAGTTTCCTGAAAATCCCGTTCTCCTTGCTCCTATGGAGGATGTGACCGATATTGGATTCCGGATGCTGTGCAAAGAGTTCGGTGCAGATATGGTTTATACCGAGTTTATTTCTAGCGATGCCTTGATACGCGATGTTAAGAAGACAAAACGGAAGATCCTCTTCAGTCAGGAGGAACGCCCTATTGGCATACAGATCTACGGCAACGATCCTGCAGCCATGGTTGAAGCAGCCAGAATCTGTGAAGAGGTGGATCCCGACCTGATTGATATCAATTTTGGCTGTCCTGTCAGAAAGATTGCCGGTAAAGGAGCCGGCTCGGGGATGATGCGTACCCCCGAGGTGATGCTGGAGATCACCGAAAAGGTAGTCAAGGCTGTGACGAAGCCGGTAACAGTGAAGACTCGGCTGGGATGGGATGGCGATTCAAAAATTATTGTGTCGCTTGCAGAGCAGCTTCAGGATTGTGGTATCGCTGCACTCACTATTCATGGGCGCACCCGTGCACAGATGTACAGGGGGGAGGCCGATTGGACTTTAATTGGTGAAGTTAAAAACAATCCCCGTATGCGTATTCCTATTATCGGGAATGGCGATGTCACCTCACCTGAGATTGCGCTTCAGCGGTTTGGGGAGACCGGTGTTGATGCGGTGATGATCGGTCGTGGCAGCATTGGTGCCCCGTGGTTATTTCGGGATGTAAAACACTTTTTGCAGACCGGAGAGCATCTGCCCCGGGAATCGTTCCTCTGGTATCTCAATGTGTTGAAACGGCAGGTAAGGGAGAGTGTGGAGCGACTCGACGAAATTCGCGGTATCCTCCATATGCGGCGTCACCTGGCGGCCACTCCTCTCTTTAAAGGAATCCCCGATTTCAAAGCCACCCGCATTGCTATGTTACGTGCCAATACCCTTGGGGAGTTATTCACCATCATGGATGATATCCCGGAGAAGTTTGGATTAGAATAATGAGTCCCCTCAGATAAGTCTTTTTTGCTGAAAATCCCATAAAAAACGCCATCGATTTTCAGCGAGTTGCGACCTCCTGAAATCGGGTTTTGGGGTTTGCGGAACAGACTCAATAATATAAGTAGAAAGGAAGAGGGTGTCAAAAAGTTTTGACACCCTCTTCCAGGTATTTCAACCAGAATGGGTTATTTCTTTATAGTGCTTTTGATAATATCTCCACGGACGTCATCGTACATTTCGAAACTGAGCTTGTTCTGTCTTAATTTGATTGAAGCCTTTTCATCTATCTGTGAAGAACGGAATTGAGTATTGATGACAGATGTTGCACGTGTGAATAGAGTCTGTCCTGTAATAAGCGACAACGCTTTCCCAAGAAGTGGGTCGTTCGTATTTCCAAAATCCACTAAATAAAGATCTTTGAATTCATCCACTTCATAATTGGGAAGGAATCCTGATGTAAAGTCAGATTGTCCCAGACTATTGGCATATCTTACAATAATGGGTTGCATGCCCCATTTGTTTTTAGAATCATTTTCCTCGTATATACTTATTGATCCAACGTTCTTCCCATATGTGGTTTCTCCAATAAGAACCACATCCATGTATGGTTTTAATCCGTTAATGATGAACTCACTTGCTGAGGCAGTCCAGCCGCTTGTAAGAACATAAAGACGTGGCAGGTTCAAAGATGGTATTGGAATTTTTGTGCCTTCAATCATATCAATAAAATAATCTTTATTGTAATTGGCACCATATTCCTTAAGAAGTGAATTATGTACTATTGAATTATATTGTGAGGTTGTGAGCACATTACTGGTAGATCTGTCTTTCACTAAAGCACTTGCCAGCGCAATGGCCGAAGATACTGCTCCCCCGCTGTTATAACGAAGATCGAGCACCATCTCGTCAATACCTTGCGATTGCAGGTTTTGTAATCTGTTCATCAGAAGTTTATCATAGTCGTTGCTTTTATCACCTTTGTCACGGGCAAAGAAATTGTAAACCAGATAGCCGATTTTTTGATCCCCGATAGTATATACGCTGTCCCTATATACCGGATTTTCCGCAAAGTTTCTATGCATAAGGATGTTCACATCGCCACTATTTGTTAATATATATTCCGGATAACCTTCATCTTCTGGGCCCACTGAACTATCAAGTTTCCAGTCCGCCATTGTCAGCTTCTTGCTGCCTGTGCCGCCAAAGAGGTCACGATAATTGCCAGGAGTGATATTCTGGTCGTTTATCTTCGTCACAAAGCGGCCCCTGTCAATCTTTTTTGCTTCGGCGTCAGTACCATGCTTGGGATAAAGAACTAATGCATAATAATGTGTTTTTGCCTGATCTGCCCAGACAAAAATATATTCAAATCCAATCTCGTCTGAACTCACACCACTAAGGTTTCCCAACAACTCCTTGTAATCTTCCTGAATCCATGAAAAGCGATCTCCATAAGGATTTGAAGTAGCATTGTATTTGTAAAGGATGGAGTTAAAGAAATCTTTAGGATAAAGGATGTAATTGGGATTTTTGGATAGTTTGTCGTTCCACAAATAATAAACCGACATATTTTCGTAGATCCATTTATTTACATATTTATAATTTGAGATAACGTCGGATGTTGTAATAATGGCTTCCCCTGACGTATCTGCATTAAGTGTGTAAACAACTGTTCCATCGTCTAATGTGGCGCTTGCACTTGGAGGGGATACTGAGTTGTCGATCACAGCACTTACGCTCTTTTTGTACCCGCTGTTGTACTCTAAAGTGAAAGACTTGGTTGTTGCATTGTATGTTGCTGTCTCAAGATCTCCTTTATTGGTTGAAGGATCTTCTTTTTCGCATGATAAGTTAAATATAAGTACAAGATAGAGAAAAAACAATATTCTTTTCATATGATCCGTTGATTTCTAATGGATATAACTGTTTTCAATTGTGGAATATCAAGTGTAAATATTTGTAATTCAATGAGCGAGCTAATAATGAATTTATTATTAATTTTATTACGGTTATAAGACTGCGAAAGTAGTGAAGATTTTAATGTGATTCCTTAAATTTTATAGATTTAACACCCCTTTACCTTGACGGATGATCTCTGGTTCGTCGGAAGTGCAATCCACCACCGTTGAGGCTTCTATTCCCCCAAAGCCGCCGTCGATAACTATATCGGCTATATCTCCCCACTTTTCGTGGATCAGTTCGGGATTGGTGGTATATTCAATTTCTTCGTCTTCATCTTTTACTGATGTGCTTAAAACCGGGTTCCCAAGTTGTGCGGCAATCTCGCGAATAATATTGTTGTCGGGTACCCGGATACCTACCGTTTTTTTGTTCTTATATATTTTTGGCAGCGAAGAGGTAGTGGGTAAGATAAATGTAAAAGGCCCTGGGAGGTTGCGCTTCATAAGTTTGAAAGTAGGAGTGCTTACTTTGGCATATTCGCTGATAGCGCTCATATCGTTACAGATAATTGATAGGTTGCTCTTCTGCGGATTTATCCCCTTTAAAGCACAAATCTTCTCAACAGCGCGTACATTCAGTGCATCACAGCCAATACCGTATAGTGTATCGGTAGGATAGATCACGATACCGCCATCGTACAGAGTAGAAACTATTTTTTCTATCTCACGTGGATTAGGATTCTCATTATAAAGCTTTATCAACATAGCCTGCAAATGTATAAAAAAAAAGCTTCAATCTTTCAATTGAAGCCAAATTGTTGAAAACAGGTCAATTATTATCCGTAAATTACATTACCGTTTTCATCGCGGTTCTCATCCAGCCCGTTACTATACTGCTTCATAGCACGAAGGCTCATACCCATGCTGGAAAAGCCGCCATCGTTGTAGAGGTTCTGCATTGTGATTTTTCGCGTTAGGTCAGAGAACATCACTATGCAATAGTCAGCGGCATCATCGGCACTTGCATTCCCAAGAGGCGACATACGTTCGGCAAAATCCATAAGGTCTGTCATTCCTTTCACCCCGCTGCCTGCAGTTGTCATAGTGGGCGACTGTGAAATGGTGTTCACTCTAACTCCCTTGTCGCGTCCGTAGATATATCCGAAACTGCGGGTAATGGATTCAAGAAGCGCTTTTGCATCGGCCATGTCGTTGTAGCCGTAAAATACACGTTGTGCGGCGACATATGTGAGTGCCAGCAAAGAGCCTCCACGCTCAACGGCATCTATCTTACGGGCTACCTGCAGCATTTTGTGAAAGGAGATGGCAGAGATATCTATGGTTTTCATAAGCATGTCGTAGTCGAGATCGTCATAAGTCCTTTTTTTGCGAACGTTGGGCGACATACCTATTGAGTGGAGCACGAAATCGATCTTTCCACCCAGTATCTCCATCGATTTGGAAAATACCATTTCCAGATCTTCCACATTGGTGGCATCTGCCGGAAGAATTTCAGCGTTGAGCTTCTCTCCCAGTTTAGTTGTATCTCCCATTCGAACGGCAACGGGAGTGTTTGACAATGTGATGGTAGCACCCTCTTCAACGGCTCTCTCAGCCACCTTCCAGGCGATGGACATATCGTTCAACGCACCGAAAATAATACCTTTTTTCCCTTTTAGTAAATTGTGATTCATAATTATTTCAATTTTGATCTTCCCATAAAAAGATTTTATCGGAGTTTTGCTGTGATTCTAATCTGAAAAACTGCGCAAATTTACGGAAAATGTGCAATAAATAAACACTCAACATAAAAATATGTTCTCACAGCCATGTTTGTTAGTTGAAAAGCCACGATGAAAAAAATAAAACAAGGGTGATATCATATGATATTCACCCTTGTCATTTACCCGTTTAAATGCCAGGTCAGGCAGCCTTTACGGTGTTGTTCTCAACCGTTATACCTTTCCATACGAGAGCCGAAATTGCAGCTCCAAGCATTGGAGCTGCAATGAAAAGCCAGAGTTGTGCAAAAGCCACTCCTCCTTCAAAAATTGCCGGACCGATACTGCGGGCAGGGTTCACGGATGTTCCAGTGATAGGGATACATACAATGTGTATCAGCACTAAAGCCAGTCCTATGGCTAAACCTGCGAATTTATTCAGTCCGTTTTTAGCGGTCACTCCCAATACTACCAGCACAAAAATGAAAGTGAACACCGTTTCAGCAACGAATGCTACAGCCATTTGTCCTTCCCCAAAACCGTTTGCTCCCGTTAAGGTAGTAGAGGAGCCGGAGTCTTTCGCGAGAAACCAAAGGATGGAAGATCCTAAAATAGCACCAGTGACCTGAAAAACCATATACATCGCGGCATCTTTGCCGCTCATTCTACCCGAGAGGAAAACTCCCAGCGTGATAGCAGGGTTGATATGACATCCCGAGATACTGCCGATGGTGTAGACCATTGCAACCACCGAAAGGCCGAATGCGAATGCAACACCAAGCGTACCCACAGATTCGAATGGTTGCGCTGCACCCGCAAAAACGGCTGCACCGCAGCCCATCAATACCAGTACCATAGTACCGACCATCTCTGCAAAATACTTCTTCATGATTTTTAATATTTGTGTGAAACATATAGTACATTACAAAGGAAAAAAATATTTTTTAATTATCGCTGTTTCAGGCAAATAATTGGGGACAGATTCCACATTTTTTGACTCAATTGCGCCTGGTAATGTATCGCGATAGCATATTTGATTTTTGCAGATATAGTGATTTTAATGTTTTTACCAATTTTTATGTGAATAGTTTGGAACATTTTGTCTATAAGTTGTTATAAAAGATAAGTAATAAAGATATGATCATCACATATATATTTCACAGTTGTTACCTGATTGAATTCGATCAGTTCTCTGTGCTATTCGATTTTTACAAAGATGTTCCACGCGAAGAAGGGAAAAGCTGGGTTAGAGATTATCTGCTCAGTAAAGAGCAGGATTTGTACGTTTTATGTTCACACTCTCATTCCGATCATTTCAATCCTGAAATATTGACATGGAAAAAAAGGAAAAAGAATATCAGCTATGTCTTCTCATACGAGCTTTTGCAAAGTGGCAAGGCAGGACGCAGCGATGCTCACTACCTCAGAAAGGAGGGAGTGTTTAATGACCATAGGCTCAGGGTAAAAGCTTTTGGATCTACAGATGCTGGCTGCTCGTTTTTGCTGTGGTATCGCGATCAGCTTTTTTTTCATGCCGGCGACCTGAATAACTGGCATTGGAATGAAGAGGTGAGCAAAGAGGAAGCACTTTCGTTTGAAAACCATTTTCTGTGTGAACTTGAGTTGTTATCAGAAAAAACCGATCGGTTGCATATTGCAATGTTTCCGGTTGATCCGCGCTTGGGGAAAGATTATATGCGCGGTGCAGAGCAGTTTGTATCGAGGATTGGAACCGATTATTTTCTGCCGATGCATTTTGGGGGCGACTACGATAAAGTAAACCTTTTCGAAAAAATTGCATCCGGATACGGCTGTAAATATCTGCCATTATCGCACCGGGGACAATCTTATACTCTATAATTGAAATTCCTTTTGTCTGTCTGCAACCCGCAAATATGCTGTGGCAATCGAACACTTTTTAACTGGAATCTCTGCCACGTTAGAGAATCTTATCGTAAACAGGGGACAATCGTACTCTCAAAAATAGGGACTGGTAGTAATAAATTATTATGTAATCAGTTAAAGCGGTAAAATATATAATATTTTGATCATATGTGTTTTGTAATCCTTAATAATTTTGTGAGTCTGCTTCGGAAACCCCAAAACCCGATTTCAGTGGTTTCAACTTGCTGAAAATAGATGTGTATTTTGGAAAATTTTCAGCGGAAAAGACTTATCTTGTTCAATCTAAAAAAACAATAATATGGAAATAAAAGCAAGGTTCGATCATTATAATATCAACGTATTCGATCTACAAAAAAGTATCGATTTTTATGGCAGGGCTCTGGGAATGAAAGAAGTCCGAAGAAAGGAAGCGTCAGACGGATCATTTATTCTGGTCTATCTTGGAGACGGGGCTACGGGCTTCACGCTGGAACTGACATGGCTAAGAGACTGGGACAGGCCCTATAATATGGGCGATAATGAACAGCATCTGTGTGTCCGCGTGGAAGGTGATTATGATGAGATAAGAGCTTTTCACAATGAGATGGGATGTGTCTGTTACGAAAATAAAGAAATGGGACTTTATTTCATTATCGATCCCGATGGATATTGGATAGAAGTATTACCTTTGAAGAAATAAACAGTTATATGGACTTTTTCAATTACAAACGGCGCCCTACAGTTGATGTACATATAGGAAACATTACTATGGGTGGTAACTACCCTGTTATTGTGCAGACGATGACCAATACAAATACTCTAGATACTGAAGCCAGTGTGGCACAGTGTGAGAGGATTGTAGCAGCCGGAGCAGACCTGATTCGTTTTACTACTCAGGGGGTGCGCGAAGCAAATAATCTTCGTGAGATTCACCGGCAGTTAAGAGAGAAAGGATATACTATACCTCTGTCGGCCGACATTCACTTTAATCCGCGGGCAGCCGAAGTGGCGGCTACCATAGCCGAAAAAGTACGTATTAATCCCGGTAACTACGTAGACAAGCAGAAAACATTTGCCGAGTTGGAATACACCGATGAAGAATACTCAGCGGAGTTGGAGAAAATCCGTGCAAAAGTGGCAACCTTTCTTCAGATATGTAAAGAACATGGCACAGCCGTGCGTATCGGGGTAAACCATGGATCGCTTTCCGACCGCATTATGACCCGCTACGGGGATACGCCTGAAGGTATGGTGGAATCGTGTATGGAGTACCTTCGTATAGCCATGGAAGAAGGATTTACCGATATTGTGATTTCGATGAAAGCGTCCAATACACTTCTGATGGCCAAGGCAGTACGCCTTTTGGTGGCGACCATGGATAAAGAAGGTATCCATTTCCCACTTCATCTGGGTGTTACAGAAGCCGGAAACGGAGAAGACGGGCGTATGAAATCGGCAGTAGGTATTGGTGCTCTCCTAAGCGATGGCATGGGAGATACCATTCGTGTTTCACTGAGCGAAGATCCCGAGGCAGAGGTACCTGTAGCCCGAAAGCTGGTGGATTACGTGATGCAACGGCAAAATCATCCACCCATTGAGGGACGACAATTTCCTGGTTTCTCTCCATTTTCGACCGATAGGCGGGAAACTGAGGCTGTTTGGAATGTTGGAGGGGATTACGTACCTGTGGTGATTTCAGATAGGAGCAACACGCAAGATATGACGATAAACTCCCACTTCATCCCCGATTATATTTATGTGGGGAAGCAGGTTCCAGAGAACTTTCCGAAAGGGATGAAGTCGATTGTGGATTTCGACTGTTGGGAAGAGATAATTGATAATTATCCGCTGTTTACCGTTGGCAATATAAGTAACATTGGTAATTGCAGTGCCGGGGTTAAATTCCTGCGCATCTCCTACCCAGAGCTGACAGCTGAGGTGCTTTCAGTATTAAAAAATAGTCCCGGAGTGGTTGTGGTCCTTACTACTGTTCATCCTAATGGGGTGGGGGAGCAAAGAGCCTTTTTCCATGCTCTGCTGAATGGAGAGTGCCATGTACCGGTTATTCTTCAAAGGAGTTATTTTGAAGATGAGCCGGAGGATTTACAGATCAAAGGTGGGGCGGATTTTGGAACTGTTCTCCTGGATGGTTTCGGTAACGGTATCATGATGAGCAACCAAGGGAAGATCGATATCACTGATGTCGATGCTTATTCTTTCGGCATATTGCAGGCGGCACGTGTGCGAACGAGCAAAACGGAGTTTATCTCCTGCCCGGGTTGCGGAAGGACTTTGTTCGACCTGCAGGCAACAGTCGCCCTTGTACAGAAACATTTCTCTCATCTGAAACATCTGAAGATAGGGGTGATGGGGTGCATAGTAAATGGTGTGGGTGAGATGGCTGATGCTGACTATGGATATGTTGGAGCCGAACATGGGAAAATTTCACTCTACCGAAAGAAACAGTTGGTGGAGAAAAATATTCCTCAGTCTGAGGCAGTAGAACATCTTATTCAGCTTATCAAAGATCATGGGGACTGGATTGAACCCGAAAATAATTAATTTAAGTTTTGCGCTCATTAATACAATTATATTCAGCGCTTGCTTGAGCTATACCATAACGAGCGAATATCTACGTTAGTGAACGAAGCGAGTTAATTATCAGATAGCCTGTGAGCTTTTTTGTTAGTTATATTGATGTTGTTTAAACAGTAAGGGGAATTAGCACTATTTATTGATATTTCTTTTGGTAAATTCCGAAAAAAACTGTAATATTGCACCCGCTTTCGGTATATCTGAACCGAAACAGAGGTCCCATAGCTCAGTTGGTTAGAGCACCTGACTCATAATCAGGGAGTCACTGGTTCAAGCCCAGTTGGGACCACCAAATAACAGGCAGTCAGAAAGATAAATCTGATTGCCTGTTATTTTTCAAACAAAAATTACATATCAGTAATCAGTTCATACTTCGGTACCAATGCTTTCATAATGGTCCAGCCCAACAGATAGGCGATGGCACAGAAGATGAAGATGATAAAGTAGCCTGATTCAATTCCTTCATAGCCAAGGAATTTCATGTTTGTGTTGGCTGCATGGTCGAACAGTACGCCGGAGCTCTTATTGATGAAGAAGGAGCCCACACCGCCGGCCATACCACCGATGCCGGTGATTGTACCTACGGCATGTTTCGGGAACATGTCACTCACGGTGGTGAAGATGTTAGCCGACCAGGACTGATGTGCAGCAGCGGCGATACCGATAATTATTACTGGCATCCATACAGAGATACTTCCCAGTGGTTGTGCCAGGAGAATCAGTAGCGGGAAGAAAGCAAAAAGCAACATTGCCCGCATACGTCCCTGGTAAGGGTCCATTTTTTTCTTATTCATAAAATAGGCAGGGAAATATCCGGCTGCAAAAACAGAGATCATTGAGATCGCATATACAACGAAAACATGCGGTGCACTTTGAGTTGAGTTCAGATCGTATACTGAACTAAGATAAGCCGGGATCCAGAAAAGCAGGAACCACCACACACCATCCGTCAGAAATTTACCGACGGCAAACGACCAGGTCTGTTTGTATTTGAATGCTTTTTTAAAAGATACTTTTCTCCCGGCATTTTCATCCGCAGGTATTGTTCCCTGTACCGCATCTGTGATATCATCTTGATTTATATAGGCTAGTTCAACGGAGTTCACTCTTTTGTTTTTTTCAGGCTTATGATAGATAAACACCCAAAATCCCATCCATACAAAACCCAAGGCACCTATTACAATAAAAGCCATTTCCCACCCCCATGCCTTGGCGATGAAGGGGATTGTCAGCGGTGCCAATAAAGCTCCGATTTGAGCGCCAGAGTTGAAAATGCTGGTTGCGTATGCCCTATCTTTCTTTGGAAAATATTCTGCTGTTGCCTTGATGGCGGCAGGGAAGTTTCCAGCCTCTCCAATCGCGAGGATAAGCCGGGCAAAGACAAACAGTGTAACACTTACGTTTACAACCATAGATATATTTCCAACAGTACCAATAGCCTGTCGTGCACCCTGAAAACTGAGAGTCCATTCTCCTGCCGTTATGCCTGCAGTTAAAAGTCCGCAGAAAGCGTGCAATATTGCTCCGAAAGACCACACTCCAATAGCCCAGAGAAAACCTTTCTTGGTGTCCATCCAGTCCACAAATTTTCCAGCAAAGAGCATAGAGATGGCGTAAAAAATAGAGAATAACCCGGTAATGGTACCATAATCACTGTTCGTCCAGTGAAACTCCGGTGCTATAAAGTCGGCCCACGTCAGCGATAACACCTGCCGATCCATGTAATTGACCGTAGTTGCCAAAAACAGCATTAGGACAATCGTCCAGCGGTAATTGGTCATTTTTGCTTTTCCTTCTTCTTGTAGTTTACTCATGATTTTCTATAATGATTATTGTTTAGAATATTTTTTGACGATTGAGAGGCTCTGTTTGCACAGCTGGGTAATTTTTCCCCAATCTCCACTCTTTACTACCTCTTCAGGGAAAAGATTAGATCCCATTCCAACACATGTAACGCCTGCTATGAACCATGCCGACAGATTTTCTTCAGTAGGTTCCACCCCGCCGGTGACCATGATCTTTGACCATGGCATCGGCCCCTTGATGTTTTTCACAAACGACGGCCCTCCCACATTCCCGCCGGGGAAAACCTTTACTATCTCAACCCCCAGCTCCTGTGCCAGCCCTATCTCGGAGGTTGTGGCGCAACCTGGGGAGTAGGCTATTTGCCTGCGGTTGCATATTTTGAATATGTCTGGATTCAACAGTGGCCCTACCACAAAGTTGGCTCCCAACTGGATGTAGAGCGCAGCAGTAGGGGCATCCACGATGGAGCCGATACCCAGTATCATCTCCGGACATGCTGAGTTGGCCCACTTCACCAGTTCGGCGAATACCTCGTGGGCAAAATCACCCCGGTTGGTGAACTCGAAGGCGCGGATTCCCCCTTCGTAGCATGCTTTCACCACTTTTTTTGCCACTTCCGCATCGGCATGGTAAAATACCGGCACGATGCCGGTATTTTCCATGGCCTGATATACCTGTAGTCTTGAAAATTTTGCCATAAATAAGTTGTCAGTTTTCGGAGGACAGCAATCGGCTTACCGTTGATAACACTCAACATTCAGCTTTCAGCTCCGGATTCTTATTTCTAACTTTATAATCTTGTTTTCTGAATCGTTCCAATCAGTAAATCCTCATCGTACCACTCTGCCTGATCCGTCACCTTTCATCAGCGTTTCTACTTCCGGCACGGTCACCAGATTGAAGTCGCCGTAAACGGTGTGCTTGAGGCAGGAAGCAGCTACGGCAAAGTCGAGCGCTTTCTGGTCATCGCCTTTGTAGGTGAGGAGTCCGTAGATCAGGCCACCCATGAAAGAGTCTCCGCCACCAACTCTGTCCACGATATGAGTGATATCGTATCTTCTTGACTGATAGAGCTTGTCGGAATAGAGACATCCGCCCCACGTATTGTGATTGGCATTGATGGATCCGCGTAGTGTGATGATCACCTTCTTTGCCCGGGGAAATTGTTGCATCAGCTGCTTGCATACCGACTCAAATTCGGCTGCATCCACTTCACCTCCGGTATGCTCCACCCGGAATCCTTTGGGCTTGATGCCGAACACTTTTTCTGCATCTTCCTCATTGCCCAGTATGATATCACACCCTTCCACCAGTTCGGGCATAATGTCCGCTGCCATCTTCCCATACTTCCAGAGATTTTTCCGGTAGTTAAGGTCGCACGAAACTGTCACTCCCAGCTCATTTGCTGTTTTTATTGCTTCCAGGCAAACATCAGCGGCTCCCTGTGACAATGCAGGAGTGATTCCTGTCCAGTGAAACCAGGTCGCATCTTTCAGTATCTCTTTCCAGTTGAACATCCCTTTTTGAACTTCCGCAATTGATGAGTATGCCCTGTCGTAAACTACTTTAGACGGCCGGGCTACAGCTCCAGTTTCCAGGAAGTAGATCCCCACACGTTCACCTCCACGCTGAATATTCCGGGTCCCTACATTGTATTTTCTGAGATCGGAAATGCACCATTCAGCTATCTCGTTTTCCGGCAACCGGGTTACAAACTCCACTGGAATACCATAATTTGCAAGTGAAACTGCCACGTTTGCTTCCCCTCCGCCAAAGGTGGCAGAAAGACTGCCGGACTGGATAAATCTTTTATAGCCAGGTGTGGCAAGGCGCAGCATGATCTCGCCAAAAGTCACTATTTTCTGCATCTTATTAATCTATTTTAATTATTAAAGGTTGATCTATTTTCTGCTTCTCTTGTTTCACATATTTTGTCCATTCATCAAAACTGTTGAACCCGGCCTTACTCCATCCTCCACCTGCATAGTAAGTATAAGGTGTTCCGGGCTGATAGCTGTTGAGCCCCAGAAAGTGCCCGTTTGAAACCTTTATGATGCCGAACCCCTCCGGGTGAATGGCTGCGGTATAAATGGTGCCGTTTGTTTCATTTCCAGGAGTTTCGTAAGCAATGATTCCGGTGTTGTCGCCAAAGGTTATGATTGGGGCATTTGCTTCGGTATTTTTATCAGGCATTACGATACCGGTTGCGATTGTCAGTTTTGTAGTGTCTGTCTCGAAGATATTGGTTACCCTGTTGAAAAGGCTGTAGGCATCAAGCGAGATAATACGCGTTTCCCGTACCTCCCGACCTCCGGCAGTGTAGGGAGCGTAGGTAAGTTTGAAACTTATACGTAATGGTCCTTTGTCGAGAATCACGGCGGTCACGAAGTTGTCTCCCATACAGAGAGTATCGTCATAAACAGGAGCTGTCATTCCTAATCCAAGCGTTCTGCCCACCTTGTAAAAATCCAACCCTTCGCCGTGGTCTTCGTGATAAGAAGCTATGCCTGACAAATCGTTTCGATACCATTTGTCAATGATTAACGAATCGGTTCTCTTTGCCCAGAAATCCATACCGTTACTGATCTCGCCGGATGCTTTCAGGGCAGGGCCATACACTCTGAAAGCTGTACGGTTGTTCTCCCATGCAAAATCGTCCTTCCTTTCAGGTACCAGCCTGCCATAAACAAGTGGTTCAAAAGATTCGGGCTTACCGACAGAAATGTGATACAAGGCTGTCCGCCCGGCTTTCAGTGAAACCGGGAATATGACCGATTCTACTTCTTTGGTCCCATTTGTTATAAGCTGGCAAGGGGTTTGTTTACCTGCATCGTTAGTAACGATGATTGTTTGATCCGGCAATAAAGAGAGTTTTTGCCGCACATCTGCCCATGCTACTTCCACCATTTCATTGTCCCTGTCGAAAGAACCCGGATTACTGATGTTCATGAGCAGCCCTTTTTTCCCGGCACTACAACCGAGAAGGGTCAGGATCGACAAATAGAGTAATATATTCCTTGTTCCCATACCTTTCAATTATTTAAGCATTCCAACCCCGGCATTGCAAGGGTTGGAACATTGTCTTTGCTTTTTTTTTATTATTCCGTTCTATGGTTGTTTGCCGATATAAGCTAAAATACCGCCGTCTACATAGAGGATATGCCCGTTTACAAAATTTGATGCGTCAGAAGCCAGAAAAACAGCTGGTCCCATAAGATCTTCCGGTGTTCCCCAACGGGCTGCCGGTGTTTTGGCAATGATAAACGAGTCGAAAGGGTGACGTGACCCGTCGGGCTGCCTTTCTCTTAAAGGAGCAGTTTGAGGGGTTGCAATATATCCCGGTCCAATCCCGTTGCATTGTATGTTGTGTTCTCCGTATTCTGAACAGATATTTTTCGTTAACATCTTTAACCCTCCTTTCGCTGCTGCGTATGCAGAAACGGTTTCGCGTCCCAATTCACTCATCATAGAACAGATATTAATAATTTTACCATGCCCTTTTTCGATCATGTGAGGAATAACTGCCTTCGAAACAATAAAAGGCCCGTTCAGATCAATATCAATAACCTGACGAAATTCCGCGGCTGTCATCTCATGCATGGGGATACGTTTGATGATACCCGCATTATTCACAAGTATATCTATTACACCTATCTCTTCCGTCACCTGGGTAATAAATTTGTTTACCGCATCCTCATCGGTTACATCACATACATAACCGTGTGCTTTTATACCTTTCTCCTTGTAAGAGGCGAGGCCTTTATCTACCAGGTCCTGATTAATGTCATTGAACACAATTTTGGCTCCTGCTTCCGCGAAAGCCGTTGCCATGGCAAAGCCAATTCCATAAGAAGCCCCGGTTACCAGGGCTATCTTTCCTTTTAATGAAAAATTAACCATCATATGTTTTTTATTTTAGTTCCACAATTTTTGAGAAATCCTGATCGCCGTAGTCGAGATTTTCTCCTGCCATACCCCAAATAAAAGTGTAGTTGCTTGTAGCAGCGGCAGAGTGTATCGACCACTCGGGAGAGAGTACGGCCTGATCGCCTTTCATCCAGATGTGACGCGTTTCGGATGGTTCTCCCATGAAGTGGCATACAGCCTGGTCTTCCGGTACTTCAAAATAAAAATATGCCTCCATCCTGCGGGAGTGTACATGAGCAGGCATAGTGTTCCAGACACTTCCCGGAGCGAGCTCTGTCATCCCCATCTGCAGCTGACATGTCGGGAGCACCTGGTTTACAATCATTTTATTGATATTCCGATGGTTTGAGCCTTCGAGGGAGCCCATTTCTGCAACCTCCGCATCGGCCTTGGTCACTTTTTTATCGGGATAATTACGATGAGCGGTGGCCGAGTTGAAATAAAACTTCGCGGGTTTTTTGGCGTCGTCGCTTTCAAAATAAACTTCCCTGTCTCCTGAACCCAGATACAGCGCTTCTTTGTAATCGAGCTCAAAAACATCATTTCCTACCTTAACTTTACCCTTACCTCCTACATTATAGATACCTATTTCACGGCTGTGTAGGTACACAGCCTGTTTCAAAGGTTCTATCGCCTCAAGGTGCAAAGACTCGTTCACCGGCATCGCGCCTCCGACAATCATGCGGTCATACATGGAATATACCATGTTTACCTCATCTGCACTGAACACTTTTTCTATTAAAAAATCCTTGCGCAAACGTTGTGTATCATAAGATTTTACATCCTCGGGATGCGCTGCATAACGCAATTGATAATTTGTTTTCATAATTCTTATTGAGTTTTTATATTTGAGCCTGTTCTGACAACACGGAATTCCTTTTTAAGTAGCTGTAGTTTAATGGATATCATATTTTACGATAAAATTTATTTTTCGATATGGAGCTATGTTTTGTTGTCTAAAATAGATGAAAATATTATTATTTACCAACAAATTCACTGATTCACTGATTACAGGATATCTTAATATATTTGTAGCGAAGGCCAAAAATTAAAAAAGCCTGTTTGATAATGAACGATATAAATGTTTGTTAGTTTTCAGACTGTTTTTCCAGATCTCTCTTTCGTTTTAAAGCTTCAAGAAAATAATAATCAGCATAATTCAGAGGAACGTCAACTTCTGAATTATGCGGCAGGCTACCTACAGAGTGCATCAGTAGAAAATTTCCGTTCCGACCTGCTTCTGCACGGTAAGATGGACTTGCAAGGGATGTTAATATTTTGTCAGCCCAAGTTTTGTAATTTTTCTGATTGGAATAGGCAGACAGTTCATAAAGCGCTGATGCTAGAATAGCTCCTGCAGATGCATCTCTAAAAGTATCAGGTATATCTGGGGCGTCAAAATCCCAATAAGGGACTCCGTCATCAGGATAATTCGGATGTTCGGCGATAAAATTTAGTGCTTTTTCTGCCTGATGCAGGTATTTTTCATTTTTTGTTTCACGGTAACACATTACAAATCCGTATATACCCCATGCCTGTCCGCGAGACCATGAACTATTGTCAGAATATCCCTGGTGTGTATTTCTGTGTCTTACACTACCGTCACTCATATCATAATCAATAACATGCCATGTGCTGTAATCGGAACGGTAATGGTTTTTTAATGTCTTTTCAACGTGTGAGACAGCTATATTATGAAATGTTGAGTCACCGGAAAGTTTCGTAGCTTCAAAAAGCAGTTCCAAATTCATCATATTATCAATAATTACTGGACACTCCCAATCTTTGGATTTATTTGCACTCCATGATTGAATAATACCTGCATCGGGGATAAAACGGGTCGAAAGCGACTTTGCGGCATTGACGATTACACTTTTATATGCTTCGTTCCCGGTTAAACGAAGTCCGTTTCCGTAGCTGCAGAAAATCATAAATCCCACATCATGGTTTCCAGTAAAGTATTGAATGGTATCTAGTGATTCTGTATACTTTTTAGCAAGTGCTTTCCATTTTTCATCGCCCTCCAATTCATAAAGATACCACAAGCTCCCGGGGAAAAAGCCTGAAGTCCACTCTTGTGTGGGAATATATTTCATTTTTCCCTTAATAAAAGATTTTGGATTCATCAATTTTGTTGAATCTTCAATTTTATCGATCATTAATCGATATTGTTGTGATGCATATGAAACATTTTCCTTAACGAAGGCTATATTATTAATTCCATTCGTTTGCTGCTTGCTTGAACATGAGAAAGCAGATATGACTGAAAAAGACAGGAAAAACAGGGATAAAAGATTTTTCATTTTAATGGTTTTTATAAATTTGAGTAGTTTCTTACAAAACCTATATTCTCTTAATTTAATTTCAGTATGTATTGCTATTCTTTCTAAAGGTCATATATTTAGATGTATACACTTTGAATGGATGTATTCAAAAGACAAACACTTAATTTATATTAGAAGAATATTCTTCAAACTTTCGGAATTCTCATCAAACTTTCAATTACAACCACTTGGTTATTAACTACAAATATACGTATTCAACAGACACTTTAATTATTTGATTTTATAGTCAACATTACGGTGAAAAAAGTATCGAAATGACATGTAATCCACTAATTAACAAAAAATAGACCTATTCAAAACCCGACAGTACTTTTTGCTGATTGAAGGTGCCCAAAAAATAATTACCGAAGTATTGAAGGTGTTAAACGAAAACCTCTCGCTCAGCTGATTCTAATAAACAATATTATTGAATTTCTTGTAATAATCGATTGTCTCCTTTGTAAGTATGTCCAGTTGAACATAGTTCTCCTTATTAACCGGTTTTTTGAAGGTCAAATATTCAAGTAATGTTTTCATCGCGCAAAAACCCTGATACTCCGGCTCTTGTCCAATTAAAAAATCTATCTGACCTTTTTTTAATGCTTCAATATTTGGAGAGGTAAGGTCCATGCAAATCATTTTAACCCTATTGATGTTATTTCTTAAAAGATAATCGGAGACGATGCTGCCACGTGAATTCATCACCACAATGCCTGGAACATTATCATGCTTGCTGAAAAAACGGGCCAGATAGATCTCGTTTTTTTCAGGCTCAGAAACAGAAAAGGGAATATTTAATATATTGTGGAAGCAATTGTTTTTTGCAAGAAAATCTGTAAACCCTTTTTTCCTCTGAATGGTAGAGTTTGCACTTTTATCACCGGTCCTGACTGCCTGTAGAATTCCAATATTAGTATTGTTAGGAATTATGGAAGTGATAAGCTTTGCCATAAGGCATCCAATCATATAATGGTCTGAAGTGAAAAAGGCAATAGGAGAAGTATTGTCAATTGTTGAATCCACAAAGACATATGGTATCTCTTTTGCATCCATTTTTTTACACAATGTTGCTGTCTCTTCGTTGAAGGTTGGCCCAACTATAAGAGCATCCATATCCATTTCTGAAATCTCTTTGAAAACTTTTTTGCAGGAGTAGATATCATACTGATTGTAAGTTAGTATGAGAGACTCCATCTTTATGTTTTCATACTCTTCAATCGCATGCCTGATACCATTGTGAATACTCTCCCAATATTCACCGTGAGATGCTTCAGGGGTAGCGACCACAATTTTGTATCTCCTCTTTAAGGAGAGAGCGGAAACGTGAATGTTGGGCTTGTAATTTACTTTTTCCAGAACTTTTTCAACAGCCAAGCGTGCCGGTTCCGATACATTACCGCGGTTGTGCAGTACCCTGTCTACAGTCCCGGCCGAAACCCCGGCCATTTCCGCTATGTCCTTAATCCTTATTTTTTTGCGCATCAGAAATATTTATGAGTTTTAAAAGGAGAAATCGTTTTGAAATTACTTAATTTTTGCCTCTTTGTGTACGTGCACAAATATAGTGGATAATTTTCTTTTTTCAAAAAGAAATATGTACTTTTTTGAATTTTGTTTGTGCGCTACGAATACCATATATCTTTAGGGTGTAAGTCCCGAACAAGCCTTCCAGCAGGAATTGTTAGTCAAAGACAAGGGTGTTTACCGTGAGGTAGAATCTGAAGGAAGCCGGCGACAAAATCGTGATTGAACGAACAGAAACACAATACAAGGCTTTTCTTGTGGGTGAGTGAGCACTGGATTGCGAAGCCCGATAGTTGGACGTGAACAAGGGTAGTAAATTGTATCAATTACGACGAAAGTTATATGAGTTTACCGTAGGAGGTCTGTGTAAGACAGGTGGAGACTATTCCGAGCGAACAGGTACTGCAAAGCCGTTATACAGAAGTCTGCAGAAGCCATAGTAGCGAAGAAGTTCTTTTAATGAGAATGGAGCGAAGGGCTGAAACTTTAGAGCTGATAAGTTTTTTTAGAATAGTAAAAGCCAATTACAAAGGACAGAAAATAATCGAGAACTCAGAAGCAGCTTGCAAGCCAAGCAGAATGCAGTTTAATCGGGGACCTTTTCGCTACAGACATCCCCGTATGGTATGAAAAGAGCGGGTAGGTAAGTCCTGCTTGGCTTTCTATATGCAAAGAAGAACGTCGTCAGACGACAAATTTGATGGAACGCATAGCGGACTAATAATAGGATTATAGAAAAAACATTTTTGTCTATATTAAAGCTGTCTCCAAAGAAGGCAGCTTTAATTAGGGTCTGCTGAATAATCGATATTTGTACTGAAAATCAGCAAATTAATCGACATAATATTTGCATAACTGCAATAAGTTGAGTTTTTTTACTTCGTAATCCTTGCATTTTATGATACGATACAAGAGCTCCAGACAGCTTTCAATTTCAGAGTTCAAGATGCCCTTTGAGGCAAAATTGGATGAGAATAACCGGTGGGTTGTTCTTTCAAAAATAGTTCCCTGGGAAGATTTCGCCCGGCTTTATTACAAGAACTTCAAAAGTAACCGGGGTGCACCCACTAAGGATACCAGGCTTATGCTTGGAGTGATCATCATCAAACACATCATGAAAACGGACGACCGTGGAGTGATCGAGATGATCCGGGAGAATCCCTACATGCAGTATTTTCTTGGGCTCGAAGCCTTCACCTATGAACAGGTGATGACACCCTCGCTGCTGGTCTCCATCAGAAAGCGAATCGACCTTGATGTCTTTGAATCATTGACGGATGATTTGATAAGAAAAGGATTGGAGCTAAAAGCCGGGGCAAAAACGGAGTTCGGAGCCAAGATCAACATCAGCCTGTTGGATGACTATGCCAGGGTGGACAAGATATATCTTACCCGGGAGAACAGGCGGTTTTTGAAAGAGAAAGCAATCAGTTACACCGGTGAGCCACTGGGCCGAAAGCTGGTAAAAGAGATCAGGAGCAGATACCGGAAACGTAAAGAGCGAGGGGAAGCGGCAGAACGCAACCAGGTTGAAGGGAATTTTGGGCAGGGCAAGCGTGGATATGGTTTAAATGATATCCGCACCAGACTGTCCTCTACATCAAACAGTTGGATAGGGGCTATCATTTTTTTGATGAACCTGATCCGGCACATGAGGAATATTCCCTTGCCTTATTTTGTCTCGTTACTATTGAAGTTGATGAAAGTGAGAAATATAAACATTTATCCATTCAGACCACAATTGAATTTTTGTGCCTGATTGGGAATTAATAAGCAGACCCTAACTACGGATAATCAGATAATCTATTTTGTTTTTTCGTGAAGATATTTATTTGCAAGCGATGATGTAATTTTTAAAAATATTTGTAACTTTGGGAAATTGTGAATTGTTGATAACGTTAGCTGTGTACGTAAACAATTTCTCCCATGATAGAGAAATATCACTTAAAATATATATTTTATGAAAAGTTTTATACATGAGGATTTTTTGCTACAGACTGATGCTGCCAGGCAACTGTATCATGATCATGCAAAAAAACAACCCATTATCGACTATCATTGTCATCTGAATCCTGAATACATTGCAAAGGATCACGTTTTCGACAATCTGGGGCAGATATGGCTTGAAGGAGATCATTACAAGTGGCGTGCCATGCGCACCAACGGGGTTGAGGAAAGGTACTGTACAGGAAAGGATACCTCCGACTGGGAAAAGTTTGAAAAATGGTCCGAAACGGTTCCTTACACTATGCGAAATCCATTGTATCACTGGACTCATCTGGAGTTGAAGAGAGCTTTCGGAGTGGATGAACTGTTGAGTCCCGATACGGCAAAGGAGATATATGATATATGTTCCGGGAAACTTCGTACACCGGAGTTCTCAGCTAGGGGGTTAATGAAAAAGTTTCACGTTGAGGTGGTATGCACCACCGACGATCCGACAGACACCCTTGAGCATCATCTAGCATTGAAAAAAGAGGGTTTTGAGATCAAGGTGCTTCCGACATGGCGCCCCGATAAAGCTATGGCGGTAGAGAATCCTGAGGAATACCGTGCCTATGTTGAAAAGTTGTCGGAGGTATCGGGTGTAGCAATCAACAAGTTTAAAGATTTTATTGAAGCGCTCCGGAAGAGGCATGATTTTTTTGCAGGTGTGGGTTGTAAACTTTCCGATCACGGGATAGAGGAGTTCTATGCTGAACCATACACACAGGCTGTAATTGACCAAATCTTCAATAAAGTGTATGGAGGAAAGGAGCTGACAAAAGAGGAAATTCTCCAATTCAAATCGGCAATGTTATTCGAGGGTGCTGTAATGGATTGGGAGAAAGGATGGACTCAACAATTCCACTATGGTGCTATTCGTAACAATAATACAAGGTTATTCAGACAGCTTGGCCCGGATACAGGATTTGACTCAATTGGTGATTTCACAGTTGCAAAGGCAATGAGCCGCTTTTTAGATCAGCTGGACAAAGACAACAGGCTGGCCAAAACCATTATTTACAACCTTAATCCAAAAGACAACGACTTGGTAGCAACCATGATAGGTAATTTTCAGGATGGATCGGTTGCAGGGAAAATACAATTCGGTTCCGGCTGGTGGTTCCTTGATCAAAAAACAGGCATGGAGGCACAAATGAACTCTTTGTCTAACCTTGGCCTGTTAAGCCGGTTCGTGGGTATGCTTACCGATTCGCGCAGCTTCCTTTCCTATCCGCGGCACGAGTATTTCCGTCGTATCTTGTGTAACCTAATTGGCAATGACGTAGAGAATGGGTTGTTGCCTGCTTCGGAAATGAATTTTCTCGGGAAAATGGTGGAAGACATATCCTACAGGAATGCGAAGAATTTTTTGTAATTTTCAAATACAGATATAATGAAACTAGGAAAATACAGTATTGGCGTGGGTGATCGTTTCGCTCATCAGGGAAAAGCTCAGTTGAAAGCTATCATGAGGGCAAACGAGAAGGGGTTGAATATTAGCCCTGTATGGAATAAGTCAAACAGAGAACATATCTATGTGGGAACAGAACCCGCCGACACACGCAACGAAGCCGATGAGGCTGTGAAAGCGCTGGGTTTTACAGGCACTTACTTTGTGGATGCAGATCATATTAACCTGAATACAGTAGCCAAATATGTGGCTGTGTCCGATTTTTTCACGCTCGATGTCGCATCATTTATCGGCAAAGGAAGCAGCAAGGAGGAGGTAGACTCTTTTGTTACTTCATGTGAAAAATACCTGGGTCAGCTGCAAATTCCCGGGATGGATGAGCCGCTGCATGTAACCAAAGAATTGTTGCACGAAATTGCAGGCAAGTTCCTGGCAGCAACACAGCATGCATCCGATATTTATGCCTATTTGAAAAAAGAGAAGGGCGAAGGCAATTTTATTACCGAGGTATCCATGGATGAGGTTGAGTCTCCCCAAACACCCATCGAGATGCTTTTCATCTTGAAAATGCTGGCCGATAAAGGTGTTCCTGCACAGACGATTGCTCCCAAATTTACCGGCCGGTTTAATAAAGGCGTGGATTATGTTGGCAATCTGGATCAGTTTGCCAAAGAGTTTGAAGAGGATGTGCTTGTGATTGATTTTTCTGTGAAGGAGTTTGGGCTGCCCGAAGAACTGAAGCTGAGTGTTCATTCGGGAAGCGATAAGTTTTCTATCTATCCGATTATGGCGGAGGTTATCCGGAAATACGACAAAGGGTTGCACCTCAAAACAGCAGGAACAACCTGGCTGGAGGAGGTAATCGGTTTGGCTGTAGCAGGCGGTGAAGGCCTGGAATTGGCAAAGAAGATTTATGAGAACTCCTACAACCGGAAAGAAGAGCTGTGCGCTCCTTATGCCGATGTGATCGATATCGATGGTTCTAAGCTCCCTTCCGTGGAAGAGGTGAATGGATGGTCAAGCGAAAAGTTTGCAAATACACTTCGTCATATTCCCGGACATGCCGATTATAATTCCAATTTCCGTCAGTTAATTCACGTAGCCTATAAAGTAGCAGCAGAAATGGGCAGTGAATATACAGAGTTACTTATAAAGTACGCAGATATAATTGGTTCATGTGTGGAAGATAATATTTACGAAAGGCATTTGAAAAGATTGTTTGCAATTTAGCAAAGAGTGATGTGTATGGTCAGTGTTAAAGAAGATTCTAACTAATTGCCCTAATTTTTAATTTGTCGCTTTTGGAAGAGATTATTACGTGAAATACGATTTTAAAGTTAGCATATCGAGCTATATTTGCCTGCAACATAAAATAAATAATAAAGTAAAAACTTATGTATAAATTATTTGACATCAGAAACAAAGTTATTGTCATTACAGGAGGAACCGGCGTGCTGGGAACGTCGATGGTGGAATATCTGGCGGAACACGGCGCAAAGGTCGCTGTTTTGGCACGAAACAAGCAAAAAGGTGATAAACTGGTGAAGAAAGTAAAAGCGGATGGGGGAGATGTAATATTCCTCCAGACAGACGTAACTGATGAGGCCGTTCTAAAGCAGAATGCCAAAGAGATTGCTGAAAAATACGGAAAAATTGATGTGTTGATCAATGGTGCAGGTGGAAATATGCCTGGTGCAACCATTGGCCCCAACAACTCCATCTTTGATCTGAAGACTGATGATTTCCGGAAAGTTGTTGAACTGAATCTGATGGGAACGGTTGTTCCCACGCTGGCTTTTGCAGAGTACATGGTGAAAGAGAAAAAAGGAAATATCGTGAATATCTCCTCCGCATCGGCCTTGCGACCCTTGACCCGTGTAGCAGGATATGGAGCTGCCAAAGCAGCTGTAACCAATTTCACCAAGTACATGGCTGGAGAATTGGCGATTAAATTCGGGGAAGATTTTAGGGTGAATGCCCTTTGTCCCGGATTTTTCATAACAGAGCAAAACAGAGCACTGCTCACAAATCCCGATGGTTCTTATTCTGATCGGGGAAATACTATAATCGCACATACTCCTTTCCGTCGTTTCGGTGTTCCGGAAGATCTTTTGGGGACACTGCACTATCTGGTAAGCGATGCTTCCAAATTTGTCACAGGTACGGTGGCAATTGTAGATGGAGGTTTTGATGCTTTCAGTATTTAATAGGAGTGCAATCAGTTATCAGTAAATAAAATATGTCACTCAAACTAAGAAAAGAATTCAAATATTCACTGGTGGTACCCACCAGTATGGGAGTTCGTATTACACCGATGAATGCGCAGCCGGTGCAAAGTACCAACCTGTTTCAGATGCAGGCAACAAGCGCTGAAACCAACGTTGCTAGCATTTCTTCTTACCTGGGACTGCCGGTAAAGGTGCTTACTGCTTTTGTAAAAGATAGTCCCATAGCGGCTTTTATTAAAGCCGATCTCAGAGCACGGAATATGGACTATGAAGGGCCTGAGGTGCCCCAGGGCGGCCCGTGGGGATACCGCCACCAGTTCAATATTGCAGACAGCGGGTTCGGGCTGCGTGGGCCGCGAGTACAAAACGACAGGGCAGGTGAGGTGGGGAGAACGCTGAATGTGAAAGATTTCGACCTAGAACGAATTTTCGGCGTGGAGGGAGTCCAGATTGTACATCTCTCCGGACTGATTGCTGCGCTGTCTCCCGAAACAAGTAATTTTTGCCTGGAGATTGCACGCTATGCAAAAAAACATGGCACGTTGATCTCTTTTGATCTCAATCACAGAGCTTCTTTCTGGAAAGGCCGTGAAAAGGAACTTCACGAGGCGTTCACCGAAATAGCCTCCCTCTCCGATATTCTTATCGGTAATGAAGAGGATTTTCAGCTTTGTCTTGGAATTGAGGGCCCCAAAGCAGGAGGAGAAAATATTGAAGATACTATGGACGCTTTCAAAGGGATGATTATGAATGCAAAACGTGCTTTCCCTAATGTTACTGTGTTTGCCAATACATTACGGGAAGTGATCAGTGCCAATGAACATCTCTGGGGGGCTATTGTTTATGAAAACGGGAATTGGCACGAAGCTCCTTTGAGAAAGATCAATGTGATGGATCGTATAGGAGGAGGCGATGGCTTTGTAGGGGGATTGCTCTACAGCATTTTAAAAAAAATGGAGCCTGATAAATGGGTGCAGTTTGCCTGGGCGAGCGGCGCTTTGGCAACAACTTTCCTGACTGATTATGCACAACCGGCCGATGAAGAGGTGATCTGGAGCATCTGGAAAGGAAATGCAAGAGTAAAAAGATAATTGTAAACAATAAACGGATAATCAGAAATCGGATTATTATCTTAAGGTTTGGATTTCTGGTCTTAATAATCTATAAGAAATGAAAAAGAAAGCAGATATAGGGTTGATCGGATTAGCTGTGATGGGCGAAAATCTGGTATTGAATATGGAAAGTAAGGGTTATACCGTAGCCGTTTACAACCGTACAGTGACTAAAGTGGATGGCTTCCTTGAGGGAAGAGGGAAAGGGAAGAACTTTATTGGTGCTCACTCCCTGGAAGAGTTTGTGGCTTCCATTGAAAGACCACGTAAGGTAATGATGCTTGTAAAAGCTGGTAAGCCTGTGGATGATTTTATTGAGCTATTGATTCCATTACTTGAGCCGGGAGATATTATTATTGATGGCGGTAACAGCCATTTCCCCGATACGATGCGCAGGACAAAACAGGTGGAAAGCAAAGGATTGCTCTATGTGGGTACTGGTGTTTCCGGTGGTGAAGAGGGAGCATTGAAAGGCCCGTCGATGATGCCGGGGGGATCACCCGAAGCGTGGCCACACGTGAAAGAGATCTTTCAGTCGGTGGCAGCCAAGGTGGACGGAGGCGTTCCCTGCTGCGACTGGGTAGGAGAGAACGGTGCGGGGCACTTCGTGAAGATGGTGCACAACGGCATTGAGTACGGCGATATGCAGATCATCAACGAAGCGTATCATCTGATGAAAGATTTGCTGGGTATGGACGCTTTTGAGCAGCACGAGGTGTTTAAAAAATGGAACAAAGGTGTCCTGGATTCCTATCTGATTGAAATTACCACGGATATTCTCGACTTTAAAGACGAAGATGGCTCCCCATTGGTGGAGAAAATTCTCGATACAGCCGGCCAGAAAGGTACCGGAAAATGGACCGCCGTCACCGCGCTCGACCTGGGTATTCCTCTCACGCTTATAGGTGAATCGGTATTCTCTCGATGTCTCTCAGCCCAAAAGAATCTGAGGGTAAAAGCATCTAAAACCATCTCCGGTAAAAAACCGGAGTTCAGGGGTGATAAACAGCAGTTTATTGATGATCTGGAGCAAGCATTGTATGGTGCCAAGATCATCTCATACGCGCAGGGTTACGACCTGATGATGGAAGCTGCCAGAGAGTATGGCTGGAATCTTAATTACGGAGGTATTGCCCTGATGTGGAGAGGCGGATGTATTATCCGTTCACGCTTTTTAGGTGATATTAAAAAGGCATTTGATAACAATCCCCGATTAGAGAATCTACTGCTCGACCCCTTCTTCAAAGAGGCAGTACAGTCGGCACAGGAGAGCTGGCGAAGGGTTTGTGCTACTGCTCTTCTGAATGGTATCCCCGTACCGGCGCTTACCTCTGCTTTGAACTATTTCGACGGGTTTCGCAGCGAGCGCCTTCCGGCGAATCTTCTGCAGGCACAGCGTGACTATTTCGGTGCTCACCAATATGAGCGTGTGGATAAGCCACGGGGTGAATTCTTTCATACCGACTGGACCGGGTATGGAGGAAGTACGGCTTCTACAACTTATGATGTTTAATGTTGATAAGGGGTTGTGATGATTCGATGATACGACTTGAATTTTCGACATCCCCTGTCTCAAATCCGATATAGGATGATTTATTACGAAAATGGTTCTTCTCAGGCCAACTTATCGAAGGAAGATCTGAAGCAAGGACTTTACGAAGCATTGAAAAGATTGGGAGAACGGAAGAAAATTCTGGCCGTTCCGCCCGATTATACCCGCTTGCCCAGCAGGGCAGGAGAGCTGACGGAGATGACATGGGAGTACTATGGTGATAAACTGACCGATATCCTTCCTGCATTGGGTACACATACGCCCATGACAGCACACCAGATCAGCCACATGTTCGGCGAAACACCGGAAACACTTTTTCGGGATCACGACTGGCGCAACGACGTGCTCACCATGGGTGAGGTACCGGCAGAATACATCCGGGAGGTATCGGAAGGAAAGGTCGATTTCTCCTGGCCGGCGCAGGTTAATAAACTGCTAGTGGAGGGGGGCTTCGATCTGATCTTATCCATCGGGCAGGTGGTTCCCCACGAAGTGGTGGGGATGGCTAACTATAATAAGAATATCCTTGTCGGTACCGGAGGTAGTGAAGGGATTAACAAGAGTCACTATATTGGTGCGGTGTACGGCATGGAGCGAATGATGGGAAGAGCCGATACTCCGGTGCGAAAGGTGTTCAATTATGCCACGGAAAAGTTTCTGAAGCAGTTGCCTATCGTCTATGTGCTGACAGTGGTTGGAGTAAATGAAAAAGGAGAACAACAGACTTACGGCCTTTTCGTCGGTGATAACTTGGATGTGTTTAACCGGGCGGCGAAGTTGTCGCTTGAGGTTAACTTTGTGATGGTAGAAAAACCTCTGCAGAAGGTGGTAGTATGGCTCGATCCCACTGAATTTAAAAGTACATGGCTGGGCAATAAGTCTGTTTACCGTACACGAATGGCTATTGCCGATGGAGGTGAGCTGATTGTACTGGCACCCGCCCTGAAAGAGTTCGGTGAGGACAAAAAGATAGACAGCCTGATCCGTAAATACGGCTATTTCGGTACTCCCTACACATTGAAAGCAGTGTCGGAGAATCAAGACCTGAGAGACAACCTTGGGGCGGCTGCCCATCTTATTCACGGGTCGTCCGAAGGCAGGTTTTCCATCACTTATTGTCCCGGGAAAGCACCGGAAAACCTTTCAAGGCAAGAGATTGAAAGTGTAGGATTCAAATGGGAAGATATTGACAAGGCTATGGGAAAATATACCCCTCATAGCCTTAATGAGGGATTTAACACCCTGCCGGATGGAGAAGAAATCTACTACATCTCCAGCCCTGCCCTGGGACTGTGGGCGCACAGAGACCGGTTTGAATATTAATAGTATACGTATATATGCAATGGACCGTAATTTTTAGAGGCCTGTTCGTAACTTCCTGATTATATGAGTTTAAGTTGCCCTTAAAAACAGATAGTATAGTTAGCTGATTATATGGTTGTTTAGTAAAATTCAGAAGGACCATTTATGCGTGCAATGCAGATTTAATGTTTTTTAAGTTTATTTTTTTTGTATCATTAAATATATGCTGCTACATTTGTGGACGTGCACAATCTTATATCTTTATTAATAACGATTCATAGTAAAAATGGATAATTGTGATAATGAGTATAGGATTCAGTATGCTCTTTTGTTTGTTACTGCTTACTTTTACGCCGTAAATAGGAAATTATTCATACAAATATATCATGACAACAAGAAGAGAATTTATTAAAAATGCGGCTTTGGCATCTGCAGGGCTGGCCATGGGCGGCATATCAACAAAAATGAATGCAGCAAGCTACAACAGGGTTGTCGGCGCCAATAAAAAAGTAAACCTGGCTCATATAGGCATCGGCAACAGGGGTTGGGAGATCATCAACGATTTTGATAAAACGGGCCTGGCCAACGTGGTGGCATTGTGCGATGTGGATCTGGGCGGGGAACATACCCAAAAAGCGCTGGCTAAATTCCCGAACGCAAAAAGGTTCAAAGACTTCAGGGAGATGTTTGACAAGATGGGAAATGAGATAGAGGCAGTGGCTATTGCTACACCAGACTTCGCCCACTTCCCGGCAGTAATGTTGTCTATGGCCGAAGGGAAACACGTTTATGTGGAGAAACCGCTGAGCCGCACTTTCCTTGAGTCGGAGCTGATAATGAAAGCAGCTAAGAAGTATCCAGGGGTGGTTACCCAGATGGGTAATCAGGGACACTCTGAAGCCAATTATTTTCAGTTCAAAGCATGGAAAGAAGCCGGTATCATTAAAGATGTGACAGCTGTCACCGCTCATATGAATAACCCCCGCCGTTGGCACGGTTGGGATACGGGCATTAAAAAGTTCCCCGTGGCTGAACCGATACCTGAGACGCTGGATTGGGATACCTGGCTGATGGCTCGTAATTACCATGACTACAACAAGGATTTTCACTATGGTCAGTGGCGTTGCTGGTACGATTTTGGTATGGGAGCCCTGGGCGACTGGGGAGCACATATTATTGATACTGTTCATGATTTCCTAGAACTGGGATTGCCTGAAGAGGTAACACCTTTAAAACTTTCTGGACATAACGACTACTTCTTTCCGATGTCGAGCACGATCGAGTTCAAGTTCCCGAAACGGGGCAATATGCCACCGGTAGTCATTACCTGGTATGATGGTGTGGATAATATCCCTTCTGTACCGGAAGGGTATGGTGTCTCGGAAATAGATCCAAATATTCCGTCAGTAGCAGGAGGAAAGATTCAGCCGGCCAAACTGAACCCCGGAAAAGAGATATATAGTAAAGAGTTGACTTTCAAAGGGGGGTCTCATGGGAGCACATTGAGCATCATCCCGGAAGAGAAAGCCAGGGCAATGGAGAAAAGATTGCCTGAAGTCCCGAAAAGCTCCTCCAACCACTTTGCCAACTTTCTTTTGGCCTGCCAGGGCAAGGAAAAAACACGTTCTCCATTTGAGATATCGGCTCCATTGAGTCAGGTGTTCTGTCTGGGGGTAGCAGCACAACGGTTGAACCGGAAAATTGTATTTGACAGGGAGACGAAGCGTGTGACCAACGATGCTTTTGCCGATGCTTTCCTTACGGGAGAACCGCCCAGGAAAGGATGGGAAGATTTTTATATTGTTTGATATTTAACTTGAAAGTAGTAGGGGTTGAAATGTTTATTTATAATGCATTGGATGTCAATATCTTTTTAGCCCACTTGTAATGAAAGAGACTTCTCGAAGGGTACTTATCACGTGCAATGTAAAATATGATGGTTTAAATTTCAAAAGCCAATGATGAGTCCTCTCCGAAAACCTCAAAACCCAATTTTATTGGTTTGCAACATATTGAAAATCAATGTTCATCTTGTGAAATTTTCAAGAAAAAAGACTTATCGGAAGAGACTCAATGATTAATCAGTAAAAAAAGAGATACAGATGAGAAATATATTTCTAACATTTATAGCGGTAGTATTAGCTATCTCCGCTTCGGCACAGGAGCCGAAATGGGAGAATCTGTTCAACGGACGCAACCTGAGGGGATGGGAAAAATTGAACGGAACAGCAGAGTATAAAGTACAGGACAATATTATTGTTGGTATTTCCAGAATGAACACCCCAAACACCTTTCTGGCGACAAAAAAGACCTACAGCGATTTTATACTGGAATTCGATTTTAAAGTGGATGACGGGCTTAATTCGGGAGTTCAGTTCAGGAGCAACAGCTTGAAAGAGTATAAAGACGGTAGGGTACACGGGTATCAGTTTGAGATCGACCCTTCCGGTAGGGCTTGGACTGGTGGCATCTATGATGAAGCCCGCCGGGGATGGCTATATCCGATGAACTACAACCCGAAAGGGCAGAATGCTTTTAAAAACGGAGAGTGGAATCGCGCCCGTGTTGAAGCGATAGGTAACTCTATTCGCACCTGGGTGAACGGTATCCCTTGCGCCGACTTGTTGGATGATGTAACCCGCTCGGGTTTTATTGCCCTTCAGGTTCATGCCATTGGAAGTGCTGGACAGGAAGGAAAAACAGTTTCTTGGCGCAACATACGTATCATGACCGAGGATCTCGAACGGTTCAAGTCACCTGAAAGCAAAGATATCTGCCAGCTTAATATAATAGCTAACACTATCTCGGAGAGGGAAGCCGGGGAAGGGTGGAAGCTGCTGTGGAATGGAAAAACTACCGAAGGGTGGCGGGGTGCCAAGTTGGATCATTTTCCTGAAAAGGGATGGTCAATTGAAAACGGTATTCTGAAGGTGCATAAGAGTGACGGCGGTGAGTCAACAAACGGAGGTGATATCGTGACTACCCGCCCTTATAAGAACTTCATGCTGAAGGTGGATTTCAAAATTACCGAAGGAGCTAACAGCGGCATTAAATATTTTGTGGATACCAATCTTAATAAAGGGCAGGGTTCAGCTATTGGCTGCGAATTCCAGATACTGGACGATAAAAAGCACCCCGATGCAAAACTGGGAGTAGAAGGGAACAGGACCCTTGGCTCGCTCTACGACCTGATTGCGGCACCCATGGACAAACCTTTCCGCAGCGGTTTCTTCAATACGGCCATGGTAATAGTGGATGGGAACCATGTAGAGCACTGGCTTAATGGGGTGAAGATTATTGAGTATGAGAGAAATAATCAGATGTGGAATGCGCTGGTGAACTATAGCAAATACAAAGACTGGCCAAATTTTGGTAATGCGGAAGAGGGACTGCTTCTTCTACAGGATCACGGAGACGAGGTGTGGTTCCAGAATATCAAAATTAAGGAGTTGGAGTAGATGTAATAGTTTCTTGAACGTTCTATAGGCAAAAGTAAGGTTCTCCTGCATATTGCCGGAGCTTCAGGGAAAATAATATTTTTTTGAGAATTATTCCAGACGAACATGAGGGTGAAACTGCAAATTGATGCACCCTCACGTTCGTTTAGACTTACAATTTTCTGTTTTTAAAGGAAGTCCTTTTTATATAAACTCTTTCTTAATTATCTCTACCCACTTAACCAAACGATCTTCGGTCATATCATATTCATTGTCTTCATCGATGGGCAATCCCACCCACATTCCATCGATCACGGCGGTGGAGTCATCGTATGTATATCCTTCATCCGCGACCTGCCCTACAATTTCAACTTTATCCTTGATCTCATCATAAATTATTTTCATTGATTCGACAAAACTGTTAGAGAAAGAGGCGCTATCACCTAATGCGAAGATGGCAGTTTTTTTGCCGGAAAAATCCATTTTGGCAAAAGAGGGAAGAAAACTGTCCCAGTCATCCTGCAGATCACCAACTCCTGTTGTTGATGTACCAAGTATGAGGTAGGGGTAATCTTTTATTTCTTCGAGAGAAACAGTTCCAACATTGTATAAATCGGCATTGCCGTTTAACAGATCCTGCACCTGCTTTGCAATTGACTCTGTATTTCCGCCTGATGAGCCGTAAAGGATAGCAATTTTGTTCATAATTAATTTAATATCTTTTGTTTGTTCAGTTAATATATAGGTAAATACTTATTTAAACGCCTGACAATCACGATGAAAGATCATCCATTTTAGTCGCAGGCCTTTTTGTTGATAGTTAATGGATAAAATGGTGCTTTCTGACTTGTTTTACTGAATAATTATTAACTGATTAACAGTTCAAGAAGGAAATTGTTTGCCGCGTGAAAGCCAAATAAGATCATATGGCATCTTTTCTTTTGTAGAAAGATGAAAATATGCTATTTTTGCAGTCTTATACGGCGCGGTAGTTCAATGGATAGAATAGAAGTTTCCTAAACTTTAGATCCGGGTTCGATTCCCGGCCGTGCTACTTTGAATTAAGCTGCAATCGATGATTGGTTCATTGGTTGCAGCTTTTTGATTTTTCAGGCAAACTTATCTTCATTGCTGAAAGGCTGATCCCTCTGTGACAGTTGAGCTAATGTCTGAATGAGCTGTGTGAAAATAATAACATCGAAATTACCACTTGGTTAAAATATTGTTTCTCGGATAGGTAGCGGTGCTTATCTTGCAAGTCAACAGATATGCCAAAGTGAAACTGTACAAAGGAGAGATAGCTGCCAAGCACTACACACTGAAAAACTGTATTTCTTAATGCGATGTATGACATATGTATATACAAGAGAAATGATTATCTTTGTTTTTACGTATAAAGCAGAAACAATTTTAATATATTGGAATCATGAAATTAAACTACATCATAACTCTAATAGGAGTTATTACGATTACATCTGTTTTGATCTCTTGTAATCAAAAGAAAGAAAAAGAAACTGGCAGCGAATGGATTCAGCTTTTTAACGGAGAAGATTTATCAGGCTGGACTCCCAAAATTACCGGGTATGTGGTGGGTGAGAACTGGGGCAACACCTTCCGTGTGGAAGATGGAATGATTAAGGTGCGTTATGATCAGTATGACTCTTTGAGAAACAGGTTTGGGCATCTTTTCTACAAAGACGAATTTTCGCATTATATGCTTCGGGTGGAATACAGAATATTGGGAGAGCAAGCTCCCGGAGCGCCGGGGTGGGCTTATAAAAACAGCGGAATTATGATACATGGGCAAACACCGGAGTCGATGGAAATAGACCAGGATTTTCCAACCTCAATTGAAGTTCAACTTCTTGGTAGCGACTCGCTTGTACAACGTACCAATCTTAATGTATGTACACCAGGCACAAATATTGTGATGGAGAACAAATTGATACTTGATCACTGCATAAATTCCACTTCCGGTTATTTTTACGGTGAAGAATGGATTACGGTTGAGGTGGAGGTGAGGGGTAACGAGGTTATCAGACATATTGTAAATGGCGATACAGTACTTGAATACAACCAGCCTCAGCTGGATGAAAGAGATGCAACCTATGTCAGGCTGTTTGAGCTTAACGGTGGTGATAAAATGCTGAGCAAGGGTACCATATCGTTACAAAGCGAAGGGCATCCTATTGATTTCAGGAAAGTAGAAATAATGGTGATGGAAGAGTAGGCAAGTAAAGCAACCAGCTTATCCTTGTTTTTCAGTACAAAAAATAACCAAGATAGACTGTCGGAAATGCACTGCTGAAAGTCGATATTTTGCTGATAGATAAAAAAATCCCGCTCTGAGACAAGGCGGGATTTTTTATGATGATAATTCATTTACAATTTTGGCCCGGCTGGAACTAGAGCCTTACCTGCTTCGTTACCTGTAAACTTATTGAAGTTTTTAATGAAGCGCCCTGCAAGGTCCATGGCTTTGGTGTCCCATTTTGATGCATCAGCATATGTGTCGCGGGGATCTAGGATAGCAGTATCTACACCTGGCAACTTGGTCGGTACCTTAAAGTCAAAATAGGGGATCTGTTTAGTGGGAGCTTTATCGATGGATCCGTCAAGGATAGCATCAATGATTCCGCGTGTATCTTTGATTGAGATTCGTTTCCCGTTTCCGTTCCATCCGGTGTTTACCAGATAAGCTTTTGCTCCTGATTTTTCCATTCTTTTCACCAACTCTTCGGCATATTTTGTAGGGTGAAGTGAAAGAAATGCTGCACCAAAGCAGGCCGAGAAGGTGGGAGTGGGTTCCGTAATGCCACGCTCGGTACCGGCTAGCTTAGCTGTAAATCCTGACAGGAAATAGTATTTTGTCTGCTCAGGTGTAAGGATCGAAACTGGAGGCAACACTCCAAAAGCGTCGGCAGATAGAAAAATCACCTGATGTGCTGCAGGCCCCTTTGATTTTGGCTTTACGATATTGTCGATGTGATAGATTGGATATGAAACACGGGTATTCTCAGTCACCGAGTTGTCGGTGTAATCGATCTTCCCGTTTTCATCCACGGTAACATTCTCCAGAAGTGCGTCACGCTTGATAGCTTTATAGATATCCGGTTCGCTCTCTTCACACAGGTTAATAACTTTGGCGTAGCAACCACCTTCGAAGTTAAAAACGCCCTCATCATCCCATCCATGTTCGTCGTCACCGATGAGAAGACGTTTTGGATCGGTTGAAAGAGTAGTTTTTCCAGTTCCAGAAAGGCCGAAAAAGACAGCAGTGTTTTTGCCTTCGCTATCTGTATTGGCAGAGCAATGCATAGAAGCAATACCTTTCAACGGGAGCAGGTAGTTCATATAAGAGAACATCCCCTTTTTCATTTCACCGCCATACCATGTACCACCTATAAGCTGCATCTTTTCTGTAAGATTGAATACTGTATATGTTTTGGAATTCAATCCCAGCTCTTTCCAGTTTTCGCCTGCGTCGGTTTTAGAAGCATTCATCACAACAAAATCGGGTTCGCCATAATTTGCCAACTCCTCAGCTGTGGGGCGTATAAACATATTCTTTACAAAATGGGCCTGCCATGCAACCTCCATGATAAAGCGGATTTTCAAACGTGAATTTTCGTTTGTTCCACAAAAGGTATCCATTACGAAAAGTCTTTTGCCTGAAAGCTGCTTCGTGGTAATTTTCTTCAACTCCTGCCATGTTGCAGGTGTGATGGGTTTATTGTCGTTTTTATATTCGTCTGATGTCCACCAAATAGTCTCTTTTGATACCTCATCCATGACAAAGAATTTGTCCTTGGGTGAACGGCCTGTGTATACACCGGTCATCACGTTTACAGCTCCTGACTCTGTGACCTGACCTTTCTCAAAACCTTCTAACTCAGGTTTTGTCTCCTCAATAAAAAGCTCCTCGTATGACGGGTTGTGAATAATTTCTTTCACATTAGAAATGCCATACTTGCTCAAATCTAAATTTGCCATTTGAATAAAATTTGGGTTTAATATTTATAGAATGAATAAAACTTATTTGTTTTACAACCTAAAACGGTGCACAAAAGTAATCAAATTACTTTAATCGGAAAAACAATTAAAGAAATTTTTCTTTAATTGCCTGTTTTTTTCTCCAAATATCTCCATTTCAACAAAAAAATGCTCCGAATGTTTAAAAAAAACCGGTGGAAATAAAAATTTTTCCGCTTCCGCATCTATTCCAAATTACAGGTGATTCTTTTGGCAGATGATGTTTTGTGCCCTGTTTCGTACCTGTTAGCCAAAAGAGTGGGGCGTTAAAGGCAAAACATCTTGATATCATCTGTTTGCCTATTTACCTATAGTGCGGAAAGAAGCGAAAGTTCAGTAAAATTAATAGTCAAATAAATGAGTAATATTCGTTCAAAACAGGGAAAAACATTACCTTTGTTTTCCGAAAATAACAGACAAAACTTTTAATTAAAAATGAAAGTATATAACTTTTCGGAAGAAAACTCTTTACTTAACTCTTTTGTCCGTGAAATAAGGGATATAACCATCCAGAACGACAGGCTTAGGTTTCGAAGGAATATTGAAAGAATAGGAGAGATTATGGCTTATGAAATAAGCAAAAATCTTACTTATAAAAAAATTAAAGTGACTACGCCGCTGGATGTTGCGGAAGTGAATGTGCCTGATGAGGAGATTGTGATAGGGACAATATTGAGGGCAGGCCTTCCTTTTCATTACGGTATTCTGAACTATTTTGACGGGGCGGAGAACGCGTTTGTTTCCGCATACAGAAAATACAAAGAGACCGGGCATCAATCTTTTGATATTCATATTGAATATATCGCTTCGCCATGGATTGACGGGAAAACACTTATTCTTGCAGACCCAATGCTGGCGACAGGGAGCAGTATGGAGTTGACCTACCGTGCCCTGTTAACAAGGGGAACTCCTTCACACATCCATATTGTCACTATCATTGCCAGCAGGCAGGCAATAGAATATTGTTTGAATATTTTTCCCGAAGAAAAGACAACTATATGGGTTGCAGCCATTGACCCCGATCTTGACGAGTCCTCCTACATTGTTCCGGGAATTGGAGATGCGGGCGATCTCGCATACGGAGAGAAAATTTAATCATTAGTCTACTTGAAAGAGTCTCAAATTAGAAGATTTGACATCATAATCACTTGTGAATCAAAAATCATTTTTTCATAAAACGACTTATTAAAGTGGACTCAATTATAGAATTTTTTTTCAAACGCTTTGAATTCTCCTTTTTTCAGGATAAGCCGTTTCCATATTGCCGAAAGAAAGCCGGCACCGTAGCCGGTCAGCTGTATCCATGAAGCTGCAATGCTCAAGAGCGCGACCTTAACTGATCTGTTCTTCAACAGTGAATCGATAAACAGCAGCATGGAGTAAGCAGCAGGAATAAGCAGGAGATGAGGTAAGAGGGGTGACAGAATGAAGATTGCCGCCATCCCTGTTACAAAAAGAGCAGGGAATGAGTGCACTGGCTTCAGTGATCCCGGATGTGCCAGATGCAAGTTAATACGAGCTATCCCCGAATTGTAGACCTGTTTGAAGAATTGTTTGAATGTAGATCTCCTTTTGTGATATACATATGCATCAGGAATGAGCGCTGTTTTAAATCCGTTTTTCAGTAGTCGCAGGCTAAAATCTATATCTTCCCCGAATCGCATTTTCCCATATCCCCCGATGGCATTGAACGCTTCACGTGATACACCCAGATTGAAACTTCTGGGATGGAACTTGTCAATTGATCTTTTCCTGCCTCTGATTCCGCCTGTTGTAAAAAATGAGGTCATAGAGTAGTTGACCGCTTTCTGTATCGCGGAGAATGCCGGTAGTGCAGCATCTGGGCCTCCATAGGCATCAGTGTATTGCTTATTAAGAAACTGTGATACTATCTCTATATAGTTTTCAGGAATAATACAGTCGGAATCGAAAAATATCAGATAATCGTTATTAGCTTTCCGGGCACCTGCATTTCTGGTTAGCCCGGGACCTGAATTCATCTTTTCAAAGTAGATGAGGGGTAGCTTGTTATGGTATTTTTCTACAACTGTGTCTCCTTTTTTGTCAGAACCATCCTCTACAACAATCACTTCAAACTGTTTATTAGTTTGTTTGCAGAGGCTTGCTAGCAGCTCGTCCAGCTCATCGGGGCGGTTATATAGAGGGATAATGATAGAAAAATGCATTACCAGATATTTTTTAAGCATTGCAAAACTAACTATTTTATTTTGGTTTCCCATTCTGTTTGAAGAGTAATCTTTAATTCTTCTCTGCAAAGCATTATTTGTTGCAAGAGGATTAAAATAGATTATGATGGTTAATGCATATAATAGACTCAACTTTTGCATATCCACAGATTACAGGGAGACCCGTCTGTTGGCCCCAATTGGGAAAATTATTTTTCAACTAAGCGGTTTTTGTATATTAAGTAAGTCCGGCAACCCGGTAAAAAAGTATTGAAACGCCATGTAATCCATTAAATAGCAACAAAATAGGCCTAACCAAAACTCAGAAGTACTTTCTGCTGATTGTCAGGTGTTTAAAAAAAATGTCTAAGTATTGTCAGTTAAACATTCAAAAATTCTGATTTCTGACATTTTTATAAAAGCTCATCTATAGTAAAAAGAAAAACAATTAAATAAATGTGAAAATGTTTGAATATTTAGAAAATATAGAATACCTTTGTCCTTTCTTAATAAAATCAAAATGTTCAAGTCATAGAAAGTCAAAAGAAAGAAATCCGGAATAAAGTTGGTTGGCATATGGTAAAGTGTTGTAAAATGGTTGTCTATCTTCTTCTTCTTTTGTTGATTGCAGGTTCGTGTAAGAATTTTGAGGGAACACAAATTAAAGGAGAGATATCGAATCTGGAATACCCTTATATTCTGGTATCTCACTTGTCGGCTGACACATTTGCCATTGACACAATATCAGTCGATCGCAGAGGAAAATTTAACTATATATGCAATATCGATACTCTTACCACCTTCTCATTCTATCTTAACAATTACGAGAGCGCTGCAGTAGTTTTTGCAGATGACGGGCAGAAATTAACTGTCAAGGGCGATGCTCATTTTCCTGATCTTATAAGGGTGAATGGAAACGATATCAACGATGATCTGACTTTTTTCAAATCAAAAAACCAGGATTTGCTGAAACAACGCACTCAACTAATGCTTAACATGCAACTCAGAGAGGTGTTGGATACTATACGTAATAGCACATTGACAGGCAATGATGAAATAGCCCAGTTGAATCTCCTTAACCATGAGCTGACACTGAATGCCGAGGATTTTATTAAAGAGCATCCAGCGAAAATGTCGAGCCTGATCCTTATAAATGAGTTTTTCACGGGAAGTGAAAATCCCAAGGCACTTGAGCGTGTGCTGGGATATATGCAGGGAGATATAATGAGGACCCGTGCAGCAGTTAGGCTTAAATCATATTCACAAAAGATAAACAGATCTGCCGAAGGGGTCATAGCTCCCTATTTTCAGTTGACCGACAATGGCGGCAAAACTATCCATCCATACGATTTCTCAGGTAAGTATCTGCTTTTGTCCTTTATTTCAACTGCCGGGATAGAATCGCGTGAGACGGTGTCATTACTTAAAAAAGCATACTCGGGAATGAACAGAGATAGTGTGGAATTTGTTTCTGTTTACATTGATTCGGACATCTATCCGATTGAATATGTAGAAAATGATTCAATCCCTTGGAAAGTGGTACCTGAAAAGAGAGGCTGGGGATCAGACATAGTAGATGCATATAATGTGCAGTATATACCCTATAATATTCTTATTGCACCCGATGGCACCATAAAAGCCAGGAATATACCCGCCCAGGGAGTTTCTGTTGCCATAAATAACAGTTCTAAGGAAAGCATGTAGCCTGATTATAACAGTGCTATATGTTCTTCTGATTACTAGGGCTCTTTAATAAGAGGAGCTTTTTTCGTATAAAATTAAGTGTTAATATAAACCGAAACAGATGCTGGTCAAAGTATTTGGAGCGGCAGTGCAGGGCATTGATGCCACGCTCATTACTATTGAGGTAAACTGTTCAAGAGGCATACGTTTTCTCTTGGTAGGGTTGCCTGATGCTTCCGTTAAGGAGAGCCATGAACGTATTGTTTCCGCCCTCGAGGTGAATGGATTGAAGTTCCCTCGTAAACAGATAGTTATAAACATGTCTCCTGCCGACATCCGTAAAGAGGGATCGGCGTATGACCTGCCATTAGCTGTGGGCATACTTGCCGCTTCGGGAACCCTGAGACCTGAAATGTTAAATAACTATCTGATGATGGGGGAGTTGTCGCTTGACGGTAGCATCCTCCCCATAAGGGGAGCTCTCTCTATCGCGCTCATGGCCAAGGAGAGCGGTTTTAAAGGATTCATACTTCCCGAGGATAACGCAAAAGAAGCTGCTGTTGTGAAAGGATTGGATGTCTACGGAGTTAAAAACATCCGTGATGTGGCCGACTTTTTTAATGGTGAAAAGGAGCTTGTTCGCACCGAAGTGGATATCAAGAGTGAGTTTTTGAATAACCGGTCATCTTTCGAGTTCGATTTTTCTGATGTGAAAGGGCAGGAGAATGTGAAGCGTGCACTGGAGGTAGCTGCTGCCGGTGGGCACAACGTCTTAATGGTAGGTCCTCCCGGTTCAGGTAAATCGATGATGGCAAAACGTATTCCTTCCATATTGCCGCCTTTCTCATTTGATGAGGCTCTGGAGACAACCAGGATACATAGCGTTGCCGGGAAAACCGCACTGAACAGGCCGCTTATGACAGAACGGCCGTTTAGATCACCCCATCATACAATCAGTGATGTGGCAATGGTTGGGGGCGGTACTTATCCCCAACCTGGTGAGATAAGCCTGGCACACAATGGAGTACTATTCCTGGATGAGCTGCCGGAATTTAACCGGAGTGTACTTGAGGTGATGAGGCAACCGCTTGAAGATCGTAAAATCACTATCTCCAGGGCTAAATTCACAGTCAACTATCCGGCCGGTTTCATGCTTGTTTCAGCTATGAACCCATGTCCATGTGGTTTTTACAATCATCCCGGCAAGGAGTGTGTATGCCCACCCGGATCGATACAGAGATATCTGAATAAAATTTCGGGCCCTTTACTCGATAGGATAGATATTCAGATAGAGATTGTTCCCGTTCCTTTTGAAAAAATTTCAGGCGATGCTCCGGCCGAGCATAGTACTGATATATGTAAGAGGGTGATGAGGTCACGAGATATACAGATTAGCAGGTTCAGAAATATGGATGGAATTTATTGCAATGCTCAAATGACAGGGAAGATGTTGCGTAAATATGCCTCTCCCGACAGTGCAGGCTTAAGGCTATTGAAGATGGCTATGGAGAGGCTCAACCTTTCAGCCCGTGCTTACAGCCGCATCCTGAAGGTTTCACGAACCATTGCCGACCTGGAAGAAAGCGAGCATATAAAACCGGCCCATCTGGCAGAAGCCATTAGCTACCGGAACCTCGACAGAGATAATTGGGGAGAGTAATCATCTCTTCTCAAAATGGTGGTCGTCATAGAATTTTGTGAAAGTGTGGCCCCAGCGAAAACCTAGCTTGGCAAACTCTTTTACAACAGGATGACCGGGATGTAGTGTCCCATTGACCGTGGTATCCTGCACAGCCCCTTGTGGCTGGTTGGGAAGATTGGGATCTTTCCAGCGTAACGGGTTGAAACGTGGGTTAATGTCGATAGCCATTCCGCTCGCATGTTTTGAATATGAGATATCCCGGTAGCAGAAGCTGTATGTGTTGTTGTCGTCCATAGACAGGCTGTCGTTCCAGTTGTATTTAACGATAGGGATGGCCTTTTCAATTACAAATCCTTCGTTGAGCATATACTCGAAAAGGTGACGGAGGTCGGCTGCAATTATGCGGTTTGAGAGAATCTGCCCGCGATGAATCTTCCCGTCTGTTGAGAGATAGGTAACGTCTGACAGCTCCAGCTGATCGATTATTTTTTGCGGAGCGTTTGAGCCGGCAACCGCCTCTTCAATGCTATAACTTGAATCTACTATTGTATCTACTGCTGACTCTCTCTTTTCAATATGACACACAGATTCGCAAGACCGGGGAAGAGGTTGCAACTTTTTTTTGTTTTCGGTACATGCTGATAATAAAATCAACAACAACGATAAATTAATTGGGAAAAAATAGAATGAGATTTTCATCAACAGATTGAGTCTTTCATTATGCTCTGTCAAGGAGTAATAGTCTGGAAAATATTTATTTAATATCAATATAACAAGTCAACTATATCGTTAATTTCAAAATATGCATTAAGCGCAGGTTATCAGTCGATTATGAGTAATTAATAGGGGAAAGTGCCATAATTCTGAAAGAGGATAAAGCTGTAAAATCACGAATTTAAGCCAGTTGAAACACTAGCTCAATTCAAGTCCGAACTCATCAGAAAGTTTTTGGAGTGAGGGGTTTTGCGATACCATCTCATCAAATATCTCACGGGAGGTGAGTGCTTTTTTAATTGCATTTCCTTCTGCAATTTTAATTGTCATTGAGATCTCTCCGTTTTGCAGTTTTTCTCTCAGAAAGGAAAGGATAGAGTAGCTATTGTCGTTGAGATACTGTTTATTAAGTTCAGTATTTACTTCCACCTCAAATACGGTGTCGCTCAGCATCTTTGGAAGATAGAGAGACATCGTATTTTTTAGAAGTTTCTCCTCGTCGAGATTTTTTGCATACTCTTCCCATGCTGTAACAAGTTCTTCCTCCGAGAATAGGTTTGAACCGACTTGAATAATTTCAGCCTCTTCTTCATTAGGCTCTTCATTTTTTCTATTTGTCAGGGAAGCGAGTGATATTCCCATTCCTGAGAGAGAAACAGTTTTCTTTTTAAGTGATGAAGGTATCTCCTGCTGTTTCTGAATGCTATTTTTTGTTTGTTTAGTTTTATCCCCTGGCAACTTCCGCTTTTGAATATGGGCCTCATCTTTGTTTGCCTCTTTTTCTGCTGACGCTCTTTTGTTTTCTTCAGCACTTTCAGCATCAACCTTTCCAACAGCTGCTTTATCTCCGCCACTTTCAGCATCAACCTTCCCTGCATAGGCAGTTTTACCTCCGGAGCTTTCAGTATCAACCCTTGCGGTGTTAGCCGATTTGCTTTTAACGCTTTCAATATTAGCTTTTTCTGCAGGCTCCCTGCGAGACTCTATCGGTTTGATAACTGTTTTTTCTTCTTTTTTGTTATTTGTAGGGGTCTCAGTCAGCTGGCACAGCCTTATCAGAGTCAATTCCAGCAGAAGTCGTTTGTTCTTGCTTAACCGGTAGTTGAGATCACAGTCGTTTGCTATTTCAATGGCCTGGTACAGAAAATTGTTACTGCATCGTTTTGCCATATCTATATATCTTTCGCGAATAGACGCCCCCACCTGAAAAAGCTGGACCGTATCTTTGTCCTTGCATACAAGTAAATCCCGGAAATGTGATGCAATGCCGCTGATAATATATTGTCCCTCGAAGCCACTGTTGAGGATGTCATTAAGTATAAGCAGGCAATTTACCACACTACCCTCAAGGATGGCGTCTGACAACCTGAAATAGTACTCATAATCCAAAACATTGAGGTTTTCAATGACCGCCTTGTAGGTGATGTTTCCTCCGGTGTAGCTCACCGTCTGATCGAATATGGATAGAGCATCGCGCATTCCACCGTCTGCTTTCTGAGCAATAATATTAAGTGCTTCAGGCTCCGAGTCAACTCCTTCCTGCTTTGCCACATATTGCAGATGTTCAACAATATCGGATATATTGATACGATTGAAATCGTAAACCTGGCACCGAGAAAGGATTGTGGGAATAATCTTATGCTTTTCGGTTGTGGCAAGTATAAAAATTGCGTGAGAAGGAGGTTCTTCAAGAGTTTTCAAAAATGAGTTGAATGCCGATTGTGAAAGCATGTGCACCTCGTCTATAATATATACCTTATACTTCCCTATCTGTGGGGGTATGCGCACCTGGTCTATCAGTGTACGGATGTCTTCAACCCCGTTGTTGGAAGCGGCATCCAGTTCATGAATATTGTATGAGCGCTGTTCGTTAAAAGCCACACACGACTCGCAATTGTTGCATGCTTCATGTTCATAAGTGGGGTTCAGGCAGTTTATGGTTTTAGCGAAAATGCGCGCACATGTGGTTTTTCCAACACCACGAGGCCCGCTGAAAAGATAAGCATGTGCCAGCTTATTCCCGGCAATGGCATTTTTTAGCGTTGTTGTAAGCGCCTCTTGCCCCACCACTGAACGAAAGGTTGAGGGCCTGTATTTTCTTGCAGAAACAATGAAAGTATCCATATATGAATCCCACCTAAAAATACAAATGTACAAAAATTATCTGTTTTTTACCTGCCAAAAGCAATCATGAATTTCATCTACCGGTTTTTTTATATCTTTACAGCCGAAACCATCAAATTGTAGATGATGAGATACTTTTCTTCAATTATAACAGTTGTTGCAATGATAATGGCCATCTCCTGTACATCAAGCAAGAACGCACAATCTGATGCCAGGGATGAAATTTATGAGGGAGACAGGATAATTGTGCCCGATACTTTTGTATTGCCTAAAATACCGGGAACATTGACAAATCCTGATGAAAGGGCAAAATATCTGGTAAGCCATTATTGGGAGAGGTTCGATTTTGCCGATAACACTCTTATTCAACGTCCGGAAATTACTGAGCAGGCTTTTGTTGATTATATCAACCTTCTCGATTATGTTACAAAGGAGGTGGCCGATGCTTCCTTTGTCTATACATTGAGTAAAGCACAAGCTGACACCGCTATGTACAGGCATTTCGTTTCGTTGTTTGAAAAATACTTTTACGAGCCCAACTCTCCTTTCCGCAACGACGAGTATTATCTAAAGGTGTTACAGGAGACAGCCGGTTCACCCCTTTTAACGGATGAAATTAAATCGCGATACCGGTTTCAGCTTGATATGGCTATGAAGAACCGTATAGGGCAGAAAGCCAATAACATAAACTTTACAACTGTTTCGGGTCAAACCCTAAGGTTGTATGACCTCAGAAGTGAATACACCCTGCTTATGTTTACCAATCCCGGATGCCATGCCTGCGAAGCAGTGACAAGCCGGTTGAATATGTCGAAAGCATTGAACGATGCTCTTGCCCTGAACAACCAGTTGCGTACAATGCTAACCATACTTACCGTTTATCCTGAGAATGATCCGGACAGATGGTGTGATCATCTGACGGAATTGCCCGGAGGGTGGATACATGGCTATGATAAGGGCATGGAGATAAACAGGGAGAGATTATACGACATAAAGGCTTATCCAACTCTATATTTGCTGGACAGGAATAAAAGAGTGATTTTAAAAGATACCTCAATAGAAGCAATAGAAACCTTCTTCTCTGTAAAAATGTGATTTGTAGATGAATAGGTTTCATTAAAAATTAATATTAACATTTAAACATAAAGTTTTTGTCTAAATAATTTCAAGTAAGGAAAAAGTAGCTTACATTTGCATGCTTAAAACGAGACTTTTAGCGAAAAGTCTTTGAAAACAAGGGATATAGCATACTGCGTGAAGCAACGGCTCTATCCAAGTATAAACCAAATTTTTATTTTATGAAGTACGTGAACTTTTGCCTTATTGCATTGACTTCAATTGCACTATCGGCTGGTTCTGTGAAAAATGGAGTGCCTTCCACTGGTTTTTATCCGGGAGAAGCAATGCCTGACATTGTTTTGACGGATCTGGGAGGAGAATATCGGAACTTGCACGATTACTCAGGCCGAAAAGTTGTGGTAAATTTCTGGGCTACTTATGATGCCCAATCCAGAGCGAGAAATGTTCAACTGTATAATTATTTAAGAATGAATAATTTAGATGTTGAATTTCTTTCAATCGCCTTTGACAAAAACAGGAATGTGGTGCAAAGGACAATGGCTTTGGATAAATTGGAGAATATACCTCAGTTTTGTGAGGTAAAAGGAACCGATTCAGAGGTATATAAAGATTTTAAACTGGACAAGGGTTTCCGCAGTTACTTAATTGATGAGAATGGAGTTATTACAGCGATCAATCTCACTCCTGATGATTTAAAAAACATTCTTTAAGTTATAATTGAAAAAAAGAGCGGACGTCATTTTTTTTCGACGTCCGCTCTTTTAATTATTTTGTGGGAATAATTGGTCATTTCGCTTTTCCCTGATTAGCTACGGCATCCATCAGTTTTTTTATCTCTTCAGGATCTCCCAGGAAATAGTCTCTTTGCAGATTCATATCATCATCGAATTCAAAAACATATGGGACTGCAGTAGGTAAGTTGAGGCTTACTATATCTTCGTCCGATATATTTTTCAGGTGTTTGATAATACCCCGCAAGCTGTTCCCGTGTGCAGCAACAATCACCTGGTTCAGGTTTTTCATTTCCGGAACTATTGTGTTGTTCCAGTAGGGCAAAATTCTTTCCACAGTGTGTATCAAAGCTTCTGTAAGTGGAAGATCTTTTTCGTCAACATCTTTGTAACGGGGGTCTTGAAACGGAGAACGTTCATCGCCTTTATCAAGAGGAGTGGGTGGTACATCGTAGCTCCTTCGCCAGATAAGCACCTGTTCATCACCATATTTTTCGGCTGTCTCAGCTTTGTTTAAACCCTGCAGCATGCCGTAGTGTTTTTCATTCAAACGCCATGTTTTTTCAACCGGAATCCAATCCAGATCCATTTCATCAAGAATTACATTCAATGTTTTTACAGCTCTTTTCAGGTAGGATGTATAGGCTTTTTCGAACCTGAAACCCTCTTTCTTCAGATATTTACCCGCTTTATGTGCCTCTTCCACACCTTTCTCCGATAGATCAACGTCTGTCCATCCGGTAAAACGGTTCTCTTTGTTCCAAACACTTTCGCCGTGGCGAATTAAGACTACTTGTTTCATACGTTTTTTTTACTATTAAATTTTTATTTATTGTTCTACTTAAAAATCTCATTTAAAATTCCCAACTCAAATTAATAGTTTTCAAAGCGGAATTTCTCTTTTTTTCGAGAGATACCGTTTTATTTTCTTTTCATCTTCACTGTTTCTTGCACGTTTAACGTGTTGATTTACTTTTTATGGTGGCATTTTTATATATATTAACATTATCACTCTTCCAAGGCATGGCAATTCCTTGTCATAAACCCTTTTACGACACGAAAGATGGCGATGGACGATTAAGTGAAAATCCGTCATCCGGTCATCGTTGTCGTTATTCGCTGCTCAAAATCACGCCACCCCGCTTTTCGGTAATACTCCTTAGGCATTTTTACCGTGACCTGCCTGCCGGATTTCACCACTTTACCCGGCACTCGGATAAACCATTCTCGGAAGGTAGAGTGCTCTTGGCGCCAAACCCAAAAGTCGCCCCGGTATCGCATGAGCACCGATAAACTGTAGGCAAATGACGAAAGTTGCCAAAGAATATCGTTTACCCAAAAATCATGCGTGATGGTTTTTCCCGCACAAAGCGAGTTTTTGGTTTGCTCGATCCAATTCTCACTCTCTGATCGGGATCCATAAAGGGTATGGAGCTGCAAGGCATCCAATCCTTTCAGGTTCGAGCAATAGCAAAAGTACTCATACTCGGGTACAAATTGTTTTTTCGCCAAAATAATCGACTTCAACCATTTGCTTTATGATGCGCACGGCATAAAACATGCGGGGATTCCTCCAACCGCTACATTGATGTATAAACCGGCAGGTCGCCGTCCGTGGGTCAACCGGTTGCCATGTCTGCCCGGCAAGCAAATCTTTCAGGTTTTTCAGCTTTACTTTCACCAAATATTCATGTTTGCCCTCTTCCAGCAAATCAAACAATCCACCATTGAAAAAGCCGCTGTCTGCCCTGAAAAAAACCTTCTCCACCTTTTGGGGAAGAGCGGCCAAGGTTTCTTTGACAAATTCACAAACGCCGTTTGAGGTGTAGCTTGAACCCGGGCGGAGCCACGAATTGACAAGCAGTTTCATCTCCGTGACGAAACATAAGATGGGGTGATAGCTTTTCGCGCCCTTTTTATGCGAGTTGTAACCCACTTCAGCTCCTTGTTGGTTGCCGTAAACGGTAAATGTGCTTGAGTCGCAATCAAGCGTCACGCGTTTTAACCCGCAACGGGAAACTTGCAAGCCGGTAAAATCCAATAACAACTCGTGAAGCGAACGGGCGCCCCTTTCACCCAAACCTGTCAAATGGCGGCGTATGGTGTCCTCGTCAATGTTCTTGGGTAACTTCAACAAGCGGGAAACCAAGGCGTCAAAGGTGAAATTTTCAATCCGCTTCAAACGGTGAACACCGCACAACGAAGCCAACAGGACACTTGAGAGTATTTGGGCTGTACTGAAACGGCTTGCATTGTGCCGGGTGGTTGGGAAAAGATGTTCCAACCGACGATAAATGCCGCAATGGTTGATAAAATCAGAGGTTACGCTTAACCCTGAATATGACGTTAATTGTTCTGAACTGAACTCTTTCTTTACTGAACTGGCAGTAAATGAGATTTTTTTACTATTTTTGTATTGCATGTGTCGGGTGAGTGTTATTTTTTATTTAACACCTTAAAGATAAATACTTTATCTGACACATGCAACTTTTATTTGAGACTTTTAGGTTCTATTAGTTACTTCTACTGCAAAACTAAATAAAATCGGCCTAATTTCGGCTATTTGAATCCGATTTTATCAAATCATTTCTTCTGTACAGAATTACCGATGTTGTCTTTTTCTTCTTTTTCCATATTTTTGAGATGGCGAATTTGTATTACCAGGAGATAGAGCGACAGCAATGCTGCCAGTGTATCTGATACGGGTATCGCTATCCATAAGCCGTCAAGATTAAGGTAGCGAGGGAAGATGATAATTCCCGGCACAAGAAAGATCAACTGCCGGCTTAGACTCTGTATTATAGATTTAGCAGCATAGCCAAGGCTCTGGAAAAAGCTTGATGCTACAATTTGAAAGCCCACAAGCGGCAGTGCGGCTATCGATATCCTTATGCCTCTTTCAGTAATTGAAAGCAGTTCGGTATCGGTGGTGAAAGCAGCAGCAAAAATTCCAGGGAAAAACTGACCGCAAACAAAGCCCAGTATTGTTATTACTGTAGCAACTTTAAGTGAATAGCTGAGAGTTTCCAGTACTCTCCTGAAATTACGTGCACCGTAATTATAACCGATTATGGGCTGTGTACCCTGGTTAAGGCCAAGGATAATCATCAGGAAGATCATAAGCACGGTGTTGATGATACCGTAAGCACCTACAGCCAAATCGCCACCGTAACGCAAAAGCGACTGGTTCATAAGAACTGCCACAGCCGACCCTGCTACTTGCATGCTGAATGGGGATAGCCCAATTGAGATTATGGAAAGGATTATTTTTTTGTTAAGACGAATATATCTCCACCGCAGGCGTATTAAACTGTTTCTCCGGGTAAAGTGATGCATAACAAACAGCATTCCGATGAACATTGAGATTACGGTAGCCCATGCTACACCTTTTATTCCCAAATCGAACACGTATAGAAACAGAGGAGTAAGGATAAGATTGATAACGGCCCCTATGAGCATAGTGAACATTGCCTTTTTAGGGTATCCTGAAGCACGCATCATGGCGTTAAAGTTGTAGCAAAGGCTTACAAATACATTCCCGGTAAGCACAATTTGCAGGTAATCACGCGCATATGGCAGGGTGAGCTCGCTAGCGCCGAACGCCATCAGTATAGGATCCAGAAAGATTATGAACAGTGAAATAAAAATGGCATTGAGGATAATTGTAAGCAGGAGCGAGTTGCCTAGGATCTGTTCAGAGGTAAGTTTATCTTTTTTCCCCAGGCTTATTGAAATGCGGGCTGCTGCTCCCGATCCCACAAGCATACCAATTGAGGAGGTAAGAGTCATAACCGGAAAGGTGATGGCAAGGCCTGAAATTGCCAATGCACCCACCCCCTGGCCGATAAAAATACGGCCAATCACATTGTACAACGCGTTTACCGTTGTCCCAACAATGCCCGGGAGCGCGTAATCCCAAACAAGTTTGCTTATCTTCTTTGTTTGAAATTCCAGTTCTCTGTTTGTTCGCAAAATCTATGTATAGTAATAACCCTTTTCAATATCAGCCATTTAATCATCATCCATCAGTACATATAGCAAGAGCAGAATCTTTCGTTCAAATGACAGTTGAAAATGTTGGAGATATTAAATCAATTGCTGCAAAAATAATCAAAATTCCCCACATTTTCAGCACTTTTCCAACTTGTTAAGAAAATAGGGTTGACATTTTGGATAATTAATTTTATTTTTGAATTTTAAACCTGATAGCTATGTCCAATAAAGAACAACTGCTTCACTATGTGTGGAAATTCCGGCTCTTCCCTTCTGGTTCTCTCGAAACAACAGATGGCAGAAAAGTTGAAGTTATTGACCCGGGTACAGATAATAAAGATGCAGGTCCAGATTTTTTTAATGCCAAAATAAAGATAGGGGAGAGGTTATGGGCAGGTAATGTGGAGATACACAGTTCATCAGATGAGTGGGTGAAACATGGTCATCAATCTGACAAAGCTTACAATTCGGTTATTTTGCATCTGGCGGAAAAGGTTAACAGAGAGGTGGTAAATGAAAGGGGGCTGAAGATTCCGCAATGTGAATTGCAGATTCCGGAAAAAGTACGCCGGAGTTCCGAATATCTTATTTTTAGCGACAGTCCGTTGCCATGTAAAAATTTTCTCCCGTCGCTGCCGCTAAAGCTTATTGATTCCTATCTGGAAGAATTAGCTTTTGAGCGTTTGGAGCGTAAGGCCAACGATGTTTTTATGCATCTGAAACGTTTCAATAACTCCTGGGATGAGATGTTTTATGTTATGCTTTCACGTAATTTTGGTTCGGGGTTGAATTCAGATATGTTTGAGCGCCTGGCACTCTCAATACCATATAAAATTATTCAAAAGCACAGTGATAATCTTTTTCAGGTAGAGGCTCTTTTTTTCGGGCAAGCGGGAATGCTGGATGGGGAAACCATACTCGACAATTATTATGAGCAATTGCGTAATGAATACCTGTTCCTGAAGTCCAAATACCGATTGCAGAGCTTGGATGGATTTTTATTCAGAAGATTGAAAATACGTCCCCGTTCGTTTCCTCAAGTACGCATAGCTCAGCTGGCTGCCCTTTTGCAAAGATGCGGGAGATTGTTCCCGGTTGTTATTGACACAGAAGATAATAGCCGGCTGAGGCCACTGTTTTATGCAGAACCTTCCTCATACTGGCATACGCATTATTCTTTTGGAAAGATATCAGCCAAAGCTGCTAAACCCCTTGGAGAAACATCACTGAATAATATTATTATTAATGTGGTATCACCTGTCTTGGCAGCATATGGAGTAAAAACAGGCGATGAGATTTATTGTAAAAGGGCTGTTGATATTCTGAAATATTTAAAACCCGAGAGAAACGTAATTGTAAATACATTTGTGGAAACGGGTTTCAAACCACGCCATGCTTTCGATACTCAGGCTCTTATACAGTTACGGAGAGAGAATTGTGATAAACGTAAATGTTTCTCTTGCAGATTTGGGCATGCTATCCTCTCGTCGGGCAGTTAATTGGCACTTGTGAGGGAGTATTTGCTGTTTTCTCATAATGGTATATTTCAAATAAATTTGACTTCTGCTAGTTACTTGACGAAAACGTTGTATTTTTGTATGGTAAAATGTCTAAAGCCTAAAATGTTGAATAAAATTCTTTCATTATTTTCATTCCTGTTTCTGTCGTTGTTTGCCATTGTTATAATTCAATCTTGCGCCAACATTGCATCACCTACAGGAGGCGCCTACGATGTGGATCCCCCGGTGGTGAGAAGGGCAACACCCGGATTTAATGCACTCAATGCCTCTCCCGGTAGGATTGAGATAGAATTTGACGAAAATATTAAAATCGAGAAGCCCAACGAGAAAGTAATAATTACACCTCCCCAGCAAAATATGCCGGTAATCCGCTCTGTTGGCAGAAAGGCTATTGTAGAGCTTAACGATGAGCTGTTGCCAAACACTACCTATACAATAGACTTTACAGATGCAATTGTAGACAATAATGAAGGTAACCCAATCGAAAATTTTGTCTATTCCTTTTCAACTGGTGACCAGCTGGATACTTTGTCTGTCTCGGGAAAAGTAGTCACGGCTCAGGATCTTGAGCCTGTCCCCGGTATATATGTGGGCATCCATTCAAACCTTGATGATACCGCATTTACAAAAGTACCTTTCCAGCGAATCTCCCGTACCGACTCACGAGGAAATTTCACTGTAAGGGGGATATCTCCCGGCGAATATAAAGTTTACGCCCTTAATGATTTGAACAGGGACTACAAATATGACAATCCACAGGAAGCAATAGCCTTCCTTGATTCAATAATTATTCCTTCAGCAATAAGGGCTGAACGGCAAGATACTGTCTTTGTTGACAGCATAACAATTGATACTATCCGAACGGTTCAATATACGCGCTTTCTGCCTGACGACTTGTTGCTACGCACTTTTCTGTCAGATTTTCAACGTCAATATCTTCAAAAACATGAACGGCCCGAACAGAACCGACTTACTCTCTTTTTTGCTGCACCGACAGACAGGCCCACTTTTTCTTTGTTAAACCCAGGGGTAGATGGTGACGATTGGTATGTAGCTGAACGTAGCTCAAGAAACGACACTCTGATTCTTTGGATTACTGATTCACTTATCTATAAACAGGATTCCATAAGTATGAAAATCAATTACATAAGGACCGATTCGCTTAACAAGGATTATATAGCAACAGATACTCTCAATTTTAATATACGTAAATCAATACGTGGAAAACGTCAGGAAAGCAAAGGGGCAGAAGAAGAGCAGGCACTGAAGTTTCTGGGGATAAACAGCAACGTTCAATCTTCTTTCGAGTTATATAACCCAATCAGGATTGAGTTTGCACAGCCAATAGTAGCATTGGATTCATCTGACGTAAAACTGGAGAGAGCTGTTGACTCTTTGTTTGAAGTTGTTCCATACAGGATGGAGCATGATTCGCTCAATCCGCGTAAATTTACACTACGTCCTTCATGGATGCCCGGAGAAAGTTACCGCTTGACTATTGACTCTGCGGCTATTTTTAGTCATTACGGGATATGGAACGACAAGTATGAACAATTATTTACTGTTAAACCGCTTGATCAGTACGGTAATCTCGAAATATCAATTACCGGGTTGCCTGATGGTGAAAATGCTTTCGTGGAGTTGCTAGATAATTCGGATAAACCTTTTCGAAAAAGTATTGTCAAAGAGGGTAAGGCTAGATTTCAAGATTTACTTCCCGGCGAGATATATGCACGTATTGTTATAGACAGTAATGGCGATGGGGTTTGGACAACAGGTAATTATGACGATAAACGCCAGCCTGAAGAGCTGTTTTACTATCCGGACAAATTTCAGATCCGGGCATTTTCAGACCATAGTGAAGAGTGGAATATTCTTTCTACACCTGTGGTTAGTCAAAAACCGATTGAGATTACAAAGAATAAACCGGAAGAGAAGAAAAAAAGGAGGGATCCTAACCAGGAAAGGGAGAGACAACAGCATAGCCGGCAGAGTTCGCCGTTCTCAGGAATGGGTGGTTTAGGGGGGCCTTCTGCAATACAGCAATCGGGAAGCATGAGGTAGCCATTGAAAAATCAGAATCAACAACAAAATAATATGATAATGAGTAAAAGTAACACAACTATTGTTCTGATCCTGTTTTTAATTGTCGGTTTTTTGCAAATGAATGCACAATGCAACATGACAAATAGCACTTTTGCGAGCGGGGAAGACATACGTTATGACCTATACTTCAATTATGGCATCCTGAAAGCACGTGCCGGCAGGGGATCGCTGCAGGTTACTGAAGCGAATTACCGTGGACAAAACACCTATAAGACAGTAATGATGCTGAATTCATCTGGTTTGGCCGGCAGTTTTTACACCGTACACGATACACTGACATCATACATAGATATGAACCTTCGTCCTTTGTTGTTCACAAAAGAGGCATTTGAGGGGAAAGATTATTCAGTAGAAAGACAATCTTTTACATATGATGGTGACAAGATAACTATTCGTACTTTTCGAATATATAACGGGATAGAAAAATTCGATGAGGTTGTAACAACCGAAAAGTGTACCTATGATTACCTTTCCGCATTATTGTACGTACGCAATCTCGATTTTGCCGGCATGAAACCCGGTGACAGGCATTATATCCAGTTTATTACGGGGAGAAGGCCGGTAAACATGTATGTTAACTACCTTGGGGAATCATCAATAATGGCAAACGACGGGAAAAGGTATGATGTTATAAATATCTCAATGACCGTTTATGATGATGCGTTTACAAACCAGAAAGATGCTTTGAGGGCTTCCCTTACCCGCGATAAAAACCGTATTCCGGTTGTCATAGATACTCAGCTGAAGATCGGTTCAGTGAAAGCTGTCCTTAAGAGTGCTTCCGGCTTGATGAACAGGTAACAGCTGCCAGTTTTTATATTAAATTAATATTTTTAACAATATGAATAAGCCGGTTATACTTTTCAGCACGATATTGTGCATTCTCTTTACCTCCCTGGCTGTAATTCAGGCACAGGAAAACGAAGAGCAATATGCTATCATCGCAGAGTACACCTTTGATGAGAAAAATGTTGATTCAGCCATTGATCTTTTGCTTGAATTACAGGCTTTAACACTTGAAAATGAAGAGGGGTGTATTATTTACGATGTCCTTTTGAGCGAAGAAGACAGAAGGAAGATCTTTGTTTACGAATGTTATGAAAACGAAGCAGCATTTAAGATACATACTAACAGCATATACTTCAAGACTATCGTATCAGCAAAATTAACCCCTCTTGTAAAAGACAGTAAAAAGACAAAGGTAATACCACTCAACAATTCAGGCAATATAGGCAACGAGGAGATGTAATGATCTCCCGCCTGCCATGCATATATACAATTGCATATCAATCACGGTCATCACAGAGGGAACTTATGACGTATCGGATCGTCATAAGACTCCTGTAGCCTTTTCAGTTCTGCCCGCAGATCCCGGGTGATATCTTCATAACCTTTCTTTCCATAAAGATTATTCATTTCCGCCGGATCGGCATGCAGGTCAAATAACTCCCACTCATCAATATTGTCATAAAAGTGAATGAGTTTGTAACGTTCTGTTTTTACTCCGTAATGGCGCTTTACCGCATGTTCACCAGGAAATTCGTAGTAATGGTAGTAGAGCGACTTTCGCCATCCCCGCGGTGCTTTACTGTTTTTAAGCAGAGGCAGAAGTGAGGCCCCCTGTATGTCTGATGGAACTTCAACTCCTGCCAGCTCCAGCATTGTGGGTGCAAAATCTATATTTTGTACCAGCGCATCAATAATACCTCGTTTTTTGAATCGGGAAGGAAGCTGCATAACAAGAGGAGTGCTGAACGACTCTTCATACATAAACCGTTTGTCAAACCAACCATGCTCTCCCATATAAAATCCCTGGTCGGAAGTGTAGAAAATTACCGTGTTCTCGAGCATGTTGTTCTCCTCAAGATAGTCTAATACTCGTCCAATGTTTTCATCAAGCGACTTAATAGTCTTTGCATAATCGCGCATATAGCGTTGGTATTTCCACTCTGCCAGTTCTTTTCCAGTTAGCCCGGCAGCATAGAACTCATCTATTATTGGCTGGTAGTGGTTGTCCCAGGCAACTTTTTGTGCTGAATCCAGTCGAGCATACTCACCGTGTTCATAGGCATTGGATAGACGGGTTTTTACTCCTGGCTTCAGCATCTTCAGGTCATTAACAATATCCATGTCGTGATCGCTTGCAATGCTCATCTCCTGCTGCTGTGCCGCGACGCGCCCTTCGTAGTTGTCGTAAAAGTTTGACGGGAGCTCAAATGTTTTATCTTCATACAGTTTTAAGTGTGTTGTATCGGCCATCCAGTTACGGTGCGCTACCTTGTGGTGGAGGAACAGTACGAAAGGCTTATCTTTGTCGCGCTCATTATCCAGCCAGTTGAGGCTTAAATCGGTAATTATGTTTGTGACGTAACCGTTATAGCGCTTCCTCCCTTCAGGAGTGATGAAGTCGGGATTGTAGTAGCTCCCCTGGCCGGGGAGTATTTCCCAGTGATCGAAGTTGGTAGGCTGACTGTCCAGATGCCATTTCCCGATCATGGCTGTCTGATATCCGGCTTGTTTAAGCAGCTGTTGCACAGTCTGCTGGTCCCCGTCGAAAGATGATATATTATCTATTTTTCCGTTCTTGTGACTGTGCTTCCCTGTTAACAGGCATGCCCGGCTTGGTGCGGAGATGGAGTTAGCTACATACGCGTTTGTAAACCTGACTCCATTTTCGGCGATCCTATCCAGATTTGGGGTCTCAACATGACGGCTATCATAGCAGCTCATCATCTGACGGGTGTGGTCGTCGGTCATGATATATACTATGTTTAATGGCTTGGACAGGTTCTCATTTTTGCTTACACTACAGGATGCAAGCACGGCAGCTCCCGCGAGAGGATAAATAAGTTTTGTATAAGACGGATCCATCTGAATTTATAAGTTTTAAAAATTATACGACTTTAATAACGGGATAAAAAAATGCATTGCACAAATGTATAGTAAATTGCGCAACTATTAAAGAAATTTATCTTTAAATATAGATTAAAATTTTAAAAATTCTCCGAAAAGAGCTTATCTTTGTGTACTATTTCGTTAAGCAATACGAACAGAAGATAAGTCTAATTGCATTATTTCGTTGTTTGTAATTTTAAAATAAGCGATAAACAGAAGATGATTTTATTCGAATTATGCCATATCAGGAAATTAGAGAGTAAAATATTTTGATCTGAATGAAATAGTATGAAGTACTTAAAAATAGTGATAAAATTTGAATAACCCTACTTTGGTGAATCATTAAAGATTAAGAAAATGTCAGGCCAGATATACACCCCGAAAATACCCGAACCGGCACTCAGGCGCCTCCCCTGGTACTTGTCGTACGTTAAATTACTTAAAAGCCAGGGAGAAACAATTGTATCTTCTACGCAAATTGCGAAAAAGATAGGTGTTTCAGCATCTCAGATTGCCAAGGATCTCTCCTATGTGGATATAAGCGGAAAGACGAGGGTTGGTTATGATGTTGACGTGCTTATAAATGTATTGGAGACATTCCTGGGTTTTAACAACACTCACAAAGCAGTTGTATTTGGTGTTGGAAGCCTGGGAGCCGCATTGTTGTCGGATTCCGGCTTGGAGCAATATGGTTTGAAGATTATTGCCGGATTTGATGTGAAAGAGTCGATAGTAAACAAGAAGATACATAATATTCAAGTATTTTATTCTGGTGAATTTTTTGAAAGGAACAAAGAAATTGGGGCAGAGATAGGGATACTGACCGTACCTCCAGGTGCTGCCCAGGAGGTGTCTGAATACATGATTCGCGGTGGAATAAAGGGTATATGGAATTTCACTCCGTTCAGGATTCGCGTCCCGGAGGAAGTTGTTCTTCAGAATACTTCGTTGTATGCTCATCTGGCAGTCATGTTTAATCGCCTGAATTCATGAAAATTTTTGCTGTTGGCCTTAACTACGCTTCACACAATAAAGAGATGGAGCGTACGTTTGTTAGTAAGGAGCCTGTTATTTTCATGAAGCCTGATACAGCCCTGCTGAAAGACGGGAAACCGTTTTTTCTTCCTGGCTTCTCTGATGAGATTCATTACGAAACGGAACTGGTAGTGAAAATTGACAGATTGGGAAAAAATATTGGCGAACGATTTGCACACCGTTATTACGATGAGATAACGGTAGGTATTGATTTTACAGCTCGTGACCTGCAAAGGAAGCAGAAAGAGCTTGGGTTGCCGTGGGAGATAGCAAAAAGCTTCGATTGTTCGGCTGTTATTGGTGAGTTCATCTCTAAAAGTGAGGTTGCCGACTTGGGTAACGTGCATTTCCATCTTGATATCAACAGCAAGACTGTTCAACAGGGGAATACAAACGAGATGATATACTCGGTGGACAAGATAATTTCATATATTAGCCGGTTCTTTACTCTGAAAATAGGGGACCTGGTTTTTACCGGTACCCCGGCAGGTATAGGGCCGGTGAGCGTTAACGATCATCTGCAGGGTTATATTGAGGACAGAAAGCTGCTGGATTTCAGTGTGAAATGACTCTCTTTTATCTTTAATTTGCAATACATCATGAATAATGTAACTTGTGCTTTGCTGCTTTGCAGTATGTTGTTTTGTCAGAGCCTCCGTTTGTATTCGCAGGATTACAACCCTATTCCTGTTGCAATGCCCTCTTTACAGATAGCTCCCGATGCAAGAGGCGGAGGAATGGGAGATATTGGTGCGGCAACGATGCCCGACGTATACTCCCAACATTGGAACGCGGCTAAATATCCTTTCATCTCAGGCAGTGGAGGGGTTGCTTTTTCTTACACTCCCTGGTTGAGTAAGCTTGTTAGCGATATTAATTTGCTCTATGCTTCCGGATACAGGAAATTTGGGAATGACAACCTGAATGCTGTCAGCGCTTCGTTTCGTTATTTCTCACTTGGCAGTATAGATATTCCGGATCTGAATGGAGATTTCTGGCAAAGTGTCTCGCCACACGAGTTTGCTATTGATGTGGCTTATTCAAGAAAACTCACGGAGACTTTTTCTGGTGCGGTGACACTCAGATATATCCGCGCCGACTACTCGACAGGAGATGATGAGACAACTCCCGGAAAGGCTTTTGCTGCAGATATATCAGGTTACAACGAATCTTATATTTATCTGGGGCGTTCAGAAACATTGCTAGGATTTGGGTTCAACATTTCAAATATAGGCTCAAAAATCTCATATGATGGTGGTACCACATCAATGTTTCTCCCTGCAAATCTCAGGATGGGTGTATCCTTGGGATATCCTATTGACCCGAAGAATACTTTATCGCTCAGTTTTGATGTCAATAAACTGCTTGTGCCTACTCCAAAGTTGCCTGAGGACGGTGAGACGCCCGATGAGGTACAGAAACGAATTGACGACTATAACAATATCTCTTCCATAGGTGGTGTTTTTAAATCGTTTGCTGATGCACCAGGTGGTTTCAAAGAGGAGTTGCAGGAGGTCACGTTGTCTCTGGGAGCGGAATATGTATACGACAATCAGTTCTTTGTCCGTGCCGGTTATTACAATGAAAACGAATATAAGGGCAGCCGCCGGTTCTTTGCATTTGGCGGAGGTTTCAAAAAAAACGCTTTCCAGGTTGATGCTGCCTATCTCGTATCAACTGCACAGACGAACCCGTTGGACCAGACTTTACGCATATCACTTGGTTTTGATATCGAAGGTATAATGAATTTAATGAGGTAAAAACATGAATATACGAATAGGATTCGGTTATGATATGCATCGCCTTCAAGAAGGAAGAGAGTTGTGGATAGGTGGTGTGAAAATAGCCTACAGAATGGGATTGGAGGGACATTCAGACGCAGACGTTCTTATTCATGCCATATGTGATGCATTGCTTGGTGCTGCTAATCTACGTGATATTGGCTATCATTTCCCGGACACATCTCCCGAATTCAAAGATGCCGGCAGCGCCATACTGTTGAAAAAGTGCTCCGGGTTGCTTGAGAAGCACGGATATTATGTGGGCAATATCGACGCCACTGTTTGTGCAGAGCAGCCTAAGCTCAATCCCTTTATTCCTTCTATGCAGCAAACGCTTGCCAATGTTATCGGGGTGGAAACAGATAGCATCTCCATTAAAGCCACTACCTCTGAGAAAATGGGTTTTGTGGGCCGGGAAGAGGGTATTACTGCTTATGCAGTGGCTTTAATTGAAAAAAAGTAGTGGGCAGATGCCTTTTCTCAGGTGCTTGAAACGGATAAAACAGCGGAGAGGACATGGTGTACACTCACCCTTCGCTTATGGGCTGATCACTAATGTAATCTGTTCACCTCATTTATACTATGCATTTGCCGATATTGAGAAGGAGATATCGGAGAAAGGGCTCAACAGCGGTTTCGTCTCCGGAATCAATCATCTCTCTTTTCGGATGGTTAACCATTTTAATGCTAAAAATATCCTGGAAATTAATTCGGGCAAGGGAGTGAATACCCTTTTCCTTACAGCCCCTGCACGCGATATTCGCTGTACCTGCGTTGAGAAGAGGGCTGATGAGATTGTTGTTGCAAAGCGCCTTTATGGGGAGTTAAACCCGAAGGTTGACTTAGTTACAACCCTACCTGCTGGCGGGAAACAGTGTTACGATGCGATTTTCATCAACCTGGAGAAAGAGAGTACGCCAGCCATAGAGACACTCTTGTCGTTGAGTCATCAACGTACATTTTGGGTGCTTTATCCGATTAAAAGCAGTTGGAGCAAACAATTTTGGAGAAATATCGTTAATGATGATAGATTGACAGCGACGTTTGAACTGAAAGGTTCCGGAGTGGCTTTCTTAAGTACAGCTTATAACAAGGTAAACTATTTTGTGTAACAGAATCATGAATTCCGGTTGCGGAATTTAAATTTTTTATATCTGACTCTGGAGCAATAGCTTTGGATTTCGGGCCATCCGTTGAATGTCATGGTTTAGGAGGTTTTACCTCTTGAAAAAGAATTATATGAAAAAAAGTTTGGTATATACAAAGACCGGCGACAAGGGTGCCACTTCGCTGGTGGGAGGCACCCGGGTTAGCAAGACGCATATTCGTCTTGAGTCCTATGGAACACTGGATGAACTGAATAGTCATATCGGATGGCTTAGCTGCGAGATAAAGGACAAGGAACATCGCGACTTTCTTCTGTTTCTTCAGCACAAGCTGTTTGACATAGGCTCATATCTGGCTACTGAGACTGAAAGCAAACCACCAGATGAGAGTGTAATTATTAAGGCGAAAGATATTACACGTATTGAGGAGCAGATTGATAAAATAGATAATACTCTTCCAAAGCTTAACCGTTTTGTTCTGCCGGGTGGTAATGAGCCTGCAGCAAGAGCGCATATTTGCCGCACCATAGCACGCCGGGCCGAACGTAATGCCTACAGTGTGGCCGAAGAATACCCTGTTACAGCTGAGGTATTGATTTTTCTGAACAGGCTTTCCGACTACTTCTTCGTACTCGCAAGAAGCGAATGCAGCAGGACATCTGAAGAATTATACTGGGAGAAGGGAGATATATAAAAACTTTTTATACATTTGCGAAAAAAAAGAGTAATAACACTAAAGGATTTTTCAATGTATTGGACATTAGAATTAGCATCAAAATTAGAGGATGCTCCTTGGCCCGCTACAAAGGATGAATTAATTGATTATGCTCAACGATCGGGCGCACCACTTGAAGTTATCGAAAATCTACAGGAGATTGAAGAAGATGGTGAGATATTTGAGTCGATAGAGGATATTTGGCCGGATTATCCCAGCAAGGAAGATTTCTTTTTCAATGAAGACGAATATTAAGTGGTTATAAAGAGAGAGCATCATAAAAAAACATCCCCGTTAATTTAACGGGGATGTTTTTTTAAAAGATATATGTAAATATCTAAAGCAGCTTATCTATTTTAGAAGTGAAGGTGTTTTTTGGGCCTGCACCAACCACTTTGTCAACAACCTCTCCTCCTTTGATAAAAAGGATGGTTGGTATATTGCGTATGCCGAATCTGGATGTTGCTTCATCGTTATTGTCAACATCGAGTTTGCCTACAACCACTTTGTCTTTGTATTCTTCGCTGATTTGATCAATGATTGGTCCTACCATTTTGCAAGGGCCACACCATTCAGCCCAAAAGTCGATAATTACCAGCTTGTCTGTCTGCAACACTTTTTCCAGAGTTGCGTCTGTAATCTCAAGAGCCATATATGCCTTCTTTAGTTATTTAGTTAATTTAGTTTATTTTAAAGTCGATAGTCAAATTATTCTTCAGATAATCGATGAAATTCTTGTTTACCCCGATTCTTGCTGGGCGTGAAAACAACTCTATATTCATATGAGACTCTTTCCCGATTATCTGGAAATATAACAACGAATTTCCCGAATTGTTTTTAACTAAAGCTGATAATTCCGCCACCGTAGTGTCATCTAACTCTGAAAGCGGGATTTGTAACGTAATCTTTGAAATAAGTTTGTCCTTAACCTCAGACAAAAGAGATATAGATGATATTTTTACCTCAAGTTCATCCTGACGGAAGCGTTTTGGCTGTACTCTCCCTTCAATATAAACTGAGAGCCCGTTGCGCGCGTACCTGCCGAAATTTACGCTGTCTTCACTGAAGAGTGCAATTTCGTAACTCCCCGAATAATCTTCAATCTTGAAAATAGTGTAAGGTGAACCTCTTCTGGTTTGTCCTTCACGCACGGCGGTTACCATTCCTCCGAAGGTTATATCCTTCCCGTTCAGAGAGTCAAGATCCTGCAATTTCAACGTATCGGCATTGCATACATGCTTCAGTATAAACTCATAATCGTCAAGAGGGTGAGCAGATAGATAAATGCCGATAAGCTCTCTCTCCTTGTTAAGCCTCTCCATGTCAGACCAGCTTGCTGCCTGGGGAATTTCGGGGTGTGCGATCTGGAATGATGAGTCATCTCCGAACAGTGAATTTATCGATTCCATCTTATCAAGCTGATACTTATTCCCGTAACGGATAAGAGTGTCCATAAACTCCTCGCCCTTGCTGTTTACAGCGAGAAACTGCTCTCTGGTTATCCCCTGAAGTGAGTCAAAAGCTCCTGAAAGAGCCAAAGCTTCAATGGTTTTTTTGTTGCAAGAGGAGAGGTTGACACGCTCCACAAAATCGAATATATCTTTGAAAGGGCCGTTCTTTGTCCGCTCATCAATGATATCGACAACAGCTCCCTGCCCCACACTCTTTATGGCAGCAAGGCCAAAGCGTATATCGCCCTCTTTGTTTACGGAAAATTTAAGGAACGACTCATTTACGTCGGGGCAGAGGACATTTATGTCCATAGCTTTACATTCGTCCATAAACTTGGTGATCTCCGTAATATTGTTCAGGTTGTTGGAGAGTACCGCAGCCATATATTCGGAAGTGTAGTTGGCTTTTAGCCACGCTGTTTGGTAGGCCACCCAGGAGTAACATGTAGCGTGCGACTTGTTAAAGGCGTATGAGGCAAACTTCTCCCAGTCGTTCCATATTTTATTAAGGGTTTTTTCGGCATACCCGTTTTTCTTGCCTCCTGCAAGAAACTTCTCCTTCAGTGCTGTCATCTTATCTATAAGCTTCTTGCCCATAGCTTTGCGCAACTCATCAGACTGGCCTCTCGTGAATCCTGCCAGCAGTCGTGAAAGAAGCATCACCTGCTCCTGGTAGACTGTTATCCCGTAGGTTTCGCTCAGGTATTTCTCCATGATGGGCAGGTCGTAGGTAATCTCCTGCCTGCCTTGCTTCCGTGCGATAAAAGTAGGGATGTAATCCATTGGTCCGGGTCGGTAGAGCGCGTTCATGGCAATGAGGTCTTCAAATTTGCTTGGTTGTAGCTCTTTCAGATACTTTTGCATCCCTGCCGACTCAAACTGAAATGTCCCGGTGGTTTGCCCATTGCAATAAAGTCTGTAAGTTGGGGCATCGTCCATGTCGATGCTGTTTATATCGACTTTGATACCGCGATTCAGCTCTATGTTGGTAAGTGCATCTTTAATTATAGAGAGGGTCTTCAAACCGAGGAAGTCCATTTTTATCAGCCCTGTCTCCTCAATTACCGACCCTTCGTATTGCGTCACCAGGAGAGTCTCTTTTGTCTCTTTATCTTCGGCAGTACTTATGGGTACAACATCAGATATGTCTGTTTGACCAATTATTACTCCACAGGCATGAACGCCTGTGTTTCTGACATTGCCCTCAAGCATCTCCGCATACCTGAGAGTATCTCTCACCAGAGGGTCGCTGCTATTGGCAGCCTCCTTTAGTTCGGGCACATTTTCGATTGCTGTTTTCAGATTGATCTTTTTTACGTTCGGGATCCTGTCCGGCACCAGCTTTGCCAGCCTGTTCGATTCCGAAAGCGGTAGTTTGTGTACCCGCGCCACATCACGTATTGAGGATTTTGTGGCCATTGTCCCATATGTAATAATGTGCGCAACCCTCTCATTACCATATTTTTCTGTCACCCAGCGAAGTACTTTCCCCCGACCTTCATCATCAAAATCGATATCTATATCGGGCATTGAGATACGGTCGGGATTGAGGAAACGTTCGAACAGAAGGTCGTATTTCAGAGGATCGATATCAGTAATCTGCAGGCAGTAGGCTACGGCCGACCCCGCGGCTGACCCTCGTCCCGGCCCTACGGCTACACCCATCTCCCTGGCAGCATTGATGAAATCCTGAACAATGAGAAAATATCCGGGAAATCCCATATTCTTGATAGTGTCCAGCTCGAATTTCAATCGTTCCACTATCTCTTCACTGAGATCTTTTCCATATCGCTTCTCTGCCCCCTTTTTTGTCAGGTGTGTCAGATATTCGGCTTCCAGCTTGATTCGGATTACTTTGTCATAGTCTCCCAATCGGTGGAAGGTCTTTTCTCCAAACTCCTCGATCAAGTCTTTTTCGGAATATTTCTGTTTGTACAGCTCCTCGGTCCCAAACTGCGGATTAATAGGGTAAAAAGGCATCAGCGGAGGGTGATCAATAGAATAGAACTCAACCTTGTCGGCAATCTCCAGAGTGTTGGTTAACGCTTCGGGGATATCTGAGAATATGCGGTTCATCTCTTCGGTCGTTTTCAGCCACTCCTGCTTGGTGTACCGCATCCTGTCAGGATCGTCAAAATCTTTTCCGGTACTCAGGCAAATTAGGCGGTCGTGTGCATCGGCATCCTCTTCGTTCACAAAGTGAACGTCGTTAGTGGCTATCAGCTTCACGTCATATTTTCGCGCAATGCGAATCATTTCACTGTTTACCCTTTCCTGTTTTAGATAAGTTGTCCGGTCAGCATCGGGACGGTCTGTTTTGTGGCGTTGCAACTCCAGGTAGTAATCGTCTCCAAAAACACTTTTATACCACTTCACCGCTTCTTCAGCTTCATTTATCCGGCCATCGTCAATTTTTCTTGATATCTCACCACCAAGACAGGCGGATGAAACAATAAGGCCTTCGTGATATTGTTCAAGCAACTCTTTATCGATGCGCGGACGGTAGTAAAAACCTTCAGTCCAGCTTTTGGAAACAATCTTTATGAGATTTTTGTAACCCTGCAGATTTTTTGCCAGGACAACCAGATGCCATCCGCTACCGTCAATCTTGTCGGTTTGTAAAAAACGGTTACGTCGTGCCAGATAACACTCACATCCGACAATAGGCTTAAATAGTTTTCTCTTTGTTTCAGACAGCTTGTCGTTCAGCTGTTGTCGTTTATCCGGTGCTTCACCGCTTTTTGCCAGTGCGTCGATCTCTTTTTTCAGCTTTTTGATCTCTGCATTTAATGGAGCATTTTTTCTGGAAGCATAATTAAGGAATTCTTTGATTCCGTACATTGCTCCGTGATCGGTAAGCGCAATAGCTTTCATGCCGTCTTCTGCAGCCTTGTCTATAAGGCGCTGAATGCTTGCCTGCCCGTCAAGCAACGAATACTGGGAGTGAACGTGTAAATGTACAAAATGGTGCATTTTTTTTATATGATTTCACGTGTGATGTGTACGCAAATATACTTAAATATAGGGCGGTTTTTCTGAGTTATTGTAAGAAGTTATCAACGGGTGATGTTATCTATCAATGTGTGAGGATTTTTTGGCTTGTTAAAATATTTCAATAAAAAAGCCGGCAGAATCATTCTGCCGGACTGTATACTGGTTGTTTGAAAATTATTTTGCAACTCTTTCAAGCCATTTTAGCATGGCGAGCATTGTGAACATTGAGATAATACAAGCAGTAACAAACAGCATCCATGTAGCAGTCATAGACATACTTGTATAGAAGATGGCCCCGATAAAGAGCAAGCTGTTTCCTGCCGCGGTAGCTCCCAACCAGGCTCCTTGCATGATACCCTGAAGTTTTGGGGGAGCAACTTTTGATACGAAAGAGATACCGAGAGGGCTTATAAAAAGCTCGGCAACCGTAAGAATAAAATATGTACCGATAAGAATCCATGGTGTCACACGTGCAGAATCAGGAAGCCCGCCCATTGCATCTATTTCAGCTTTGTTGGGTAAACCTATGGAACCAAGCGACATTACAAGATAAGCTAAAGCAGCAATACCCATTCCAATGGCAATTTTCCGCGGTGTGGATGGTTCTTTCCCTTTTGACCTGAGCCATCCGAATAATCCAACGATAATAGGAGTGAGGAATACCACGAAAAATGGGTTAATTGCCTGGAATATCTCGGCTCCCTGCAAGGTGGCAAATCCAAGATTGACTTTTATCTGGCTCAGATCGGTATAGTCTTTGGCAAAGTATGTTAGTGTTAGACCGTTCTGATGAAAAGAAAACCAGAAGAAAATTACTACTGCAAAAACGGCGAACAGTGCGTAAAGACGTTGTTTTACCTCTTTTATATCCATCTCGTCAACGGGTGTGCTACCGTCTGCAGTTGCAGAAGCCTTGGCTACTGCAGGATCGGGGAATTTGTTTTTGTTGGCAAGGTAAATAGCTAATGAAATGAGCATCGCAAAAATTGCTACCCCAAAGGCATAATGGAATCCCGTGGTGAACACATTAAGGTATTCTGAACTGAATGCGGATAGATCGGTACCGGCGAATCCAACTTCAGAAGCCAGGTTCTGAAGGCGTGATGTTCCTTCGGGAGTGATTGTATTACCCAGATACTGATGCGCAAGCGCAGGAAGATCGGCATTATAGAGAAAGCCATTTTTTTCTACCCACCAGTTTCTTACACCCACAGCGATGAAAGGGGCAAAGATAGCACCAATGTTTATGAACATGTAAAACAGCTGGAACCCGGAGTCCCTCATCTTGCTAAATTGAGGGTTATCGTACATTTGGCCAACCAGTGCCTGTAGGTTGCCTTTGAACAAACCATTACCAAAGGCAATGACCAAAAGCCCTAAGCAGGTAATTCCCAGGAAAAGCATGAATTCATTCGCGGGGACAGGTGTTGGAGAGGGAATGGCAATAATTACATACCCAAGTGACATCAGAAGCAATCCTATTAAGATAGTTCCCTTGTAGTTACGGGTTTTGTCTGCAATAAGTCCGCCTACCAGTGCCAACAGATAAATGGACGCGTAGAAGATTGAATAGATAATTCCGGTGTTGGTTTCGTTAAGTCCGAACTTTGACATTATAAAGAGTGAGAGGATGGCCATCATGGTGTAAAAACCAAAGCGCTCACCCATGTTCGCCAGCGAAGCGGCGAATAATCCTTTGGGATGATTTTTGAACATTATGAATCTGTTATTTAGTTATAAAATATTAGTTCACGGTTTTTTTTATAATACTTCAGTAAATTCCAACTTGACACCTGAGTAGTCAAACTATTCAGAACATAATGGTAAAGCTTACTACGACTGGCCGTCAGGCGATTACGGCTGGATGCCTGAAAAAAATGTCAAAATTGGTGTTTTTAATATGCAAATATAAAAATATTTTGAAAATAATTGTTGATTCTTCATTTGAAAATGAGTCTGTTTTTAATTTATTGGCGCTATAAAACCACTTTTTTTTTTACTTTTTTATTTGTATGAATAAAAAAAATCGTACATTTGCATCCGTAATTCACAAAAGTAGATTATAGTGAACAGTTCAGTTTTTGCAATATCTTTCTGGTTTTACTTTTACTTTAGCAGGTAAAGACAGGATTTTATATGCAAAATGAGAAGAAGTTAAATAGTCATATCAGATAAATAAGATCCTGTCGCCAACACGACGGGATTTTTTTTTGGTTAAAAAATGAGATAAATCGTATGAAGAGAGTAGCTATTCAGGGAGGTGCAGGTGCATACCACGAGATCGCGGCACGTGAGTATTTTAAGGGTGAAGAGGTGGATATTGTTCCCTGCAGCACTTTCCGTGATATTTTTATTGAGGCTTCTAAAGATCCCGCGCTGATAGGGGTAATGGCAATTGAAAACACAATAGCGGGAAGTCTTTTGCAGAATCACGATCTTTTGAAAATTAATGATCTGCAGATTGCAGGTGAGCATAAACTGCGTATTTCACATTCACTGGCGTCACTACCCGGAAGTTCAATATGCGATATTAAAGAGGTGATGTCGCACCCCATGGCGTTGATGCAATGTGAAGAGTTTCTTGATACACTTCCCGGTGTAAAAATAGTTGAGCACAGTGATACGGCCCTTGCTGCAAAAGATGTACGAGAAAAAAACATGGTCGGTACAGCTGCCATATGCAGCACCTTTGCAGCAGAAATGTACGGGTTGGAGGTTGTTGCCCGTGGTATTGAGACAAATAAAAGGAACTTTACCCGGTTTCTTATTCTTGCACAGGGTGAGATGCTTCGAGAAGTGAAGAAGGATAATCATATCAACAAGTCGTCGATGGTTTTCATATTGCCTCACAACGAAGGAAGCCTCTCGAAAGTACTGTCGGTGTTGTCCTTTTATGACATTAACCTAACCCGTATTCAGTCGTTGCCCATTATTGGAAGAGAGTGGGAGTATCAGTTTTACATCGACCTCACCTTTACCGATTTTTTCCGCTACCGGCAGTCAGTTGATGCTATAATGCCATTGATAAGCGGATTGAAAATACTGGGTGAGTACAGGGAGGAAAAGCATGGCACTATAGAACAAAGATCGAAGGAGAAAATGAATTATTTCGCGGTTGATTTTAAGAAGCCATTTATTCGTACAAATGAGAGAGCGAATGAGTTTTAGGCTAGAGAATAGATCTGATAATTAAAAAATTACAAATTTAGCAATTAATGTATCTTGACTTTCTCATCTATTTATGCAATTAGTGCGTGGCTGGTATTGAAAGATTCAGCTGTAATCTCAACAGATGCAGAAATTAAATAATTTAAATAAATGAAGACAATTGAACCTGCTGAACATATAAAAACAATCGCAGAATACTATTTTTCAGTAAAACTTGCAGAGGTCGCCCGTATGAATAGCGAAGGTAAAAATGTAATAAGCCTGGCGGTGGGTGCTCCCGACAGAATGCCTTCGCAGAAAACAATAAGTAAGCTTTGTGAAGCTGCGTGCCGTCCCGATGTGCATGCTTATCAGCCTTACACGGGAATACCCGAACTTCGTAAAGCATATGCCGATTGGTATGGCAGGATATACGGTGTGGAATTGTTTACAGATGAGGTACTCCCGTTGATAGGATCGAAAGAGGGAGTGTTGCATATTTCAATGACATTTCTTAACTACGGAGATGGGGTTTTAGTACCGAATCCAGGTTATCCTACCTATACCTCTGTGTCTAATTTGCTGAGAGCCAATGTTATTCAGTATGACCTGATGGAGGACGACAACTGGCAGCCCAATTTTGAAGCGCTGGAAAAGATGGATCTGTCGCAGGTGAAACTGATGTGGGTAAACTATCCGAATATGCCTACCGGTGCCAACGCGTCGGCTGGGTTGTTTGAAAAGCTGGTAGCTTTTGGCAAGAGGCACTCAATAATTATTTGTCATGATAATCCTTACAGCTTTATCCTGAATGACAAACCAATGAGCATTTTATCGGTACCTGGTGCAAAAGATATTTGCATCGAGCTCAACTCATTAAGCAAGTCGCACAATATGTCGGGCTGGCGTATGGGAGTGCTTGCTTCCAATCCCCAATTTGTGAGATGGGTACTAAAGGAGAAAAGCAATATCGACAGCGGGCAGTTTAAGCCGATGCAACTGGCTGCCGTTGAAGCTTTGTCGAACCCTTTGGAATGGCATGCAGAGATGAATAGTATTTACGCAGGCCGCCGCTTATGGGCCGAAAAGATATTGGATCTGCTGCAATGCACATTCGACAAACGCCAGGTTGGGCTGTTTGTCTGGGGTAAATTGAGCGACAAGGTAGCTGACAGCGAATCCTTTATAGATGATATCCTTTATAACGCAAGGGTATTTATCACGCCGGGATCTGTCTTCGGCAGCAACGGAGATAGATTTATACGTATCTCACTTGGTTCTTCTGAGGAGAAAATTCAGGAAGCTTATCACAGGATTAATGCTTACTTGTCAACATTGCAGTGAGTGTTTCTTACTTATTAATAGCCAGATATGTCTGAATAAATTTTCGTTGGGGATAATCAAAAATATTTATTGACAGTCGGCATTTTATATACCACTTTATTCTGTTCGGGACTTTTTTAAAGTGGATTCATCAATTAAAAAAACAATAACAACATGGAGTTCGAATCAATATTATTACCGGGTATAGATGAAAAACGGCCGCTCGTGATTTCAGGACCCTGCAGCGCAGAGACGGAGGAACAGGTGATGGTCACTGCCGGGCAACTGGCCTCAATAGGTGTTAAGATTTTCAGGGCGGGTGTTTGGAAGCCGAGGACCAAGCCTGGTGGTTTTGAAGGGGTGGGCAGCCCTGCCCTCAAATGGCTTCTGAAAGCAAAAAAGGAGACCGGCATGTATGTAGCTACCGAGGTAGCTACAGAAAAACATGTCTATGAGTCACTAAAATATGGCGTGGATTTGTTATGGATAGGTGCACGAACCACCGCTAACCCTTTTGCAGTACAGGAGATTGCTGACACACTGCGAGGGGTGGATATACCTGTTCTGATAAAGAATCCGGTGAACCCCGACCTGGAGCTGTGGATAGGTGCATTGGAAAGGTTGTACAATGCCGGGATAAAGCGGTTGGGAGTGATTCACAGAGGTTTCAGCACACCCGATAAAACTGTGTACCGCAATATTCCGCAGTGGCATATCCCTATTGAGTTGAAGCGACGTTATCCCGCACTTCCCATCCTGTGCGACCCGAGTCATATAGGGGGAGACCGCAACCTTATCTTTAAGCTCAGCCAGCAGGCTATGGACCTGAACTATTCAGGATTGATAATAGAATCTCACTGTTCACCTGATGATGCATGGAGCGATAGGGCGCAACAGATAACGCCAGCAGCACTTAAGGAGGTGCTTGACAGCCTGGTCATCCGCAATACCGTGCAGACTACAGAAGATCTCTCTGTGTTGCGAAATCAGATAGATGATCTGGACAACGAGCTATTGCAGCTGCTTGCCAAGCGGATGCGTGTATCAAGAGAGATTGGGTACTATAAGCTGGAGCACGATATGCCTATCCTGCAGACGCAGCGTTATGACCAGATCCTTACAGATCGTGCCTGCCAGGGCGAACGGATGGAGATGTCGGGCGATTTTATAAAACAGGTACTGGAGGCTATCCACTCTGAATCGGTACGCCAGCAGATGGTGGTCATGGAAAGAGAAAAAAAGAGAAATAACAAAGTAAAATGAAAATATTAATTCTTGGAGCCGGCAAGATGGGGTCGTTCTTTGCCGATGTGCTCAGTTTTGAACACGAAGTGGCTGTTTTGGATACAGACCCGAAAAAACTACGGTTCATCTACAACACGCTTCGAATGACAAATCCTGAAGAAGTGCAGGAATTTGCACCCGAACTGGTTATTAATGCAGCTACGCTGAAATACACCATCGAAGCGTTTAACAACGTGTTGCCCTATTTGCCGCAAACGTGTATTTTGAGCGATATTGCATCGGTGAAAACCGGCTTGGAGGAATTTTACCTCGAACGTACCCGCCCTTATGTCTCCACTCACCCGATGTTCGGGCCTACGTTTGCCAGCCTGAGCGACCTTAGCACGCAAAGTGCCATTATTATTTCCGAATCGTCACATCTGGGGAAGGTGTTTTTCCGGGATCTGTACCGCCGGCTAAAACTGAATGTTTTTGAATATTCGTTCAGGGAGCACGATGAAACCATCGCTTACTCGCTTTCCATCCCGTTTGCATCCACATTGGTGTTTGCATCGGTAATGAAGCATCAGGATGCGCCGGGAACCACGTTCAAAAAGCATATGAACATTGCACAGGGATTACTTTCGGAAGATGATTTTCTCTTAACGGAGATTTTGTTTAATCCATATACTCCCGATCAATTGGTAAAAATCAGGGAGAAACTGAAAGAATTACTTGCCATCATCGTAGATAAAGACAGCGAAAAGATGAAACTGTTTTTGACCGGGGTGAGAAAGAATATTGAATAAACCGGGATTGGCCGGTATGGCCGTTTACTCCTCCGCGTAAACCCTCACAATCTTTGCATCGTCAGTGGGCCGGCTGTTGCTGTCGACTGGCAGGGCGGCAATCTTGTCAATCACCTCCAATCCCTCTGTTATCTCCCCGAAAACGGTATACTCTCCATCTAGGTGATGTGCGCCGCCAATAGTACTATATGCATCTTTCAGCCCTTCCGGAAAGAAGAATTTTCCCGGAGCCGCTTCGTAGAGTGAGTCAACCACTGAAAGAACCGAGTCGAGAAGAGCGTTAAACCCTCTTGGGTCACTCTCCTTCAGATTGGCTAACTTCTCTTTGTGCGGTGAGTAATGGCTGCGGATGAGCTTGTTCTTTATAGGGACATTCACAGCCATCTCCATAGTATCCAACCGGCCTTCGGTATAAACTTTTCCGTGAACGATATAAAACTGTGAAGCATCCGATTTTTTTTGCGGGTTTACGTTATCTCCCCTTCTCGGAGCAGCCAGAGCTCCTTTTTTATGAAAATGATTGTCCCTGAACTCGGGCATAATATCCATATCGGTACGTCCGCCGCCGATTTGTGCTCCGGCAGGAGCATTCTTCGAATCCTGTGCCCCTCCCTGGATCATGAAATCTTTTATGACTCTGTGAAACAGTGTCCCGTTAAAATAACCCTGTCTGATTAGTTTCAGGTAGTGTTCACTATGCCTTGGTGTATCGTCATACAGTATCGCTTTCATTCTGCCGTAATTGGTCTCGATTACAATTGGCGGGTATTTGGCTTGTGCATATATACAGTTTGATGCAGCCATCAACAGAAAGATTAGTACATATTTATTCATATCTGTATAATTTGATTGATTTTCCATGTTGCACCCTCTGAAAGATCTATTTATTAATTCAAAGATTATCGATTTGAGCATGCTTCGGTCAATAAATTTCTAAGCCTAAGTCTGTTCCTGTGGAATGTTACCCCGGGCCAATCAGGCTTCTTTTTTTTGCTTTTTGAAATTTAGTTAGGCACGCCAAAGAGCCATTTCTTAACAGTAACCATGCATCGGTTTCTAACTTTTTGAAATTTAGTTAGGCGACCGTTTATAGAGATAGAGGGCTATACCGGTGAAAATAACGTTGGGTATCCATGTTGCGATGAAAGGGCTCATCCCCCCCTTTACCGCAAAAGTGGAACTTACAGTCATGAAAAGGATATACGCCATACTCAGTACCAGCCCGATCCCAATATTAAGCCCCATGCCCCCTTTTACTTTCCTCGCCGACAGGGATACCCCGATAATTGTAAGAATAAAGGCAGAAAAGACTGAAGCTATGCGTGAGTGATATTCTATCTGGAATGACTGTATATTGCCCATCCCCCGTTCTTTCTGGCTATGTATATACCTGCGGAGCTGGGGTGATGACATCATCTGATGATCGGTTTTTGCTATAATGAAATCGTTGGGTACAATCTGCAGAGTAGTGTCAATAGATGAACCGTGCGTAATTGTCTCTTTCAACCCGTTGAAACTCCTTATCTGATAATCGCTTATGGTCCAGTGATAGGCAGAGTCGTAACGTATTGATTGTGCAGTTAGCCGCGATGACAGGTGCAGGTTATCGAAATGATCAATGGAAAAACTGTACCCTGTTTTACTGCCCAGATCGAAGTTCCCGAAATAAACAATGGTCCCTTCTCCCACTTTAAACTGAATATCCCGGTCTCCTACTTTCTTTTTCCGAGGATCAATATATGTATTCTCAAACTCAATACGGGTAGCATTGGCCGGAGGGATCAGGTAGCTTCCGAAGATAAAGGCGAATACTGCAATCACGAATGCCGAAATCATATATGGTTTCATTAGCCGTTTAAAGCTGATTCCGTTGGATAGAATGGCGATGATCTCGGAGTTATTGGCCATTTTGGAGGTGAAAAAAATTACTGCCAGGAAAACGAAAAGGGGGCTGAAAAGGTTGGTGTAGTAAGGAATGAAGTTGAGGTAATAATCAAAGATTATGCTATGCAGCGAAGCATTGTTAGTCATGAATTTGTCTATCTTCTCATTGATGTCGAAAACCACAGCTATGGATATTATCAGCGCGATCATGAAAATATAGGTGCCCAGGAACTTTTTAATGATGTACCTGTCCAGGCGCTTCAACTTTATATGGTTAAAACTATTAAGTCTCATTAAGTTGGATAATTTTCAGTCTTAATCAAGTTATTTTGAAGTAATGATATTTTACCTCTTTTCATAGGCGTCTTGTAACATTTTCTATTATCGTTCGTTTCCATTCAGTAAAATTGCCTTCGATGATATGCTTTCTGGCTTCCTTTACCAGCCAGACGTAGAACGCCAGGTTGTGGACAGAAGCTATCTGCAATCCGAGTATTTCGTTTACGTTTATAAGATGTCTAAGATAAGCTTTGCTGTATAATCTGTCAACGAACGATGCCCCATCCTCTTCAATAGGGGAGAAATCATTTTTCCATTTTTCATTGCGCATGTTCATTACTCCCTGTTTTGTGAAGATCTGCCCGTTGCGGCCGTTACGGGTGGGCATAATACAATCGAACATATCAACACCCCTTTCAATGGCTTCGAGTATGTTTTCAGGTTTACCTACTCCCATCAGGTAACGTGGTTTGTCTTTTGGCAGAATCTCGTTTACCAGCTCCACCATCTCATACATTTTTTCAGTTGGTTCGCCCACGGCCAAGCCGCCGATAGCGTTACCATCCGCACCTTTGGCTGCCACATTCTCTGCTGCACGGCGGCGAAGATCGGGATATACACATCCCTGCACGATGGGGAAAAGAGCCTGGCTGTGCCCGTACGGACATTCGGTCTCATGGAAACGTTCAATACAGCGGTCGAGCCACCGTTCTGTAAGGTCAAGTGACTTTTTCGCGTAGCCATAATCGGCATCACCAGGTGTACACTCATCGAAAGCCATCATGATATCAGCACCTATGATACGCTGGATATCAACTGCCTTTTCGGGCGTAAAAAAGTGCCTTGAGCCATCGATGTGGGACTGAAAAGCGGCTCCTTCCTCCATAAGTTTCCGGTTTTCTGCCAGTGAAAATACCTGAAACCCGCCACTGTCTGTAAGCATTGGTTTGTTCCAGCTGATGAATCTGTGCAGTCCGCCGGCTTGTTTGAGAATGTTAAGGCCCGGGCGGAGGTATAGATGATATGTATTGCCAAGGATAATCTGAGCGCCTATATCATTTTCCAGTTCGCTTATATGAACTGCTTTCACGCTGCCTGCAGTTCCCACAGGCATAAATACGGGTGTCTCAATTACTCCGTGCGATGTGGTTATTAATCCCGCTCTGGCGCATGATTTCGGGTCGGTATGTAATAGCTGGAAATCCAATTTGTTTCGCTCTCGTTGCGTTTTGGTGACAAAGATAAAGTTTTTGCGGTTACAAACGGTATGGTAGCCTTTTAAAAATAGTTAGGAATAAAAAGAAATGATAAAGCGATTATTTAGTAAATACCCGAATAAAATAGTATTTTTGCACTGTTTGACATTCATAAAATCACTTTTCGTTATGCTCCGGTAGGTAATATATTTTTTATCCGCTGCTGTTGCAAACGTTTAATTTGTAAAAAATTATTATGGAAAATAAACCTGAATTGATTGAAAGGAAGCCCGAATGGCTTAAAATATCGCTCCCGCAGGGCAAACAATATCTTGATGTAAAAGAGATTATCGCAAGGAAAAGACTCAACACCATATGTGTTAGCGGTAAATGTCCCAATCTGTCTGAGTGTTGGGGTAGAGGAACTGCCACATTTATGATTCTGGGTGATATATGTACACGATCGTGCAAGTTTTGTGCAACAAAAACAGGTACACCGCTCGGGGTGGACTGGGATGAGCCCGACCGGCTTGCAGATACCATTGAGAAGATGAAACTTAGGCATTGTGTTATCACCAGTGTGGACAGGGATGATCTGGATGATGGTGGTGCCGAACTGTGGGCTGCCACCGTGAAGCGTGTAAAAGAGAGAAACCCCCATATTACAATAGAGACGCTGATTCCCGATTTCAATGGGAACAGGGAGCTTATAGACAGAGTGATTGCTTCTGGCCCCAACATTGTGTCACACAATATGGAGACCGTGAGGCGCCTGACACCCAAAATACGCAGTAGTGCCAAATACGATATCAGCCTAAAGACAATAGAGATCATTGCCAACAACGGTAAGGTGAAAGCCAAGTCGGGTATAATGGTGGGGCTGGGAGAATCAGAGGAGGAAGTTATTGAAACTATGGACGACCTGATTAATGTGGGATGTAGGGTGTTTACCATCGGGCAGTATCTGCAGCCCACTCGAAAACATCTGGCAGTGAAGGAGTACGTGTCGTTAGAACAGTTTCAAAGATACAAGGCTATCGGATTGGAGAAAGGGTTTCAATTCGTGGAAAGCGGCCCGCTGGTACGTTCATCTTATCGCGCTGAAAGGCATATATAATTTTAGGCAGTCAAATAAATCGTAGTGAAATAATGGACAGTTTTGCAACTGAAAGCTATGAATAAAAATAGAGATGAAAAAGAAAGTTATTTTTGAAGATCTCGGCCGCATCCGTTACAAGAGTGCGTGGGATTATCAGGAAAAGCTGTTCGAACAGGTCATTAGTGAGAAGCTTAACAAGAATGAGAAGAAGGATCAGTACCTTCTTTTTTGTGAACATGAGCATGTCTATACACTTGGAAAAAGAGGTGATAAACATAATCTACTTATAACTAGGCATCTGTGTGAAAGTAAAAATATAGATCTGCACGCTATCGACCGGGGAGGTGATATCACTTATCACGGCCCCGGTCAACTGGTAGCCTATCCTATTATCGACCTTGAGGCGTTTGGCACAGGAGTGAAGAGCTATATCTCCATGCTTGAGGATGTGGTGATTGAAGTGCTTAAAACCTACGGTATAGAGGGCGAGAAAGATAATAAGGCAATGGGTGTGTGGATTGATGCTGGCATACCGGAAAAGGCACGCAAGATCTGCGCTATTGGAGTACGCGCAAGCAGATATGTGACAATGCACGGCCTGGCACTTAATATCAATACAGACCTCACCTATTTCAGTTATATCAACCCATGCGGTTTTACCGACAGGGGCGTAACATCCATGCAAAAGGAGATTGGCAAAGAGGTTGATTTCGGGGAGGCTTCTGGTAGGATGAAAATTGCATTTTCTGATGTTTTTGGTATGGAATTTACAAGTTAAACCTTGTGAAGTACAAACAAATTGCGGATCAGTGCTTAAACATTTTTAACGGCGTTTCCTCTGAAAACCGATTTAACATTTCTATTTTTGTATCTCATATACAGAACTATATTTTTAACAATCAGATAATATGAGCCAAGTTGTTGATATTAAAGAATTAAACGAAAAAATCGAGCAAAAAAGTGCTTTCGTTCAGACACTTGTTGCCGGAATGAACAAAGTGATAGTTGGGCAGAAACACCTCGTGGAATCCCTGCTTATCGGGCTGTTGTCCGATGGGCATATCCTGTTGGAAGGGGTGCCCGGACTGGCGAAAACGCTGGCTATCAAAACACTTGCTCAGCTGATTGATGCTGACTACAGCCGTATTCAGTTCACCCCCGACCTTTTGCCTGCCGATGTTATTGGAACAATGGTTTACAGCCAACGTAACGAGGAGTTTCTGGTTAAACATGGACCTGTTTTTGCCAATTTTGTACTTGCAGACGAAATCAACCGAGCACCTGCAAAGGTGCAGAGCGCTCTGCTGGAGGCGATGCAGGAACGCCAAGTAACAATAGGTGAGAAGACCTATAGCTTACCTAGCCCCTTCCTCGTGATGGCAACCCAAAACCCTATCGAACAGGAGGGTACCTACCCGCTTCCGGAAGCGCAGGTGGACCGTTTTATGCTGAAGGTTGTAATATCATATCCGTCAAAAGAGGAAGAGAAGCAGATAATTCAACAAAATATTTTTGAACCGGTTGTTGGTGACAAGGGTGTTATATCTACCGAAGCAATCCTGGAAGCCCGCAAAGTGGTGCGTGATGTATATATTGATGAGAAGATAGGTAAATACATTGTTGATATTGTGTTTGCAACCCGTTTCCCCGATCAGTTCGGAATGACCGGACTGAAGGAGATGATAGGTTTTGGGGCATCGCCGCGCGCATCAATCAACCTGGCTCTTGCATCTCGTGCCTTTGCGTTTATCAAGAGGCGCGGCTACGTTATACCCGAAGATATACGTGCAGTGTGTCACGATGTGCTTCGCCATCGTATAGGCCTCACCTACGAAGCGGAGGCCAACAACCTGACTTCTGAAGAGATCATTAGCGAAATCCTGAATAAGGTTGAGGTACCTTAAACGGCACTGTTGGTTAAATGCATCTCTTAATTAATACAATTCCTTCTTTAGAAAGGGCCTGGCTGTAAATGGAAACTACTGAACTATTAAAGAAAGTACGACAAATTGAGATAAAGGCACGTGGGCTCTCGCGGAATATTTTCGCCGGTGAGTATCATTCTGCTTTCAAGGGACGGGGTATGGCTTTCTCAGAGGTAAGAGAGTATCAGTACGGCGACGACCTTCGCGATATAGACTGGAACGTTACGGCACGTTATAACCGTCCTTTCGTTAAAATATTCGAAGAGGAACGTGAGCTCACCGTGATGCTTATGATAGATGTGTCAGATAGTTTGGGCTTTGGTTCGCAATCGGTGCTGAAACGTGATATGGTGGCTGAGATAGCGGCAACGCTTGCTTTTTCAGCTATTCAGAATAATGACAAGATAGGGGTTGTTTTTTTTACCGACAAAGTGGAGAAGTTTATCCCACCTAAAAAGGGAAGAAAGCATATCCTGTTCATTATTCGTGAAATTCTGGGATTTAACCCTGAAAACAGCGGTACAGACCTGAACATGGCAATTCAGTATATGACAAACGCTATAAAGAAGCGTTGTACCGCTTTTCTGATATCAGACTTTATCGATTCTAACGGTTACAGTAAAGCGATGCAAATAGCCAACCGTAAGCACGATATGGTGGCTATCCAGGTATACGACAAGTTAAGCACCGGGCTCTATCCCATTGGCCTGATGAAAGTGAGAGATGCGGAAACGGGAGAAGAGCTGTGGATTAACACATCTTCCAAAAAAGTACGGAATGAATACAGTAACTGGTGGAACAGGATGCAGGCCGAAATGAATAATGCTTTCCGCCAAAGCGGTATTGACAGTGTCTCTATTTCAACCGGATGCGATTATGTGAAATTGCTCCTGCAACTATTCCAGCAAAGAAAATGAAATTGAAAAAGTTTAGGTCAAATATTGTCTTGTTGTACATGTCTTCCATGGCGGCTTTTATGTTGTTGACAGTTTTTCCGGCAAATGCACAGAGGACATCGGTGCAGGCGACTGTTCAGCCTACCGAGATTATTATTGGCGAACAGGCATTGATCAACCTTAAGGTTATGACTCCGAAAGATAGGACAATACATTTTCCTGTGTACGAAAAGGAGATTATACCCGGTATCGAGGTTATCGCCATGCTCCCTCCGGATACCACCATAGAGAATAATGTGATGACTCTCAATTTTAAATATGTTGTTACGTCGTTCGACTCCACACTGTACCACGTTCCAAGCATGCCTGTTTACGATGGCACTGACACCATCTTCTCCAATTCATTCGGGCTGAAGGTGGATTCTCCAGTGTTGTCTGATTCCACATTGGCTTATCTGGAATTGATCAACAAGGGTGAAACAGACTCTATCGACTTTGAACAACTTCAGCTGAGAGATATAAAACCGGTTCGAAAAGCTCCATTCGTGTTGACAGACTATCTGTGGCTGCTGTGGATTGTGCTGGGTATAATGCTGATCATTGCATTGATAGGTGTTATTATCTATCTCGTTTTCAAGAAAAAGGAAAAAGGATATTTCTTTAATCCCCCTGAAGTGTTACCTGCGCATATACGTGCACTTAAAGAGCTGGACAGGCTTAAGGCCGAGAAGATATGGCAGCAGGGGCGTGAGAAGGAGTTTTACAGTAAGTTGACTGATATTCTTCGCTCCTATATACATGAACGGGACGATATTAATGCCATGGAGATGACATCGGGGGAGATTTTGAACGAAGTAAGGAAAATTTGGGATGTCGATTCAGTTTATGAGAACCTGAAGCAGATTCTTTCAACGGCCGATCTTGTGAAATTTGCCAAGTATATTCCCTATCCCGATGAGAATAGCCTGAGCCTTGTGAATGCATACTTCTATGTGAATCAGACAAGAGAGCCTGATAAAGCTGTCAAAAAAGAGGATATGGAAGAGTCAGAGAAAAATGAGTTACCCGAAGTTGATATAGAAAAGAGTGTTTAAAAATGGAATTTCTGCATCCTGAATATCTCTATTTATTACTGTTGCTTATACCGTTAACAGCATGGTATGTGATCCGTTTATCGAAGGCACAGGCTTCGTTCAAGCTGGCATCACTAAACGCATTTAAAGGGTTTAAGCCCGATTTAAGGGTTTATATGCGGCATCTTCCTTTTGTATTGAGGCTTATTTCCTTAGCGCTGATTATTATTGTAATTGCAAGGCCTCAATCGGTAAACAGCTGGGAGGAGACTGAGACTCAGGGAATTGATATTGTGATGGCGCTAGATGTATCTGGTTCCATGCTTGCTCAGGATCTCCTGCCCGACAGGCTTCAGGCAGCCAAAAAGGTAGCATCGGAATTTATTACTGACCGTAAAAATGACAATATCGGGTTGGTTATTTTTGCAGGGGAGAGCTTTACGCAATGTCCGCTCACAACCGATCATAAGGTTTTACTTAACCTGCTGAACGAAATTGAGTTCGGGCTGATAGAAGACGGAACTGCTATAGGCCTCGGACTTGCTACATCAGTGAACAGATTGAAAAACAGTGAATCGCGCTCGAAGGTGGTTATCCTTCTTACTGACGGAACAAACAACAGAGGCCAGATTGCTCCTCTCACAGCTGCTGATATGGCTCGTTCATACGGAATTAGGGTCTATACTGTGGGCGTGGGGACCAAAGGAATGGCGCCAACGCCGGTGAATACTCCATACGGAATAAGGATGCAAAACATGCCGGTAGACATCGACGAAAAAACACTCACCGAAATTGCGGCAATGACAGGAGGGCAATACTTCCGGGCACAGGATACCGAAGGCCTCCGCCAGGTGTATGACGAGATAGATGAAATGGAAAAATACCTTATCAGCGTGCAGAATGTAACACGCCGGCAGGAACTGTTTTTACCCTTTGCGCTGGTAGCAATGGGACTTATTTTACTTGAGCTGTTGCTTCGCAGAACATTGTTGAGAAGTGTGCCCTGAATAGATTGAAGTTATAAAGTGAAATGCAATAGAAATGTTTAGATTCGCAAATCCGGAATATTTATGGTTGTTTCTCGCCATACCCCTGTTGTTGGCGGTATACGTTTACCTGAACATCAGAAAACGAAAGGATGTACAGAAAATGGGGACACTCTCAACACTTAAGAAGATGATGCCGGAAATGTCGTTGAAACGTTCCTATCTGAAGTTCTGGCTTATTTTTACGGCGCTTTGCACCGGTGTATTCATGATTGCACGTCCGCAATTCGGGACAAAAGTTGAAACGGTAGAGAAGGAAGGGATTGAGCTGGTAATAGCGATAGATGTGTCAAACTCCATGCTAGCTGAAGATGTCTCACCCAACAGGCTGGCGAGGGCTAAGCAGATATTGTCGAGGTTGATTGATGTGCGCAGGAACGATAGGGTATCATTGATAGTATTTGCAGGTGAAGCTTATGTGCAGATGCCACTGACATCTGATACGCAATCTGCAAAAATTTTTCTCAACACTATCGACCCAAGTCTTGTACCCATTCAAGGTACAGCAATTGGGCAGGCAATAAGCCTGGGAATGAGTTCTTTTTCAAGCGATAAGGAGATGAGCAAAGCTATGATTATAATTACCGATGGTGAAGACCACGAAGGTAATGCTACTGAGATTGCAGCCGAAGCGGCAAAGAGCGGGATGATGATCAATGTAGTGGGAATTGGTTCTCCTGAAGGCTCTCCGGTACCATCGGGCGAGTATGGCAGTAATTATATGGCCGATTCCGAAGGTAACGTGGTTGTTTCCAGGCTTAACGAACAGATGTGCATGGAGATAGCAAAAAGCGGTAAGGGATTGTATGTGAGAGCCGATAATTCAAATACAGCTATCCGTGCGCTTGAAGCTCAGCTTAATGAACTGAAAACGGGGAAAGCGTCAAGTCTTACATACTCTGAATATGATGAAAAATTCACTTTTTTAGCATGGTTTTTGCTGCTGATTCTTTTTGCTGAGATTCTTGTTTATGATAAGAAAAACAGGTTGTTCAGAAAGGTCAAGCTGTTTAAAGAGTAAAACACAAAACTGCAGCCGATAGAATATTGCACTTTCTGAAACAGATTAGGGAAAACTGAAAAATTAATCGGATGAACAGATTCGTTTATAAATATTTGATACTAATTATTATGGCCGTTACGGTTCCTGTAACCGTATCGGCACAAAAGGAGGTACGGAAAAATATACGTAAAGGGAATAAGGAGTATAATCAACAAAAATTTTCTGCTGCATCAGACTTTTATGAAAAGGCAGTAGAGGAAAACCCATCTTCCGGGGAGGCAAACTTTAACCTTGGGAATACGTTATATAAACAAAAAGAGTGGGAAAGATCTATCGAGCAATATAACCGCTTTATCTCTCTGCAACAGGAGAATCCAATGGAAGCATCTGCAGCATGGCACAATATAGGAAATGCAATGTTGCAGAAGAAAGAGTTGCAAAAATCGATGGAAGCCTATAAGATGGCATTGCGGCTTAATCCGCTGGACGGGGGAGCACGATATAATCTTGCAGTTGTTCAGAAGATGATTCAGGATGAACAAGAGAATAAACAGCCTGACAAGGGTGAGGGTGAACAGGAACAGCAGCAGGAACAGCAGCAGGAACAACAGCAGGAACAACAGGATCAGCCCCGACAGAACCAGCAGGATAAGGAGCAACGTGCCGAGCAGCCGGATGAACCTGAGCAGATGTCGCGCGACAATGCCCGTCAACTTCTACAGGCAATCGAGCAGGATGAGCAGCAGACACAGGAGAAAGTACAACAGATAAAAGCCCGGCAAAAAGAGGAAAAGGCAGAAAGTAACAGGAGGCGCAATAAAAATTGGTAAGGACGGAAAAGACAATGAAATATATGCATAGCATACGCACTTTTATTATTCTACTGGTTGTATTATTTGTAAATAGCGCAACACAGCTCTTTGCACAGGTTACTTTTAAAGCTTCAGCACCGGCAACGGTTGTTGAAGGCGAGCAATTCAGGCTGAGCTATGTAATGAATAAAGAGGGGCGCAATCTGAGGCTGCCTGATCTGTCCGATTTCGACCTTCTTTTCGGCCCGAGCACATCTACCAGCTATAGCCAGCGGACAGTCAACGGTAAAACAACCTCAGAAAGTTCCGTTACATATACTTATATCCTCATGGCCAAGAAAGCGGGAACATTCAACATACCGCCTGCTTCAATAACTATTGATGGAAGTAATTACCAATCAAATTCTCTTCAAATAAAAGTTCTCCCTCCCGATGAAGCTTCAGCCCGGAGCCAAGAACCCGGCGGAGGGCAGAGAGGGGAGAGCCCTTCAGCCGGTTCAGGTCAAGTGGCTGTTTCAGCCACTGACGCATTCATAAGAGCTATTGTTTCCAAAAACAGTCTGTATGAACAGGAGGGGTTTACAGTGACATTCAGGTTATATACAACACTTAATATTGTAAATATAGGAAAGATTCAGTTTCCTGAGTTTGAGGGGTTCATGGTTGAGGATATAGCACTTCCCGTGAATCAACAATTGCAGATGGAGCGCTATAACGGAAGGAATTACTATACAGCTGATTTGCGCAAGACATTGCTTTTTCCACAGAGATCGGGACAGATAACCATACCGAGAGGCAACCTTGAGATGGTTTTTTCCGTTCCGTCTGGCAGGAGAGTCTCCACCTTTTTCGGTTCTCAGGAGGTGATGGTAGATGTAAAGAAGAATTTGGAGACCAATCCTTTGGTAATAAATGTGAAGCCTCTTCCTGGCAATAAGCCGGAAAGCTATTCAAACGCCGTGGGTACATTTACGCTAAAGCCATCTATAAGCACTTCCGAAACAAAGGCAAACGAAGCAATCACTTTGAGGCTTGAAATTTCGGGAACCGGGAACCTTAAGCTGATACGAAATCCTGAAGTTGTGTTTCCCGGTAACTTTGAGCTGTATGACCCGGTTGTTGACAACTCTTTCAACGTCACTACAAACGGATTGACCGGTATAAGAAAAATTGAGTATATGGCCATTCCGCGCTACGAGGGTACTTATGCAATTCCATCTGTGGAATTTACCTATTTCGACCTGAATAGTAATTCTTATAAGACACTGACTAGCCCCGAATATAAACTGATTGTAGGAAAAGGAGATCCGAGCAGTGTCACCGCCGGCAGTTTTGTTAACCGGCAGGATGTGATAGCAGAACAGGATATCCGTTTTCTGAAAACTGGAGAACCTTCATTCAAATCAAGAAGCAACTTTTTTGCGGGGTCACTCATTTACTGGCTATGGTATGTGGTTCCAATGCTGTTGCTAATTCTCTATTACTTAATTAACAGAAAAAAGGCTCGTGAAAACGCGAATGTTGCATTGATGCGAACCAAAAAGGCTAATAAGGTAGCTGTAAAGAGGCTAAATGCTGCTGGAAAATATCTAAAGGCAAATGACAAGGAGAGTTTCTACGACGAAGTACTCCGCGCCCTATGGGGATATTTCAGCGATAAGCTATCAATTCCATTAGCAAGGCTCACTAAAAATAATATTGAGGATGAGCTGTCGAAGTATGGAATCAGTGATATACTTGTAGGTAAGTTTATGCATATTCTCGACACCTGTGAATTTGCGCGTTATGCCCCTGCAGAAAGTAACGCTGAGATGGGGCAGCTCTACAACGATACATTGGCAGCTATCGGAGAAATGGAAAACAGGCTTAAGAAAAACAAACAGGACAAGTAGCGGGGATTAAGAGTGATACTTTTTAAGTGTGGCGAATTGTAACATATTATTATAATGGGTTTACCTATCCCGGATCTTTGATAGTTGATAATATTTACACGTTTTTTATTCCGGATAGTTGATATATATATATATTTTATACTTTTGAACATTCAACTTATGTGTCTGCGACGAAAATTCTGGTTATAGAAAAATATAATTATTAATGCATCGAACATTAATATCTATTTTGGAACGCATGCAATGAAAAGGCTTTTCGGAGGTGATTAACTTATTAATATGGAAATGAAATCAATATTATATACATTTGTTTTTCTGTTGTTTGACATCTGCAGTATCACAGTTTTGGGTGCGCAAGATACTTCAGATACAATTCTAAAAGCTACTCCTCAGGCTGATACACCTGTGTTTCACGAAAATACTTTGGAAAATTCTCTCGATTCTGCTTCTCAGGCATACAGGAACAACGATTTTAAAAAAAGCATAGAGATTTATGAAGGGATTGTGGCAGAAGGAATAGCAGAGGACAGGGAGTCTGCCCAGATATACTATAACCTGGGCAACGCCTATTTCAGGGACAACAGGCTTGGAAAAGCTATTTTGAATTATGAGAGAGCGCTAATGCTTGATCCCGGTGACAGTGATATAAGGCATAATCTGCGTTTTGCCGGTAGTCGCACCGAAGACCGTATTGAAGAGGTTGGCAGCCTGTTTCTTACCAACTGGATTAATGGCATCCGCAATATGTTAAGCTCCGATATTTGGGGTACTGCAGGTATTGTGTTTTTTCTCCTATTTCTGGTATGTTTAACACTTTTTCTGTTTGTTCGCTTATTGTGGATAAGAAAAACTGCTTTTTACAGCGGAATAGTGTTTTTTGTATTTATGATTATTGCAAATATATTCGCATTTAACCAGAAAAGAGAGCAAATTCAAAGGAATTATGCTATCGTGACAGTTGGTGCTGCCAGTGTTAACGCTTCTCCTGATGAGAACAGCAATGTGCTTTTTGAGCTGCATGAAGGTACAAAGGTAAAGATAAGGAACAGCGATGGAAACTGGTATGAGATAGAGATAGCGAACGGAAGTGTGGGCTGGACTCCGAAGCAGAAAGTTGAAATTATCTGAGAAAATATTTTGAATCTTAGTGCATGCATTTAGGATTCTTGAAGGTTTTTACTCCTAATTAAATCATGTTTATTGTATGAGAAGAATTGTTGAAAGTATGCTGCCGATAGAACGAGAGCTGTTTTTTGCCTTAAATGGCAGTGATTCGGTTTTTCTCGACAATGTGATGTGGACAATAAGTGGAAGGTTTGTATGGATACCACTTTTTTTGTTTATATTCCTGCTCTTTTTCTATAAAACAAAATGGAATAATGCACTGCTGGTATCAATTTTCTTTATCATTGTTCTAGTCCTTTGCGATCAGATATCTTCATCGTTGTTCAAACCTCTGTTTGAGCGTCGCAGGCCGACTCATCACATCGATTTCAGAAATTTGGTCGATATTGTTAACAATTACAGAGGTGGTATGTACGGTTTTATTTCAGGGCATGCTACAACAAGTTCAGGCTTAGCCGTTTTTATCTCACTTGTTTTAAAATATCGTGGTGTTTCCATTGCTACGGTTGCATGGGCTGTGTTATACAGCTATACCCGTATTTACCTTGGTGTACATTTTATTACAGACATTCTGGCCGGTATGATTGTGGGTGTTATTATAGCAATTCTTTTATATAAATTATTTAACTGGTCACGAAATAAATTTATTTTTTCCCCAATATTTGAGCGAACTGTCGTCTTTAGTAGGAAACATGGTATTATACTGTCACTATTTATTACTATCTATATTATTCTCTTGATTATTTTTAGTCCTTTTTTGTCAACTTTACCTCATTGAGCTGTGTTATAAAAAAAGGAGTATTATTTCGCAAATATTTTATTGAAATAGTTTGGAATATCTGTTTTTTTAAGTAAGTTTAGGGCACGAAATAGATCCTGAGTGTATTATCAAAATAAAAATAAAAAGCCATGGCAAGAACAATCACTTTTAATGAGTTAAGAGAATTGAAAGACAAGCTCCCCGATGGTAGTATCCACCAGATAGCATCGGAATTGGACATGAAACCCGAAACCGTAAGGAACTATTTTGGTGGATACAATTACAAGGAAGGCAATAGTGTAGGAATACACATTGAACCCGGTCCGAATGGTGGTATTGTTGTTCTCGACGATACCACTATTTTTGACAAAGCATTGAAAATATTAGGGCTTAAGGATTACCCGGAACCGAGTCCGGTAAATATTGAAGAGACAGAGTGAATTAATTATAAGCCCAATATATGTAATCCGGAGGGGTAGGGTAATTGGGCTTTTCTCTTTAAAACAAACCAAGCGTCCGTTGTCTATATTCAATGGATGCCATATAATGTAATAGTATGGCAAAAGAGAGTAAAAAAAGCAACACACATGATGAAAAACTGGTAACGGTAGCCATTCATACTTACGAGAAAGCTTGTATATTAAAATCAATTTTAGAGTCTGAAGGTATTCCGACAGTTATTCATGGCATTAAGATGATAGAACCGGTAATTCCGGGAAATGTGCGTGTAAGAATTAATGAAAGCGATCTTCCCAGGGCACTCCGTATTATTGAAGATGTGGACTTTGTTTCACACGAAGTTGCTGAGGAACTAGAAGAAACTAACCGCGAGATACTTATTCCCGTCGACTTTTCCGATTATTCCCTTAGCGCCTGTGAATTTGGTTTCCGTCTGGCAAGCGATATGGATTGCACTGTAAAGCTGCTGCATGCTTTTTTTACACCCTTCTACCCGGCATCTGTCCCCTTTGGAGACTCTTTCACACTGCAGGCAACCGACAAAGATCTTTATCACGATGTGAAAAACAAAACAGAAGAGGAGATGAAGATCTTGGTAAAAAAGATAGCCGATGAAGTAGCTTCCGGTAAATTACCCGACGTACCTTATAAAACGATGTTGATTGAGGGGCTTCCGGAAGAGGAGATAATATCATATTCAAAAAAGATGCGTCCTGCGGCCATTGTAATGGGCACGAGAGGAAAGAATGCCAAGGAGCTGGATCTTATAGGGAGTGTTACTGCTGAAGTTATGGATGGTTGCACAACACCCATTTTCGCTGTTCCTGATGGGGCAAAGGCAAGAGCTCTCACAGAAATGAAGACTATAGTTTTTCTAACTAATTTCCGTGAACGCGAATTCAAGGCGTTCGATATAATGATGAAGTTTCTTAAACTTTATCCTGTGAAGGTTTATCTTGCACATATTGCCAAAAAGGAGGATATATGGAATGAGATAAAACTTTCGGGTATTCAGAAACGTTTTTCGGAAATCTATCCGCAACTGCAGACAGAGTATAAACTGATAGACCAGAGCGAGGGGTTGGAAGTTACTCTCGATAAGTTTGTGGAGGATAACAAAATAGATATGATCTCCCTGTCGAGCTCACGCAGGAATATTTTCGCCAGGATGTTTAACCCGGGTATCGCCAGAAGGATGTTGTTTCATTCAGATACACCGCTGCTGGTTATAAAGGGGATGTAAGCCGTGTAACTTGAACATAGTGACGTGAACTTATACTAAAACGGGGGTGGAATCAGTTTGTGGATTCACCCCCGTTTTAATATTAATCTATTGGGAAACTGGTTGGAATATATAACCTCTCAAAATAATTGTTTCAGGTTTTATGTATCCTTTAATTCAGAGCTGATGAATTATTTGAGACCCAATTTTGTTTTCACTTGCTGTGTGATGTTTACAGCTGTTGTAGAGTTCACATACACAATAGGTGATTGCATGGTAGATATGTCAAAGATATAAGTGTAATTGTTTTCGTCACCTACTGACTTGATGGCATCTGCAATCTTTTTGTTCACAGGCTCGAGTAGCTGCTGCTGTAATTGACCCATCTCCTGTTGGCTGTTTTGAAGATATACCTGGTATCTTTCCTGAATCTGGGTAAGCTGTTTTTGCCTGTCTTGCTGTATGGCTTCTGAACCAGCAGGGGTCTTATCAAATTCCTCTGCTTTTTTATTGAATTCATCCACTAATGCCTGTCCGTTTTTATTGATTTCTTCCTGTTTGGTGGTCAGTTTGGTTTCTATTCCAGGTAGTTCGGGCATAGCAGAGAAAATCTCCTGTGCATTGAGATATGCGATTTTAACATCTTGTGCAACAGCAGCTAAAGGAGCCAGTGCAATAATAATAATCAATAATTTTTTAAACATGATTTCTATATCTATTTTATAAATTTAAAACTCTGTGGAAAACCGGGTACAAAGATAAGATATTTTTTTCAATAGCCTAATTTAGAGAGCACTTGATCACTAATATCTATACTGGGTGATGCAAAAATAATTGATGAGGCAGATGCCCTGTCTACAACAATGGAGTAGCCTGATTCTAATGAAATATCTTTAACCGCTTCATATATACTATCCTGTATAGGCTTAATAAGTTCTTCCCTCTGTTTATACAGTTCTCCCTGAGGGCCAAAGTATTGGTTACGCAGCTCCTGAATAGCATTTTCTTTGGCCACAATTTCATTTTCGCGTTTTGTCTTTTCATTCCCGGCAAGAAACACCAGGTCGGCCTGATATTTTTTATACATGGCATTAACGCTTTCAACTTCTGTATCAACTTCTTTCTGCCACTCTTGTGATAAAGCTTCAAGCTGTTTGTTAGCGTTTTCATATGAAGGAATTTTTTTCAGGATATATTCCATATCAATAAGTGCATATTTCTGGGCATAGCTGTTCCCTAGAGAAAGCGCCATAAATAAACAGGCAAAAAATAGCATTTTTTTCATACGATTCCTTTATTTTTCAATATGTTATTGTATTCTGATAATAAAGACGGTTTATAAAGAGAAACGTTTACAGATGTATAAGTAAATTATGTTAATAACGGCTGAAAACTATTAGATAACAATAATTTGTAAATGACATGTATTCCAAATTGTCGTTTAAAACTATTTTCTGTAACTTAATCAGAATTCTTGTCCGATAATGAAGTGGAACTGGCTTCCGCCTTTCTCTCTGTTCCCACGTCCGTAAACAGTGTCAAATCCGTATGCCCAGTCTATCCCCATTAAACCGATCATTGGGAGGAATATACGTACTCCTGCTCCAGCAGATCGTTTCAGATCGAACGGGTTAAGATCTTTTGCATTCCACCATGCATTCCCCGCTTCTATGAATGTAACTCCATAAATAGTTGAGTTAGGTTCAAGGATAAACGGATAACGCAATTCCACACCCAGGCGTGTATAAGCCCTTGCTTGTGTAGCGATTGAGTTGTTCTCATATCCCCTCAAAGCCACATTTTCAGTAGCGAAAGAACTTGTGTAGCCGCTCATCCCGTCACCACCCACATCGAATGTTTCAAAAGGAGTCTGTTTGTGTTTATTATAGTGTCCCAATATGCCGAATTCAACTCTTGTTGCTATCACAGGAGTCCTTGTAACCGTTAACGGGGTAAGGGGTGTGAAAGTGCGTATTTTTAACTTCCACTTGTGATATTCGTTCCATTTATATTTTTCAGGGTTGTTATATGCCATTTTGGCATAGTCGTTTCCGTCCCATAAAGAGAAAGGAGGTGTGGCGTTGACGCTGAGTGTAAACTGTGATCCCGTTCTCGTATAGATGGGGTTATCCGTTGATATGCGAGATAAAGTAAGACCAAGAGTGATACTGTTGCTCGCTCCTGTCTGGAAAGGAAACTGGTTATATGACCAGTTTTTAAGATCATACCGTTGGTATCCCAGTTCAGCCATAATCTGGAAATAATCGTCCGGCCATTCAAGTCGTTTCCCGTACCCTACTGATAATCCGAACATATTAAATATCTGGTTGGGGTCGTATGCATACTCCATCATATCCTGGTAACCATAGCCTCCATAGCCTCCATAGCCTCCACCATAACCTCCGTACCCCCCCCCGTAATATGGATAACCTCCGTATCCGTACATGTATGGGTTATAATAGGTGTTTTGGCTGTAATAACTTTCGTTTAGCCCTGTATATCTTGAAAAGTAGGCGTTTATTGAAAAATGATTCGGCCTTTTCCCTCCAAACCAGGGTTCCACGAATTGAAATTGATAGGATTGATAATAGCGGCCATTTGTCTGTGCGCTTAATACCAGCGTTTGCCCTTCTCCCTGGGGGATGATACCCCTGCGCATCGACGGGTTCAGCAGGTTTTGCAAAGAAAAGTTGTTAAGACGCAAACTAAGTTTACCTACCAGTCCGGTAACACCCCATCCGGCAGAGAATTCAATCTGGTCGTTTCCTTTCGATGTCAGCGGATAGGTAATATCCACGGTCCCATCATCCGGATTGGGGTTTATTCCTCCTGAAATGTCGGCAGAAAGAGCTTCAGGATCGAAGTGGCCGGTTTGGGCTATCTCACGTACTGAACGTAAAAGGTCCTCTTTGCTGAATACGGCACCCGGTTTTGTCCTCAATTCGCGGCGGATCACATCTTCGTACAAGCGATCGTTTCCCTGGATAATAACTCTCTTTATAGTCGCTTTTGGCCCTTCAACAACACGAAGTTCCAGATCAACAGAATCATTTTCGATATTAATCTCAACAGGGTCAATATTCGAGAAAAGGTAACCGTTGTTCTGGTAAAGATTCACTGCTGCATCTTCGTCGCTTATAAGCCTTTCCTGCAGTTTTTTCTGATTATAAACGTCGCCGGAAGACATATTCAATAATTGAGTCAGTTGTGAAGATGGATATTGAGTATTACCTACCCAGTTGATTGAACGTATATGGTAAAGTGGCCCTTCTTCTACCAGAATATCTATGTTGACCGTTTTTTCGTTATGTTTATATACTGTATCGCGAATAATTTCAGCGTCCCGATATCCCTTCTCATGATACTTATTAAGAAGGTTTTTCTTATCCTCTGCATAGAGATCTTCCACAAATTTCTTTGCGCGGAAAATATTTCTGATTTTTCCTTTCTCATTGGTTTTTTTCATCGCGCGTTTCAACTGATTATCAGAAAGGGCTTTATTACCTTCTATGCGGATACTGTTGACCTTGATTTTTTCCTTTTTATCCACTGCAATTTCAAGTATCACCTGGTTTTTTTGAGTGGCATCGGGGCGCTGCATTACCCTTACTTCAGCATCGCCGAATCCTTTTTCAGAAAAGAAACTTTTAATTATTGTCTCGGCTCTGGCTATCTGGGGTGGGGTTATCTGATTACCTTTAACAAAACCTACTTTTTTTTCAATTTCCTCCTGTTCACTTTTCTTCATTCCTGAGTAATGGATGTCGGTTACCCTCGGACGGTCCGTAAGGCGGATCTCCAACCAGACGCTGTCTCCCTCAATTTTTGTCTGCAAGATCTTTACATCGGAGAAAAGGCCCTGCTTCCAGAATCTTTTTAGGGCATTTGTGATATCTTCTCCGGGGATCTGTATCTTTTGACCTCTTGATAGCCCCGAAAAACCAACGAGGACGAATTTCTGATCTTCATACATTGTTCCCTCAACACCCGTTACGTTAATATCGGCAATATAATATTTCTTGGGTGGCGCGGTGTAGTTCACAGTGAGTTCACGTGGTACGGAAGAGCGTACAGTATCAATGGCCTGCGCAAGCGACGCCGACTGTGACAATATTATAAATAACAGAAGTAAATTGAATATTTTCTTCGACATTGTGATAAATTTCTTTGCAACGACTCTCTTTTGTTCTGTATGGAACTATTATTGTTAGATCTCAATCTGTTCACTGATTTTACCGTATCTTCTTTCTCGCCCCTGATAATCAAGGATAGCTTCGTACAATTCTTCTTCTCCGAAATCGGGCCAGAACGTTTCCGTAAAATAAAATTCCGCATAAGCACATTGCCAAAGAAGAAAATTACTTATTCGTTGTTCTCCGCCTGTTCGTACCAGTAGGTCGGGATCAGGGAAATCGCGTGTGGATAGATAACTGCCAATGGTTTCTTCATCAATATCTTTTTCCTGTAAGACACCTTTGGCAACGTCGCCGGCGATTTTTCTGGCGGCATTTGTCAGCTCCCATTTCGATGAATAACTTAATGCAATCACCATGGTAATACGTGTGCCACCCTCCGTATCGCGGATACATCCTTCTAAAGCTGTCCTGGCGTACTCAGGCAATCTATTCATGTCGCCTATACACAGAATCTTGACTCCATTCTTTTTTAACTCGTCAGTTTCCCTGGAGATGGCATATACCATTAAATCCATCAGCCCACTAACCTCTTCACTGGGACGATTCCAGTTCTCAGTAGAAAAAGCATAAAGTGTAAGATATTGAACAGATGCTTTGGCTGAGGCTTCAACTATTTTTTTTATAGCTTTTACACCTTCTTTATGCCCTTCGCCTCTATCAAGGCCTCTGGCTTTTGCCCATCGTCCGTTACCGTCCATAATAATAGCTATGTGGACGGGAATGCGGTTTTTATCTAGTTTGTCAAATAACGACATCTCTATTAACGGCTATATAGTTAATTACCATGACACGGATCATTGCGCATTCCGAATTCCCATGTCAGGTAAATCATAGTTAATGAATACCAATCCCGGTTTTTTAGGATACTGCTTTCAATTCCGTATGGATTCTTTAAGCTCCATTCCTCATCTGTTCCGGTAACATCGAAATCGTCGCCAAACAGTTTACGAAAAGAAAACTCAAAACCGATATGCAGTCTGTTTTTTAATTTACATTTAAAACCTGCCCCAAAAGGCAAGTTCGCATTCAGGAACTCACTTTTACCCGTGGCATACGTCACTCCGGTGCCGGCAAACAGATAGGGGGTATATCGTTTAGTGCCTCTGTAAGCAAACTTATCACTGTAGGGGAAGAAATTGAACTCCACCTGAGCCCCTATCTCCGCGAATGTACGGTGAAAAGATGCCTTTTGGTCAAAAGGAAACCTGTTTCCCGAGTCTTCGCTGTTGCCTGAAACTGTTCCTGCAATAAGGTTCGCCTTTATTGCCCAATAAAAGTTGATGTTATATCTGAACAGGATACCGCTTGCTATGCCCGGGTTGAGATAAAGTTTTGATCTATTGGCATCACCCATATAAAACGATGTCCCCGCTGCTCCGCCAATCTCATATTTATAATCCTGGGGAAACATGTATGCAGAGAATGTGATAAATAGAAGGGTGAACACCCAAAAAGGGATAAAATTTGATTTTTCTTGAATTTTCATTCTTTCGTTACTGATTGGGTTACTCTACCCTTATTAACGAAGAACAGGTTCATAAATTATCCTCTTACAACAAATGTTTATCAATTCAGTGCAAATTTATTAAGCCTTCCTCTCCACACATCAACAATTTGATCCTGGGTTGAAGATATTCCGCCGAATATCCATATATAGTTATTTGCATCTACAATAACGGATGCATTAGTTCTGTAGCTGAATTCTGCAGGAAAAGCCTGATTATCCGCCGATTTTTTCCAGTCGAGGCCAAAATTGTCCGAATAGATAAGCATGTTTTTTTCTGACGATGCTGTAATCATATAGGGTTTATTGTCATAGAAAAACAACCTGCTGCCTTTCAGTGATACAGATGCAGGTTTTCTTGCAGTGATATGAGTGATGATACCATCTTTTTCCTGAAGTATAAAGATGTCGTTGTTGCTGTTGTTGTCCGCACTGTATCCTCCTGACAGAATGATGTATTTTACCCCGAAAGAGAGGTCATTTTTCACTTTCGCGGCTGAATAGTCCTTAATGGGAATATTACCCGGAACGCTGTTCAGAAGTTTGATTTCAGAGAAATCTTTCGATTTGGCAAACATCAGAGAACCGTTATTGTTTACCGTAATCAAGATATCTCCACCTGATGCAGATGGGAGTACTTCGTAAATAGCCTCCACGTCGTAATTTGTGGCAATCTGACTCCAGATGATCCCATCGGTAGATTTATAGACTTTTTTTGTTGCCTCATCTAGCACGAAGGCAAGGTCCCCTGATACCACAAGAGATGAAAACCTTACGCTATTGGGTAATCCTGTCAGGTTAGCCTTGCTCCAGTTAACTCCATCGGCCACAACTGACGTCATAGCGTCTATTTCCGTTCCCGATTTGTAATAGGTGATGAACCGGTTGTTGAAAACAACAGTTTTTTGCTCATCTGCCTGCGATGGTATATAATTATCCGTTTTGTTTTCCCATGTGATCAAATATGGATCCTGTTGATAAACATTTAGTCGGAAGTGGTATATTTTTGAGTTGATCCCATCTGGTGCCGTTGTGGTTATCTTGAGTAACCGTGATAGAGCAACCGAGTCGGACTGTACCCAAGCGTATGAAGAGTCTGGCACAAGAAGCAACATAACGAGGCTGAAAGGGCTATAGCCATTTGCTCCCGTAATATTCATGACCACGCTGTCCACATTAAATTGAAATGGTAAAGGCTCCTTGTTGAAGATCATCCCGTTAACCTGGTCAATAGTGAATGCAGTTGCTGGTAACAACCTGGAAGTGTCTGCCTTGGACGACAGAGAGAAAGCATAAATCTGTGCATCAGGCGAATATTCCACATTGTTGTCGGATGAATTAAGGCAAGAGGATAGAAACAAAAGGTTCATGACAATCACCGATGCCCAAAGGAAATATTTAGATATCATTAGTTTCAAATATATTGTATACCACGTTTATGATATGCAAAAGTAGGAAGATTTTTCGCTTAAACCATACCAAAATGAATATTTAAAGAAAATTTCGAGTTATTTCACTCTTTAAATGGAATTGCAACGAATTTAGATACTTTTCAACACTGATTGTTTTACCCTTTATTTCCGGTGCTTTTACACCCGAAAAAAGCTTTTTGTCAGAAATCTCTACATAAGCTTCATCCCATAGGCTTTTCTCTATGAATGAGTTTAGCAGGCTTGTGCCGCCTTCAACGAGCAATGAGTATATCTTTTCATTGTACAGGCTACTTAAAATTTGCCTGTTGGTATCTTTGGTAAAATCAATTTCAATATATTTCACCTGCTTGTTATCTTTATCAATAGCTGGCGCCGATGCGGTAAAAACAATAGCAGGAGCTGAACCGTCGAAGAGGGCCGAGTTCGCTGGTATCTTGTTCTCCCTGTCAATAACGATTCTGGAGGGGTGGGGGCCAAACCACTTTCTGGCAGTCAGTTGAGGGTTATCCAAGAGAGCCGTTTTGGTGCCAACAATAATTCCCTGTGCATGAGTTCGAAATTTATGAACAACTGTGTTTGTAAAGCTATTTGATATTTTCGCAGGTGCCATGTCATCTATTGAGTCCCGTATAACATCAATGAAACCGTCTTTGCTTTGTGCCCATTTCAGCATCACAAACGGCCTTTTGAAGAGTTGGTTCACGAAGAACATTTTATTCAACTCGCATGCTTCCTCACCCATTATTCCCACTGTTACATCAATGCCGTTATTGCTCATTATTTCAATTCCCTTGCCAGACACCGCCGGATTAGGATCTTTAATGGCCAGCACCACTCTTGGTATCTTATTAGAGACTATCATTTGTGCGCATGGAGGTGTTTTGCCGTGGTGTGAGCATGGTTCCAAAGATACATAAAGGGTTGAATCCCGCAGGAGTGAAACATCTTTCACTGAGGCAATGGCGTTTACTTCGGCGTGAGGGCCCCCATATTGCCGGTGATATCCTTCCCCAATTATTTTGTTGCAATGTACAATAACGGCTCCTACCAGCGGATTCGGCTTTGTAAAGCCTTCTCCTTTTAGGGCAAGTTGCAGGCACCGGTCCATAAATATAGGATTTATCTCCATTTTAGCTATCTTTGTTGAATCAGACAACGGCCGTTTTACAACGACTCTGATTTAATTATTTGGGCATATTTGTTATACAGATTATTCAAAAAATGAGGCATTTCGTTGACCATCTACGGCGTGAATTGAATGGATTGTATTCCAATCAGGAAATTATTGCGCTTGCCCGCCTTCTTATAGAAGAGATATATAATATCCCTTTTGGTTCTGTAAGTGACAAAATTAATAATTTATCCTTTTCCCGAACAAGAAAAGTCAATGATATTATATCCAGGCTTAAAAACGGAGAGCCTGTGCAGTATATATTGGGGAGGACTGAGTTTTACGGATTGTCGTTCATCGTGACTCCCGACGTGCTTATTCCCCGTCCCGAGACTGAAGAGCTTGTGGAGTGGGTATTGTATGAAAATAAATATGAGACAGGTAAGGTTTTGGATATAGGAACGGGCAGTGGATGCATTGCAGTTGCCCTGGCAAAAAAAATGGCTCCGGCTGAAGTATATGCCTGGGATATATCTGACAATGCGCTTTTAGTTGCTGTTGAAAACGCCCGGATTAATGATGCAGTTGTACATTTTGCCCACAGGGACATATTTCAGCCATTCAATACAGATATTTTTTACAATGTGATCGTGAGTAATCCGCCTTATGTGATGGAGTCTGAAAAAGAGGAGATGGAAAGGAGTGTGCTTAGCTTTGAACCCCATAAAGCGCTGTTTGTTCCTGATAATAAACCGCTGTTGTTCTATGAACGGATTGCTGATATAGCGTTTGAGGCGTTAAGCAATAGGGGTAAACTCTATTTTGAAATAAACAGGGATAAAGGTGCAGAGATACAAAGTATGCTCCTTGACAGGGGATTTGTTTCTGTGGAGTTACGAAAAGATATTTCCGGCAATTGGCGAATGATTCGTGCTGAGAAGCCATGACAAAATGAATGAAGACAGAAAAATAATTACAGAGGAGCAGGCATTTGCACGAATGGCACGTACCTGTTCACAAAAAGAGTGCTGTAGGTTCGATGTACGAAAGAAACTTTCGGGAATGAACTTATCTGAACAGGCTGTGGAAAAAATCATAGAAATGCTGATAGCCGGGAAATTTATTGATGATAAAAGGTTTATCCGGAGCTTTATAAATGATAAGCTTCATTTTAATAAATGGGGAAGAATAAAAATTGAAGCCTCGCTGCGACAAAAGCATGTTCCTAAAGAGCTGATTGATGAGGTGTTTTCGGAATTTTCCTCCAGCGATTTGAACGAGCCGTTGCAGCCGTTGCTTGAAAAAAAGATAAAAACAATAACTGCTGGTTCTGAATACGAGAGAAATGGTAAGCTTATTCGTTATGCACTTGGAAGGGGCTTTCCAATAAGTGAGATTTTGCGATGTATGAAAAGAATGAACCTCGATAATATTCCCGATTAAACAGGCGTCTGACTCCGTGACAATTAGCCGGACAATCGGGATTGGCGATCCGATAAATATTTGTTATAGATAATCAGGTGGATATGAGAAGTCTAAGAGGAAAATTCCGGTTGATAGTAAAAGAATTCTCAAACCTTTTTTTTCCGAATGTGTGTGTAATCTGTGGCGAGGAGTTACTAAGCTCTGAGGTGGGTGCATGCCTGAAATGTTTGTATAGGCTTCCCAAAACAAATAATTTCAGACATTCTGGCAATGCTGCAGAAAAGCTTATGGCGGGCAGGATTCCTTTTGAGCGGATTGCTTCCTATTGTGTTTATGCAAAAGGGGGTATGCTTGCCCCCCTGATATATCATCTTAAATATTATCACGGTAAAGAGATCGGCCTCCTGCTTGGCAGAATGTTCGGTAAAGATCTTGTGGAAAGTGATTTTCTTAAACCTGTGGATATGATAGTACCTGTTCCGCTGCATCCTAAGAAAGAGAAAAAACGTGGCTACAACCAGGCTTATCTCATTTCGAAAGGATTATCGGAAGCAACTTCTCTTCCTGTATCGTCTGGGAACCTGGTCAGGATAATATATAACCCCACGCAGACCAAACGCACCAAGACGCAACGCTGGGAGAATGTCAGGGATATTTTCAGTGTTAACGATCCCGCGGAATTTGAACAAAAACACCTCCTTCTGGTTGACGACGTGATTACTACCGGTTCAACTTTGGAAGCTTGCGGAGTGGCATTACATCAATGCAAAAATCTGAAAATTAGTATAGCTACACTGGGAGAGGTTTTTTAATTGTATTTTTATTTAAAATAACATTCAAATCATCTTTAAAAAGCTTACTTTTGTAGTTAGTCTGCATAATGGTCATCAAGAAATATGAAGCTGGCATGATTAAAACAATAATTAAATGCGTGAAGGGAGTGGTTATTTCCATTTAGCTAAATGATCAGAGGCCAAACTTGTTTAGACTAGGTTATTGCGGATAAATACCCAATTCCGGTGGTATATTAATTATCAAGGGCCAGATACAACTAAAAGAATAAAATTAATTGTATGAACACAGTACAGAAACTTACAGCCGAAAAACTTCTCAAGGTAAAAGCTATTAAGCTGCAGCCATCCAATCCGTTCACATGGGCTTCGGGCTGGAAATCTCCCATATATTGCGATAATCGCAAATTGATGTCGTATCCATCCATACGCAATTTTATAAAAATTGAGTTCGCGCGAATTATCATGGAAAAATATCCGCAAGCGGATGCTATTGCAGGTGTAGCTACAGGTGCTATCGCTCCGGGTGTGCTGGTCGCCGACCTGCTTGATTTGCCCTTTGTGTATATTCGTTCAACACCTAAGGATCACGGCCTGGAAAATTTGATAGAAGGTGATCTAAAACCGAAGCAGAAGGTTATAGTTATTGAGGATCTGGTCTCTACCGGAGGGAGCAGCCTTAAGGCAGTGGAGGCAATACGTCGCGATGGTTCCGATGTACTTGGCATGCTGGCAGTGTTTACCTACGGCTTCCCCCAGGCAATGCAAAGTATGCACGAAGCACGGGTAGAGCTTACCACACTTTCAAATTACGAAGCAATACTTGATGAGGCTATGGCAACCGACTACATTGATGAATCGGAGTTGAACACTTTGCAGGACTGGCGTAGAGATCCTGAAAACTGGGGACAATCCTTTAAAAAATCAAAGAGATGACCGAATTTGTCAGTGATATAAAAATCATACCCTACAGTGATGAGGAAGTTTTCAGGGTTCTCTCAGATCTTCGCAAGCTGGAGCTGGTGAAAGAACGGATACCTGAAAATAAAATCAGCGATTTCACCTTCGATCAAGACAGCGTTTCCTTTCGTGTTGATCCTATTGGAAAGGTAACCTTCATTGTAGTGGAACGGGAGGCTAACAAGCTGGTGAAGTTCAAATCAGAGAAACTGCCATTCGATATATTTTTATGGATACAACTGGCAGCAAAAGCTGAGAAGGATACCAGGCTTCGGATAACTGTAAAGGCCGAACTTAATCCTTTTATGAAGGGGATGGTAGAGAAACCAATCAGGGAGGTAGTTGATAAAATATCGGATGCTTTGGCCCTGCTTCCTTATGGCCAGTTGTGACTCTATTCCTGCTGCCGGGTGTAAACAGCAGTTATTTGACTGATTGTTTACGATTTGACCGAACAGTAAGGGCAAGCGGTTCGGAGCTAACAGCGGAGCCTTTCCTGGCTCTATTCACTTGAATGGGGCCTATTCATTCGCCAATTCCAAATTAATTCTTTCTCCTTTCTCCATTTTTATCGAGACAAATCCGTCTTCGGTATTTATCTTTTTTCCGTTTTGTTTTACTGTTGAGGCATATTCGGGTATTTTTAACCTGATGATGCCGGCTGTTTTGGCTGTCAGGGTTAGAGAGGAGACTTTATTACCTTTCCACTCTGCGCTTACTTCAGCGCCGCCGCGTACACGGAGCCCCTTAAAACTGCCCGAAGCCCAGTTGCATGGCAGAGCCGGCAGTAGGTGGATGTAACCATTCTGACTCTGGATAAGCATCTCTGCTATGCCAGATGTGCCACCAAAGTTGCCGTCTATCTGAAATGGTGGATGTGCACATAAGAGGTTGGGATAGGTCCCTCCGCCACTGCTCATTCTTACTTCATTTCCGCATGCCGGTTCTAGCAAGCTTTTTAGAAGTTTATAAGCCCTGTTGCCATCATTCAGGCGTGCCCAGAAGTTTACTTTCCATGCCCGTGACCATCCGGTTCCGCCGTCACCGCGCCGGTTGAGTGACTTGCGTGCAGCTTCGGCCAGCTCAGGTGTGGTGATGGGTGAAATCTGGTTAGAAGGATGAAGTCCGTAAAGGTGAGATACATGCCGGTGCTGCGGATCTTGTTCCTCGTAATCTTCAAGCCACTCCTGCAGATAACCTTCCCCGCTTATCTGTAAAGGAGGCAGTTGAGTCATTGCTTTACATATCCTTTTTGTGATATTATCTTCAATGCCAAGTATATCTGCTGCAGAGAGTGTGTTGGTAAACAATTCCTTCACAAGCTGAACATCCATCGTAGGTCCCATGCAAACAAATAGAGCATCCCTGTTCCCGGGTAGATAAAATGCATTTTCAGGTGAAGAGGAAGGGGCTGTTACCAACCAGCTGTTTTTAGGCTCTTTGATCATACTGTTCAGGAAAAACTCTGCTGCACCAGACAGTACCGGATAGATAGAATGCAGATACTCTTTATCCATTGAAAATGCATAATGCTCCCAGAGGTGGGCACACAGCCATGCACCACCGGTGTTGGTTGCTCCCCACGAAGCATGTTCGCCCGGCGCTGTAAAATTCCACGGATTGCTCATCATATGTGATACCCATCCGTCCGAACCGTAAAATGTAGCAGCAGTTTTCTTTCCCGACGGGACAAGCGATCTTGTGAAGTTGATCAGCGGCTTGTGCAGTTCCGGCAAGTTACATACCTCTGCCGGCCAGTAGTTCATCTGTACATTGATATTTAGGTGGTAGTCGCCGTTCCAGGGAGTCTGCAGCTGGTTGGTCCATAACCCCTGCAGGTTGAGCGGCAAACTTTTTTCATTGGTTCCGCTAATCATCAGATAGCGTCCGTATTGAAAATAGAGTGCAGCAAATGCCGGGTCATCGTTCAATTGAAAAGAAACAAGCCTTTCGTTGGTGGGAGTTGTGTTGTCCTGGTCACCCAGGTTTAACTCCACCCGGTTGAATTTATCTCTGTATGCAGCAATGTGATCCTGCTTAAGTTTCTTAAAAGAACTTTTTTTTGCTTCTGCAAGCAGGTTGTCAACCGTTGTGAGGAAATTCTTATCCAGCATATTGGTCGAGGTTGATACAAGTATCACCGCTTCATCGGCATTTGTTAGAGAAAGCAAACTGTCATTTGATGTCAGTTCACCCCCCTTGTTCACTATTTCCAGCCGGGTATGATACCGTACGCCTTTATTACCGTTATGTCCATCGTTTAGCTGTCCTTCCATGAAAAGCGTATTCTCTTTTGTGTGTACCTTAGCCCGTTCGGGGCGGCTCAAAGCAGCTTTGAAAGAAATTGAATTCTTTTTATCTGCCGATAACCTTATTACAAGTACATCGTGAGCGTGCGATGCAAAATATTCGCGTTTAAATGTCGTGCTGCCCATGATGAACTTTGTGGAAATAACCGCATTGTTCAATGATAGTTTGTGCTCATAGTCGATTACACTATCTTTTTGTGGATATAAATAGTTGATATACAGATTCCCTAACATTTGGAAACATCCGTAGGGCGCATCTTTTCCGTTTCCGTAGGCAGAACCTTTTCCACCACAACGGAACTCTTTATACATAAGGTCCTGAGCCTCCCTGTTTTTGCCTTCGAGCAACAGGGCCCTTATTTCTGGCAAATAGTTTATGGCGTTTGTATTGAAAGCTTCAGGGTCTTCGCTACCCGACCACATAGTGATATCGTTCAATACAATGTGCTCATTATAAATATCTCCATCCGGCATCATTCCGATGCGCCCGTTGCCCAGTGGAAGAGTTCTCTCCCAGCTTTCAGCAGGGGAATTGTAACGCAAAGCCAGCTCACCGGTATTTTGTGTTTTGTTGCAGGAAAACAGCTGAACTGACGCGAGCGCAAGCGCTAAAAAACTATATTTCATCTACCTGGCGATTAGTTGTTGTTGATTAATAACACTGCATCAGGTGAAGATAATTCGGTTCTGATATCTTTTACAAGATCTGTTCCATCTTCAAACTGGTTATTTTTAATCACAACATTGTTAACCCGCTCAAAGAAAAATGGATATTCGTTCCAGTGAAACGGCTCAAAATCTGAGTTTTTTCGTATGGTGTTATTCCGGAAGGCAAGCCCGTCGGTTGATTTAGCGTAGACAATGGGACGATCGAAAGTTTCAAAAATATTGTTTTCTATTACAATTCCTGAATGGAAAAACTTTTGCTGTTCTTTCAGGTTGGGAATTTCGGGGTAAATTGAGATAACGGCGTTAGTGAACTGGTAATAGGCTGTAAGAGCATTAACAAAGCGGTTATTCCTTATGATCACCTCCCTGCATGCACCTGTTTCAAACCATCCGTTGCAATCTCCACAAAGCAGGATTGCTGTGCCGTGTGTATGGTCGAACAGATTATTTTCACATACCACCCTTTTGGGTGTGCTGAATAGTGCACCTCGTGCCCGATTGTTTCTGATGGTATTGTTTGAAAAGATTACTTCAGGTGTCCAGGACAGGTTTTCTACACCGTAACTGCCCTCTCCCGAGATTTCAAGTGGCAGATTGCCAGTGAAAATAATTTCAAATTCTTTAGCACCAAATTCGGTCGGTTTGTCAATCGCTCTTATCAATTTGATTGAGTTACGATGTTCTCCTGCAAGCTCCATTTTATTCGATTCCACAAATTGTACCGAATCGCCTGGTTCTCCCCATTTGAAACCCCAGGCCTGCGGATGCATATAACATGCTTGTAGGGTACTGTCGTTTATTCGTTTGGTTATTTGCAGATAGGTCCCGTGAACATTGATTGCATCATCTGCCATCCCTTCATACAGGCCGTTTTTGGAAATGATCACCCCTTTGCAGGCAGAAAAGTGAGTTGCATCGGCCTGTGTGGTGAAATATCTCGGGTCATTATCTCCTCTGAGGCAAACTGAGAAACCATCCAGCGTAATGTTTTCACTCATTTGAGCAAGCAGTCCCATTCCTTCGGAATAGTGTACTGTTATATTCTTCAAAGTGGTATTAGTGCATTCACTGACAAAAATACCTGGTGTAGGGCGATGGTATGAACGTAATGCAAAGCGTTCTCCGGGTGATGTTAATGATGTTTGTCCCCATCCTGAAATTATAAGTGTGTCCGGAGTTTTCTCAATGATGGCTGCAGGATTGAAGCTCACATCCTGACGTCTGTATGCAAGCCGTCTGTCGGCCCGGAACGGCATTGCAGTGTAAAGAGGATTTTCGTATCCTTCACCGCATGCAAACAGCTTGTTACCTTGAATACGATGATTCCCGCCTGGATAAATTTCAGCAATCACAATATCGGAATCTCTGTTTACTTTCAAAATATTAAGTTGGCGAAGAGCCGGTATTTCAAAATCTACAGAAAAGTTTTTTAAAGTTATGTTTTCACTTTTCACCAAAGCAAAAGGGATCATCCTTCCATGAAAAATGAGTTCTGAACCCTGTCCGTCAATGGTTATATTTTTCAATCCTTCCAGCACGATGCCTGCTTTTTTAGGGTTGTCCTGGTCGTGATTGGAAATGTAGTATTCTCGAGTGAAAGCGCTGTCAGGAAAAAAATCGTAGCGCCCTTTAGGAAATGTAACCAAAATATGCCCGGTATCCTGTCGCACCTTCAGATGTTCGATCATCTTTTTCGCAGCTATTGACGCATTCTCTTTGGTTTCAGGCTCGATGCCAAATGAGCTGAAAGAGATAGATGAAGGTGATTTATTGCAACCCAACATCAAAAATAAAATGAGAGAAAGGAGGTAAAAAAGTTTCATGTGTTTATTTTTATTTTAATGTTCAAGATAAACGTTATCTAGTTATTATCAATCATTGAATTAGCATCCATCTGCAAATAAAACAATTTTTGCCTTACAGGTAGTAAAGGATCCCTTTAAGAGAGCTATCAATAAAAATACCTGCGCCTATTTGTCCTCAATCCGTACACCAGAATCATAAAAAAGCACACTAATGGAAGTGTAAACGAAATATTAACTGCCGGTAGCCCTGCTACACTCCCCAAATCTATTATAGCTCCCTGCAAGGGAGGCATTAATGCTCCGCCAACAATGGCCATTACCAGCCCTGCTGCACCCAGTGTGGAGTCATCGCCCAATCCTTTCAGTGCTATACCGTATATAGTGGGGAACATGAGTGACATAAAAGCGGAGGTTGCCACCAGGCAGTACAAACCGGTTGTACCCCCTACAAAAATAACACCCAGTGTTGTTGCGATAGCCCCGGTAGCAAATAGTGTAAGCATGCGCGATGGCTTCAGGTATTTCATCAGGTATGTACTGATAAAACGGCTCAACAGAAACAGGATCATCGCCAAAATATTGTAGCGTTGTCCCACTGCTTTTGGAATGCCAATATTCTCTGCATACTGTATAATAAATGTCCAGCACATTATTTGGGCAGCCACATAGAAGAACTGAGCAATTACTCCTTCACGGTAGTTCCGGTTTTTAAAGAGCCTTTTTGCGGAGTCAGACGATCGGATGTTTGTCCGTTCTGCCGTCTGTGTTATCGGCATCCTCGCCATTGCAATTATAACAAACATGATCAGCACAACACCTCCTATTATGACATAAGGGTTACGTATGATGGCCAGGTCATGTGTTCGTATGGCGGCTTTCTCTGCTTCGCTTAAAGTGGAGAACAACAGGTTGCCTGCAGCATCTCTCCTTTCGGAGTAAAGAGAGGTGAGCACGTAGTTAGATGCCACAAACATACCAAGTAGCGAGCCCATAGGATTGAAAGACTGAGCTAAGTTCAATCTCCGGGTCGATGTCGCTTCGTCACCCATAGAAATAATATATGGATTAGCGGTCGTTTCCAGGAAAGCCAGGCCGAATGTCAGGATATATAGTGAAATTAGAAAGAATGAGAATGCCTCGAACCGTGCGGCCGGGATAAACAGGAACGCACCGGTGGCGTAGAGTGCCAGCCCCAGCAAAATACCTTTTTTGTAGCTGTACTTCCTGACAAAAAGCGCTGCTGGGATAGCCATGGTTCCATATCCGCCATAGAAGGCCAACTGTATCAGCGCAGCTTCAGAATTAGGAATCTCCATGATAGTCCGGAACGCGGCTACCATTGGATTGGTGATGTCGTTTGCAAAACCCCACAAAGCAAAAAGGCTGGTGATGAGGATAAACGGAATCAGATTTTTTTTATCTACTACCTTTGCATTCATATGTTTGCCTTACCTGATTATTTGTAAATCGGACCGAAGTTCGCACAGGCGCGGTAGTCGGCACCCTCCTTGTCCATTCCGAAAGCATTCCATGCTGCCGGGCGGAAGATATCGCTATCATCTACGTTGTGCAGACTGACCGGGATGCGGAGCATTGATGCGAGCGTGATCAAATCCTTACCGATATGCCCGTAGCTGATTGCACCGTGGTTGGCACCCCAGTTGTTCATCACCGAATAAACATCCCTGAATGCCGGTTTGTCTGTTAATCGGGGTACGAACCATGTGGTTGGCCATGTTTTGTCGGTGCGTTCGTTTAGTATCTTGTGCATTTCGGCTTCCAGTTCAACCGTCCATCCTTCAGCAATCTGCAACACAGGACCCAGCCCTTTTACCAGGTTTAGCCGGCTCATCGTGACTGGCATGCCGCCTTCCGATAGAAAATTTGAGGAGTACCCTCCTCCCCGGAAATAGTCGAGGTTAGCCGGATACCAAGTGGTTGCAGCAAGGCATTCTTCCATCTCCTGTTCCGATATTTCCCAGAAAGGCTTCATGGCAGGGGCTCCGTTTTTCCGCTGTTTGCCGGTACCATCGAGAGTGGTTGATCCAGAGTTTATAAGATGGATGATTCCGTTCGAAGCCTTTCCGGATAGAGTCTTCCCGGTGACTCGTTCCACGGACTCAGGGCTCCAGTATGTCCGCACATCTGAAAAGATCTGTGCAGTGTTGGTGAGCAGATGTCCAAAAAGCATTGCCACACCATTAAGAGCATCGTTTTCGGTTGCTACCACAAAGGCTTCTCGCATCCCGTTCCAGTCGAAAGAGCTGTTCAGCACAGCCTCCGAAAAATCGCCGTTCGGAAGGAAGTCTGTCCATTGTCGTTGTCCCTGAAATCCGGCTGCGATAGCATTATGCCCAATCGCCTCTTCTTTGAAGCCCATTGCTTCAAGTTTTTTATTTCCGGTCATCAGGTCACGTATGATAAGAGTCATTTTCACCACGAACTCCCAATCCTCGTCCATCGCGGTCCGTGATTTACGTTTAACCTCAGAATTGAAATCGTCAGCCTCATTAGGTTTGCAGTATTTTTCCGTCCAGTCCATTGCAATTGCAAACTCTTCACGGTCGTATATACCCTCTTTGATGCGCCGCAATATTTCTGTAGAATCAACAGATTCGCAGCGCATACCAAGATAATTCTGGAAGAAATCTGGATTAACGATGGAGCCTGCTATACCCATTGAGACACTTCCTATAGAAAGATAAGAACGTCCGCGTATTGTAGCAGCCGCTTGTGCGGCCCGGGCAAAGCGAAGAATTTTTCCGGCCACGTCTTCAGGTATAGAATTGTCGGATGCATCCTGTACGTTTCGCCCATATATGCCATAAGCCGGTAACCCTTTTTGAGCGTGAGCTGCCAGTACGGCTGCCAGATAAACAGCTCCAGGGCGTTCCGTACCGTTAAATCCCCAGACTGCTTTGGGATAGTAGGGGTTCATATCCATGGTTTCGGAGCCGTAGCACCAACATGAGGTTACAGTAATAGTGGAGCCTACACCTTCGCGTTCAAATTTTGCAGCGCATGCAGCGCTTTCGCCCACACGTCCGATGGTAGTATCTGCAATAACACATTCGACGGGGCTTCCGTCTCCGTTTTTCAGGTTGTCACCTATCAGTATCGCAACCGCTTTGGCAAGATTCATTGTCTTTTCCTCGAGACTTTCCCTTACACCTCCCTGTCGTCCGTCAATTACGGGACGTATACCAATTTTCGGGTAATTTTTCATACTATTTAAACTATTTTTTTCACAAAGTTAGACTTTTTCTAACTCTGTTCCACTTTTTGAGCTCTGTTCCAACTTTTAAACTTCGTTCCACTTTTTCTCATGACAACATAATCGAAATAAATTCGCCTTCTGCTCATCCAGCATAACGAAAAAGTTAAAAGTGCAGAAGACGGTTTTTGATTTAATAATTCTATTGCCTTCCCCAAACATCCTTTAGATTGCTGTTAAACAGTTTGATATGGGAAAAATGCCGAAGATTGCCTTTAAAGTTATAAGTGAAATTTCAGCGCTGCACTGGCAGCTATGCTGCTCTGTGCTGTTGCATGCTGACAAAATTATTGTATTAAATTAAAATAAAAAATTTTTCTCTTATGTTAGATAACATGTTTCAAGGAGTTAAATACACTATTTATTCACTTCTAATGCTTCTTTTTTTGATATACTGTCGAGTTCGGAGATTAAATCGTTGAAAGAGTTTTCTTCTATCTGTTGTATCTGTATTATCAAAGCGTGTGGCTTAACCCGTCTTGTCATTTCAATTTCCATCAGTCTCTCGGGGAAACGTTTTCTGATACCCGTGACTTCATTCATAAATAAAGAGTCTTCGCCATGGTAAAGTGCATTTGCCGCCTGTTGTAGTATAAATGCCCCCAGGCTGTCGGGGTAATGTATCAGTATCTGGTTCAAATATTCGTTGCTCCTTCCGAAGCTCTCGTGAGCTTCGTTGGTTAATCCTTTTGCCGCCTGAAACAGGCCGAGTTGAAATAGGTATTCTCCTGTTATTGCGCCTTTGCTGTCAGCCTTTCTTTGAACAATTAACGCGGAGTCGAGCAAGCCCAATTCAGACAACAATTTTGCTTTTACTCCGTAATAATCAGGATTCAGGCTATCTATTTCCAGTGCCGAATCCAGCAGATTTATACACTTCCTGGTTGAATCTTTGTCGTAATAAGACAATAAACCGGTTGCCTCCCTGAAAAAAATATCAGCTTTTTGATTTACTTTGTGTGGTGTAACATCAATTTTGCTGCTGTGTTTACATCCGGTAAAACAGATAGAGATAAGGGTGCTTATAAAAATTATTTTTCTTGTCATGTCGTTTTGCATTTATCTGAAAAAGAGGGAGGGGTCTTCCCCCCCCTCTTAAGGAAAATGTTTAATTTTCTACTAAATAGAAGCAGAATATGGTTCTCTTTTTATTTCAGGGGATGCGGCTGAAAAAGCTCATTGTTTTATAGCGTATTGATAAAGTTGAAACACCTGTTCAACCGAGTCGAAATCTGTTTCGTTTTCTTCAATATAAGATTCGAGATTTGCCTTTTTGTCTTTCGGGAAAATCTTCAAAAAACTCCTTTTATTATAGAAGTTTCTGTTCCTTTTTCCCAATTGTACTTCGTAGGTTCTGCTGATGTCGGCTACAACCCGATTATTCTCCCGAACCCCGCTAATGATCCCTTTTCCTGTCAATCCGGTATAGCTGTCCACCGATGCTGTCTCCGTTGTTCCACCATATGTGACTTTGGCGGGCGCTTTTTTCTTCAGGGGGGTATAAGATACATGAAATTTAGGGTCTGCCTGAATAACTTCGGTTGCTTTGCCCTCTGACATAAGAAATATTCTTTTGCCTACATGCATGGCTACAACCATGCTCGGATCGGAAAATTCTTTTTCCCGCTGGTCGGTTTTATCTATAAAAACATATCGGCCGTTTGCCAGATTGAAGTTTAAAGGAACTGCGAACTGCCTTCCATCTTTATAAAAGATGATAGCATCCTGAAAATCCTCAAATAGATACGAAGAATTGGACTTATCTGTTTGAGCTGTTATATAAGTAGAAAGACAAAATGCGAAAATAAGAAGGTGTAAAAGAGATTTCATCCTATTCATTATTTAGAAAAGTCAAAGTTACTTCTATTTACCGAAACAGGGAGATTTGATTGTTATAAATATATTGAACATTTTCTAAAACATTTTCTTACCCGTTGATGTGGATCAACTGAAGCCTTGCTCTGTCACGCCAGCTAATTATTTTATATATGATTAATTGTCAGTGAATTGAAAGATCAGAGGATTAGATCGTCAAAGTCAGGAAAAAGTATTCTCGAGATAAAGAAGGTTAAGGCAGTAAATAACAATATTTTTCGTTATGTAGTTTTAACTAATATAAGTTGCCGTGTTCTTTGAAATGATTTAATTTTACTGTTAATTAAACTTGCCGTTTGTGTGTATTTTTTAACTTTAATTCCGAAAAGGATGAAGACAATTGTTTTAATTTTGGTAGGATCAGCGTTCTGTTTAATCAGTTGTTCTAAGAATGAAGAGTCTGTTTTTTTACTCAATCAGGAATCATAGAGGATAACAATCCATTAAAAACCCGACATGCTATCTTTGAGGATTCTGTGGACGTAATTCCATTCTCACAATCTAGTGGAGAATCATTTCAGGGAGAATTTTCTTATTATAGTAGGAATTATCTTTTACAATTCGATTATAGGATTGATTCCGGAGGACAGGTAACAGAGGCCTATGCGGGAGTCTATGGTAAACACTATTCTGATTATAATTCAAAGGTTGCAGAATTATATACTTTGGGAAGTAAACCTCAATTTTATAATTCTTGGATGGAATTGATTCTCAAATGTAATTATTACGAAGCGACTATAGGAGGTAATGGAACCCTATTTTATTATATTAAAGAACGTTTAACGCTATTAGCTAAATATTATCCAGCTACAAATGAGTATAGTTGTGTAGTAATGGGCAAAGAGAATGGTTTTTGGGATCCCAGAGAGGAGTTATTTCCATGATGCTATCTTGTCGCCTTCTTTAAAATGTCATAAAAACGATGGTTAATAGATTGCTCGTTTATATATGTTGTTTTTTTTTCACTATCCGCATTTCTGCTCAAGAGGCACTTTCTGCAGACACACTGGTGCATCGCTTGTGGAAACAGACCCAGCTCTACCCGCGGGAAAAGATATACGCCCGCACGGACCGACCGGTTTACGTGGCGGGCGACACCCTGCGTTTTAGCGTGCAGGTGGTTAACTTTATCTCGCACCGACCCGAGGGAGCGAGCCGTTACGCGTACGCTGAACTGTACAAGGAGGATTCCCTGGTGTGCCGGATCAAGGTGAGGGGCGACACGCTGGGGGTGATGCCGGGGTACATCCCATTGGACAAGGACCTGTCGCCGGGCATGTATCAGTTGCGGGCGTATACGCGCTACTCGGCCTTCCAGAAGGAACCGTCCGTCTTTACCCGCCCGCTGCTGGTGTTATCGTACAAATATAGCGGTGTAAACCACGGCAGGCCGGGTTATACCGGGGCGGGGCACGGAACCGGGGAGGATAATGCGGGGTACACCGTGAACTTTTATCCCGAGGGGGGGCACGGGGTGGCGGGTGCCCCGTGCCGGTTTGGTTTCGAAGCGGTGCATAATAACGGCTCGGCCGGGGAAGTGACCGGATACGTTGTGGACAGCCGCAGAGATACCCTGTCGCGGTTTGCCACGATGCACGACGGGATGGGGGAGTTTTCCTTCACTCCTCGCCCGGGGGAAGCGTACGAGGCCGTTTGTATCAATAATTATGGTTTGGAGAAGGTGTTCACGCTGCCTCCTGCCGTGACGGGTTCTTTCGCGTTACGCGTGGACGCGGGCGAGGATGCATTCCGGGTTTCCCTGGTACGTGACTCGTTGCCCCCGGATGCCCCGTCGCGTTTTCAACTGCTGGTACTCCAGCGTGGCTTTCCCCTCTACGCGGATGCATGGGACGGGGGACCGCGGGTTTTCCCGAAAAGCGCGTTTCGGGAAGGGATGCTGCATTTCCTGTTGCTTGACAAGGGGCATATCGTGAGCGAGCGGCCGGCGTTCGTGCTCCCGGCTGAAAAGAAAATCGAATGCCTGGTAGCCGGCAAAACCGGTGGCCGCGACAGTCAAGGCCCCACCCGGATTGAACTGGTATTGCAAGACGAGGACGGGAGGCCGATAAACGGGGTGGCCTCCATTGCCGTTACCCGCGAGGGGGATTTTTTACCCGACTCGACCATTACCATTCAAACGGAATTGTTGCTGACTCCCGATTTGCAAGGAGAGGTTCGCGACCCCGGGTGGTATTTCCGGAACGCTGGCGTTCCCGTGGGAAGGGAAGCGATGGACTTGCTGGTACGGGTGCGAGGGTGGAGGCGTTACGAGATTGAGCCTGCCATGCAAGGTGAATACGATGAACCGGACGTATTGCCCGAGGTAAGCGCGCGGGTATCCGGGAGAGTGCTGGACCGGAAGGGAGCGGGGGTGCAAAACTGCGTGGTCACGCTGGCCGCCCCCGGGACGGGTATTCTGGAACAGGCGGTGAGCCGGGAAGACGGTCGTTTTGTCTTTACCGGGTTTGAAATTCCCGAGGGTACCCGCTTCGTGGTTTCGGCGAAGACAGCAACGGGAAGAGAGAATGTTTACCTTGTCCTGGATGAAGTCCCGTCCTGGTTTGAAGGCGTGCCGGCCCCGTTGGCGGCTTCAGGGAAACCGCACGGGGATCACCTCGAGTCCGGTCAATGGCAAGGCTACCGGAATAGGACGCTGGAGAAGTTGGCGAGGGAAGAAACGATGCGGGATATCTTTTTGGAAGAGGTAGAGGTACGTGCCCCCAGGAAAACGTACAATACCGAGTACGAACAACAAGCCGGTACGGTTATTACCGAGGAGCGTATCAAGCAATCGGGATTACCAAACCTTCAAATGGTGCTGAGGGCGTTAGTAGGTATTGGCGGATTATGGTCTCCCCTTCTTGTTTTCGATGGGGTTCCTGTCTACGATTCGGGCTCAGCAGACTTTTTTTTAAATTATCTTCCGGTAGAAGCCATCGGGCAAATAGATATCATAAAAGGACCGCATGCCGTGGGATATTTTAATGGTAAACACAATATGATTGTCGCGGTCTCCACCAAGAGGGGAGGGAAGGGAGGAGCCTATTACGCGAAGACGAACACCGGCTACATTACCCCGATGGGGTATCAACAGCCGGTGGAAGTGTACGCTCCCGCTCCCCGGGTAAACAAGGAACCGGACGTGCCCCTGCCCGATCTCCGATCCGTCTTGTACTGGCAACCGCGGCTGCCAGTAAGGGAGGGTAGGGCGTCGATTGATTTTTACCCGCCTGTAGACGCTCCCGTTTCCGTCGTGATTGAAGGGGTTACACGGGAAGGGGATACCTTTCGGGGTCATTGTTCCTTCGCGTATTGATAGGGCTGGACTACCTGTTCAACCGGATCGCGGTCATTTGCCCGAGTGTTGCTCGTGATGCCTTGTCCGGCTACTCCGGAATACCTATCTACTTCGACTGCTTTGGACAGAATACAAAAAAGGAGGTGAGTATTAGCCCACCCCCTTGAAATGATGTTGTTTGATCTATTCGTTACCCGGGATAGAAAACGATCCTGACCTCGTATAAGCGGGTATACTGAGGAACACCCGCAGGGCGGTAAGCAATATTTTTCACAAGATAGCGCTGCGGTTGAGAAAAATCGCCCGGTTTGCCAAGCTCCGCTGCTCCTTTTACAGGTTCCACAATGCAGTCATAGGGGTTCACTAAAACAAGTTCACCTATGATCTCATTCTTCCTTACCGGAAGAGTAACATACTCTGAACGGTTGTTGGTTGGGTTAGCCAATGTAAAGTCTCCCGTAAACTTACTTCCATCGAACAAGTATCCTTTGTTGGCAGTCTTATATTTGGCGTGATCATTCACGTAAGCGGTGATCACATAAAGTTTACCGCCTGGAGCCTCAGCATTATTCTCTTCTTTAATAGAGCCACTTACAGTAGCTCCAGGTTGTACTACCTCTCCGTTGCTGAGCGTGACTGCTGCCCCGGTCCCATTCTTCCAGCTGCCATTGGAAGCTCCGATTGTTTGAGTGTTAATGTAATTTTCCACCCATTTGTCCCAATTTACGGCATAAATTTGATTCTCAAATAGTTCTCTGGCTTTCACGTCAAATCTGCTCGCTTCTACTTGCGAATAGGTGGACTCAGGAGCTTCTTCAAAAGTCAATCCTTTCTCACAGCCTGATAAAAACCAAACTACGCACAACAGGGCTGCCCCGGTATATAAATTTTTAAGTAATTTATTTATCAACATAGTTATATTTTTTTAATTAGTTATTATAATTATAGTTCTCCCATCCCGGATTTTGCTGCAATTGCGTGTAATCTTTAAGTATGGTTGCAGAGAAGGGAACAAAATAAAATCTACTGTTGTCAAACTTTCGTTGGTAGTAGGAATAGGGCATTCTGAAGGTCTGAATCTGAGGTGTGAAATAGCCTTCACCACCAGGTTGTACTGGATAGCCGTTTTCTCCTATTTTTTCACTTTCGATGCCTTTGCGGAAGATCCACATTCCTCTGGATGCTTGATTTAGTTCCTCTATAGTAGATTTTCCTTCGGCTTCACTCCATCGTAAAAGGTCAAAGTAGCGGAATCCCGGTGCTTCAAAAGCAAATTCCAGACGGCGCTGCATTTTCATCTCTTCATACAGGTCGTTTCCTTCATAGTCCGAAAGACCGGCCCGACGACGAATTTCATTGATATATCCTCTGGCATCCGATTGTCCGAGTTTTATACCTGCTTCAGCACAATTCAGCAAAACTTCGGCATAGCGGACATTAAAATAACAAGTTTGACGTTGGATACCCCAGTTAAATGTTCCATCGTTATTAAATCTGTCAAAATGTGAATATTTCCTTGAGTAATATCCTGTGATTGTTTGAGCTGAAGCTCTGTTAATGGGTGCAACCTCCATTCTGTCCACAAACCGATAACCTGAATGCAGAGAACTGTACTTTAATGTAACTGCCGGATTGGTATTGTCAATCCATGTCTGTATCATATAGCGCTCCTGTTCCGGGCCCATATAAGCCCCGTCGTAGGTGACTGTGGCATAGAATCGTTTGTCGCGGTTCTTGAAGATATCCCGATAATTGGCACTTGAGCCTTCAATCTCACCCTCTTCATTTTTGTGGAACCCCATTGCTTTTGACTGAGATGTTTCCCACCATTTTTTCCACTGACCGTCTGCATCGTCTTTTTGCAAATAGGCATCTACCAGATCCTGGGTGGGGAACAGACCTGAACGAAATTCCCATTTGAACGATGCAGCATCTGTTCCGCCGTAATAATAGTGATCGGGACCGTTTTTAGCTGTGGGGTTAAAGCCACTGCGCTGGTTTTCCTTAAACATAACCGGCCAAATGGATTCCTTACTCATGTGTGCAGTCGTACTTGTGAACAAATCTTCATAGTTGTTTTCAAGACTATATTTACCAATCAGGCTCTTGGATGCATTGTAGGATATTTGATAGTAATGCTGTGCGTCCTTTTCAAATTTGAACAGTCCAGCAGGGTCATCTGTATAAAGATTTTTGGCTGAAGCATCGGCAGCATTGGCGGCATACAATGCTACGCGTGAGATATATGCTGTTGCTACATTTCTATTGACCATGCCAACGTCGGGAGTACCTCCGTAAGCATCAAAAAATTTAACCGATTCGGTCAAGTCTGAAAGAATGTTGTCGAAAATCTCTTCTCGTTTGTTTTGCGGAAGATAGGTATTGTCGTCGATCGTGAGCGCTTTGCTTACATAAGGCACTGCACCCCAATACTTAATCATATCAAAATAGACAAAAGCACGGAAGAAATAAGATTCAGCCAGCAGTTGATTTTTTAAATTTTCTGACAAAGCCGATGACGAGTTGATCTTTTCTATACCCAAATTTACATTATATACTTTTTTGTAGGAATCTGACCAGGGAGCTGAGAATCCGATTATTCCGTTGTTTTCGTCGTACTGCCGCTTGTTGAATGACTCCTGGCGATACGTATTCCAGTCCTGCTCGGCATTTCCCTGACAGTTATCCGACCATTGCTCCGATTGGAATGTGTCGCCCGCCCCGGCAGGTGTCCAGAAATAGAAATTATTTACATACGAACGTGCCAACTGAGGATTAAGCCAGAAGCGCCCCTCGTCGACCTGTGTAGTTGGTTCAATTCCCAGCGGATCGCAGGAAGTGGAGATTCCCATAAATAATAATAAGAAAACCCCGGACATTAAAAATTTATATATATTTCTTTTCATAATTCACTAAGATTTATTATAATGTTACTGTTACCCCTAAAGTATATGAACGCTGCGTAGGATAGCTGCCCAACGTCCCGTTATTATTATAGATAGAAGCTCCGGATGTAATAAATTCGGGATCTTGCAAACCTTTCAACGGGTATGACTTCTTCGTCCACATGAGAGCGTTGGTCACAACAAAACTCAAATCCAGTCCCTGAATATAAGAAACATTCTTCAAGACGTTTCTTTTCATATCGTAGCGTAGGCTGATGTTTTTCAGCTTCAGGTAAGAAGCGTCGAAAGCCCAGATATCTATATAGCTATATCCCCAGCCATTCCCTTCAGGAACCGGGATAGGCAATGCTGCGTTTACATCCGGGTTGCTTGGTGTAAATGCATTCTGGAACGCATACTGTCCGTAGTTCCACATGTAGCTTTGCTGGCTACGGAGAGGTGAAGGCATTGCACCCGATACATTGGTTGCGCCCTGGAAGAAAATTTCGAAATCAAATCCATTCCAGTTTGCACCCATTGTTACGCCAAACTGTGTCAGTGGAGTTGTGCCGGGCTTGTTCAGTGTGTAATAGTCATTAACCCGCCCGTCTCCGTTCAGGTCGACAAGCGCTACGGTTCCTAAAGTCATATTTCGGGAAGCATTGAGCATGGAGTTATACATATCATTCCAGTCTCCGAACTTTCCGTCCGTAGCAAGTCCGAGAGGATATACAGGATGCATCCATCGTTTTCCGATATTATCGAAAGTTGGTGACCACCAGTCGGAACTTTTATCAGTATGGCGGGTTTGGCGTTCATCCCAGTAAGAATAGTTTAGCCCAAGGCGATATCCTACTTTCTCAATTTTGTCTTGCCAGTTGACGGAAACTTCGAATCCTCCCTTACGGGAAGTTGCATAAGGTGCATTGATCTGAGGAATGTTGGGCATACCCAATATATCAGAACGAATCATGTCATCAGTCATATTCATAACATCGCCCTTATTCATATAAAGGAATGCATCGATGGCACCTGTAAGCCGGTCTCTAAACAAACCATAATCCAATCCAACTCCATATTGTGTGCTGCTTGACCAGTGCAGGTCGTTGGCGATGGTGTTTACATACCATCCTACATTCGGATTCATATTTGCACCAAACAACACACGGTTAGTATTTTGTGTGTATTGTGTAAGGAAAGAGAACGGGCTGCCCACTTCATTGCCCACCAATCCTAAACCTCCGCGTAACTTAAACGTGTTTACAATATTGGGATTGATCAGGTTTTTAAACCACGATTCTTGGGAAGCAACCCAGCCTAAAGAAAAAGCCTGAAAGTATCCCCAGCGTTTTTCCGGGCTGTAGCTTAATGAGCCGTTGTAGTTTGCACTGTATTGGAACAGATATTTATTGTCATAATCGTAGGTAAGGCGTCCTATGTATGATGCCGATCCCCATTCCGTGGCATTTCCTTTATTTTCAACCATTTCAGCTCCTAAATCAATCTGTGGGGCAAGAGTGGTAGGGTAACCCCTTTTCTTTGCCGAAGTCCAGTTTTCATGACGTGTCTGACTCTGATAGTTTACCATGGCAGATAAATTATGTTTGCCAAAGGTGCGCGCGTAATCCAACTGAAAGATGCCAGTCAGCAATTTGTATCTGTACCAGTATTGATACATGTTTGCATTAATAGGATTATAGCTTGAAAAACTTGTAGCATAGGGATTATCATATACATTTTCCTGGTCGTGATTAAACTGCCGGTTTGTATTGTAAGTAGTTGTGAAATTTACGCTAGTCGATGCCGATAATCCCTCTACCCAAGGAATAAACCATTTCAAGGCACTGTTCATCTGAAAGCGATATGCTTCTGTATCATTGAATCCGGTATTCAGAAGGGCATCCACAGACCATTTTCTGGGAAGGCCGGTACTCCACACAGGAGGCCTTTTGGGCATCCAGTCGCCATACATTGCATTATTGAAAACACCCTCTCCGCTTGCCGGCTTTTTTTGGTTGCTTGTGTTTCCGTTAAGGTTGAAAGTGAATTTCAGACTTTTGTCTTTCAAAAGGAAAGCATCTGTATTCAGCACAAAGTTTACTTGATTGTACTTGTAGTTTTTACTGACACCTTGTTGATCCATATATCCCAAACTGGAGTAATAGGTTAATCGTTCGCTTCCTCCCCGGAGGCTTACATTGGTCTGGTACATGGGCTGGGTATGGTTGAACATATCCCATGGGTCATACGTGGAAAAGTAATCTTGTATATTGCCGCCTTGGGTCTTGTTGGGATCAAACAAATCGTTGATTTCATCCATGGTATAGGTCATACCGTATTTTTCGTTGACCATACTACGAATATCTTCACGGTTATATCCCTTTTGCCATAAATCGCCCATATAGTACTTTGACAAAGCGGTGTTGTTAAATGTTGGGTTTTCCTGAAAACTGGCAAATTCCACTTCGTTACGTGCTTGTGCATATTCATAGGCGCTCAACCCTTTGGCACGATAAGAAGGGGTCATTATGGAGACTTTTTGATTTGCCGAAATAATAGGAGCACCTTCCTGTCCGCGTTTGGTGGCAATCACCACTACTCCGTTAGCTGCTCTCGGTCCATACACTGCGGTGGCTGAGGCATCCTTCAATATAGACATCGATGCAATATCGTCAGGGCGTAAGCGGTTAAAAAATGCATTACCCTGAGATGATTCCATCACAACATCGTCAATCACGTATAGAATTTTTTCGCCTCCACGAATCCAAATCTTAACATTTTCACCGGGAGCTCCGGAACTTTGTTGTGTGATAACGCCAGTAACGCGACCGCCCAAACCTTCTGAAATAGAAGTGACAGGCAGTTTGGCTAATTGGCTTACATTCACGCTGGAAGCTGAGGCTGTCATGGTTTTGGCTTTTTGTACACCTCCATAGCCTGTTACCACAACCTCCTCCAATATTTCGGTATCCGTAACCAATACAACATTAATAGTTGTTCTGCCGTTCACAGGAATAATTTGTGTTTTCATACCTACGTAGCTGAACTGTAACGAAGCATTGGCTGGTACATTGGGTAATGTGTACTTACCGTCGGTATCTGTTACAGTACCATAACTTGCATTGCCCACAATTGTAATGGTTGCACCGATAACTTCAAATCCCGTATCATCGGTTACCGTGCCACTGATTGTTACGGTTTGGGCTGAAATAGAAAGAGCCATAAAACTCAAAAAAAGAATCAATAAGCCCTTAAAACCTGGTTGATTTTTCCTCTTCATTCTTTTGTTAATTTGAAAATTTAATAATTATTTAACAGATAGATTTTTTTATAATGCAAATATCAAATAGAAGCAAAAATTGGTATTGTTCATAACCTCATTTAGTTAGAAGGATTATATTCAATAGTATGTATATTTTTTTTGGTTTTAAAGAATCCATTCGATAGAAATTTATGTTTAATTTCTGAACTCTAATTCAATGAGAAAACAGTGATTGGTAAAACAGCATGGTACTAATCTGTGCCGTTATGTACTGTCAGTGCTGTGCTGTTTTTTAAGATGATGACAAAAATAGTTGTAAAACAAAAAATATACAAATTAATTTATGATGTTATACAACATATTTGAAAAGGTATTTACAAATAGGTTACAACAAGCGAAGATGGTTAAAATCAACAAGATAGCGCGCTTTGGCTGTTCTTGACTGCAAAAATCAAAAACAAATTGTTTGTTTTACGTGATAGTTTTCATTATAATTAACAAGCTGCTCAAAGCTAAAACAGTTAGGTGGAAAAGTTTTAGAGTACCTTGTAAACAATTGTATAACAGAGGAATGGACTAATATAAAACCGAGCAGGCCTTTTACTGATTTTTTGGTTATTAAGCAAATATTTACAGTAGATTTATTCTTTATTAAATTGAGTCTTTTCGATAGACTATTGTTGGCAGATATTGCTTTATTTTTTCTCCATTCAAAACAAAATTTCCCGCCAAATCTCCCAAGAGATTAAAGTCGATACTAATACAAGGTACACCATTTCCAATAATTTCGTAAAAAGGATTTTCATTATACGCAATCAATCCGAAATCCTTTCCCATTTCCATATTCTTATGTTTGCTCTGTTTGATTACATCAACCACATCTGTTTGCTTGATAATAATATAACAGCAACTTTGTTGTAACTCCTTCACTGCATTGTCCCATATTTCGTATTCAAAGCCATAATCTTTGCAGAATTTGGAAAAGAAAATTTTACTACTTTGAGGGTGCTTATGTTTTTTATTTAAAATATAAACCAGTTTGTTGTACTTTGATAACTCTTTTTTTACAGAAGACAAGGCATTGTAAAACTGCTCATCAAAATCCTGACATACATATGAATATCCGTCTTTGTCGAAATTTCCAAAATCGATCAGTAACAGCCGATTTTTATCTATTTTTTCAAGAGTATTGGAAAATTTTTCATTGTCATAATTCATTACAATGTATTTACTGTATCGGCCATATGATTCATTGATAATGGTATCGAACAGACTCTTATTATACTGGTGAAACCATAAATCAACTTTATAGGTAAGTGGGAGCTTATTTACAAGACTGTTAAAGAGAGCCTCTTTAAACGGTGTGTATTCATCGAGTAACAGGAGAGTATTTGTAGATTGTCTGGAGACGAAATAACTTTTTCCCTGAATGGAATCTATAAGCCCTATCTCCTTGAGTTTTAAAAAAGCTTTAAAGACAGTATCACGTGAAACGCAATATTTCCTGCTTAAGTAGTTGATTGAAGGTAGCTTATCGCCTACCTGAAGCTCTTTTTCGAAAATAGCACCTTGTATATAATCTGTTAGTTGCTGTACTTTCGTTGCTTTATGGTCGAATTTTAGTTCCATAACTTAGATAGAAGTTTTGTATTAACCTGAGAGACAAAGGTATATTTATTATTTAAAAGGGACAAACATTTTCTTATAATTGTGACATATTTATTTAATCCAAAAATGCAATTTCCTTTAAAAAAATCGGGAAACATATCAATCAGTACTTTTCAATTAATTTCTTCCTCTACCTTCTGTTTTATCTCATTTTACTGCTTATTGTAAACTTGCTAATTACAAAGATTCTACGTGAATTTTATTTAAGGGATTTTTAATAACCGTTTTCTGAACTTTAGTTTGTCAACTATTATTTATGGGTGTCTGCTCTAAACAAGTAACATTTTTTCCCTAATTACTAAAAACGGACATGGAGAATTTTAAAGTACTACCACATAAATAACACTTAGGGTGGTGTGAGAGTATGGAAAGCAAAAGTAGGAAGAAAACAATATTGTTTTCTTCCTACTCAATTCATATAAAAGTAGTTTTAAGGTTTATCCCACCAAATCCTACCTTCAGTCTTATCTACTGCTGTTCCATAGTTGGGATCTTTCTTTAGTTCATCAACTGCATTATTGAAGTTTTCAATGTTAGCTGTATTTGGTGTTGGAAGAACCCCTCGTCGTGGAATCAACAACGGATCACCTCCTGTCTTAAGTTCTTCCAAAAATGCGACTCCATTTTCAGGTATGGGTTGAGGTTTGAAAGCCGGTAACCCGGTGCGTTTCCAAGATGCCCATGCTTCTTCTGGGCGCATAAAGAGATTTACCCACTGTTGTGAAGCTATCTTCTCCAAAGTAACCGTTTGGAATTCGGTACGTGAGAGGTAGCTTTCAATCTTTTCAACCGTAATGGGGTTGTAGTTATCACTGTTAGAATTCATAGCAGATGGAACTCCCATTTTTTCAGCCCAAGTCTGATACTGTTCCATTGAAGCGCTAATACCGTTACGGAACCAAGTAAGGGCTTCTTTTCCTCCTATTGCCTTACCTGCTTTTAATGAAATTTCAGCCATCATAAAGCATACTTCTGGATATGTAATTAATGGGGTAAAGAGTGTAATATTATCCTGAGATACATCGTATAAAGCTTGATCTTCTTTTTCACGAACGCCAAGTGTATTGCTGACTTTGCCTCCATTTTTTACATAAAAACGACTTTCTATCTGACTGTTATTTCTTACAGTCATGGTTTGATCTACCCCTTTATCATCAACGTATGAGATGGTGAAATAATTGCTGTTTGACCACAAGCTATTTGTGCTGTCAGGATTAGCCGCCATTCCTACATATCTATCAGTCCATTGAGAGTATTTAGTTTGGTAGTCGGGATAATATTTTTTTAATAAATCGAAGACTTCATCATTCGACGAATTGTTGTTGCCATCGCCAAAACCGTTTCTACGTATCAGAATGGGCAGTCTGGGGTCATCATATTTTTTCAAGAAATTCACAAGAGCACGAGATGCAACATAGTTTGTTGTCAATGCCTGCATATCGTCTGTATTATTATTGTGCTCGTTAGGATGGTGATAAACTGCTGATTCTTCATTATTTGAGATGATGCCAGCAGGGTGCGTTATGGCTTCATTGATAACAGATTGATAAAATGTTTGATCTGCTTTTTCGAGACGTTGAGCCATTTTAATCCTCAAGGTGTTTCCGAATTTAATCCACTTGCTAATATCTCCACCGTAGAAGAAGTCGTTTTTGTCTAAACTGTATTGATTGTCTGTTGAATTTTGCAAAATAGTAATATTTGCCTTGATTTTCTCATCAAATACTTTATATAACTCTTTCCCATTTATATCTTTTTGGTATAAATCGTATCTAGGTGTGGCGATACCATCACTTGCAAGCTTTAATCCTTCGGTGTACGGTGCTGCCCCATAAACATCAAACATCAACCATGCCTGATATGTTTCCAGAATATTTGCAATAGCTGCTACATTTTGATAGCGCTCTTTTTCTGGATTCAATGGAATTACAGTGTTGACCAAATAACGCAGTCGTAATCCAATTTGTCCGAAATAGTCGCTATAATATGGTGTGTATGGAGATGGACGGGATGTTCCTGTGACGTTTACATAATTCCCTGCTGAAGCACCTCCGCTACTAACAATATATTGCATGATTTGCATTACCCCACTGTACTTTCCTGTAAGGTGATGCCGTTGCGAATTATTCCAATTTTCTGTAGCTCCAGTAAAAGCATTTTTCGGATCAACTGAGCCTAACAATTCTGGATCTGTGTTCAGTTCCTTAAAATCCTCTAGGCAGCTTGAAAACAGGAAAAGTGATATTAAACCAATTATAAAATATCTAATCTTGTTCATTGTTATATATTTTTAGAATCTTAGTGTAAAGTTAATAGCATATGTCCTTGAAAAAGGAACTGTACCAATATCCATCGGCGTCAATGGATTATTGTTGGAGATAGAAGCCGGATTCAATCCGTCTGTCAGCTTATTTACAAGATATCCGAGGTTGCGCGCTGTTAAGCCGATTCTAAAATAATTGGCACCAAATTTATTAAGGACATTTTTAGGTAAACGATATCCGATTGTTACTTCGCGTAGTGCGAACCAGGTGTTGTCTTGAATTCCTAATTCAGCGGGCATCCCCCAGCCGTAGTTAAATAGATAGTATGATCCTGCTGGCATCGGACGGATACCTTTGTCGAGTGCTTCTTTATAAGTCAGTCCGCCTACATCAATTTTTTTATCGGGATCGCTCGCTAATGGTGCAGTCTCTCCTTCATCAAATACTGCGTCCAAAGGATACACATCATAAACTGTTTCTCCTTTGAAATTAGTCCTCTGCCAGCCACCATGCTCTTTATCTCGCCCATAAAGTGAAGATTTCAGGGTACCCATGGCGGAGGCGTATTTGTAAGTGTTTGAGAAGAAATTACCACCAACTCGCCCATCAATTAAAGCATAAAAATCAAAGCTTTTATATGAAAATGAAGTATTGAAGCTTAATAGGAAGTCAGGTTCTACTTTACCTAATTCTACCCTATCTCGAATATCTTTGTCAATATTGGTTGTATATCCATAAACAGGTACATTATTGGGACTCCCTGCTTTTCCCCAGTAAGAGATAACAGGCTTTCCGTTTCTTGGATCATTGGGGTCGTCTTCATTATTAAAGCGATAGATTGAAGCACCATAGGGATTGTTATAAGGGGTAGTGATTACTCCAAACTTACCTCCTTCGTAGGCCCATATCTCAGGACCACCGTCATATTGACCCATCAGTTTCCACTCTTTCACGTTTTCATGAAGTTTTTTAATTTTTCCCCGGTTCAGAGAGAAATTGCTTCCCACAGTCCAGCGGAAGTCTGCTGTTTTTATAGGAGTAGTTTCAACCTGCAGCTCAACGCCCTGATTTTGGATGTTTCCAGCATTAATCAATTGATCGCTGGCTCCTGATTCTGTCACAGCTGATACTGTGAGGATTTGGTTTTTTGTATTGGTTTTGTAATAAGCAAAATCTATATTGAGGCGTTCATCAAAAAATCTAAGATCAGCACCTAACTCAATCGATTGTTGAATTTCTGGTTTCAAATCGTTGTTCCAGGCAGTTCCAAGGTTTGGATTTGCGATAAGAACACTCTCTCTGTTGGGATCATACTGAGCGCTTTGGGAGAATACACCAAAACCTCTGGTAGTTGAATAGGCAGATGTACCCATACCTACACGCGAAAGGGACGCTCTCAGTTTACCATATGAAAGCCAGTCAGGAATATCAAATGTGTCAGTAAAAACCCATGAAGCATTAGCTGAAGGATAAAATACAGTATAGTTATTTTTCCCAGTTGTCATATATGATGGGTATGTCAATGTTGATAACCAGTCGTTGCGTCCTGTTAATTCAAGAAACAACTGGTCTCTCCAAGCAAAATTCAGAATTGCCGACAACCCAAAAGCCTGATTGTTCCTTGGTGTATAATCGAATTTAGGTGTTATTCTGTTTGTTGAATTGGAAAAAGCAAAAACAGCGGGAGAAACAAGCCCTCCGTTTGTCTCTTTATTCCAGGAGTGTGATTCTGTGTTCCCATATAACTCAGCAGCCAAGATAGCATCAACAGTAATGGTTTCATCACTCAAATTAAGTTCATTATTCATTGTTTGCAACATTCCAAGAAAGTTGTAAGAGCCAGAGATATTACCACCTCTACCATAGCCACCGCTACCTGTAGGTCCATAGTTTGCACCTGTTCCATAGGATTTCCACATTGTAGAGATACCGTAGTAATTGTAGTTTCCCTGAATACTGGCCTGTAGTTTAGGTGCGATTTTTGCTCTTAATGTCAAATTACTCAACAATGAATTTTCAGAGCGCTCATTTAGGTTCATATCGCGGTTATGCAAATAACCTCTAAGAGTACCCCAAGGGGTTGTGGTTTCAACAGCCTGGTTATCAGGATCTCTATAAAGGCTTTCATAGGCTTTTATATCCATGTTTCGAGGGGTATGATAAGTACTCATCATACCTAAGTTTCCACCCCAATTCCATCCTCCCTGACTTGCTCCATTCTGGGCTTTAGAGAATGAGTAATTCAAGCCTGCTTCTAATGAGAAAACATCATTCAGATCTGTTAAACCTCTAAAAGAAATAGAATGTCTGTTAAAGTTATTTCTTTTGAATACCCCATTATTATCAGTAAATGAATATGACAAGCGAAAAGAGGATTTTTCACCACCTCCGTTGACAGCAACATTAGTAGTACTGTTAAAACCGGATTTATATAGGGCTTTCCAGTTATCAGGATGAGCAACAAACGGAGTGGATTGCCCATGAGGTAAGTACTGATTTATCATAGATCCGTCCATTTTTGGTCCGAAACTTATTGCGGTTTTTTGTAGGGAACCGTCTGCTAGAAATCCACCTTCATATCCATTATGAGGAGAACCTGCTCCATATACGTTTTGCAATTCAATTGGAGATTTGTAGATGTCCGTTGTTTCAAGAATCTGAGATATCTCAACTCCCAGTCCCTGCTTGCCATATTTCCCTCCTTTTGATTTAATAACAATTGCACCGTTCGCACCTCGTGACCCATAAAGAGCCGTTGCTGCAGCCCCTTTCAAGACAGTAACACTTTCGTAATCTGCCGGATTTAAGTTCTTTAGCTGAGATCCCCAGTCAGTTCCATCAAGTGCACCTCGTAAAGGTTCCTGAATAATCATTCCGTCAACAACAAAAATAGGAGAGTTGTTTTTATCTATTGATTTTGCTCCACGAATAGTGATTGAGGAGCTAGAAGTAACGCCAGAGGCGCCCGTCAAGTTAATATCCAAGCCGGCTACTTTTCCTTGCAATGCTGTTATTGGATTAATTGCATTGATACGCTCAATTTCAGTAGTTGATACACTTGATGTTGCATACCCAACTGAGCGCGCCTGCTTTGTTATACCAAGCGCTGTTACAACAACTTCGCTAAGCAATTCCGTATCCTCAGTCATTACTACATTGATGCTGGTACGTCCGTTTACTGGGATCATCTCTGTTTTCATGCCAACATAGCTAAATACCAGGCTTGAATTGCCCGGAACTTTAGTGATCACATACTTTCCATCAATATCAGTCACAGTGCCATGTGTGGCGTCACTTTGAAGAACAATGGTAGCACCAATTATCGGTTCCCCCTTGTTGTCAGTGACCGTACCACGCACAGTAATCGTCTGCGCTGAAATAGAAATGGCCATAAAACTCAATATAAGAGTTATCATGCCCTTAAAACCTGATTGATTTTTTCTTTTCATTCTCTAATTAGTTTGAAAAATTTAATAATTAATTAACAAATTGGCTTTTTCATTATTCAAATATAAATGCGTATAGAAATAAAAAAATTCAGTGCAAGCTAAACCGAAGGCCTAGAGAAAAATTAGAATTTAATTTACCAAAAAATGAGTTTTACAAACAATTTAAGTAATATTGCACTTGCTGGTTGACTTTACAACTCTACACCCTTTATCAGACCTTTGTTATTTCATTATTTAATAGTACTTTCATAAGTAAATTATCAGTTTAAACTGTACTGTTCTGTGCTATAATTACGCGGCAAAGATATGTTTATAAATTATAAAAAACAAATTTTATCTAATAATATGTCCTTTTTTTAAATTATTTGTTTATTTATGATGCTTTATGACGAAATATTCAGTTTATAAAAATTTCCGGATGGACTCTTCACAGGGTCCATCCGGTTTTTGGAAAATCAAAAAGTCATATAAGAAATAGAACTAAAATATTTGTGGTTTTGTAATTTAATAGTATTCGTTTGATGAAATTACAGGTATCGGCATTTCAGATCTTGTTTGTGTCGCCGGTTGATTGTATCTGTATATTACATCATACGTTGTGTCTCCTGTCCAGCCCTTTATCTTAATGGATAGTTTTATCGAGTCTGCTTCAGCAACCCTGAATGGTTTCAGGTCGAAGCAAACGAAACCTTCATAGAGCTTAGAACGTGTACTTTGATAAGAGTTGTGGCGGAATTCAAGTTCTATGGCATCTGGTGATGTCCCAGGGGATAAAGTGTTTTCTACCAGATTGATTGCATGTGGCTTTACACCTCCATAGTTAAACATAAAAGAGACGTTCAAATAATCACCACCAACCCAAACAGCATTTGGTTTTATCGGATCGTCCCCGATGCTGTCTTTATTTTGCTCGTTAAGCTCAATTGCCTGTTTTGTGAGGATATTCCATATATCATTCACTTTTATATAGTGATCATAACCGCTTTGAACATCAGACAGGATTGTATAATTCAAAAATACGCGCTGGTTATATTTAGGAGTATATAACACTGCACTGGCAGCAGGCCAGAGTCGTTTGCCATTGTCAAGCAGCAATGAATATGCGTTTTCACCTTCAGGAACTACTGTGGCTATATCGATTCCGAAGTTCCCAAGCGACTTTGAATTATCGTCGCATGAAATATTGGCTAGAAAAATTCCAACTGAAAATATACCAAGTATTAAAAGCGTTTTTTTCATACAGATTTATTCACTTTATACTTTAACGCAAATTTGCGTTTCATATGTTAGATGTAAAAAGGAGAAAAACGCTGCATGGAAAAATAACAAAACAGGTCATTTAACAATGTTTAACTGTTTGGTATGGATTATATTATATGTATATAAGAGATCTTGAGTTCTTGAATTTGTGATGATATGGCAATCTTATCCATTCGGATATAATTTATGGATTAGATCTGAACGTTTAATATGTTTTAACTCATTAATGATCGAACGCTTATTTTTACGGTCATACCAGAAAAAAAATTGTCGCTGTGCATTTTTCTGATCTTTGGTTTTGGCAGTGTATACCCGTTCCAGTGTATAAGGATGAAAGCCTGTATAATACATTTCAGTGGCCAGAGTCATAGGAGAAGGAGTAAAGTCCTGGACTTGTTCAAGCCTGAAATTCAAACTTTTGGTAATTGCTGCCAGCTCAGCCATATCCTCCTTGCTACATCCAGGGTGTGAGGATATGAAATATGGGATGAGCTGTTGATTGAGATTGTGTTTTTTGTTCAGTTCATCAAAAATACGGTTGAATTGGTAAAACAGGCTGAAAGAGGGTTTCCTCATAATGTTCAACGTTGTATTAGACGTATGTTCAGGCGCAACCTTCAGACGGCCCGAGACATGCCTGGTGAAAAGCTCCTCCAGATATGTCCGTGCAGCGGCGTTACTTGTCTCATCGTTGCTATTGTGAAGCAGTAAATCGTAACGGATCCCGCTTCCAATAAAAGATTTTTTTACTCCAGGCAGGTTGTCAACCGAGCGATAAATATGAAGTAGGGAGCTATGGTCAGTATTAAGGTTGAAGCAGATTTTGGGATGGATACATGACGGTTTCTTGCATTTAGCGCAAATGGACATGTCTTTTCCATGCATCCCGTACATGTTTGCCGAAGGACCTCCCAGATCACTGATATAGCCTTTGAAATCTGGCATTTCAGTAATTTTACCGACTTCTCTCAGGATAGATTTTTTGGAGCGCGAAGCTATAAACTTCCCCTGGTGGGCTGAGATTGTACAGAACGCGCAGCCACCGAAACAGCCGCGATGGAGGTTCACTGAGAATTTGATCATCTCGTATGCCGGAATTTGTTTTCCCCTGTATTTTGGATGTGGAAGACGAGTGTATGGAAGATCGAACGATGCATCTATCTCCTCTTCCTTCATTGGGGGAAAAGGAGGATTTACCACGACTGTTTTGTTATCTGCCTCTTGTAAGATGCGTGCAGCAGACAAGCGGTTGGACTGCTCTTCAACCACGCGGAAGTTTTTGGCCTGTTTCAATTTCTCTTTTTCACACTCTTCATGAGTGTAGAGAACAACCTCTTCGTCAAAAGGATTCTGAGGAACGCTTTTCCCGGAACTGATATAAGCTGTTTGCGGAATGTCATATATTTCTCCAATCTTTCTGCCTTTGCCAATTTCGTGCACCAGTTGTTTCAGCGGCAGTTCACCCATGCCGTATATTAAAAGGTCGGCGCTTGTGCCGGCGAGAATAGGTTTATGCAGCTTGTCGTCCCAGTAGTCGTAATGGCTCACCCGTCTAAGTGAAGCCTCCACTCCTCCAATAATTATTGGGGTTTCGGGATACAACTCTTTAAGGATATTTGTGTAAACGGTAACTGCTCTGTCGGGACGCATGCCAGAACGGCCATCAGGGGTATATGCATCGTTTGAGCGAAGGCGTTTGTTGGCTGTATAATGGTTAATCATTGAATCCATTACACCAGCTGTAACTGCGAAGAAGAGGCGCGGCACACCCAGCTTCCTGAAATCTCGCAGATCGTCTCTCCAGTTGGGTTGCGGAACAATAGCCACACGAAGCCCTTCACTTTCGAGCAAACGCCCTATAACGGCTGTCCCAAATGAGGGGTGGTCGATATAGGCATCGCCCGAAAAAAGTACCACATCAGCATAGTCCCATCCGCGAAGTTTCATTTCTTTCTTAGTGGTGGGAAGCCAGTCGGTAAGCCTGTGCGATACCTGATCCATATTGTTATGATTTGCGTATATTTTCCTTTTTAAGCTTTTTATCAAGTTGTTTTGCTCTCTCCACTGCCTCATGTATATTTGGGCAAATATTCTCTTCACCCACAATCATGGGGATGTATGACTTGTATAGAGATTCGCGTACATTGTCTTTTACTCCTGATAAAATGACTTGAATCTTCTCTTTACGGGAATTTTTACAAAGGTTTTCAAGGTTGTTAAGCCCTGTGGAATCGATAAACGGCACTTTCCGCATGCGAATAATCCGTATATTGGGATGATCACCTATTTCACGCATCTTCTCATCAAACTTATTGGCGACGCCAAAGAAGAACGGCCCCTCAATTTCGTAAACCTCTACACCTTGAGGAAGATACAGAATATCTTCCTTAAAGTCACCCGAGTGCGATTCTACCTCTTTAGAAACATTTATCTTTCCCGTAGTGTGCGATATTTTTGTACTTTCGTTCATTCTCTTCAGAAAGCCAAATATGGCAAGCATCAATCCTACTGCTATAGCAACAGTAAGGTCGAAAATCACAGTCAGGAAAAATGTTGTAAGGAGTATGGCAAGAGTAGATCGTGACTGTTTTGTAAGTGAGATAAATGTGCGCCATTCACTCATATTATATGCCACAACCACAAGTACACCTGCCAGGCAAGCCATGGGTATATGTTTTGTCAGATCACCCAGGAACAACACAATTAGCAAGAGTACAATTGAATGGATAATACCTGCTACAGGAGTTTTCCCACCATTGTTGATGTTTGTCATTGTGCGCGCAATAGCGCCTGTTGCCGGGATTCCGCCGAAAAAAGGTGTTATGATATTTGCAACACCCTGTGCTACCAGCTCCATGTTGGAGTTGTGCTTGTGACCTGTCACGCCATCGGCTACCGTTGCAGACAATAGCGACTCTATTGCACCCAGCATGGCAATAGTGAAAGCTGCGGGAAACAATATGCGGATACTTGTCAGGGTCAATGGTACCTGCTCCACTTCCGGCAACTGGCTGTTGATGACAAATCTGTCGCCAATAGTTTCTATACCGGTTATGCCGCCGTAAGTTTTCATAAGATAAACGGCTATAGTCATTACTATAATGGCTACCAGGGAGCCGGGAATTTTATTCGATATCTTTGGGGTGAAAACGATTATTGCCACACTTGTGAGTGCAATAAGAGCAGCCCACCAGTTCACGGTATTGAAATGTTGGAAATATATAGCCCATTTTTCCAGGAACCCCGACGGCAATTTCGGTGTTGTTAGACCGAAGAAATCTTTCATCTGAGTTGAAAAAATGGTAAGTGCAATACCGCTGGTAAATCCAACTACAATGGGATAAGGTATGAACTTGATTACCGTTCCCAATTTTAAAAATCCCATAAGTATCAACATGGCACCGGCAAGAACAGTGGCAATAGCTAGTCCCTGCACACCGTACTGCTCAACAATACCATATACAATAACAATGAAAGCCCCGGTAGGCCCACCTACCTGTACTGTGCTTCCGCCCAGGAATGAGATGATGAAACCTGCAATAATAGCAGTAATAATGCCTTTTTCGGGTGTCACCCCCGATGCTATACCAAAAGCAATGGCTAACGGCAGTGCTACAACACCTACTATTAATCCTGCCATAATATCGGCAATGAATTTTTCTCTGTTGTAGGTTTTTAGAGACTGATATAGTGCCGGTTGAAAATCGTGTAGAAAATTTATTTGCATAACCTAATATAAAACGGTGCAAAGATAGCAAAAAAAATCATGGAAGGCTAAATTCCCAATTTGGCATTAAAAAACCGCTTGATAATCACGAAATAAAAAAAGGAGCGATTACACAGCTCCCTGTTCAACAAGAATGCAAACACGTTCTGTTATGCGATCTTCACCGTAGGGATTATACCTAACTTTGAGGCTATTGCCAAACATACTGGCGAAAACATTGTATGACCATGCTTTAAAACTTCCCATGAAAGCATCAATTATATGGTATGAAGATGAGTTGGTCTCCCTGTCAACAAGCTTCATTAAAAGTTGTCCCTGTGAACGAGTCAGTTTTTTCATCTTTGGTGTATACTCTGCCTTTAATTCCCTTTCCATTGACTCCAGATGACGCTGTCGTGATTTATCGTTTGGAAGCGTCTCCATATATTCGTACGTTTCCAGGATAATACCTGCGATTTCTTTTGCATAAGGCAGAGTTTTTTTTACATCACGGATAAGTTTGGTGTATGCTATTTGATCTTTTGTGCTTCGGAAGGTTATGGGCGAATATTTTATAAAATCCCTAAGCCACATGCATGCAACGGTATCTTCTCCCAGAATTACAGCGGGATAAACGTTAGGCATTAAATATATAGTAGAGACGGAGCCCTCTGAATCGGGATTCAGACTGGCAGCATAGAATCCCTGTGCTTTTGTCATAAATGGCAAAAGAGCTGTGAACAGCATTACCGGAAATATGTGCAAACGTCTTTTCATAATGACACAAAGATAATGGCTAAGATTAATCTGATCGTAAAAAAAGTCGTTAAGTGTAGTTAATTAAGCTTCGAGTTTTTAGATTGTTAAGTGAATATTTCAGAAAGGGATTAACGAAAAAAAGTAGGAAAGAAAATAAATATCATTGTTTTGAAAAAAAATTGGGGAAAATATCTTACTTTTGATAATAAAAACAACAACAATGACATATTATCATCTGGGTGAAATCGTTCATAAACAGGCAGAGAAATACAGATATAAAACAGCAGTGAAGTATCAGGCTTCTGATGGGAAATGGCTTGATATGTCATGGAAGATTTTTGCTGCAAAAATCATGAAAACAGCTCAGGCAATGGCTGAAATAGGAATAGAACCAGGTGATAATATTGGAATCTATTCGCAAAACATGGAGAAATACCTGATAGCCGATTTTGCAGCTTATGCCAATAATGCGGTTATGGTTCCGATGTATGCTACATCTTCGCCATCGCAGGTGAGTTACATTATTAACGATGCCCGGATTAAACTGCTTTTTGTTGGAGAACAGTTTCAGTATAATAATGCCTGCAAGGTGATGTATGAGTGCCCCACGCTGCGAAAAATGGTTATTTTCGACAGAACTGTTGTGCTGAAGCCCGATGATAAGACATCGCTATTTTTTGATGATTTTATAACTATGGGCGATAATTCCGAGTCGCTGGCATTGGTAAATGCCCGAATGAAACAGCTGAAAGTGAACGATCTGGCAAATATTATATATACATCGGGCACAACCGGTGAGCCGAAAGGGGTTATGCTAACGCATGCCAATTATTTAAAAGCTTATGAGATACATGATATACGAATCACAAACCTGTCGGATAAAGACCTCTCTATGTGCTTTCTCCCTTTGACACATATTTTCGAGAAAGCATGGACATATTACTGCTTATATAAAGGCATTACGGTTGCGGTGAATAAGGAACCCAGTGAAATTAGAAAAACTATCAAACAGGTTCGCCCCACTCTTATGTGCAATGTGCCGCGCTTCTGGGAGAAAGTGTATGAAGGTGTGAAAGAGCAGATGGAGAATACAACCGGTATATCAAAATGGTTGTTTTGCGATGCATTGAAAACGGGACGTAAACACAATCTTGAATTTGTTAACGAAGGGAAAAGGGCCCCTTTTAGAAACCGGTTGAAATTTTTTCTCTATAAACACACTCTCTTTTTTCTTATAAAACGCATCGTTGGTATCGAGCGTGGAAATTTTTTCCCGGTTTCGGGGGCTCCTCTGTCTGATAATATCAATGAATTCATGCAATCAATTGATGTACATATTATCTACGGTTACGGATTATCGGAAACTACTGCGACGGTAAGCTGTTTTCCTGAAAAAGGATTTCGTATTGGAACGGTGGGAAAGGTGATGCCGGGACTTGAGGTGAAAATTGGCGAGAATAATGAAATACTGGTGAAAGGCGATACAGTCACAAGTGGTTATTACAATAAACCTGATGCAACAAAAGCCGCATTCACAGATGATGGTTTTTTCAAAACCGGTGATGCCGGAACCCTGACTGAAGATAATGAAATAATCCTGACTGAACGAATAAAGGACCTGTATAAAACATCAAATGGAAAATATATTGCACCGCAGATGATTGAGACGCGCATTAGTGAAGATAAATATATCGACCAGGTGGCGGTTATCGGTGATAAGCGCAAATTTGTGAGTGCACTAATTATCCCCAACTATGATGCTTTGAAGTGCTATGCCGGGGAGCATGGAATACATTTCGACTCGGTAGAGGAGCTGGTGAGTAACGCCGAGATAAACAATTTTATATTTGGACGGATTGAACTACTGCAATCGCAATTTACATCTTACGAGAAAATTAAACGCTTCACCATTCTTCCAAATCCTTTCAGCATAGAAACCGATGAATTGACCAATACTCTCAAACTGCGCAGGAAAGTGATACTGGAGAAATATTCCGATGTTATTGACAGAATGTATATCTGAACAAATTAATCATAGGGAGCATCAAATAGTGTTGAAATGGCAGAAGCGTAAAGTTTGAAAACGTAACGTTGTGGAAATTTCGGAATTAAATCATTATCTTTGCACCGTTTTTTAAATTGAAGTGGAATGGATTACAATTTCGAAGAGTTGGAAAAACGGTGGCAGAAATACTGGATAGACCATCAAACCTACAAAGTAACTGAAGACAGATCAAAACCAAAGTATTATGTGCTCGACATGTTTCCCTATCCATCGGGAGCGGGGCTACATGTGGGACATCCGCTGGGGTATATAGCTTCTGATATTTTTTCGAGATTCAAAAGGTTGCAGGGCTATAATGTTTTGCATCCAATGGGATATGACGCTTATGGCCTTCCAGCTGAACAGTATGCCATACAGACTGGGCAACATCCGGCTGTTACAACACAGGAAAACATCAACCGTTATCGCGAGCAACTTGATAAGATAGGATTTTCATTCGACTGGAGTCGCGAGGTGCGTACATGTGATCCGGAATATTACAAATGGACACAATGGACTTTCATAAAGATGTTCCATTCCTATTATTGCAACCAGGCGAAGCAGGCAAGGCCCATTTCAGAATTGACAGAAATATTCTCTCGCCAAGGTTCATCAGGATTGGATGTTGCTTGTACCGAACCTCTTGAATTTACAGCAGAAGAGTGGAACAGTAAAACGGAAAAGGAGCAGCAGGAGGTGCTGATGAATTATCGTATCGCATACCTGGGTGATACCATGGTAAACTGGTGTCCGCAACTGGGGACAGTGCTCGCCAATGATGAGGTTAGCGAAGGCTTGTCAATACGCGGTGGATATCCAGTGGAGCAGAAAAAGATGCGGCAGTGGTGTCTTCGAGTATCAGCATACGCTCAACGCCTGCTTGACGGGCTGGATAGTATCGAATGGACTGAATCTCTTAAAGATACACAGCGTAACTGGATAGGACGTAGCGAGGGAGCAGTGATGCATTTCAAGACAGAGCAGGGTCTAACGTTCGACATATTTACTACCCGTCCCGATACCATATTCGGGGCCACCTTCATGGTCTTTGCCCCTGAGAATGAACTGGTAGATCAGCTCACTACCGATAAACAACGTAATGCAGTTCAGGAGTATATAAGCAACGCAGGGAAAAAAACAGAACGTGAACGCATCTCCGACAGATCGGTTAGCGGTGTGTTTTCAGGATCATATGCATTACATCCCTTTACCGGAGAGCCTCTGCCTGTATGGATTTCCGACTATGTGCTTGCCGGATATGGTACAGGCGCGATAATGGCAGTACCGGCACATGACAGCCGCGACTATGCCTTTGCTAAACATTTCAATTTGCCAATAATTCCTATTATTGAAGGATGTGATGTTTCTGAAGAAAGCTTTGATGCAAAGGAGGGGATTATGGTCAATTCCGGTTTTATGGACGGGATGACAGTAAGCAAAGCTATTTCCGCCGCCATCGATGAGGTGGAAAAAATGGGTGTGGGCTACCGTAGAATAAATTATCGGCTGCGGGATGCAATTTTCTCGAGACAGCGTTATTGGGGTGAACCATTCCCTGTTTACTATAAGAATGGAATGCCCTATACGCTGAATGAAGATGAATTACCACTTGAGCTGCCCGAGGTGGACAAGTTTCTTCCCACAGAAACAGGAGAACCACCACTGGGCCGTGCAGAAAACTGGCAAACCAAAGATGGATATCCGCTGGAAATGAACACGATGCCTGGCTTTGCCGGCTCTTCGGCCTACTACCTTAGGTACATGGATCCGTATAATGATAAAGCACTTGTATCAGAAAACGCTAATAACTACTGGCGTAATGTGGATCTATATATTGGTGGAACCGAACATGCAACCGGGCATCTTATATATAGCAGGTTCTGGAATAAGTTCCTGTTCGATGCAGGGGTTTCGTGTGAAGAAGAGCCGTTCAAAAAACTGGTTAACCAGGGTATGATCCAGGGTCGCAGCAACTTTGTATATAGAATAAAAGGGACTAACAGATTTGTTTCATTAAACCTAAAAGATGAATACGACGTGACTCCCATTCACGTAGATGTTAACATCGTACACAACGATCTGCTCGATATTGAAGCATTCAGGAACTGGAATCCCGAATACAAGACTGCAGAGTTTGTCCTTGAGAGCGGAAAATATGTTTGTGGATGGGCTATCGAAAAGATGTCAAAGTCGATGTTTAACGTGGTCAATCCAGATGATATAGTTGGAAGATACGGAGCAGATACACTTCGTCTTTATGAGATGTTCCTGGGACCGTTGGAACAGTCAAAACCATGGGATACCAATGGAATAGATGGTGTTCATCGCTTCCTTCGGAAAGTGTGGAACCTGTTCTACAAAGATGGGGCCTTGTCTGTTACCGATTATGAACCCACAAGGGAGGAGCTGAAATCGCTGCATAAACTTATAAAAAAAGTAACATTTGATATCGAGAACTTTTCTTTCAACACTTCAGTATCGGCATTTATGATTTGTGCGAACGAACTTACAACAATGAAGTGTACCAAAAGGGCGATACTTAGTGATCTGGTTGTATGCCTTGCACCCTTTGCCCCGCATATCTCGGAAGAGCTGTGGCATGCTTTGGGCAATATTACTACCGTTTTTGATGCACAGTGGCCGCAGTGGAACGAGGAGTATTTGAAAGAGGATGCTTTTACCTATGCTGTCTCTTTTAACGGTAAGTCTCGTTATGTTCTGGAGTTTCCAGCCGATGCCACCAATGCTGATATTGAAAAAACTGTTTTGGAGCACCCGGGATCACAGAAATGGCTGGATGGGAAAATACCTAAGAAAGTTATTATTGTTCCCAAAAAAATTGTGAATGTGGTTTTTTAATATGGGGAAATTGCCTGAGTTCAGTCTGAAGAGATTCTATGTGAAGGACTACCTGACAATATTTTTGGGAACCTTCATGTATGCTTTGGGGGTCACTCAATTTATCATGCCGCATAAGTTCGTGATGGGTGGGCTCACAGGCGTTGGTGTTTTGATTAACTATGCTTTTGGGGTTCCTGTATCCATTATGGTGCTTGTTATGAATGCGGTATTGCTGTTGATCGCATTCAGAGTATTGGGATCGGAATTCCTGGTGAAGACAATTGTTGGTGTTGCTTCACTTACATTCTTTATAGGGATGTTCGAAAGCCTTCAGTGGCAACCTATTATGACCAGCGAGCCGCTTATGGCAGGGCTTATTGGGTCTATAGTTGCAGGTGCCGGGGTGGGCTTGGTGATGTCGGTAAACGGCAGTAGTGGCGGCACTGATATAATTGTGCTAGTGATTAACAAATACCGGCATATAACACCCGGGCGTACTATGCTTTTGGTCGACCTTGCAATCGTGGCATCTTCGTTTCTTATTTTCAGAAGTATAGAGACCATTGTTTTTGGTATCATTATTATTGCTGTAATGTCCACTTCGGTTGATTGGATGCTGAATGGTATCCGTCAGTCGGTTCAGTTTTTTATTTTTTCGAAAAAATACGATGAGATTGCCACGCAAATCAATTTACAGCTACACCGTGGCTGCACTGTTCTTGATGGCATGGGATGGTACTCCAAAGAACCGCAAAAGGTGCTGCTTGTGATGGCTAAGGGGAACGAGTCCACATCAATTTTCCGTCTTGTAAAGCAGATCGATAAGAACGCCTTTATTTCGCAAAGTAACGTTGTGGGTATTTACGGTGAAGGTTTTGACAAGATGAAGTAGCGGGTAGCGTGGCTTTATCAACTAAGTAGACTATCGACTTATAAGTTATTCCGCTGTTGATGGACAGGCCTATCTCACAAGTCCTGCTATTTGAATAACCTTCCTGTGCATCCTTAATACCCCGTTTCAGCGGTTTTAGAGCCGAACTGTTAAGTTCAGGATAGAAGAATCCCCGGTCTCCGGCCCATCCGCAACAGGACACATTCTCAGGTACAACCACTTTTTCTGCACATTGTGATGCAATAGCAATGAGTTTCTTTTCAAGATTCATCTTTGTGGAACTGCAGGTAGTATGAATGGCCACTGAGACAGACAGTTTGCTGAAATAGAGGCGGTCGAGCAGGAAATCGTGTATGAATTCTACCTGATCGTACAGCTTTAGCCGTTTATCAAGTGTCTCGCGCATGTGGAGCAGGCAGGGACTCATATCACAAACTATTGGCAGTAAACCCTCGCGACTAACTCTTAACAGAACTTCGTTCAGTTCATTCTCCTTTTTCTGTGCCTGTTCCCAGAATCCTTTGCTACTAAAGGCCATTCCGCAGCAAAGCTTGTCTTTTTCTTCAGGAATGATTACAGTGTACCCTGCTTTGTAGAGTACCGACAGAATTTTCGAGGGCAGATCTTCTTTTTCTGCATAACCGAACGATACTCCTCCCATGGAGCGGGTAATACAAGTGGGGAAATAGACCACCATAGGTGACCCGGCAGAATAGCCAGGGAAAATATTGTTTTTAATCTTTTTACTTCCGGAGGGGGTATGGCGTGTCCATAGAGGTAGAGTTCCGTCACCTAATCTGTAAAGTCCCCGGGCAACTCTATCTATTGATTTATAACCCACTGCTTTTGCGATGAAGTGGGGGATATTTAATAATACGCGTAATAAAGAGGATATTTCCGTTATATTGTTTGAAATAGTATCGGCAATTCTATTTGCCAGCTTACCATTGTTTTGCCACCGCAGTTCCTTTATAAGTTTTCCGGTGTCAATGCCTACAGGACAGGCTATGCTGCACAAACCGTCGGTGGCACATGTTTCGTCCATAGGATAGGAGATTTTTTTCAACTGTTCTCTGATAGAACTCTTTTTTTTGCTGCCAGAAATCGCCGTTCCGGCCAGATGCCGGTATGCCACAATACGCTGACGAGGTGTGAGGGATAGGTTTTTAGAAGGGCAACTGACTTCGCAAAAACCACATTCAATGCATTTATCAATTATTGGATTGGCTTCCGGAATCTGTTTCAGATTTTTGATGAAAACATCATGGTCATTGTTGATCAGCACACCAGGGTTCAGTATATTTCCCGGATCGAATGTATTTTTAATACGCTTCATCAGATTATAAACTTCGAGGCCCCACTCTTTTTCAACAAAAGGAGCCATATTACGCCCGGTACCATGTTCAGCCTTTAGGCTTCCGCCATATTTTATTGCTACCAGCTCGCACAACTCGTGCATGAATGTGGCATAATTGCGAATACCCTCTTTTGTGTTTATGTCGGGAAAAACTGTAAAATGAACGTTACCATCTAGCAGATGTCCCCACATTACTGCGTTACCGTAGCCAGCCCCTTCCAGTAAACTTCGCAAATCGGTTAAAGCATCTCCCAGCAACTCGCCACGAAAGGCCACATCTTCTATAATACATGCGGTATGAGGAGGGCGCGTAGCTGCTGCCGAAGTGAAAAGTCCGTTTCGCACATTCCAGTAGAGATTATAAAGATGTTTGTCAGTAGTGAATTTAATTGGAAAAAGTGTCGGAATGTGTGCCAGCTTCTCTGTTATTTCGTTTATCTGTTCAGACAGTGATTCCTCTTTGTCAGCCGATGTGTCAATCAACAGGGCGGCAGCTCCTTCAGGCAACAATTTCAACTCTTCAGGCATACCTTCTTTCTCTTCCACTGCACGAAGTGCATTCCGGTCCATGAGCTCAGCTGCACTAACCCGGCATCCTCTAAGTGGTATGATTGTTTCACTCACTTCCCGCAGGTTAGCGAAATAGATCATGGCAGTGGCCTTAAGCGGTGCGTCATGTACAGTTTCGAAGGTGGCCTGAGAGACAAAACCGAGTGTGCCTTCCGAACCGATCATAAGGTGTTGTATAATCTGTATAGGGTCGGAGAAATCGATAAGTGAATTCACTCCATAGCCGCAGGTGTTTTTTATTTGAAATTTTTGTGAAATAAGCGATCTGATATTTTCATTTTCTGAAACATCGCGATGCAATTGTTCTAAATCTTTGATTAGTTGCGGGTGAGAATTAATAAAAGTCCGGCTGCTGTTGATGTCGGCAGTATCGAGAAGCGAGCCGTCTGCAAAAATGATACGCATCGACTTTACCGTGTTGTAACTGTTATGCCTGATACCGTAACTCGACCCGCTAGCATTGTTGGCAATAATACCTCCTATTTTTGCAGAATCTATAGATGCCGGTTTTGGGCCAATCTTGCGTCTATATCTCATCAACATGCGATTTGCTGCAGTACCTGTTAGCCCGCAGCCAAATGTAGCTTTGTGCCCATCATCGGCAATTGATGAAAATTCAAATCCACTGCCTGTCTCCATCAGTATTGAATCGGAAATTGTTTGGCCGCTTAAACTGGTTCCGGCGCCCTTGAATGTTACCGGAATGTTTTCATGTTCACAGAAATGCAACAGGCGAATAACCTCTTCTTCGGAATTTACTTTTACCACCGCTTTTGGTATCAGGCGGTAGATCCCAGCATCTGTACCCTTGGTGAGACGGGAAAGTTCGTCAGTGAAAACCTGATTATTAGGAAATATTTTTGAAAGTTTTATTTGAAGTTGTGAAGTTTTCATGTTCCATTCCTACTTTTTGGTAAAGATAGAAGATAAATGCCGGTTTGTGTACTTAATAATAAAAAAAGCTGTCATAATCGACAGCTTTTTCAAATCTTTTTCATTTAAACGATGAATTTTGCATATCAGCTCAGTGAAACAAAAAGCTCTTTTCCCACTGTTTCGAAAGCAACTTTCCCTTCCCTTGCCAGCCATCCGAGTGCAGCATAAAGGTCTTTATCGGTTAATTTCGATGCTTTTTTAATCTCTTTCACGTTTTGCCGACCGTTAACATCCAGGACAGACCAAACTTTTCCGGCATTAGCCCCAATTTTCTCAATCATCCTTTTTAATAAATTAAACTATATAACCTAAAATTTGAATGGGTAAAGGTAGTACTATATTTTAAAAAAAACAATTTATTAAAAAAAATGGACTGTTTTAATGGCCTGATAAGTATCTATTTATTGGTTTCTTTCACAAAAGGGAGTGAAATGCTTGACAAAAAGTCATCAATCTGCCTAATCAGAGAGTGCCGGTTGTCATTATAAATTATAAAATCGGCATATTTTATTTTTTCTTCTTCAGGAAGTTGCTTGTTCATTCGCTCTTCCACCTGTCTTCTGATGATTTCATCACGCTTTATAACTCTTCCTATACGAATTTCCGAAGGTGCAGAGACCATTACCACTTTATCGGTGAACCGGTGAAACCCGGCTTCAATAAGAAGGGCGGCGTCAATTACAACAAGCTGATAACTTGTTCGTTGACCGCACCATTCGATAAAATGTTTTGCCAACTCTGGATGAATAATTGAGTTCGCTAAAGTGGTTTTATCCTTGTCCTGGAAAATAATTGAAGCAAATTTCTCCCGGTCTAATTTTCCATCTTTGTAGAACCCTTCCCCGAAGTGGAAGGTGATTTGCTCCTTTATATAGGGAGAGGTGTCATTCAGGTTTTTGGCCTCTTTGTCAGCATCAAACACTGGTATGCCATGCAACCGGAAAATTTCACTTACAACCGATTTACCACTTCCAATACCCCCCGTGACACCTATAATCATCATTGCTCTTCCTATTCAGGTTTGTAATTTCATTAGCTATTTTTCACGTTATAACTATTTAAATCATCACAGTTCCTTGCTTTCGAAGAGAAACTCCACCGAAGATGGTGAAATACGCGGATTGATGATTGAAGACGGGCTTTTTGTGAGTATGAGTTCAACGCGCCCACCCTCGTTATTGTGAAATTCCCTGTAGTCGAGTTCAATTTCAAAGTCTTCAGGGATGATTTTCTTGTACTCTTCAAGTGTAACAGAGAAAGAGACGTTAGCACGAGAGGGAAAAAATTTAACATCCATTTTTTTAGGTAAATGCGATGCCTTTATAGGAATTTCAAATGAGCGCTCAGTGTACTCTTCTATCGGGATATAAATTTCTACCTCTTGAGGCGAAAACTTAACACCTTCTACACGGTTAATTTTAATTGGCAGCTGTGATGTGGCTCTGAGATTTTTAAAAACCGTGTATTCAGTAATGGCTGATTCAAGTTTGTCGAGTGATTGCTTAGAACCGTATGCAGTTACTGTCTCGGGAATAAATACTGCGCTGTCTGCAATTAAATTTGCTCTGCTGGTTGTGATCTCACCATCGAACGTAACCGGTAACTTCTTACTCTGCAATTTAGAAGTAGCCAGTGAAATATTCATTGGGTAATATCCTCTTATATTGGTGCCGGGAGCAAATTTTGAACGAATAAGCTGACGGTACTGATCGCCCTGAAGAACTTTGCTGCCATCTTCGGTTATTTCTGCCACATTTATTTCCAGAGAATCTCTTTTTGTGATATCGAGAAGAAAAATTTCAGAACCTTTGTCGGATACGCTGATTTCAATAAAGTGAGGCAGAGGGTTGTCGAAAACCACATCTTCAGGAATATTGGTATATTTTAGAGGGATCCGGTAATTGCCTTCCACATTATCTTTTTGAAAAAACAGCATTAACCAGAAAATAAAAGCCAGCACCAAAAAAAAGGAAAATGCAAGCAGATTTTTCCAGGGTACATTGGAAAAAAACGCTTTGACTATGGGTTCCCATTTATTGATGATAGCTTTTATTCCCATCTAAAATACTGTTTAGTTAGGCTGTGTTACGTCAACTGAAGAAGCGTAAACCGATCCTTTTTCAAATTTTATTTTCACTCCATCGGCAACTTCTATCAGAAACCAGGTATCACCAACCTCTTTTATTCTTCCGTGAATGCCACCTGATGTAACAACTTTATCACCCACCTTCATCGCTTCGCGGCTTTTCTGCAGTTCTTTCTGTTTTTTCTGCTGGGGGCGGATCATGAAGAAGTAAAATACTGCAATAATTGCAACCATCATTAAGAGGGTGCTGCCCATACCGGTTACTCCTCCTCCTTGTGTCGCTTGTAATAAAATATTCATACGATATTGATATTTATAGTTTATAATTAATTTTTAAAGATAAGATTTTCTTTTTTCATTTCCTGTACAATGGCGTCCAATATTCCGTTGATGAATGTTCCGCTTTTGGGTGTACTGTATGACTTGGCTATCTCGATATACTCGTTTAACGAAACACTGGTTGGAATTGATTCAAATGTGGATATTTCTGAGAGAGCTACCTGCATGATAACAAGATCCATGAATGCAATACGTTCAAAGTCCCATTTATCGGTATGTTTCTCTATCAGATTCCGGTATTTTTTTTCGTTCAAAATAGTATTATGCAGCAGCTTAAGTGCAAACTCCCTGTCTTCTTCATCTTTAAACATTGGTAATAATGGCTGTTGGGCACCTTTCTCTTCAGAAAATTTCCTGATAGTTTTCATCACGAAGGATTGCACAATCTCCACATCATCGTTCCAGTAGATGCATTCGTCCTCCAGAATGTCATCCAACTCCTCGTTCTGGTAAAGAAACTTTTTGAAGGCTTTCCGCCAGAATTCCCGATCTTCATCATATGTGGGAGAGACTATTTCAGTATACTCTCTATATGCCTCGGAAGAGACGATGGTGTCAAGTAGATTTTTGATAAATCCTTCGTTACCATCCCATAACATAGGGCGTTCTGTAAGATATTTGTTAAACTGCCTGTTTTCCCGCAACTGAAGAATAAACTTATTATCTATAAGGTGAGTGTTGGGATTAAGATCTTCTTCTGTGGGAAGGAATTTATTACGTTTAGTATCCACACGGTCTTGGTACAAATTTGTAAGCTCCACCATAAGAAGAAGCATATAATAGTAAAGATCGTATGATTTTTGCAAGCCGAACATGAGCTCTTTTTCGGCGTTACGCAAATCCTTATTCGTATTCTGGTACCATGAATAGACAATCTGGACAATCCTGATACGAATTAAATTTCTGTTTATCATCGCTTAAATGAACTTATTTTGCAACTGCAAAAGTAGTTATTTTTTCGGTATTATAAACAATACTTCGGTATTTTTTTAAAAATAGCTCTTATATTTCGCTGGATATCAATAGATTATGGCACTTTTTGGGGATTTGGCATAAATCGTTGACTGTCAGTATTATAAATGAATTTTTAACGGAGCATTAATAAATACATTCGGGAGAAAAGTGGGTGTAAATGTTGAGAACATAGTGGTTAATGATGCTATGTTTAAAACAATTTATGTAAATTTGTAAAGGCAAGTGCCACAAAAAATCCAGCACTAATTGTAGCATAAGCGGAAGTTGAATTAAATAAATAATTTATCTATGAAAAAGAGTATCTTTACATTTCTACTTATCAGTTTGCTAGCAATGGCAGCCACAGCACAACAGCCAGAGCGGAAAATCTCCATTATTCCCGAGCCTGAGTCCATAGTTGAGAAGAGCGGGTATTATGTACTACCCGATGAAGTTGTAGTTGCATGCCCTTCTGGTAATGAGGGGGCGTTTGTTACAGGATTGCTTAAGGAGAAACTGTCACTTGCCCCCGGTAAAAAAGTTGTGGTGAAGAGAAATTCATCCAGCGCAAATATTGAACTCATATTAAACAGAAAGGCAGATGAGAAAATAGGTGATGAAGGTTACACGTTAAATGTAACACAACAGAAAATTTCTATTAGAGCCAACAAGCCTGCCGGGCTGCTATATGGTGTTCAGACTTTTTTTCAGCTGTTACCACCACAGATAGAGAGCAACAAAAGAGAAGAAAATGTTACATGGCAGGTCCCTTTTGTTGAAATTACAGACTACCCGTTAGTGGAATGGCGGGGGATGATGCTTGACGTGTCGCGCCACTTTTTCACGGTTAGTGAGGTAAAGCGGTTTATTGACAATATGGTGAAGTATAAATATAATATTTTTCACTGGCATTTGACAGATGACGAAGGATGGCGAATTGAAATTAAAAGCTTGCCCAGGCTTACGGAAGTGGGTGCATGGCGTACGGAACAGATAGGGTGGTTCGGAAGTTTCTCCCAGCCTCGTCCCAATGCTCCCAGAAATTATGGCGGTTATTATACGCAGGAAGAGATTAGAGATGTGATAAATTATGCCATTGAGCGAAATATTCAGGTGATGCCGGAAATTGATGTCCCGGGACACAGTTCAGCGGTGCTGGCTGCTTATCCTGAGCTTTCATGTTTCCCTGAGAGCGGCGATCATTTTGTGCGTACCGGTGCTCCTTTCCTCGACTGGAATACGGGAGGGCGCCCAGCAGCTATTTATGAGAATACCCTTTGTCCAGCCAATGAGAAAGTATATGAATTTATGGAGAAAGTGATCAGTGAAGTTGCTGAGCTTTTTCCTTTTCCATATATCCATACAGGTGGAGATGAGGCACCTTATACCTTCTGGGAAAAGAGCTCTGAAGTGAAAGAGCTGATGAAGCGTGAAGGTTTAAAGGATATGGCTTCAGTACAATCATATTTTGGTAAGAGGGTAGAGAAAATTATTCTATCCAAAGGCAAGAAGATGATGGGCTGGGATGAGATTCTTGAGGGAGGGATAACTCCCACAACTGGATTGATGAGCTGGAGGGGAACTGATTATGGGATTGAGGCTTCCAAATCTGGGCATTACGTGGTAATGAGTCCTAGCAATTATGTATATATAGACCTTATGCAGGGCGATCTTTCAACTGAACCCCGTGTGTATAATTCTTTGAGATTGAGTCAGACATACAAGTTTGATCCTGTACCGGAAGGAGCCAACGCCGACTATATTCTGGGCGGACAGGCTAACCTGTGGACTGAACAGATCTACAATATTCGCCAGGCAGAATATATGGCCTGGCCTCGCGGTTTTGCAGTGGCTGAGTCGCTATGGTCTCCAAAAGAGAAGAAAAACTGGGACCGCTTCGTTTCAAAGACGGAAGATCATTTCGTACGGTTAGATTATGCACAAACAAAGTACTCGCCTGCCATGTATGACCCGGTTGTATCGGTAAAAAAAGATGGCGAAGAGTACTATGTTAAGCTTACCCCCGAGATTAAAGGACTTGACATTTATACCAGTTTCGATTCCTCTTCACCTGACAATTTTTATCCGAAATATAGTGAAGCACTGAGAGTTCCTGAAGATGCCGATATCATGAGGATTATTACATATAGGGATGACAAGCCAATAGGGCGGCTTATGAGCATTAAAATAGAAGATCTGAAAAAAAGAGCAAGATAAAAAGTTGCGGAATAAAAAGAAAATCACTACCTTTGCGCCGCTTTTTTAGGCCCACGTGTGATGGGAAATAAAGAAAGCAACTATTTCTTTAAGCTGAATGGGCAGGGGACAAATTCATTTGAACA